>JBBSSH010000006.1:0-162201 GCA_038242265.1 Propionibacteriales bacterium
ACTTGCGGCTCTTCGGCAGGCGCTTGCGGGTCGGGGCGTAGACGACCTTCTCCACGATCTTGGTCGCGGCCTTGTCGGCTGCGGCATCGGCCGCGTCCTTCTTGGCCTTGCCGCCACCATCGGCGAGCGGCTGACCGACCTTGCAGTTGTCGCGGTAGACCGCGGTCGCCTTGAGGCCGAGCTTCCAGGACTGCAGGTAGATGTCCTCGATCTCCTCGACCGTGGCGCTCTCGGGCAGGTTAACCGTCTTGGAGATCGCGCCGGAGAGGAACGGCTGGCACGACGCCATCATCCGTACGTGGCCCATCGCCTTGAGCGAGCGGGCGCCCATGGCGGTGTCGAAGACCTCGTAGTGCTCGGTCTTGAGGCCCGGCGCGTCGATGACGTGGCCGTGCTCGCCGATATAGGCCACGATCGCCTCGACCTGCTCGGCCTGGTAGCCCATCTTGCGCAGCGCACGCGGAATCGTCTGGTTGACGATCTGCATCGAGCCACCGCCGACGAGCTTCTTGAACTTCACCAGCGAGAAGTCGGGCTCGATGCCGGTGGTGTCGCAGTCCATCATGAAGCCGATGGTGCCGGTCGGGGCGAGCACGGAGGCCTGCGCGTTGCGGAAGCCGTTCTTCTCACCGGTCGCGATGACGTCGGCCCAGGCCGCGGTGGCGAGCTTGTGGACGCGGCCGTCCTCGGTGTGCAGGACGCGGACGACGTCATTGGCCGCCTGGTGCTTGCGCATCACGCGCTTGTGGGCGACGGCGTTGCGGGCGTACCCGTCGTACGGGCCGACGATGGCCGCGAGTTCGGCAGAACGCTTGTAGGAGGTGCCGGTCATCAGCGAGGTGAGCGCGGCGGCCATCGAGCGGCCACCCTCGGAGTCGTAGCCCAGACCCATGGCCATGAGCAGCGCGCCGAGGTTGGCGTAACCGATACCGAGCTGGCGGTAGTCGCGGGTGGTCTTGGCGATCGGCTCGGTCGGGAAGTCGGCGAAGCAGATCGAGATGTCCATCGCGGTGATGATGAACTCGACGGCCTTCGCGAACAGGGCGGCGTCGAAGGTGTCGTCGTCCTTGAGGAACTTCAGCAGGTTGAGCGAGGCCAGGTTGCACGAGGAGTTGTCGAGCGACATGTACTCCGAGCACGGGTTGGACGCGGTGATGCGGCCGGTCTCGGGGTTGGTGTGCCAGTCGTTGATCGTGTCGTCGTACTGCAGACCCGGGTCGGCGCAGGCCCACGCGGCTTCGCTGATCTTGCGGAAGAGTCCACGAGCATCGACGGTCTCGATGACCTCGCCGGTCTCGCGCGCACGCAGACCGAAGCCGGTGCCGTCCTCGACCGCACGCATGAACTCGTCGGTGACGCGGACGGAGTTGTTGGCGTTCTGATACTGCACGGAGGTGATGTCCACGCCGCCGAGGTCCATGTCGAACCCGGCGTCACGCAGGGCGCGGATCTTGTCCTCCTCCTTCGCCTTGGTCATCACGAACTCTTCGATGTCGGGGTGATCGACGTCGAGGACGACCATCTTGGCCGCACGACGCGTCGCGCCGCCGGACTTGATGGTGCCCGCGGAGGCGTCGGCCCCACGCATGAAGGAGACCGGACCCGAGGCAGTGCCACCGGAGGAGAGGAGCTCCTTGGAGGAGCGGATGCGGGAGAGGTTCAGGCCGGCACCGGAGCCGCCCTTGAAGATGAAGCCCTCTTCCTTGTACCAGTTGAGGATCGAGTCCATCGAGTCCTCGACCGACAGAATGAAGCACGCCGAGACCTGCTGCGGCGAGGGCGTCCCGACGTTGAACCACACGGGGCTGTTGAAGGAGAAGTATTGGTTGACCAAGAGCCAGGTCAGCTCGTGCTCAAAGATCTCCGCGTCGCCCGGGGTGGCGAAGTAGCCGTTCTCGAGGCCGGCCTTGGTGTAGGTCTTGACGACCCGGTCGATGAGCTGCTTGAGGCTCCACTCGCGTACGTCGGTGCCAACGGCTCCGCGGAAGTATTTGGTCGTGACGATGGTGGAGGCGTTGACCGACCAGAAGTCGGGGTACTCCACGTCGCGCTGCTCGAAGACGGTCTCGCCGGTCTTCCAGTTGGTCTGGACGACGTCGCGACGCTCCCACGTGATGGCGTCGTAGGGATGGGTGCCCTTCGTGCTGAAGACACGCTCCATCGTGAGGCCTCCCCCGGCCTTGGTGCCCTTCTTGCCAACTGCTCCGGCGCCGGTGCTCACCGTCTCGGTCATGGTGCTCCTCGTAGATCTGTGATGGGTGTGTGCTGACATCGCGAGACTTCTCGCGGGTGTTGGTGAGCCCGGCAGGCAGCTTCCCCACTACCTGCCGGGCCGTGTGTGGTCAGCCCGAATGGGCTGAAGGGGTGGTGTCTCCGGCGCGCTCGAGACGAAGGATCTCGATCTCCTTCTCGAAGTCCTCGGCGGACTCGAAGGCGCGATAGACACTGGCAAAACGGAGGTAGGCCACCTCATCGAGCGCGCGCAGTGGCGCCAGGATGGCGAGGCCGATCTCGTTGGCGGGAAACTCGGCGTGACCGGAGAGGCGCAGGGCGTCCTCGACGTCCTGGCCCAACACTGCGAGCTGCGCGTCTGTGACGGGCCGGCCCTTGCAGGCCTTGCGCACCCCGGCGATGGCCTTGTCGCGTTCGAAGGGCTCGGTCGCCCCGGAGCGCTTGAGGACAGTCAGTTGCATCTTTTCCACCGTGGTGAAGCGGCGGTCGCAGGCTGAGCACGTACGGCGGCGCCGGATCGAGCCACCCTCGTCGGCCACGCGACTGTCGAGGACCCGGGTGTCGGTGTGCCGGCAGTAGGGGCAGTGCATCGCAGGTTCTCCTCTCGGGTCGCGTCAGGGCGTGCTCGATACACCCCTCGAGGGGTGGGTGTGCTGTGGAGCGGCTGTGGATAACTAGTTCCCACTTGTGGGCAACTTTCTCGCCTGTGTTAACTAGATGTGGATAACTACAGCCCTGTAAGTACTAGATGTAGTGGTAACCGTACGTCGAAGCCACAAGACTTGGCAAGCGTCTGCACACCGTCAATTCGTTGTATGGGTTTTTCGAGGCATAACCGCAGGTCAGCGGCCTGTGACTGACCTGTGGGTACGGCGTGTCGCAAGAGACGCCTCGCGCGACCAGTCGGCAGGATCACGACCGATCGGCCACAATGACACCCGTGGCATCGGGGAAGAGAGCAGGCTCGCGTCGTGGGTCTCGCCCGCCCGGGAGGATCAACCGCAGCGTCCTCCTCTTCGGAGTCGGCGTGACGCTCTGCGTCATCGCTTGGGGCTACCTCGTCTACGCCGCAATCGACTTCGGTACGGCTGCCAGAGGCGGCAGCGGATCCTCCGCCTGGGCCTTCATGGGCCTGGCCTCCCTGGGGGCCATTGCCTGCCTCTTCGTCGGGCTGCTGCTAATCACGCGGCTCACGGCCGCGCTGGGCATCCGCCGCGACGACGACGGCTACGAACCTCCCGACGTGCCGCACCCGCCGGGCGGGCGGCGCGCGGCCCGCTGAGGACACTGCGTGCCGCTGCGCGCCTTAGCGGACCAACTGGGGTTTGGCCTCGAGGACTTCGAGCTCAACTGCGGCCCCTGAAACCAGTAGCGTCGAATCGATGTCCTGCCACGCTCCCCCGTCGACACTGAAACTGGCATTGCCGTACGTCGTGTCCACACTGACGTCGACCTTGTCGACCGACTCGTAGACGTGGAACACGTCGAAGTCCGGGTACGGAGCGCCTGGGGTCGTGGTCGTGCTGGTGGCACCGTCGCCGAAGCGCCAGGCGTACTTGATCGGTTCAGCCTTGACCCGAATCTCGAACCCCAGGAGGTTGATCGGGACCTCCGTGAACCCGACGTTGGTCGTGTAAAAGACCGTCTCGAGGTTGACCAGGGTCTTGCCGCCCGGCGGCTGCACGACCAACGGCGAGGCCGGCCAGCTGAGGCGCTCAAACTGTTTGATCACCAGACTGCGAATGGACACCCGCTTGTGCTTCGTCGACTCAGTATCGGTGAGACAGGCCTCCCCGACGAACACTCCGTCGCGGGTGACGCTGTACCAAGTGCCAATGGTTCCTCCGAGGGTGCATACCCGAGGATTGCTGCAGACCTCGGCCCCGCCGGAGGTTCCGTCCTTACAGATTTGAAAGACAGCCCAGACACTGCTCTGCTCTTGGTTTCTAATTTCGGTGAGTTCTTTATCTGTGTATTGACATACCTGGGTGGACTCCCCCAAATCATCGATAATCGTCGTACAACCTGCCACTGCCGGAGCAGTCAGAGCAACACCGACCAGACATGTGCCAGCAATAAGGGTGAGGGCCGAGAGCAAACGCTTCATTCCGGCAGTTCAGCCTTGTCGACAACCAGCCACGACTCACCCGATCGATTGAGGCGAAGAAGATGAGTGCTTAGACCTCCATCCAGCTTCTTTAGGGGACCTCGCGCCGACTCACGGTACCGAGTCGGGGTGGACGCGACGCGAACAACGTACGCGTTCTTTTCTGGGTCCTGCTGCCTGTCGATAGAGCGGATTTTCCAACCATCCCATTGCACGAAGCCGCCGGCACCATAGAACTTCTCGATTGTCTCGGCCAAGCCAGTACACGCCTTGCATCCGCGCGACAGTTTCCGATAAATCTTGGTGTCGCCAGATTTCTCCATCTCGGTCTCCACAACTGCCCAGCGCCGGATGAAATCCTCGGCACTCTCCACCTCCGGTGTCTCCGACTCCGTAGGCACCGGAGCGGGCGCGGAACTGGTCGGATCCGGCATCTTCGGCTCGGGGTCCTCCCCCGCACACCCAGCAAGGAACAGCGGAACCACCACAGCAAGCACCAACACACGGCGTACGAACATCACAAGAGCCTTCCCGAGAACAACTACGTCGCGATGACGCTACCCACAATCCCGACCTCCCAACCACCGGCACTGCCACATCTGTGGACAACGTGGTCCAGACGTGAGGGTTCAGCAGAGAAAAAGACGAGAGGCGGGCCATGGGCCCGCCCCTCGTCTTTCACTGGTCCACCAGCCGGGGTCGAAGCGACTGGTGGAGGTCTGTTGGGTCAGTTGGTGCTGAGCGGCACGCGGATCTTCTGGCCGGCAAGAACGGTGACGGACTCAAGCGCATTGAGCTGCTCGATCTGCTCGATCATCGACAGCACCTCACCGTTGGCCGCCCGCTCACTCGCGATTCCCCACAGGGTGTCCCCGGGGACCACCTGCACGATCTCGGTCGGGATCGGCTCGCCCGCTGAATCAGTGCCCACCGCGCCCCCTGCCAGCAGGAAGACCACCGCAAGCGCCAACGTCAGTGAGGCCACGAAAACCACCAGACGCCCACGTCGGGTGAGCCTCACCGAGCCCCGGGGATGGGCAGGGGTGAGGGGGCAGGACGGAAGGTAAGTGACGGTGCTCATGTTGGCCTCCTGGGGGGAAGATCAGCCGGTCGTGTGCGTCGAACGAATGTCTAATCGGGACCACCGACAATGGGTCGGAGTCGATCAGGTGTTCGATCGAACGTATGTACGACTTTAGAGCAGGTGTTCGAACAGATCAAGCATCTGGACGAACAGGTGTTCGAGCGTGTCGCGCCTTCCCCAAGCGGGCGCCACGGCCTTCCTCAGGCGCGTTTCATGGCCTTGCGACCCTGGGCTGCGAAGATCTCCGCGCCCTTCCCGACGATGCCGGGAGCCAACGACGAAGCGCGCATCATCCCGCCACGCCAACTGGGGACCGTCCGCACGGTGCGACGAGTGCCGATCAGTTCCACGGCGGCCTGCGCCACCTCTTCGACTCCCAACATCCGCCCACCGGAGTGGATGAGGGCCTTGGCCAGACCGGTGTCAGACATGTCGGCAACCAACTGGGTCTTCACCCCGTCGGGACACAACGCGTGGACCCGCACGTGGCGCGGCAGTTCGGCGGCCAGCGACGTGGTCAGCGACACGACCCCGGCCTTGGTTGCGGCATAGACCGACAAGCCCGGAACGGGTCCGAGGCCGGAGAGCGACGCCGTGTTGACGATGTCGCCACCGGTATCGCCAAATGCCTCGAGTGCGGCACGGCTGCCCCACATCACGCCGAGCAGGTTCACCTCGACCAGGCGCCGCACCTGGTCGTCACTCATGTCGGTCAACAGTCCGTCGTCGCCGATCCCGGCGTTGTTGAACCAAGCGGTGAGAGTCCCGTGCCGGGTTGCCGCCGCAGCGACCTCGCGGTGGGCGTCCGCGGACCGGACGTCGTGCTGCATGCCCTGGGCAGCCCCGATCTCGGCGGCCGTGGCCTCCGCCGCCACGCCGTCGATGTCGGTGACGACGACCTGGTAGCCCCGCGCCACCATGATCTCAGCAATCCCCCGCCCGATTCCCCGGGCCCCTCCAGTGACGACGCAACTCATGTCCATGGACGGGAGACTAACGACACGCGACTTCGAACAGGTGTTTGATCCGCAGGGCGTCGGGGCGCTACGGTGATCGCACCACCTGCACCCATGGTGGAAATCCGCTACGGGAGGACTCAGGCATGGCCACATCGGAGGACAAGAACGTGATCCGGATGCCGGACGGACCTCCTGATGCGACTGGACTGACCCCCCGCCAGCAGCGCGTCCTGGCGACCATCAAGGACGCCATCGAGCAGCGGGGATATCCGCCGTCGATGCGCGAGATCGGTCAGGCTGTCGGCCTCACGTCCTCCTCCAGCGTGGCCCACCAATTGCGCGTTTTGGAGGGCAAGGGCTTCCTCAAGCGCGACCCCAACCGGCCCCGCGCCCTGGAGGTTTTCCTCCCGGAGGTGATGGCAGCACGCCGCAGCATCTCGAGCAACGACGACACCACTGTTGACGAGACGGGCATCGGAGATCTCTCTCCGGCTGCTCGCAACGTTCCGGTCGTCGGCCGCATCGCCGCCGGCGGACCGATCTTGGCGGAGGAACAGGTCACCGACGTGTTCCCCCTGCCTCGGCAGCTTGTCGGCGACGGCACGCTGTTCCTTCTCGAGGTCGCCGGCGACTCGATGATCGACGCGGCGATCTGCAACGGCGACTACGTCGTGATCCGTCAGGAGCAGACGGCCACCAACGGTCAGATCGTTGCCGCCCTGATCGAGGGCGAAGCCACGGTCAAGACCTTCCAACGCAAGGACGGCCACGTCTGGCTGCTCCCCCACAACGATGCCTACGACCCGATCCCCGGTGACAACGCCACGATCCTCGGTGTGGTCACCGCAGTGCTACGCAGCCTCTGACCGCCACGTTCACCCCTTCGGCTGCTGACCCAGCCGCTTCAATGCCTGACGTACGAGTGCTGGGTCGGTGGTCGACCACATGGGAGGCAGCGATGCCTTGAGGAAACGTCCGTAGCGAGCTGTTTCCAGTCGCGGGTCGAGAACAGCCACGACGCCCCTATCGGTGGTGGTGCGGATCAGCCGACCCGTCCCCTGGGCGAGGAGCAGTGCCGCGTGCGTCGCCGAGACCTGCATGAAGCCGTTGCCGCCGGCCTTGTCGGCGGCGCGCTGACGCGCAGACATCAACGGGTCGTCGGGACGCGGGAAAGGGATCCGGTCGATCAGCACCAACTGGCACGTGTCACCTGGCACATCGAGTCCCTGCCACAGTGACAGCGTCCCGAAGAGGCAGGTGTGCGGATCTTCGACGAACTGCTTCGCCAACTCGGGCAACTGCGCATCGCCCTGGGCCAGGGTGGTGAGGTGGGGCAGTCGCTCACGGACTGCTTCGGCAGCGGCTTCGGCAGCCCGACGCGAGGAGAAGAGCCCGAGCGTACGTCCGTCGAGAGCATCCACGAGCTCGCAGATCTCATCCAGCTGCGCCTGTCCGAGCCCGTCACGCCCAGGAGGGGGCAGATGTCGCGCGATGTAGAGGATGGCCTGTTGCCCGTAGTCGAACGGTGAGCCGACGTCGAGGCCCTTCCACGGCAACACGTCATCGTCGTCGGGCGTGGCCACGGCCGCACCGACCTGCTCACTGGGCTTGAGACCCAAGGAACCGGCAACAGTGCCGAAGTCACCGCCCAGCTTGAGGGTGGCACTGGTGAAGATGACGCTCTTGTCCTTCAACAGCTTGTCGCGCATCGGCCCCCACACCTGCAGAGGTGCGACGTGCAGACGGGCGGGGATGCGTTCGCGTGCCTCGTTCAGCCAGAGCACGTCGGAGGCGGCGCCTCCAGCCATCCGCTCCGCATTGACGAAGACCTCCTGGACCATGCCCTTCGACTGGGTGCGACCGGCGTCACCCTCGCCGCCCGCCGCGCCCGGCGCCTCCCGGGGATAGGCAGACAGACAGGCCCGCGCTGCGTCACGCACCGCAGCCAACGCGTCAGCGAGCTGGTCCGGCACCAGGTCGATCCGCCCGGGAGGAACCACCTCCAGAGCCTCGGCCAACTGGGCAGCAGCGTCCTCCAGATCGCCCGCAGGATCTGCCTCGGCCTCGGCGGTCCACCGAGCAGAGCGACGCGCTGCCCGCTCGATGTCCGGCGCCGCGAGCTCGTCGGTCGCGGCCTGGGTGACTCGCGCAGTCAGTTCGTGGGCCTCGTCGATGACGACGGTGTCGTAGTCGGGGATCATCGGCACCTCCTCGATCGCGTCGATCGCGAGAAGAGAATGGTTGGTGACGATCAGATGGCTCCGTTGCGCCTTCTCGCGAGCGAGTTCGGCGAAGCACTCGGCGCCGTACGGGCATTTGGTGGCCCCGAGGCACTCCCGGTGGTTGACGCTGACCTGGCGCCATTCTCGATCGGTGTGACGGGGGGCGTTGTCGCGCTCGCCACTGCCTCCCTGCTCGGCTTCCTCCTCGCCCCACGCGCGCAGCTCCAGGACCTTCTGGGCCATGGAACCCACCGGCACGTCCACCAGGGCGCCCTGCTCGTCGGGCACACCGGCGCGGATGCGGTGCAGACACGCATAGTTGGAGCGCCCCTTCAGCACGGCGTAGGAGGAGTCCAGACCCTTGACGTCCTTGACAGCCTCCACCAGGCGCGGGAGGTCGCGCTCAACGAGCTGGTGCTGGAGCGCGAGGGTCGCCGTGGCGACGACGACACGCTTGTCGTGGAGCATGGCGGGCACGAGATATCCCAGTGACTTACCGGTGCCCGTGCCGGCCTGGACAAGAAGGTGTCGCCCCTGGGACATCGCCTCGGCGACCTCGCGAGCCATCTCAACCTGGCCATCACGTTGCTGCCCACCCAATGCCGCAACTGCGGCGGCCAACACGTCGGTGACGGAACTTGGGGGGGCGTCGGCTTCAGGCACTCGCGAACCTTACGGGTTCGTCCAGACATGGCAGGGGCGCCATCCCCAGGTACTGGATGGCGCCTCCTGCTGTGACGAGGAATCTGATCAGACGACGGCTCCGGAGTCGTCCGCGGTGCGCACGACCCGCTCCTTCTTGACGCGACTCATCGGCCACTTGGCCTGGAAGTACGTCAACATGGGAGTGGCCGCGAAGACCGAGGAGTAGGTACCGACGACGAGTCCGACCAGGAGTGCGATCGCAAAGTCCTGCAGCGAGTCCCCACCGAGAACCGCCAGCGCTGCCAGGATGAACATCGCACCCAGACCGGTGTTGATCGTGCGCGGAATCGTCTCCACGGCTGCCTTGTTGGCGATCGCGTTGAACTTCTCCTCCGGCCTTGAGCCCCACCAGCGCTCACGGATGCGGTCGAAGACGACCACCGTGTCATTGACGGACAGACCGATGATGGTCATCGCGGCGGCCAGGAAGATGCCGTCGATAGGCTTGTGCAGCCAGGCGAAGAGACCCACCACGAGCACCACGTCGTGGAACATTGCCGCCACTGCCGCGACACCGAAGGTCCACTTGAATCGGATCGCGAGGTAGAGCAGTTGCGCCATCAGCGCCACGGCGAAGGCAATCAGGGCCTTGTCGCGCAGTTCCTGGCCCAACGACGCGCCGATGCGCTGGTCGTCCACCTTGGACACGTCGCCACCGACCGCGCTCAGCGACGATTCGATCTTCTTCACTTCGTCGTTGTTGATCTCGCCGGTGCGGATGGTGAAGTCAGCGGTGTCAGCCGTCTGGACGACAGCCGTCGGGAAGCCGGCCTCCTCCACCGCCTTGCGGGCCTGGTCGATGTTGATGTCCTTGCTGACCGAGTAGTCGAGCTGGCGACCGCCGGTGAACTCCACGCCGAGGTTGAGACCCTGGGTGGCGATCCCGGTGACGGCGACGATGAGGGCCGCGGCCGAGATGCCCAGCCACATCCGACGACGCTTCATCAGGTCCGGCGCAGCGGTGTCGAGCCACTGGCGCACCCGCCCGACGTTGCCGAGACCACTGATCTTCGGACGTCGAGCCATGAACTTGTTGGCCACCGACACGTCACACAGCACGCGGGAGATGATCAATGCCGAGATCATCGAGGCGATGACGCCGATGGACAGGGTGATACCGAAGCCCTTGATGGGACCCGAACCGAGGAAGAACAGCAGGCCCGCAGCGAGCAACGTCGTGACGTTGGAGTCGATGATGGCCGTCCAGGCCTTGTTGAACCCCACCGAAAGTGCGCGTCGCAGGCCCATGGAGGGGTTTGCGGCGTACTCCTCCCTGGCTCTCTCGAACACCAGGACGTTGGCATCGATGGCCATGCCGATGGCGAGCACGAAACCGGCCAGACCGGGCAGGGTCAGGGTCGCGCCGAGGCCGACGAGCATGGCGTAGGCCAGAAGTGCGTACGAACCCAGCGCGATCGCGGCCATCAGGCCCACGAGGCGGTAGACGATGATGATGAAGAGGCCGGTCAGGACCAGACCGATGAGACCGGCCTTGATCGACTGGTCGATGGCCTGGTCTCCCAGGCTGGGGCCGACCAGGCGGCTGGACACTGGGGTCAACTCCAGGGGCAGCGAGCCACCTTCGATGAGGGAAGCCAGGTCCTTCGATTCCTGCAGGGTGAAGCTGCCGGTGATCTGCGTCGCTCCACCGCGGATGCCGACGTTGCAGCCGATGCCTTCATTGACCTGCGGCGAGGAGATGACCTCGCCGTCGAGAACGATCGCGGCACGACGCTTGGGGTCGCCGATCGGGTTGCACGCAGCCCTGCCGGTCATGTCGGCCCAGGCTTTGCCGCCCTTGCCGTCGAAGTTGATGGAGACGACGTAGCCGACGCTGTTCTCGGGCTGCTCGGAGGCGGCGCTCTTGATCTGGTCGCCGGCGATGACCGTGGGGCCGATCTCGAGCGGAACACCGTCCTCGTCGGGCAGAATTTCGTGACCCTCCTCCAAGGGTGGGTCAGTCTTCGGGTCTGCAGCCTTGTCATCGGCCTTGTCATCGGCCTTGGAGTCGCCGGTCTTCTTGTCGTCGGCCTTCTTCTTGTCCTTCTCGTCGGACTTCGTAGCGTCCGGCTCTGCTTCGGCATCAGCCTCCGGGTCGACCACCCTGATGACCTCGTGGATCGTCAGCTTGGCGGTCTGGCCGATCTTGGCCTCGGCCGCCTGAGCCTCCTCGTCACTCGTGACTCCGGGGAGCTCGACGAGGATCCGGTTCTCGCCCTGACGTACCAGTGTCGACTCGGCCACCCCGAGTGCGTCGACTCGCCCGCGCAGGACCTTGAGGGTCTTGTCGACGTTCTCCGCAGAGGCCGGCGTCTCCTTGGTGCCCTCGGCCTGGAAGACGAACTGTGCGCCGCCCTTGAGGTCGAGACCGAGGTTGGGCTTGACGTTGAGAGACAGGGCCAGGCACCCGACCAGAAGGCCGAGCACAAGGAAGAACCGTACGAGCACACCACGTGACATGCGCGCCATCTTTCACCAGAGGTCCAAGCCACGCCGAATTGGGGTGGCGCAGAACACATGCACCACCGGCGCGCGGCCCTCTCGGGCGCCCTCAGCGAGCGTACGCCGTCAATTCGCCGGCCAGGTCGGGATTCGCCCGACCGATCACGACTGTGCCGTCGCCGGTGTGCTCCATCGAGCCGATCTCGGCCTCCTGATGGATTCTGTTGACCAGGTCACCACGGTCATAGGGCAGCAGCACCTCGAACTCCACCTGGGGTCGAGGCAGTTCGGACTCGATCGCCGCAAGCGCCTCGGCGATGCCTCGCCCGGTCCTGGCACTGACGACGAAACTGTGCGGCTCACGTGCCTGCAACCGACTGATGACCAGCGGGTCCGCCACGTCGGCCTTGTTGATGACGATGATCTCGGGGATCTTCGTGGCGTCGATCTCCGCAAGCACCTGGCGGACGGCAGCGATCTGACCCTCGGGGTCGGGGTGGGAGCCGTCGACGACATGCACGAGCAGGTCGGCCTCAGCCGCCTCCTCGAGCGTCGAGCGGAAGGCTTCGATGAGCTGGTGGGGCAGGTGACGCACGAATCCGACGGTGTCCGACATCGTGTAGACGCGCCCGTCGGAGGTGGTCGTACGACGGGTGGTGGGGTCGAGGGTGGCGAAGAGCGAGTCCTCGACCAGGACACCAGCGTCAGTGAGGCGATTGAGCAAGGAAGACTTGCCGGCGTTGGTGTAGCCCGCGATGGCGACGCTGGGGATGTGGTTGCGCCGGCGCGACTGCCGCTTGACCTCACGCGTGCCGCGCATCTCCTTCAGCTCGCCACGGAGCTTGGCGATCTTGGTGTTGATCCGACGACGGTCGGTCTCGATCTTGGTCTCACCCGGGCCACGGCCACCGATACCTTCGCCACCTGCGGTCTGACCGCCGGCCTGACGCGACAGGTTGCCACCCCACCCACGCAGGCGTTGCTTCATGTATTGCAGTTGGGCCAGTTCGACCTGGGCCTGACCCTCCTTGCTCTTGGCGTGCTGGGCAAAGATGTCGAGGATCAGCGCCGTCCTGTCGACGACCTTGACCTTGATCTTGTCCTCGAGGTTGCGCAACTGACTCGGTGCGAGGTCGCCGTCGCAGATGACGGTGTCGGCGCCAGTGACCTGCACGATCTCGCGGATCGCCTCGACCTTGCCGCGCCCGATGTAGGTCGCGGGGTCCGGCGTCTGACGGCGCTGGAACACCGCCTCCAGGACCTCGGAGCCAGCAGTCTCGGCCAGCAGGGCCAGCTCAGCCATGGAGTTCTCGGCGTCAGCGGCACTGCCGTCGGTCCACACCCCTACGAGCACCACCCGCTCCAACCGCAGCTGGCGGTATTCGACCTCGGTGATGTCCTCGAGCTCGGTGCGCAACCCTGCGACGCGACGCAGGGCATGGCGCTCGGCCAGTTCCTGCGACCCGATGGTGATTTCCTCGGGGTCCTGGTCGTCGTAGGGAGAATCATCGACATACCCGGACCTGAGGTCATCTACCTCATCGGATGCGAGATCGTCTCCGGGATCACCGGTCTCTGGTCCGTCGAGATGGATCGCGTCCTCGTCATCCCAGGCCCGGGTGGCGTCGAGGGCGTCGCGCAGATTGAAGTCAGATGCATTCGTCATATGACTGCCAGCCTAGGTCTGGTTGCCACGCCGCGCGACCCAGTTCCTGCGCGCGACGTAGTAGCGGCCCGGCCTGCGGGCCCACCGCTCACTTGGGAGGCATCCGGATTCCGCCGTCGACGCGGATGGTCTCGCCGTTCATGTAGGAGTTGGTCAGGCACTCCACCACCATGCTGGCCAACTCCTCGGCGTGACCGAGTCGCTTGGGGAACAGCACGTTCTGCCCGAGGTTGGCCTTGAACTCGTCGGGGTTGGGGAACGCGTCATAGATGGGCGTGTCGATGAGGCCGGGTGCCACCGTGTTCAACCGGATGCCGGCGGCAGAGAGGTCGCGAGCGATCGGGAGTGTCATGCCCACCACGCCGCCCTTGGACGCGGAGTACGACGCCTGGCCGATCTGTCCGTCAAAGGCAGCGACGGAGGCCAGGTTGACGATGGCCCCGCGCTGGCCGTCGGCGTCGGGCTCGTTGCGACTCATCACGGTCGCGGCCTGGCGGGTCATGTCGAAGGTGCCGATGAGGTTGATCTCGACCACCTTGCGAAAAGCAGCCAGGTCGTGGGCCGATGCCAGTGCGCCGTCGCGACCGATGGTGCGCTGCGCCCAGCCGATGCCGGCCGAGTTGACGCAGGCGCGCAGGGGGGCGATCTCACCGGCGGCCTCGACCGCGGCAGCCACCTGGTCGGTGTTGGTCACGTCGACAGCGGCAAACATGCCACCGATCTCCTCGGCCAGGGCCTCGCCCTTCTCGGCATTGAGGTCGGCGACCACGACCTTGGCTCCCTTGGCGGCAAGTGCGCGAGCGACTGCGGCGCCGATGCCGCTGGCGCCGCCGGTGACGATGGCAGAAGATCCGGTGATGTCCATGGCGCGATCGTAGCGACTCAGAGGTCGGTGGTTCCCTCGGCCACCAACACCGCAGGACCTGACATCAGGACACGGTTGTCGGGAGCCCAGACGATGGTGAGGGTGCCGCCGGGCACATCGACGCGATAGGGGGTGCCGCGCGGCGTGCCGTCCACCAAGGAGGCGACCACCGCGACCGCGCACGCGCCGGTGCCACAGGAACGGGTCTCCCCTGCTCCGCGCTCGTGCACCCGCAGGGCAACGTGGTGATCTCCGCGGCGTTCGACGAACTCGACATTGACGCCACTGGGGAAGTCGATCGGATCGTGGCCGGGAGCCTCAAGGAGATGGCCCGCGTCGGAGAGGGCATCGACGAAGGCAACCGCATGCGGGTTGCCCATGGAGACGTGACGAGCACGCCAGACGTGCTCTCCCACCGTGATGGCGGTGTCGCCGAGCACGACGGGTTCGCCCATGTCAGCGGTGAACTCCTCTCCACTGGACTGGAGCACCTTGACGCCCGATCGGGTCGCGATCTCCATCGGGAAGGGCTCGCCCTCATGTTCGTGGAGATAGCGGGCGAAGACCCGGATGCCGTTGCCGCACATCTCCCCCACCGAACCGTCGGCGTTGCGATAATCCATGAACCAGCGGTCTTCCGCGCGCACCGCACGCAGGACTCCGTCGGCTCCGAGCCCGGCCCGGCGGTCGCAGAGAGCTCGTACGCGTGCCGGCGACAGGTCACCGTGCACCGACGAATCGGCGTCAGGGAGGAGTACGAAATCGTTTTCGGTGCCGTGGCCCTTCAGGAAGCGGTAACTCACCGGGGCAGTATCGCAGGACGGCCCAGTTGTCCCTCAGCGATGTTGCAGCACCCGGGCGTCACCCCCACCCCGTCGGGTCGGCTCGGCCACCGCGATGAGCACGCCGCGATTGAACTCGATCGCCGTCGCGGCGCCGATCTCGGCAGCGCTGGTGAACGCATCTCCCGACGGCACCAGGACATGCCCGAGGGCGGTCAGCCCTGGGCCGTTGGCGGAGATGAACTCCGGTTCGGCGGTGACGTTCGCGGTGTTTCGTTGTGAGGCCCGCGGGGCGGCCAGGGCCTCATCGATCTTCATCCCGAGATCAATCCGGTTGACCAACGTCTGCAGCACCGTGGTGATGATCGTGGACCCGCCGGGTGACCCAAGAGCCAGGAAGGGCTTGCCCCTCTTGAGCACGATGGTCGGCGACATCGAACTGCGTGGCCGCTTGCCCGGCTGGATGCGGTTGGGGTCGGCGGCGTCGTAGACGGTCGAGAAGTCGGTGAGCTCGTTGTTGAGCAGGAAGCCGTGGCCGGGCACGAGCATCCCCGAGCCTCCGGTCTGCTCGATGGTGAGGGTGTACTCCACGACGTTGCCCCACTTGTCGGCCACCGTCATGTTGGTGGTCGAGATGTTCTCCGTGTCGGGGTCGGCGCTGCTGCGGGAGGTGGTCGTCGCGCACTTCCCGTCGTAGGACCGGACGTTGCCAGCGGCGGTGGGCTTGGGCATCGCAGCCGCGGGGTCGAGCGAGCACGCCCGCTCGGCCGCAAACGTGTCGTTGAGCAGCGCACGGACGGGCACCTTGACGAATGCCCGGTCACCGACGTACTGGCCGCGGTCGGCGAAGGCGAGGGCGCTCGCCTCGAGGTAGTGGTGGAGAGCCTCTGTGGTCGACATCTTGCCCAGGTCGTAGCGCTCGAGGATGTTGAGTGCCTCTCCCACCGTGGTGCCACCAGAGGATGACGGCGCCATCCCGAAGACCTGGTAGCCGCGATATCCGGAGTTGGTCGCGCGCTGTACCCGGGCTCGATAGTCCTTCAGATCGCGGCGCGTGAGGTAGCCGGGGGGCACGGGCAATGTGGTGCCGCTGGTCGTGCGGGGATGCCGGACAGTGTCGACCATCCGCCGCGCCACCGATCCTCGGTAGAACCAACGGGTGCCACGCTTGCCCAGGGTGCGGTAGGTGCGCGCCAGTGCCCGGTTGCTGAAGATGCTGCCCACCTGCGGGGCGTCGCCGGAGGGAAGGAACAACCGGCGGGTGTCGCGGAAGGCGCGGAAGCGATCGGCGTTGTCGAGGGTCTGCTGACGGAATGTCTCATCGACCACGAAGCCGCGTTGCGCGACCTTGATCGCGGGGCGAAGGGTCTCGGGCAGGGACCAGGTTCCCCATCGCTCCAGTGCCTTGTCCCAGGTCGCCGCGGTGCCGGGGGTGCCGACCGAGACACCGCTGGTCACCAGTTCGGGGGTGAAATTGTAGGGCGAACCGGTGGCCGGGTCGATGAACGCGTCGTTGGGCATCCGGCGCGGAGCAGTCTCCCTCCCGTCGATGGTGTGCACGCGGCGACTCCGGGCGTCGTAGTAGACGAAGTAGCCACCGCCGCCCACGCCGGCGCTGTAGGGCTCGGTCACGCCGAGCGTGGCGGCCACTGCCACCGCCGCGTCCACCGCGTTGCCACCTCGGCGGAGCACGTCGAGACCGGCCGCGGTGGCTTCCGGGTCGACACTGGTGACGGCACCACCGAACCCGATGTCGGTCGCCCTCTTGCCGGTGGGGCGCGCTCCTGGTTGCTCGAGCGCCGAACCGACCTGCGCGGTCGTGGCCGGTCCGCCAGATGCGGACGCGAGCGCGGGCACGGGGGCGAGAAGCGCGGCGGCGACTGCCACGGTGGTGGCTGCGGCTGATGCCGAGGCTACGGCGGATGCGAGACGGTGCATGGTGGACCTCCCGAGTGGTGGAGCATCCACCCTGCCCCGGTCACCCGGTCGGTGTCCATGGCAACACCCCGGGCAGCGACCCGCTCAGCCTGTCAACGCCTCGATGGCTCGCATCGCGACCTCGACGCGGTTCGGGTCGTCGTAGGACACCCACACGATGCGCGGGTCCTTGCGGAACCAGGAATCCTGACGACGCGAGAACCGCCGCGTCGCGGCCTTGGTCTGCTCCATGGCCTGCGCCAGGGTGTGCTCGCCGTGGAGGAACCCGACCACCTGGCGATAGCCGATGGCCCTGCTGGCCGTACGTCCCTGCTCCAGACCGCGCTCCACCAGCCCTTCGACCTCGGCCACCAGACCTGTCTCGAACATCTCCTCCACCCGCTGGCTGATCCGTTCGTCGAGCGTCGGGCGGTCGATGTCGACGCCGATCTGGATGCTCTGCGGCTCCGCGTACTCCAGAACAGGCAGGCTCGAACTGTAGGGACGTCCCGTGAGCGCGATCACCTCCAGGGCGCGGACCACGCGTCGACCGTTGTCAGGAACGATCTGCGCGGCAGCCACCGGGTCCACCTCCCGCAACCGGTCGTGGAGCGACCTGGTGCCCAGCAGCGCGAGCTCGATCTCCAGCGCGCCCCTGACGGACTCATCGGTGCCGGGGAACTCGAACCTGTCCACGATGGCGCGGGTGTAGAGCGCCGAGCCACCCACCAGAACCGGGGTCCGGCCGCGGCCACGGATGTCCGCGATGGCTTCGCGTGCCCAGCCCTGGAAGCGGGCGACGGTGGCCGGCTCGGTGACCTCGAGGACATCGAGCAGATGGTGGTCGATGCCGCGTCGTGCGGTGCGGGCGAGTTTGGCCGTACCGATGTCCATGCCGCGGTAGATCTGCATCGCGTCGGTGTTGACCACCTCGGCGTGACCAGCCCCTCCCAGGCGCTGCGCCAGATCAAGGCTCAACCCGGTCTTTCCCGAAGCGGTGGCACCGACGAGGGCGACGATCGGTGCAGGCATGGGGCTCATTGTCTCAGCACCACTAGGCTCGAAATGGTGGAGTCCCGCAATGGGTGGGCCCCGGACCCAGGAGAACGACATGAGCTTCCTCGACAAGGCCAAGGATCTCCTCGGCAAGCACGACGACAAGGTCGACCAGGGCATCGAGAAGGCCGGCGACCTGGTGGACAAGAAGTTCACCGGTCACGCCGACCACGTGGACCGGGCCCAGGACTTCCTCCAGGAGAAGACCGGCGAAGGCGACACCCAGAAGTGACTCGACGTGGTCCTGTGCCGGGGGTCAAGGGGTGAGCGAACGCTTCGCCCTGATCCCGGCCTCCTACGTCTATCTCCTGCGCGAGGGCAGCAGCGGCACCGAGGTGCTGTTGCAGTTGCGCCGCGGCACGACCTACATGGACGGGCACTGGGCAGCGGCGGCAGCCGGACACGTCGAGCGCGGAGAAACAGCCTTCGACGCAGCACGTCGCGAGGCGCGCGAGGAGCTCGGGGTCACCGATCTCGACCTCGATTTCGCGTTCACCATGCAGCGCAGCCAGTTCTCCGAGGCGCTCGAGGAACGTGTCGATTTCTTCTTCACCGCCCGGTCCTGGGGTGGCGAACCGGTGGTGGTGGAGCCGGAGAAGTGTGCCGAGATCGGTTGGTTCCCGCTCTCCGCACTGCCCGACCCCGTGGTGCCCCACGAGGCGTACGCCTTGGCGCATCTCGGTGGCGAGGCGCGCTACCTCACCTACGGCTGGGAGTAGGCACCCACCACCATGCGGTGCCCGTGGCCCCTCAGACGGACCAACGGGACCGCACTCTCCGTTCGGGGGTGGTGTGAGGTCCCGGAGCGAGGCACCATCAGGCCAACGACCAGAGGAGCTGCGATGAACGACCACGACGAAGACCACGACCTGGGTCAGATGCCCGCCCCGACCACCGAGGAGCCACAACTGGTGCCCGGCGGCGTGGATGCGCTGCCCGAGGACCCGGCCGACACCGGGCTGGCCCGCGACCTCGGCCCCGAGGACAATCCTGCCGTCCCCGGCATGCCCGGCGAGATCGCCGAGAGCGACGACAAGTCTCAAGCGCCTGACGGCGAGGCAGAGGACCACGAGTCAGGGACCCAGTCTGCCTCCCCGGCCGGTCAGGTGGCTGAGGACGGCTCCGTCGAGCCGCCTGCCTGATCGGTTCGCACGTCAGCCGCAGGCGGAAGCGGGCGGGAGCGGCGCGGGGACACCCACCGAGGGCATGCCGAGCCCTACGCCGCTCACGGTCGGTGCGGACGTACGCCGCTCCCAGGCCTCACCGGCGCGGGTGCGCCGCACCGAGCGGATCGGCCGGTCGGCGACGAGGTGGTGCGGGGCCCCGTAGGTGACCTCGACCGTGACCATGTCGCCGGGTCGCACGGAATCTGCGTCGACCTCGGAGAAGTCGGCTGCGAAGTGCACCAGACGGTTGTCACGGGCGCGGCCGGAGAGCCGGTGGGTGGCAGCATCCTTGCGGCCCTCGCCCTCGGACACCATCAGTTCGACGGTCTGGCCGACGAGGCGTTTGCTCTCCTCCCAGGCGACCTCCTCGACGACATCCACCAGGCGGAGGTAGCGGTCCTTGACCACGTCCGGCTCGATCTGGTCCGCCAGGGTGGCGGCGGGCGTACCCGGGCGCTTGGAGTACTGGAAGGTGTACGCCGCCGCGAACCGTGCGGCGCGGACCACGTCGAGCGTGGCCTGGAAGTCCTCCTCGGTCTCGCCGGGGAAGCCGATGATGATGTCGGTGGTGATGGCTGCCTCCGGGATGGCAGCGCGGACGCGTTCGATGATGCCGAGGTACTTCGACTGGCGGTAGGAGCGGCGCATGTCGCGCAACACCTTGTCGGAGCCGGACTGCAGCGGCATGTGCAGCGACGGCATCACATTGGGGGTCTCGGCCATCGCCTCGATGACGTCGTCGGTGAACTCGGCCGGATGGGGTGAGGTGAACCGCACCCGCTCCAGTCCCTCGATGGAGCCGCACGCGCGCAGCAACTTGGAGAACGCCTGCCGGTCACCGAACTCGACGCCGTAGGCATTGACGTTCTGTCCCAGCAGGGTCACCTCTGTGACGCCCTCGGCCACCAATGCCTCGATCTCGGCGAGGATGTCACCGGGGCGTCGGTCCTTCTCCTTGCCACGCAGGGCGGGAACGATGCAGAAGGTGCACGTGTTGTTGCAGCCCACCGAGATCGAGACCCAGGCCGCGTAGGCGGACTGGCGCTTGGTCGGCAGCGTGGAGGGGAAGACCTCCAGCGATTCGAGGATCTCGACCTGCGCCTCGTCGTTGATCCGAGCGCGCTCCAGCAGCACCGGCAGCGAACCGATGTTGTGGGTGCCGAAGACGACATCGACCCATGGCGCACGGGTGGTGATGGTCTCGCGGTCCTTCTGGGCCAGGCAGCCACCGACAGCGATCTGCATCCCGGGCGTGACCGCCTTGACGGAGGCGAGCTGGCCGAGGTTGCCGTAGAGCTTGTTGTCAGCGTTCTCCCGCACCGCGCACGTGTTGAAGACCACGACATCGGCCTGTTCTCCCTCGGCCGCCACCGCATAGCCGGCGTCCTCGAGCAGACCGCTCAGGCGTTCGGAGTCGTGAACGTTCATCTGGCACCCGTGGGTGCGGACCTGGTACGTGCGCGCTGAAGTCATGACCGGCCAAGCGTACGGCCCCGGTCGCGGGTGGGCGAGCCGCCACGGAGCCGACAGGGCCACACTGCCGTGGCGGGGCCCGGCCCGCAGATGCGGACCGGGCCCCGGTGGAGGTTGGGTCGGGGTCGGTGTGAGCGACTCCTACCTGCTGCTATTTCTTGAGCTTCTTCTTGGGCTTGACCCTGACCGCCTTGCTTGTCTTCACCTTTGAGGTGTACCCGACCTTCGCCCAGGTGAGCTTCACGACCAGCTTCGCGCCCTGGTCCCGCTTCGCAACGGTGTACTTCGCCGACGTGGCATCCCTGATGGCCTTGCCGTCGCGGAACCACTGGTAGCTGAGCGTCATGCCCGGCAGCCACGGCCCGCGGGCGGCCCGCAATGTCCTGTCGAGTTTCGGCGTGCCCTTGATGAGTGGCCGGGGCACCTTGCCGAGCCCGGCGGCCGCCACCGGTGCGGTCGCAGCGCTGGTCACCGTCACCGACTCCCACATCGACTCGCTGCCCAGCACCGACACCGTGATCGCCTCGCCTGCCTGCTCCGGGGCGAGGGTCAAGGTCTTGCCGGTGGCTCCCGCGATCGGGACGCCATCGGCCGCCCAGGTGTAGGCGAGGGTCACACCCGCACCCCACGTACCAGGAAGCACCGTGAGCGTGGCACCGACCTTCGCTGTGCCGTTGATGACCGGGGTAGGAGCCGGCGACAGCTGCGCCGGCACCACCTTCGCCGTAGCAGCACTGGTCACCGCCACGGAGAGCCAATGCGGCCTGGAACCAGTCACCGTGACGGTGACCACCTGGCCCACGTGGCTCGGCCCCGGGGTGAACGTGGCCCCTGTTGCGCCGGCCACGTCGACACCGTTCATCGCCCACTGGTAGGCCAGCGACACGTCCGCCGCCCACGCACCGGAAACTGCGACGAGGGTGGAACCGACCATCGCCTTGCCCTGGATCGTCGGGGTGGGGGCCGGGGTCACCTGCTGTGGGCTCACAGAGCTGGTGACCGAGCAGGTTGTCCCGCAGAATCCGCCCAGGCTGGCAGCGCTCGTCGAGACCGCCAGACTCACGTCCGATGCGTCGGCTGCCACCTTCGCAGTGAAGGAGGCCCGGGCCGTCGCTGCCAGTGCGGTCTGCGGCACCGCCCAGGTCAGGATGTTGCCACTACGGCTGATCTCGGCAGGCAGGTCCGCGAGGGTCGCGTCGTCGACCAGGTCGCTGACGTCGACGGAGGCCAGCGCGCCAGCCGTGGGTACCCGCCCGGTGTTCTTGGCCGTCAACTCGTAGGTCAGGGTCTCGCCGGGTACGACGTTCGCTGCCGCGCCGCCCCCCTGCAGGCCAAGCGTCCACTTCGAGGGCCAGGCCGGCTTGCCCGGGGTGTAGGCCCAGTCGGTGAAGAAGGTGCTGAGGTCCTGGCCGGAGATCTCCTCCGCGAGCGCCGCGAACTGCTCGGTGGTGGCGTCACCGCCGCCGTACCGCTCGTTCCACGTCCGCATGATCGTGAAGAACGTGTCGTCGCCCAGATTGGAACGGAGAGTGGCCAGGGTCATCCCGCCGCGCGTGTAGGAGATGAAGCCGAACATGTCTGCCTGGTCGGTATAGCGAGCCATCGGCACGGTCCACTCCGGCTCGTCGGCATCAATGCTGTTCCAGAAACCGAAATACGTTGCCTCCGGGAGGAGGGTGCTCGCACCTGTGTCGAAGTTGAAGTTGCGCGGCATGTAGTCGCCGGGGCCCTCGTTCAGCCAGATGTCGCGCCAGTCGGTGGGCGAGACATTGTTGCCGAACCACTGGTGCGCGATCTCGTGGATCAGCGTGTTCCTGGTGACGCGATTCTCGAAGTAGGAGCGGTCCTGGGTCTCCAAGGCGTAACCGAGGTCGGTGACATCGACGACGACCCCCGCGCTGACTCCGGGATAGGGGCCGTACCTGCTTTCCATCCACTTCAGGATCTGCGGGATCAGAGCACGGTTGGTCTGGGTGGTGGCCAACTGCGCGGGAGTGATCTCGGGGTCGATGAAGCTCCATTCATGAATGGAGCGACCGCTGGAGAGCACGATGTCGGACTCGTAGATGTCGTACTTGCCGATCGAGACCATGGAGAGGTAGGTCGCCATCTGTTGGGTCTGGCGCCAGTTCCACGTCGTCCGCGTCTCGTCGGGGCTGAGTTCCTTCGACAGCAGCACGCCGTTGGAGGCAGCAGCCATCGGATCTCCCTGCAAGGTGCTGGGGATGTCGACGGAGATGTCGAAGGTGGCCTTGTCGGTGGGCACGTTGTTGCTGGGATACCACGTCATCGCACCGACGGGCTCGTTGACTGCGGAGGCACCGTCGTCGGTTTCGACCCAGCCCTCCTCGGTCCCGTCCGGATCGATGTGCGTGGTGGGCGTCCCGGAGTAGGCCACGACAGTGGTGAAAACCCCCGCGACGGGACTGGCCGGGGTGATGATCAACTTGTGCTTGGTGCTGTCCACATCGCTGACTCGGGTAGAGGTGGCGGCCTGCCCGTCCACCAGCACCGAATCGACGTCCAGACCCTCGAAGTCCAGGGAGAACTCGGACAGAGGCTGGTCGGCCTTCGCGGTGATCTTCGCTGACGCGGTGATCGTGTTGCCGACGTCGTAGGAGATGTCGAGGTCGTAGTGCTGTACGTCATAGCCACCGTTGCCGACGTTGGGGAAGATCGAGTCCCCTGTCGTCTGTGCACCTACGACCGGCGGCGGACCGGGATCTGCTGCGTGGGCCACGGCACCCACGGACACGACGGAGCAGGAAAGCGCGGCTGCAGCAACGGCCGCGATCCCTCGTTTGACTCTGGTCATTTCTCGGTGTCGCCGTTGAGCGGTCATCGTCATACCGGTTCCTTCGTGGTCCTGGGCGGGCCGTGCGGTGGCTATGAGTACCTCGTAACGGCGTACCCCGAGCCGCTATTGCTTCCGGCTCATCCTCTCGAGCGCTCACCAGTTCCATCCTGACTACCCGTCTCCACCCCTTCGGGTGATTGCGGATCGATGGAGTCCCCCGCGACCAGCGGGCGTCACTCTCGCCGCCCGCACGACATCGGGAACTCGACCCCTGAGGAGCGCGAAAACACTTCCCGCTGCCGAAGTCTGGACAGTTTGTCTTCTAGACGGTCGTAGATCCGTCCGTAGGGTGAGGAACCTGATCCATTCGGGGGGTTGGCAACCCCCCGTCTGTGCGCTCGGAATGGCCTCTTCGAACTATTACCGACAAGTAAGCCTGTAGAAAACCTCAAGATAAATCAAAGATGTACCCAAGATTGGCCGAAGATGACCCCAGCACACCGTTCGACCATGTTTCACATATTTACTCCGTGTCCGCCACACCTGTCCCTGGGGAGTAGTTCGTGATCACCGCTCCTCCCAGCACTAGTCGTGCACTCGTCACGGCCGTACTCACCGCCGCACTTGTGTTGGCGGCAACACCACCCGCGCCTGCTGATGACGGCAACCGTCCCCTCTCCCCGATGCTCTCGTCCGACACCCCCTCCCCCGACAACGGCATCCACGGGAAGGCACCCGGCAAACCCGGCAAGGCTGGCCGGGGCACACTGGTCTCGCTGCCGCCCGTGGTCCAGGCCGGCAGCACACCTGCTTCGCCGAGAAACCGTGGCCAGGTCGTGGCCACCTTCGTGCCGTCTCGTCCGGGAGCCAGCGTCGTGCTGGAGCAGTTCCGGGCCCGCGGCTGGAAGGTCGTCAAACGAGACCGCCAGGACTCGTGGGGCTCTGCTGCCTTCGAAGTCAGACCCGGGCGCTACCGCGCCAGCACCCAGCTCAGCCGACAGCGGACGGTGACCACCGGACCGCTCCGCGCCGGGACCTGGACGCCCTCCTTCGAAGACACCTTCTCCGGCACGACGCTGGATGCGTCGGTGTGGAACGACCAGAAGCGTGAACACGAATCCGTCTACGCCCCTCGCACGTGCGCACGCGCCGACCCCGCCACCCGGCGCGTCAGCGATGGCGTGTTGCACCTGGGCATCGCACTCGACCCCACCCGCCTCGACCAGCGCTGCTCCTTCACCTCGCCGCGCGCCACCGGCGAGCAGTCGTACCTGCTCAACAGCCAGGTGGCCACCGAGTACACCCGATCCTTCAACCACGGCTTCATGTCCGCACGGATCAAGCCCCAGCGCGCGAAGGGGATGCACTCCAGCTTCTGGCTCCTCCCCGAAGGCACACAGTTCACCGACGGCGACCCCACCCGAGGCGCCGAGATCGACGTCATGGAGTTCTTCGGCGAGACCTCGGACCAGAACCAGACCATCGGGTCCTTCGTGGGCTACTACGAGCCGGGCTGGCGCAATGTGCAGTTCGGCGATCTCTTTCCCAAGGCTCGCCGTGCACTGAGGTCCCGCGCCGAATGGTGGGAGGAGTTCCACGTCTTCTCACTGGAGTGGAGCGCAGAGGAGTACGTGTTCCGCGTCGACGGTCGCGAGTACTACCGCGAGACCAAGGCCGTCTCGCACGTCCCGCAGTATCTCGTCCTCTCGATGCTCACCTCTGACCACGAGCTCAATGAACTGACCCCGGACGAGTTGGGCGACACTGCACAAGTTGATTGGGTGCAGGTGTACGACCGCCTGTCCACCACGTCCCGTCCGGTCAAGGGCTGATTCACCCTTGAGGGTGCTCCAAGGCGACAAGCGTCCCACCGTGACCTGATCGTGATGCAGAAGGGGCGACAGTCCCGATAGGTTGCTCGAATGACCACGCAGCAAGAGCCACCCCGAACGGCCGGACGCGGTGAGCCACTCGTCGTGCTGGAAGGCGTCCAGAAGTTCTTCGGCAAGATGCAGGCGCTCAAGGACATCGACCTGAGTGTCGCGAGCGGCGAGGTGGTCGTGGTCATCGGACCCTCCGGCTCCGGCAAGTCGACGCTGTGTCGCACCATCAATCGCCTCGAGACCATCAACGCCGGCACGATCACCCTCGACGGCCAGCCGTTGCCCGACGAGGGCAAGGCGTTGGCCAAACTGCGGGCCGAGGTCGGCATGGTCTTCCAGAGTTTCAACCTCTTCGCACACAAGACCATCCTCCAGAACGTCGCCCTGGGACCCGTCAAGGTCAGGGGTATGAAGAAGGAAGAGGCGGAGGCCAAGGCTCGCGAACTCCTCGACCGGGTGGGCGTTGGCCAGCAGGCCGACAAATATCCTGCCCAACTCTCCGGCGGTCAGCAGCAGCGCGTCGCGATCGCCCGTGCTCTGGCGATGGAGCCGAAGGTGATGCTCTTCGACGAGCCGACCTCTGCGCTCGACCCCGAGATGATCAAGGAAGTCCTCGATGTCATGGTCGACCTGGCCAAGCAGGGCATGACCATGGTGGTCGTCACCCATGAGATGGGCTTCGCCCGTACGGCCGGCGACCGGGTCGTGTTCATGGCCGACGGCGCGATCGTCGAGGAGAACAGCCCTGAAGAGTTCTTCACCAACCCACAGTCCGACCGGGCCAAGGATTTCCTCGGCAAGATCCTCAAGCACTGATCCCCCATCAACACCGCGGCCGTCGGCCCGGAAGAAGGAGAACCAGATGAGATTCATCAGGACCAAGGCGATCGTCGCCGCAACGGGGCTGGCCCTGTCGCTCGCCGCCTGCGGAGACGCTGGCAACGACAGCAAGTCCGTCGACGTCGACGTGGCCAAGGACGCCAAGTTCGACACCGGCAGCCGGATGGCAGCGCTCGCCGACCAGGGCACCATCAACGTGGGTGTGAAGTTCGACCAGCCCGGTCTGGGATTCATGGAGACCGGCGCCGATCTGCCGCAGGGATTCGATGTCGACATGGCGAAGCTCCTTGTCGCCAGCCTGGGCATCGACCCCAATGACACCTCCAAGGTGAAATACGTCGAGACGATCAGCGACAACCGCGAGCCGTTCCTCGAGAGCGGCAAGGTCGACATCGTCGCGGCGTCGTACTCCATCACCGACGAGCGCCGCGCAGTCGTGGGCCAGGCCGGTCCCTACATGGTCACCGGTCAGCAGTTGCTGGTTCCCGAGGACTCCGACGCCGAGGGTCCCGAGGACCTCAAGGGCAAGGAGGTCTGCTCGGTGACCGGGTCGACCTCGCTCGACAACGCCAAGGAACAGGGCATGAAGCCGGTCGGCTTCGACACCTACAGCCAGTGCGTGGACAAGGTGCTGGACGGCACCGTCGAGGCGATGACCACCGACGGCACGATCCTGCTCGGCTACGCCGCGCAGAACGAGGGCAAGCTCAAGGTCGTCGGCGACGCCTTCTCCGAAGAGCGCATCGGTGTCGGCTACTCCAAGGACAGCCCGGAGATGTGCCAGTGGATCGTGGACACGCTGACCAAGGCAGAAGAGGACGGCAAGTGGGCGGACGCCTTCGACGCCAACCTGGGCGGGTCCGGTGCCGAGACGCCCGACTTCCCCGAGATGGACACCTGCTCCTGATATTGCGCTGAACGGGTCCGGGTCTGCGCCGATCGGCGCGGACCCGGACCCGACACTTGACCGAGAGGAGTGGCGTGGACGCCGTACTCGAGAACTTCCCAGATGTGCTGCACGCATTCGGCTACACGGTCCTGCTCTTCCTCGTGTCCGGGGTGCTGTCAGTGGTGGGCGGCACGCTGCTCGTGGCGATGCGGGTGGGCCCCATCCCGGTGCTTGCCAAGCTCGGATCCACCTACGTCATCCTGGTGCGTAACACCCCCCTGCTGATGGTGTTCTTCTTCTTCACGTTTGCCGGACCCAAGATCGGCATCAAGTTCAACTTCGTGGACGTGCACATCGGCTCCTTCGACTTCACTGCATTCTTTGCCGGCGCGGTGGTCTCCCTCACCGTCTACACCTCGGCCTTCGTCTGCGAGGCGCTGAGGTCCGGCGTCAACGCGGTGTCCCTCGGCCAGGCCGAGGCCGCTCGGGCAATCGGACTGCCGTTCAGCGGAGTGATGACGCAGGTGGTGCTGCCGCAGGCGTTCCGCGCATCGGTGCCTCCGGTGGCCAGCACCCTGATCGCGCTGCTGAAGAACACCTCGGTGGCCGCAGTCTTCGGCGTGATCGAGGCGACGAGCCAGATGAAGATCATGACCAACAACCACGCTGACGAGAGGTGGGGGATCTTCCTCGCCTTCGCCATCGGTTACGTCATTCTCGTGGAGCTCGTCTCCCTGCTCGCGGCAAGCTTCGAACGACGCTGGAGGATCGCATGACAGCCTCGACGGTTCTTTTCGATGCGCCGGGGCCCAAGGCCCGTGCCCGCCACCGCACCTACTCAGTGGTCGCCCTCGTCCTGATCGTGGCGGTCCTGGGGTATGTGGTCTACCGGTTGGCCGACGCCGGGCAATTCGCCTATGCGCTGTGGGAGCCGTTCGTCACCACGCGTTATCTCGAGGCGATCCTGTGGGCCTGGTGGGACACCATCACGATGGCGGTCCTCGCCGTGCTCGGCGCACTGGTCTTCGGTCTCCTTTTCGGGACGGGCAAGCTCTCGGACCGGGCAACGATCCGCAGGATCTCGTGGTTGGTCGTGGAGTTCTTCCGGGCCGTGCCCGTCATCATGCTGATGATCTTCAGCTTCTACGCCATCTTCGACTCCATGTCGATCGAGCGGGGTGCCTACTGGTCGGTGGTCCTGGCCTTGACTGTCTACAACGGTGCGGTGCTGGCCGAGGTGTTCCGAGCCGGGGTCAATGCGCTGCCCAAGGGCCAGGCCGAGGCTGCTTACGCGATCGGCCTGCGCAAGACCCAGGTGATGAACATCATCTTGTTGCCGCAGGCGGTCAAGATCATGATCCCGGCGATCATCAGCCAGATGGTGGTGGCGGTCAAGGACACCAGTCTGATCCTGATCGTCTTCGCGATCGGCCTGACCAAGATCGCCAAGCAGTTGCCGCTCAGCTTCAACAACATCGTGCCGACCGCGATCGTTATCGCCGCTCTCTACATCATCACCAATCTTGCGCTGACGGCCATCGCGAACTGGGCCCAGCGCAGGTTCGTGGGCGAGAAGGAGATCCTGACCATCGCGCCGGTCGGACAGGACGCGATGTCACTCTGAGCCAGTCGCTCTGAGCCAGTCGTTCGGCGGGGTCAGCGTCGCCGGTCCACTGGGCGGGGTCGGTCTCGGCGATGCAGGTGATGTCGGTGTCGGCCTTGGCGGGATAGGTGACCTCCATGCCCTTGGGGATCCACCGCTTGCCCGCCGGCACCGTCGCCTCGGCGAGCGCCCCCATCGCCGCCTCGAGACCATTGCAGATCGCGATGACGTGCACGGTCTTGATGTGGTTGTGCACCCCTCGCCGCTTGCGGATGACGAGTTCCGCGCGGTTGGGCTCGAGGACCGTGAACCTGGGTCGTACGGTCGCAAAATAGGGCGCCATCTGGCTGAAGACGAGTGAGAAGACCCGATCCCCCAGCGGGAACGCAGTCGTCTTCTTCCAGAGGTCGAGAACGTCAGGCATGGGTCAATGTTACTGGTTGGTAATGACCTGCAGCAGTTCCACCCGATTGCCGTGCCCGTCGAAGGTGTGGAAGCGCAGATGCCCGGGAAAGGTTTCCCGCTGTCGGTGATCGACCTCGTACCCAAGATCGCTCAGGCGTCCGGCCACCGCATCGAGGTCGGCCACCACCAAGGCAGGATGCGCCTTGCGTGCCGGCACGAACGGATCCTCCACACCCACATGCAGCTCTGCCGTGACGGTGCCTTCAGCGGCGTACGACCGGAACCAGCACCCGCCCCGGGCCACCAACGCGGGCGGCTTGTCGACCTCCGACAGGCGCAATCCGTCGGCGTAGAAGCGACGCGCCTCATCTTCCCCATCGGGCGGGCAGGCAACCTGGACGTGATGTAGTTTCATGATTTTCCTCCGGACTTGTGGGCCACCGCGAAGATGCGGCGGAAGGGCAGGACCACGCGACCGCGGGCGTCCGGCGGATAGGCCTCGTGCAGCCTGCGGCGGAAGTCGTCCTCAAAGCTTGGACGCAGGTCGCCCGGAAGCGCCTGGAGGGTGGGCCGCGCTCCAGTGCCCGACACCCAGGCGAAGACCGGGTCGTCACCGGTGAGGACGTGGAGGTAGGTCGTCTCCCACACGTCGACCTCACAGCCATGGCCCTGGAGCACATTGAGATATTCGTCGGGCTCGTGGGAGGCCGGCACGGCCACCTCAGCCGTGTGAGCGACGTATGGTGCCCGACTGGCGAGTTCGGTGCGGATGGTGTGGGTCGGCTCGCCGAAGTTCCCCGGGACCTGGAAGGCGAACCAACCGTCGCTCTCCACCCGGTCCAGCAGGCGCGGGATGAGTGCGAGGTGGTCGGGGATCCACTGGAGGGTGGCGTTGGAGATCAGGACGTTGACAGGAGCGCCGTCCTCGCGTCCCCACTCGCGTACGTCTGCCACCTTCCAGGCGATACCCCCGATCGTGGCAGCCTTCTCGATCATCTGCGTACTGCTGTCCAGTCCGGCCACCTCTGCCTGCGGCCACCTGCTCGCGAGGAGTTGGGTGAGGTTGCCGGGCCCACACCCCAGGTCGACCACTGTGTGCGGTTCGGTCGCGCCCACCCGGGCCAGCAGATCCACGAACGGGCGGCCCCGCTCGTCGGCATAGGTCAGGTAGCGGTCGGGATCCCAGTGATGGCTCATCAGCGCTTCTCCTCGTGCCGTCGTCCTACGGCGAATTGGGCTAGGTATCTTGACGTCAAGATACTTCACTCTCACCGGAAAACATCTCGATGTCAAGAATCTCGATCGATCTGGCACCATGCAGACATGCGGGATGAGGTGGACGACCTGGTCGAGGCCTGGGGACGCGAGCGCGGCGACCTGGATCTGGCCCCGGTCGGGGTCTTCTCCCGCATCACCCGGCTGGCACGCCACCTGGACCTTGCCCGTCGTGACGCCTTCAGCGCGCACGCCATCGAGTCGTGGGAGTTCGACGTGCTCGCGGCGCTGCGACGTGCTGGTGAGCCCTACGAACTCTCCCCCGGACGTCTGTTGCGCGAGACGCTGGTGACCAGCGGCACCATGACCAATCGCGTCGACCGCCTCACCGCACGCGGCTTCGTCGAACGACTTCCCGACCCCCACGATCGCCGCGGCGTGCTGGTCCGGCTGACCGCAGAAGGAAAGGCTGCCGTGGACGGCGCGTTCGAGGCGCTGCTCGTGGCTGAGGCAGGGCTGCTGGCCGCCCTGCCCGAGGAGGAGCGGACCCAGCTGGCCGCCTTGCTGCGGATGCTGCTCACCCCGTTCAGCTGACCAAGGTCCTACTCGACGACCTCGGACGCCTCGAGCCACTCCAACTCGAGCGACTCCCTGTCAGCACCGAGTTGCGAGAGCTCACGCCCCAGCCCGGCGATGCGTTCGTAGTCGCCGACATGTTCTGCCATCTCGGCATCGACCCGGGCCTGGCTCGCGGTGTTGCGCGCGAGCTGCTTCTCCACGCGGGACAACACCTTGCGGGCGGCTCGGTCCTCGGCGCTGCCGGGGCGTGCCTTGGTCGAGCTCGCGGTCGAGCTCGCGGCCGGGATCTCACTCGCCGAGCCCGGCGCTGAGGCGGACGCGGACGCGGTGAGCGAAGCGTGGGACGCCGCCCGCCGCTCGAGATATTCGTCCACACCACGCGGGAGCATCGAGACCTGCCCGTCGCCCAGCAGCGCCCAGACCGAGTCAGTGACCCGCTCCAGGAAGTAACGGTCGTGCGAGACGACGATCAAGGTGCCGGGCCAGCTGTCGAGGAAGTCCTCGAGAACGTTGAGAGTGTCGATGTCGAGATCGTTGGTGGGTTCGTCGAGCAGAAGCACGTTGGGCTCGAGCAGCAGCAGCTTCAGCAGCTGAAACCGGCGCCGCTCTCCACCGGAGAGGTCCCCGAGCCGCGCAGTGAGGCGGTCGCCGGTGAAGCCGAACCGCTCCAGCATGGCCGTGGCGGAGATCTCCTGACCGTCCAGGGTCTTGGTGACCCGACGGATCGACTCGACCGTCGGCAGCACCCGGCCCGCCGGGTCGATCTCGTCGAGTGCCTGGGTGAGGTGCTGCATCGCGACCGTACGACCCTGCTTGACGCGGCCGACGTCGGGAGCCAGCGTTCCCGAGATCAAGGAGAGCAAGGACGTCTTGCCGGCACCGTTGACGCCGACGATGCCGATGCGGTCGCCGGGACCGATGCGCCACGTCGCATGGTCCAGCAGGACGCGTTCGCCCCGCTTGAGGTCCACGTCCTCGATGTCGAAGACATCTTTGCCCAGGCGTTGGCTGGCGAAGCGCTGCAACTCCATCCGGTCGCGGGGCGGGGGAACATCTTCGATCAGCGCGTTGGCCGCATCGATACGGAACTTCGGCTTCGCAGTTCGTGCCGGAGCACCACGGCGCAGCCAGGCAAGTTCCTTGCGAGCGAGATTCTGTCGTCTGGTCTCCGTGGCCGAGGCCTGTCGCTGCCGCTCCGCCTTGGCGAGCACGAACGCCGCATAGCCGCCTTCGTAGGCATCGACCGCCCCGTCGTGAACCTCCCACGTGGTCTGACAGACCGCGTCGAGGAACCAGCGGTCGTGGGTCACCACGATCAGCGCACTCGACAGGCTGACGACGTGGGCGGCCAGCCAGGCGACTGCCTCGACATCGAGGTGGTTGGTCGGCTCGTCGAGAATGATCAACTCGTGGCGTGAGAGCAGCAGGGCCGCCAGTGCACAACGGCGACGCTCGCCACCGGAGAGGCTGACCACGGCACGGTCGAGGCCGACTCCGGCCAACAGCTCTTCGACCACTTCACGCATGGTCGAGTCGGCAGCCCATTCGTGGTCCTCGCGACCCCCCAGCACCGCTTCGCGCACGGTGTGGGTGTCCACCAGTTCGTCACCCTGGTGGAGATAGCCGATCTCGACACCGCGGCTGCGCGAGACACGACCTGCGTCCGGCTCCTCGATACCGGCCATCACCTCCAGCAAGGTGGTCTTGCCGTCGCCGTTGCGACCCACCACCCCCACACGCTCGCCCAGCGAGATGCCGAGGGAGACGCCGTCGAGGAGGGGTCGGATGCCATAGGACTTCGAGACACGCTCGAGGTTGATCAGGTTCGCCATATCTGAGCCAGTCTCTCAGCATGCGGCCAATCCCGGGCTTTCCGGGGCCCGCCCGGTCAGATCACCAGGTGGGCACCGGCCACCGGCCCGGTCGCGATCAGCACGATCGCCTCACCCGAGGATCGCAGCCCCTCGGCCACGACCTTGGCCCCGTCGCTGCTCTCGCACAGGAAGACCACCGTAGGCCCGGAGCCGCTCACCAGGCCGCGCAGCGCCCCCAAGGACTCGCCCCGCTCGATGAGAACACCGAGTTCGGGACGCAGGTCGATGGCCGGCTCGGACAGGTCGTTGTGCAGGGCGCGAGCCAACCGCAGTGGCTCCCGCGTCGCCAGCGCAGCAAGGAGGGTCGCGGCGCTCGGTGGCTCGCGAGGGGCATCAGGATGCAGTGCGTCGAAGTGTCGATACACGGCAGGGGTGGACAGGCCTTCCGCCGAGGGCACCACCACCCACCACCAGGTGCCAGCGTCGGCGATCGGGGTGACGACCTCCCCGCGCCCGAGTCCCCGCGCCGTCCCGCCCACGAGCGCAAAAGGGATGTCGCTACCCAGGTCGGCCGCCAGCGCGAGCAGCTCCTCGTCCGACGTCTCCAGGGAGTGCCAGCGGTCCACGGCGACGAGGGCTGCCGCGGCGTCCGCCGATCCGCCCGCCATGCCCCCGGCCACCGGGATGGCCTTCTCCAGGATGAGGTCGACCGGAAGGTCACGGCCGTGGTGCGCCTCCAGCAGCGCCACGGCACGGTGGACCAAGTTGTCGGTCCCACTCGGGACGTCGGATCCCTCGAGGTGGTCGGCCAGTCGCAGGTCGAGGTGCACTCGCGGTCCGAGGTCTCCCCGGAGGTCGTCCTCGAGGTGATGGACCGCGAAGCCGCCGACGGTGAGGTCGTCGTGCACGGAGATGGCTTGGTACACCGTGTCGAGGGGATGGAAGCCGTCGGCACGGACCCGGCCCACTCCCAGGTGCAGGTTGATCTTGGCCGCTGCTCGCACCCGCAGCGGGTTACGTGCGGCAATCACCATCATCGTTGCGTCTCCACGCCCGGCTCCCCCGCCTTGGACCTCTCTGTGTTCAGGCCTTCGGTGATCCGGGCGAAGTCCGCGACCGTGAGCACCTCACCGCGGGAGGTCGGGTCGACACCGGCTGCCTCCAGCGCTCGGGTGGCCACCTCTGCCGAGCCGGCCAGGGACCGTAACGCCGCTCGCACCTGCTTGCGGCGTTGCGCGAAGGCCGCATCGACGACCGCGAAGACCTGCTGGCGGGTGGCCGTGGTGTGGGGCGGCTCGCGGCGGGTCCAGGCGACCAGCCCGGAGTCGACGTTGGGGGCCGGCCAGAAGACGCTGCGTCCCACGGCTCCGGCGCGGCGGACGTCGGCGAACCAGGCAGCCTTCACGCTCGGCACGCCGTAGACCTTGGACCCGGGACCGGCCGCGAGCCGGTCGGCGACCTCGGCCTGCACCATGACCAGCCCTCGATCGAGGGAGGGCAGCAGCGTGAGCAGATGGAGGAGGACCGGGACCGAGACGTTGTAGGGCAGGTTGGCCACGAGTGCCGTCGGTGCCGGACCCGGCAGCTCCTGGATGCGCATCGCGTCGCCCAGCACGACTTCGAGACGATCGGCATGGTCGGGAGCGTGGGAGGTGATGGTCGCAGGCAGTCGCCCGGCGAGGAGGGGGTCGATCTCGATCGCCACCACCCGTCGCGCGACCTCGAGCAGCGCCAGTGTCAACGAGCCGAGTCCGGGACCCACCTCGACGACGACGTCGTCGACGGTGATGCCCGACTCGCGGACGATCCGGCGCACCGTGTTGGCGTCGATGACGAAGTTCTGTCCCCGCTGCTTGGTGGGGCGCAGGTCGAGTTCGGCCGCGAGTTGGCGCACTTCGACCGGTCCGAGAAGTCTCGGACCGGTCGAAGGAATCGTCATGGGGGCAGCCTAGTGGCCGTGGTGTCACCCGTCGGATCAGCGGGGCAGGCCCAGCTTCGAGGCGCAACCCGGCCAGGAGCCATAGCCACCGGCCTTGTCACGCAGGCGGGTCGCCACGGCGATCTGGGTCTCACGGGAGGCCTGGTGGGGGTAGCCGGTGCCGCCGTAGGCCTGCCAGGTGCCGAGGTTGAACTGGAGACCGCCGTAGTACCCGTTGCCGGTGTTGATGGCCCAGTTGCCACCGGACTCGCAGCGGGCCAGCGAATCCCAGACGGTGTTGCCGGGGTAACTCGCGGCCGGCTCCTCCTTGGTGCCCACCTTCACGATCGAGGGCACGGCCTTCACGCTCACCGAGGCCTGGACGACCTTGCGGGCCACCAGTTCGCCATTGACGAAGCGCAGGCGGTAGGTGACGTTGCGCACGCCGTCGCGGCCTTCGCGGACGACTTCTTCCTTGCCCTTGGGCATCGAGGAGTCCTCACGCTCGATCACTCCGGCGTCGACGACCTCGCGGGCGATCTTCTTGGTGGCGATACGGATGTCGGTGACCACCACGGTGTCGTGGTTGGTGATTTCGGTGTCGAGTGAGGGCTTGACGACGTCGTGCTTGTCGACCTCGACGTCCATCGACTCGAGCACGTCGGCCACAGTCACTGCCGCCACTTTGTGCTTCTTGAGCTGCGCAGCGCCGATCTTGATCCGTACGACCTTGGGGGTCACCACCTCGAGCGTCAGGCCACGCCGACCGATGGAGGCACTACGGCTGACCGAGAGGTCCGCTCCCCGGAAGCGTTGATCGAGGCCGTCGAGGGCGGTGGCCACGTCCGTGGAGTTGACCCAGTAGGTCTTGGCTTCACCATCGACCACCAGTTCGAGAGGGCGACCGAACTGGACGGCGATCTCGTCGCCGTCGCGGATCTTCTCGCCGACCTGGGGAGCGACCTCGTCCTTGTCGGTGACCTCGATGCCCTCCGCCGCCAGCAGATCGCCGACCGTGCCGCCGAGCGCACTGACGTGTCTGGTCTGCCCGTCGAGGGTGAGCGACACATCCTTGCGGAGTGCGGCGTAACCGACCGTGGTGGCTGCCACCGAGGCCACGACGACACCTGCAAGGGTCGTCAGGACTGCCGTGGACCTGCTGAGCTGTGCGAGTCGAAAGCGCACGGTTCTCCGAACGTCGTACCTTCCGGGCCTCGGGCGGCAACACAGCCCCTGTCCACGAACCGCAGCGTCCGCGGGGGACGTACGGGATGCGAGCGGGGGTCTCGCGGGCTGGGGTGAGCCAGATCCGGGTGCTACCGAAATCGTTCCCGATCCCGGCCAACAATCACAGGACGATAACGACGAGAGCGCCGGAAACAAACAGAAACGCCAAAAATTGACACGAGACGATACTCACCCGGACTCCGTCCAGAGGCTCACCAAGCGCCCCCGAAGGCCGTTTCGGTGTTGTGGTCGATGGCTGCGCACAGGCGCTCCAGGTCGTCACCCCGGACCTCCGCCATTGCACGGACCGTGAGCGGGACGAGGTAGGAGGCATTGGGTCGTCCGCGCCAGGGGGTGGGAGTGAGGTAGGGCGCGTCCGTCTCCACCAGCACCCGGTCCAGGGGGGTCACGACCAACGCGCCACGCTGCGCATCGGCATTCTTGAAGGTCACGGTGCCCGCAAAACTGAGGTGGGCACCGCGGTCCAGGCACTTGCGTGCGAGCGCGGCATCCCCGGAGAAGCAGTGCATCACCCAGCGCTCGGGTGTCCCCTCCTCGTCAAGGATTCGGATCACGTCGTCGTGGGCGTCGCGATCGTGGATGACCAACGTCTTGTCCAGTCGCTTGGCCAGATCGATGTGGCGGCGGAAGCTCTCCTCCTGCGCGGCTCGTCCTTCTTCGCCGGTGCGGAAGTGGTCGAGCCCGGTCTCCCCCACCGCCCGTACCTTGTCGTGGGCGCCCGCCAATCGTTCGATCTCGGCCAACGCTTCCTCCAGGCCCCCGGACGCCGCCAGCCGGGGCGCCTCGTTGGGATGGAGGGCAACGCCCGCGATCAGCGCCTCGTGCTCAGCTGCGGCGTCCACCGCCCACCGGGCACCCGGCAGGTCGCAGCCGATCTGCACGATGCGGGGCACGCCCACGGCGGAGGCAGCAGCGATGGCGTCCTCGGTGCTCACCCAGGGCCCGTCTGCGATGTCGAGGTGGCAATGGTTGTCGACGACCGGGTGGGGCAGCGGCTCGGGGGCGGGCGGGCGTTCGCGGTCGCGGCGCGATCCGGTCGTCTCTTCGTGGGCAGCGCGGCTGCGGGTCGGCTCAGAACTCACCCGGCCGAGGTTAGCGGGGCGCGACTATCGGGGTGTTCGGCCCAGGATCCGCTCGAGGATGGCCCCGGCCAGCGCGTCGGGTGCCTCGACGGGGATCCAGTGGCTGACCCCGGCCAACTCCACGAACTCGTAGTCGTCGCCGACGTGGTCGCCGGTGTGCTCGGCGCCCCAGCGACCCAGCGCCGCGTCGCGGTCGGACCAGACGTACGTCGTGGGCACTCGGATGCGAGTCGACCCGGCCGTGGCGAGGAGGGATCGCGCGGCGAGCGGGAGTGCGCGATACCAGTGCAGCGCGGTGCGGAGCGCCCCGGTGTCGACCACCTCGCGGTGGTAGCGCTCGAGGCTCTCCGGGGTGAAGCCACCACGCAGCAGCATGTCGTCGCCTCGTCCGCCGCGCTCGGACAACATGCGCTCGGGGAGCCACGGCAACTGGAAGAACGCCATGTAGGAGGACCTGCCCAGCTGTCCGTGCCGCATGGCAGCGGCGAAGGCGGCTGGGTGCGGCACGGACGCGGCCGTCAGGGTCCGTACCGCCTCGGGTCGTGTGCTCGCAGTCGCCCAGGCCACCGCCGCGCCCCAGTCGTGACCGACCAGATGGGCCGAGCCGCCGATCTGGTCGATGAGGGCGCACACGTCGCCCACCAGGCGGGGCAGGACGTAGTCGCGTCGCCGGGTGGGGCGGGCACCGGGCGAGTAACCGCGCTGGTCGAGGGCGAGCGTCCGCAGTCCGTGCGCGGCCAACCGCTCACTCACCTGTTCCCAGCTGGAGGCCCGCTCCGGGAAGCCGTGCAGCAGCACCACCGGCTCGCCGTCGGCCGGGCCATTCTCGACGACGTCGAAGGTGAGGCCGTCGTGGTGGAGTTGACCTGTCCTCACCCAGTCACTCCTCATCGACGTGTACCGCTTCTACGTGTACCGCTTCTACGTGTACCGCCTGGTAGACCTCGCGCTTGGGGAGGCCTGCCCGTTTGGCGATCTCGACGATGGCTTCCTTGCGGGTGGAGCCGACTGCCTCCAGCTCTGCCACGGCCGTACGCAGGGAGCCGGGGTCAGTCGCCACCGCCGGGCCGCCGCTGGAACCGGCGACCACGACGGTCACCTCACCGCGGATGCCGTCGGCTGCCCACGTCACGAGCTCGCCCAGCGGTCCGCGGCGTATCTCCTCGTAGGTCTTGGTGAGTTCGCGACAGACCGCAGCGGACCGGTCCTCACCGAACTCCTCAGCCATTGCCGCGAGCGCCGCCTCGGTGCGGTGGGGCGCTTCGAAGAACACCATCGTGCGCTCCTCACCCGCCAGGGAGGCGAGGCGCCGCGAGCGCTCGCCGGCCTTGCGCGGCAGGAAGCCCTCGAAGCAGAAGCGGTCCACCGGCAGACCACTCACGGCCAGCGCCGTGAGCACCGCGCTGGGACCGGGCACGGCGGTGACCCGGATGTCGTGCTCGACGGCTGCGGCAACGAGTCGGTAACCGGGATCGGAAACGCTCGGCATGCCGGCATCAGTCACCAGGACGACCCGCTGCCCGGCCAGCAACGCCTCGAGCAGGACCGGCGTACGGGCCTGCTCATTGCCTTCGAAGTAGGACACCACGCGCCCGGACAGCGTGATGTCGAGGTCTGTGCACAACCGCTTCAGCCGCCGGGTGTCCTCGGCGGCCACCACATCGGCGCCAGCCAACTCGGTGGCGAGCCGAGGGGGCGCATCCCCGACCTGTCCGATCGGTGTCCCAGCCAGCACCAGCACACCGGTCGCGAGGTCTCCAGCCATGCCTCGATCATGTCAGGCTGCGACACCTGACCACCTTCTGGCTAGAGTGCCCGTCGTGATCCCGACTGCCGCCGAGCGCAATCGCCCGCGCTGGCAGTCCGAGGACCGACTGCTCGGCTGGGTCGGTGCCATCTGCATCGCCAGCCTTGCCCTCTTCCTGCGGCGTTGGCACCTGGCCACCCCCGAACAGTTCTCCTTCGACGAGACCTACTACGCCAAGGACGCCTGGTCGCTGCTCAACTTCGGCTACGTCCGGAGCTATGTCGAGAACGCCGACACCACGATCCTGGCCGGCCAGCCGATGGGGCTGTGGCAGGAGGGCCCCTCGATGATCGTCCACCCGGAGGTGGGCAAGTGGCTGATCGCTGGCGGCATCAAGCTCTTCGGCATGGATCCGAGCGGGTGGCGGATGGCCTCGGCCGTCATCGGCTCGCTCATGGTCCTGGTGATGTGTCGCTTCGTACGACGTGTGACCGGATCGACGATGCTGGGCCTGGCCGGCGGTCTGCTGCTCTCGATCGACGGGCTCCACCTGGTGCTGTCGCGTCTGGCGCTCCTGGACATCTTCCTGGCGTTCTTCATCCTGTGCGGAGTCCACTGCGTGGTTGCCGACCGCCAGTGGATGCGGAGCCGACTGGCGGCCGGGCGCAGCGCCTGGTGGCATCCGTGGTTGCTCGCCGGCGGCGTGAGTTTCGGACTGGCCTGCGGCACCAAGTGGTCGGCCCTCTACGCCTTGGCCGCCTTCGGTGTCCTGGCCTGGCTCTGGAGCGCCGGCGCGCGGCGCGCGTTCGGTCAGTTCCAGCCGCTGCTGCGATCGATCCTCTTCGACGGTCTCCCCGCATTCGTGGCCCTCGTCGGCGTGGCCGGCGCGGTCTACGTCGCCTCCTGGACCGGTTGGTTGATGCACGCCCAGGACTACGAAGTTGCCTACAGCGCCACGCAGTACACCACCTACGAAGGCGGCAAGGCCTGGCCGACAGCCAGCGAGCCCGATGCCAAGGGCCTGGGCGAGGTCACCCAGTCACTGCGCTCGCTCTGGTACTACCACCAGGACGTCTACACCTTCCACAGTCACTTCCTCAACGACGCCACCCACGTCTATGCCTCCAAGCCCTCCACCTGGTTGGTGATGGGCCGACCGGTCGGCGTGGATGCGCAGACCGACATCCAGCCCGGGACGAAGGGGTGCGACGCCCCGACCGGATCGAGCTGCATCCGCCAGGTCCTGCTGCTCGGCAACCCAGCCATCTGGTGGGGCGGCTGCCTGGCGATGCTGGGCTCGTTGTTGCTGTGGGTCGGCGCGCGCGACTGGCGCCACGGTGTGGCCGTGATCGGTCTGGCCAGCACCTGGCTGCCGTGGTTCCTCTACGACGACCGGCCGATCTTCCTCTTCTACGCCATCACCAGCCTGCCCTTCATGGTGCTTTCGATCGCGCTCGCGATGGGCATGCTGATCGGGCGATCCGAGACGCCCAGCCCACGGCGTACGTTCGGTGTGGTGGTGGCAGGCAGTTACCTGGTGCTGGCTCTGGTCGCCTTCGCGTGGTTCTGGCCGATCTGGACCGACGTGCTGTTGACCAAGTCAGAGTGGGACGCTCGCATCTGGTTCCAGCGTTGGATCTGATGATTTGACCCTTAATACCCCGGGATTCACAACGAACCCTTGAGGTTTGGTCAAGATGACTACAAAATCTCTCTTGGCCTAGTGCATTCGGACCAGCGGCGACTGAGTATGGCGTCAGTCGCGACGATGCGGCACTACCCCTCAGGAGGGCCGCAATGGCTTCCACCATGATTCACATCTGCCTCGAGACCAACCAGGCGCCCGACCAGGACGCCCAGCATTCCCTCGGTGAGCGTTGGGTCTGCGACTGCGGTGGCAACTTCGTCTATCACGAGGGATTCAACCGCGGCGGCGGCTACACCAACGCCTGGTTCCCCGCCCCGGCCCTTCCTCGTCAGCGTCGCTCCATCTCGTCGCTGCTCTTCGGTCCTCGCAAGGGCTGATCGCACGATCAGCGCACGGGCCCACGGGTGGCCGGTGCACTCACCTGGTCCCCCCATGCAGCACGGGCGCCGGAGTCTCCGACGCGGTAGACCTGCACGGCACAGGCAAGGGCGGCCACGATCGAGAGCCCAGCCACCGTCACCCCCAGCCAAGCTGGGAACCTGCGGCCCCGTGCCGTCAGGTGCTCGATGAGCACCAGTGCCAGCGACAGCACCAGGAGAGGGACGGCGAACCAGATCAGCTCCTCGCCCAGCGCGGCGTGCTGGCCCGGGTCGCCGATCCGCTTCTCCAGCGACTCGCCACTCGACGTGGCGACCGGGATCAGCGCCGTCGCGGCTGCTGCTGCCGCGACGACCAGGGGCCCGTAGGTGCGGCGCCAACTCGGCCGGACCGCGATGAGGATGGTCCCCAGAACGGCCAGCGGCAGCAGCACCACGACACCGTGCACCACCAGCGGGTGGAGCGGTAGTCCGTTGATCAGATCAAACATGGGGAGCTCCTCGGTAGTGGACAGCGATGCGGTGGCAACGAAGGATCAGGCGCCTTCCGCACCCTGATCCTCATCCGCCCCACCTGTCGACAACCTGACTGTTTCGGTGCGGTCCACGTGGGTCCGGGTCAGGAAGACGACGATCACGAAGATCGTGCCCAGGAAGAGCGCGCTGGTCCCCAGCGTGCCCAACCCCAGGCCCCCGTTGCCTCGCGGTGAGGCGAGGAAGTCCCCGATGTTGGCTCCCAACGGGCGGGTGAGGATGAAGGCCAGCCAGAACGACAGCACGGGACCCATACCCAGACGCCAGGCCACCAGTACCGCAGCCAGCAGACCAGCAGGCAGGAGCACCGCCGCACCCGGCGACCACCCGGTCAACTCCAGCGTCCAGTCGCCGAGAGCGGTGCCCAGAGCAAAGGTGACCAGCACCGTCAGCCAGTAGAACGCTTCACGCGGAGTGGTCACGATCGAGTGGATGGACAGCGTGTGCTCACGGGCGTACCAGATCGCGAACACCACAGCCAGAGCGATCGAGAACACCAGGGAGCTGATCCAGAGCGGGACAGAGAAGGAGTCGGTCCCGATGTCAGTCAGCAAGGTACCGACCACGCTGATCAGCACGACCGCGAGCCAGTAGACGGACGGGACGTAGGCACGCGCCCAGAACTGGGCGACCAGCACGGCGAGCAGGGCAGCCGAGAAGACCACCGTGGTGTTGGTCAGCCCGAAACCGAGGGTCTCGTTGACATAGTCGGCAAAGCTCTCGCCGACCGTGGTGCACAGGATCTTGATCACCCAGAAGTAGATGGTGATCTCCGGGACCTTGTTGAGCATCTGGCGGCGCAGCGCCGCTGGCGCGATAGTGGTCATGGGAGAGGAGCCTGCGGCGCCCCACCTGCTCTTCACCTGACCATGACCAGCTGGTTCGCCGACGGTGCGACGCCGACGGCGATCGGTCAGGTGGTTGGCAGGTAAAGGGTGGAGACTGGGGGCATGTCGAAGATCGGGCTGTGCGAGGACGACCCCGCCATCCGCAGAATCGTGCTGGAGGCTCTGCGGCTGACCGGTCATACCGGGGTCGCTGCCCATGACGGCGGCGAGGCCGTCCGACTCTTCGCCACCGACGACGACCTGGACGTGCTCGTGCTGGACATCGGCCTCCCCGATGCGGACGGCCGTGACGTGTGCCAGGCGTTGCGCTCGAACGGTCAGTCGGCACCGGTGCTCTTCCTGACCGCGCTCGGCAGCGTGCCGGACCGGCTGGCCGGTTTCAGCGCGGGCGGCGACGACTACCTCCCCAAGCCGTTCGACGTGAAGGAGCTGGTGGCCAGGATCGAGGCACTCGCCCGGCGAGGTCGGTTGGTGCCTGCTTCCAACGTCGGTGACCTGGTCCTTGATCCGGCCCGGCACGCGCTGGTCTGCAGAGAGGACGAGGTGCTGCTGACCCCCACCGAGTTCAGGATGCTGGCCGCGATCACCTCCCGCCCCGGTGAGGTGGTCCGCCGACGCGCCGTGGTCGCCGCGGCATGGCCTGACGGCGCCGTCGTCAACGAGAACACCATCGACTCCTACGTTCGACGGATCCGGACCAAGCTGGAGAAGGTCGGCTCACCCGTCCACCTGCACACGGTGCGCGGGGTCGGGTTCACCCTCCGGTGATCACCTCGTTGCCAGGCCGCCTCACGCCCGCGTCCTTCCGAGCCAGGATCGTGGTGTCCACGGTCATCGTGGTGGCAGCGGTCATGGTGGTCGCAGCGGTCGGGGTGCAGATCATTCTGGCGCTGACCGCCAGCAACGACATCGAGAACCGGCTCGAGGAGCGTACGACTGCCGCCCTCGCGGTGATCACCGAGGCGTCGACAACCTCCCTCACCGTGCCGGAGGAGTCGCTGGTGCCGGGGGTCCTGGTCTACGACGACACCGGCCGGCTCGTCGCTGGCGTGATCGATCCGGACCTGCGTGCCGCGGCCGACCGCCTCAGCACCAGCACCACCGCGCGCAGCGTCGGTGGGGACGACGAGTATCAATTGCGAGCCACTCCTTTCACGACAGCCTCCGGCGACGGAGGGGTGGTGGTGATCAGCCAGGAGGTCACGGCCTACGAACGTTCGGAGGGTTACGCCCTCATCGCCACCGTGCTGCTCGGACTGGTGACGGTCGCCAGCACGGCCATCGTGACCCGCCGGGCGACGACTCAGGCCCTGCGGCCGGTGACGCAGATGGCCCAGAGCGCCTCCGAGTGGAGCGAGCACGACCTCACCCGACGATTCGCCCTGCCGTCGGTCGACGATGAACTCGGCGCACTGGGACACACCCTGGACCAGTTGCTGGACCGGGTCGCTGCCGCCATCAGGGCCGAACAGCGGCTCACCGCCGAGCTCGCGCACGAGTTACGGACTCCGCTGACTGCCATCCAGGGCTCGGCCGACCTGGCGCTGATGCGCGGGGTGGAGGACGAAGCCACCCGCGACGACGTGGCACAGATCGGGGCGTCCGCGCGTGCCATGGCCGAGGTCATCACCACCCTGCTGGATGCCGCCCGGGAGCCGGGGGCCGCCTCGTCGTCGCGATGCTCGGTCCATGACCTTGTGGATGACATCGCGGCCCTGGTGCCGAGCCGTCTACGTTTTGTCGACGACACAGGCGCCTCGGCCGCAGCGATCGCCGCGCCGGCCCACCTCGTGGTGCGCGCGCTGGCGCCCATGGTGGACAACGCCGTACGCCACGCGCGAGGCACCGTCACGGTGACGGCAGCGGATGCTGTCGACACCGTGGCGATCTCGGTGACCGACGACGGGCCGGGGGTGTCGGAAGAGCTCCGCGACACCGTCTTCGACCCCGGAGTCTCCGCTGGCTCCCGTACCGGACTCGGCCTGGGCATCACCCGACGCGTCGTGCACTCGATGGGCGGTGACGTGAGCGTGGGCAGGCAATCGGAGGGAGCGACCTTCACGATGGTGCTGCCCCGGGCCTGAGGCACCGGTCAGGCTCACTCCGTACGAGAGGTCGTCCGCTCCAGCCGGAATGTCCGGGCCCGGACGCTCGCCGGCGGCTCCGAGACACCGGGGCCACCAGCAGCAGTCCAGGCCGCGACGTCACTCAGGACTCGCTCCGAGGCGATACGACCGATCCAGACCGTTCGTGCTCCCGCTCGACGTGCCGATCTCGACGGGCCGACGACGATGACATCCGCACGTTCACACGGCCCCAGGCACTCGCTCGTACGCACCTGGGCGGCCTCGCCGACATGCTCACGCAGTTCCTGCAGCCGAGCCGCGTGATCCACACCGGGATGCTTCTTCTCCGTCCCGCAGCAACACCCGCGACACACGGTGATGGTGGGGAGGTCGTGGGCAGGGGCCTTCAGCATGGCGTCTCCTCGAGCCAAGTCGGACCGGAGACACACCCGTGAGCCGGATCGGCGTCGAGCGCGGCTCCTGCTCCGAGAACCGGTCACAGACTCGAGTCAGGCGCCCGGGCTCGTCCCCATGGACTGCAGAGGAACTACCGTTGCGGGACAGCGCCGGAATCTCACCGGACTTCGCTGGGTCTCGAACCACCCCGGCCGAGCCGGGGCGGGCTCAAGTTAGCGTCACCGTCGACGTTCATCCAATCGAGCGAATCGTTAAGCCTCCACGGTTTCGTTTAAGGCTTGCCTGAGCAGAGCTGCCCAGAGACGAGGGCGCTACTCTTCCGGCGTGGCCACGTCGGCAGTGGAGCGATTGCAGGGCGCGGTCGAAGGACTGACGCCTGGCTACTTCGCGCTCGTGATGGCCAGCGGCATCATTTCGGTGGGCCTCAAACTCCGTGGCTATGAGCTGCTCTCGATCGCGTTGCTCATCGTCTGCGCTGCCGGTTTCGTCATCCTGCTCACTCTGACGGTGTGGCGCTTCATCGCCTATCGACATGCCCTCAACGACGACTTCCTCGACCCGCGTCGGGCGTTCGGCTTCTTCACCTTCGTGGCAGGCACCAACGTGCTCGGGGTCCGCCTCGGCATGGACGGCCACCACCACGCGACGGCCGTCCTGCTCGCGCTGTCCGGCACCGTCTGGTTGCTGCTCGGCTATGTGGTGCCGTGGACGGCTGTCCTGGGCAAGGTGGAGCGCCCGGTCGTCGCCACCGCGAACGGGACCTGGTTCATCTGGGTGGTGGCGAGCCAGTCCGTGGCGATCGCGGCGGCGACCATCGAACCCGTCTTCGAGAGCGTCCGCCGCGAACTCGCCATGCTTGCGGTGATGTCGTGGTCGGTCGGGGTCTTCCTCTATGCCGCCACCGCCCTCATCGTCACCTTGCGGCTGATGCTCTACCAGTTCGGTCCCGAAGAACTCACTCCCCCGTACTGGGTGACCATGGGCGCCCTCGCCATCACCATCCTGGCCGGCGCCCGGATCGTGGAGATGGCCGATGCGCCGATGGTCGCGGTGACCCGTGACCTGATCGCGGGTCTGGCGGTGGTCTTCTGGGCGTTCGCCACCTGGCTGATCCCGGTGCTGCTCGCGGCAGGCTGGTGGCGGCACTGGGTGCGCGGCATCCCCCTGCGCTACGACGCGACCCTGTGGAGCGTCGTCTTCCCGCTCGGTATGTACGCCGTGGCCGGCATCTACCTCGGCGAGGCCGACAAGCTCCCCCTGGTCGCCGCGATCGGTGGAGCCGAACTGTGGGTGGCCTTCGCCGCCTGGGCGGTGGTTATCGTGGCGATGATCCACCACGTGTTCCGCACCATCGTGTTGGACCCTCGAGCACCAATAAAAACGAAGTCGCAGAAGAAGGAGACAGATAAATGAAGGAAAAGAAGGGTCCGAAGGTCAGCGCCGAGCTGGAGGAACGCATCGCGGCGGCGCTCGCCGACGTGGACTCCGCAGAGCAGGTCCTGGCCGCGCTCGTTGTCGCAGACGCGCCGCTGGACGAGCGACGAGCAGCCCATCGAGAGTTGCGCCAGCGCTTCAACGAGGCCGACGCGCTCCTGCGCGAGGCCACGACCATCGCCAAGGCACGTTCACGTCACGACTGGACCCACTGGCGCCACCGCCTGGGCGAGCTGAGCATCCGCAAACAGCGCAATCTGTTCGCTGAGATGGATGACGCGAGCCTGCTGCCGATCAACAGTGTTCGCCCCGTCGCCACCTGGACCTAGATCCACGCCGCCGCGAACTGGCCCATCCGAAAACAGCGCTACGGTGACACGTGGCGGGGACGAGACCGATGACGAAGGGAACCTGCACATGGAGAACATGTCGTTGACAGCGCTGGCTCGCGAGCAACTGGAGCTCGCGCAGAAGGCATCGAGTGGACGGAGCTCGCACACCGTCTACGGCGGTCACGAGCACACGCTGCGCCAGACCCTGATTGCCTTGGACGCCGGACGCACACTCGCCGAACACAAGAACCCGGGTGAAGCCACCCTCTACGTCCTGCAGGGACGAGTGCGGCTGTCGGCCGGCGACAACTCGTGGGAGGGCGCGCAAGGACACCAGATGGTCATCCCGGACGCACGTCACTCGCTCGAGGCGCTGGAGGCGTCCGTGGTGCTGTTGACCACGGCCATGCCTCGCTGAGCACCTGGTGAAGGTCCAGGTCAGGGTCGGCCCGTAGTCTCCGCCGAATGCGATTCCTGACACTGTTTCTCGGCGTGCTGCTCTCCATCCCCAGCCATCTGCCTGCCACCGTGTCTGACCCGGACCCTGGCACTGTGAAGTCGGCGGCTCCGGGAGCAGCCGCCGCGAACGAGAGCGGTCTGCGGGCACCGGCGAAGAAGGAGATCGCCATGGAGTTGGTCTCCAGCGCCGAGAACTCCTCGCTGAAATGGCGCAAGCAGTTCCGCTACATCCAGGACATCGGCGACGGGCGCGGCTACACCGCCGGGATCGTGGGGTTCTGCTCCGGCACCGGTGACATGCTCGGGGTCGTCAAGGCGTACACCCGGTCGGTTCCCGACAATGCGCTGGCGCCCTACCTCCCCGCGTTGCGCCGGGTGAACAACACCGACTCACACGCCGGCCTGGGCCGCGGGTTCGTCCAGGCCTGGCACACCGCGGCCAAGGATCCGTCGTTCCAGGACGCCCAGACCAGTGAGCGCGACCGGCTCTACTTCGACCCCGCAGTCCAGTTGGCAGCCGACGACCAACTCCAGGAGTTGGGTCAGTTCGCCTACTACGACGCCGCGGTGGTCCATGGCTACTACGGGCTGAAGGCCATCCGCCGGCGCACCCTGGCCAAGGCTGACCCGCCGTCGAAGGGCGAGGACGAGACGTACTGGATCAGCGTCTTCCTGCAGGAGCGGCTGCGTGAGATGAAGAAGGAAGACGCCCACACCGAGCAGCTCGACCGGATCACCCGCACCCAGCAGCGGTTCCTGGACGAGGACAACCTCACCCTTGAGATCCCGCTGCGGTGGAGGGTGAACCAGACGAACTTCCGCATCACCCAGATCCCCGACTGAGCCGCGCAGACTTTCAGCGCGCGTCAAGCACCGTGACGCTGCTGGTGGCACTCAGGTCCTGCTGGGTCAGCCGCACCGTCAAGGATTCGGGCCCTTCGAGGACCCCGTCACGACGTGTCGGAATCGATAGTTCGACGGACCTCTCCCCCGAGCTCAGGTTGACCTCGAACTCAGGGCCGATGGCCCACAAGGGCTTCGCCAGATCGGCTTCGGCGGCATACAACTCGATCCATGACTTCGCGATGTCGTTTCCACGCACCGTCGGTGGGCGACCACGCACCACTGCACCGCTGAGGTAGAGGTCGTAGTCGACCCGACTGTCCAGTTTCGCCTGCCAGCGCGCAGGTTGACCTTCGACCACCCGACGTCGCAGCGGTCGCAGCGTGATCCTCGGCGGGGGGTCGTCGTCGATGACAGTCAAACCGCCGAGATATCTGTCGGTCATCATCCCGGTGACCGGCCACACTGCGATCTGGGTGAACTGCTCGTCCAGATCGTCGCGACGGTCTGCGGTGAATCCCACGGGAATGGTGCCGGAGGTCTGCCCGGGTGCCAGGTCGATCGTGAAGCGCTGGACATCTCGAGACGTCGGGCCCTGCGTCAGCACCGAGAAACGGGCAGCGCGCTTCACCTCCCCCACGACCGAGAACGGCACTCTCGCCGTCCGGCCACCGGGCCCGTCGCCCTCCTGGATGCGCAGCCCGGAGAGCGCCACCACGGGCAGCCGCTCGTCGGGAACAGTGGGAAGGAGAGCGGGTGCCGACGACAGGTCTGAGATCCAGACGCGACCCCGCGCGCTGGCGGCCACCAGTTCCACCCGGGCAATGGTGCGCAGATCCAGACCGGGGGCGGTCGAAGGATCGACGAGCAGGCTCTGAGCCCAGAGGTTTCTCGTCTCCTGGGTGTCGCCGATACCCGGAAGCCTTCCCCCACCGAGCGGGGTCAGCAGGGCCGCGTGTCCCTGACCGTCGGTCAGTCGTACCTGCAGGTCGACCGAGGTCACCTTGGGATCGACGATCGTACGCATCTCGAGCCGTCGACCAGTGAGGTCGAGGGGCTGGGCCAGCGCCAGGCCGCCGGACTGACCCGAGGAGGTCCACGACATCTGGAAGTACGGCCGGTTCGGCACGCCCTCACTGCTGTCCGGCCAGTGGGGGTGGGGGCCGAAGTAGCCGACCCGGTAGTTGCACGAGGACACCCTTCCCGGATCTGAGCTGCCCTGACAGAAACGGGTCCGTGCGCCGGCCGGCAAGGTCAGGCTCGTGGTCGATCGGGGCACCCGCACCTCACGACCGCCCCCGATCGCGTGGCTCAATGTCTGGGCAGCGCCTTGCGAGGTGACCCGCGCACGGGAGCCGTCGAAGAGCGGCAGCACTGCCTGTTCGCCCCGGGCGAACAGGTGCACCGCCCCAGAGACAAGTGCCGTCCCGACTGCGCGCTGACCTCGTGAGGAAAGGCGCTGTGCGTCGCGGGAGCCGCAGGTGGTGCCCTTGTCGCCGTACCAGTCGTCGAAGGAGGGCGCGACCGCGATGCCGGGAGTCCACTCGGTATTGAAATAGTTGTGGTTGGCGCCCAGCACGAGAACGCTGCTCTTCAGCGAGGTGTCCTCGATCGCGAGGTCGCGTGCGGTGTCGGTGAAACGCTGGCCCTGGAGATCGCTGACGTCTCCGTCGCAGGCGGGAAGGAGGGTGACCGTCGGGACGTAGGGCGCTGTCTGGGTGCCGAAGTTGGTCGGCGCGATCAGCACCTGTCCGGCGATCCGGTAGGGCGCACCCAAAGGAATCTGGATGGAGGCCCGGTCGACTCCCTCACCGCCGCGCGAATGTCCGACCAGCGTCACCTGCTTGAGGTCGACCTGGTGCGAGGCAGCCAGGCCGACCCAGTGGTCGAGGTGACGCCGGATGATTGCGGCTCGCGCGTCCGCTCCACCGTCGGGCAGCGCGTAGTCCTGGGCGTTGATGCCGTTCACGCGGATCGACACTGTCGTATAGCCCTGCGAGGCCAACACCTGCTGCATGTAGTCATATCCGAGGTGGCTCGGGATTTCTTTGAACGGCTCGGGGCAGGGCCACGAGTCGGCGTAGGCGTTCTTCTTGCTCGGCTGGTAGCAGACCTCATGCCGTCCGTGGAGGAACAACACCAGCGGTCTCGACCCGGTCTGGGCCTCAGCGCTGGGCTCGACGACGTGTCCCACCATCTCGATGGGCTCAGGCATGCGCGGCAACTTCACCGGATCGAGGCTGTAGTCACTCGTGGTGACGGCGTACGGACCCGGGGCACCCGGGTCGACGCCGAGGGTGGTGGTGCCGTCGAGGCTCAGCGGTGCGCGCCTGGTCCCACGGTCCGGCACTCGCTCGGCACGCCGGCCATCGCGACCCGGGACGTTGAGCCGGTCGCCGGAAAGCATCACGTCGAGGTCGGCCGGGTCGGGCCGGGTGGGCGCACCCACCATCGCCCGTACGGTCCGACCGTCGGCATCGATGGTCGAGACGTCGATGGAGAACGATGCCGGACCGACGATCCGGGGCCGGTCGGAGGTGCGCGGGAACTGCGTCGCCTTCGTCCAGGAGACGGCGTACCTTCCCGATCCGATCGACTCCACCTGCCAGGTACCCGAAGTGCCGTCGTTGCGCTGCCTCGCGACCTCGCTGGTCGAGACCTCGCTGGTCGAAACGGTCTTCGTCGCAACGGTGGAGGCGGGCGCAGCGGCGACGGTGGTCGGCGCCAGCGTCGATGCCGCGAGCGAAAGGACTGCGACGGCGCCCAGCCAGCCGATCCTGCGAGGGGTTCCCATGTCGCGCATCATGCCGTCCTTTGTCTGCGGACGGCGAACCAACCCGCCCGGAACGGATGCCGACCCCATTCCGCTCTTGTTGCACATTGAGTGCAATAGCGACACTCTTGCAACAACGTCCGTCCCTCACCTCAAGGAGCCGCACCATGGCTGACTACTCACTCCCGGACCTGCCCTACGACTACACCGCTCTCGAGCCCTACATCTCCGGCGCGATCATGGAGTTGCATCACGACAAACACCACTCGACCTACGTCAAGGGCATCAACACCGCAGTCGAGCAACTGGCTGAGGCTCGCGACCAGGAGTCGTACGGCACCTTGTCGACGCTGGAGAAGAACCTCGCCTTCCACCTGGGTGGTCACGTCAACCACTCGGTGTTCTGGCCGAACATGTCTCCCGACGGTGGCGACAAGCCGACCGGCGAACTCGCCCAGGTCATCGAGGAATACTTCGGCGGCTTCGACAAGTTCCGCGCACACTTCGAGGCCAACGCACTCGGCGTCCAAGGCTCCGGCTGGTCGGTGCTGACCTGGGACATGGTCGCGCAGCGGCCCTTCATCATCCAGCACTTCGACCACCAGGGGAACGTGCCGATCTGCATGGTGCCCCTGCTGATGCTCGACATGTGGGAGCACGCCTATTACCTGCAGTACAAGAACGACAAGGCCACATTCGTCAAGCAGTGGTGGCACATCGTCAACTGGGCTGACGTGCAGGCCCGTTTCGAGAGAGTCCGCACGCAGACCCCCGGGCTCATCCTGTGAGCCGACAGGACGAGCTCGCGGAGGTGGTGGCCGCCGCCCAACGAGTGGCGGGAATCGTCGCTGCGCGCGGTCGTGGCGACGCAGCAGGTGCACGTGAACTCATGCTCTCCTTCGACGATGGGCGAGAGCTCGCGGGAGGAGCACTCCTCGTCGCCGAGCTCAGTCTGGGGAGATTACGTCGAGAGACCGGCGAGACCCTCGACGAGTGCGTGCGTGAGTTGTGCGTCGAGATGGAGACCGCACTCGGCTGAGGGCCGTCGATCAGCCGAGCTTCTTGCGGGACTCGATCAGCGCGTTGCGCAGTTCGTTGTAGGCGCCCTCGATGCCGGACTTCAGCGTGTCGGCGACACCGGTGGTCGTGGTGGTCGCTCCCTCCATCTGACTGCGGACCTTGCTCCAACGAGCCTGCAGGTCCTCCGACAGCGTCGACAACTTGTCCCGCGCCTCGGCAGTGCCGAGGTGGAGCTGGACCTCTAGGTCGTCGATGCGCGCCTGCCACTGCTCGATGCGCGTCTCGACGAGCTCACGGCTCGCGGTGTTCTGCGCTTCCTGAAGTTCGTCGATGCGGGCTTCCAACTTGGCAACTCTCTCGTCTGTGGTCATGCCTTGAGTCTTGCCCTCCGAACGATCTGGGCACAGAGGCGGAAGTCCCGTCAGCCCGGGAGCAGGGCGCAGGTCAGACCGATCGAGAAGACCCAGCGCGTCGACGCGGCCGCCAGGTGCTCAGCGGCGGGTGTAGCGTCTGAAGGGCCGGGCAGGTCCGCCGGTTCGGGACGTGACTTTCTCGCACCGTCTAGCACCAGGAGTTACCCATGAGGACGAACCCGATCTTCGACGATGCCCGCCTGGAACTGGACTACCCCATGTCCCTCGGCGTCTACGAGCGCTACGTCGAGGCCCAGCATGCCGTTGACTATCTCGCCGACCAGGCGTTCCCGGTGCAGAACCTCGAGATCGTTGGGACCGAACTCCGTTCGGTCGAACGCGTCACCGGACGACTCACCCGCGGCCGGATCGCTGTCGCTGGCGTGCTCTCCGGAATCTGGATGGGGCTGTTCGTCGGGATCGCCTTCGCCCTCTTCAGCAGCGGGAACCAGGTGGGTTTTCTCCTCACGACGCCCCTGCTCGGGGCGCTGTTCGGACTGGTGTGGAGCCAGCTCGGCTACAGCGCCCTCACCAGGAACGGCAATCGGGACTTCTCCTCGGTCGATCGAGTGGTGGCCACCAAGTACGAGGTGCTCGTCGAGCACAAGCACGCCGCCAGCGCCCGCGAACTGCTGGCGACGATGCCTCCGCGGAAGACTGCCTGACCCGCGAGATCACGGAGTCGGGCGGAGCGCGCCTCTTCAGCGCCGACTCAGCGGAGCATTCCGTTGCCCACCCGAGCGCCCCACCAACGGCCGAGGCCGATCTTGTCGCCGGAGAAGGTGTAGGCAACGAGCAGCAGCCCCAGTGCCTCCAGCCAGTGGTCGTCGATCAGCGGGTTGTTGTAGCCCGCGTCTGCCTGTCCGATCGGGAACTGGGCCAGGTACATCAGGAACAGCAAGACTGTGCCCGACCAGGCCGCCACCTTTAGTCCAGCGCCCAGGATGACGGCGACTCCGATGCACAGCAGACCGATCATGAACGCCCAGTCGGCCCAGGGTCCGGAAATGCTGTTGAAGAAGCTGGCGAAGGGCCCCTGCGCGTGGGTCATGAAACCTTGGGCGGGTTGGCCGCCGTCGATCCAACCCTTCCCCGACGGGGTCGCGTAACCGAGGCCGAACATCTTGTCCAGGAACGGCCACAGGAAGAAGAAGCCCAGGACGAATCTGAGGCCCACCAGCAGCCACTGGACCAGGCTCGAACGAACGATGTCCTCCTGGTGCAGCACCTCATGCCCGGCGGCCATCGATCCGCGGGTGGAGTGGTCGTGGCTGGCTCCCGCCGACGTGGTGCGGGACTGTCGATCTGTTGTCATGGTCGTACTCCTATGGCTGCGTGTTTCCCATGAACTGGACGAGCCTGCCGCTGACACTCAGTAACGGAAGATTGCTGCGATCTCGCTCTCCGGGGCGACGGTCTGGGAGGTGGCATAGACCTGACCGCTGTTGGTGAGCGTCGCGACGGCCGTCGCATCGATCTTTTCGCACTCGGCATATCTCTCGTCGGCACCGAGTTTGACGACCGGCTCGGAGTCGTCGGAGACTCCCTCCCAGCACCAGGGGTCGGCCTTGACGAAGAGGGTCTCGACCCTCCCCTCGTGCGCAGCCTGCGAGACGGTGGACAGGTCACTGGACACCCGTCCCGTGCCATTGAGCTCGTTGAAACGGTCGATCACCGCCCCACGCCGCTCGCGCAACTGGTGTTCGACGACCGGCCAGGCGAGCTGGTGCAGTTCATCGACCGAGAGCTGGTCGGGGTTGTGATCGACGGCCTGCTCGACGACATGACCGTAGGAGTTGACGTCGCGATAGGCGGACACGAGCTGGTCGAGCCCGACGAGGACCATCGGTGCCGTCTGACCGGCCAGTACGTCGCGCAGGCCCGTCGAGACGGTCCGTAGGAACCGGACGATCTCGTCGTTCTTCAGGTGCTGGTCGCCCGCGCCGTGACCGTAGAACACTGCGGCCCCTCCCCGGCCCGCGTCCGCAGCCGGGCGCGCCATGGCGTCCGAACGGGGTTCCTGCGGCTCGATGACGTCCTTCAGGCTCGTCGGAACGTCCCTGAGCCGAATCTGCTCCACGCTGTGACGGCTTCCTTCCAACAATCGGATCTCGCGCTGACTCAGCCCCAGCACCAGGAAGTGCTCGTCGCCGGAGAGCAGGCGCAGCATCGGCCCCATCACCAGTCGATCCCCCACCGTGGCCAGCGCCGGCATCGGCGCAGGCACCTGGAAGGTGCGGTGCCAGTCGGGACGCAGGAACATGGCGAGTCCGTCACTCATGTGCTGCCAGGCCGTTTCGTCGTCCTGCAGGTGACGCGCGGGAGCAAGCAGCGCCTCGATCTCCGGACGGCGCAACTGCTCGGCGAGCACCTGCTCGACACCGGTCAGCAAATTCTTCCAGCGGAGCTTGTCGGCATCGATTCCTGCACCGAAACGGTGGGTCGGCATGAACAGCGAGATCTGGGTGTCACCCGTGACGGGGTTGGCGAGCGATGTGAGATCCGCGGGCGTGAACAGGGGCATGGAATCCTCCTCGTTCGGAAGTGCGATGAACGTCCACCATAGGCCGAGGATCGGGGAACACACCTTCCGATCGTGCGCTCATCTAGCCTGAACCACACCCAGCGCCTGCGATCGCGCCGGACCTTCCGACCAGGAGGACAGATGTTGGAGCACCCCGAGTTCGAGATCACCGACCCCCTCGAGATCAAGAGGCTGCTGGGCCAGCAGGCCTGGATGACCCTGGTCAGCACGAACGAGGCGGGCCCGGTGGTCTCCCACCTTCCCGTGCTCGTGGACCACAGTCGCGACGAGGTCGCGGTGGTGAGCCACGTGGCCCGGGTCGATGCCGGCCTGCACTCCCTGGGCGAGCACCCGGTGGTGATCATCGCCGAAGGTGCCAACGGCTACGTCTCTCCGAGCTGGTACGACGACGGTCCGTTCGTCCCGACGTGGAACTTCGTGGTCGTGCACCTGCACGGTCGTCCCGAGATCCTCGACACGGCGGCCACCTGGCAGGTGTTGTCGGACACCTGCGACCACTTCGAGGACCAGCGTCCTGAACCGTGGCGGATGTCGTCGGTGACTGCGTACGCAGAAAGGTTGGCGCCCGAGGTCACCGGCTTCCGCCTCGTCCCGACCCGCGTGGTGGCGAAGGCCAAACTGAGTCAGGACAAGTCGCCGGAGATCGTGCAGCGGGTGATCGATGCTCTGGACATCGATCCCGTGCACGGCAATGCCGCACTGGCCCGGGCCATGCGCGAGCGACTGGCGTGAAGCCCTAGAGCTTGAGGCGATCGAGCTCTTGGGCCATCTGGGCCAGGCTGAGCTTCGCGTCCAGGAAGCGGTGCGGATGCTGACCCAACTGATCGATGATGCGCTGCATCGCCAACGGCCGGGTGGGATTGCGTTCGTCACCGACCTCGAGGACCCGGGTCCCGACGGGTGCGAACGCTGACAGGTGGAGTGCGGACCCGGAGTTGCCGGCAAGCAGTGCGGCATTCGCTGCGAGCCGAAGCTGTTCGTCGATGGTCAACGTCTGCGGCGCCACGACCTGGAAGCCCGCGTCGGCGAAGAGCGAGTCCAGTTTCTGATCGCGAGCCAGGGAAGAGCGCGCCCGCTGATGATTGGCCTGACGGCGAGCCTCGTTGAACGCGGTGCGGGAGAAGAAGATCTTCGAGCCGGCGCGAGCGGCCTCGTCGGTACGAAATTGGGTCGCGACCGCCTCCCACACCTCTCGAGCCTGTGGGTGGCCCCAGCCGTTGGCGACCACCGCACGTGACGGCACGATCAGCTGGTCGACCGAGAACTCGTGCCGCTTGTCCACGATCTTGATCGGGAGGTCTCCATAACCGACCAGTTCCAGCACCCGTTGCATCCAGGGCTCGACGTGGAAGGGCCGGCGGAGGTACTGATGGAAGACCAGCCCGGTGATCTCGGGCTCCTGATGCCAAAGAGTGGTGATCTGCTCGATCAGGAAGTGCCCGAAATGCTGCATCCAGTGGCCGCCGTAGAGCCACTTTCCTTCCAGTCTCGCAGCATCCTTCTTCGCCTTGATGCGTTCCTTGTCCGCCGGCACCCACGGGTGGCCGTTGGTGCCGCCGATCTTCTGACTGTTGACCACGAGACGTCCGGTGGAGTCGTACACCGCCCCGCGGTGATACCGGGTCGGTGGCTCGTAGGTGCGCAACGGCCCGTACTCGACTCGACTGACGTAGGCGTTGTCCACCCGCTCCACCGACATGTCGTCCTGCGGTTCGGAAGGAAATGAGGGCACCACCCAGTCATTTTTCTGGGTGTTGGCCTGGAATCTGAACCGCATGGGATGAATGTACTGATGGGCGTGCAGGAGTCGCCCGCGAGCACCCGCTAGGCCGAGTGGATCCCCGCGTCGACAAGGAAGACGAGCAGCCCGGCACACACCCCGAGCAGGCAACCCGCGGCGACCGCGCAGGTCAACCGCCACCTTCTCGTGCTCACACCTGCAAGGACGACAAGGCACCCGGCAGCGACACCGCTGAGCACCACCCACTCGTTGAAGTCGTCGGTCTTCCAGCCTCCCGCGACAGAATCGTCGACCATCGACCACGCGATCAGGCAGACCAGCACCTGCGCCAGCAAAGCCACCACGAGCGAACGTGCCACACCCCACGTCGGCTTCGGGGAGCCGAGAACCTCGGGTGTCGTCACGGCCTGATTCTGCCCTTCGCCCGTGGAAAAACAATCATGAATCGTGGTGGAGCTGAGGGGATTCGAACCCCTGACCTTCTCGATGCGAACGAGACGCGCTACCAACTGCGCCACAGCCCCACGCGCCCATGGGCGCGAAAAGAAAGATACACGAGCGGCGCTCGGCCGACCGCATCGAGTCCGGCGAACCGGGCCTCAGTGAGTCGGCTTCAGTGCGTCAGGCGCCGCTGACGCGACGGGTGTCCTCGTCCACACGGGCAGCCTTGCTGGCCTGTTCGGCCGAGCGAGCCAGGGCTGAGTCTTCGTCGCTGTGACCGCTGGACCACACGCCGGTCGATTCGAGATCGATGGTCGCGACCGTCCGACGCTGGGCGGCCGACTTGGTGACGTAGGTCGGCAGCGTGGTGGGGACCATGTCCCACCCGCCGACGATCGACTCCCTGATGATCGGGATCTCCCCCGTCAGCACGGCCGGGGCCTCTGCCGCCGGTGAAGAAACTCGCTGGGCAGGCACCGGGGCCATCGTGCCGGTGGCCTGATCGTCCTGGTCGTCCTGGTCATCCCTCGCCTCGTGAGAGACCGCTGCAGAGCGTGCGGGCCTACGCTCCTCGACCACCGGTCGAGGCTGACGGGCGCGACGCTCACCGACGACCGACAGACGGCAGGCGAGCAGCCACGCCACGAGCACGCCCGCAGACAGCGCAGTCCAGGGCCAGACGATGACTGCGGCAGCCGCCAGAGCAGTCACGATGGTGTTGGCGAGCAGCACCACGAAGAGCACGTTGCGTCGACGTTTTGCCGCGCTGCGCGAGGCTGCACGAGCGGCCTGGGGGCTGAGGCGTCGTGAGGCCTGCGGCGGAGCAGTCGTCGGGCGAGCAGGGACAGCCCGCGCCTTCGTCTCCACCGGCGGGCGTACGTCCTCGCGCGTCGGAGTCACGACCAGTCGCGCGTTGCGGTGGTCGATCGGCTCGCGTCGGGCCAGCACCCGCATCGTGTCGGAGAACTTGTCCACCGAGCGGTCGCGCACGACCTCGTCGTGGTGCTTCATGGCCTTGGGGATCAGGTAGACAGCCCACGCCACGGCAAGGGCCACGAAGATTAGCGCGCTCAACTCCACGCCCCGAAGCCTATGAGCGCACGGGCCACGTGGGACGGATGTGACTAGGTGTGTCGCAGAACTACTCGTGTGACTGATGTGTCGAGAGTCGACTTTCGATGCTTTCGGGGGCTTCTTCGGTCGTCACCGCGAAAACACGGTGGTCGCGCCACTCGCCGTCGATGTGGAGAAAGCGCGGAGCGAAACCCACCTGATCGAGACCCAACTTCTCCACCACCCGCAGCGAGTTGGTGTTTTCGGGACGCACACAGATCTCGAGACGGTGCAGCCCCACCGGGCCGAAGCAATGGTCCATCACCATGGCCACCGCCCGCGGAGTGACACCACGACCCGCCACTTCGGCATCGATCCAGTAGCCGATCGAGGCCCACAGCGCCGAGCCGCGCGCCACGTTGCTGACGGTGACCTGGCCGCGGAACTGTCCATCGATCTCGATCACGAAGGGCAGGCACAGCCCCTCCTTGGCCTGGCGAAGCATCGTACGGACAACGCGGGCATACGACGTCGGGACGCGTTTGCCACCGGGCGGCATGGTGGCGTCCCACGGCTGCAGCCAGGACTGGTTGCGTGCCCGCACCTCCTGCCACGTCCGTGCGTCCACGCTGCGCAACGACCGGACCACCACGGAGTGGGACTCCAGCCGGACGGGCCATCCGGGCGCGCTCAGTGGTCGCTCCCCACGATCTGTTCGACCGCGTGGCGCAGCACCGGCTCGAGCACCTTCAGGCCGTCCTTCACCCCGCCCCGTGATCCCGGCAGGTTGACCACCAGGCAGTCGCCGACGACCCCTGCCAACCCACGGGAGAGCATCGCCGTGGGGACACCCTTGGCGGCTCCGGCAGCGCGCAGCGACTCCGCGATCCCCGGGATCTCGCGGTCCAGCAGAGCGGCGGTCGCCTCCGGGGTGCGATCGGTGGGCGTCAGACCGGTGCCGCCGGTGGTCAGGACCACACGAGCGCCCGAGCCGACCGCGTCGGCGATGGCGTCCCGCACCGGGTCGCCGTCAGGCACCACGGCAGGATCGGTGCAGTCGAACCCCTGCTCACTCAGCCAGGCCACCAACAGCGGTCCGGTCTCATCGGCATAGACGCCCGCAGCAGCCCGGTTGGAGGCGACGACGACCGCAGCAGTGAGCGTCATCGCGACCAGTCCCCCGACCGGCCGCCACTCTTGGTCTCCACCCGGATGTCGGTGATGACGGCCTCCTTGTCGACTGCCTTGACCATGTCGACCACGGTAAGGGCAGCGACCGACACCGCCGTGAGCGCTTCCATCTCCACCCCGGTGCGATCGGTGGTGCGCACGCTCGCGGTGATGTCGACGGACCGATCGGTGAGCGAAAGATCGACGCTCACTCCCGAGATCGCCAACGGGTGACACAACGGAATCAGGGCCGGGGTCTGCTTGGCACCCATGATCCCGGCCAGTCGAGCCACCGCAAGGGTGTCGCCCTTCGGCACACCGACGCCACGCAGCAGATCGATCACGGCCGCGCTGACGAGCACCCGTCCCGAAGCCGTGGCCGTACGGGCGGTGATCTGTTTGTCCGAAACATCGACCATGCGGGCCGCCCCGGACTCGTCGACATGGGTGAGACGTCCGTTCATCAGAACTCCTCGTCGAGCTTGCGGACCTGCACCATCTCACCTGCAGCGATCGCGGTCACCTCGGCCGGCACCTCGATGAGGACGTTGGCGTTCGCCAGATCCCCGAGCAGATGCGAGCCGGGACCTCCCACCGGAGCGACGAACGCACCCCCGCGATCGGTGTCGTAGAGCCCTCTCAGCAGTTGGAGGCGGCCCGGCGGTGACGAGATGCCGTGGGTGAGTCGAGCACGGGTCGTGGGGCGGGAGTAGGGCAGTTTGCCCATCATCCGCCGGATGGCCGGCAGCACGAACATCTCGAAGGAGACGTAGGAGGAGACCGGGTTGCCCGGCAGGGTGAAGACGGGAGTGTCGTCCTCGCCGACGGTGCCGAAGCCCTGTGGCTTGCCCGGCTGCATCCCGACCTTGCCGAACCACATCGTGCCGTGGGCGGACAGCGACTCCTTGACCACGTCGAAGTCGCCCTCGCTCACCCCACCGCTGGTGACGACGAGGTCGGCACGGACCAGTTGGTCGCTCAGTGCCTCGGTGAAGGCGTACGACTCATCGGGCACGATGCCGACGCGGTAGGCGATCGCCCCGGCCGCGCGGGCTGCCGCTGCCAGGAGGAAGGAGTTGCCGTCATAGATCGAGTCGTGGCCCAGCGCCGTTCCGGGCTCACGCAGCTCCGACCCGGTCGAGATCACGACCACCCGCGGCCGTGGACGGGTGCGCACGGTGGCGCGCCCCACCGCGGCCAGCAGGCCCAGATGGCGGGCACCGAGCACGGTGCCCTCCTGGATGAGCATGTCGCCCTCGCAGATGTCGTCGCCGACCGGCCGGATGTGCTGACCAGTCCGGGGGGCCTGGCTGATGTGCACCTGGGCGACCCCGCGGTCGGTCCACTCGTACGGGACGACAGCGTCCGCGCCCTTGGGAACGGGCGCCCCGGTCATGATCTTCACCGCAGTGCCCGGTGACAACGCCAGGATGGATGAGCGCCCGGCCCCGATCTCGCCGACGACCGGCAATCGGACGGGCGTCTCCTCGGTGGCTCCTGCGACGTCGCCGGCGACCACGGCATAACCGTCCATCGCGGAGTTGTCGAAACTCGGCAATGAGATCGTCGCGACGATGTCCTCGGCCAGCGCCAGGCCGAGCGCCTCCATCAACGGTTGCGGGAACGCCTCGAGCGGGGAGACCGTGGCAAGGATCCGGTCGATGAGTTCGGCGACCGGAAGCACATCAGCCATCGGAGTCGGCTTCACCGAGCGTGGCACCGGCGTCGATCCGTTGCGCCGAGGATGCCTTCAGCTCCACATCACCCATCACCTTCACGCCGTGACCGAAGGTCCAGTCACCCTGGACCTGCAGGGAGGTCGCCTGGCGCAGGGACGGAGCACCGTCGGGGAAGCGTTGGTCGAAGCGGCCCACCAGTTTGTAGAAGTTGGTGTCCAGCGAGACGTAAGGAATTGGGTCGCAGGCCTGGGTCAGCACGAAGTCGCGGCCGAGGTCGTAGACGTCGGAACGCAGCACCAGCAGGTCATCGGTGGTCTTGACCGGGACGAAGCGGTCGCGACCCACCTCGATCGTGCGGGCACCCTCGAACACCTCGATCGCGGCACCCATCGCCGTCTCGATCTGGACGACTTCGGGCGTGCTGGGATCGCTCGGGTCGAGGTGCTTGACGTTGCGGATCAGCGGCAGACCGAGGATTCCGGAGCGTCCCTCGAGCGCCTCCACCATCGCGTGGAGGTCGAACCAGAGGTTGTTGGTCGAGGTGAACCGGTGGCGGTCGAGATCGGCAAGTGCCTGCTTGTCCTTCTCCAAAGTCTGAGCCGACTCACGCAGCACGATCCGGCCATCCTCCTTGCGTCGGGCGAAGTGCCCGCCCTTGCGGTCCGAGGCGGTGCGTCGTACTGCCTCGATCGCGAACGGCGCGCCGCTCTGCGCGAACCACCCGGCGACGCGGGCGTCAGGCACCGCCCCGAGGTTGTCGGAGTTGGAGACGAACACGTGCCGATAGCCGGCCTCGATGAGTTGGGTGAGCAGCCCGGCGCCGTGCATCGCGGTGTAGATGTCGCCATGTCCGGGGGGACACCACTCGAGGTCGGGAGCCTTGGGGTGGAGCGCCGGCATGAGATCGGCGGCGAGGAGCTTGGGCTCCTTGTTCTGCAAGAACTCCAACGGCAGTCCCGCGACCGGCAGATCCTCATAGCGCGCCAACGCAGCCATGGTGTCGGCGGAGGTGCGGAAAGAGTTCATGAACAACAGCGGCAGCGGGGCGTCGTACTCCTTGCGGAGGTGGAGCACCTGACGAGAGATGATGTCGAGGAAATTCAGTCCTCGACGCACGCACAACAGCGACTTGGCCCGATCCATGCCCATCGACGTGCCCAACCCACCGTTGAGCTTGATGACAGCCGTCCGGCGGATCGCCGATGCCGCCACGTCGTCAGGGATCTCGATGTCGTCGAGTGCCTCCATGTCCAGCGGGTCGATCGTGTCCTCGGCGATCATCCCGGTCTCGCCGTGCGACAGCAGGCGGTAGTAGTGGGCGAAGGTGTCGATCGCGAGTGGGCCGACACCCGCCGCTCGCATCTTCTCGCGCGCGAGGTCAAGACCGCGCGCACTGTCCTTGCTAGCCATGAGTCGATCGTAGGCTGAGCGGGTGAATCAGTCAGTCGGTGGGGACATGTCGGCCGCCAAGAGTGCTCTGCGACGCCAGATCCTGGCTGCACGTCAGCGTCAGCCAGCGAGCCAGGGCACCGTCGAGGCTGCCGGAATCGCCTCTGCCGCGATGGCCTGGGAGCCGGTTCGTGCTTCCTCGACCGTGACTGCCTACGTGTCGGTGGGCACCGAGCCGGCGACCGGACTGCTGCTGGAGGCGCTGATCGCCGCAGGCAAGCGCGTACTCCTGCCGGTGCTGCTTCCCAACCTCGACCTCGACTGGGCCGAGTACACCGGCCCGGACGCGCTGGCGCCGGCCCGGCGGGGCCTGCTCGAACCCAGCGGCGAACGGCTGGGAGTCGGTGCCGTCGCCATGGCAGACGTGGTGCTCGCACCCGGTCTTGCCGTCTCACCCGCCGGCGACCGGCTGGGTCAGGGCGGCGGGTGCTACGACCGCGCGCTGGCAAGGGTGCGGCCGGGCACGCCGGTGGCGGTGGTGCTCCACGAGGACGAGGTCGGGTTAGCGGTGCCGACCGCTGCCCACGACGTACGGGTGGGGTTCGTGGTGACCCAGCGCGGCGTGCAAGCGCTGTCAGTCGGCGGCGGGGACCAACCTCAAGGTGTCGTCGGCTGACTCCTCCACCGCCCCGCGGGAATAGGCCCACGGGAGGTAGTCGCCCGCGACGAAGAGCTTGGTCTGGTCGGTGTAGTGCGAGGACGCCGGGTGCCCGGAGACGCCGGTGAGGTTGATCCAGCGCGAGTCGTCCCAGTCAGCCAGCGACACGACCATGCGCATCGACGGCGCCGCGGTCACGGTGTAGCCCTCGGCCGCATCCCATGCCGTCGCATCGACGATGGAGGAACCCCCACCGACCTGCCAGCCGTCCCTATTGAAGACCCGCTCAAGGAGGCCCACACCGGACTCACCGACGGTGCCGGAGTGGAGGTTCAGCCGGTGCAGGTGACCCCATGTCCAGCTCTCGGGATCGCGCGCCTGCCGGCGGGTGAGTTCGTCGCGCGCCTCGATCATCGACTCGAGAAGGATGTCGTCACGTGTCTCGACCACATCGGTGTCGACGTTGTCCCACCAGGGACTGGTGGGCTTGGTCAACAGATGACTCACCACCATGAACCAGCGGTCACCGCCGTCGGGCCAGTTCCCCTCACGCAGGTCGTCGTGGAAGGTCAACTCCAACAGGTTGCGCCACACGACGTTGTAATAGGCAGCTGGCGCGCTGTCGGCCGGCTGGGTGAAGTCCCACCCCTCCAGCAATTCCTGGGCCTGGCGGTAGTAGGAGGACGGCAGGTCCTCGATGTCGAGGAGGTAGGGCACGAGTCGCGGCGCCATGGGATTGGTGGAGTCGAGTTGGAGGTCGGTCATGTCCTGCACCGACATCTCCCCCTGGGTTTCGAGCACCTCGCGGATCCGCGTCGAGCGGTAGCCGTAGTCCCAGTCCTCGGTGAGGAAGTAGGGGTAGTTCTCGTCGATGACGGCCTGGTTGGCGGTGACGATGAAGCCCTCGTCAGGGTCGTAGAGACTGGGCAGCCCCTCGTAGGGGATGAAGTCCCCGCTCCAGTCGTTGGCGCTGTTCCAGCCAGCAACCGGCATCCGACCGTCGTTGCCGGAGCGCCGGATCGGGATCCGTCCCGGCGCCTGGTAGCCGATGTGACCCTCGCGGTCGGCATAGACGAGATTCTGGGCCGGCACCGAGAAGTCGGCCGCGGCGTCCCGGAACTCCTCCCAGTCACTGGCTCGATTGAGCTTGAGGATGGCGTCCGCCGTCGTGGACGGCTGGAGCGCGGTCCACGCCAGCGCCACTGCATAGCCGCCGTCGCGATCGCCGGCCTCGTCGGTGGGGGCATTGGCTCCGACGGTCGCGAAGTCCTTGGCCACGTCACTGATGAGTGGGCCGTGGACCGTCTCGCGCACGCGGAGCTTGAAGTCTGCCTCTCCCCTGACCTTGATGCGTTCGGTGCGCTGGATGAAGGGTTTGGACGTCCCGTCGCGGAGGTAACGGTCATCGCCTTCGGTCTGCTCGAGGAAGAGGTCACTGACGTCGGGACCGAGGTTGGTGAAGCCCCAGGCGATGTCGGCGTTGTGACCGATGATCACCCCCGGGACTCCGGAGAAGGTGAACCCGGAGGTGTCGAGCGCACAGTCGGAGGTCTGCTCACGACAATGCAGACCCATCTGCATCCAGATGCCGGGCTGGCTCACACCCAGGTGCGGGTCGTTGGCCAGCAGAGGCTCGCCGGTCGAGCTGTGCTCGCCGTCGACGACCCACGAGTTGCTGCCGATACCCCGGCCTCGTCCGACGAGCTCGGGCATTGCCTCCATTCGGTGCTGGGTCTGCTCGAGTGCCTTCACCACTGCCGCGGGGTACGCCGGGCGGCGCGGGTTGCGGGTCGCGTTGCCGGTGGCGTTCTGCTCGAAGACCCCGTCAACGACACCGCCGCCCTCCACGATGGGCGGATGCTGGTCGAAGGGGTAGTCCGGCCACAGGGTGGCGATCTCGGCGTCGGTGTGGTCGAGGGAGAGCATCACCCGGTCGACCTCCTCGCCCATGTTTCCGCGCAGATCCCATGCCATCGCCTTGAGCCAGGCGAGGGAGTCGACGGGCTCCCACTTCTGGGGGGTGTAGTCGAGTCCGCTGACGCCCAGGACGGAGTATTCGAGAGACAGCTCAGAGGGAGTGCGCTCGTCGAGGTAGGCGTTGACGCCCTCCGAGTAGGCGGTCAAGGCATCTCGGGTCGCCGGCTCGAGCAACGCCCACTCCTTCTCCGCGACTGCACGCCAACCCATCGTCCGGATGAACTTGTCGGTCTCGAGGGTGGTCGCTCCGAAAAGTTCCGAGAGCCGGCCCGCGGTGACATGGCGACGCACGTCCATCTCGAAGAACCGCTCCTGGGCATGCACGAAGCCCTGGGCGCGCATCAGGTCGGCGTCGGTGTCGGCATAGAGCTGCGGAATGCCGTTGTCATCGCGGACCACCTCGACCGCGGCGTCCAGTCCGGGGAGAGCCAACTCGCCGTCGGTCTGCGGCAGGGGCCGGCGTACGACCCAGGTGGTGGCGACCGCAGCCACGATCAGCAGCAGGGCCAGGGCGAGTGCGATCCACGCGGCCCAGCGAGCGGCGCGCGGAGCACGGCGGAGCCGTTGCCACCTCGACAGGGGTGTGGTGTCTTCGGCGTCTGGGGCGGGGGTGACCGGCTGCTCGCTCATCGTTGACCCATTGTGCCGTATCATTGGCAGTCACCAGGTTTGAGTGCCAGCGCCATGAATGCCACCGCATGCGCTGGCCCTGCCGCTCTTCGCTCGCACCAAGGATTTGTCGAGGATTCAGACATGCCCACCTATCAGTACGCCTGCACCGAGTGCTCGCACACCTTCGAGCAGTTCCAGAGCTTCAACGACGACGCGCTGAGCGTCTGTCCCGAATGCGAAGGGCGGCTGCGCAAGGTCTTCAACGCCGTCGGTGTGGTCTTCAAGGGCTCTGGCTTCTACCGCAACGACAGCCGCTCCACGTCCTCCACCTCCGGATCGAACAGTTCGGGTTCGACCAGCGGCAACTCGGAGGGTTCGGCAGCGAAGCCGGCCGCTGCTGCGGGTGCGAGCACCACCTCCACGGGCACGTCCGGGTCCTCGTCCTCGTCAGGGTCGTCCTCCTCCTCCGGGTCCTCGTCCTCGTCAGGGTCGTCCTCGTCAGGGTCCTCCTCCTCCGACTGAGCCTGTGGAGAGACCGAGCGGTGATCGCTTGGTTCCCCCTAGCGTCGGGGCATGCTCGTTTCGGGAATGTCACCGACCAGGCGCCGGATGCGCGCCGTGCGCCATCAGTTGCTGCAGCGACGACGGTTGATCGCAGCCGTGCTGGTGGGCGCTGCCTGCCTGACCGGCCTGCGGACGCTGGCTCCTGCCCCACCCGACACCGTCGAGGTCACGGTCGCGCGCCGTGACCTGCCCGCCGGCGCCCGTCTCACGGGTGCGGACCTCACCACTGCACAGTTCCTGGCCTCGACTGCACCGTCTGCGCTTTCTGCCAACCCCGTCGGCAGGGTGCTGACCGGACCGATCGGCCGCGGTGAGGCGGTGACATCGCTCCGGCTGGTCGGTCCTGACCTCGCCGCGGCTCAGCCGGGACAGACGTTGTTGCCGGTGCGTCTGCCCGACGCTGGCATGGCCACGCTGCTGCGTCCCGGCGATTCGGTGGACCTCTATGCCACCGATCCTGGGACAGGGGCGGCTCGGCTGCTCGCCACCGATGTGGCAGTCCTCGCGACCCCACAGGACCTGCCGGACGGGCCGGCGGGTGGCTCAGGTGGGGCGCTGGTGGTCATGGGTGTGCCTCCCAGTTCTGCCCTCGACATCACCGGCGCGTCGCTGGCAGAGTTCCTCACGGTGGCATTGAGCCGCTAGCGTGGTGGGTTGTCCAACCCTCAATCAAGGCCTCCCGGGGCCCGACAAGGAGCCATCATGACTGGATTCAGGAACTTCATCCTCAAGGGCAACCTCATCGAGATCGCCACCGGCCTGATCATGGCGCTGGCGTTCGCTGCGGTGGTCACCACGTTCACCGAGTGGCTGACCGGGCTCATGCCGGACTCCGCAGACGACTTCTTCTCGACCAACCCACAGAGTTTCGGCGCCTTCCTGAATGCGCTCGTCGCCTTCGTGATCATGGGTGCTGTCGTCTACTTCTTCATCGTGATGCCCTACACCAAGGCCAAGGAGAAGTTCTTCCCGGCCGAAGAAGAAGGAACCCCGGCCGACGTTGCGCTGCTGGAAGAGATCCGCAACCTCCTCCAGGCCCGCGGCGGCAACGTCTGACCCACCCTCGTACGCCCGCTCTGCGACAACGGCTCGCCCTCCGGGGCGGGCCGTTGCGTCGTTGAGCGGTGAGTCAGGCGCCTTTTCCAACGACCAGAACCCCCCTCACTCACCGCCGCCCAGGGAGGACTCAACCGTGGTGCGGCGGCACCTGATCGCGGTACCACGAGTCGCCCACGCCTTGCTTGGAGCCCGCCGCGTCACGATCGTCACTCGTCTGCTCAGGGAGTACGTCGCCGAAGACCGCAGCCAAGCGACGCCGCCGGCGCCACTCCGGCTCGGTCTCGGCCTCGGTCTCGGCCTCGTTCTCGACGGTGTCCTCGGCCTCGACTTCAGTCTCAGCCTCGGTTTCAGTCTCGGTCTGGGCGGGTTGCTCGTCAGGCGTGGGGGGCTGCTCGCTCACGCGCACACGCCGGGGATCTGCTCTTCCGGCTTGGTGGGCGTGGGCGGTGCGGCCGGCGTGGAGGTCTCGCTCGGTGCGGCCGGCTCGCTCGGCGGCTCGGTGGTCTCCACCTCAGAGGGTGACTCGGAAGGTGACTCCGAGGGCAGCTCTTTCGTCTCCAAACCCTTCGATTTACCGTTCGTACGGTTCTTGGCCTTCTTGGCCTTCTTGCCCTTCTTGTCGAGCTTCTCTGCCTTGGTGGCCGCAGCGAACTCTTGGGCCTCGACGGACGTGGCGGGGGGCTCGGCGGAGATGGAGCCGCTCAGGAGGTTGCGCGGCAGCGGCTTGTCATCACTGATGAGCCCCCAGATCGTGGTCGCATCCTCGGTCCAGAAGACCTTGCCCCAGTGGTCGGAGTCCCTCGAGTAATACTCGGTGGGCAGCGTCACGAACTTCACGTTCTCCAGGCCGATGCCTTGCAACTGCATACCGAGCTTGCCCAGACGCGTGACCGAACCCAACTCCTCATCGGTGGTCAGGGTCTCGGTGGCGGCGTCGAGGAAACTCACGACCTTGTCGAGTCGGGTCAGGGTCCCGGCCGACTTCACCTCGCGCACCAGCGCAGCGATGAATGTCTGCTGGCGTTTGATCCGGCTGAGGTCGTTCTGCTGGAGCAACTCACCGACATAGCGCGCCCGAACATAGTCCAGGGCCTCATCCCCGGTGAGCAGCGACGGATCGCCAGCAGGCACGAAGATCTCGTGCTCCGGATCGTCGATGTCCTCGGGAACACACACCGGAACGCCGCCCACGGCGTCCACCATGTTGCCGAAGCCATTGAAGTCCACCACGACGAAGTGGTCGGGATAGACGCCGGTGGTCGACCAGATCTGCGAGGCGGTGCATTGCGGCCCGCCCACGGAGTAGGCCTCGTTCCACATCACGTCAGAGGCGGCGGCACCACACCCTTTATCGGGCCTGTCCACGATGGAGTCCCGCGGTATCGAGACGGCATACGCTCGACTGCGGTCGCCTGAAAGGTGGATCAGGATCGTGGTGTCAGACCGCCCGCCGCCACCTTCGCCGTCGATCTTGCAGCCGTCGCAGTCACGCGAGTCGTCACCCATCACCACGATGTTGAGCGGCTCCCCGTTGCCGTGATAGTCCTTCTCCGGCTTCTCACCCAGTACGTCGCCGAGCGGCAGGGTGACGATGTTCTCGTCGAGGTGCCGAACGAGATAGACGATGCCGAGACTGGTCACCAGGGCCAGAGCGATCGAGCTCATCAGAATCACCCGACCCACGGTGTGCTTCTTCGTGACTGCGGCCTTGCGCCTGGGCGCGCTGGCAGGTTCCTCAGGGTGCAACTCTTCCGACACTGTGCACACCTTCGACTGCAGGAATAATCTGACCGGTCCGAACTTACTGGACGTCGGAAACTTAGTGTCCCGCGCCACAATCTCCAAGGCGCCCGGCGTGTCGGATCTGCCAGCGCCAGCGCCTCGTTCGCGTGGCACCCGCGCTGCTCCCCTCAGGAGCACACCCCGGGGATGTCTTCCTTCGGCTCTGCCGGCTCCTGGGTGGGGGTCTCGGTGGGAGACTCGGGCGGCGAGGACGTCGAGGGCGAGGACGTCGGAGTCTCGCTTGTCGAAGCAGTCGTCGGCGTAGTCGGCTCTGTCGGCGGCTGGCTCTCCGACGAGGTCGCAGGGGGCTCGGCCGAGATGGCGTCGCTCAGGAGCTTTGCAGGCAGCGGCTTGTCCTCGTTGATGAGCTGCCAGATCGTGTCAGCGTCCTCGGTCCAGAAGACCTTGCCCCGGAACTCGGAGTCCGACGGGAAGTATTCGGTCGGCACCGTCACGAACTTGATGTTTTCCAGTCCGATGCTCTGGAGTTGCATGGCGATCTTGCCGATCCGGGTGACCGAGCCCAGTTCCTCATCGGTCGTCAGCGACTCGGTCGCGGCGTCGAGGAAGTTCACCACCTTGTCGAGTCGGGTCAGGGTCCCGGCCGACTTGACCTTGCGCACCAAGGCAGCGATGAAGGTCTGCTGCCGCTTGATCCGGCTGATGTCATTTCGCTGCGCCAACTCCCCGACATAGCGGGCTCTGACGTAGTCGAGCGCCTCGTCGCCACTGAGCACCGACGGGTCGCCTCCCGGCACGAAGATCTGGCGGGCAGGGTCAACGAGATCTTCGGGCACGCACACCGGGACACCACCGACAGCGTCCACCATCTTGCCGAACCCGTTGAAGTCGATGACCACGAAGTGGTCGACGAAGATGTCGGTGGTCGACTCGACCTGGGCAACGGTGCACAAGGGGCCGCCAGCGGCGTAGGCGGCGTTCCACATCGCGTCGGTGACCGGAGCGTCGCCGTCACACTCGGGACGGTCGACGATGGAGTCACGCGGGATCGAGAGGGCATAGGCCCTGCTGCGGTCGGCGGAAAGGTGGACCAGGATCGTAGTGTCGGACCCGCCTCCGCCGGACTCCCCGTCGATCTTGTTGCCTGCGCCGGCCCGGGTGTCGTCACCCATGACGAGGATGTTGAGCGGCTCGCCGTTTCCGCTGTAGACCTTTTCGGGACGGTTCTCCAGTTCGCCGGTTGACTCAGTTTCGATGTTGTTGTTGAGGTGCTGCACGAGGTAGACGATGCCGAGGCTCGTCAGCAGCGCCAGCACGATCGAGCTGATCAGGATCACCCGACCGACGGTGTGCTTCTTCGACACCGGCGCCTTGCGCTTGGGCGCGGCGAGGGGCGCCTCCACCTCGGGCTGCGACTCATCCGACACAGGTACGCCTTCACCTCAGAGACAACTGACCGCCATGAACCTACTGGACTTGGTCAATCCCGGGTGCGATAACAGGATCGACGCACCGCATGCCTTCAAGGGGGCCTACGCGTTGATCGGTGCCTCAGGCCGCCTGTCGGCCAGTGCGCGGAGCCGCGTCCGTTGATTGCGGGGCGAGTGCGCCAAGGGGCCAGCAGCGCCAGGGACAGCGCAAGCCTCCTGCTGCGGTCCGGGCGGCTGGCGTCGACATGAACCCCTAGGAGGGTTGTGGTGAGTCGATGGCGGGCAGTCGGTGGTGGCGCCACCGGCCTCGACGCACTGCCAGACAACTGCGACCCGCTGCCGCGCCACACAGTCCCGGTCGGAGCCGGTTTCGACCACCCAGTACCGGCCCTGACAGGATGTAGACCGCCACCGTGGGTTTTCACCAGGAACGTCCACCCGGCCCGCCCCAGTAGCTCAGTGGATAGAGCAGCCGCCTCCTAAGCGAAAGGTCGCAGGTTCGACTCCTGCCTGGGGCACCAGAACCAAGGGGTAGACGCACCACCACCCCACGCCCATGGTCGGCCAGCGCGTAGCCAATTGGGCCAGTCTGGGCGCGCTGGTCAAAAGCGCCCGCGCTGAGCAAGGTCTCACGCAGACTGGCCTTGCCGCCAAGGCTGGGGTCTCACGCGCCTGGCTCGCGAAGTTCGAATCCGGGCACCGCGGAGCCGAGTTCGAGCAGATCCTGTGCGCCCTCAACGCCCTCGACATCGCTCTGATCGCCCGGACGAACGAGCATGACGAACCCGACGCGAGCCTTCGTCAGGTGCTCGCCTTAAAACGCAGCCAGCGAGAGATCGAGGAGCGTCTGCGCGCCCTGCGCGACGACTCTGCCTCCTGGTCCCTGCCGGACGAGCACTGGTCACTACCGGGGCAACAGGAGAAGTTCGCCCTCGTGCGACGCAACGACCGCTGGTTCAGCGCCACCGGCTCAGCCGCCACGACCCACATCATCAAGCCCGGCATCGGTCGAATGCACCACCAGGCCCTGGTCGAGTACGCCACGATGCGAGCCGCCGGCCAGGTCGGCCTGGACATCGCCCACGTCGACTTCACCCACTTCGGCAATGAACCCGCCATCGTCGTCGAACGCTTCGGCCGGGTGGAGGTCGACGGAGAAGTCGTGCGAGTCCACCAGGAGGACTTCTGCCAAGCGGCCGGACGAATGCCGAACTGCAAGTACGAGACGCACGACGGCCCCGGCCTGGACGATGGCGCGCATCATCGCCGAGCACAGCAGCAACCCGACCGAGGACAGGTGGGCCATCGGTGAGTTCCTTGCGATCAACTACATCGCCGGTGCTCCCGACGGGCACTCCAAGAACGTCTCGCTAGCCCTGTGGCCAGATGACATCCACGTGGCACCGCTCTACGCCCTGGCCACCGCGTTCCCGTACGACCAGCGCAACCACCCGTCCCGACTACGACACGCGGTCCGTGACCTCGCCAGCAACTTTCCCGATGCCTTCGCTGACGCACTGGCGTAAGCGGAGCGACCCGAGGCTGGTGAGGTGCGCAACCGAGCCATGCCCCATCTTCAGCGCCACGTCAAAGATCTCATTTCCCGTCTCGATGACCCGCCGGACCCATGGCCGAAGGCCAGGTTTCGAAACTCATCCCGGCCGACTGCAGTCGCGCAAGGAGTGCATCACCCATCGACTGGGCGGGTGTGACCTGCCCGGCGGTCGTCGGGTTGTCGTCGAAGGCCAGGCAGAGTGCGGCCTCGGCGAGCATCTTGGAGGTCTCGGTGTAACCCGGGTCGCCCCCCTTGACCTGCGTCCGCACCGTCTGGCCCCCGGCCTCGCCGATGAAGTCGACGGTGAACCACGACTTCGCGCGCTTGGCCTCGTCCGGCCCTGATCCCTGCGGTACCTTGCCGAGGAGGAAGTTGCGCAGCGGCTTCACCTGCGCCGCAGCCGACACGGCGCCGACCACGGCCGCACCGCCGGCAGCGAAACGCAAGGTCTTGGTGCCGGCCCAGTGCGAGTAGCGGAACTTCGGGCCGTACGCCTCCAGCGCGGCGCCACTGCGGGCCACCATGACGGGGTCGATCGTGGGCAGGGGCAGCAGCCAGTAGCCCAGGATCGGATCACGATGCGGCCGGCCACTGACCGAGCGCGACGACCGTCCCGATGGCCGCCCCTCGGCGCGACGACGGGTGGCATGGGCCTGTTTCATCTGCTTGGCGCGCGAGAACTGGTGCATCGCGGAATGGAAGGTGCCACCGGAGAAGGTGCCGCCGGAGCGCACGACGCCACGCAGAGTGATGGGCTCCTCGGACGGCAACTGCTGGACGGTGAAGTAGGCGCCCAGATCGTGCGGGATCGAGTCGAAGCCGCAGGAATGGACCAGCCTCGCTCCGGTACGTACCGCGGTCCGGTGGTGCGCCAACCACATCCGGTCGACGAACTCCGGCTCGCCGGTCAGGTCGACATAGTCGGCGCCAGCCTCGGCACACGCGGCGACCAGCGGCTCGCCGTACTGGAGGTAGGGACCGACCGTCGAGATGACGACGCGTGTCTGACGCGCGATGTCGGCAAGGGCCGCCGCGTCGGTCGCGTCGGCGACGAGCACCTCGACATCGCCCCCGAGCCGCTGGCGTACTGCCTCGAGTTTGTCGGCGTTGCGCCCCGCGATCGCCCAGCGCAGCCCGCCTGGGGCATGGTCCGCAAGGTAGTCAGCGGTCAGGCCACCGGTGAACCCGGTGGCACCGAACAACACGATGTCGAAGGCCCGTTCCTCACTCATCGAACCATCGTGCCACGGGAACCATGACCGGCTTGGCCCCGTCCGAACGAGTAGCACGGCACTCGCCGCGCACATGGCGAAATAGTTGGCGGAACAAGGGAGCACACCCTAGATGGCCCTGCGCACGATCACGACCAGCGTCATCGCCGCGACCAGCCTCGTCGGTGCAGTCGGGGTCGGATACGCCCTGGGCAACGACTCCGGGACCCCGCCGGTGCGGGCCACTCCCCCGATCGTCCTGGCCAACGCCGATCTGACGATCGCGGACTCGTGCGAGGACCTGCTCGACTCCTATGTCCAGCGTGGCCTGGGTCGCGTCGGGCCCTATGGCTGGGATGGCGGCGCTGTCGCGATGTACGACACGAAGCCCAGCGCAGAGGCACGGACGGGCTCGCCCTTCTCCTCGCTGCCCGCCACCAGCCGCTCGACCAGCAACGAGTCGGGCACCAACGTGCAGGAAGTCGGAGTGGACGAGCCCGATGTGGTCAAGGTCGCCGGCAACCTTCTGGTGCGGCTGCAGGACGGCAGGCTCAAGGTCTACGACGTCTCCGGCGACGAGCCGACCGAACTGTCGTCGACACCGGTGGCCGACGCCCGAGGCTCTCAGTGGCCCGGCACGGCGGGCGGTGAACTACTTCTGGTCGACGGTCGCGCCGTCCTCTTCGGCTCCTCGAACGACGGTCGCTCCGCCACCATCACGACCGTAGATCTCGCCGACCCGAGCTCGCCCAGCATCGTCGACGTCACCACCGTCAAGGGCCAGCTCTCCGCGGCCCGACTGCACGGTGACGTCGTCCGGGCCGTGATCCGTACACCCCTGCCCGAGCTCGACTTCGTCTTCCCCGACAGCGGCCAGGGCGAGCTCAAGGCCCGGCAGCGCAACCGTGACCTGGTCCGCGGGACCAGCCTCGGCGACTGGCTGCCGACCGTCGCGGGCGAGCCGATCCTCGACTGCGCCGATGTCGCGATCCCCGAGGACGAGGAGATCGAGTTGGGCACCACGTCGGTGCTCGCGTTCGACCCCGCCGAGCCCCAGGCGCGCGAGACGACCGCCGTGGCGACCGACTCGCAGCTCTCCTACTTCTCCGTCGACCGTTTCTACCTCAGTGGCGCAACCCCAGCCTTCGGGATCATGCGCGACTGCTGGGGACCCTGCGCGCTGCCATGGAACCCGGGAACACCCGGCGGCACCACCCCTCTCTTCGCCTTCGCCCTCGTTGGTCTCGACACGACGTACGTCGCCTCGGGCGAGATCGAGGGCACGATCGCGGACCGTTGGTCGATGGATGCCGTGGACGGCTCCCTGCGCGTCGCCGTCGGGCCGAGCAGCGAGACGGGCAACTTCAACTCGGTCCTGACCCTGCGCGAGGAGGACGCGCAGTTGGTCGAGGAGGGTCGTGTCGACAAGTTGGGCGTCGATGAGCAGATCAAGTCGGTGCGGTGGTTCGACGACCTCGCCATCGTGGTCACCTTCCGTCAGACGGACCCGCTCTACGCCATCGATCTCACCGAACCGGGCACGCCCACGCTGCTGGGCCAGCTGAAGATCTCGGGCTTCTCCGAGTACCTCCACCCGCTGGGCGAGCACCGGCTGATCGGCGTCGGTCAGGACGCCTCGCGCCGGGGTGTCAGTCGCGGCGCGCAGGCAGCGCTCTTCGACGTGACCGACCTGGGGAACCCTCGTCAGCTCGACGTTGTCCGCTACGCCAAGCAGACCCAGGCGGGGGCCGGCACCGACCCGCGGCAGTTCACCTGGTTACCCGAGCAGCGCAAGGTCCTCACCGTCGTGTCACAGGGGTGGACCGGCACGACCGGGTGGGTCTCGGTGCTCTCCCTCGACAACGGTGCGATGACCAACCGGATGGTCGAGGTGGAGCACGGCAGCGATGTCGCCCTGGTCCGGCTGGTGCCGCTGGCGTCGGGCAAGGTCGTACTCGTCACCGGCGAGGCAGTCACGTTCTTCGACCTCGAGGGATGAGTACGGACGTACGATCTGGCCATGTGCCGCAACATCCGACCGCTCAACAACTTCGAGCCACCCGCCACCGGTGACGAGGTCACTGCCGCAGCCCTGCAGTACGTCCGCAAGGTCGCCGGGACGACGAAGCCGTCGCAGGCCAACGAGGTCGCCTTCGACCGGGCGGTCGCCGAGATCGCGCACATCACCCAGCACCTGCTCGATGCCCTCGTGACCCCTGCTCCGGCGAAGAGCCGCGAGATCGAGGCCGACAAGGCCCGCGCTCGCGCGCAGGTCAGGTACGCCACATGAGCCAGTCACACCAGCTGCGAGCGCTGGATCTGCTCGCCGGACGCCCCCTCGTGGTCCTGACCGGCGCGGGTCTCTCGACAGAATCGGGGATCCCGGACTATCGCGGCCCGGGCGCTCCCGACCGCACCCCGATGACCTATCAGGAGTTCATCGCCTCACCTCGTGCCCAGCAGCACTACTGGGCACGAAGCCACCTGGGATGGCAGCGGATGGGGTACGCCCAACCCAATGCGGGCCACCGGGCCGCCGCAGCCCTGGACGCCGACCTGCTCATCACCCAGAACGTCGACGGCCTCCACGAGGCTGCCGGCAGCCCGCGCCTGGTCGCGCTCCACGGCCGGATCGCCGACGTCATCTGTCTCAGCTGCCGCGAGACGTCGCCGCGTCGCGAGCTCCAGAAACGCCTGGACATGCTCAATCCCGGTTGGCTCGAGCGCCATGGTTCCTCGGCCACCCGACCGGACGGCGACGTCGATCTCGATTCCACCGAGGATTTCGTGGTGGCGCACTGCGGGTGCGGTGGCCCCCTCAAACCGCACGTCGTCTTCTTCGGGGAGAACGTCCCGCCTGACCGGGTCGCGCGTTGCTACGCCGCAGTGGAGGCCCTGGGCCGCAGCGGCGCACTCCTGGTGGCGGGGTCGAGCCTGACGGTGATGAGCGGCCTGCGCTTCGTCAAACGTGCAGCGGCGAACGGCACTCCGGTCGTCATCGTCAACCGCGGCACCACCCGTGGCGACGAGTTGGCCACCCACAAGATCGAGGTCGGGTGCACCGAATTCCTGACGACGCTCGCCACCCAGGTGCCGGCAGCCCAGGTGCCGGCAAACCAGGGTGACAACGCTCAGGCGATCGCGTAACGCTGGAGTCGCCTACCCCGACCACGGGAACTGAACTTCACCCCTTGGGTGGTGAGGGCCTTGGTCGGTGACTGCCAGCCCTGCGATGGCTTGTGCAGTGCGAAACCGTCTCCGAGCGTGACGGCAGCATGCTGGACGAGCCACCGATGCCTCGGGCCCCGGAAGCATCTCGGCTGCCGTGTGCCAGGTTTTCTCACTCATCATTCTGCGCGGTCCACTTCGATGCCCAGGACGTCCACCCGGGGGATGATGTCGTTCGAGCTCTGCAGGAGTGAGGATGAGTCCATGAGAGCCACGAGCGTGGTGTGTCTGGCCTTCGCGATCCTCGCCCAGGGATGCAGCACTGCCTACGACGGATGTTCCGACGTGGGTGGCGCCGACAGGATCACCGCGACCATCCCGCGCGCGCTCTTCCTGGTATCGGGAAGTGTGGCCTTCGAGGTGTGCGACGCAGACGGCTGCGCCTCTGCCACTGATCCACTCGGGCCCGTACCCGAAGGGCCCGTCGGCCGCGAAGTCGGCGTCACCTTCGACGACCTGGGTCGGAACTTCGAGCCCGGGCAGGTGACGGTCAGCGTGACCTTGTCCGACTCGGACGGCGTGGTGGTCGCCGCCACCGAACGCGACGTCGAACTCACGCGGTCCTACCCCAACGGCAAGCAATGCGACGGCGACGGTTTCGTCGTCGGTTCTCTCGGTCTGAGCCGCGGCGACCGAGTCTGAGCACCACGTGAGGGGCGGTGGAGCGAGGCTCAGCGGCGTACGAAGATGTGTTCGGCTGCTTCCTGCATCAGCTCGGCGGTCTCCCCACCGGAACCGATGAGGATGCCGTCGCTCGTCCGGGCGATCGTGACGGACGTACCAGGAAGGGCACCGACGCGCCGCAACAGGCCCATCAGCTCCTCGTCCTTCTGCATCTCCTCGGAGATGCGTTTGACGTGCACCCGCTGCTCTGTCGCGGAGGACGCCTCGGCGAGCGACTCGACGTTGTCCATGAACTCTTCGCCACCGCCATCCTGACCGAGCTCGTCGAGCCCGGGAATCGGATTGCCGTACGGCGACTCGGTGGGGTGGTCGAGCAGTTCGAGCAGGCGCCGCTCAACGGTCTCGGACATGACGTGCTCCCACCGACAGGCCTCGGCGTGCACGAGCTCCCAGTCGAGCCCGATGACATCGACGAGAAGGCGCTCCGCGAGGCGGTGCTTGCGCATCACCCGGGTCGCGAGCAGCTGACCTTCGTCGGTGAGTTCCAGGTGTCGATCGCCCTCGACGGTCAGCAAGCCGTCGCGTTCCATCCGCGCCACGGTCTGCGACACGGTGGGTCCGGACTGGTGCAACCGCTCGGCAATGCGCGCGCGCAGCGGAACGATGTCCTCCTCCACGAGCTCATAGATCGTGCGGAGATACATCTCGGTGGTGTCGATGAGGTCACTCACGCGAGCCATTGTGTCCCATCTGGGTGACATCGGCCCGCTTCACACCTCTGCGCACCCATGACCCTCACCATGCCTCTCACGCATGACCCTCACCCATGGCACAGTAAGAGGGGTGATGGAACTGATCGTGCCGCAGCGCTTCTGTGGCCCGCGCGACTCCGGCAACGGCGGCTGGACCGCCGGGTCGATGGCCGCGCTGGACGCCTCCGCCCAGCCGGACGACAGCCGGCACCACGGCTGGCCGACCATCGAGGTGTCGCTGCGCCAGCCGCCGCCCCTCGACACTGCCATGGACGTCACCGAGGCGGACGGGACGCTCACCGCCACCCACGGGGATGGGATCGTCGCGGTCGCCCATCGGGTCGAGCGCGCGCTGACCGAGGTGGAGAGGGTGGACGCTGACGTGGCTGCCGCCGCTTCCTCGTCCTATCCCGGGCACAGCTTCCATCCCTTCCCCACCTGCTTCGCCTGCGGCACCTCCCGGGACGAGGGCGACGGTTTGCGGATCTTTCCGGGAAAGACCGGTGACGGGCCCCTGGGCCACCGGGTGGCGGCGACCTGGACCCCCGACCCGAGCCTGGGAGCAGACGGTTCGACCGACGGGCCCGACGCTCAGGACGTACGCGCCTCGGTGGCAGCCACCTGGGCGGCCCTGGACTGCGTCGGTGGATGGGCCGGAGACCTGACCGAGCGCCTGATGGTGCTGGGTCGGATGACCGCTCGGGTCGACACCCTGCCGGTCATCGGCGAGCCCCACGTGGTCGTCGGTGAGGGCCGCGGCCAGGACGGGCGCAAGACCTTCAGTGCGGCAACGCTCTACGACGCCGCCGGACGGGTCGTGGCCACCGCCGAGCACATCTGGATCGCCGTCGACCCGGCTCTCTTCGGCGGGCAGAGTCCCGATGCCTGAGCCCACGAAGACTGAGCCGCGATGACTGAGCCCCGCGCCGACTGGTGGCGCCACGCGGTCATCTACCAGATCTACATCCGCAGCTTCGCCGACAGCGACGGAGACGGAGTCGGCGACCTGGCAGGCATCACCTCGCGGCTCCCTCACCTCGCCGCCCTCGGCGTGGACGCGGTGTGGATCACGCCGTTCTACACCTCCCCCCAACGTGATCACGGCTACGACGTGGCCGACTACCGCGACGTGGACCCGCTCTTCGGCTCGCTGGAGGACGCCGACGCCCTGCTGGCGCAGGCCCACGATCTGGGGCTGCGCGTCATCGTCGATCTGGTGCCCAACCACACCTCCGACGAGCACGCCTGGTTCAAGGCGGCCCTCGCGGCCGGCCCTGGCAGCCCCGAGCGTGCCCGCTACCTCTTCCGTGACAGCACCGTCGGCCCGCCCAACAACTGGAACTCCGTGTTCGGTGGACCTGCCTGGACGCAGGTCGGTGGCGAAGTGGAAGCAGACGGCCAGGGTGAAGTCGAGCAGGGTGAGGACAAGCAGTGGTACCTCCATCTCTTCGACGCCACCCAGCCTGACCTTGACTGGCGCAACCCCGAGGTCCCGGCCATGTTCGAGGAGGTGCTGCGCTTCTGGCTCGATCGTGGTGTCGACGGTTTCCGGGTGGACGTGGCGCACGGGCTGTTCAAGGAGGCCAGCCTGCGCGACCAGGTGCTCCCCGAGGGCGTCGCCGCCAGCTCCGGACAGGTCAACACCGACTCGTCCATGGTCTCGCGCGAGTTCGCCGACGAGCCGATGTGGGACCAGCCGGAGGTCCACGACGTCTACCGTTCCTGGCACCGCATCCTCGACGAGGCAGGGCCCGACAGGATGGCCGTTGCCGAGGCCTGGACCCAGTCGCCGGAGTCGATGGCCGCGTTCGTCCGACCCGACGAACTCGACCAGGCCTTCAACTTCGCCTGGCTGCTCGCCGAGTGGTCGTCCACCTCGTTCGCCGAGGTGATCACCAGCACCATGGCCGCGGTCGAGCCGGTGGGCGCCTCGCCCACGTGGGTGCTCAGCAACCACGACGTCGTACGCCATGTGACGCGCTACGGCGGCGGGCAGCAAGGGCTGAGACGGGCCCGCGCAGCGACGCTGACGATGCTCGCGCTGCCCGGAGCGAGCTACATCTATCAGGGCGAAGAGCTCGGACTCGAGCAGGTCGACGTCTCTCCCGCGGACCGCCAGGACCCGTCCTGGCTCCGGACCGGCGAGGTCGGCCGTGACGGCTGTCGGGTGCCCATCCCGTGGGTCGGGTCCCAGCCACCGTACGGATTCGGGCCGGGTGCGGATCAGCCGTGGATCCCCCAGCCTGTCGACTGGGCTCAGCTCACTGTCGAGGCCCAGAGCAAGGACCCCGCATCGACGCTGGCTTTCTACCGTCAGGCGCTGGCGCTGCGTCGTGACTTCGCCTGGACCGCGGGTGAGCAGGTCGTGCTGCTCGACCTCGGTCCGGACGTGCTGGCATTGCGCCGCGGACCGCTGATCGTGGTGCTCAACTGCGGCACGACTGCGGTGGAGCTGCCGGCAGGTGAGGTGTTGATCTCCAGCGCCCCGGTCGACGGTTCGCTCCCGGTCGACACCGCCGTGTGGCTGCAGCGAGGAGAGGGCTGATCCTCAGTCGCCCAATGCGGCGTTGTAACGACCGAGCTGGTCGGCGAAGGCAGCCAGGTCTGCGTCCGTCCAGCTGATGAGACGCTCGGCGAAACGGTCGCTACGACTGCGACTGACTGCTGACATGCGGCGAGTGCCTTCCGGGCTCATTGCCAGTAGCGTGGCGCGGCGGTCCTCCGGGTCTGGCTGGCGCTCGATCAGGCCGAGGTCGACCAGACCCTGCACCTGCCGGCTGACTCCCCCCTTGTCCATGGCGAAGGCATCGCACAGGGCCACGGCCCGCAAGGGCCCGCAGCGCCCGATGTGGGCGAGGAGGGGATAGCTCATCGGGTGCAGTTCGGGGTGCACCTCGCACGCCCGTTCTGCGATCACATGCTTGATCCGCCGGATCAGCACTCCGACCTCGTCCTCGACGCGGAAAAGATCCGCTGCACGTGACGTCATGGCCGCACTCCTCCCGGCTGGTCGATCCCCAGCTCGGCAGCGACGCCGGGGGCGAGCTCGTCATCACGCAGGACCGACATCCGCAGTGGGACCTCCTTGATCAGGAGCACTGCGATGAGAGCCCCGACGGCGAAGGGCAGCGCGACCAGGAAGATGTGGCCGGTCGCGTCCCCGAAGGCACTCTCCACGATGGCCCGGACTGGAGGCGAGAGCGTCGACAGGTCAGGAACGGACCCCTTGTCGAGGCTCGCGCCATCGGCAGCGAGGTCGGCACTCTCGGCGAAGAGCTTCAGCAGTCCCGCCTGGATCGAGTCGGCAACCTGGTGCGCCAGCACCGCTCCCATCGAGGCGATGCCGATCGACCCACCGAGCGTACGGAAGAAGGCGACCACCGAGGAGGCCGCGCCCATGTCGGCGAGAGCAGTGGTGTTCTGCACCGCCAGCACCAGGTTCTGCATGGTGGCGCCCAGGCCGAGGCCGAGGACCGCCATGTACAGACCGACGAGCACCAGCGGAGTGGTGGCGTCGATCGTGGCGAGCAGGCCGATGCCGGCGATGACGGCGACCATGCCGCCGACGAGCCAGCGCTTCCAGATCCCCGTACTGCTGATGACCCGACCGGAGACGATGCTGGTGACCAGCAGGCCACCGACCATGCAGATCGACATCAGACCGGCCTCGGTGGGGCTCATGCCCCTGGCGCGCTGGAAGTAGAGGCTGAGATAGACCGTCGAGCCGAACATCGCGACGCCGATGAGGATCGAGGCGACGGTGGCGAGGCTCAGGGTGCGGTCCTTGAAGAGCCGCAGCGGGATGACCGGGTCCTTGGCGACGGCCGCTTCGACGTGGATGGCGGCAGCGGTGATGATCACTGCGGCAGCAACGAGGAGGCCGCTCATCGGCGAGATCCAGTCGAACTGCTGGCCACCGAGGGAGACCCACACCAGCAGCACCGAGACACCGCCGACCAGCAGGAAGGCACCGAGATAGTCGATCGTGACCTGCCGCTTGACCACCGGCAGGTGCAGGGTCTTCTGGAGCACGATGAAGGCCAGCAGCGCGACGGGCAGTCCGGCGAAGAAGCACCACTCCCAGCCGACGGTGTCCACCAGGACACCTCCGACGAGCGGGCCACTGACCGTGGCGACCGCGAAGACGGCGCCGATGTAGCCGGAGTAGCGGCCCCGATCACGCGGCGAGACCATCGTGGCGATGACGACCTGCACCAGGGCGGTGAGCCCACCGACACCGAGCCCCTGGACCACCCGCGCCCCGATCAGCACCTCCATCGTCGGCGCGAAGCCGGCGATGACGGAGCCGATCGAGAAGATGACCAGCGCCGACTGCACCAGCAGTTTCTTGTCGAAGAGGTCGGCGAGCTTGCCCCAGATGGGGGTGGTCGCGGTCATCGACAACATGGTCGCCACCACGACCCAGGTGTAGCCGGTCTGGCTGCCCTGCAGGTCCGAGACGATGGTCGGCAGGGCGTTCGACACGATCGTGCTCGAGAGCATCGCGACGAACATGGCGAGCAGGAGGCCGCTCAGGGCTTCGAGCACCTGGCGGTGCGTCATCTCACCGCCCTGCTCGACGGTGGGTGGAGAGGTCTGTGGCGTGCTGGGTGCCGTACGGCGGGCTGTCTGGGTCACGGGGGTCCTTGGAAAGCGTCTACGTCAGAAGACAACTGGTTGCCTAAAGCAACAGTTGCAGTACGCAACCATATTCCTCGGATGCTGCACATCCAAATGCGGACGGATTCCGCGGGTGTGGCCCATCTGCGGCCCCTCGACGGCCCACTCGCACGCGCCCCCGGTAGACACCCCCGGTAGTCCACGACTCTGCTGTCTTCCCGGGAGCCGCCAGACGACAGGAGTGTTGTGGACTACCGCGGGGAGGTCAGTCGAGCCAGAGGTCGAGCGCTCACAAGCAGACGCAGACGCAGACGACCCGCAGGTGTGGCGCCTCTGGAGAGGGCCTCGCCGGGGGACGTCCCAGGCTCACCTGCGGGTCGGGTGACTGCAATGTATTGCCAGCAACGCCTGCTGGCAGGTGCTGCTAGCTCGCAGCCACCTCACGCGTCCTTGAAGAATTCATTTCTGTGGACCACCTCCTTATCCGTGTCGGACCAGCGTACGACGATGTCGCGGGGGTCTCAACGCAATATTCAGCCCGGCTGATCCTCGGGGGCATCGAACTGCGAGCGGTAGAGCCGGGCGTACGCACCTTCGACGGCCAGCAGTTCTTCGTGCGAGCCCTGCTCGACGATCGACCCATCCTCCATCACGAGGATCAGGTCGGCGTCGCGGATCGTGGAGAGACGGTGCGCAATCACGAAGGACGTACGGTCCGAGCGCAGGGCCGCCATCGCCTGCTGGAGCAGCAACTCGGTGCGGGTGTCGACCGACGAGGTGGCCTCGTCGAGGATCAGCAGCGCCGGGTCGACCAGGAACGCGCGAGCGATCGTGATCAACTGACGCTCCCCCGCGGACAGGTTGGAGCCGTCCTCGTCGATGAGGGTGTCGTAGCCGTCGGGGAGCGAGTGGACGAAGCGATCGACAAAGGTCGCCCGCGCCGCTTCTAGGATCTCTGCCTCGCTGGCGTCGGGTCGGCCATAGGCGATGTTGTCGCGGATGGTCCCGGCGAAGAGCCAGGTGTCCTGCAGCACCATCCCGATCCGGCTGCGCAGCACCCCTCGGGGGATGGCTGCGATGTCCACCCCATCGATGAGGATGCGCCCCGACTGTGGGTCGTAGAAGCGCATGACCAGGTTCACCATCGTGGTCTTCCCGGCACCCGTGGGTCCGACGATGGCCACAGTGTGTCCGGGTTCGGCGACCAGGGACAGACCTTGGATCAGCGGCCGTTCGGGGTCGTAGGAGAACGACACGTCCTCGAAACGAACCTCGCCGTGCGCGTCGGCTGCCGCAGCCGGGCTGCCCTGCTCCTCGGGAGCTTCCTCCGGCGCATCGAGCAGTTCGAAGACCCGCTCGGCCGAGGCGACGCCGGACTGGAGCAGATTGACCATCGAGGCCACCTGGGTGAGGGGCTGGGTGAACTGCCGGGAGTACTGGATGAACGCCTGGACATCACCGAGGGACAGGTTGCCGCTGGCCACCCGTACGCCACCGAGGACAGCGATCACGACGTAGTTGAGGTTGCCGACGAACATCATGATCGGCATGATCAGACCGCTGACGAACTGCGCGCCGTACGAAGCCTGGTAGAGCTCGTCGTTCTGCTCGGCGAAGACCCGCTCGGACTCGGCCTGCCGACCGAAGACCTTCACCAGCGCGTGACCGGAGAAGGTCTCCTCGATGTGGGCGTTGAGCGTGCCGGTGCAGCGCCACTGCTGCACGAACATGCCCTGCGAACGCTTCATCACCGCACCGGTGATGGCGATCGAGATCGGCACCGACACCAATGCGACCAGCGCCAGGAGCGGGGAGATCCAGAACATCATCGACAGCACCGCAACGACCGTCAGCAGTGAGGTGAGGAGTTGGCTCATCGTCTGCTGGAGGGACTGGCTGACATTGTCGATGTCGTTGGTGACCCGGCTCAGCAACTCACCACGGGGCTGCTTGTCGAAATAGCCCAGCGGCAGTCGGTTGACCTTGTCCTCCACGTCCGAGCGCATCCGAAAGACGGTGCGCTGCACGACGTCGTTGAGGAAGTAGCCTGCCAGCCACGACAGGAGTGCCGCCGCGACATAGATCCCCAGGATCAGCAGGAGCACCTGACCCACCGCGTCGAAGTCGACCCCCTGGCCCGGCACGACGTCCATCCCGGAGACCAGGTCGGCGAACTTGGTGTCGCCACCGGCGCGCAGGGCACGCACGGCCTCTGCCTTCGTCGAGGCCTGCGGCAGCATCTGCCCCAGCTTTCCGCCGATGAGGCCGGAGAAGATCAGGTCGGTGGCCCGCCCCAGGATCTTGGGGCCGAACGCGTTGGCCAGGACGCTGAGGATGGTGAGCCCCAGCACGGCGTACGCACGGTGTCGTTCGGGACGCATCCGTGCCAGCAGGCGTTTGACCGACGGACCGAACGTGTTGGCCTTCTGGCCGACCTGTCCCCCGCCCATCGGGCCGCGCATGGGGCCGGCATCGACGCGCTCGGTCTCCTCGAGGTCTCCGGTCTTCGCACCTTGGGTCTGGCTCGCCTTCTCGCTCATGCCACCTCCTCCGCCGTCAGCTGGGACTGCACGATCTCCTGGTAGGTCGAGCAGGAATGCAGCAGTTCGTCGTGGGTGCCGGCGCCGACGATCGCGCCGTCCTCGAGCACCACGATCAGGTCTGCGTCGCGGATCGTACTGACGCGTTGGGCCACGATCACGACCGTCGCCTCGCGGGTGACGGGGCGCAGCGCTGCCCGCAGCTTGGCGTCAGTGGTGAGGTCGAGGGCGGAGAAGGAGTCGTCGAAGAGATAGATCGCCGGCTGGCGAATGACTGCCCGGGCGATCGCCATGCGTTGTCGCTGGCCTCCGCTGAGGTCGCTGCCACCCTGGCTGATGCCTGCCTCCAGCCCACCGTCCATCGCCTCGACGAAGTCGCGCGCCTGCGCGATCTCCAGGGCTCGCCACATCTCGTCGGTGGTGGCGTCGGCCTTGCCGTAGCGCAGGTTGTCGGCCACCGTCCCGCGAAAGAGGAAGGCCTTCTGCGGGACCAGTCCGATCCGCGACCAGAGCACCTCGGGGGCCAGGTCCCGTACGTCGACACCGCCCACCCGGACGCTACCGCCGGTCGCGTCGAAGAGCCGCGGCACCAGATTGACGAGGGTCGACTTGCCCGCGCCCGTGGACCCCACGATGGCCACCGTCTGTCCGGGCCGCGCCTCGAAGGACACCTCGCGCAGCACCGGCACCTCGGCACCGGGATAGGAGAAGGTGACGCCCTCGAGCAGGAGCGCGGTTCGCTCGGGGAGTTCGGTGACGGGATCGAGGGGTGGCGTCACCGACGTCTCGGCATCGAGGACCTCGACGATCCGGTCGGCACACACGGTGGCACGCGGGATCATCATCAACATGAAGGCCGCCATCATCACCGACATCACGATCTGCATGAGGTAGGTGATGTAGGCGGTCAACGACCCCACCTCCATGGCACCGCTCTCGACCCGGTGGCCGCCGAACCACAGCACCCCGACGGTCGCCAGGTTGGCGACCAGGAGCACGGTCGGGAACAGACCGGCCTGCCAGCGTCCGGCGCGTACAGCGACCTCGGTGAGCTCGGCATTGGCGTCGCGGAAGCGGGCCGCCTCGTGGTCCTCCTGGACGAAGGCCCGGACCACTCGTACCCCGGTGATCTGCTCACGCAGGAGTCGGTTCACTTCGTCGATCTTGACCTGCATGACCCGGAAGTAGGGCACCATCTTGCGCACGATCAGCCCGATGGACACCGCCAGGACCGGCACCACCACGACGACCAGCCACGACAGCCCGATGTCCTCGCGCGCGGCCATCAGGATGCCGCCGATCATCATGATCGGCGCCGTCACCATGAGCGTGCCGCCCAGCAGGACGAGCATCTGCACCTGCTGGACGTCGTTGGTCTCGCGAGTGATCAGCGAAGGTGCACCGAAGTGCTGCACCTCACGGGCCGAGAAGGTGCCCACCCGCTGGAAGATCGCGGCTCGGACATCACGGCCGAAGCCCATCGCATTGCGCGAGGAGAACCACACCGCAGCGATCGAGCACGAGATCTGCACGAAGGAGACCGCCAGCATGATGGCGCCGGTTCGCATGATGTAGCCGGTGTCGCCGGTGACGATCCCCTTGTCGATGATGTCGGCGTTGAGGCTGGGGAGATAGAGCGCAGCCATCGTGCCGATGAACTGGAGCACGACGATCGCGGCGAGCGGGCGGGCGTACGGGCGCAGGTAGGTGCGGACCAGGCGCAGGAGCATCAGGCGGCCTTCCGGAGGGTGCCGTCGAGCAGCACCGCGACGATCTGTTCGGGGGCGAGGTTTTGGCCGTCGCTGAGGTGCGGGTGGGAGCCGGAGAAGGTCAGTAGGTGCAAGAGTTTGTAGAGCTCCTCGGGACTGACGGTCAGTTCGGCCGCATGGGGTGCGATGAGGGCGACGGTGAGGGCCTCGACGCGGCTGCGGCACTCGTCCCCGTGCTGGTGGGACCGCGGGGGCCCGGTCATGGCCATCAGGCTCATCAACGTGAACTTGCGGCGAAAGCGCACCTGCATCCGGGTCGCAAGGTCCAGCAGGACCGTCCGCAGGTCGCGATCATCGACACCCTCGCTGGTGAGGGTCTGGAGCTCTGCCAAGAAGGGCTCGAGATCAAGGGCCTGCTCCACCGCCGCCAACATCAGGTCGTGTTTGGAGTCGAAGACGCGGAAGATCGTGCCCTCCGCGACGCCCGCCGCCTCGGCGATCTGCTTGGTGGTCAGGGTTCGCCCGTGCTCGAAGAGCAGCGGCACCGTGGCGTCGACCAGAGCGGCGCGGCGGGCCTCAGGAGCCATGGGCGTGGCGCGTGGGGTCATTCCGCCAATCGTAAATGAGTGAGCGCTCACTCACAAGGGGTGGCGGAGGTTCCAGCCCTTTGGCGACGCTTATCGACCGTTGCAACGGGCAGGAACCCGCGCAATCACCGGGTACCCGGTGATTGTCACCTCAGACCGCCAACCTCAGACCGCCAAACTCAGGGGGCAAGGCGCGAAACGCCCCAGCCCGATCCCGTACGCCGGTAGACGAGGCGGTCGTGCATCCGCCCCGGACGCCCCTGCCAGAACTCGACCACCTCGGGCGCGACGACGTAACCACCCCAGTGCGGCGGCACCGGCACGTCGCCCTCCTCGCCGAAACGTTCCTGCACGTGGGCGTACGACGCGGCGAGGGCCGCACGCGACGCCACCGGCTGTGACTGGGCGGAGGCCCAGGCGCCGAGTTGGGCGCCGCGCGGTCGGGACCGGAAGTAGGTCTCGATCGCCTCGTCGTCGAGGAGCGTCGCACGGCCCTCGACCCGGACCTGTCGCTCGAGCGGATGCCAGGGGAACAGCAGCGAGCAGTGGGCGTTGGCTGCCAGTTCCTCGCCCTTGCGTGAAGAGGTGTTGGTGAAGAAGACGAAACCGTGCTGGCTCAGGCCCTTGAGGAGCACCATCCGGCTCGAGGGGCGACCCTGCGCGGACACGGTGGACACCACCATTGCGTTGGGTTCGTGGAGCCCGGCGGCGACGATCTCGTCCAGCCACCAGCGGAACATGGCGATCGCCTCGCTGGCCAGGTCGGGCAGGTCGAGCCCACCGCGGGCGTACTCCTCACGCAGTCCGGCGAGGTCGAGGTCTTCCTGACGTAGGTCGGGTCCACCCGCATCCGCGTCCGGCCCACCTGCGCCCAATTCACCGTGCTCGGGCTTGCGCGTACTCATGTCAGCTCGGCGAAGCCGCGCGCCTGCGCGCCGGAGTCGTCGAGGTGGTCACCGAGTTTGCCGAGCGCCGTGCCCACGTGCGCCAAGGTGTCGCCGATGGTGTCCATCGCCTCGGCGAGCTTGGCCAGCAACTCGGTGGCGCCCTTCATCTCCTGCGCCGCGCTGGCGAGCCGCGCGGCCGGACCGTCCATCAGGGGCACTCTGCCCGCCGACTCCGCTGCGTCGGCGATACGATCCGCACCCGCTCCGATCGAGGTGACCAGGCCGGCGAGCGCAGCGGAGGAGTCCGCCAGCGTCGACTTCAGCCCGGACGTGCCGTCGCCACCGACGAGCTGCACCGATGCTGCCTTGGCCTGCTCCCCTGCTCCGTCGAGGCCGGTCGAGATCTTCTCCAGGAACTCCGGCAGCCGCCCGAGGAGGGCGAGCTGCTCACGGTTGTCGGTGACCAGCTTGAGCAGCTGCCCGAGATCACCCGCGTCGTCGAGTTTGCCAAGAATTGATCCCAGGTCCATGCGCCGAGACTAGACCCTCCACTTCCCCCCGCTGTGCTGGCCACATGCGTAGATTGGGGCGCTGCGGTGCACAATGATCAGGTCCCATGATGCCGTCGGGACACCCCGACCACGAAGGAGTGGCCCATGACCGAGATTCAGCACGGACTTGAAGGTGTCATCGCGTTCGAGACACAGATCGCCGAACCTGACAAGGAAGGCTCGGCGCTGCGTTATCGCGGCGTCGACATCGAGGATCTCGTCGGCCGCGTTCCCTTCGAGAACGTCTGGGGTCTCCTGGTCGACGGGTCCTACACTCCCGGCCTTCCACCGGCCGAGCCCTACAACATCGCCATCCACACCGGCGATGTCCGCGCCGACGTTCAGGCCAGCGTGGCGATGCTCGCGCCGATGCTCGGCATGGGTCAGACCTATGACATCAGCGACGAGCAGGCCCGGCTGGACCTCTCACGGGTGGCCGTGATGGTGCTCTCCTACGCGGCGCAGTCCGCGCGCGGTCTCGGCAGGCCCGTCGTTCCCCAGGTCGAGGTCGACGAGGGCAAGACGCTGGCGGAGAAGTTCCTCATCCGCTGGCACGGCGAGGCCAACCCCCAGCATGCGCACGCCATCGACGCCTACTGGTCCTCGGCAGCCGAACACGGCATGAATGCCTCCACCTTCACGGCCCGAGTGATCACCTCCACCGGTGCCGACGTGGCCGCAGCGTTCTCGGGCGCGATCGGCGCCATGTCCGGCCCCCTCCACGGCGGCGCGCCCTCACGCGTGCTGGGCATGATCGAAGCGGTCGAGAAGTCCGGCGACGCCACCTCTTACGTCAAGGGACTCCTCGACAGTGGTGAGCGCCTGATGGGCTTCGGCCACCGCGTCTACCGCGCCGAAGACCCGCGAGCCCGGGTGCTGCGTCGTACGGCCAAGGAACTCAACGCACCTCGCTACGAGGTTGCCGAGGCGTTGGAGAAGGCTGCACTGGCCGAACTCCGCGAGCGTCGTCCCGACCGGGTCCTGGAGACCAACGTCGAGTTCTGGGCGGCGATCGTCCTGGACTACGCCGAGGTGCCCGCCCCCATGTTCACCTCGATGTTCACCTGTGCGCGTACGGGCGGCTGGTCGGCCCACATCCTGGAGCAGAAGACGACTGGACGCCTGATCCGTCCCTCCGCCGTCTATGCCGGACCGAGCACTCGTCCGGGTAGCGACGTCGAGGGCTGGAACACCGACTGGGCCAAGTAGGGCTCAGCGGTCCTCGAGGGCACAGGCGGCAGTACCGCCGGGGAGCCGGTGACGGTTGTGGCTGATCCAGAAGTAGGCCCGCCGCGCCACCGGCGAGCCCAGTCGACTCGACAGCAGACGCCCGACCATCCGCCAGGGCAGTGGCCCGGTCTTGAGGATCGCGGCGAACGCCAGGTGTCCGTAGTCGACCCGACCGTCCGGGTGGACGTACGGCATCTCGACGACCGCACGCTCGGCATCAACGCCCAGGGCAACGAGGTCCACCGACTGGATCGTGTCGGCGTCGATGTCGACTCCCAGTCGTGGCACCAATGCCGCGGTCCGCATGCAGAAACCACAGTCGGCGTCGTTGAGCATCAGGCCACGCCTACCAGGCTTCCCATTCTTCATGTCTCGAGCGTAGTCCGGTGGCGGGTGAGCCGAGCGAAGCAACGACTCAGCTCCGAGCCCTTGTAGTGGCCGAAGCCGGGGATGGGTTGATACCCGGCGGAGGTGTAGAGCTCGATGGCCTCTGGTTGGAGGAGCCCGGTCTCCAGGACCAGGACGCCGATGCCCGCCGCGGCGGCAGTGGTCTCGAGATGGGACAGCATCCGACGTGCCAGACCTTGCCGCTGAGCCTGCGGGACGACGTACATCCGCTTCACCTCGGCGCTCTCCGCGACTCCGAGTGCGGCAACGGGGCTACGACGCCAGGCCCCCATCGCGACTGCTTGACCGTCGAGGCGGAGCAGGAAGAACTGTCCGGTGGGGTCCTCGAACTCGGTCGGGTCGATGGGTGAGTCGTCGCCGCTGCCGTAGCGCGCGACATATTCGGCCTGCACCTCCTCGATCAACCGCGCTGCGTCGGGGTGCGTGATCGGTACCCGCTCGAAGCGCAGCCGGGTGGAGTCCTCGGACAAGGGAGTGGCCGCAGCGATCACAGAGTGTCGGTCATGCACTGACATGTGGGCTTCTTCCCGTACGGGCTCGCGGAGATGACAGGATAGAGCCACTGACAGCGTCGTCAGGCCCCACCATTCCTGCTCCCTTCTGAGGTTGCCTCCATGACCGACGCCCGACAGATCCCCGCCCTGCAGATCCCCGCCGAACTCTTGCCCGCCGATGGCCGCTTCGGTGCCGGCCCGTCCAAGATCCAGACCAGCCACCTGGACGCGCTCGCCGCAACGGGATCGCAACTGATGGGTACGTCGCACCGTCAGGCGCCGGTGAGGCAGACCGTCGGGCGTGTGCGTGAAGGCCTGGCTGCTCTCTTCGACCTGCCCGAGGGCCACGAGGTGGTGCTCGGCAATGGCGGTGCCACCGCGTTCTGGGACATCGCCTGCTTCGGGCTGATCCGGGAGAAGAGCCAGCACCTCTCGTTCGGGGAGTTCTCTGCCAAGTTCGCCACCTCGGCGAAGAAGGCGCCGTGGCTTGCTGACCCGTCGGTGATCACCAGTGAGCCCGGCTCGTGCCCCGAGGCCGTGGCCAAGGACGGCGTCGACGTCTACGCCTGGGCGCACAACGAGACGTCCACCGCAGTGATGGCACCGGTGAACCGTCCCGCCGCCATCGCGGACGACGCGCTCGTCCTCGTCGACGCGACCTCCGGCGCCGGCGGACTGCCGGTCGACCTGAACGAGATCGACACCTACTACTTCGCACCCCAGAAGTGCTTCGCCTCGGATGGCGGACTGTGGATCGCGATCATGTCGCCCCGCGCCCTGGCTCGTGCCGAGGAGATCGCAGCCACCGACCGCTACATCCCGCCCTTCTTCGACCTGCCGACCGCGATCGACAACTCGGGCAAGAACCAGACCTACAACACCCCGTCGGTGGCCACCCTGTTCCTGATGGCCGAACAGCTCGACTGGATGAACGCCCAGGGCGGCCTCACCGGCATGGTCGAGCGGACCACAGCGTCCTCCGATGCCCTGTACGGCTGGGCGGAGCGGACGTCGTACACCACGCCGTACGTCGCTGTTCCCGAGCATCGCTCGCTGGTCATCGGCACCATCGACTTCGACGAATCCATCGACGCCGCCCGCATCGCTGCAGTGCTGCGCGCCAACGGGATGGTCGACACCGAGCCCTACCGCAAGCTGGGTCGCAACCAACTGCGTATCGCGATGTATCCCGCGATCGATCCCAGCGACGTGGAGAAGCTGACGACCGCGATCGACTGGGTCGTCGAGCAGCTCTGAAAACTGCCGAACGCCGCCCGGCTCAAACGGTCGGCAGGTTCAGCCGGCGCGCAGCAGGCGCAGCACCGCTCGCTCGCGGGCGGCCTGCTGCTCGTCGGCGCTGGGGTACGTCCGCCGCGTGATGGCGGCGATCGTGTGGCCATCTTCGTAGGCCTCGATGACCCGCGGGTCGACATAGGCAGAACGAGCCAGCGCCGGGGTGTTGCCCAGGAAACCGGACACCTCTTTCATCGCCGCTGACACCGCCCGTTTCTGCGACGCCTTGGTGTGCCCCTTCTCGTCGGTCTCGGCGAGGGAGACCGCAGCCAGGACGGTCGCGTGCCATGTCCGGAAGTCCTTGGCGGTGGCGTCGAGACCGGTCGAGGTGCGGATGTAGGCGTTGACATCGCTGGAATCCAGTTCGCGCCAGTCCTGGCCGTCCTTCCAGGCCAGCAGACGCTCGCCACCGCGACGGCGGCGCATCACGTCGAGGACCTCGATCGTGGCCGGGTCGTCGATCTCGATGTGGTGCTCGATCCCGGACTTGCCGACGAAGTCGAAGGCCAGGATGCCGACACTCTTGGAGACGTGTGAGCGCTGCAGCGTAGTGAGGCCATAGCTGCCGTGAGTGTCGGTGTAGACATCGTTGCCGATGCGGAAGTAGCCCAGATCGAGCAGGCGAACAGCCACCGCACAGGCCCGCTCGTGGGACATCGTCTCGGCACCCAGGTCGGTCAAGACCTTTTCGCGGGCACGGGACAGTGCCTTGCCGAAGCTGAGGATGCGGTTGAACTTCTCGTCGTCCCGCTTGCGTCGCCACTCGGGGTGATAGAGGTACTGGCGCCGTCCCGCCTCGTCGGTGCCCACCGCCTGGAGGTGGCCGTTGGCGGCCGGGGTGATCCACACATCCGTCCACGCCGGCGGGATCACCAGATCCTTGCAGCGCTGGGCCTCGTCCGGGGCGAGAGTGGAACCGTCGACGTCACGATAGCTGAAGCCCCGCCCTGCCCGACGACGCGACCAGCCGGGCTGTTCGGGGGATGTACGACGCAATCGAGCCATGGCGAAAGAGTAGGGCCGATCACTCTCCCAGGACCCCACCCTCCGGGGCGATTTCGTGGGTGTTTCTGGCCTGCTCAGTCGTCCAACAACGCGGGTCAGACGTCCTCACCGATCGCGTCACCCAGCACGGCATGCGCCAGCGCCGAGAGCCCGCCGCTGAGGTGTTGCTGTGGCACTCGGACCGGCGGCGCGTCGTCGATCTGGAACTCATAGACGAACATGTCCGGCAGAGGTGCCTCGTCGCCAACAGCCAGGTCCGCGCGTGCCAACAACTCTCTGACCTTCTCTCCACCCGGACCGTCGGAGGAGAGGTCGACCTGGCGAGACGTGGTGATTCCGGCGAACCCTCCCGTACGCCGCACGCGCAGCAGGCGTGGCGCGCCCGGCGGATCGCCCAGCGGCACATCGGGGCGAGAACCCGGGGCTGCAGGGTCCGACACCCCGACCTGGTCCCAAGCTCGACGGACCACCTCGGCGTGCGGCCCCGCCACCGCGATGGTGGCGGCAGCGAAGTCGGCGAAGTCGGCGTCGGGAGCGAGCCTACCCTCGGTGAGGGCGGCGTACCAGATCCGACCTGCTCCGTCGATGCTGGCACCACCGATGGCGATTGCGGCCCGATGGAAGGCGCGGTTCGGGATGCCGGAGTTGAGGTGGACGCCGCCGTTGTCCGAAGTGGTGTCGACGTAGTCGTCCATGTGCCCGACCTGCGGGTCACGGCCCAACATCTCGTCGTCGAACGCTGTGCCGGGAACAGCCATGTCACGCAAGGCACGCGCCCGGACCGCGGAGGTGAAGATGCCCTCCCCGATGAGCCAGTCCCCCGAGGCCGCATCCTGGCGCAGGACCCGCTGCTTGAGACAGGAAGCGAAGACGTCGGCCAACGACTCGTTGAGCGCACCGGACTGGCCGGAGTAGGTCAGGTCGGCGGTGTGCTGGATGACCGCGTGCGCGAACTCATGCGCGAGCACGTCCACCGGTTTGGTGAAACGTTCGAAGATCCGGCCGTCCCCGTCACCGAAGACCAGTTGGGTGCCGTCCCAGAAGGCGTTGTCATAGGAAGAGCCGTAATGGACGGTGAGGCTGACCGGTGCCCCCGCATCGTCGTAGGACGATCGTCCGAGGTCGTCGTAGAACATCGCGATGGTGGCCTGGATCCCGGACGCAGCTTCGTCGACTGCCAGGTCACCGCTCCCCTCCTCCCCTGCCCGACGCACCGCGGTGCCGGGAAGTTGGGTGGAGTTGGCTGCGTCGTGGACGGTCCAGGCCACTTCTCCCATAGAGCCGACAGTCCGAGTCGGAGCATCGTCGGGCAACGACTTCCTGCGGCGCTCCCGCAGGTGCTCGTCGAGGTCGGACTCGTCAACACCTTCGATCCGCGCGGTCAACCAGGGCGGGATGAAGGTGCGCGCAGGGGCGGCTGGTCGCGTGTCGAGGTCCCGAGAGAGGTTCATGGGACATGTCTATCGCGTGGCGCAGACATCTCGGAAGACCACGTAGGGCCCGCGGGAACGCTCAGCAGGGCTTGTAGGACATTGAGAAGTTGGAGAGGAAGACGCGCTGGTCACCGTCGATGGTGGAGCTAGCGGTGCTGGTGAGATTCCAGTAGTGCAGTTGGAAGGTCTGTACGGACGCCATGGAGATGGTCGCGTTGCCCAGAGCACTGCTGTCTACCACCCCGATGTCGTTGTTTTTCAACTTCAGTGGTGAACCGACTGAGCCATCGCCCACCATGTCGGGGTTGTTCTTGGTCGCGGTGAACGCCGCACCAGCGATGGCGAGCCCATCCCAAAAGTCGTTATACGTGGAGTCAATGTCACGCAGGGTGAAGGATAGGTTGGTGACCGGCCTGCTGAAGGTGAAGGTGGTAACCGACTTGTTAGCATTTCCGCTCGGGCCGGTGGTCTTGTCCGCGTTCACCTTCGGGCTCTGGTGCAGGATGAGACTGCTGGCACTTGAGCCGCCCACATTGGTGGTGACCAACAAATTGTCGTTGACATTGCCCGATTGGTTGCCGAGTTTGGTGTTGGACCCCAGGAATGTCGTCTCGACGGTCAGGGTGAGCCCCTGCCCAGGACCAGCACCATCAGGGTCCGGGATCGTGTAGGTGCCTGAGTCGATGGTGGGAGTCTTGTACTGAGCGGTGTTGCCCCAGTCCATCGTCACGTCTTTGGCGTCACACGGCGAGGCGGCGTAGGCCGGAGCAGCAGCGGCGACCGCAATGACCGGGACGGTCCATGCCGCAGCACGGGTGACGGCGCGACGCGACGGTCGAGCCTCGGTGCACACACCGGCGTTCAGAGCCATGACAACTACTTCCCCACGAAAGACACGGCCCCCACGGCCACGTCTCCAAGGACTGTAGAAAACCAAGGGTTACGACAAATCAACGCTTGATATACGGGAAGGTAACAAGAGCCATCGGCGCCATGAGATGCCCGTCACACCCGGCGGTTGAGTCGCATTTCACGCTGCCTCATGGGTCCGCGAACTCTCTGATCTCGGCCTGTGGCCCCTAGACTCGTTCGGCGCGACCGTGAGGGTCGTGTCCCGGCCCTTGGCCGCTCGTCTCCACCCGGAAGGCCCCTGCATGTCCCCCCAGTCCCGCACCGACCTGCGCAACGTTGCCATCGTTGCCCACGTCGACCACGGCAAGACCACGCTCGTCGACGCAATGCTCCGCCAAGGTGGAGCGTTCACCGAGCACCAGGCCGAGGGCGTGGGTGAACGGGTCATGGACTCCGGTGACCTGGAGCGCGAGAAGGGCATCACGATCCTCGCGAAGAACACCGCCATCCACTACGCCGGTCCCGCCGCCGAGGGCAAGCCGATGACGATCAACATCATCGACACCCCTGGCCACGCCGACTTCGGTGGCGAGGTCGAGCGCGGCCTGTCCATGGTCGACGGCATCGTGCTGCTCGTGGACGCCTCCGAGGGCCCGCTCCCCCAGACCCGCTTCGTCCTCAGCAAGGCGCTCAACGCAGACATGCCGGTCATCCTGGTCGTCAACAAGACCGACCGCAGCGACGCCCGCATCGCTGAGGTCGTCGACGAGACGTACGAACTCTTCATGGATCTGCTCGACGACTCCCACAGCCAGGACGCGCTCGACTTCCCGGTCGTCTACGCCTCCGGCAAGGCCGGCATCGCCAGCCTCGAGCGTCCCGAGAACGGCACCATGCCGTCCGGCGACAACTTGGAGCCGCTCTTCCAGACGATCCTCGACACGATCCCCGCACCGCAGTACGACGAAGGCGCGCCGCTGCAGGCCCACGTCACCAACCTCGACGCCTCGCCGTTCCTCGGCCGGCTCGCGCTCCTCCGCATTCGCCAGGGCAATCTGAAGAAGGGCCAGACCGTGGCCTGGATGCGTCGCGACGGGTCGATGAAGAACGTCAAGATCACTGAGCTCCTCATCACCGAGGGTCTGGACCGCAAGCCGGGTGAGTCCGCCGGCCCCGGTGACATCGTCGCAGTCGCGGGCATCCCGGAGATCACCATCGGTGAGACCCTCGCCGACGCCGACAACCCGATCGCGCTCCCCCTCATCCACATCGACGAGCCGGCGATCTCGATGACCATCGGCACGAACACGTCGCCGCTGGTCGGTCGCATCAAGGGCGGCAAGGTGACCGCCCGTCTGGTGAAGGATCGGCTCGATGCCGAACTGGTCGGCAACGTGTCGCTGCGCGTACTCCCCACTGAGCGCCCCGACGCCTGGGAGGTGCAGGGCCGCGGCGAGTTGGCACTGGCCATCCTTGTCGAGCAGATGCGCCGCGAGGGCTTCGAGCTCACGGTCGGCAAGCCGCAGGTCGTCACCAAGGAGGTCAACGGCAAGATCCACGAGCCGTTCGAGCGCCTCACCATCGATGCACCCGAGGAATACCTCGGCACGATCACCGAGTTGCTCGCGATCCGCAAGGGCCGCATGGCGAAGATGACCAACCACGGGTCCGGCTGGGTCCGCATGGAGTTCGTGGTCCCGGCGCGAGGCCTGATCGGCTTCCGCACCGAGTTCCTCACCGACACCCGCGGCACCGGTATCGCCCACCACATCTCCGAGGGCTACGAGCCGTGGGCCGGCGACATCCGCTCGCGCAACAATGGCTCGCTCGTCGCGGATCGCAAGGGTGCTGCCACCGCCTACGCCATGACATCACTGCAGGAGCGCGGCGTGATGTTCGTCGAGCCCGCCACCGAGGTCTATGAGGGCATGATCATCGGCGAGAACTCTCGCGCCGACGACATGGACGTCAACATCACCAAGGAGAAGCAGCAGACCAACATCCGCTCCGCGACCTCGGACAACTTCGAGAAGTTGATCCCGCCGAAGAAGCTGTCGCTGGAACAGTGCCTGGAGTTCTGTCGCGAGGACGAATGCGTCGAGGTCACCCCCGACTCGGTCCGCATCCGCAAGCTCGTGCTCGACGCGGGCGCTCGGGCGAAGACCGCCTCGCAGGCGCGTAAGGCTTCCAAGAGCTGACAATCCCCGGCTTTCCCGGGGACGTCCTGCTGCGTGAGAAATACGTTGCTCACGCAGCAGGAACAGATCAATCCGCCGCCCGGTCCACGGATCCGGTCCACACCAGCATGGTCTCAGGGCCCCGGCAAGGTCGCTCGGTAGGGCCCTGACCTGCCTGGAGCACGGGGCCAACTGGGTCACCTGCACATGAGGGTGATGTCGCTCACCATGTGCCCTATTTCCGCTTGCTGGAGGGCTTGAACCAGTAGCTTCTCGGCGGAATGGCTACACAAGCCGCACTTTGTCGTGTTTACAGGAGATATTTCGTGTCAGAGCTAGCAGTGGCGCCCACCGACTTCAACCCGTCGCGACGCACTCTGGTGCGGGGAGCGGCGTGGAGCGTGCCGGCTAATTCAGCTGCGGCTGCAGTTCCAGCCTTTGCGGCCTCTCCTTACCTGACCTCGATGACGCTTCGGTGGGCGGACCAAATGGACAAAACCCAACTCGGGACCGTGACGGTGGACGGCTCTATCAAGGTGACCGTGACGCAGATGTCGGGTACTGGGGGTTCGTCCCAGGATTGAACTCGTAAAAACAGGAGTGTCTCGACGGAGGAAACCGGAGCGGACAAGAGCCACCTACGACTTTACGGGCTCATCACAGATGACGGTGTAGCGGTGGCAGGGACCCGGTTGCGGGTAGGCGTCGAGGTCTCCCGCCGAGCAAGGGTGCCAAGAGGTGAAGTTGCCCACGGTCGGGCAGCGTGACCAGGCACCACTGGCCGTGGTGTCTCACTACAGCCTGGCAGAGAGGGTGCCGGGTGAGGCCGATGAAGAACCAGAGCCCTCTTCAGACCATCGCGACGAGGCAAATTGGCACCGAGCCAACCGATCACGTTGCCGTCTATAGCACATAGAACGCCAAATTGGCATGGGCACCCTAGCGATCGAGAGATGGCCGAGCCCGTGAAATCATCCTCGCTCCTGCCCCCCTCGCCCGTGCTCTCGGTAGACGAATCAGCGCTCAGGGACACCCGATCTTTTTGACGTCCATCGTCAAGTCGCGAATGGATATCCCCTGTATTGCGTGGCCGGTTCCGCTTTCGGCATCGAAATAATGGACCTTGATTGAACTAAGCCCTGCCGATCCGCCGGAATAGGTCATCGTCGCCCTGGTGCTTGGCCCGGTGGTGCCGTCGGTAGTGTTGGGAGTCATGTTGATGTTCCAAAAAGGAGTCGCTGGATTACCGGTTCCTTCCACGTTTGCCCCCTTGACCACCGAAGTCGGCAACGGGTCCACCCAGACTGCGTCGGAATATCTGTCGGAGGTGTTTGGCCACGACAGCGCCGAGATGGGCACAATGAGGTTGAAGACGGGGCGGTTGAATGCGATGGTGACAGTTTGGCCGCGGTAAGGGTCGGTGCTGCCGTCAAGGCGCTGCTGTACGAGGTTGAGTTCGTTCGCGAAAGTCGCATCCGGTCCGGCGGTGAAGTTCCTCGTCGTGCTGCGGCCGTACCCAGCTGAGACCACATTCGAGAAGGTGACGATGAGTGTCGACCCGTCCGAGAGCGGAACGGCAGCTTGGCCGCGCCCAATATCCGTGCGTGTATAATTCATCGGCATTCCCGTGCCGCCTGAGCCGAAGCGTACTGTTCCACTCGTTGGGGTGTCACAGGGCGACACAGCGAAGGCAGGGGCCGCAGCGGCTATGGAGATGACCGGCACGCTCCACGCAGCACCACGCACCACGCACCAGCGTGCGCCGCGACGGGTTGAACGACGTGGACTCCACGGCTATTTCCGACACAAAACACCTCCTGCACGGGTGGAGAGGAACACGGCCATATCAGTCGCTACCCTCGAAAGTATCGGTTTCAACCTGTCGACACACGGAAACTGCCGAGTTGGTGAGGAACCTCACCTTCACAGTGTGCATGACGTGAGACCGCCGGAGACCCGCAGAGTCCGGCCGGCGCAGTTGTCGGAGCCGTCCCATTCTCCGGAGATGGTGGGGATGCACAAGGTGAACATCGTGGCGTCTCCACTCTGGACGGCGAAGCCTTCCGCGAAGATGTAACCCGTGCCAGCCGGTATCTGCTTAATCACGGCGTAGGTCGCTGACAAAGATGTCTCGGAGGTCGAATTCGTCCCGATGTAACCTCCATCTCGGAGGTTCCCCGTCACTCGGTTCACTCGGCAATAGAGCGTCCGGTCGAAGGTAACGGTGAAATTGGTCCCCACCGGGATCGGGGCGGTGGTATCGATCGTCCACGTCAACCGACCGTAGGTCGTACCGCCGATGCAGTAGGGACTACCGGGGCCGTAGGGGATGGTCGTCCTGTTGCAATCGGTTTGCGTCACCGTCACATTGGGTGACGCCGCAAAGGCCGGAGCTGCTGTCGCCACAGAGATCACCGGCACAGTCCAAGCGACCCCACGGGTGACCGTACGGCGTTCCATGCTCCTGTCTTGACCGCCCCGCCTCGTGGGCCGAAAGAGTCTTGATGGATCCGTCATCGAGACCTCCCTCCGCGACGATTGACCCCAAGTCTACGGGAATCGGCTTAGAATCTTGAGGTGTTCGTGACAAACCTCCTCGTCCTCGGATCCCTCATCGGGACCCTGGCATTGAGTGGAGCCACCAAGCTCCGGGACGTCACTGGGACCCAGGACGCCTTCGACGCCCTCCGCGTCCCCGCCTGGGTCCCGCGCCGGGCCGGAGCGTTCGTCCTCCCCGTCGGAGAACTCGTACTGGCGCTCGGACTGATCCTCGCCCGAGGGCGCCTGCTCGTCGCAGTCACCGCCTTGGTCCTCCTCCTGATGCTGGCCTACACGGCTTTGATCGCTAGGGCCCTGGGCTTCCGGGTGGAGACGAACTGCGGCTGCTTCGGCCGGCTCGGAGACCCCCGGGTCGGGCGTCGTACGTTGGTGCGAAACGTGGTGCTCAGCGCGCTGGCAGCCTGGGCCCTGCTGCTTGCCGTCCGTGGTGAATCCGTGATCGGCGCACTGCGGGACGCAGACATCAATGACTGGTCCGCCGTCGCAGCGGCGACCCTCCTCAGCGCCCTCGTCTTCCTGATCTCCTCCAAGAGCGCCCCGGCCACCCCTGTCCACGCCGGTCCACGGACTGGACCCGCCGACGAGTCCGACTACCTCCGCACCGCGATCCCGCACGGATTCGTCGAGATGGCCAACGGCCAACGCGTGCACTTGCGTGAACTGGCAGCAACCCAGGCACGGCTCCTCATCTGGCTGAACACCTCGTGCGAGCCGTGTCTGCGCGTCGGGACGCACGTGGACGCCTGGGCCGAGCACCTCGCACCGGCGGTCGATGTGCTTGCGGTCTACTCGACCACGCCCGCTCCTGACGTGGCACTGCACCACGATCGAAGCCGATTGGTGCGTGACCTGGGCAACAACGTCCGTACCGTTTTCGGCCTCCCGGGATCACCCGCGGCGGTCTTGCTGGGCGCCGACGGCATGCTTGCGGGGGGCCCGGTGGTGGGGGAGACCGACGTCCTCGAACTCGTCGAAGACGTCCTCGACCAACTCAGTATGAGTGCGCCAGAAGCCGCCGACTCCTAGGATCAAGACGTGTCGAGTCCGCTCGTGTCCGTCGTCGTGCCCAGTCGCGGCGGGGCGAGCCGACTCCCGATGCTGCTCGCTGCTCTGCGTGCGCAGGACATGCGGGAGTGGGAGGCCATCATCGTGCTCGACGGCGACATCGACGACTCGGCCGGAGTACTGTCCCGCATCGCTTGCGACCTCCCGGTGCGCACACTGGTACTCCCCGAGAACCAAGGCCGTTCGGCTGCTCTCAACACCGGTTTCGATGAGGCGAAGGGAAACGTGCTGGTGCGTTGCGACGACGATCTCGTGCCGGCCCCGAACTACGTCTCGCTGCACGCCGCGGCCCACGTGGGACGTACGGTCGGCGCCGTCGGCCTGGTCCGCAACATCTTTCCCGAAACCCCCTACGCCCGCATCTACGGTCGCGGATGGGACGAGCGCTACCGCCGGCAGGCCTACGCCGGGGACCCATCGAGCGCCTGGCAGCATTGGGGCGCGAACGTGTCCATCACTCGCGAGACCTGGCGACAGGTCGGGCCCTACGACACCGCATTCCGTGCCTACGGCTGGGAGGACGTCGACTACGGCTACCGCCTCGACCAGGCCGGCATCCCCGTCGTGATCGTGCCCGCCCTCGAGACCGAACACCGGATCGCAGCGACAACGACCGCCACACGGGCTCAACGGGCCTTCTACTCCGGTGCAGCCAAGACCAAGTTCGAGCGCAAGCACTCATTGTCTTCTTCCGTGGCCGCCCCGACCAGCATTTGGACACGGACCGTCGCGACGGTGGCCTCCGCGCTGAACGAGGGTCGCGCCGAGCGCGCCGGCCGCGCCGTGGACTCCGCGGCGAACGTCCTGCCCGACCGGCTGGCCGGCAAGGCCGCCGCGCTGTTGGTCGAGGCAGCCGCCCGCGCCGGACAGACCAAAGGCAATGCCGGGACCGCGATCTGATGTCCAGCGTCAGCGTCGTCATCCCACATCACGGCGACCCCGGACCGACCCTCGCCCTCATCGACCAGCTCCTATCGCAGCAGGGAGCCGGCGCCCTGCAACTCGTGGTCGCGGATGATGCCTCGCCGAAGGCTTTCCCAGATGTGGGCGGCGTACGCGTGGTCCGACGTGAGGTCAACGGAGGGTTCGGCGCTTGCGTCAACACCGGTGCCGCCTTCGCGACGGGTGACCTGCTGCTCGTGCTCAACAGCGACCTCTGCGTCGAGCCGACTTTCGTGGCCGACATGGCGAAAGCTGCGAGCCAGTTGCCGTCGGCGGTGCTGTCACCGCGCGTGGTCGACGAGGCGGGACACGAGGCCTGGACCGGGCGCGAATTCCCCCGGGTCCGTCAGCAGGCCGCCGCGTGGCTGACGCCGCTGGCGCGTTGGCGAGACAACGAGGGGTGGCACCGGGCTGTTGGGCACGACCTCAGCTCACGCCGCGACGAGGCGACGGTGGACTGGCTCGTCGGAGCGGCGCTGCTGATTCCGCGTGCAGACTTCGAGGCGGTCGGCGGGTTCGACGAACGCTTCTACATGAACTCCGAAGAGATCGACCTCCAGCGTCGACTGCGCCAACGGGGAGTCGTCTCGATCGCCCTCCGCTCCCCCACCGTCATCCATGCGGGCGGCGGTTCCTCGCCCACCAGCACGCGCCGACGGTGGTTGGTGGAGGGACAACTGACGTACGCCGAGAAGTGGGGCTCACATCGCAGCCTGCAGGCTGCACTCACCGGCTGCACGCTGGTCAATCTGGGTGTGAATGCTCTCCGTCGGGCAACTGGTCGCGAGGTGCACCCGCTCGCGGTCGCGCGCGAGGAACTGTCGATGATCCGGGGACGCCGATGACCCGGGCGCTGCTCCTCTCCGAGCACGACCTGGGTGCCTGGACAGCTCGATTCCGCGCCGGGGAGGTGCCCGCCGCGCTCCCCTACGGCGTCAACGCCCTCGAGGAGTCCGGCTTCGAACTGATGGGTGCTCCCCGCGCTGCTGACCCGCCGTGGCGCCGACTGCGGGACGCAGTGGAGCACCGCGTCGGGTTCCCGGTGGAGCGCACTCTGCGCGGCGCGCGCATCGCTCATCGGGCCGACGTCGTGCTGGCGTTGCTCGAACGCGAAGGCGCCGCAGCGGGCTTGCTGCGACGCGCCAAAGTGCCGCCGTACGCCTCGACGCCGCTGGTGGTGTGGTCGTGCTGGCTCGCCGATGACATCCGCGAGGCCACGCCGGAACAGCGCAAGAAACTGCGGCGCCGGTTCGAGGCCGCGGACCTGATCACCCATCTCTCTCGTCATGAGACGGAGATCTTCACCGACCTGGGCATCCCTGAGGAACGCCTGTTTGCCGTCACCTACGGCGTCAGCCACGAGTTCTACGTGCCAGGTGCGGGCCCCCGTGACATCGACCTGCTCGCCGTGGGACAGGACCGCGGCCGCGATTACGCGACTTTGTTCGACGCAATCCGCGGCACCGAACTGACCCTTGATCTGGTCTGCAAGCCCGACAATGTGGCCGGCCTCGATGTCCCGGACAACGTCCGTATGCACGGAGTCGTCCCGCTGCCGGAGTACCGCCGGCTCCTCCAACGCGCGCAGGTCGTCGCCGTGCCCACCGTGGATCTGGCCTATCCGACCGGCTCCAGTGTGGCGTTGGAGTCGGCGTCGTCCGGGGCGTGCGTCGTGGTCACCGGCACCCGAGCGATGCGCGATTACTTCACCGACACCGTCGATGCCCGGCTCGTCGCCGAAGGAGATGTCGCCAGTTGGCGCGAGGTCCTGACCGAGCTCCGGGACGACACCGAGCAGCGCGTACGCCTCGGTGCCGCAGCTCGGCTCAGCGTCGAGACGCGATTCAACGCGCAGCACATGTGGACCGAACTGGCGGAAGTCATGCGCGCTCGCGGCCTCATGTGACCCACGTGCTGCGGATGACCTCAGCGAAGCGCTCGCGACCGTACGTCTCGATAGCCCACGCCTGCGCCTGATCCGCACGCGGCTGGGCAGCGGACGGGTCGTCAAGAACGCCCACGAGCGCTGCTGCCAGACGCTCCGGGTCGTCGGTCAGTCCGGCGTAGAGGTCCTCGCCCTCGATGCCCTCCGCGCCGACCGTCGTGGTGACCACCGGTACGCCGTGGCACAAGGCCTCGACCGTCTTGAACTTCACCCCGGCACCCTGCAGGACGGGCACCAATGCGACCGCGGCAGCGGCGTACTCGGCCTCCAGGTCGGGCACGAAGCCAGCCAGCTCGACCCCGCTTGTTGGGGGCAATCCCAGGACCTGTTGGCGTAGCTCATCGGTGACGCCGCCGCCCACGAAGCGCAGGACCGCATCGGGTCTTCGAGCCAGCACGAGTGGCCAGACATGCTCGATCGCCCACAGCGCCGCCTTGTTGTTCTCGTCGCGGGCGAGGTAGGAGACGACCAGCACCACCGGGGATGATGCTGGCTGGTGGGCGCGCTCGCTGCCGTCAGCCACCGGTGGATGAACCACGGTGTGCAGCCGGTCCGCGAGCAGCGCGGCGTCCTTCTCACTGAATACCAGGACGTCGTCGAGGCAGGACACCATCGCTGCTTCGTGCCGACGTGAACGTCGAGCCACGCCTTGCCAGTAGCGACGGGCCGAAGGGGTTGCCTGCGGCTCACGGGAGAACGACTGCGACATCACGTCGTGGAAGGTTCCGGTGATCCGCGCGGTGCGATTCAGCCGGCGCAGGAGGCGCACGAGCCGGATGGATTCAGAATATTGGAGGTCGATGACGTCGGCGTCGCGGATCGCGGCACGGGCTTCGGCGGAGCGCAGAAGGCCGAGCAGGAACGGCAGCGAGGCCGCACCCGGGTCACGCCGCCGCCACCGAGCGTCGACGTTGACCGACAATCGATTGAGAGCCTTGGCGAGGGGGCTGCGTGCGGGCTCGTACCCCAGCAGGAGGAGTCTCTCCGGAACGCCCGGCAAGGTCGACGCCTCATGGTTGAGGCGGTTGCCGACCGTGAGCATGGTCAGCTCGGTCTCGGCTCCAAGCAGGCGTTGGAGCTCGAGGAGATAGCGACCGCCCGCATGCGGGACGCCCTCATGACCGACGTACATGCTGATCAACACCACGTGTGGTCGGGTCACGGATGCATCCTCCCAGAGTTGTCGATCTCGGCATCCCTGATCCGCAACACGCCTAAACTGCAAAGGCCCCGATCTGAGGAGCACGATGGCACGAAGCACCACTCGCCTTCGCGACGAGATCAACACCTCGCTTGGGGTGAACCTCTTCGGCTACGTCACGAGCAACCAGAGCCAGGGCGTGATCGCGCGCAACCTCGTCGCGACATTACGGACCCAGGGTGTTCCAGTGGCCGTGACTGATGTCGCTCCCACCTTCGGCGGAACCGGACACGATGAGAGCCAGTGCTCGACGGGGTGCGACGACGCCTCCGCGCAGCCTCATCCCCTGACCATCTTCTGCTTCACGCCAGTCGACGCTGAAGACTTCCTTCGACACCACCCTCAGCTTCTGCGACGCGATCGACTGACAGCCGTGGTGGTGTTCGTCGAGCACCACCTCCTGCGGCCGGAGTTCTTGCCGTTGCTCTCGGGTGTCGACCTGGTGCTCACACCGACTGATTTCGTCGCAGGCGCGGTGAGGTCGGGATCGCCCAAAAGTCTGTGCGTTCCATTCCGCCAGACGGCCCTCGTTCCCGATGCAGTCACCGCCGACCGCTCGCGCTGGGGGATGCCGGCGGGGCACGTGTCGTTCGTCTTCAGCTTCGACACCTACAGCGATTCGAACCGCAAGAACCCCCACGGTCTGGTCAGAGCATTCCAGGCCGCTTTCCCCGACCGCGACGACGTCATGCTGATCATCAAGGTGGCCCACTTGGCAGCAGACGAGGGATTGGGCGGTCAAGCCATCAGAGCCGTGGCTGCGGCGGCGGATGATTCCCGCATCACCTTCCTCGAGCAGGAGCTCTCCTACTCCGAAGTCCTGGGCCTGTACGCCTCGGCAGACGTCGTCGCCTCGCTCCACCGCAGCGAGGGCCTCGGCCTGATCATGATGGAGGCGATGAGCCTGGGGACTGCAGTGATGGCCACCGCCTACTCAGGCAACCTCGACTTCATGACAACGGGCAACTCTGTGCTGGTCGACTTTCGCCTGATTCCGGTGGAGACGGCGTATCCGGGATACAGCCACCTCCAAGGAGTGGATGTGTGGGCTGACCCCGAGCAGTTGTCAGCAGTGACAGCGATGCGCCGCCTGGCGGATGACGCGTCGCTGCGTGCGAGCCTGGCCGCGCGCGGCCAGGCCGACACCCAGGAGCGTCGTGATCGGGTGGTGGGGGGCGATCTTCTGGTCGAGCTGGACCGCATCTTCGAGGCCGAGCCCCTATGGACACGCCACCGCAGGCAACGCGCACGCTTGTGGTGGTGTGCCCGCCGTCCCCAAGCACGGCTCAGCCTGGGCGACCTCCGTCATCTGGCGGCGGTGCGCGTCAAACGCGTCCTATGCCGAGCGATCTGAGGGCGCGCAGAGCCAGGCGGGGTCGAGCGGAAAGTCGATGAGCAGGTCCGTGTTGGCCTGGTCCAGTGCATGCACCAACGACGTCCGCGCGGTGTGACTCTTCGCCCTGTCCTTGCGGAGGAAGGTCGCTTCGATCACCGGGTGCAGATCGAAGCCGGCGTAGGGCACCGGGTATTCGTGATTGTTCGGATGGACGTGCACGAGGTCGAAGTGGGCGGCAAGCTTGTCGAACACCTCGGCGATCACATGGAAGCCGGAGGGACGAGCCAACGTGTGAAGGTCGTGCATCTCGATCACCAGCATGCGGAACCGGGCGAGCACATCATCTGGAGTGGCGAGCAGGACACCCCACTCGGCACCTTCGATATCCATCTCCAACAGCGCATCACCGTCTGCGTCGCCACGACGATCCACCCAGTCCTCCAACGTGGTCCACCCAGCGCTCGTCCGGGTACCGAGGAAGAGCGGCTCGAAATCGATTCCGGGGTGCTGCTGAGGCAACCCGTCCACCGACGCATCAATGAGATGCACCTGCATACCCAGCTCAGCCAACGCCAGATCAAATCCGATTTCGTCGGCAACACCCGGGGAGAAGCACTCAACGACACCCTCGAGATCGTCCGGGAGCAGATAGCCGCCATCACCGGAAGGTCCGACACGTACGAGCGGAACTCCCGGGTCGATGATGTCGATCCCCGCGAAAAAGTCAGCCAACGTCTCGTGGGAGATGCCGTAGCCGTGCTCGGATTCCGTCGCGGCGTAGCGCTCGCGTTCCTGCATCTGCCGCACCCGCTGGGTGTGCGCCTGCGCATGATGGGGCTCAGGCAACAACGGTGTGAGCGACCGGCGATGCCTTGCCCGGTGGTACGCCCCCCAGAGCGGGGTTTGTTTCAGGGCCGATCTCACCCTCGCGCGGAGACGCTGATGCACAGCTGGCATCCCTCGACCCTAGCCTCGAGTCACATGGATCGTGGGGCGTTTCCACCCCGCGCCGACGCGCAAGGCACCTAGACTTCCAAGGGTCCCGACTGGAGGAGCTCAGATGTTGCGGCTGATCCTTGCCCCCCACATGGATGACGAGGCCATGGGCTGTGGCGGGCTGATGGCGAAGCACCCCGACGAATGTGTCGTGGTCGTGGTCACGGACAGCGGCGAGGTCCGGGCCCGCGAGCACGCAGAGGCGCTGCGGATCCTCGGTGCCCCCGAGTCACGCAAGCTGGGCTTTCCCGACGGCCAGACGCCCCAGCACATGAGCGCGATGGTCGGCGCGATCGACGAGATCATGGCCGAGCTCCAACCCGAGGAGCTCTACCTCCCTTACCCCTCGCTCCATCAGGACCACATCGCGGTCTACGAGGCCGGGATGCGGTCATGTCGGGTCTCCATGTCGCTCGATCACTGGTTCCCACCGAGTGTCTACGTCTACGACATCGCCGTCTATGACGTGAACCTCTACCCCACCGACCTGCGCTGGAACGTCTTCGAGGCGCTGACCGAAGAGCACATCACCGCCAAGGAGGCCGCCTGTCAGGCGTACCAGTCGGAGATCCCCACCGAGGTGCACCCGATCAACAGCGTGCGCCAGATCGCCGGCGCCCTCGGTCAGGTACGGCTGGTCCCCTACGCCGAGCAGTACGCCCTCGTCCGGACCGTTCGCAAGTGAGGGTGCGCAAGTGAAGGTCGCCATCCACCAACCTGATCTCCTGCCGTGGCCGGGGTTCTGGTTCAAGATGCTCAACTGCGACACCTTCGTGCTTGCTGTGCACGACCAGCTGCAGAAGCACTGGGTGCAACGTCGCGTGATGATGCGCGAGACCTGGGTGACGCTCGCTCTGGAGACCAAGCCACACCTGATCCCGATCAACGAGACAACGGTGAAACCCGGCTGGCAGGAGCATTTGGAGAAGTCGATCCGGGGACGCTACGTCGGCTCGCGCCACTGGAAGTCCCGCAGCGGCGACATCCTCGACATGATCCATGCGGTCGACTCGCACAACCTCGCCTACATCAACCACCGGCTCATCCTCAGCATGCGTGACTACCTCGGCATCACGACCGAGGTCATCGTGACCGAGCCACCGCAGCAGAAGGGGGCAGACCGGGTGCTCGAACAGCTCCAGATGGTCGGGGCGACGACCTACCTCTCCGGCACCGGCGCGAAGGACTACCTCGACGAGAACGCGCAGGCGAAGTTTCGTGACCTGGGGATCGCTCTGGAGTTCTCGGATCACGAGAAGACGACCGGCGACTCGATCATCACCGTGTTGATGGACCACGACGACCCTCTGGAGATCGTGGCGAAAGGCTCCGATCCGGCCTGACGAGCGTTCCCCAGGTCACGCGTGCTCGCGACCCTCCAGCACCCATGCCGGCTGCCACCCGTGGGGAAGTTCGCTCACCACACTCCAACTCTGGTCGTACTCGTAGCAGCGGCCCGGACCATAACTGCTCTGGAAAAAAGCAGGAATCCAAATTTGAGCGTGATTGTCACCGTGCACGACGTTGCTCACGGCTGCCGCCCACAAGGAGAACGTGGAGTTGGTGATGATCAGTCGGCGCGCGGAGCTCAGGTCACGGAAATGCCGCGCCGGTGTGTCATAAGGCTCCGCCGCCGTGACCCGTGCGAAGGCAGCGAGCCAATCCAACCGACGTCGGCACCAGTCCAGCTCATCGGAGATCAAATGGATGCGCTCAACCGGACCGTCGCGGTCGAAGCTTCGCTCCACGGCCAGCCTGACGTAGCTCTCGACATCGAAGCCGTGCTCGCCCCGGTGCTCGGGGGAGTAGTAGTCGCCCCGGCGAATATTCACCACCAGGCACTTCGGATCGACGAACGGCGTTGACTCAACGCCATCGAGCAACGGAGCAGGCAGCAGCCACTCCTTGATGAACTCGGTGCGCTCGGCGTCGAGGAAGCCTCGCGGGTCGGCGGAATGACTCCCGGGGTAGGCCCAGGGGCTCCCCCGCTGATCGAGTTTGCCTACGTCTTCGGGCTCGATGAGGAACTGCTCAGCGAAGGCAGGGACCAGTTCCGCCCAAGGGCGCATGCGTTCGGTCATCAGCACCTTGGGCGCCACCGCGTCATCGCGATGGTTGTGGGCCCAGACCCAGAGGTAGAGATGGTTGCCGAACCCCATCATGTCCGGAGTCAGATTGATGAACCGGCGGCCGAACTGATGACGGATCGACCTCACCACAGCCGTACGGGCCAGGGTGATGACAGGACTCATCACGCCCTCCTTTCCACATCATCAGTCGGAGCGTCGGCAGCAGGCAACGCCCAACCACTCGGAATGTCCCTCACGACTGTCCAGCGAGGATCGAGTTGCCACGCGGTGCCGTCGGCTTCGTTACGAATGTGGAACCACGGGGCGACGACCTGTGCGGGGCGTCGATGACGCCACTCGCTGAGGTAGCCACCCCAATAGCTGAAGGTCGAGTTGGCCAGCACGAGGCGCGGAGCATGCGAGAGCAACGCCAAGTGCGTGGCCGGAGAAAGGCCTTGATCCTCGAACGTCAGACGGACGCCATCTGCCGCCATCCAGACCAGGTGCTGTTGGCACCACCCGATGTCGTCAGAGACCACGTGGATGCGGGAGATCTCTCCCCCGGTGCGACGACTTTCTCGTAGTGCGACTCGGAGATATTCATCGAGGTCGAACGCGTAGTTGCGACGATTGACCTCGTTGGTGACGTAGTCGCCCCGTCGGACGTTGACCAGGACGTCGGTGTCGGTCAATCGCTGCGCTGATGGAACTCGGTCGGCAGAGAGGACTCCGGTCGGCTCAAGAAAACCCTCCGCGAATGCGTACACATCCTCCTCGTCAAAACTCAGTCCGAATTCGTTGTAGAGGCCCTTTTCTCGTTGATCCGTCAACCGGACCCGATCACGAGCCACGAGGAGTCGTTCGGCACGCGGACCGAAGATAGGCACCCACGGTTCGGTAGCCGGCGTACGCAGGCACACCACGTCGTGCCCCAACTCTTGCTGCCGGAACGCCTGCATCCAGTCGTAGAGGAAGTTGCCCAGGTTGGCCGTCTCCTGGGTCCACAGCACCTTGCGACTTCCGTGGCGCACGACCGTCTGGACCCACCGACGAACTGGCTGGCTCCCTCTCATGAATAGCCCCCTAGCCTGTTCACCCCACGTCGTCCCACACCACGAGCTGCGACGTAGAGCTCACCAGCGCGCCCCCATCGAGGCGCATGCGCCTGATAGTGCGGCAGCGTGACAGCTGACGGCATCAGACACGGAGAGCCCTCGGCGGTGATCTCGCGAAAGGCCACGTCGAGCTGGTGGCGTACGAGCTCGGCACTGTGACGCGAGCGAACCCAGGCGCGCCCGGCGTCGGCCCTGGCGTCGAACGACTCGCGCGAGTTCTCGAACCAGTCCATCGCCTCGAGCGTGCGGTCACACATGTCGACGACGTCGGAGTCGGCAATCACCGACGCGTGTTCGGGCAGCATGTATTCCTTGGCGCCGTCACCGGTGAAGCCGACGACGTAACACCCCGAAGCCATCGCCTCTGCCCCGGGCAGACCCACGCCCTCGCGCTCTGCTCCGAAGAGGAAGATCGCGGCGCGGCCCAGTTCTTCGGCGACCTGCTGCTGGGTCATGCCGTCGATCAGCACGATCTCCCAGCCACGCAGCTGACCGGAGCGTCGGACCAACTGGACCGCACCCAGCAGGTCTTCTCGACGTCGGCGCGGCATCAGCGCAATCCGTTTCTCCTTGCCCCGCGGCCGGAACCAGTCCTCGATCTGGACCGGCACCGGGTATAGGGGAAAGCCAGGCGCGCATGCTTTTCGCAAAAATGTCTCGATGGCGTCCGAGACGGGGAGCGCCGCTGTCGCATTGGGCCAGCCGGGATAGTCACCCGGCTCTTCGGTGAGGAAGTCAGAGTTGGCGAAGACGAAGTCCATGCCTTGGCACAAGATGACGACGGGATTGCCCGCGGAGAGAAAGCTCCACTTGGAACCACCGGTCTCCGGCATCACCAAGACATCTCCGGCATCGAAATCGAGTTCGATTCCGGTGTCGACCGGTGCTGTCGAGCCCCAGGATGCGTAGGCGAACCCGGGCGTGCCGTGCCACACCCGCGCGTCGTGACCGAGCGCGCAGAGATGTTCGACGTAGCGATAGATCACCTTCATACCGCCGCTCGGTGTCGGCAGGTCGGGTGCCATGAACCGGATCACTCAAGCATCTTCCCAGCAATCCAGCAGGGCCGTGCGAACTTCATCCCACTCGACGCGTCGTGTGACAGAGTGAGATTGTGCTGATCTTCGGGTGCTGCGTCGGACCCAACCAGCGCTACAACACCGTTGCGCTCCCTGCTCTCCGCCAAGTGATGGAGCCGGGCGATGTTCTCATCGAGGAGCAGGGTGGCCAAGGTATCTGTGCTGCCTACAACCGCATCCTCGACCAGGCCCGCGGCCTTCCCGAATGCGAGGGGGTAGTGCTACTCCACGATGACGTGGCGCTGGGACCCTCGGCACGTGGGCAGATCCTCGCTGGCCTGCAGCAGTCAGGCGTAGGCGTGATCGGTGCTGTGGGCGGCCGTGACCTCTACGGCCCGCAATGGGTCAACGCCAAGCATCGCGCAGGCTACGCCGACGACTTCTACGGGCGACGCAGGTTCGGCCCAGCCGAGGCGGATGTCGATGTCGTCGACGGACTCCTCCTGGCCGTTTCCCCCGCTGCTTTTCGCACCATCGACTTCGACGCACACGTCTTTCCTGCTTTCCACGGCTATGACACCGACTACTGCCTGCTCGTGCGCGCGGCTGGCCACCGCGTGCGGGTTGTCCCGATCGACTACGTGCACCGCGACAAGGGAGGAGTCGGCGACAGCGTGGCTTTCGACACAAGCGCCGCCGCACTGGTGGGCCGTTGGCCCGAGCGAATCCGACCGCTGGGTCCCACAGAACGTCAGTGGTACGCCTTCAAGGACTGGTCCAACACTCAGGTAGGGACGTTGCGGCACCGGACCATGAGCACGATCAAGAGTAGACAGCGCCAATAGCTGAGCCTCGCTCATTAATCATGACTGGCACTTCAATGGCACCTGATAGAGGACATAGGGTCCCGCCGCGGCCACCAAGGTGAACCCTTCAGCATCCGGCGCCGCGTCGATCCCCGGGGCGCGCGGGTCGAGTGAGGACCAAAATTTGGCACGTGACCCTCCAGTCAGCACATGGGTGACGCCCAATTGCCGTACAGCGGCGCACACCTCCGGATCACTCGCCGCGGTGTTGAGAGACTCATCGATCAACTCACCCTGGGTGGTGTTGTTGGAGAACGGGACGAGAGGGAGTGTCTTGCGCCCGAACATGCCCAGGTACATACCTCCCCTGAACGGATCCAGCGCCGTTGCGCCACCGGGAGGTATGTCGGTCGCCAACTGCTGGAGATCCGCCACTTCGCTATTCGTGATGTAGACGAACTCGAGATCGCGCGGGTAATAACTGAAGTGCACCGCGTCACGTAATTGGTGCACTGCGGGCACTGAGCCAACTGCGAGGACCGTGATCCCCACTGCGAGGAGAGGCGACGACACGACCGGGGCAGCCGATCGGGCTGAGCGCACGATCCAGGACCAGCCCAGTACCGCCATGAGGTACGCCGGCACTGCCCACACCACCGAAAGCCGCTGCGCGCCTGAGTACCACGGCCAGGCCACTCGCTGCACCTCGAAGGGGGTTTCGAACACCACGGCCAGCAGCATGAAGAACGTCACCACCCAGGCAAACACCACACCAGCGAGGCTGATACGCCTCAGCCCTTGAAACAGCCCCACCCCTGTCAACAGCAGGATCGGCACGCCCGCAATCAGCGGGACATCCCCACCCTTGAGCACAAGCAGAAGGGAACGCCGCAGGTCGACATCCCCGACGACGGGAACATCGTGCGCGCTGGGCGGAAAGAACACCACCCAGACCACGACAGCGCCCAAGACCGCGCACACCCAGGACAGAGCCCACCCCCGCCCCCATGAGAAGGCTCGGGGGCCGATCAGGGGAAGCCCCACAAGCACCAGAGCGAAGAGAGAGTTGGGCTGACACAGGGCTGCAGCCAGCGCCATGGCCAGCATCAGGACGCCGGAAGAGATAAACTGTCGGGCAGGAGGGGGGCGCTCCTCATGCGCCAACCGCATCAGTGGGATGAGCAGCGCGGCGAGCAGAGAAGCGGAGGCCGCGTTGGCCCATGCTGCACCGCCCGGCATCATGACCAGCGGGGAATATGTCGTGGCAAGTGCCAGCACTCCCGCACCGAAATAGATCCACGCGGATCGAGGAACTGTGGTGTATGCCAACACGAGCAACGACAACGGCCAGAACACTGCCGTGAAAGCCAACAGGGTGGCGTGGCAAGCGACGTCGACGTCGACGCTCAGCCAAGCGGCAGGCGTGGCTGCCACGCTGTGGAAAGCTCCCGGGTAGAAGTGCCCTGGCATGTACCAGAGCACGTCTCCCGATCGCCAAGGGCTGGCGCTGTGTGACTCCACCAGGTCGGCGACGGCGAGTAGATGGAACGGCGCATCAGGCATCTGAGCCAGAGCATCCGGCTCGCCCGTGCCCGACATGAACTGCCACGCCATCACCACCATCGCCAGAGTCACCGAGCCAGCGACCGCCATCATCTGCTTTGCCGACAACCCTTTGCCGTGGCCGGAGGGCGGGTTCACGAGCCGACCGAGACCTGTCATCGCTGCGGTGACGATTACGAGGAGCATCACGCCAACGAACACAGTCCATTTCAATCCCAAGATGTCAGCACCTGATGCAGCCACGATGAAGATGCTGAGGCCTGATGCGGGGGAAACGCCCAGGGCGTCGAGCGAAGACATGCCGAAGGAGCGGGCCAGCAACCAGCCAGGGATCAGGATCACCGCGACGACGAGAGTCACGGCCGGCAGAGCCGACCACCAAGACGCCTGATTCAATGGATCCACCAACCCACGGTGACACAATCGTCACCTTTTTGCTCACTATTCGATTGGGCAGCACGGACGATGGAACACTGGGCCTGTGCCCAACTTCACGAGATCCGTGGTTCATCGCGCTGCCCACGTGATCGGCTTTCCGGCTGGCACCGGCGAGTTGATTGATTCCACCACCCGAGTGAGGCTGGCCGCCTCGTTGGCGATGTCGACGGCACTGGCTCTTCTCGATATGGCAGGTGTCATCGCGATGCTGCCCTTGATGCAGTACGTCACAGGTCAACCACTGGATTCAGGCGCCTTGGGCGTCGTGAATCGATCGTTGGGGGAGCCTCCGTTACGAGTCCTGGTCGCCTCGCTGGGCCTGCTCATCTTTGGCGCCTTCATCGTGAAGGACGTGGCGACGCTCATTATGCGCAGGTGGCAGCTTCACTTCATGGCACGGCAGCAGGTCGAATTGTCCACTCAACTATTGGAGGGTTACCTCACTGGACCGTACTGGTGGCATCTGAGACAGAACACGGCCGACAAATTGTGGACTGTCCAGGGTGCCGTGGGGCTGGGCTACACGGGGGGCCTGGCGTCCGCCCTGTCCGCTTTCACCGAAATCCTCACCATTGTTTTCATCTTCGTCTCCCTCCTTGCCCTTGCCCCCTATGTCGCAGTGGCCGCTGCCGTCTACTTCGGTGTGGCCGCATGGGTCGTTCAGCGACTGATCCGTCCGCGGGTACAACTGGCGGGCGAAAAAACCCGTGAGGCCTCGCAGGCGATTTCGCGTTCATCCTTGCAGCCACTCACCGCAGTCAAGGAGATCAAACTTCGCCGCGCTCACCAGCCCTTTATCGAATCATTTCGAGAGGCCAACATCCGAGGTGCTGAAGCCGCAGTGAGTGCGAGCATCCTCACGGACATCCCCAAATATTTCCTCGAGATCGTCTTCATTCTCGGCGTGGGGGTTCTCGCGGTGGTCGCGACCACAGGCGCCTCAGCTGAGGAAGGCCTCGTGCTGCTCGGCCTCTTCGTGGCGGCTGGGACACGGGTGCTGCCCAGTTCGGTCCGGCTGATCAATGCCATCTCTGGCGTGCGTTACGCCCGTTCGCCGCTCGAGCACATTGTGGCCGTACACCGTTTGATGCAGCAGAACCGGACGGACGAAACCTCTTCGATCGTGACCAACCAGGTCCCCGAGGGAGACCTCCAGATCACCGGCCTCAGGTTTGCCTACACCGACCAGCCGGACACCGAGGTCTTGCGTGGAGTTGACGTATCCGTTCCGTCTGGCGCCTCGCTCGCGATCGTAGGCACAAGCGGCGCGGGCAAGAGCACTCTCATCGACCTGATCTTGGGACTTCACCAACCAGGGCAGGGGTCAATCAGCGCTGGCGGCGTCTCCATCTTCGACAACCTGCCGGCTTGGCAGCGGAGGATCGCCGTGGTTCCCCAAGAGGTCGCCCTCCTTGACACCACCATCAGCGACAACATCGCCTTCGACGAGGAAGTCGACCCGGCACGTCTCGCTCAGGCCGTGGAACGGGCGCAACTCAATGACCTCATCGTCGGCCTGCCGCAGGGCCTCAACACGGAGGCCGGCGAACGAGGGGCGCGGCTGTCTGGGGGGCAACGTCAGCGTATTGGAATCGCTCGCGCCCTCTACCGCAAACCGTCCTTGCTCGTGCTGGACGAGGCCACGTCTGCTCTGGACAACGAAACGGAGCGTCGCATCACGGACGCGATCGAGGGCCTCCACGGCTCGGTCACAGTCGTCGTGGTGGCTCATCGGCTGTCGACCGTTCGTCACTGCGACCGGTTGATTTACATGGAACAGGGACGAATCACGAGCTCTGGCACCTTCGACGAGGTCAGGTTGGACAACCCGGCCTTTGCGCGGCTGGTCGAACTGGGCGCCCTGGACGCCCCGGACACCCCGAACGCGGACACTCCAGCGACCTGAGCGGAGTCGCTCAGCGGTAGTCGGTGAAGTCGAGCAGCATACGGTGGTCTCGACGTACGTGGTCCAGATGTTTCAGCGTCAGCGGATCGAGCACTCGCCCGAGAAGATCCGTCCACGAAACCGGATACTGACCGGAGTCCCCATAGACGCCGCCGGGATGCGCCGCCAAGGGCTCCAACAGTTCGTCCAAGATGGCGTCCATCTGTGCCATCCACTCTGCCGTCAGCGGGGTATGCGATCGCATGAGAAAACCGCTCTTCCCAAACATCAGGCGATGCCAGATCACAATGTCCCGACCGAGACGGCCATGCAGTTTGCCAACCCAGTTCGCGTGGCTTGTGGCATAGCTGGTCACCCAAGCCCGCTGATCTACCGCCATCTGATCGAAGGACTGGGCCCACGAATTCAGCGGTCTCTTGATGTCGACGTAGGCCCCACCGTGATGGTGCATGAGGTAGCCACGCAGATAGTCCGATCGATGGATCAATGACAGATTTTCGTAGGCAGGGTGCAGTGGGTAGCCCGGCACGAGCCACTGATCGAGGGTGTGCTGAGTGACCAAAGTCAGCGGCAGTCCGATGCGCTGCTCGATGTCAGCGAGGTTTCTGGCCCGGCTCGGAGTCAACGGATTGTCTCCCGTCCACATAGCGAAGATCTGACGCGGAAATTCGCTTAGCCCTCCAGGGCTGAAATCTTTCGCCAGAAACGTGTCCACGTAGAGCTCTGGACGGTAGATGTAGGGGCGGATCCGTTCCACGTCTCGAAATGCTGCCGTGGCCAGATCGAACTTGGCTCGGCGCAGCCCGCGACGCAAGCGCTTGTTCGCCACGAAGCCAAGATGCTTCACCTCACGCGCAGCGCCTAGCATTCCCATGTCTTCATCCTTACCGACACCTAGGCTGACCTCATGCGCCACGCTGAACCGACTTGCTCCGTGGTCATCCCCACCTTCAACGCGGCCCACGTGATCGGGCAGCAGCTCAGGGCTTTGACGCAGCAGGTGGGCGCGCCCGCTTTCGAAGTCCTGGTCGTCGACAACAACTCCACCGATGACCTCGCAGCAATCGTCCGAAGTTGGTCAGAGGCGCTCCCCGCGCTGCAGATCATCGATGCCAGCCGGGGCCGCGGCGTATCCGTGGCCCGCAACGTCGGCATCGCTGCCGCAGCCACGGACCAGATTCTCATATGCGACGCAGATGACCAAGTGTCGAACGGGTGGGTCGCTGCACTGTCACGCGGCCTCGAGGAACATCCACTCGTCAGTGGACCGCTCGAAACCTCCCTCCTATCCGGCCGTTCCGTGTCATGGGTGCCTATCCCAGCGCTGACGACGGAACTGTTCGAGACATGGGGGGCGCGTCGCTACGGCGTCGGTTGCAACTTGGGTTTGCGCCGAGGCGTGTGGCGCGAGATCGGCGGCTTCGATGAGACCTATCCAGCGGGTGCTGAAGAGATCGACTTCGCCTGGCGGGCCGCTGATGCTGGTTACCTCACCAGCTATGTCCCTGATGCTCTCGTGCACTACCGCATTCGCACCGACCTGCGCGGGGTTCTCCGCCAGCAGTTCAACTCAGGGCGAGGCACTGCCACGCTCTACGCAAAATTCAGGCCAACCGAGGTGGTGCCCAAGTCTCTTCCTCGTCGACTTCATCACGAATGGCTGCTCTTAAAGCAGTTCCCTTGGCGCGGAAACTCCGACCAGCGCCGGATGTGGTGCACCGTCATGGCGTTCGAACTGGGGAAATTGCGTGAGGCCCACCGTCTCGGCGTGCCTGCGCCGTAACTCTTGGATATCACTAGGGTGATGCGCGTGAGCATCTCCCAACGTTTGGTCGAGGCCCCACCCTGGTGGCGCTGGCGTACGTCGGCGGTGACCACGACATTGGTCTATCGCCGCGCGTTCGGATCGCTGGGCCCACGCTCCGTCATCGTCCGGCCCCACCAGCTCCATCGCGTGAACCGCATTCACATCGGCTCCGACTGCGCGATCTACGACGGCGTCTGGCTGGCCTGCGAGCCGGGTGGAGGTCCGATCCACATCGGCGACCGGACCTATTTCGGCCACGGCGTCCACGTCCATGCCATCGACCCGATCATCATCGGGTCCGACTGTGTCCTGGCCGATGGAGTCCTCGTGGCTACCTCCGACCACGACGCGACCGACCGCCACGCGGTCCACGGGACCGGGTCGATCACGATCGGAGACCGGGTCTTCCTGGGTCAGCGCGCCGTCGTGCTCGGCGGCGTGACCATCGGTGACGGCGCCACTGTCGGCGCGCATGCCGTCGTCACCCGGGACGTGGCTCCGGGCCAGACTGTGGTCGGCATTCCGGCGCGCCCTGTTGGACAATGACGCCATGCGCATCCTGATCACCGGTGGAGCAGGCTTCATCGGTCAACACCTCGCCCGACTCCTGAGCGCCGACGGGCACGAACTCGTCGCTCTCGACAACCTCCAGCCCCAGGTCCATCTCGACCCCGACTCCGCGCGCGCTGCCTTCCCCGGCGAAGTCATCGTCGGTGATGTGGCCGACGTCGACGCGTGGGCCGGTCTCGAGGGCCAGTTCGACGCCGTCGTGCATCTGGCGGCGGAGACCGGGACGGGTCAGTCGATGTATGAGCAGGATCGCTACCACCGCGTCAACGTTGACGGCACCCGGCTGGCTGGCGCCTTTGCGGCCGAGCGCCGAATTCCGCTGGTCTCGATCAGTTCGCGGGCCGTCTACGGCGACGGCGAGCCCGACCGGCCCTCCTTCGAGACCGATGGCCATCACCCGGTCTCGGTCTACGGCGAGACGAAGTCGATGGCCGAGCGCGAGTTGGAAGCCTTCACCTCCGAGGTCCCCATCACCACCATCCGGCCCCAGAACGTGATCGGTCCCGGACAGGCGCTGCACAATCCCTACACCGGCGTCCTGGCTGCCTTCTTGGCGATGCTGCGCGAGGAAAGACCGCTGACCGTCTACGGCGACGGCTCCCAGACCCGTGACTTCGTGCACGTCAGCGATCTCGCGGCCCTCATCGCCTGGTGCCTGGAACACCCCGCCGAGCTCGGCAGCCAGCGCGTGCTCAACTGCGGCACGGGCGTGCGGACGACCTTGCTCGAGCTCGCGTCGTACGCCATCGAAGGATCACCCCACGACGACATCGCGATCGAGCACCTCGACGTGCACCGGGCCGGCGACATCGACCACGCCTGCGCTTCCCTTGACCGCGTCCGCACAGTGGGCGCGCCCCTGCCTGAGTGGACTTCGCGGGACGCAGTCGTCGACTTCATCCGCTGGTCGTGGGACAAGCCCGGCGCTGCTTCCCAGACCTGGGACGACGCGCTGGACGAGATGAGCGAGCACGGCCTGACCCAGACCCGCGACACTCGGCCCCGGGCCTGAGCCGATGCGCGTCCACGTGGTGAGTCCCAGCTTCCACGGCTACTGGCGTGCCATCGCGGCTGCGCTGGAGGCGCGCGGGCACGCCGTCACGACGCACGTCTACGACGGCCATCCCTCACGGACGAGACGTACCTGGCACCAACTGCGCCACGAGTTGCCCCGTCGCGTCGGGGTCGGTGACCACCGCGCGCTCAGCCAACACCGCACTGCCAAGGCCTACGACTCGGTGCGGGAGACGGCACCGCAAGCCGTCGTCGTCGTCAAGGGGGACGTCCTGGGCGAGGCATTCTGGGACCGCATCAAGTCGCTCCCGCGGGTGACCTGGCTCTACGACGAAGTCCGGCGTACCCGCTATACGTCCGAGATCCTGTCCCGCATCGGACCCGTCGCCACCTACTCCGCTCTCGACGACGCTGCCTTCCGGTCGGACGGCCTCGACAGTCGCCACCTCCCGCTGGCCTTCGACCACCGGTTGCAGGCATCTCCCGAGCGAGCACGGACCCCTGACATCGCCTTCGTGGGCGCTCGCTACCGGATGCGTGAAGAGGTCCTCACCCACCTGCACGATGCTGGGATCCCGGTCCGTGCCTACGGTCGCGACTGGTCCTCGCACCCGGTGGACCGGCTCCGCACCTGGCGTCTCACCTGCCCCGCCATCCCGGCCGAACGCGACCTGCCGCGCACCGAGGCGTACGCAGTCATGGCCGCAGCGGCAGCGACGCTCAACCTGCACGGCGACCAGGACGGCTTCACCATGCGCACCTTTGAGGCGTGTGGTGTCGGGGGTCTGCAGTTGATCGACCGCAACGACGTCACTGATCTCTACGAGCCCGGTGTCGAGTTGGTCACCTGGAGCAGCCGCGATGAGTTGGTCGAAGTGTGTCGACGCGCCGCGACTGACGCAGCGTGGTCCGACTCCATCCGGGCTGCGGGCCGAGCCCGCACCTTGGCCGAGCACACCTTCGACCATCGGGTCGCCGTCTTGGAGGACGCATGGGACACGGTCTGAGGTTTTCTGATGATCTGTCCGCATGGCGGCGGTGGCAGGAGTCTCGCCATCGCACCCGCTCGCTGGCGCGCCGGGCGCGACACACCGTCCGGCGAACGGCACCGTCGCAAGTGGACGTGCTCACTCCGGGTGCGGACAGCGACGTGCTTGTGGCGGTGGAGGCCACGCACGCCAGCGTCCATCGAGCAGTGGTCGCGCCCCTGGCCCACCTCGACGCGGCGAGCACCTCCGTGGTGTGTCCACCGGGCTGGGTCGCACCCATGGAGTTCGCCAGTCATCAACGCACCACGCTGCCCGTGGACGAGATCGCTCGAATCCTCACACCGGACGTGGTCCTTGCCGCCGGCCACTACACCGAGATCGGCGCCGCAGCGCACCATCTGGCCGAGCAACGCGCGGTGCCATTCCTGGTCGCCCAGCACGGCGCCCTGACGCCGTACGCTCCGCCGCTTCCAGCCGGTGCCCACCTGCTGGCTTGGAGTGAGGAGGACATCGACTTCTGGCGCTCAGGGCGCACCGATGTCATCGCGACGGTCGTTGGCAGCCATCTGCTCTGGCAGGCGGGCCGCCAGCCCACCACCGTGAGTGAGGGTCCGCCCACCTATCTCGGACAGGGTCACGCGGCGGAGATCCCCCGATCTCGCATGGTCGAGGCGGCGCTCCGGTTCTGCCGCGAACACGACGCCGTCTATCGCCCGCACCCCTCCGAGACCGACCGGCTCTCACTGCTCACGCTCGCTGGTTTCGAGCGGACCGGTGTCACCGTCGACACCACACCAACACCGCTGGGCGAGCTCACCACTCCCGTCGTCAGCGTCTTCTCCACCGGCGTCCTCGAAGCCGCAGCACGTGGCCGGAACGCCTGGGTCGATTTTCCGCGCCCGCCTGCATGGCTGGAGGAGTTCTGGGAGCGTTATGCCATGAGCCGCTACGGCCACGCACCCACTCCCGCGCCTGCCCAGCCCGATATCGAGCCCGCCCGACGGGTCGCCGAGATCGTGATGGAGTCCGTGCGATGACCCTGGGTGCGATGACGCTGTGTGTGATCCCGGCCCGCGGTGGATCCAAGGGCGTTCCCCGCAAGAATCTCCTCGACGTCGGCGGCAAGCCGTTGATCGTCTGGACGATCGAGCAGGCGCTGGCCGTCGGCGAACTCGACGTGCTCGTCTCCACCGACGACCCGGAGATCGCCGACGTTGCGCGGGCGGCCGGCGCTCGGGTGCCGTGGCTGCGACCGGCCGAGATCGCCCAGGACACCACTCCGACCGAACCGGTCGTACGTCACGCCATCGAGCAGGTCACCACCGAGCGCGGTCGTCCCGATGCTGTGCTGCTGCTGCAGGCCACCTCTCCGGTGCGCCACGACGACACGGTGGCCCGCGCCCTGGCCGAGTTCACCGACACCGGGGTCGACTCGATGGTGGGCGTGATCGCCCAGGCACCGTTCCTCTGGCAGGCCGGCGACCCGCCGACTGCGGCGTACGACATCACCGCACGCCCGCGGCGCCAGGATCTCACTTCCCAGACCTTGCGCTACCGCGAAACGGGATCGCTCTACCTCACGCGCACCGAGATCTACGAGCAGCACGACAACCGCCTGGGTGGGCGGATCGGCCTGTTCGTCATGACCGAGGACGAAGGGATCGACATCGACACCGAGCTCGACGTGGCGTTGGCGGCTCGATATCTCACCGGTCGCGGGATGGTCTGACCCCACGGACAGCGATCCAATCGCTGGTGTCGTCGCGCCGAACCGACGACGGAAGCGGCGCTGCTCGGCTACGGTGAATGACGCACCCTCAGTCACGGGAAGGCTCAGCAGTGATCATCGAACGTGACCTCACGCCGTACGTCGTCTATTCCGGGGATCCGGTGCTCCGCGCGCTGGAGAAGATCACGGCCAACAAAGCGCGGGTGATTTTCCTGGTCGATGCCCGAGGGCACCTCGACGGCGTGTTGTCCGACGGTGACTTCCGCCGCTGGGTGAGTGAGGCTGCCACGCTGAGCGTCGACGTCCCCGCGATCGAGGCAGCCAATCCCTCCCCGCGGAGCCTGCCGATCGGCAGCAGTCCTGCCGAGATCGCCCACGCGTTCGGCTCCGGCATCGACCACGTCGCCCTGGTCGACGAGCGTGGTCACCTGGTGGCGGTCGCCATCAACCGTGCCGACGAACTTCGCGTCGGACGTCACGTGGTGTCGGCCGACGCGCCCACCCTGCTGATATCCGAGATCGGCATCAACCATCAGGGTGACGTCTCGTTGGCCAAGCGGCTCGTCGACCTCTCGGCCGCGGCAGGCGCCGACATCGTGAAGTTCCAACTCCGCGACATGGAGTCCCTCTATCGCCAAGGCTCCGCCGGCTCGGGTGGCGAGGATCTGGGACCGCAGTACACCCTCGATCTGCTGGCGAAATTCAACCTGGAGGCCGACCAGCTCTTCGAGGTCTTCGACCACTGCCGCGACACCGGCATCGACGTGATGTGCACCGCGTGGGACCCGGTGAGTGTCGACCGGCTCGTCGACTACGGCGTGCCGTCGCTCAAGGTCGCCTCTGCCGACATGACCAATCACTCCCTGCTGCGCCACATGGCCGCCAGCGGCATCCCGCTGGTGATCTCCACCGGCATGTCCACCGAGGGCGAGATCCGCGAGAGCGTCGAGGTGATCCGCTCCACCGGCGTCGCCCATGCCTTCCTGCACTGCCAGTCGACTTACCCCGCACCGTTCAAGGACATCAACCTCGCCTATCTCACCCGGCTCGCCGAGCTGACTCAGGCGCCGGTCGGCTATTCCGGTCATGAGCGCGGCTACCACGTCGCGATCGCTGCCGTCGCGCTCGGTGCCCGCATCATCGAGAAGCACTTCACCATCGACCGCGACCTCGAGGGCAACGACCACAAGGTCAGCCTGTTGCCTGCCGAGTTCGCCGAGATGGTGCACCGCATCCGTGAGGTCGAGGAGGCTCTGGGCACCGCGGCCCCGCGGACGGTCTCCACCGGCGAGATGATGAACCGCGTCAATCTGGCCAAATCGTTGGTCGCCACCCGCAGGATCGAGGTGGGCGAAGTGCTCAGCGACGCCGACGTCGACATCAAGAGCCCGGGTCGCGGCCTCCAGCCCAACGCCTTCGACAAGCTCGTCGGACGCACCACCATCCGCGCCTTCGCGCCCGGCGACTTCTTCTATGCCACCGACCTGGGCGACAGCACTCCTCGCGGTCGGGCGTACTCCTTCCGACGCCCCTGGGGCCTGGCTGTGCGCTACCACGACATCGAGGCGATGACCCGGGACACCACCCCGGACTTCCTGGAGTTCCACTTCTCCTACAAGGATCTCGACCTGCCGATCGCGGAGGTCTTCGCTCCCTACCCCGACGGCCTCCCGATGGGCTTCACCACCCATTCCCCCGACCTGTTCGCCGGCGACTTCCTGCTCAATCTGGCCTCTGAGGACGACGCCCACTGGGAGCGGTCGATCCGTGAACTGCAACGTGTGGTGGACACGACCCGCGAGATGCAACAGCACTTCACCCGACCTGCCGACGCCAGAGGTGCCGAGCAGGGACCCGTGGTCGTGGCCAGCGTCGGCGGTTTCACCACCGACGCCTTCGTCGCCCCGGAGCAACGCGAGGCGATGTACGCCCGAGTCGCCGCCGGGCTCGCACGGATCGACGACTCCGGCGTCCGCCTCTGCACCCAGACCTTGCCGCCCTACCCGTGGTACATGGGAGGTCAGCTCTACTGCAACCTGTTCGTCGACCCCCGCGACACTGCCGAGTTCGCCGAGCGCTACGACCGTCGGCTCTGCTTCGACGTCTCCCACTCCAAGCTCTCGGCCAACTACCTCGGCATGTCCTTTGCCGACGCCACCGACCTGCTGGCACCGCACACCGAGCATCTCCACCTGGTCGACGCCACCGGGGTCGACGGCGAAGGCGTCCAGGTCGGGGACGGCGAGATCGACTGGGCGGTGCTGGCCGAGCAACTCGACGAGCAGGCGCCCGGAGTCAGCTTCATCCCGGAGATCTGGCAGGGCCATGTCAACGACGGCGAAGGGTTCTGGCTCGCCCTGGAGCGGCTGGAGCAATGGTTCTGAGGCCACCCCTGGCGTTGTGGGTGGTGCCCGTCAGCGACCTGGCGGGAGTGGCACGTCACGTCCTCGACGTGGCGCGGGTCGGGATCCCCGGCTGGCACCTGGTGTTCCTGGCGCCACCGGGCGAGCTGCCGCAGGCACTGCGTCAGTTGGGCGCGACCGTCATCGAGCAACCCTTCGGCCCCGACCACGGCCTGCGCACGTCGCGGGAAACACTGCGACGCGCGTTGCGCACCCTGCAGCCCCACGTCGTGCACAGTCATCTGTCCTATGCCGACATCGTCGCCGCACTGACAGTCGGTCCGAGTTCGCGATTGGTGAGCACCGAACACGGCATCGCTCGTGACGACGTCGTCTACCACCATTCCCCGGCGAAGGCTCGGGCCATGGCAGGCGTCCACACCGCGCGGCTGCGTCGTTTCGACGCTGCCATCGGTGTCAGCCAAGCCACCGCCCGGGCGATGCAGGAGAAGTGGCATCCCCGCCCCCAAGTCACGGTCATCCCCAACGGTGTCGATCCGAGTCCCGCCGTTGCGCGATTCCCCGGTCTTCGCATCCTGTCCCTCGCCCGGTTCGCGCCGGAGAAGCGCCTGGACGCTCTCGTGGAGGGATTTGCGCACCTGGTGCGAGAGCACCCTGACGCGACGCTGACCCTGGCCGGAACCGGGGCGGAAGAGTCAGCCGTACGCCGCCAGGTCGAGCGACTCGGCCTCACCGGATCGGTGTCGCTGCCGGGCTTCGTCGACCCGGTCGCAGCCATGGCCGCGCACGATGTGCTGGGCATGCTGTCGGTCTGGGAGAACTGCTCCTACGCCCTGCTCGACGCGGCTCTGTCGGGCATGGGCGTGGTGGCCAGCGACGTGGGTGGCAACCCGGAGATCCTTCCCGCCTCCTCGCTGGTGCAGGCAGGCGATGGCGCTGCCGTCGCCCGCGCGCTGGCCGCACAGGGCCTTGACTTGGTCGAGCGTCCCCACCTCACCGACTGGCCGAGCGTGGCCGACATGGGCGTCGGCATCGGGGACGTCTACGAGTCGATTCGACGCGGCCGATGAAGCGCGTCGAGTCGCCCTGGGACCTGCCGGACACGACCGTCGACCGGGCCCTCGAAGTGGACCGGGAAGTCCGCATCACCGACTTCGTCCTGTTCGCGACCGTGCCACTTCGCACGCTCGAGGTCGCGGGCCTGCCGCTCAACGAGCTCACCCTGGCGGCCCTCGTGGGCCTGTGTCTGATGCGGCCGGCTCGTGGGGGCACCCGACTGTCCTCCCCCGTGGTCCTCCTCATGGGTGCCCTGATCGTCCTGCTCACCTATTCCGGGTATGCCAACGATGTGGACTGGACCCGCCGGGTCGGCCACGTGGCGATCCTCGGAGGGGTCGTCTGGGCCGCTGGCACGGGGCGCATCTCGCTGCGGTCAGCGGGTCTGGGGCTGGCTGCCGGGCTGCTGGCCGTCATGGGGTTGGCCCTGGTCAAGATCGGTGGCGACTTCTACCCCGGTCGGCTCACCGGTTATCTCGGCGACCCCAACGCGGGGGCCTACTTCATCGCCGTCCTGGGTGTGCTGGCCGTGTTCTTCTGCGACGAACGCTGGAAGGTACGGCTGGCCGTCGCTGTTCCGATGACGACGGGACTGGTGCTGAGCTATTCACGCACCGGCCTGGTGGCTGCCCTCTTCGCGATCATCTGGGCCCTGCTGGGACGTCGGCTGGGCGCGGTGGGAGGGGCTGCGATGGCCGCAACGCTCGTCTGGTTGGTGGGCAACATTCCGGACGAGGCCACGTTGTTCGGTCCGTTCTCCAACCGTTCCGGCAGCGACGCTCTCCGCGACCGCATCATCGCGGCGGAAAATAAGTCGTTGGCCGACGCACCATGGTTCGGCCACGGACCCGGCACCGCCAAGGTCAGGCTCCAGGGCGACTTGGAGTTCTTCTTCCACAACAGCTACCTCGCCGTTCGCCAAGAGGGCGGCTGGCCGTCTCTCGCACTCGTCATCGGCCTGTTGGTCTACACCTTCCTGCTGCTTTCGGCGCGGTCCCGGCGAGGTGACCTCACCGCCGCCGGCGCACAGGCGGCGATCCTTGCCACCCTGGTCATGGCCGTCACCCTCGGCGAGGTGCTCCTGGACACCCCGGCCGGGATTGCGATCGCCTTCGGTCTGGGGCACGCACTCACCCCTGCACCGGTGCCCGCGCGCGAGGTCGGACCCGATGGCTGAGCACGTTCATCTCGCTGCCAACAATGCCGACCTCGGTGGCGGCGAGCAGATGCTGATCCGCACCGCGGAGGCGCTCCTTGCCTTGGGCCACGGCGTGACGGTCGTGGCCCCGGACACCACGCACGAAGTGCTGGACGCGGCGGCGGCAACGGGGGCCGGGACCGTCGCCATCCGCGCCGATGACCGGCGTGACTACCTGCGTCGGCTCCGCGCCTGGGATCGACACGAACGTAGCGGTCTCCTGTGGTGCCACGGTCTCGTGCCCGCCCTCGCGACGGCCGGCCGCCCCGATCGGATCGTGCACCTGCACCAACTGCCCCGCACCCGTGCCCAGCACGCGGCACTCGGCGTCGTCCGACACGGCGCCGTACGACTCCTGGTGCCATCGCGGTTCCTGGCAGCCCAGGTCACCGGGGCCACGGTGTTCCCCAACTGGACCGACGACATTGCGATGCTTCCGCCGCACCTCACAGGTCAAGAGTCACGGGTGGGGTTCTTGGGTCGTCTCTCCACCATCAAGGGTCTGGACGTGCTGGCTCACGCGGTGTCCCACCTCGCGCAACGTGAAACTGTCCAACTGGTGGTGGCCGGAGACGACCGTTGGGTCCCGGTCGCAGAGAGTACCCCCGTCACAGCAGCGCTCGCCGGGATCGACCCTGCGGTCCTCATGCTGGGTCACGTCACGCCGCCAGTGTTCTTCGGCCACGTCGATCTCGCGGTCTTCCCCAGTCGCGTGGCGGAGTCGTTCGGGCTCGTGGTGGCCGAGGCGATGGGCAGTGGAGTGCCGTTCGTCATCTCCGACGCCGGTGCGCTGCCGGAGGTCGCGGGGCCCGACCACCCCTGGGTGGCGCGCACGGGCGATGCCGGTGATCTGGCTCGAGTGCTGGCCGAGGCGTTGGCTGCGCGACCCGCCGCGATTGTGGAAACGACCACATGCGCTCGCAGACGCTGGGAGACTGAGTATTCGTCGGCCGCGGGCCGACAGCGTGTCCTTCATGTGCTCGAGGAACTGGGGGTCCGATGAGCCGACCGACCGTGGCCATCGCGCACGACTACCTCACCCAGCGTGGCGGAGCCGAGCGAGTCGTGCTGACGTTGATGAAGGCCTTCCCCGACGCCACCGTCCACACCACGTTCTACGACCCCGAGGGGACCTACCCGGAATTCAGGGGGGCTCACATCGTCACCTCACCCCTCAACCGCGTCGGGCTGCTGCGTCGCGACCACCGGCGGGCACTGCCACTGCTGGCCTCAGCGGCGTCGCGGAAGCGGATCGACGCTGATGTCACCATCGTGTCCAGCAGCGGCTGGGCCCACGGTTTCCCCACCACCGGCCGTAAGGTCGTCTACTGCCACAATCCGGCGCGCTGGCTCTACCAGAGCGACGAATACCTCGGGGGCCCGGCGTGGCGGAGCCCGATCGGGCCGCCGCTGCTGGCGATGCGGCCGATGCTGCGCAGGTGGGACCAGCGCGCGGCCAGGACTGTCGACACCTTCATCGCCAACAGCCGCGTCGTCCAGCGCCGGATCGCTGACACGTACGGCCTCGAGTCCCAGGTGCTCCACCCGCCGCACGGCATGGCTCCAGATGCCGTGCAGCAATTCATCCCCGAACTGGCCCGTTGGGCACCCGGTTATGCCTTGGTGGTCTCGAGGCTGCTGCCCTACAAGAACGTCCACATCGCCATCGAGGCTGCCCGCCGGTCCGGACGGCGGCTGGTCGTGATCGGCCGTGGCCCCGAGGAGTCGCGGCTGCGCGCGGGGCTGCCGGACCACATCCGCATGCTCAGCGGTCTGAATGACGCCCAGATGCGATGGGCCTACGACAACGCCTCGATCCTCATTGCCCCCAGCCACGAGGATTTCGGCCTGACTCCCCTCGAGGCCGCCTCCTTCGGAGTCCCGACCATCGCGCTACGCGGTGGTGGCTACCTCGACACGATCGTGGAGGGAGAGACCGGACTCTTCTTCGACCACCCCACCCCTGATGAAATCGTCGAGGCCCTCACGCGGGCCGATCAACATCCCTGGCAACCTGAGGTGCTGCGCGCCCGTGCTGAGGATTTCAGCGAGACCCGGTTCATCGAACGGATCCGCGCTGTGGCGCTGGACGAAGGGGGGCTGGCCTGAATGCCCGCCGGCAAGAAACTCCTGCCTTGGCTCGTGGGCGCGGTGGACCTGGCGATGATCGCCGCGGCGACCGTGCTGGCGATCCGCTTCCGTGTGTCGTTGTCCATCTTCACCAGCGCCACCGACGTGCTCGACAACACTACGCTCGCCAGCGGCTTCTTCATCGTGACCTGGCTCGGGATGCTGATGACGTTCGGTGCTTACGAACGCACCCTTTTCGGCGCCGGGACCGAGGAGTTCAAGCTGGTGGTGAACTCCTCCTTCTTCACCGCCGCGCTGGTGGCGACGACGGCGTTCCTGCTCAAATACCCGCTGTCTCGCGGTTTCTTCGTGCTGCTGTTCTCCATCGGGGTGCTGCTGCTGCTCCTCGGTCGTTTCGTGTCGCGCCGGATCATCCAACGACTGCGCACCGAGGGACACTTCAACGAGAAGGTGTTGCTCGTGGGCACCCCCGGCTACATCGGTGAGATCCACACCGTGCTCGCGCGCGAGCCCTGGTTGGGCTACGACGTGATCGGCTGCCTGGTCCCGGACGGCTATGCCGGGCTGGAGCGTACGTCTGCCGGCATCCCCGTCCTGGGCCTGATCGGAGACGTCGTGGCCATCGTGGATGCCCATGAGCTCGACGTGGTGTTCTTCACCGCCGGGGCAGTCACGTCCTCGACCCAGCTGCGTCGGCTGGCATGGGACCTGGAGGACCACGCCCATGTCCAGATCATCGTGGCGCCCAACGTCACCGACGTCTCCAGCGAGCGCATCCGCATCCGACCGGTGGCGGGGCTTCCCCTCATGTACCTGGACCGCTCACGCGCCCAGCTGGCCAGCAATGGGGCGAAACGGGCCTTCGACGTGGTCGGGTCGCTGGGTGCGCTGCTGATCTTCTCGCCGCTCCTGCTGGCCCTCATGATCTGGATCCGTCGCCACGACGGCGGTTCGGCACTGTTCCGTCAGACGCGGGTGGGCCGCGACGGTCAGACCTTCTGCTGTTTCAAGCTCCGCTCCATGGGCGTCGACGCCGAGGACCTCCTGCCCGAGACGAACACCGGCGATCCCGTGCTCTTCAAGGACGCCGAGGACCCCCGCATCACACGCCCGGGGCGCTTCATCCGTCGGTTTTCCCTCGACGAGCTGCCCCAGTTGTTGAACGTGCTCCGCGGCGAGATGAGTCTGGTGGGGCCTCGCCCTCCGCTGCCCAGCGAGGTGGAGCAGTACGGCATCGACATGCGCCGGCGTCTCCATGTGCTGCCAGGGATGACCGGCCTGTGGCAGGTTTCCGGACGCTCCGACCTCTCGTGGGAGGACACCATCCGGCTCGACCTCTACTACGTCGACAACTGGTCGATGGTCCAGGACCTGTTGATCCTGGCCCGCACCGTGAGCGCCGTCTTCACTTCACGCGGTGCCTACTGAGCCTCTGTCTCGACTGAGGTCTCGACTGAGGTCTTGGCTGACGCCTTCTTGGACGGCAGCAACCTGCGACGGCCCTTTCCTGCTGTCGAGTACGCCTCCCGACTGGCGTTCTCGGCCCGGTAGCCGGCATATCCGCCGTACCCCCCATACCCGCCGTACCCGGTGCTGTAGGCGACCGCATTGACGCCCTTCACCGGCGCCTTGTTGACCACCACGCCGAGCAGCCGACTGCCGACCTGGTCAAGAATGCGACGGCAGTGCTGGCTCTGCTCGATCTGGGTCTTGCCGGCCGCCTGGACCAGCAGCGCGCCGTCACAGAAGGCGGAGAGCAGACCGGCGTCGGTGACCGGGAGCAGCGGCGGCGCATCCAGGATCAAAAAATAGTCGCGGGAAAGGTCGTCGATCACCTGCTTCATCTTCAGCGAGCCGAGCAACTCGCTGGGATTGGGCGGGATGCGTCCGGCCGGCAGCAGGCTCAGTTTCTCGATGCCGGACTCGACGATGACATCGCGAATGTCGACATCACCCGCCAGACTCTGGGTCAGTCCGACCGTGGCGTCGATCTCGAACGTCGATGCCATCGTCGGACGGCGCAGGTCGGCATCGATGAGCAGCACCGGCGTGCCGGCCTGGGCCATCAGCCTGGCCAGGTTGGCGGACACGGTCGACTTGCCCTCGCCGGCCAGGGCACTGGTGACCACGATGCGTCTGGGCTCGTTGTCGACGTCGACGAACCGCAGATTGGTCCGCAACAGCCGGAACGCCTCGGCTGCCCGACCCAGGTCGCCCCGGACTCCACGGTGCGTCCGATCGAGGGCGTCCTCCTTCGGAATGACACCGAGCACGGACGAGCCGGTGGCTGTCTCGACATGCTTGACCGACCGGATCCGTCGATCGATGAGGCGTCGCCCGACGAGCACGATGTAGGCGAGACCGAGTCCCCCTGCGGCTCCCTTCATCGCTGCGCGGCGGTAGTCAGGGGTGAACGGGGCGCCGGGCAGCTGTGCCTCCTCGAGAAGCACGATCCGCACCAGGCCGTCCTTCTGGGAATTCGTTTCGCCCGTCTCGATCTCGCGGGCGACCACCACGACGGCCCCGACGACGGCGCTGGCCAGGTCACGCGCCTCCTCCGGCGTACTGCCGATGGCCTGCACGCTGAGCGCGTTCACGTTGGTGTCGACCGAGGCGGAGAAACGCCCCGCAATGGCCTCGGGCGGCACGTCGAGACCGAGATCCTCCACCACCTTCTCAGCCACCGGTGTCGTGGAGACGAGGAAGGCGTAGAGCTCGGCCTTGTCCTGCGCGAGGGAGGCATTGCCCTGTTCCTCACCAGCGGTCGAGGCACTGCCCACCCGGACCAGACCTGAGGACGTCGCGGCATAGAGAACCGGCTCGCGGGTGGTCTTCGCCATCATCAGGAGAGCGCCAAGGATCGTGCAGAGCACCAGCACCCAGGCGTAGGCCCGGCTGAGCCGGATGAAATCCCCGAACGTCATGCAGCCGAGTCTAGGGGCGCAACTGGCACGATGTGGGGATGAACGCAGAGCTCACGGGCCAGATGCCCATCAGCGCGCGCGTCCACCTGGCCCACGCCCTCGTCGAAAGGATCGCCGCCGACGCAGGCGTCGACCTGCTCCACCTCAAGGGTCCCGCCCTGCTGCCGGGACTCCGTCCACCCGGTCGCCACTCCACCGACGTCGACGTGTTGGTCCGCCCCAGCCACCTGCCGCGACTGATCACCAGGCTCGAGGCATACGGCTGGGAGCAGCGCACCGACTTCTCCACCGGATCGGTCTTCGCCCACGCCGCCAACTGGTGGCACGACGACTGGGGATGGGTCGACGTCCACGTCCGCTGGCCCGGCGTCAACCTCGACCCGGAACAGGCTTTCGACACCTTGGCAGGCACCGCCCAGTCTCACCTCATTGCCCATGTCGGCTGTCTGGTCCCCGACCGGACCGGCCAGATCCTCATCCTGGTCCTGCATGCGGCCCGCTCCCGGAGCAACACCGAGGTGGACTACTTCTGGCCCGGAACGTCTCCGGCGGAGCGGGACGAGGTGCGCGCCCTCGCCGCCACCCTGGGCGCGCAGGTGGCTCTCGCCGCCGGCCTCGGTGAGCTCGAGGACTTCCGAGGTGACCGCACCTACGCGCTGTGGCACCACCTGCGCCACGGGGGCAGTCGCTTCGCAGAATGGCGCGCCCGGCTCGCTGCTGCTCCCAACTTCTCTGCCCGGGTCCGCCTGGCCACCGGGGTCTTCCGCGTCAACCAGGACCACCTGCGCATGGAACTCGGCCGCCCCCCGACGCGCGCCGACATGCGCACCCGCCAACTGCTGCGCGTACGACGGGCCGCCCGCGAGGTCGCCCAACGTCTGAGGCGTCCATGAGTACGACCTACCGCATTGCTGACGACGTCGCCTGGGTCAGCCGGGAAGACCTCGACCACAGTTCCGCTCCGGCGGCCTATGCCGTGCTGCTCCCCGACGGACGGCCGCTGACGTTCGAGGGATCGGCCTGTCTGGTCTGGCTGGCCCTCGCCGACGGCGGCACCCTCGAGGAAGTCACCGCGACCGCAGCGGAGATGGCCGATGCGGCGCCCGCGGAGATCACCGACGACGTCCGCGTCCTGATCGAGCGGTTGCTCGCCGCCGGACTCCTCCGAGAGCAGTGACGACCCACGCCCCCAGAGCGGCCCCCGCCGTGTTGGCGACGACGTCCACCACCTGAGCCTCCCGGGCCAACCACAGCCACTGGGTGATCTCGATGGCGCCGGAGGCAACCGCCGCGAAGACGCTCACCCTCCACCACGCCCAGTCGGTGAGCAGTACGAGCGCGGCTCCGAGCGGCACGAACAGGAGCACGTTGAGGATCAGCCCGTAGTGCTCGGGGAGCGCCCAGTGCGGCGCGATCGGCCACGTGTAGAGGAACTGGGTGTAGAGCCGCACGGTGATCCGGTTGAGTCCCCAGCCCCACGGACCGAGGACGAGGAGAGCCAGCACCAGGAGGTAGACCGCGGTCGCGGCCACCACCGGCGTACGCCATCGGGGAGGCTTCCCGACGTTGCTCACCGACTCACCTTAGGCTGGCGAGGTGAGCACCCCGGGAGAACCGGAGATCCAGTCCGTTGAGCAGTCCGTCGAACCCGCCGCCGAGCTGGTCGACGAACTGGTGGTGGAGGCGCTCGGCGTGCCCATCGGGATCCCGGCCGACCATGTTCTGGCGGCACGTTTGCGACGACAGTGGAGCCGGTCTTTGAGTGATCGGACGTCCCGGCAGACTGTCGACCTGACGGGGATGGACTTCGAAGACGAAGAAGCGTTGGACTACGCCATCACTTCCCTCGTGACCGTCGCGGCACTCGCCGAGACCGTGGGCCAACGGCTCAACATCCATGCAGGAGCGGTGGCCGACCACAGCGGCCGGGCGCTCGCCGTCATCGGCCCGTCCGGCGCGGGCAAGACGACCGCAGTCACTCACCTCGCCCGCCGGCTGGGCTACCTCTCCGACGAAACAGTCTCCCTCGGCGACGACCTGACCATCCATCCGCATCCGAAGCCGCTGTCGGTGGTCCGGGATCGTGCTGCACCGCGCGTCAAGATCTCGTTGTCACCGGATGAACTGGGACTGGTCGAGCCACCTCCGTCGACCAGACTTCACCGCCTCGTCCTGCTGCACCGGGGAGAGGGCGAGGTCGGTCTGGCGCTCCTCGACACGGCGCACGCCATCATCGAGATCGTGGCGCAGACCTCGTCGCTGGTGCACCTCGACCACCCCATCGCGCGCCTGGCCGACACCATCGAGGCCTGCGGCGGCGCGTGGGCCCTCCACTACGACGAGATCGAGCGCTGGGTCGACGAGTTGGTCGCCCTGCTCGACCGTCCTGCCGTCGCCCCTTCGCCACGCGCGCACCTGCCGTACGACTCCGCCACCGTGGCCGACGTCCCTGCCGGTTCGTGGTCTCGCACGACCTGGCACGACGCAGTCCAGTTCGACGACGAGATCGTCGTGATGGCCGGCGACACCGCTCATCTGCTCGCGGGCCTGGGCGTCGTCCTGTGGCTCGCACTGGCCACACCTCAGAGCCGCGACGGGCTCATCCGGCACACCCAGGACGTCCTCGGGGAGCATCCCGATGCCGCCTCCCTCGTCACTCTCGCTCTCGACGAGCTCGCGGAGAAGGGCCTGCTCGCCGGGCCCGTGTAGCCGCGTGCGGGCAGGCGTGTACGGGCGTGGTCCCTCACCACCGTGATTGTCCTGTCGGCGGACGCCGGTAGCCTTCCATCATGACTGCGCGCCGCCACCTGCCCACCGACGAGGCCCGTGACCTGATCGCCCTCGTGCGTGAGATCGCCGCCAAGGAACTCGCTCCACGGTCCGCAGAGGCCGAATCCACCGAGGTCTTCCCGCGCGACGTGTTCCGCCTCCTCGGTCAGTCCGGCCTGCTGTCGCTGCCCTACTCCGAGGAGTACGGCGGCGGAGGCCAGCCCTATGAGGTCTATCTCCAGGTCCTCGAGGAGATCGGCGCTGTCTGGGCATCGGTCGGCGTCGGAGTCTCGGTGCACGCGCTGTCCTGCTTCGGCCTCGCCCAGTTCGGCACCGACGAGCAGCGGGCCGAGTGGCTGCCCGACATGCTCGGCGGCGACCTGCTGGGGGCGTACTGCCTCTCCGAGGCGCACGCCGGCTCCGACCCCGCGGCGATGAAGACCAGTGCCCGTCGCGATGGCGACTCCTATGTCATCAACGGCGCCAAGGCCTGGACGACCCACGGCGGTCACGCCGACTTCTACAAGGTGATGGCCCGCACCTCTGATGATCGCAACGGGATCTCCTGCTTCCTCGTCCCCGCCGACACCCCTGGCCTGGTCGCCGATCCGCCGGAGCGCAAGATGGGTCTGACCGGATCCGCGACCGCGACCATGCGCTTCGAGGACGTCCGCGTCGACGCCTCGCGCCGACTCGGCGAAGAGGGCGCCGGCCTGAAGATCGCGCTCGCCGGTCTGGACTCCGGCCGCCTGGGTATCGCGGCCGTCGCGACCGGCCTCGCCCAGGGCGCCCTCGACTCAGCGGTGGCCTATGCCCGCGAGCGCGAGACCTTCGGCAAGAAGATCATCGACCACCAAGGTCTGGCCTTCGTGCTGGCCGACATGGAAGCCGCCATCCAGACAGGGCGCGCCATGACGCTGCACGCCGCTCGTCTCAGCGATGCCGGGCAACCGTTCGCACGCGAAGCCTCCGTCGCCAAGTTGGTGGCGACCGACAACGCCATGAAGGTCACCACCGACGCCGTCCAGGTCCTCGGCGGCTATGGCTACACGCGTGACTTTCCCGTCGAGCGCTACATGCGTGAGGCGAAGGTGATGCAGATCTTCGAAGGCACCAACCAGATCCAGCGGATGGTCATCTCGCGTTCGCTGGCCAAGGACAACGCCGGCGCCTTGTCCTGACCCCCTGCTTCTGCTGACGGTTGCAATCACCGGGTACCCGGTGACCGCCGACGTTATCGGCTGTTGCAACGGTCGATAAGCGTGGCCAAAGGGCTGGGAGTACGACCCGCGCCACCCTTGTCCACAGCCTGAAAGTCTGATGCTTGAGGTTCACTGGCAGCGGGCACTGGTGATGTATGAAGCCATCACCCAAAGTCGTCAACCTCGACGGCACCATCCGTCGACGCAAACAACTTCACATCGACGGATACACCGACCGGCACATCTCAGCCCTGCTCGCGAGTGGATCGCTGCATCGTCTTCGCCGCGGCCAGTACGTCGACGGCCCACTGTGGGATTCGCTTTCACCCACCGATCGACATCGTGCTCTCCTGCGCGGTGTCTTCCTCACCGGCCACACCACCGCCATCGCATCCCATGTGTCGGCGGCTGTCGAGTGGGGGGCGCCGACCTGGAACCTGCCCCTCGACGTGGCCCACACGACACGGATGGATGGGAAGGCCGGTCGCCGACGCACGGACTGGACCCAGCACTGCGGAGCTCTGCCGAAGGAGCAGGTCGTCAATCTCAATGGCGTCCGGGTCAGTTCAGCTGCGCGGACCTGCATCGAGATCTCCACGCTCACCGATGTGGAGCACAGCCTCGTGGTCGTCAACGGGCTCCTCAACAGCAAAGCGACGACTCAAGAGGAGTTCGCTGCGCTGGCCAAGGACACGCGGTACTGGCCACGCAGCCTGGCCACGGACCTCGTCGTACGCCTGTGCAATCCGCAGATGGAATCGGCGGGCGAGACGCGCTTCGACTTCCTCTGCTGGCGCCAGCATCTCCCCCGCCCGGTCCCCCAGGTCGAGGTCTTCGACGAACGCGGTCGGCCGGTGGGCCGGGTCGACTTCCTCTGGCCGAGAGAAGGAGTTTTCGTCGAGTTCGACGGCAGAGCCAAGTACGCCCAGTTCCGCCGGGAAGGCGAAACCCTCGATGAATACCTCATGCGGGAGAAGAAGCGCGAAGAGACCATCTGCCAACTCACCGGTTGGGTCTGCATCCGAGTGACCTGGGACGACTTGGCAGGACCCGAACTGGTGGCCCACAGACTCAGGAAGATCCTTGCCGCCCGGGCGCCGCAACCGGCATAACGAGAGGTTCCTGCCCTTATCCCGCGCCTATCGACCGTTGCAACGGCCTGGAACCTCGGCGATCACCGGGTACCCGGTGATTGCCACCGCAGCCTCATACGTCGGTCACCCGCACCCCGGCATGCCCCTTGTAGCGCCGATTGATGGAGATCAGGTTCGCGGTCAGGGCCTCGACCTGGTGGGCGTTGCGCAGCCGACCCCCGTAGATGCCGCGCATGCCCGGAACGGTGTCGGCCAGTGCCTGCACCAGGTTGGTGGCCTCGCGATCATCACCCAGGACCAGTACGTCGGTCTCGACCCGATCCACCTCGGGGTCCTCCAACAAGATGGCGCTGACATTGTGGAAGGCCCCCACCACCCGCGACTCGGTCAGGATGGCCGCCGCCTGCTGGGTGGCTGAGCCTTCCTCGACGACGAGGGCGTAGGCGCCTTGTTTGTCGAAGCCCAGCGGGTTGACACAGTCGACGACGACCTTGCCGCGGAGTATGTCGGCGAGCGAGCGCAACAGGTCCCCGTGTCCGTCCCACGGCACCACGACGAGTACGACGTCGCCAGCGGCAGCTGCTTCGGCATTGGACGTTCCCCGCACCCGGCCCAGCGGGGCCAGGGTCTTCGCTGTCTCGGCGGCACGCTCGGCCGATCGGGAGCCCAGCACGACGTCGAGCCCGGCGCCGGCGAAACGGCGCGCGAGGCCGCGGCCCTGGGGTCCGGTGCCGCCGAGGATCGCGATGGTCTGGGTGCTCAGGTCAAGTTCGCTCACGCGAGCGACGGTATCGGACCCTGCGCACCACCCCTGGGTGGGTTGCCCACCCGTCAACGGCGAGGCACGGTGAAGGCATGGCCAAACGCATCGCATTCCTGACCGCCGGCGAAGGTGTCGAAGAAGTCGAGCTCACGCAGCCGTGGGGGGCCGTCATCGACGCCGGCCACTCGGCGCATCTCCTGTCCCCCGACGAGGGCGAGGTGCAGTTGTTCAACCACCTCGACAAATCGTCCACGCAACGGGTGGACCAGCGCGTGCAGGACGCCACCGTCGGCGACTACGACGCCTTGGTGCTGCCGGGCGGAGTGGCCAACCCGGATGCCCTTCGTACCGACGCCGACGCGGTGGCCTTCATCAGTGACTTCGTTGCCTCCGGCAAGCCGGTGGCGGCCATCTGTCACGCCTCGTGGACCTTGGTGGAGGCCGATGCGGTCCGCGGGCGTCGGCTGACCAGTTGGCCCAGCCTGCGCACCGACATCACCAACGCCGGAGGCGAGTGGGTCGACGAGGAGGTCGTCCACGACGGCAACCTCATCACCAGCCGTAACCCCGACGACCTGCCCGCCTTCAGCGCAGCGCTGCTCGACTCGCTCTCCTGAGCAGCCGGCTTCGTCCAGCGGAGCCGATCAGTCGTTCTTCCGATCGATCAGCCAGCGGCCCAGCAGCGTGCCGTCCTGCTCCAGCAGGAGGATCGGCCGTAGCGCCGCGTCGACACTCGGGCCTGCCACCATGCGCATCTGGTCGCCCCCCAGCACCCTTGGCACGATGGTGTGGCACAGCTCGTCGACGACCCCGGCCTCCAGCATGGCCCCGAAGAGATGGGGTCCGCCCTCGCAGAGCTGGTCGTGCCATCCCCGGCCGGCAAGCTGGTCCTTGAGAGCCACCAGGTCCACGGTGTCCTCGCCCAGTTCGAGCACGTGCTCCGTGCCCAGCGAGGACCGGGCCTCCTCGAGACCGGCAGCTTGCGACGTGGTCGCCATCAGCACTCGCCCCCGTGGCGCGTCACGGAGGGTGGGTGGCACCTCTGCCTTGCGGCTCACGATCACCAACGGCAGGTCCGGGACGTTGTAGCCCTCGTCGCGCAGTGTTCCTGCTCCTACGACGAGGCAGTCGGCCTGTCGTCGCAGCGCGTCGAAGACTCGTTTGTCGGCGTCGTCGTTGATGCTCTTGCTGAGCCCGTCTGAGCCCTGCGCGGCCCCGTCCACGGTGCTCACGAAGTTGACGCGCAGCCACGGCGTACCGCGCGGGGCGTAGAGCTCGGTGAGCTCGTCGTCGGAGAGGTCGGCCAGTCGTTTCATCTCAAGTTTGTCAGCCACCTGCCTAATGTTGCCCTGTGATCACCCTCGCCGACCTCGCAGCCCTGCAAAATGTTTACGGAGACGCCTGGGCGAGCTCCGTCAAGCCCGTCGTTCTCACCGGTCCGCGGGGAGAGGTGAGCATCGGTGACGGCGCCGTCAGCCTGATGGGATGTGTCAACCTCTCGCGCGACTCGACCTATCGCGAGAGCGTCGCCACCGGTCCCGACGACGCGGTCCGGATGGGACGCATCCAGGCCGCCCAGGGCGCAGCCATCATCGATCTGGGGGCCGAGTCGAGCAACGCCCGCGCCAAGCGGGTTTCGGCCGAGGACCAGATCGCCCGTCTGGTGCCCGTGGTTCGAGGTCTGGCCGACGAGGCGATCGTCTCGGTGGAGACCTACGAGCCCACCGTCGTACGCGCCTGCCTCGACGCGGGTGCACTCATCCTCAACATGACGGGCCGCGAGCACGAGGACGAGATGCTCGCTCTGGCAGCGGAGTACGGCGCCGCGGTCGTGATGTGTTTCGGTGAGACGGCCAATGTGCGCGAGGCCTCCAACGTCCCTCCCGACGCCGACCCGCTCCCCGTCCTCCTCGACCACTTCGCCCGGCGACTGGAGCACGCCCGCTCACTCGGCGTCGACCAGGTCATCATCGATCCCGGCATGGGATTCCACTACGGCAACCTCGTCGATCCCCTGACCCGCTCGCGTCACCAGACACGAGTGATCTCCCAGACCTTCCGGCTCCGGCCACTCGGCGCACCGGTCTGCAACGTGGTGCCCCACACCTATGACCTCTTCGGCGACGAGTTCCGCAAGGCCGAGGGCTTCTACGCCGTCTTCGCGGCCCTGGGCGGGACGCACCTGCTCCGTGTCCACGAGGTGCCGCACCTGCGCGTCGTCCTCAAGGCACTCGCTGGGCTCGAGGTGCGCTGAGCGAGCACCAGAGGAGTACGACGCTCGCAGCCCGCCCGGTGCGGTCCGGCGACCACGCGAGCGGTCAGCCGCCGAACCCCTGCGGGTTATCCGACTGCCAGCGCCAGGTGTCGGCACACATGTCGTCGATCGACTTCTGCGTACTCCAGCCGAGTTCGGCCCTGGCCTTGGACGGGTCGGCATAGGACGCCGTGACGTCACCGGGACGGCGGGCCACGACCTCGTACGGCAACTCACGGCCGACGGCGCGCTCGAAGGCATGCAGCAGTTCGAACACACTCGTGCCGCGCCCGGAGCCGAGGTTCCAGACGCTGATCGGCTCGTCGGTGGTGGCGAGCTTCTGCAACGCTGCGACGTGGCCCGCGGCGAGGTCCTCGACGTGGATGTAGTCGCGCACACCGGTGCCGTCGACGGTGTCGTAGTCGTCGCCGAAGACAGCGACCTTCTCGCGTTTGCCCACGGCCACTTGGGCGATGTAGGGCACCAGGTTGTTGGGGATGCCTGCGGGGTCGTCGCCGATCGTGCCGGACACGTGCGCCCCCATCGGGTTGAAGTAGCGCAGCAGTCCGATGCGCATCTGCGGTGCGGCCGCAGCCACGTCGCGCAGGATCTGCTCCTGCATCACCTTGGTCCAGCCGTACGGGTTGATCGCGAAGGTCGGCTGGTCCTCGGTCGCCCCGGCCTGGTCGGTGCCGTAGACGGTCGCGCTGGAGGAGAAGACCAGCGTGTCGACGTCGTGGCGCTGCATCGCCCGCACGAGCGAGAAGGTCGAGCCGAGGTTGTTCTCGTAGTATTCCAGGGGCTTCGCCACGCTCTCCCCGACCGCCTTGAAGCCGGCGAAGTGGATGACGGCGTCGAAGCCTTCGGCAGCGAACAGGTGCTCGGTCTTGTCGTGGTCGCACAGGTCGAAGGAGTGCAGCGCGATGCTCTGCCCGGTCAGGGCCTCCAGGCGTGCCATCACCACCGGGTGGGAATTGGAGAAGTTGTCGACGACGACCACGTCGTGACCGGCGGCGATGAGCTGGATGACGGTGTGCGAACCGATGTATCCGGCCCCTCCGCTGACGAGAATCTTCATGGCTCGGAGCCTACGTTCTCCCCTCGACACTCGTGCGGCCTGCCACACTGGGGGCATGCCCACCGCGCTCATCACCGGCATCACCGGTCAGGACGGTCTCTATCTCGCCGAGCTGCTGCTGGAGAAGGGGTACGACGTCCACGGGCTCATCCGCGGCCAGAACAACCCCCGGCGGGCCCTGGTCGAGAGTCTCGTGCCCGACGTCAAGCTCCACAACGGCGACCTGACCGACCTGTCCAGCCTGATGCGTGCGCTGCGAAATTCCGAGCCCGACGAGGTCTACAACCTCGGCGCGATCAGTTTCGTGGCCTATTCGTGGGAGAACGCCTTCGTGACCTCCGACGTCACCGGCATGGGTGTGCTCAACATCCTCGAGGCCGTGCGCCTCCATGCGGGCAGCGATCCGGCGAGCGTGCGGTTCTACCAGGCCTCGAGTTCGGAGATGTTCGGCAAGGTCCAGGACGTGCCGCAGTCGGAGCGCACCCTGCTCTGGCCCCGCTCCCCCTACGGCGTGAGCAAGGTCTATGGCCACTACATGACCATCAACTACCGCGAGTCCTACGGCATGCATGCCTCCTCCGGGATCCTGTTCAACCACGAGTCGCCGCGGCGTGGGCCGGAGTTCGTGACCCGCAAGATCAGCCAGGCCGTCGCCCGCATCCATCTGGGTCAGCAGGACTCCATGGCGCTGGGCAATCTCGATGCCCAGCGCGACTGGGGCTACGCCGGGGACTACGTCGAGGCGATGTGGCGGATGCTGCAGCGCGACGTGGCCGACGACTACGTCATCGCGACCGGCGAGACCCATTCCATCAAGGACTTCCTCGACATCGCGTTCGCCCAGGTCGGCATCGAGGACTGGAGCCCCCACGTCACCCAGGACCCGCGCTTCATGCGTCCGGCCGAGGTCGAGCTGCTCATCGGTGACGCCACCAAGGCACGCGAACAGCTCGGGTGGACGCCGACGGTCAGCTTCCCAGAGCTCGTCGCGATGATGGTCGAGGCCGACATCGCCGCCGCCAAGGCCGGCTGGTGACCGTTCGCGCCTTCGTCACCGGCATCGGCGGGCAGGACGGCAGCTACCTGGCCGAGCGTCTCGTCGCCGACGGCCTGGAGGTCCATGCCCTGGTGCTCGACGCCGACGGCGCACCTGCGCACTGTCCCGCACAGGTGGTCCTGCATGCAGGCAACGTCGGCGACATCGAGGCCACCCGGAGTCTCGTGCGCGAGATCGAGCCCTCCGAGATCTACAACCTCGCCGCGATCAGCTCGGTGGCCCAGTCGTGGGACGAGCCCGACCTCACCGCCCACGTCAACGGCAGCGCTGCCGTGGCGCTGATGGAGACCGCGCGGCTCCTCGGTCCGAACGTACGTTTCGTGCAGGCCTCCAGCGCCGAGATGTTCGGCGAGCCGGCCCATGCCCCACAGACGGAGGCCACGCCGATCCGCCCCGTCAACCCGTACGGCGCTGCGAAGGCCTTCGCCCATCTGGCGGCCGGCGTCTTCCGTCAGCGCGACCTCCATGTCTCGAGCCTGATCCTCTACAACCACGAGTCACCACGGCGACGCGAACGCTTCGTGACTCGCAAGATCACCTCGACCGCGGCCGCGATCGCGCGAGGTGAGGCCGAGCACCTCACGCTCGGCAATCTCGACGCCCGCCGCGACTGGGGGTGGGCACCGGACTACGTCGACGCGATGGTGCGCGCGGCCCGCGCCGACGACCCGGGCGACTACGTCATTGCGACCGGGCGCGCCCATTCGGTGCGCGACTTCGTCGCGGCTGCCTTTGCCGCCGCCGGCATTGCCGACTGGGAGCCGCTCATTCGCCAGGACCCCGCCTTCATGCGACCCGCCGACCCATCGGAGTTGGTCGGGGACGCGAGCTTTGCCCGCGAAGTCCTGGGTTGGGCTCCGACAGTGTCGTTCGAGGAGTTGGTGGCCGCCATGGTCACGGCCGATCTGGAGATGCCAACGACCCGCCGACCCTGAGGTTCAGTCGAGCGCGATGTCCTCGGAGTTGTCCCGATCCACCGGCTCGGTGTCGTTCGGGACCTCGACCTCGCCCGTCTGGTCGAGGCTGAGCATCAGCTCGCGAGTGCCGACCTTGGTCCAGCCGATCGTGGTGCGGAAGTCGTCACGCTCGAGTTGGGCCCACGGCTCCGAGGCGTCGAGGTCGCCTGCAGTCAGCGTCCAACCGGCTTCCTCGAGTGCTGTCGTCGCCTGGTTGACCTGGTCGCCCTCGGCACCCTTCCCGACGAGGACCGCGCTGGCGAGGTAGTCCTCGGCACGATAGGTCGACATTCCCTCGCTCTCGACGTGGCCGCGCGCGCGTTCGACCGAGAGGCCGCTTCCGGAGATGGCCGCGGCCATGTCGCCCAACTCAGCGTTGACGTCTGACTTCATCGAGGCCAGGTCGGCGGCGGCCTGCTTGGCGTCGGGCTGGCTGCACGCACCCAGCGCAAGGGCGAGCGCGAGTGTCAGCAGGAGCGGAAGAAGTCTCATGGACACATCATCGCCGGGTCGCAGTCGTGTCCGACCGTCCGGGCTGGTTGGCCGTCGGGTCACGGTACGCCTCCGGATCCTCCGGCGGTCCCCACCACGGGTCATGGCTCTGCTCGGCCACGTGCACGTCTGTGCCGTGTCCGTCGACGATCAGCCCGAGGTTGTAGAGCGACTCGGTGTCGTTGTCCAGATAGGAGCTGTGGGCGTCACCGGCGTTGCGATGCCAGGAGCGGTCCACGTCCTCGGCCTCGAAGCGGGTCGCACCGAAGTCCTCGGACGAAGGGTCGTTGCCCAGTCCGAGGCCGCCCTTGCCGATCCACCCCTCGTCGCCGAGTACCGCCACGAGGTCACGGCTGTCTCTGCCGACGTAGACGTGGCCGGCCCCCGGGCCGAGGTCGCCGGCGCCATCAGCCGGGCCTGCGCCGGGACTGCCGATGAGGACGACGTCGTCGACCTGGGCGTTGCCTTCCACGGCGTAGGACGTCGTGGTGGAGCCATAACTGTGGCCGATGGCCGTCAGGTGCGCGGGGTCGTCGGACCGCGAGGCGCGCAGCCCGTCGATGGCATCGGCGAGATTGCGGCCGCCCTCCTCGGCACGAGCCTCGGTGAGGGTGGCGAGGTCGGTGGGGCCGTGCGGCGCGTCATAGCCGAGCCAGAACATGGTCGCGACGCTGGAACCGTCGCCGTTGTAGCGAGTCGATTCGTAGAGATTCATCATCTTGTCGGTGTAGCTCACGGTGTCCTGCATGTCGGTGTTGATGCCGGGGGTGAAGACTCCGACGTCGGTGGCGGTGTCGAGATCGCCGACCGCGATGCCCACCCGGCCGTCACCGTCATAGGCACCGGGGTCGTAGAGCCACAGGGTGCCGCCCGGCTTGATGCTGGCGTCGAGAGGATCAGTGTATTTGTCGGCGTTGGCGAGTGCGTCCCGCGCCTGACCGGCGTTGGCGAGGATCTTCGTCTCCAGTGCCGAGATCGTGCCGTCCTGGGACTTGGTCGTCAGGCGGGCAAGGTCGTCGTCGAGCATGATGCGGTTGGCCTGGTCGCGGGCATCGGCCGGGAGCCCGTCGCCGGAGCCGATGATGTCGGGGTAGGCGGAGATGACGGCCTCGCGCTCGGCCTCGGTGAGCCCTTCCCACCATTGCCGTACCTCGGCCGGAGTCGCGCCACTGCCCGGTGCGCCGCTCCGTCCCATCGCTGAGGAGGCGAGGGCCGGGACCCCACCGCTCTTCGAGGTCGCCTCAGCCAAGGTGTCGGCTGCCAGGAAGATGTCCCTGAGCAGGTCTTCGTTCTTGCGGACCTGCCGCATCAGGTCTTCGTAGGACTCCATCACAGCGGCGTAGTCGAGGCGGAGGTCATCAGCCCGTGCCCGCAGGGTCGAGATGATGGCCGGGGTGGCGTCGGCGACCGAGTTGATGTCGGAGATGAGCCAGGCGCGCGCCGTGTTGAGACCCAGTCTCCGTTCGCAGAGGTCGTCATGGGTGCGAGTCAGGTCACGCAAGGTGTCGGCGAACCCGGTCACGCCCCGGCCCACCTTGCGCACCGTCTCGGACATGCGGGTGTGTTCGCCCGAGGCCTTGCCGGAGGCGACCTTGTAGGCGTCGTAGGCGAGGCCGCGCCACATCAGGCTCTGGAGGGTCTTGGCGGAGTCGGCGAACTCCTCATACCGCGCGGCGGCGGCGTAGAGGACATTCGCCAGCGCGTCTGCGCCCCCCGGGTCGCCCTCGGGCTTGGGCAGCACGTCCTGCTGGGGCGGGACCTCGATCGTGACGCTCACCGCGCGGGCCCCAGTCGTCCGTCGAGGTCGCTGAAGCGACGATCGACGGCGTCCCCGGCGCGCATCGTGTCGTCCTGAGTCGCGGTGAGTGCTCCGGCGAATCCGTCGGCGATGGCGGCGCTCTCCCGGGCGAAGCCGTCCCACCGGGTGAGGAAGCTCTTGCCGGCCCGCTGGACCCGCGGGGGGAGAGCGGACGTGGTGGTGCTGCCCAGGTCGCTTGCGGTGGTGGTCATGAGTTTCGCCAATGACCGCCACTCGGCGCTGCCCTTGACCAGGGCGTCGTACTCCATCCCCATCATGCCCATGTGTCAGCACCACCCTCATCACGACCGCCTCGAACGAGTTCCTCGACGCCGTCCGGGCCGACGTGGAGCAACTCGGTACGCAGTCGCAGCACCAGTCGTCCGGGCTCGGGGGCGAGGACGACCTGCATCTCGCTCTGTCCCAGCGCTCCGGGACGCGACGCCATCACTCTGGGTAGTCCCTCTGGTGGGGAGAACACGCTCCACCGGGCCTGGGTCAACAGTGCCGAAGCGTGCTCGATGAGCGCCAACGCCTTCCCGGCCTCGATGCCGTTGCGGGTCCAGGTGGCAACGTGTCGCGCCGTGCCGTCCGCCTCGCCGGCCAGCCAATGGGCCTCGACGTGAGTGGGGTCCTGGCCGGGAAGTATCGCGTTCCACCACGACGTCACCGCCGCCTCGCAGGCCTCGCTGGCCTGCGCGACGCTCAGCACCGCCATGTCGGGCGGCACCTCGATCCGAGGATCGTCGGTCGCCGGGAGCACCACCACATCGACGTCCGGATGGCGCTGCAGCACGGTGGCCCAGAAAGGATCCGCGGCCACTTCCTCGGCGGCCTCGGCGCCGGTGCTGAACGACATGCCCTGCTGCTCGGTCATCGGGGTCTCCCTGTGGGTGCGGTCCGCGTGGAACAGACACCCGAGAGCCTGCCCCCACCGGACGACGCCCAAACCTTGTGCAGGCAATTAGCTGTGGTGGAGCAGCCCCAACAGATACTCGCCGTAGCCGCTCTTGCGCAGCGGCTCGGCGCGCGCCGCCAGTTCGTCGTCGTCGATGAAGCCCATCCGCCAGGCCACTTCCTCGGGGGCGCCCACCTTGAAGCCCTGGCGACCCTCGATCGTACGGACGAAGTTGGAGGCATCATTGAGCGAGTCGAAGGTGCCGGTGTCGAGCCACGCGGTGCCACGCGGGAGCACCTCCACGTGCAGGCGCCCCTCCTCGAGGTAGCGCCGGTTGAGGTCGGTGATCTCCAGCTCTCCGCGCGCCGACGGCTCAAGTTCGGCGGCGTACTGGATGACATCGTTGTCGTAGAAGTAGAGGCCCGGGACCGCGAAGTCGCTCTTGGGATGCTCCGGCTTTTCCTCCAACGACAGCGCCTGGCCCTTGTCGTCGAACTCCACGACGCCGTAGGCGCGCGGATCGGCGACGTGATAGCCGAAGACGGCAGCCCCGTCGAGGTTGGTGAAGCGCAGCAGCTGCTGGCCGAGGCCGGAGCCGTAGAAGATGTTGTCACCGAGGACCAGGGCGGAGCGCTCGCCACCGATGTGGTCTGCGCCGATGATGAATGCCTGGGCCAGCCCGTCGGGGCTCGGCTGCACCGCGAAGGTGAGGTTGATGCCGAACTGGGACCCGTCGCCCAGCAGCCGATGGAAACCCTCGGCCTCGTGGGGCGTGGTGATGATCAGCACGTCCTGGATGCCAGCCAGCATCAAGGTGGAGAGGGGGTAATAGATCATCGGCTTGTCATAGACAGGGACGAGTTGCTTGCTGATGCCCTGGGTGATCGGGTGCAGTCGCGACCCGGTGCCGCCGGCCAAGATGATTCCACGCATGGATGTCACTCTATGGCCCCACGTACCCGGCATCGTTTGACACCATGGGTGACATGGCATCGAGTCGTCGGCCCCGCTCCTCACCAAGGCGGCTGCTCCGACCCTCGAGGATCATCGGGGCCCTCGTCCTGGTCGTGGTGGTCCTCGCACTCCTCGCCATCCCCTTCCTCAAGGCCCCTGGGCATGCCCAGGGCGCCAGGACCGACCTCGAGGCTGCGCAGGCAGCCCTGGGTGCGGGCAACATCGAGGATGCTGAGGCATCGGTCCAGAGCGCGCGGCGCCACGCGGACCAGATGCAGGGCGCGGTCCAGGGCATCGGTGGCGATGTGTGGAGCCTGATCCCGATCCTTGGCGAGCCGGTCTCCGACGTACGACACCTGGGCAACGCACTGGACGACCTCACCTCGGTCGCCGAGATCGCCGTCGCGACCCTGCCGCAACTCAACGGCAAGAACGCCACGCTCTTCGGTGACAGGTCGGTCGACCTCGACACGCTGGATTCGGTCGTCACGGCCGTGACCGACGCGAGCGACCACCTCGACACCGCGCAGCTCGAGCTCGCCCAGGTCAACGACTCCGTGATCGGCATCGGGACGACCCTGGCCGAGGCTCGCGATGATGCTGCGCGAGTGGTGAACCCGCTCGCATCGGGCGCCCGGCGGGCAGATCCGCTGGTCCGGGCAATGCCAGCGGTGTTCGGCGCCGACGGCGAGCAGAACTACCTCCTGGCCCTGCTCAACCCCAGTGAGCAGCGCTACTCCGGCGGCGCGCCACTGACCCTCGCACCCTTGCGAGTGAGCGACGGACAACTCTCTGTCGGCAAGGCCGAGGACACCTCGGACGAGATCCTCTACCGCAGGACGCGGTGGGAGCCCGTGGACGGCAACATCTTCCATCGGGGCAAGAAACGTCTCTCGACTGCCACCTACGCTCCCGACTGGACCGTGTCGGGCGAGGAACTGCTGCGCGGTTGGGCCAAGCTGCGCGGCCAGGAGACCGACGGACTGATTGCGGTCGACGTGGTGGCGCTCAACGACCTGCTGCGCATCACCGGTCCGGTCGATGTGCCGATCTACGGCCGTGTCGACTCATCGAACTTCACCCAGAAGATCATCGGTGACTACGACGCCTTCCCCGACAACCAGGCGCGCCACGACCTCAACCTCGCCCTGGTCCCACTCTTCACCGACCGGCTCTTCTCACCGGGCGAGGCAGTCGAGAAGCTCACCTCCCTGCGCGACTCTGCGCGCGGTCGCCACTTCGCCCTGTGGATGAGGGACCCCGATGCGCAGGCAGCGGTCGCCGGCATCGACCTGGACGGCACCCTCGCCGACACCGACCATGACTATCTCGCCGTCTTCAACCAGAACACCAACGAGAGCAAGGCCGACTACTGGCAGCGACGCAGCGTCACCAGTGACGTCCGGCTCCGTGCCGACGGGTCAGCGCGGGTGCAGCTGCGGATCTCGGTCCAGAACGACTCGCCGCCCTACACCCAGGATTTTGCCGATCCGCGCGGCGGGACATCGGTCACCCGCTGGAACGGCATGGCGCTCGGCGCCTTCCTCCCGCGGGGAGCCACCGTCGTCTCCGCGACGTCCGACGGGAAGTCCATGGGCACCAACACCGTCGACTATTTCGGCCGTCCCTACAAGATCCTTCGCCTCACCGTGCCGCCGACCGAGACCCGCGAGGCGATGGTGGAGTACGACGTCCCTGCTGCCGCAGACGCACGCGGTGACGGCGCCCTGATCTACCGGCTCGCGATCACCCCGCAGGGTCTGGTCACTCCGCAGGCCGTCTCCGTCACGGTGCACTGGCCCGAGGGGTTCGATGTCTCTGATCTCCCGGAGGGCTGGGAGCGCACCGGACCCGGTCAGGCGGTCTACAACAACGCTGCTCTGGTGACGCAGCCGTCCTTCACGCTCACCGGCGCTCCCGAGTCTGCTGCCGGCCCGTGATCGGCAGGCCCTAGACTTCGCGCCATGGAACGCCTTCTCGTGACCGGGGGCGCGGGGTTCATCGGATCGAACTTCGTGCACCACCTCGTGGCCAATACCGACCTGCGCATCACCGTCCTCGACAAGCTGACCTACGCGGCCAGCAAGGAATCGTTGGCCGGGCTGCCCGAGGACCGGGTGCAGCTGGTGGTCGGAGACATCGCGGAGCCCGACGTGGTCGACCCGTTGGTCGCCGAGCACGATGCGGTCATCCACTATGCCGCGGAGTCGCACAACGATAACTCGCTCAACGACCCGAGCCCGTTCATCCGCACCAACATCATGGGCACTTACACGATCCTCGAGGCGGTCCGCAAGTACGACAAGCGCCTGCATCACGTCTCGACCGACGAGGTCTACGGCGACCTCGAACTCGACGACCCCAAGCGCTTCACCGAGGACACGCCCTACAACCCCTCGTCGCCCTATTCCGCCTCCAAGGCCGGCTCCGACCACCTCGTCCGCGCCTGGGTCCGCAGTTTCGGCGTACGTGCCACCGTGTCGAACTGCTCCAACAACTACGGCCCCTGGCAGCACATCGAGAAGTTCATCCCGCGTCAGATCACCAACGTCATCGACGGCATCCGCCCCAAGCTCTACGGCTCGGGTGAGAACGTCCGCGACTGGATCCATGCCGAGGACCACTCCTCAGCGGTGCTCGCCATCCTCGAGAAGGGCCGCATCGGCGAGACCTACCTCATCGGAGCCGACGGTGAGAAGAACAACCTCGAGGTGGTCCGCCTCATCTTGTCGATGATGGGCCAGCCCGAGGACGCGTTCGACCACGTCACGGACCGCGCCGGCCACGACCTGCGCTATGCCATCGAGTCGGGCAAGCTGCGCAACGAGCTGGGCTGGCAGCCCCAGTTCGGTGATTTCGAGTCGGGTTTGGCCAACACCATCGAGTGGTATCGCGAGCACGAGGACTGGTGGCGCCCCCACAAGCAAGCCACTGAGGCGACGTACGCCAAGCAGGGCCAGTGATGTCGCTGCCCTCGCTCGAAACGACGGCGATTCCCGGACTGGTCGTGGTGCGGCTGGACCGACGCGACGACGACCGGGGCTTCTTCAAGGAGAACTGGCAGCGCGAGAAGATGCTTGCGATCGGCCTGCCCGACTTCGGCCCCGTGCAGAACAACATCTCGTTCAACAGTGACCGTGGTGTCACCCGCGGTATCCACACCGAGCCGTGGGACAAGTTCATCTCTCTCGCGACCGGTCGCATCTTCGGCGCCTGGGTCGACATGCGCGAGGGCGACACCTTCGGCGCCACGTTCACCCTGGAGATGGACACCTCGGTGGCCATCTTCGTGCCCCGCGGCGTCGGCAACAGCTATCAGACGCTCGAGGACGCCACCGCCTACACCTATCTCGTCAACGAGCACTGGCGGCCGAATCTGACCTACCCCGCCCTGGCCCTCGACGACCCGACCGTGGCGATCAGCTGGCCGATCCCGCTGGCCGAGGCGATCATCAGCGAGAAGGACCAGAACGCACCCGCGCTCGACCCCACGACGGCGATCGCTGCCAAGAAGACGCTGGTCCTCGGTGGTGGCGGCCAGCTCGGCCGAGCCCTCGCTGCGGGCTTCCAGGACGCAGAAGTCCTCACCCGAGCGGAGCTCGACCTCACTGACACCGCAGCGGTGGAAGCCTGGCCGTGGCACGACTACGCAGTCGTGCTCAATGCCGCCGCCTACACGGCCGTCGATGCCGCCGAGACCGACGAAGGCCGTGTCGCGGCCTGGTCGGCGAACTCGACCGGTCCGGCGACCCTGGCCCGGCTCGCGTCGGTGCACGGATTTACGCTGGTCCACTACTCATCCGAGTACGTCTTCGACGGGACCGCGCCCCTCGACCCGGGTCACAGCGAGGACGAGCCGTTGTCCCCGCTCGGGGTTTATGCCCAGTCCAAGGCGGCCGGCGACCTGGTGGTCGGGCTCGCGCCACGTCACTATCTCCTGCGCACCACCTGGGTGATCGGCGAGGGCAAGAACTTCGTCCGCACCATGAGCGAACTGGCGCAGAAGGGCGTCTCCCCCAGCGTCGTCGACGACCAGATCGGACGCCTCACCTTTGCCGACGAACTGGTCCGGGCCACCCGCCACCTGGTGGATCACCAGGCCCCGTTCGGCACCTACCACGTCTCCAACGGTGGACCGGTCATGTCGTGGCGCGAGATTGCCCAGGCCGTCTTCGAGCGATCCGGTCGCAGCGCGGACGACGTCTCCGCCACCAGCACCAGCGACTACGCCGAGGGTGTGCGCGCCAAGGGCAACGTGTTCGCCCCTCGTCCGCTCAACTCGGCATTCTCATTGGCGAAGATCCGGGCCACCGGCTTCGAGCCCGAGGACGCGCTGACCGCACTGGATCGCTACCTCGACCAAGCCTGAGACGCGAAAATCCTCAGCGGGACGACGTGAGCGCCCGGGCACTCCCGGATATCGTGTGGACGTCGCGCCAGTAGTCGTTGAGCGATCCATTGGTCCGCACGAACCACACCACCGGACCGATCAAGATGTAACAGCCGGGGAAGTACCAGAACCCGGTGATCGCGGACACCGGAGGCCTGGTCCACGAGCGGTCGTAGAGCCCTCCTACCTCGGCGGAGGTGAGGAACGGTGTCACCACTCCACAGGAACAGATGGATGCCACCAGAGCCCAGCCACCGCCGAGGCCGACTCCGGAGTGCTTCTGCATCTCTCGGTGGACCGCGAAGGTCCAGTAGTGCTGGTAGAGGCCGAGCGTGACGAGCATCAGGATCACACCAGCGAAAGTGTTGCGTACGCGACCGGCCGGGCCGAGTGCGGACATCCGTTGCAGATGCGCCTGGACATATGGCGATGGCGTTGTTGCTGACACGACTCCCCCGAGGGATGGATGGCGGCGGCTTCTGCTCAGCACAGCGCACGAGCGCCAGGAGACTAGCGCGCACAGGCCGAGTGCAGCATTCCGCGCAGAATCAGCGGGGAGAGGTGACCTCGCGCAACGCGGGTCGCACGTCGGCGAGATAGACCAGGGCAGCAATGATGAACACCAGGTTGATGAAGCCCAAGGAACCGCCCAGGATCAACTGGGCCGCAAAACCGAGCCCGGTGATGACGCTCCACCCGGTCTTGGTGAGTTTGCCGGCCGCCTGGTAGGCCTCGGCGGAATAGAGCAGGGAGTTGATGAAGGCGAAGCCCTTGATGCCCAACATCACGACGAACACCACGAACATGACGGTGCTCTGGAACACGAAGATTTCCACCCCTGCAGCCTAGAGTGCGCGCGCAAGCGACGGCGAGGTGTCAGGTCTCACCCAGTCTTTGTGGCCCAGTCGATAGCGGTCCCCTCAGCGCGTGGCTACGGTCCAAGGACCATCACCATCTGCCCTGGAGATCGCCATGCGCACACGTTTGGGTTCCCTTTTCAGTCCGTCGATGTTCGTGGCCCTGTTGGCCCTGATGATCTCGCTCAGCAGCGCGTCGGTCGCTGCGGTGATGATCAACGGCAACCAGATCAAGAAGAACACCGTCACCAGCGTCCAGATCAAGGACAAGACCATCAAGGTCAAGGACATGGCGCCCAAGGCACGGCGCCAACTCACGGGCCAGACCGGGCCAGCCGGAGCCCCGGGAAGCACTGGCCCTCAAGGAGTGCCGGGTGACCCCGGTCCCGCCGGCGGACCGAGGGGTGAGACCGGTGCGACCGGTCCGATTGGCCCCGTTGGCCCCGTTGGCCCGATGGGTCCCGTTGGCCCGGCCGGACCCCAGGGCGACACGGGCGCGAGGGGTCTCACCGGCCTCACGGGTCCTGCAGGCGGACTGTCGACCGTCTATGCAAAGAACATCACTGGCCCCACCTTCTATGGCGCCCCCACCACGTCCTACGCGCCTGTGCTGACCCTCACCGGTCTCCCCGCTGGCTCCTACGTGGTGAACGCGAAGGCGTTGGCCGTCGGGGAGCAGGTCGACAGTTTCGTCATGTGTGAGTTATCAGCGCCCGGAGCTACCAGTGACGAGACCGCTGGGGACGTGCCCAAGGCGCAAGCCTACGCCTCGTTGTCCAACCAACTCGTGTTCACCAGCACTGGGTCGGCCACGGTCACGCTGAAGTGCCTTGGCAGGCACGCACACGTTTCGCACAAGAGGCTCACGGCCATCAGGGTGGGTACCGTCAACTGACCTCGAGCACCTACTGACACACGACCGAGACCCCAGCGATATTCGCTGGGGTCTCGGTCGTTGTCACGCAATCAATGCTTCGCTCAAGAACAGCATCAGCTGTCCGTGGTGTCAGTCGCCGATCTTCTCGGCAGCGTCGGTGACAGCCTTGACCGCGTTGGTGGCGGTCTTCTCGGCGGCGGTGACCGTGGCCTTGGCGCTGCTCTGGGCCGTCTCGGTCTTCTTGGTGGCTGCCTTGCGGGCCGGCGCCTTCCTGGCTGCGTCGGCGGTCTTCTTGGCAGTCTTCTCGGCCGCCAACTTGTCGGCTGCCTTCTTGTCGGCTGCCTTCTTCGCGGCCGTCCGCTGAGCGGCCGCGACCTTCTGGGTGGCGGTGACTTCGGCGTCGGCAGCCAGCTTGGTCTGCGTGGCGGTGGTTTTGGCCTTGGTGACCGTGGTCTTGGCCGACTTCACCGTGGCGGTGGTCGACTCCTGGCGACGTATGCGGTCGACGAGCAGCTCGCCGCGCTTGACGAGGTCGGCGTAGGCAGCGGTGGCAGCGGCCACGTTGTCGTCGACGAGGCTGGAGACCTTGGCCGGGTAGGCCTTGGCCTCCGTCTGCAGCTCGGTCATGCGCGCCTCGGCCTGCTCACGCAGCGCCTTGCGGTCCATCGTGGTCTTCTGCACGGCGCTCACGCGCTTCTGCACGTCAGCCACGGCGTCGCGGACGATCTCGACGGCGAGGTCGGTGACGCCCACTCCAGCCATGACCGGCTTGAGGGCTTCGGACTTGATGTCGAACTTGGTGGTGGCCATGTTCTTCTCCTTCGGTGAGTCCCGACCCGGGTGGTCGGGTGGGGTGTCAGTTCTGAGGCTCGGGCGCGGCAGTGACAGCAGCGGCTGCTGCTGCGTTGAGCGCGAGGAACGATGCGTGGACGTCGAGGAGAGACTGCTTCTGACGCTCGGTCAGGCCACCATCTCCGAGGATGGCGAGTTCGACGGTCCCTGCATGGCCCGGGTCGGGATGCACGATCCCGGCACGGACGTAGAGCTGCTCGGCAGAGACGCGCAGGGCGCGGGCGAGTTGCTGGAGCACCTCGGCCGACGGCTTGCGCAGGCCCCGCTCGATCTGGCTCAGGTAGGGGTTGCTCACTCCGGCCTGGTCAGCCAACTGCCGCAGCGACAGCTGCGCGCCCAGGCGCTGGTCCTTGAGGTAGTCCCCCAGGGTGCCGAACGAGCCCAGCGATCCGACGCCCGTCTTGCTCGCCTTGGCAGACTTGCCGGACTTGGCTGTGCTCTTGGCGGTGCTCTTGGCGGTGCTCTTGGGCTCGCCCTTCGTCTTTGCCATACCTCCATAGTGCTAACTCAGTTAGCACAAAGCAAGCACATGGCTCGTGACAACGCTCACAAGCCCGCACGGAATAAGGCAGGAAGCGTGCTAGCTAGAAGGCAGCACGAATTTCGCCGACCGGCTTTCCCCCGCCGAGGAGGACGTGTTGTCCGGTCTTCTGCACCGCCTCGACGTCGACGCCGTCCTCCTCGAGCAGGCCGGAGCGGCGCAGCGCCTCGGCCATCAGTACCGGACGTACGCGGGCGGCACCGTCGTCGGTCTTGAGCGCCCAGGCCCGTCCGTCCGGGAGGGCCACCGCATAGCAGGACTCTGCGCCAGCCTTGCCGATCATGCCGGGTACCGCACGCAGCAGTGCGAGCTCGTCGCGGGTCGTTCCGCTGACGTTTTCGGGGTGCTCACGGATCGCGGTGGCGATGCGATGCATCGGACCGTCGGTGGCCGTGGCAAGGGCGGCGAAGGCGCGCGCCAGTCCGGTCAACGAGGCGGGCAGCAGCGGGGCACCGCAGCCATCGATGGCGATCGTGGTGACGGGCTCCCCGGTGAGACGGCTGAAGGTCTCGAGGATCTGCACCTGCAGGGGGTGGCTGGGCTCCAGGTAGGTCGCGGTGTCCCAGCCGTTCACGACACAGGTGGCCAGCATCGCCGCGTGCTTGCCGGAGCAGTTCATCAGGATCGACGACTTGGCACCACCGGCCCGGATCACTGCCTCGGCTGCGGTGTCGTCGACTGGATAGTCCACCGGCGTCTGGAGCGCCGACTCGTCGAGTCCGGCCGAGGCCAGGATGCGGCGTACGCCCTCGACGTGGAAGGGCTCCCCCGAGTGCGACGCGCAGGCCAGCGCCAGCAGTTCGGGGGGCAGATCGAGACCGGCCTCGACCATCGCGAGCGCCTGGATCGGCTTGTTGCACGAGCGCGGCAGTACCGGCGTCGTCACCTCACCCACCAACCACTCCACGGTGCCGTCGGCAGCGAGGGCGACGAGGGAACCGTAGTGGTGGCCCTCGACGAATCCGGAACGAACGATCTCGGCAACTGCAGGCATCGTGGACATGGAAAACAGGCTACTCACCAGCAGGGTGAGAGGATGCGCGGGTGATCCAGCACTGCCCGACGCCGACCGAGCTCGATGATCTGGAGCTCCTCCTCTCCGGGGCCTATGGTCCCCTCTCCCGCTTCAACGAACCCGACAGTCCCGTCACGTTGGCCCTGCCAGACGAAGGGCCTGAGACGAGTGGCGAGATCGAGCTCGTCGATCCTGAGGGCCTCCCGGTGGCGCGGGTGGGGCCCGACGGTACCGTCGAGGCGCTGTCCCGGCCCGCGTACGGCCCCTTCCGCCGACTGCACCTGACCCCGGCGCAGGCCCGTGAACAGCACTCCGGAGCCACCTTCGTGCCGGTCGTCGACGCCCTGAGCGAGAGCGAGGTCGAGGAGATCCGGGGTTTGTGCGACCGCGGACCCGTGGTGCTCCTGGCCCTCATGGGCACCGGCACCCCCGTCCTCTCCCCTGTCGCCCTGGTGCGCGCCACCCTCGCGGCGGCGTCCCACCTCGACGGCGCGGCCGTGATTGCGGTGCCGCTGCCTTCGCACGGCGACGCTGCTGCCGACCACGAGTTGGGCGTACGGGTGATGGCCAACTACGCGGGCCCTGATCCGGTGCACGCCGTTCCTGTCGTCGGTGACACCTATGGCGACGACATCGCGGCGATCGTGGCCCAGGACGAGCCCGGCCCCGAGGACAGAGGTTTGGTGCTGTTCTTCACCGGCCTCTCCGGCAGCGGCAAGTCCACCCTGGCGCGCGCGCTGATGGACCGACTCCTCGAGCAGGGTGGCCGCAGCGTGACCAGCCTCGACGGTGATGTCGTACGCCGCCACCTGTCTGCGGGCCTGACCTTCTCCAAGTCGGATCGCGAGACCAACATCCGCCGTATCGGGTGGGTCGCCGCTGAGATCGCCCGCCACCGCGGAGTGGCCGTGTGCTCGCCCATCGCGCCGTTCGCCGAGACCCGCGATCAGGTGCAGCACATGGTCGAGGAGGCCGGCGGCACCTTTTTCCTCATCCATGTCGCCACTCCCCTGGAGGAGTGCGAGCGACGCGACCGCAAGGGTCTCTATGCCAAGGCTCGCCGCGGCGAGATCCCCGAGTTCACCGGCATCTCTTCGCCCTACGAGGAGCCGCAGGAGCCCGACGTCCGCGTCGACACGACGAACCGATCGATCGAGGATGTCATCCACGAGGTGCTCACGGCCCTCGGCGAGGCCGGTTGGCTGCATCTCACGGAATCCGCGTGAACGACCCGCTACGGGTGCTGTTCGTGTGCACCGCAAACATCTGTCGCTCACCGGTCATGGAGTTGAGTGCACGAGCCATCGCCGACCGCCTCGCTCTCGATGGCGCCGTGGGCAGCGACATCGAGTTCACCAGCGCCGGCACCCACGGCTTCGACGCCGCGCCCATCAACCCCGACATGGCCACGACCCTGCCGACCGACCTCGCTGAGGGACTGCGCGATGCTTTCCGGAGTCGCCCACTGACCCCTGGCCTGCTCGCGGACGCGGACCTGGTGCTGACCGCGGAGGCCTCCCACCGTTCGTTCATCCTGGAGGAGCAGCCACAACTGCACCGGCAGGTCTTCACGCTGGGCCAGTTCGCTGCCGCAGTCGCAGCCATCCCTGACCTGACCGGGCGCGAGCTGGTCGAGGCCGCCCGGACCCGACGTCCTCCTCCCCGCCCGGCCGACGACATCGCCGACCCCTACCGGCGGGGCACTGCGGCCGCTGAAAGAGCGACCGGCACAATCACCTCCATGCTCAACGAAGTCGTGCCCAGATTGGTCGGTGCCCACGCATGATCGAGTTCCTGACCGTCACCTTCTTCTCCATCCTCGCGGCCGGCTTCATCGTCGGTGTCGTGGTCGGCCTGACCGGCATGGGCGGTGGCGCCCTGATGACCCCGGCGCTGATCTTCCTGGGGGTCGGTGAAGCTGCCACCGTGGTCACCGCCGACCTCACTGCTGCCGCGATATACAAGTCCGGCGGCGCCATCGTGCACAAGCGCCAGGGCTCGCCCAACATGCGACTGGCCCTGTGGTTGATGGCCGGGTCGATCCCCATGGCACTGATCGGCCCCCACCTGGTGGCATGGGTGGTCGACCCCGAGGACATCGACAACGCCCTCAAGCTCGCCATCGGCTTCGCCCTACTGCTGGCGGCGGCGACCTACGCCCTGCGGCTCTATCTCAACCTGGTGCGCGTTCGCGGCGGCAACCATCCCGACGACGACCCTGCCATCCGGCCGATTCCGACCCTGCTCGTCGGCGCGCTGGGCGGGCTGCTGGTCGGCATCACCAGCGTCGGTTCCGGCTCGGTCATCATGATCGCGCTGCTCATGCTGTATCCCGGTCTCTCCGCCCTCAAACTCGTCGGCACCGACCTGGTGCAGGCCGTTCCCCTGGTGCTGGCAGCCGCGGTCTCCAACATTGCTCTCCACGGGCTCGACTGGGGCCTCCTGATCCCGCTGGTGATCGGCTCGGTCCCCGGGACCCTGCTCGGCTCGCACATCGCTCCGCGGGTGCCGCAGTCGTTCATCCGGCGCGGCATCGTGGTGGTCCTCACCATGAGTGGCGTCGCCCTGCTCGACAAGGCCGGGTGGGCACCGTTGGGCAAGGAGGAGACCCACCCAATGCTGATCGCGGGGATTGGGCTGGCCGTGCTCCTGGTGCTCCCGGTCGTGTGGGGTTTCCTGCGCAAACGACAGGGCCTGCCGATGTTCGGCTCACCCACGATCGCCGAACTCGAGGACCCCGACTATCGCCCCGGTGTGGTCGGCATGAAACGCGTCGAACACTAATTCGCTCCTTTCCCGGGCCGAGTCGCTGGGTGCTTTGGGGCCGGTTCGCCCTCTAGAGTGCTGAGGTCAGACCAAATCCCGGGGAACTGAGGACGACAACGTGGAGCTGCAGGACTATTGGCGCACCCTCCGTCGACGCTGGGGACTGGTGATGGGCTGCATGGGCCTGGTCATCGTTCTGGCCGCGATCTGGACCTGGTCGGTGACCCCGCTCTATTCCTCCACGACACGCATCTTCGTGTCGACGAGTCAGTCCGACGAGAACAGCGCCTACACCGGGAATCTGTTCGCCACCCAGCGGGTGGCGTCCTATGCCGACCTGGTCACCAGCAACCAGCTGGCCGAGCGCGTGGCCGCCGATCTGGACACCGAGGCGAATCCCCTGACGCCGGCCGAACTCCGGGACAAGGTGAGCGCCCGGAGCGTGCCAGAGACGGTCCTGCTCGAAATCTCCGCCACCGACCCCGACGCTGAGTTGGCGCGGGCGATCGCGCAGGCCTATGCCGAGGAGTTGCAGGGCCTGGTGGAGGAACTGGAGACTCCCTTGGGGGCCACGGACGCAGTCGTCAAGGCCACCCTCATCGACGACGCCCAGGCGTCCTCCTCCCCCGTGTCACCCAACCCAGTGCGCAACCTGGCTCTCGCTGCCGTGCTGGGCCTGCTGCTCGGAGTCGGCGCCGCCGTGGCTCGCGAGTTGCTCGACACCAGCATCAAGAGCGACGAAGACGTTGCTGCGGTCACCGCCGCTCCGGTGCTGGCGAAGATCTTCAAGGACTCCGACGCCAAGTTGGCCCCGTCGCAGGCGCTCGCCACGTCCACGCCGTGGGCCGAGTCGTTCCGCGTGCTGCGCACCAACATGCAGTACGTCGACATCGACCGTGAGCAGAAGGTGCTGGTGCTGACCAGCTCGATGCCCGGTGAGGGCAAGACGACGACTGCGGTCAACCTTGCGGTGACCATGACCCAGGCGGGTCGCCGCGTCGCCCTCATCGAGTGCGACCTGCGTCGGCCACTCATCTCCGAGCGCCTCGACCTCGACCCCGCCGTGGGCACGACGAGCGTCCTGATCGGCAAGGTGAGCGCCGCAGATGCGATGCAGCGCTATGGCGACACGGCCCTCGATGTCATGGTGTCGGGGCAGCTCCCGCCGAACCCCTCCGAGCTGTTGCAGTCGCAGGCCATGGAGTCGCTGCTGGTCGAACTGCGCACCCGCTACGACGTGGTCATCCTCGATGCTCCCCCACTGCTTCCGGTCACCGACGCCGCGCTGTTGGCGACTCGGGCCGACGGAGCGGTCGTCGTGGTCAGCCACGGCCAGACCACCCGCGATCAGCTCGCGACCGCCTTGGAGCGGCTCGAGTCGGTGGGCGCCAAGACCCTCGGGGTGGTGGTCAACCTGACGCCGAACAAGAAGTCCGGCAGCGCCTACGGCTATGGCTATGGCTATGGCTACGCGCCCCGGGAGGAATCCAAGAAGGACATCTCAAAGGACGCCTCCAAGGGCACCGCCAAGGACATCAAGGCCTGAGCAGGGGTCTCAGTCGAGACCGAGCAGCATCCGACACTCTGCCGGCGTCATCGGTCGACGCTGGGCGATCCTGCCCAGCTCGACGACCCGCTCGACGAGTTGGCGGTTGGAGTCGACCGGTACGCCGCGGCTGATGGTCAGGACGTCTTCCATCCCGACCCGCAGGTGTCCCCCCATCGACAGCGACGCCATCGCGACAGCCAGCGTCGAGCGACCGATGCCGGTGGCTGCCCAGGACGTCACCTCGGGCGGGAGTGCGTTGACCCCGGCGACCAGCGCCGGCGCAGTGCCGGGCATGCCGCCTGGAACCCCCATGACGAAGTCGACGTGGGCCTTGCCGCCACGCGGGACGCCGTACTCGCGAAACAGCCGCCCAAGCGCGTGGACCTGGCCGAGGTCGAAGAGCTCGAACTCAGGCGCGACGCCGCGCTCGAGCGCCAATTGGTAGAGGTCCTTGACGAAGGGCCACGGGTTGAGGAAGACGTCGTCACCGAAGTTGGTGGTGCCCATCGTCAGGCTGCACGAGTCGGGTTCGGCGTCGAGCACCTTCAACCGCTGCTCGAGCGGGTCGTGGACCGACCCGCCGGTGGAGAGCTGCACGACCAGCGAGGACGACGCGCGCACCGCGGCGACCCATTCGCGCAGGAGCGACTGGTCCAGGGTCGGTGCATGCGCCGCGTCGCGGACGTGGATGTGGATCATCCCCGCCCCGGCGGCCTCACATTCGGCGGCAGTGCGGGCGATCTCCTCGGGAGTCGTCGGCAACTGCGGGAAGTCAGCCTTGGCGGTCTCGGCCCCGGTAGGGGCCACGGTGATCAGGAGTGCGTCGGACATGCCGCGCATCCTCGCACCTCGTCACTCCGGCCCGGTCTCCCACACCCTGGCCCAGTCGACATCCATGTGCTCGGGCAGCGTGCCGTTGAACTTGCTGAGCTCGTAGTCCGACGACAGCATGCTGAGGATCAGGAACTCGGGCTTGGCGGATGTCCGGCCCTTGAGTCGGGTCGTGACGCGGCCGTCGATGCGGAAGACGTACTCCTTGGGGGACCACTCCACGGAGTAGATGTGGAACTTCTTCGCCCACTTCTTGCCGTACTGGTCGAGCTGGGGGATCCAGCCGCCCTCGGTGTGCTCGCGGCCGGACTTGTCGACCCAGTAGGTGAAGCTGGTCATGCCGCCTTCGGGATGGTCGTCGCCGAAATATTCCATGATGTCGATCTCGGCCCCGCCCTCCGCGGCGCCACCGGTGCCCTGTCCGCCAGGGGTCTGCAGCCAGAACGCCGAGTGCTGGCCACGGGCTGACTGGGTGCGGATCCGGGCAGCGGCGAAGCCGTGGGTGAACGTGTAGGAGCCTTCGGTGCCGACGTGTCCGTTGAGCCGGTAGGGGTAGGACTTGTTGCCCAGCTGGCACTGACCCTGGGCGGGGTCTGCCATGACGCTGAGGCGCAACACCCCTTCGGTGACTTCGGCGGCCTCGTCGGCGGCCTTGGAGCACTGGCGGACTCCGGCATACCCCTGGTCGCGGGTCGCCCAGTTGCCACGATCGACATTCACCGACGGCGCGTCGAAGTCGTCGGTGAAGGTCGCGGTGGGCGCGGTGTCGGTCGAGATCGCCGCACCGATGGCCTCCTCACCCTCGCCGAGGACGACGTGGAGTTCGCCGGGCGTGGTCGTGAGCAGCGTCGCCTGCCCCTTCTTGTCCGTCTTGCCGTTGCCCACGACATCGAATTCACCCTCGTTCTCGGACAGCAACGTGATGTCGGTGCGGGCCTTGGCGCCCTTCGCCTTGACGTCGATCACCCAGGACGCGGCATCAGCGGCCTCGGTGGTGCTGGCAACAGTCGTGGCCAACTGCGGCAGGACCTCAGCCTTGACGGTGTCGCTCACGGTGTAGGGAGGGGTCGGCGGGGGTTCCGGCGCCGGGGCATCTTTTTCCTTGGCGCCGGAGCAGCCGGAGGCGAGGAGTGCGAGAGCGGAGACCGCTACTGCTATGGACTTCATGGATCTGATGGGGGCATTCGCGCGCATTCTGAGCAGTCTGGCGGACACCCCCACGACAGGCGAATTCCGGGTCGGGATTTGTCTCGCTACGATGAGGGCTGCTGTCCCGACGAGAGGCTTCTGCCCAGCCATGACCCAAACGCACTCCGACTACCAGTTGAGTCAGCTCGACCAGCTCGAGGCCGAGTCGATCCACATCTTCCGTGAGGTCGCCGCCGAGTTCGAGAAGCCGGTCCTGATGTTCTCCGGTGGCAAGGACTCCA
>JBBSSH010000007.1:0-160189 GCA_038242265.1 Propionibacteriales bacterium
AGCAGAAGCGAGGCTGACGATGGCTCTCTCGGTACGCGAGTACCGCGCGCGCATCAAGTCGACGGAGTCGATGAAGAAGATCACGCGTGCGATGGAGCTCATTGCTGCCTCTCGCATCATCAAGGCGCAGCAGCGGGCCCAGGCGGCAGCGCCGTACGCCCGTGAGTTGACCCGCGCGGTCTCGGCCGTGGCGACGTTCTCCAACGTCGACCACGCCCTGACCTCCGCGCCGGAGAACCCGCGTCGTGTCCTGGTCCTGATCGTCACCAGCGACCGGGGACTTGCCGGCGCCTACTCCTCGAACGTGCTCAAGGAGGCCGAGCGTCTGATCGAGAAGCTCAAGGACGAGGGCAAGGAGATCGACCTCTACGTCACCGGGCGCAAGGGCGAGGCATACTTCAAGTTCCGTCAGCGACCCATCGTGAAGTCGTGGACCGGCTTCTCGGACCAGCCGACCTATGACGTGGCTGCCGACATCGGCGCCACGCTGATCGAGGCATTCCTTGCCGACACCGAGGACGACTCCCAGGAGTCGTCGGTCCCCGCTGTCGACGAGGTCCACGTGGTCTACACGCGGTTCCGTTCGATGCTCCACCAGGAGCCCACGGCGATCCGTCTGTTGCCGCTGGAGGTCGTGGAAGGCACCGAAGCCCCTTCGGCCGAGGATCTGCTGCCGCTCTACGAGTTCGAGCCGTCGGCCGAAGAAGTCCTCGACTCGCTGTTGCCACGCTACGTCCAGAGCCGGATCTTCTTCGCGCTCCTGCAGTCCGCGGCCTCCGAACTCGCCGCCCGTCAGAAGGCAATGAAGTCGGCCACCGACAATGCGGACGAGCTGATCAAGAAGTACAAGCGCATCGCCAACCAGGCTCGCCAGGCTGGCATTACCCAAGAAATCAGCGAAATCGTCGGTGGCGTCAATGCCCTTGCCGACGCACAAGCCGGGAGTGAGTGAACACAATGACCGCCACAGTTACTGAAGGCACCGAAACCACTGCGGGTGGCGTCGGTCGCATCGCCCGGGTCATCGGCCCCGTCGTGGACATCGAGTTCCCGACCGGCTCGATGCCCGCCATCTACAACGCCCTCACCTGCGACTTCGAGTTGAGTGGCGAGAAGCACTCGATCATCCTCGAGGTCGCCCAGCACATCGGTGACGGCATGGTTCGCGCCATCTCGATGAAGCCCACCGACGGTCTGGTCCGGGGTGGTCAGATCATCGACACCGGCGGTCCCATCAGCGTCCCCGTCGGCAACGTCACCCTGGGTCGCGTCTTCAACACCACGGGGGACTGCCTCAACCTGGCCGAGGGCGAGACGCTCGACGTCAAGGAGCGGTGGGGCATCCACCGCAAGGCGCCTGCGTTCGACCAGCTCGAGTCGAAGACCGAGATGTTCGAGACCGGCATCAAGGTCATCGACCTGCTGACCCCTTACGTCCAGGGCGGCAAGATCGGCCTGTTCGGTGGTGCCGGCGTCGGCAAGACCGTGCTCATCCAGGAGATGATCGCGCGAGTCGCCAAGGACCACGGTGGTGTGTCGGTGTTCGCCGGTGTCGGCGAGCGCACCCGCGAGGGCAACGACCTCATTGTCGAGATGGAGGAGGCCGGCGTCATCGGTCAGACTGCTCTCGTGTTCGGTCAGATGGACGAGCCGCCCGGCACGCGTCTTCGCGTGGCCCTCTCCGCCCTGACGATGGCGGAGTACTTCCGCGACGTGCAGAAGCAGGACGTGTTGCTCTTCATCGACAACATCTTCCGTTTCACGCAGGCCGGTTCCGAGGTCTCCACACTGCTGGGCCGGATGCCGTCCGCGGTGGGCTACCAGCCCAACCTGGCCGACGAGATGGGTCAGCTGCAGGAGCGCATCACCTCGACGCGTGGTCACTCCATCACCTCGCTGCAGGCGATCTACGTACCGGCTGACGACTACACCGACCCGGCACCGGCCACGACGTTCGCCCACCTGGACGCCACCACCGAGCTGTCGCGTGAGATTGCTTCGCTCGGCATCTACCCGGCCGTCGACCCGCTGACGTCCACGTCCCGGATCCTCGACCCGCAGTACATCGGCGAGGAGCACTACCGCTGTGCTGTCCGGATCAAGCAGATCCTGCAGCGCAACAAGGAACTCCAGGACATCATCGCCATCCTCGGTGTCGACGAGCTCTCCGAGGAGGACCGCGTCATCGTCTCGCGGGCACGCCGCATCCAGCGCTTCCTGTCGCAGAACACCTACGTCGCCAAGCAGTTCACCGGCATGGAGGGCTCGACGGTGCCCGTCAAGGACACCATCGAGGCGTTCAACAAGATCGCTGACGGCGACTACGACCACGTGGCCGAGCAGGCCTTCTTCATGTGCGGCGGTCTGGACGACGTCGAGCAGAAGTGGGCCGAGATCCAGAAGGGTCTCTGATGGCTGAGTCCAGCCAGAAGCTGCTGCAGGTCGAGTTGGTCGCTGCTGATCGTCTCGTGTGGTCGGGCGAGGCCACCATGGTCATCGCCCGCACCACCGAGGGTGATGTTGGCATCCTGCCCGATCACGCGCCCCTTCTCTCCATGATCATCGAGGGTGTCGTCGATGTTCGGACGGCCCAGGACGAGACGTGGATCGCAGCGGTTGACTCCGGCTTCTTGTCGGTGGCGGACAACCGTGTGTCGATCTTGTCCGAACGGGCGGAGATGTCGCACGAGATCGACCTGGAGAAGGCCCGGAAGGACCTTGAGCGGGCCAAGGACTCCGGGGAGAACGACGACGAAGCCCTTGAGGCCGTACGACGTGCCGAGGCACGGGTGCGAGCAGTGGAACGGGCTTCCTGACCAGTCGCACGACATGGACGCTAGGCTGAGCGCACGGACCACGAGGTCCGTGCGCTCGTCTCATTTGCACGTGATCGTGACGGAGGGTGTGGATGCCGGTCTGGGAAGGCCTGCTCGACGTGCTCGGGATCGGTCTGTTCCTCGTCCTGCTCTACGGAGTCGCGCTCATCGTGCGTCGGCGCCTGCTCTGTCGCCATGGCGGCACCTTCGAGCTCAGTTATCGTGCGGTGGCGCGGAAGCCGGGCCGGGGCTGGCTGCTGGGGATCGGGCGATATTCCGGTCAATCGCTGGAGTGGTTCCGCATCTTCTCGCTCTCGCCCCGCCCCAAACGGGTCTGGGCCCGTGACCAGCTGGCCTATTCCGGTAGGCGCAGTCCGGCAGGGGCCGAGGAGATGTCTCTCTACGGAGGCCATGTGGTGGCCTCCTGCCACTACTTCGAGGAGCCCCTGGAGATAGCGATGAGTGAGGCGTCGTTGACCGGCTTCCAGTCCTGGCTGGAGGCGGGCCCTCCGGGCACCGACTGGAACCGCCGGTGACGGCTGCGCGCAACGCGGTCGGGCTGTCCTTCTTCCTCAATGGATTCTGCTTCGCGAGTTGGGTCTCGCGGATTCCTGAGCTGCGATCGACCTTCGACCTGTCCAACTCCGACCTTGGTCTGGTCCTGCTGGCGAGTGCCTTCGGCTCTTTGGTGGCGCTCCCCACCACGGGTGCCGCGATCGCTGCCTACGGCACGGTCCGCGTGGTGCGCGTCGGAGTCACCACGACCGTCATCGGGCTCTCGATCGCCGCCGCAGCGCTGGGCACTGCCCTGCCGGTGACCGTGGCCGGTCTGTTCCTCTACGGAGTGGGCATCGGTGTGTGGGACGTGGCGATGAACGTCGAGGGAGCCGAGGTCGAGCGTGGTCTGCTCCGCACGGTCATGCCCCGCTTCCACGCTGGTTTCAGTCTCGGAACCGTGGTGGGCGCGCTGCTCGGGGCCACTCTGGTGGCTATGCATCTGCCAGGACGCTGGCACCTGATCGCCGTGGGTTTCGTGGTGCTCGTGGTGGCGTGGCGTTCGGCCTCCTCCTTCTTGCCCATCCCGACGCGTCACGAGTCCGCAGCAGCTGCCGGGGCCAGGAGCGCCTGGCTGGAGCCCAGAACATTGGCCATCGGCGTACTGCTGCTGGCGCTCGCCATGACCGAAGGCACCGCCAACGACTGGCTGGCCGTGGCACTTGTCGACGGCTACGACGTCTCCCATTCGGTCGGCGTAGCAGGTTTCGCCGTCTTCGTGGCGGCGATGACCCTGACCCGCTTCTTCGGCAGTCACCTGCTGGACCGCTACGGACGGGCCATGGTCCTGTGGTCCACCATCGTGATTGCTGGCGCCGGGGTGCTGCTCATCGTGCTCGGTGGCCATCTGGTTCTGGTGGTGCTGGGCATCGTGCTGTGGGGTGCCGGCGCCTCGCTGGCCTTCCCTGTCGGTATCAGCGCAGCAGCCGATGATCCCCTCCACGCCGCAGCGCGGGTCAGCGCCGTGTCGACGATCGGGTACGGAGCATTTCTGGCCGGCCCACCGCTGCTGGGGTTCGTCGGGGACGAGGTCGGCACCCTGAACGCACTTCTCGTGGTGGTGCTGCTGCTCGTCCCCGCCGCACTGGTCGTCCCGGCCGCCCGCAAACAGCCGGCCGGTTGACCCTCACTCGCCCCGTTCTCCGCCGGGGACCCACAACACGTCACCGTTCTCGCGATTGGCATGCCGCGCGAGGATGAAGAGCAGGTCGGAGAGCCGGTTGAGATAGGTGATGGCCAGCACGTTCATCGTGCCCTCGTGCTCCTCCCACGCACCCCAACCTGCCCGTTCGGCGCGACGGACCACGGTACGGGCCACGTGCAGATGGGCGGCGGCGAGCGTTCCACCGTTGAGGATGAAGGAGCGAAGGTTGGACAGGGACTCGTTGTAGTGGTCGCACCAGCCCTCGAGCCGGTCGACGTAGTCCTGCTCGATGCGCAGCGGCGGATACTTCGGCTCGGCCACGATCGGGGTGGAGAAGTCCGCCCCGACGTCGAAGAGGTCGTTCTGGATCCGGGTGAGCACGGTGACGACATCGTCCTCGATCCCTCCGCCCGCGATGGCCACGCCGATGTGGGCGTTGGCCTCGTCCACGTTGGCGTAGGCCGCGAGCCGTGGATCGGTCTTGGACGTCAGGCTCATGTCGCCCAGGCGGGTCTGGCCGGCGTCACCGGTTCGGGTGTAGATGCGTGTCAGGTTGACCATGAGGCTGATCCTACTGGGCCAGACCAGTCTCACCGTCGGGGTGGTTTGTGCCTCTATGCGGACAGCCAGAGCCGACAACGTCCGCTGGGAGGACACCTTGCGAACCCACCGATTGAGGTGGGGTGCAAAGGCAACCCCTTGGGGTACAACTGCGTCATAGGCAGTGACAGGGATCACGGCAGTGACGTCGGGGGACGTTGGTCAGGAGAAGCCAGATGGACATCATCTCGGACGGACACACGTTGGTGCTGCACGGCGATTTCGACGTGCGCAGCACCGCCGAGGTGCGCAGGGCCATCTACGAGCGCCTCGAGTGCTACGACGATGACGTCGTCCTCGACATGACGGGCGTCTGGACCATCGATGCGACTGCCATGCGCGTCCTGGCCGTGGCCACTCGCCATGCCTGGCGCAGTGGCCAGCACCTCACTGTGCGCAACCCCGGCCCGGCGGTCCTGCGGATGGCGCATCTGACGCGGCTGGCGCACTTCCTCGAGGTCGAGCGCGTCGCGGCGATCGCGTGAGCCCACCGCGGTGCTGAGGTGGTTCTCACATGTCCACGCGGTGACTCGCCGGTAACCGCGCTCTAGGCTGTCGGGATGACAGATTCTTCGGGCAAGGATCGACCCTGGGTGATGCGCACCTACGCCGGCCACTCCACGGCTGACGCCTCCAACGCGCTGTATCGCATGAACCTCGCCAAGGGCCAGACGGGCCTCAGCGTCGCGTTCGACCTGCCCACCCAGACCGGCTACGACCCTGACAGCCCGCTGAGTCGCGGCGAGGTCGGCAAGGTGGGTGTACCGGTCCCGCACCTGGGCGAGATGCGCAAGCTCTTCCACGACATCCCGCTCACCGAGATGAACACCTCGATGACGATCAACGCCCCGGCGATGTGGATGCTTGCGATGTATCAGGTCGTGGCCGAGGAGCAGAACCCGGACGTCCCCGCGTCCGAGGTCGCTCACCGGCTCGCCGGCACCACCCAGAACGACATCATCAAGGAATACCTCTCGCGGGGGACCTACGTCTTCGGCCCGGAGCACTCGCTGCGCCTGATCAGCGACATGATCGCCTACACCGTCCACGAGATCCCGAAGTGGAATCCGATCAACATCTGCAGTTACCACCTGCAGGAGGCTGGCGCCACGCCGGTGCAGGAGTTGGCGTACGCACTCTGCACCGCGATCGCCGTGCTCGACCAGGTCAAGGACTCCGGACAGGTGTCCGAGGACGACTTCGAGAACGTGGTGGGTCGCATCTCGTTCTTCGTCAACGCCGGAGTGCGGTTCATCGAGGAGACCTGCAAGATGCGGGCCTTCGTCCGCCTGTGGGACGAGATCACTCGCGAGCGCTACGGCGTCACCGACCCGAAGATGCGACGCTTCCGCTACGGCGTCCAGGTCAACTCCCTGGGCCTGACCGAGGCGCAGCCGGAGAACAACGTGCAGCGGATCGTCCTGGAGATGCTCGGTGTGACGTTGTCCAAGGACGCCCGGGCCCGGGCGGTGCAGTTGCCCGCGTGGAACGAGGCGCTGGGCCTGCCGCGCCCGTGGGACCAGCAGTGGTCGCTGCGCTTCCAGCAGGTGCTCGCCTTCGAGAGTGACCTGCTGGAGTACGACGACATCTTTGCCGGGAGCCACGTCATCGAGGCGAAGGTGGCTGAGCTCGTGGAGGCGGCCAAGGCTGAGATCGACATCGTGCAGGAGATGGGCGGGGCCATCGCTGCCGTCGAGTCCGGCTACATGAAGCAGAACCTCGTCTCCGCCCACGCCGCGCGTCGGGGGCGGATCGAATCCGGCGAGGAGATCGTCGTGGGCGTCAACAGGTTCCAGACGACCGAACCTTCGCCGTTGACGGCAGATCTTGACGGGGCCATCCAGGCCGCCGACCCCGAGGCGGAGCGCGCGGCGCTCGCGAGCGTCGAGGCGTGGAAGGCCCAGCGTGACGAGGCGGAGGTGACCCGCACGCTGGACGAGCTTGCTGCAGCCGCTCTGACCGATGCCAACCTGATGCCGGCCACCTTGGCGGCGGCCCGCGCCGGCGCCACGACGGGGGAGTGGACCGGGACGCTGCGCGAGGTGTTCGGCGAGTTCCGCGCGCCCACCGGCGTGTCGGGAGCGGTCGGGTCGGCCCATGGCGGCGCTGACCTGGCTGCGGTCCGTGAGCGGGTCAGGGCGACCGGGGAGGAACTCGGAGGTCGACTGAGGGTGTTGGTGGGCAAACCAGGGTTGGACGGCCATTCCAACGGGGCCGAGCAGGTCGCCGTACGAGCTCGCGACGCCGGCTTCGAGGTCATCTATCAGGGGATCCGCCTCACGCCTGCGCAGATCGTGGCAGCCGCCGTGGCAGAGGACGTCCACGTCGTGGGCCTCTCGATCCTGTCGGGCTCGCACATGGAGCTGGTGCCCGACGTGCTCGACGGGTTGGCAGCAGCTGGGCTGGAGGACCTGCCCGTGATCGTGGGCGGCATCATCCCCAGCTCGGACGCCAAGGCCCTCATGGCACGTGGGGTGGCTGCCGTCTACACACCCAAGGATTTCGGGCTCACCGAGATCATGGACGGATTCGTCGACGTGATTCGCAGGGCGAACGGTCTGGACTGACCCCACCTCATCACTGGCAGACTCTCCTCTCATGCGACGAGTGATCGTGGTGGGTGCCGGGGTGGTCGGACTCGCGTGTGCGGTCAGGCTGCTCGAGGCCGGGCACCGGGTCGACGTGGTGGCGCGTGAGCTGCCCCTGGAAACCACCTCTTCGGTGGCGGCAGCGGTGTGGTCCCCCTACTCCCATCGCCAAGAGCACGTGGTGCGTTGGGCGCGGGAGGCCTACGACGTGTTCGCTGCGCTCTGCGACGACGAGTCCTCAGGGGTCGTGATGCGCACCGGCACCGAACTCTTCCGCGGGCCAGTGGGAGACCTGTGGTGGCGCGAAGCGCTCCCGCCGGGCGCCGGTCCCGACCTGGCGACGGATCTGCCGGCCGGGTTCGGGTCCGGGCTGACCATGCGTACGCCGGTGATCGAGATGTCGCTCCATCTGCGCTGGCTGGGTGCGCGCGTGGAGGCGCTGGGCGGCTCGATCACGCGGATGAAACTGTCCGCGCTGCCGACAGGCGCGGTCCTGGTCGTCAACGCCAGCGGGATCGGGGCGCGCCTGCTCGGGGCCGATCCCACCCTCACGCCGGTGCGGGGACAAGTGGTGCTCGTGGAGCAGGTCGGACTCGACCACTGGTGGATCGACGGGCAGACGCCCTCCTACGTCATCCCACGCAGCCGCGACATCGTGCTGGGTGGCACGGCTGTCGCGGGGGAGTGGAGCCGTACGCCCGATCGCGCCACCGCAGAGTTGATCCTCGAGCGCGCCGTGGCGATCGAGCCGCGTCTGGGCGGGGCGAGAGTGCTGCGCCATGCAGTGGGCCTGCGCCCGGGTCGTGCGACGGTGCGTCTGGAGCGTGTCGGCGACATCATCCACTGCTACGGCCATGGCGGGTGTGGGGTGACCGTCAGTTGGGGCTGTGCCGATGACGTGGTCGAATTGGCGAGTGACTGATCTTCAGTGTGCGGCCCGGCTGTTCGTGGCGCGCCACGGCGAGGCGACCTACGAGCGCGACACCTTGAGCGACGACGGCGGGTCGTTGACCCCGCTCGGGCGCGAGCAGGCACGCGCCTTGGGTGAGTCCCTCGTCGGCGAGCGGATCGCGCGAGTGTGGTGCAGTTCGATGGCACGCGCCGTGCAGACCGCCGAGATCGCCGCAAGTGTGCTCGGCGTCGACGTCGTGGTCCGCGAGGGCCTGCGCGAGTTCAGCGTGGGCGACCACGTGGGAGAGACGGGCGATCCGGACCCGCTGTGGCCGGTCTTCGAGGCTTGGATGGCGGGCGAACTCGGTACTCGACTGGCGGGAAGCGAGAACGGGACGGAGTTCATCGCGCGGGTGGGCAAGGTGCTGGACGAGGTGGCTGATGCCCACCGCGGCGAGAGCGTCCTGGTCATCAGTCATGGTGGTGCGATCTGTGCGGGAGTGCCGTCACTGGCGGCGAATCTCCACATGACGTACGCCCGTGAACGCCCCTTGGCGAACGGTGACGTCGTCAGGCTGGACGGGGACGGCGACGGTTGGACCGCGCGGTCGTGGGCAGGCACACCGCTCGCCTGAAAGGATGAGGCAAGGCTTGCCTTAGCAGGTGTAGGGTCGGTCCGTGGGCAAGTCCAAGGCAAGCAAGGCGAAGGCCGGCAAGAAGTCTGGCAAAAAGTCGGGCAAGGTAGCCAAGCTGCCCAAGAAGACCTGTTGCGTGTCAGCTCCGAAGTGCACTCGATGCCCGCTTCGCATGCTCAAGGAGGGCACCCTTCCTGCGGGCTACACGGTGAAGAAGCGCAAACTGATCAAGGTGGATGCGAAGAAGGCCACCAAGAAGCCCACGAAGAAGGCCGCCTGAGTCCTGATCAGGACGCTCGGAGTCGCGCCAGCCGTCGGACCAGCAGTCCACCCGCGACGCCGCCGATGAGCAGGCCCGCAAGGCGGTAGGCAGTGGCCTCCTCACCGATTGCTCCACCGAGGATCACGCCGATCGCGCCGAACAGCATCACCAGGGTGGCGGCGCACATGCGGACACCCATCTCCTTGATGAACAGCGAGGCCATCGTCTCGGCACCGCCGTTGCGGTTCAGCGGGACAACGTCCACCACCGCGCCGCGGTTGAGCGGGCCGTAGATGTGGGGGTAGGTGTCCTCGCCGACACTCTCGACGCGGACCTCGGCCTCGGTCAGTCGTGCCGGGTCGATGGTGAGCAGCACCAGCGAGACGTGCAAGGAGCGGTAGTAGCGGTCGAAGACGCCGCGGACCTGCTCTCGACGGCTGGCGTGGATGAAGCCCTCCTCCGTGAGGGTGCGACCGGCCGTTGAAGTGGTGTAGGTCCCCGTTCGGAGCGCTTCTTCCCAGTCCGAGCGGGTGGCGATGTGGAAGATCCGCGAGGTCACTTCGGCAGCGTACCGAGAGGTCTGCTGGCCGTGGCGTCACGAGCCACTCGGTGTCCACAGATTGCCCAAAGTGACGCTCGCGCACAGGGTGGAGACGTGTCGAGACGTGTCGTGAGGCGTTGGGCGCCGTGTCGGGGGCGTCGTCGTGGTCGATGCCGGCTGGTGAGGCGGGCGAGGTGTTGGTGGCGTTCACCCGGGCGCGGGCGCAGGTGGATGAGTTGTTGATGCGGGTGCTGCGTCATGCCGACACTGTGGGAACTGGTTCGGATTCGGGGGCGGTGACGACGGCGAGTTGGTGGGCCCATCACACGCGCACGACCCGGGCTGAGGCTCATCGCACGGTCCGGTTGGCTGAGTCGTTGGAGAGCCATGAGTCGGTCCGTGCGGCGTTGGCTGAGGGTCGGCTGGTGACCGAGCAGGCGTGGGTGGTCGTCGACGCGGTCGACGCACTGCCGACTGCTGTGGAGGCATGGGTCCCGGAGGCGGCTGTCTCCTATCTGTTGGAGAAGGCGGGTGAGCATGACGCGAGGACGTTGCGGGCGGTCGGTCCGGCACGCGAGTTGCCTCGCCTCACCCGCGCTGATCCGCCCGTCCGTGTCCAGGGAAGCCGCCTTCAGGTCGCCCAGCAACGATTCAAGTTCCATCGTGACCACCACCGTGGCTGGCACGCCACCGGCTGGAGGCACCGAGTCGGAGGGACGGGTCTCGACGTACTCCACGAACAGGGATCATCCCCGTTGTCCTCGACGTCGGCCGCAAAAGACGCTTCCATTCCGAGGCCCAACGCATCGCCCTTGGTGTCCGCGACCGCGGATGCACCGCGCATGGGTGTGATGTGCCGCCGGGGCCATGTCACGCCCACCACGACGTTCCGTGGTCCAGAGGAGGCGGCACCAGCGTCGAACGCGGACGACTGTTGTGCCCCAGGCACCACCGCCGGATCCACGATCCATTCTTTCAGCACAGTCTCGACAAACACGGCAAGGTCAGGTTCACCAGGCGGACGCGGTGAGCCGGGTGGAGCGCTCGCGCTGTGCTCAGAACAGCCGGTGCTCAGAGTCGTCCATGCCGCGGAGGGTGTCGTAGTCGACCAGAGCGCAGTCGATGCCGCGATCCGTGGCCAGGACACGAGCCTGGGGCTTGATCTCCTGGGCGGCGAAGATGCCGCGGACGGGTCCCTTGGCCCGGAGCAGCGGGTCGCGGTTGAGGAGTTCGAGATAGCGGGTGAGTTGTTCGACGCCGTCGATCTCCCCGCGCCTCTTGATCTCGACAGCGACCGAGAGTCCATCGGAGTCGCGGCACATCAGGTCCACCGGACCGATCGCGGTGGGGAACTCACGTCGGACGAGGGTGAGCCCGTCGGCCAGCGACTCGGGGTGCTCCGCGAGCAACTCCTGGAGATGCTTCTCGACGCCGTTCTTCTGCAGTCCCGGGTCCACGCCGAGTTCGTGAGAGGAGTCGTGCAGGATGTCCCCGAGAAGGATCCGCAGGGTGTCGTCGGTCTTGGTCGCGGTCACGATCCACTCTGGCTGACCGTCCTCGGTCAGGCCTTCGCGCAGCGTGCACGGCGGTGACATCCAGTTGAGCGGCTTGTAGGAGCCGCCGTCGGCGTGGATCAGGACCGAACCGTCCGATTTGAGCATCAACACGCGAGTGGCCATCGGCAGGTGAGCGGTCAGCCGTCCTGCGTAATCGACCTGGCAGGTGGCTACGACGATCCTCACGGGGGGCGAATCTACAGTGACCCCGTGAACGACTTCGACATACGCCCTGCTCGCCGCCGCGACCTACCGCTGCTGGCCGCCATCGAGGACTCGGGAACGCCGCTCTTCGAGGCGCTGTTCGGGGATCTGACGGGTGATGCGCTCTCCTCCCCGGCGCAGAGCGGTGGGCAGCGGGCCGAGGAGGCGGGGTTCATCCTGGTCGCGGGCGATCCGGTGGTCGGCTTTGCGCACGTACGTGAGCTCGAGGCGCACGCGCACCTTGACCAGATCTCTGTCCACCCCGACCACGGTCGTCGCGGGATCGGGGTCGCGCTGCTCGAAGCCGCTGTCGAGCGCTCGACGCTGAAGGGCCACGGATCGCTGACTCTCACGACCTACGCCGACGTGTCCTGGAATGCGCCCTTCTACGCCCGCCACGGCTTTGTCGAGGTCGCCGTGGATGAGCCGCGCACTGCCACGCAACTGGAGATCATGAGGAACGAGGAGAGGCTCGGCCTGGCGAAGCACGGGCGCCGGATCTGGATGCGGCGGACCCTGCGACCGCACCGCAGCATGGCCGATCTCCAGGAGTTCCTGCCGACACTGGACGCCCGGCCGAGTGACGCCGGGGTCCTTCGGGCGGTGGTCCGCCGTCCGGCGGTGGGGGAGCGCGAGGTGCTCGACGTGGGGGAACTCGATCTGGCCGCGGGGCTGGTGGGAGACACCTGGAAGGAGCGCGGCAGCAAACGTACCGCGGACCGTTCGGCGCACCCGGACATGCAGCTCAACATCATGAGCCACGCCCTGGTGGAGTTCTTGGCGCAGGATCCGGAGCGTGAGGCGTTGGCGGGAGACCAGTTGTTCATCGATCTCGACCTCTCGCACGACAATCTGCCGGCCGGCAGCGAGTTGCACATCGGTGGGTCGGACGGTGCGGTCATCGTGGTGACGGGCCAGCCCCACACCGGTTGTGCCAAGTTCATCGCGCGCTTCGGCAAGGACGCGATGAACTTCGTCAACGGAGTCGAGGGCAGGCCGCGACGACTGCGCGGACTCTGCGCCAAGGTCGTACGACCCGGTGAGGTACGCCCCGGCGACCAGGTCGTCGTGGTGCGTCCTGCTGAGTGAGCAGACACACAACCACCTGCGCCAGGTGGCATGGGAGGATTTGGCCATGACTGACTCCGCACGTGACTTCTCCACCATCGGTGTGATCGGCCTGGGCACCATGGGCGCCGGCATCGCCGAGGTCTTCGCCCGCAACGGCTACGACGTCATCGGCGTCGAGGTCAACGACACCGGGCTCGAGCGCGGCCGCCAGCACCTGGAGAACTCCACCGGACGAGCCGTCAAGCGCGAGAAGATGACGCCGGAGCAGCAGTCCGAACTTCTGGACCGAGTCACCTTCACCACCTCCATGGCCGAGTTGTCGAAGGCCGACCTGATCGTCGAGGCGGTCGTGGAGTCGCTGGAGATCAAGAAGGCGATCTTCCGTTCCCTCGACGAATTCGCTCGCCCCGACGCGGTGCTGGCCACCAACACCTCCTCGCTGAGTGTCACCGAGATCTCGACGGCGAACTCCAAGCCCGGCCGGGTCGTCGGCGTGCACTTCTTCAACCCGGCCCCGGTGCAGAATCTGGTGGAGATCATCCGCACGGTCGTGACCGAGCCGGCGGTGCTGGAGCGTGTCCAGAACCTGCTGAGAGACGTCGGCAAGAACCCCGTCGTGTGTGGGGACCGGGCCGGCTTCATCGCGAACACGCTGCTCTTCGGCTACCTCAACCACGCAGTGTCGATGTACGAGGGCAAGTACGCCTCGCGCGAAGACATCGACGCCGCCATGCGCTTCGGGTGCGGCTACCCCATGGGCCCGCTGGCGCTTCTCGACCTGATCGGCCTCGACACGGCCTACGAGATTCTCGACACGATGTACAAGCAGGGTCGCGACCGCCTGCACGCACCCGCGCCGATCCTCAAGCAGTACGTCACCGCCGGCCTCCTGGGTCGCAAGTCCGGCCGCGGCTTCTACACCTACGAAGCCTCCGACAGCCATGCCGTCGTCGCGGACGCGCAGACCCCGCGCGCCGAGGACAAGCCCCAGCTGCGCCACGACATCAAGCTCGTCGGCGTGGTCGGCACGGGAACCATGGCCTCGGGCATCATCGAGGTCTTCGCCAAGGCGGGTTACGACGTGCTCTACACCGGCCGTGGCCAGGACAAGGTCGCCGGCGTGGTCACGGCGATCACCAAGAACTTCGACAAGCAGATCCAGCGCGGTCGGGCCACCGAGGACGAGAAGAGTCAGGTGCTGGCGCGACTTCGCGGTACGACCTCGCTCGAAGACCTCAAGAACGTCGACGTCGTCGTCGAGGCGATCGCTGAGGACCTGGCGATCAAGACCACGCTCTTCGAGAACCTCGACGAGATCTGTCAGGGGGGCAGGGGAGGGGCGGGCGCGATTCTGGCGACCACGACCTCCTCGTTGCCGATCATCTCGATGGCCCGGGCGACCAAGCGCCCCCAGGACGTGATCGGCATGCATTTCTTCAACCCCGCCGCGATCATGAAGCTGGTCGAGGTCGTCTCGACCATCGCCACCGACGAGGCCGTCACCGAAACTGTGCTGGCACTGTGCGAGAAGGTGGGCAAGGTCGGCGTCACGTGCGGCGACCGGGCCGGGTTCATCGTCAATGCCCTGCTCTTCCCCTACCTCAACGATGCGGTGAAGATGCTGGAGGCCCACTACGCCACAGCTGATGACATCGACACGGCCATGAAGCAGGGCTGCGCCTTGCCGATGGGGCCCTTCGAACTCCTCGATGTGGTGGGCAACGACGTGTCGCTGGCGATCCAGAAGGAGCTGTACCTGGAGTTCCGCGAGCCCGGCTTCTCGCCGGCCCCGCTGTTGGAGCACCTGGTCACGGCCGGTTACCTGGGTCGTAAGGCCGGGCGTGGCTTCCGCGACTACAGCGCTCGCTGACCCTCTTCGATCACGATCACGGCCAGGCGGGCTCGAGAGTTGATGTCGAGTTTGCGGTAGATGTGGGTCAGGTGCGCGTCGACGGTGCGGGGGGAGACGAACAACCCTTCGGCGATCTTGCGACTCGTCAGACCCGACGCGACGAGCGTGGCCACCTGACGCTCTGCCGCGGTGAGCGCGTCGAGGACCGTCGGAGCTTCCGGGGCAGCGGAGTGGAAGACGTCGGCGATCAGGGTGAGGGCGCGCGAGGACAAGTCCGATCCCGAGATCCATTCCGCCGGGGCGTGTGGTGCGGGGGAGAGCGCAGCGTGGGCGGAGTAGCCCCAGCGAGTGGCCATGCGGGGGGCCCTGAGCGCTACGGCAGCGGCAGCCAGGTGCCGTGACTGTCTGAGATCGCGTGCCTGGGCGGCGACGGCCAGCGCGTCCAAGGCATCCGCCGCCCGTAGCGGCATCTGCATCTCCTGGCAGTGGTCGAGCGCGGCAAGCAGGGTGGTGGTGGCCTGCTCGGGGTCACCCAGACTCAGGAGTGCTCTGCCCAGCAGCAGACGCGCAGCGACCCCGTCGCGACCCAGCCGTGCCGAGTCGGCCAGAGCCACCACGTCGGCCGCCAGACCAGCCGCCTGCCTGACCTCGCCGCCAGCGAGCAGATCGCGTGCGTCCTGGGCCAGGACTGGAAGTCTGACGGCCCACGGCAACGTCTCGCGCACCACCTCGGTGGGAACCCACGTGGGGTCGATGCCGCGCAGAAGGGTCTCGGCCAGTAGGCCGACACGATCCTCGGCCAACTCGCGAGCTTCGAGGACGACCGCTCGAGTGCTGGCCACGGCCTCGGCGACCCGACCCTGCTCGAGGGCGATGCGAGCCAGGATGGTGCGTGCGGACAGGCCGATCCAGCGCTCGTCATTGGAGGCCCACGCCGGCAGGATCTCGACGGCAGCCTTGGTGGCCTCGACGAAGCGGCCCTGTGAGGCGTAGACATCGGCCAGCGTCCGAGTGGCGGCTCGGCTGATGCAGCCGTCCGGATCCAGATCGATGGTGCGGCGCGCCTCGAGTTCGGCCCGGTGGAGATCACCGGCGTCCAGGTGCATCTCGGCACGGATGGCTGCAGTCTTGGCGAGTTGCTCCTCGGGACGGCTGGCACTGGAAGCGTGTTGATCCGCGCGGTCCAGCAGCCAGAGCCCCTCGTAGGTGCCACGTGTCTCGGAGGCGGCAATGCCCGCGCGGCGGGCCACCTGGGCGCCGATGGCTGCCGGACCGTCCCCCGAGGTGAGTGCAGCCTCGAGGATTTCCAGCGCTTCCCGGGTACGCATGCAGGTGTAGAGGGAGGAGAAGATGCGATTGGCCACGGAATAGCCCGCGGCCCGCGTCGGCGCGGACGCGCACGCGTTCATGACGGCATGGCGCATGGCCGGAAGATCCTCGAGCCAGGCTGCGTCCGCTGCGCCGTAGTTGTCGTGCTCCGGTGCGTGGCTCTGGGCCCATCGCAGCAGTCCTGCATCGACCGCCTCATGGTCGCTGGTCCTGGCCAGCACTCGCGCGCGACCTCGGATCGGGGAAAGCATGTCGAACTGACCCGTGGGCCCTAGCTCGAGCAGGCTGCGTCGCACCAGATTGCCTGCGAGCCCGGCGGCATCCTGGGCAGGTCGGTCCAGCACCTCGGCCAGCACCTCGAGACCGACGGGGAAGTCGAGCAGTCCGATGCGTCGTAGCGCGGTGGCACTGTCGACGTCCAGCAGCCGGTGCGCAGAGTCGACGGCCTCGTCCAGCGAAACAGCGGACATGGCGTTGCTGAGGCCGACGACTGCAGACTGGACGGCGACCTGCTCGATCAGCAACGGCAACCCTCCGGTTGCCGAGAGCAGGCGGCGTACTTCGAACTCCTGGGTGTCCAGGTCGACGCGAGGACCACCCGCGAATCTGATGCGGCGCAGGAAGAGATCCACGGCCGCGCCCTCGAGAGGGGCACGTGGCGCCGGGACCGGCAGCGGACCGACCCGTACGACGGACTCCATGGACTCACGGGCCGTGGTGAGGGCGGTGACGATCACCCGGGCGTCCGACGTGGTCTCCAGCAGTCTTTGCAGGGACGGACCAGCGCCGGTGAGATCGAGGTCGAGACCGTCCAGCACCAGCACACACGTGCGTCCATCGACTGCACGGCCAAGAGCTCCCTCCAGCGAGTCGCCGGGGGCGACCTCCGCGTCAAGCAGGCGGAGTGCCGCCGCGAAGACGTCGTCGACGCTGCGGAGGTGGCGCGCATCGACCCACACGAGCTGATCGGGGCGCTCAAGGTGTCGTACGACCAAGGTCTTTCCACTGCCGGGAGGGCCGACGACCGTCACCCAGCGCGACTCGTCGAGGGCCTCATGCAGGGCCCGCAACACTTCACCACGACCTAGACAGGGGGACAACACCCGTTGAATGTATCGCCAACGTGTTGCCAGCGTGTTGCCATCGTGTCGGCATGCGTCTCAGAGATAGGTAGGACTACGGATGACGGCGAGGCCCTCGCCGGGAGAAAGTGGTCCTACGCCAGTGGCGGGTGGGACCACACAGGGGATGGTCCCACCCACACGGCCCCGCCTGAAGAACAGGTCGTGTCATCGTCGGGGGTCGATGCCCGATCTGTTCTTCAGGCGGGGAGCGTGTGTCACCACGGCCGGAAGAGATAATGCGTAGGTGACCTCATCCTCCGGGCCGACATCATCTGGGCCGACATCGCTCCACACGACTCTGCTCGGTGAGCACGGCTCAAGGGTGGCCTTCTGTCACGGACTCTTCGGGCAGGGCAAGAACTGGACCCAGGTGGGCAAGGAGCTCAGCGTCGATCACCGGGTGCTGCTGCTCGACATGCCCAATCACGGCCGCTCGCCGTGGACCGATTCCTTCGACTACCTCGAGCTTGCCGATCTCGTCGCGGCCGAGCTCTCGGACGTCGGTCCGGTGTCTCTCGTCGGCCACTCGATGGGCGGGAAGATTGCCATGGCACTGGCGCTGCGTCACCCGGCGTTGGTCTCCTCGCTGGTGGTGGTCGACGTGGCGCCGGTGACCTACGACAGTGGGCGCGAGTTCGTCGGCTACATCGAGACCATGCGCGGTCTCGACCTGGCCACCCTGGAACGCCGCGACCAGGCTGACGCGGCGCTGCGGGACGTCGTACCGAACACGACGGTGCGTCACTTCCTCCTCCAGAATCTGAGGCGGACCGACGAGGGGTGGAGGTGGCAGCTCAACCTCGACCTGCTGGCGCAATCGATGCCAGCCCTGGTCGGCTGGCCGGAGGAGGAGATCGGCGATGCCAGTTATGACGGGCCGGTCCTGTGGATCGGCGGGGCCCGCTCCGACTACGTCGGTGACGCCCACGCAGCGGAGATGGAGCGGCTGTTCCCACGCAATCGCCGGGTGATGATCAAGGATGCGGGACATTGGGTGCACTCCGAGCAGCCCCAGGTCTTCCTCGAGGTGTTGCGCCGCTTCCTGACGTGAGGCTCAGGCGCGCTGGCGGGCTCGGTAGGCCGCCACTGCCTCGCGGTTGCCGCATGTCGTCGAGCAGAAGCGACGGGACCTGTTGCGTGAGAGGTCGAGGACCACGTCGTCGCACTCGTCAGCAGCACAGCGGTCCAACCTGGCCAGTTCGTCGGCTCGGATGACGTCGACCATGGCCATGGCGGTCTCCACGGCCACCCGCTCGGCCAGGGGTCGGTCGGGATCCACGGCGTGCAGATGCCAGTCCCACTGGTCGTGACGGCGCAACTGGGGAAGCGCCCTGGCCCCGGCCAGCATCGCGTTGACGATCACGGCGGCCTCGTCCCGTTCAGCCAGCAGGAGCGTCCTTAGGCGGGGGCGCAGCGCACGCAGCGTGTCGAGTTCCGCGGCACTCGAGTCGTGGCGACCGGTGAAGCTCCACTCGGCGAGAAAGCCGGCGAGGTCCTCCAGCGACCCGAGTGGCGAGCCGGGCTCGTCGGTGGAGTTTGCGATCAGGACCGCGGTCTTGAGTGACGCGTCGGTGTCATCAGCGAAGACCATGTTGACACATTACAACAGCGTCTCTTAGTGTCACGACCGTGAAGGCTATGACTCATGACGGCGCCCAGATGACCCACGCGCCGTCCAAGGTGTCCGGGCTTGCTCTGGCCTTCGCCTCTGCGGCGAGTTTCGGCATGTCGGGCTCGATCGCCCGAGGCCTGCTCGACTCCGGGTGGAGCGCCGGAGCTGCCGTCACCCTGCGCATCCTCATCGCTGCTGCCGTCCTGGTGGTGCCGGGCATCATCGCGCTACGCGGTCGCTGGCACCTCGTGCGCGAGAATGCGGGACTGATCACGGCCTACGGCGTCGCCGCCGTGGCCGGTGCCCAGCTGTGCTACTTCTATGCCGTCACCTACATGCAGGTTCCGGTGGCGTTGCTGATCGAATACACCGCGCCGGTAATCGTGGTGATGTGGCTCTGGCTACGTCACGGCAACCGGCCCACCCGACTGACAGTGCTGGGCACCCTGATTGCCGGCGCAGGTCTCGTGCTCGTACTGGACCTCATCTCCGGAGCCGAACTGAGCCTCGTGGGCGTGCTGTGGGCGCTGGGCGCCATGGTGGGGGCAGCGGTGTACTTCATCATCTCCGCCGACCTCGACAACGGGCTCCCGGGCATCAGCCTGGCTGCCGGAGGACTCGTGGTCGGAGGAGTCGTTCTGGTCCTGGCCGGCGCCAGCGGCGTGATCCCGTTCCGTGCCAGCACTGCAGATGCGGTCTACGACGGTCGAGCCATCGCCTGGTGGATCCCCGTCCTGGGGCTGGGACTGGTCACTGCGGCACTGGCCTACGTCACCGGGATCGCAGCAGGTCGCCGGTTGGGGAGCCGGCTGGCGTCATTCGTGGCGTTGCTCGAGGTGCTGATGTCGCTCGTGTTCGCGTGGCTGCTGCTCGGCGAGTTGCCGCGCCCATTCCAGGTGGCGGGCGGCGTGCTGGTGCTGATCGGCGTGGTGGTGGTCAAGCTCGGCGAGGGCACGCCGTCGTTGACGGTGGAACCGGTGGAGCCTGACTTCAGCGAACGTCCTGTCGCTTGAGGAAGACCTCGCGGTGCAGCAGGAGAAGAGCAGCCGCGACCGGAACAGCCAGAAGGGCGCCGGTGATCCCCATCAGGCTGCCGCCGACCAGCGCAGCGATGACAGTCACTGCGCCCGGGATGTCGACCGATCGCTGCATGATGCGGGGATAGATGAAGTAGGACTCCACCTGCTGGTAGGCGACGTAGTAGACAGCCGCCACGATGGCGACGGTCGGTGACACCGTCAGCGCGAGGAGCGTCATGATCACGCCGGAGACGATGGCCCCCACCACGGGAATCAGGGACAGCAGTCCCACGATGAACGCCAGCGCGAAGCTGTAGTCGCCCAGACCTACGAAGAACGTGAAGATCAGCGTACTGATTCCGGCACAGATCGACACCAGGAACGCACCCGAGACGTAGGCACCGGTCGAGCGGATGATCTTGTCGCCCAAGGCACTGACACGAGCACGCTTGGAGGCGGGCGCAAGGCTGTAGCCGGCGTGCTTGATGCTGGGCAGCGAAGCCAGGAAGTACACCATCAGCACGACCACGATGAAGGTGTTGGTGAGCGCTGACAGCACGGCCAGACCCACGCCGAGGGCGCCACCGAAGACGCGCTCGGTGAAGTCGGCGTCAGTGACGTATTCCTGGACGTGATCGATGAGTGAGAAACGCTCGTCGAGTTGCTGCACCGTCCTGTTCTCCTGCAGGTTCTGGATCCACCCCGGAGCGTTGTTGCTGATCAGCGCAATCTGGTCTCCGGTGACCGGAGCCACCGCCGTGATGAACAACGACAACACCGAGAGCACCACGACCAGCACGAGAAGCACCGCCAGACTGCGACGCATTCCTCGGCGCATGAACCATTCAACGACCGGATTGAGGCCGATCGCGAGAAACATCGCCAGCACCAGCAGGACGAGGACCGAGGAGATGCTGAGAAGTTGCTGGGTCAGGAACAACGCGAACAAGGCACCGAGCGCGCCGAAGAATCCGATGTTGAAAGGTGAATGACGCAGCAGCGCCTGCACGGGCGTCGCCCCAGCAGCCGGGGACTGCTCGTACGCCGTGTGGTCGGCTTCCCTGATCACCAGGTCGGTGGCGTCGTCGATCTGCTCGGCGATGGACACCGAAGAGACGGCAGCCTCGGTGGCGGCTTCGGTGGCTTCCACGGCTGCATCGACGGCGGTGTCTGCCGCCTCGTCAGCCCGGCCCGCGGCCGCCTCGGCACGATCGGCGTGCCGACGGATCCAGTTCAGGACTCGTCCTCGGTGAAGCCGGTCACCACGTCACGCAGCGCACCCAGTTGGGCGGTGATCGCGTCGCGCCGTTTCGTCACCCGATCAACCTCGGCCTGCAGGTTGGACAGTTCCCGGTCGACCTCGGCCGCGCGGGTCGCATTGGCGGAGTCGGCCTGCGTGCGCGCGGAGGCGACGATCTGCTCCGCCTCACGACGCGCTCGGTTGAGCATGCCCTCGGCCTCGGACTGGGCCTGCTGACGGTGCGTGTTGGCCTGATGGGTTGCTTCGCGCGCGCGCTGCTCGGCAGCGGTGGCCCGCTCCTCGGCCTCGGCGACCAGACGCTGGGTCTCGGACGTGGCGTGGGTGTGGTGGTCGGTGGCTTCGCGAGCCAGACGTTCCCTCTCCACGGCCAAGGTGCGGCGTGCTTCCTGCACCTCGCGGTCGGTTGCGGCGCGCATCTGCTCGGCCTCACGCTGCGCTCCGACACGCAGTTCGTTGGACTCCTGCTGGGCTGCCAGGCGGACCTGGTCGGACTCCCGGGCGGCTGCGGCCAGTACGTCGCTGGCCTCTGCCTTGGCCAGGTCGCGTTCCTGGTCGGCGTCGGTGGTGAGCCGCGAGCGCATCTCATCAAGCTCCTTGAGCTGCACCATGCGCATGTCGTCGGCCTCACGCGAGGCATCGGCACGGATCGCGCGCGCGTCGCGCTCAGCCTGGTTGCGGATCTCGTCTGCGTCGCGCTGACTGGCTGCGCGGACGTCGTGCGCCTCGTCCTCGGCCAGCTTGAGCATCGAGGTGGCTCGTCCGCCCAGCCCGGCGTACGTCGGGCTGGTGTTCTCCTGCATCTCCGCACGCAGCTCTGCGAGTTGTTCCTCGAGTTCGATCACCCGCTGCTCGCTGCTCGTCAGGCTGGAGCTGAGGCCCGACTTGTCGCTCTGGAGCTGGTGGAGTCGCTGATCCACCGAGGCCTTGTCATAGCCGCCGCGACGCACCAAGGGGAGTGCTGTGCCCGAGCCCTCGGAGCTGGGCCCGGAAGAACTCGGGCGGGAGGCTGAAGCGGGGGCAGCGGTACGTGCCGGCGAGGAACCGGCGGGTGGAATCACCGGCACCCGGCGCGTCGGCGCCGGATCGGACCCGGACCGGGGGGAGTGCCCCTTTGCCGTGACAGGCAGGACCTGGGTCTCCTCGGCAGCACTGGACTCGACCTCGGATTCGACGGAATCCGAGGACTGCGGCTCGTCGAAAATGGACAGGCCCTGGTCGCTGCTCATGGTGAGACACCCAACTTTTCTCGTGATGCGGACGGCTGAGACTCCAGTGTTACCGATCAGAGGAAAAGAAGCACCCCGGCTCGCGGAGGGATCCGCGAACCGGGGTGTGACGTATCTCTGCTCAGACGCCGCGGAAGCGGTTGATGGCCTCCAGATGCTGGGCCCGCATCTCGTGATCCAGCACACCGAGGCCCTCTTCGGGGGCCAGACACAGCACGCCGACCTTGCCCTGGTGGGAGTTCTTGTGGACGTCCAGCGCGGCCTGGCCGACCTCGTCGAGGGTGTAGGTCCTGGACAGGGTCGGGTGGATCTTGCCCTTGGCGATGAGGCGGTTGGCCTCCCACGACTCGCGATAGTTGGCGAAGTGGCTGGAGATGATGCGCTTCAGGTTCATCCACAGGTAGCGGTTGTCGTATTCGTGCATGTAGCCGGACGTCGAGGCACAGGTGGTGATGGTGCCGCCCTTGCGGGTCACGAACACCGAAGCGCCGAAGGTCTCGCGGCCCGGGTGCTCGAAGACGATGTCGATGTCCTCACCCCCGGTGAGCTCACGGATCCTGGAGCCGAAACGCTTCCACTCCTTGGGGTTCTGGCTGGTGCCTTCCTCGTTCCAGAACCGGTAGTCCTCCTCGGAGCGATTGATGATCAACTCCGCACCCATGCTCCGCGCGATGTTGGCCTTGTCCTCGTTGGAGACCACACAGATCGGCGTGGCGCCGCCATTGATGGCGTACTGCGTCGCGAAGCCGCCCAGTCCTCCGGAGGCGCCCCAGACGAGTACGTTGTCGCCCTGCTTCATGTCGCCCCCGTTCTTGCTGACCAGCTGGCGGTAGGCAGTGGCGTTGACGAGACCGGGCGCGGCGGCTTCCTCCCATGTGAGGTGCTCGGGCTTGGGCATCAGCTGGTTGGCCTTGACCAGAGCGATGTGGGCCAGCCCGCCGAAGTTGGTCTCGAAGCCCCAGATGCGCTGCTCGGGGTCGAGCATCGTGTCGTTGTGTCCGTCGGGGGACTCCAGGTCGACGGAAAGACAGTGGGCCACGACGCGGTCGCCCGGATTCCACTTCTGTACGCCGACACCGGTGGCCAGCACGACACCGGACAGGTCGGATCCCACCACGTGGTACGGGAGGTCGTGACGAGCCCCGAGCGTGGAGGTGCGGCCCAGGCGCTCCAGGAAGCCGAAGGTCGAGACGGGTTCGAAGATCGAGGTCCAGACGGTGTTGTAGTTGATGGCAGAGGCCATCACCGCCACGAGAGCCTCGCCCGGCCCGAGCTCAGGCAGGGCTACGTCATCGAGGTGGAGTGACTTGCGGGGGTCCTTCTCCTTGGAGGAGAGACCCTCGAACATGTCGACGTCCTCCTTGCGGACCACGGCGGCCCGGTAGGACTCGGGCAGTTCCAGGCTGGCGAAGTCCTCGGTGGTCGAGTCACCGGACTGGATGGCGTCAAGGATGTGCTGCACGGGTGCTCCTGATCGGGGTCTGGGACAAAGCGGGATTCCGGCGGAGATTACCGTCGAGTAACCGATCGTGGGTGTACCTGTGCCGGAGGTCATACGAATACGACTGGTGCGCTGACCGTAAGCCGCCAGCGGGCAGGCTGGTGGACCTGCTCAGATCTTGGCCGGCTCGACGAGCTCGACGAGCACCCCGCCGGCGTCCTTGGGATGGATGAAGTTGACGCGGCTCTCGGACGTACCGCGTCGGGGCGAGTCGTAGAGCAGGCGCAGGCCGCGCGCCCGCAACACCGACGCCACGTGCTCCACGTCGTCGACCCGGAAGGCCAGTTGCTGGATCCCCTGGCCGTTGCGGTCCAGGAACTTCGCGATCGTCGACTCCGGGGAGAGCGGCGCGAGGAGCTGGATGCAGGACCCGGAGTCACCGACACCCACCATCGCCTCGCGTACTCCCTGCTCCTCGTTGGTCTCCTCGTGGAGCACCTGCATGCCATAGGCGTCGCGATAGAACTTCATCGCGACGTCGAGATCGGGTACGGCGATACCGACGTGGTCGATGGCCGTGAACAGGTGCCGGACGTCGCTGGGGAGTTCAGAGGTGGTCATGGGGACATCGTCTCCGACGTGGGCGCGGTGTGCGAGTCGCCACGTGGTGGGTATCGTCGCAGGGCAGGAAGATGAGCAGTCGTCACCCACAAGCATGCTGGAGGAATTCATGACCGTATCCGTGATTGTCGCAGGGGCCCGGACCCCGATCGGTCGCCTCCTGGGCGGCCTGAAGGACCAGTCGGCAGCCGATCTCGGCGGTGTGGCCATCAAGGGCGCGTTGGACAAGGCCGGCGTCAGCGGAGACCAGGTCGACTACGTCATCATGGGCCAGGTCATCCAGGCAGGTGCGGGGCAGATCGCCGCACGCCAGGCAGCCGTCAAGGGTGGTATCCCGATGACCGTCCCGTCGATCACCATCAACAAGGTGTGTCTCTCGGGCATCAACGCCATCGCGATGGCCGACCAGCTCATCCGGGCCGGCGAGCACGAGATCGTGGTCGCGGGAGGCATGGAGTCGATGACCCAGGCGCCGCACCTGCTGCCCAAGTCGCGCAGCGGCTTCAAGTACGGCGACACCACGCTGGTCGACTCGATGGCCCACGACGCCCTCTTCGACCCGTTCACCGATCAGGCGATGATCAACCTCACCGACAGCTGCAATGCTGCCGGGACCAAGCTCACCCGCGAGGAGCAGGACGCCTTCTCTGCCCAGTCCCACCAGCGGGCGGCGGCTGCCTGGAAGAACGGTCTCTTCGACGACGAGGTCGTCCCGGTCACCATCACCTCGCGCAAGGGCGACATCACCGTCAGTCAGGACGAAGGAATCCGTGGCGACACCACGGCCGAGTCGCTGGGTGCCCTTCGCCCGGTGGCCCGTGATGGCAGCATCACGGCCGGTTCTGCCTCCCAGATCTCCGACGGTGCCTGCGCCGTGGTCGTGATGAGCAAGACGAAGGCCGAGGAGCTGGGCCTGACGTGGCTCGCCGAGGTCGGTGCCTCCGGCCAGGTCGCCGGCCCGGACTCGAGCCTGCAACTGCAGCCTGCCAATGCGATCGCGAAGGCTGCGGAGAAGGAAGGTATCGCTGTCGCCGACATCGACCTCTTCGAGCTCAACGAGGCCTTCGCTGCAGTGGGCATCGAGTCCGCCCGCCAGCTGGGCGTCAGCGATGACGTGGTGAACGTCAATGGTGGCGCCATCGCGCTCGGTCACCCGGTGGGCATGTCCGGCGCTCGTATCGTGCTCACCCTGGCCCACGAACTGAAGCGTCGCGGTGGCGGCACCGGTGCCGCTGCACTGTGCGGTGGTGGCGGTCAGGGCGACGCACTCATCATCCGGGTTCCCCAGGCGTGAGGCAGCCGTGACCAGGCGGGGCGCCCCTGTGGTTGCCGATCTCGTGGCGCGAGCACGCGAGGGGGACGCAGGGGCAGTGGCCCGCCTGATCACACTGGTCGAGGATGCCTCTCCGGCGCTGCGCGAGGTGATGTCGGCACTGCGCGAGCATGTCGGCGCTGCCCACCTGGTCGGCATCACCGGCCCGCCCGGAGTCGGGAAGTCCACGTCCACCAACGCCTTGATCGAAACACTGCGGCGCGCGGACAGGCGGGTCGGGGTGCTTGCCATCGACCCCTCCTCGCCCTTCTCCGGGGGTGCCCTGCTCGGTGACCGGGTGCGGATGGCGGACCACGCGCTCGACCCCGGCGTCTACATCCGATCCATGGGCTCGCGGGGGCACCTCGGCGGTCTGGGCTGGTCGACGCCCCAGGCGGCCAGGGTGCTGGATGCCGCCGGCTGCGATGTGGTCATCATCGAAACGGTGGGGGTGGGCCAGAGCGAGATCGACATCGCTGGCCTGGCGGACACCACCGTGGTGCTCGTGGCCCCGGGCATGGGTGATGGCATCCAGGCCGCGAAGGCCGGGATCCTCGAGATCGGCGACGTCTACGCCGTCAACAAGGCCGACCGCGAGGGAGCCGATCGCACCCGACGGGAGATGCGCACGATGGTCTCCATGGCACCGCGCGGCGAAGGTGCGTGGCGACCACCCGTGCTGAAGACCGTGGCCAGCACGGGGGAGGGCATCGACGAACTTGCTGCAGAGATCGATCGCCATGCTGCGTGGCTGGCCGACAGCGGTGAACTGAGGAAGCGGCGACTCCTCCGGGCTCGTCACGAGGTGGAGGCGATCGCCCACACGGTCCTGCGTGAGCAGTGGGCCGAGGTGAAGGGGCACAATACGCTCGACTCGCTGGCCGGTCAGGTGGCCGATGGACTCATGGATCCCTACGCCGCCGCCGACCAGCTACTCCGTTCGCGCTGACTCCGCGAGCCTCACACAGCCCGACCCTGCCGACTGGTAGGCAGGGGCTCGCTCATGTCCACACTCACCACGCTCGGGAAGTTACGTCGTTGAAAGCGAAGAAGCTCATTCTTGTCCTGCTGGTGATCTTTGTGGGTTTCTGGCTCTTCAAGGACCCCAACGGTCTGGCCCGGGCGTCCTCCTCGCTCGCCGAGAGCATCTGGAGTCTGCTCACAGATCTGTTCACCGCCCTCATCGACTTCGTACAAGCTCTCTAGGCCCAGCCATGCTGCCCGAGCCCGACATCCGCAGGCACCTCCTCAGGGAGGAGGGCGAAGTGATCGTCGACGAGGTTCGCCACCACTGGATCGTCTATGTCCTCCCCGCCCTGGAAGCTCTCGGAGGCGTGGTGCTGCTCGGTTGGTCCAGCGTCGTGCGCGCCGACCTGGCAGCGGTGCCCCTCGTGGTGGGTGCGCTGCTGGTCGCGCATGCGTCCTGGCGTGCGATGCGCGAGCACATGGACCGTTTCATCGTGACCAACATGCGGGTCTTCCGCGTGCATGGGGTGCTGTCACAGCAGATGGCGACCATGCCGCTGTCCCGGATCCTTGACATCACCGTACGCAAGCCGCTGCACGGGCGCATCCTCGGCTTCGGACACTTCTGTTTCGAGTCGGCTGCCCAGGAGCAGGGGTTGCGCGACATTCGTTATGTCGGGCGCCCCCATGAGAGGGACATCGCCATCCAGCGAGTCGTACAGCGCTCGGGCCTGCGCGGCCCGAGAATCAACTGAGGCGCAGCGTCTGACCGGTGATCCGCGAAGAAGCGCCGCTGGCCAGGAACAACGCAGCATCGGAGACCGCCTCGCGCAACGGAGGCTGGTGCGTGCGAACGAGCATGTCCGAATGTCCATGCCCGCCGGCGGACCCCGGCGCGGAGCTGGGGTTGAACTGGCGGGGGAGGATCGTGCGTGATCCCTGCGTCACGGCGTTGACGCGGATGCCGAGACCGGCCCATTTCTCACCGGCGCGGCGCGTCGACTCCTCGAGCTCCACCTGGGCGTCCTCGGGCGAGGACGAGAGCTCCAGCCAACTGCGGACGGCGCCGGTGTTGATCACCGATCCGCCACCGGGCGCGGGGCTCTGGCTCAGCTTGAGACGTAGGCGGGTGGTCAGGAATGCCGGCCCCAGGACACCTGAGCGAGCAGCCTCGGCGATGAAGGCCTGCTCGGCGTCGGGCAGGCCGTAGGGCAGGTGGCAACTCGCTGCCAGCACCAGTACGTCGAGATCTCCGATGGCGCTGACCAGGAGGTCCATCGACTCCTGACGAGCCAGGTTGACCATCTCGTAGTCGAAGCGACGAAGATCGCTGTCGTAGAGACCCCGCAACATCATGGTCCCCGTGACGGTGACCGATGCCCCCGCATCCGCGAAGGCAGACGCAATGGCGTGTCCGTCGCCCCGCGTACCTCCGATCACCAAGACCTGATAACCAGCGAAATCATGCGTGATCGACGTCATCGTCGGTGCCCCTTCCTCGATGTCCGCCGACTTTGTACCACGCGGTAGTAAGCGTGTAGTAGGGGGTGAACAGGCAAGTTTTGGGCAGGTGTTCAACAGTCTTGTTCGGCGGTGAGGACCTCGTCCTCGCGGGTGGGGTCAACCAGGTCCGGACGCCCGCCCCGGACCGCCGCGAAGGTCCAGACCTTGTTGATCACGAAGGACATGGGCATGACCAGCGTGATGACGATCAGTTGTGACCAGTAGAGACGGTTGCGCAACCCGGTGGAGTCGTCGAAGAGTTCGCGGGGCAGGCCCAGCGGCGAGTGCGGGTGCATCAGCAGAGTGAGCAGGGCGAGCCCGATGGCCTGCCCGCCGAGACCGACTGCGAGGAAGGGCCAGTACTCAGGCCACCAGCGCGCGTGCCGGCTGCTCTGGAACGTCCAGGACCGGTTGAGCTGGAAGTTGGAGAGGTTGGCGACGAAGAAGGCCGCGGTCGAGTACAGGTGGTACCAGCGCAGATTGAAGTCACCCACCCCCAGACCGATCACGGCATCATCGAAATGTGGCCCCAATCGGCGGACCAGGATGAGGGTGAGCATGTTGACCGCCACCCCCGAGGCGCCCACGATGCCGAAACGCAGCAGCAGTGCGAGGTTGTGCCGATGGCGCGACAGGACTGCAGCGCTTCGACTTCCCATGGCCTGAGGCTACCGGCCGGTGGTGGTCCGATGGGTCTCTCCCTAGAATTGGGCCATGACGCAGCAGCCCTTCACCCGTCCCGGCGCGATCGACCTCTCCGGCCTGGGCAAGCCCGCCACTCCGCCGGGACCTCCCACAGGAGCACCGACCGCCGGGGGATCGTCCTACAGCCTCGTTGTGGACGAGGCGAACTTCCAGAGCGTGTTGGAGTCGTCGATGACGGCGGCGGTGCTGCTGGTGTTCTTCTCGCGCACGCAGATGCCGGCCAGCGGCCAACTGGCCGATGACCTGACCACCCTGTCGGGGGAGTTCGAGGGCCGATACCTCGTCGGGCTGGTCGACGTCGACGCGACACCGCAGATCGCTCAGGCGATGCAGATTCAGACGGTCCCGCTCGTGGTCGCCGTCGTCGACGGCCGACCGATGCCCCTGATCCAGGACGCGTTGCCTCTCGAGGAGTTGCGCACGGCGCTGACGCAGGTCGGGCAGCAGTTGACCTCGCAAGGGATCACTGGTCGCCACCAGCCCCGTCAGGTCGCCCCGGCGGTGGAAGGTGAGGGCGAGGAGGATGTGGTGGATCCTCGTTATGCACCAGCCCAGGACGCACTGGCAAGCGGGGACATCGAACTGGCGGTCGGTGAGTATCAGAAGTTGGTGGACGCCAACCCCGCCGACACCGAGGCGGCCGGCGGCCTGGCGATGGCTCAGGTGATGCAGCGGACCCAGGGCGTCGACCTGGCCACCGCCCGAGCAGCCGCGGCCGACACGCCCGACGATGTCGGGGCGCAGACGATGGTGGCTGACCTGGACATGCTCGGCGGGCACGTGGACGACGCGTTCACCCGGTTGATCAACCTCGTCGCGCGCACGAGCGACCCGGACAAGTCCGCGGCTCGCGATCACCTGCTCGGTCTCTTCGCTGCCGTCGGCAACGACGACGCACGCGTGTTGGCTGCCCGGCGCAACCTGGCGTCTGCGCTGTTCTGAGACGTTCAGATGGGCGCGTAGGTCACGCGAGGCAGGCGGCGGACCTGCCGCAGTCCCGCGATCGCGAACGCGGTGCCGATGGCAGTCGTCACCATGAGCTGGACAACGATGCTGACCACGAAGAACGCTGGCAGTGTGCTGGTGCCGTCCTGGGCCAGGAAGCCCACGACGTACGGTGCCTGCCGTGCCAGCGCGAGCGTGCACAGCAGCGCGATTCCGAGATGGGCCTGGGTCCGTTGCTCCGAGGTCCAGCCCCGACCCATGAGCAGGACCGCTCCGGCGCCGAGGGCTGCCCCGAGGTGCCAGACGATGGAGCCGTCCGCCAGCAACCATGGTGCCATGCCGGGAATGAAGAGAGCGGCGTTGGGCACCATGAGGACGACCGCGCCTCGGATGAGCCACGGGCGTGGCCGCAGGCCCGGCGCTTCCGGATGAAAGGCAGCGAGGCCGAGCACGACGCAGACGTCGACCGCCAGGATCAGCCAGGCCGAGACGACCCAGCCCCAGGCGACCCAGTCCATGGACGCCGAACCCAGGGACAACAGTCTGGTCTCGAGGAGGGCCGCCGCCAGCACCGGTACCGTGGCCAGCCCCGCGAACACCTGGGCGACTCGTGGACGTCGCATGGCCAGCGCCATCAAGGTCGGGAGCCACAGGACGGCACCGACGTCGCTCACCCACGACATGGCTGACCACTGCGGGGAATCACCCATCCAGAAACCGGTGTGCCACCACCACACGTCGCCGATCAGGAGCTGGACCGCGGAGACGGCGTGGATCAACACGATGGCGGCGACGCACCATCGAACGGCGCCGCCGAGGACCTCGTAGCGCGGGGGCGCATGGCGCCCCCCGCACCGCAGGTCGAACGCGAGGCGGACGATGCTGAGCCGCTCCCCCCAGCTGGGGTGTCCCACCACCTCGGCGAGGGCGTCAGCCTCCGGATCGTCCTTGCGCACACTCAGCAGGAAGGTGTCGACCATCTCCTCGCCGCGAACCTCCAGATAGGGCGACGGCAACAGCTGCAGCAGTCGGCGATAGCGCTGCTCCAGAGGCGTCATGCCGGGTCGCCCAGCATCCTGGAGAAGCGCGGAGCAAGACGTCGCTGGGCCGCAGCGGCGTTGGCGGACTGGCGGGCCGCATCACGGGCCAGGGCGATGCTCCCCTCGTCGCTCAGGCGGTAGTACTTGCGCGCTCTGCCCTGGACGATCTCTTCGCGATCAAGTTCGATCAGGCCCTCTGCGGAGAGCCGGTCGAGCACTCCGTAGAGCGTCCCGACCCGGACGTTGACCCGACCGTCGGACAGGTCCGTCATCGCCTGCATGATCGCGTAGCCGTGGAGCGGCTCGTCGATCAGCGTCGTCAGGACGAAGAACGCCTGCTCCGTCATCGGCTTGTTCATCATGTACGACAGCATACTCTGCGTGACAGACTATGTGTCGCGGAGTCACAGTTTCTGATCAGCGAGTGGCGAGCGCCGCGACCACTGCTTTGACGGCGGGCGAGTCGGCCATCGAGGCGCGATGGATCACCATGATCTCCCGCATGGGCACGGGCCGGTGCGCGGCGATCGCGACGACGTCCTCGCTCAGCTTCGCCCGACCCAGCCGCGGGATGAGGGCGATTCCCAGCCCGGCGCCGACAAGGGCCAGGTGCGAATCGAATTCGTAGGCGACGTGCGCTATCCGGGGCGTGCGAGCCGTACCGTCGTACATCCGTGTCAGCCACTGCCGGCAGATGGTGCCTTCGGGGGTGGCCACCCAGGACTCCTCGACCAGATCGCCGGGCGATACGCGAGTTCGGCCCGCGAGTCGGTGCTCCCGGGGCACGATCACGTCGGCGACGTCGCGGGCGATGGTGAGTGCGACCAGGTGCTCGGGGATGTCCAGTGGCAGATCGCCCCAACTGTGCACGATGCCGAGATCCTGCTGACCGGAGGCGATCAGATCGACGGTGCCCCAAGGCTCGTGTTCGGTCAGCGTGAGCGTGAGGTCTCGATGCTGTTCGAGGAGGATGCGGACCGCGGGCGCGACGATGCCGCGCATGGCCGTGGAGAAGGCGGCGACGCGTAGGTGACCGGCCACCCGGTCGGCATCGTGATGCAGGCCGGACTCGAGTTGTTCCAACTCGACCAGCAGCCGCGAGCCGTCGGTGACGAGCCGACGACCGTGCTCGGTGAGAATGACTCCGCGCCCCACTCTTTCAAGCAGCGGCAGGCCAGCCTGCTTCTCCAGGCGTTTGATCTGCTGGGAGACGGCGCTCGGGGTGAAGCCCAGCATCTGGGCCGCACCGACGACTGAACCCTGCGTGTCGACAGCTCGAAGACTGATCAGGGTGGCCAAGTCGATCATGTAGAAATGTTACATGATCTGACGCATCACCATTCGCTGGTCCTTCACTGTCCTAGCCACGAGACTGACCCACGTGAATACACGCGACTCCCTTCTCGCTGCCCTCGTCGCGACGATCTGGGGCTTCAACTTCGTGGTCATCGACTGGGGAATGGCAGATGTGCCGCCGCTGCTCTTCGCCGCAGTCAGGTTCACCGCAGTCCTGCTGCCCGCCATCTTCTTCATCCCTCGACCCGACGCCCCTTGGCGCAGCATCCTTGCGGTCGGGGTGTTCATGTCGCTCGGCCAGTTCGGTTTCCTGTACGTCTCCATGTCCGCCGGGATGCCGCCCGGGCTGGCCGCGCTCGTGCTCCAGGCGCAGGTGGTCTTCACGATCGTGATCGCCGCAGCTGTGCTCCGTGAGATCCCTACCGTGGCCCAGAGCGCCGGGGTGGCGCTCGGTGTGATCGGTCTGGTGATCGTCGGGATCGGGCGAGGCGGTCAGGTGCCGATGATGGCGCTCGTACTCTGCCTGCTGGGGGCACTGTCATGGGGCATCGGCAACATGGTGGCTCGCGCGGCACGAGTGAGTGGTGGGCTCTCGCTCACGGTGTGGTCGGCGCTGGTCGTACCGCTGCCCCTTCTCGCACTCTCGCTGGCCATCGACGGGCCGACCGCAGTCACGGGTGCACTGACCGGCTTCGGATGGTCGGCGGCGCTGTCGACGCTCTACACCGCAGGCCTGTCCTCGCTGGTGGGCTACGGGATCTTCAACAGTCTGCTCTCGCGCTGGCCCTCCAGCGCCGTGGTGCCGTGGGTGCTGCTGGCGCCCGTGGTGGCCATGGCGTCTGCCTGGGCCATCCTGGGCCAACGACCCACCGCTGCCGAGCTCAGCGGTGGGGTGCTCCTGCTGGTTGGTGTCTCAATCAGTCTGAAGCGCGGACCTGCCCGCCTCCAGCCGGGCCACCGGGACCCGGAATGGAGAGCAGGAGACGTAGTCGAGACCGACGGAGTCGAAGAAGTGGATCGAGCGAGGGTCGCCACCGTGCTCCCCGCACACCCCGACCTTGAGGTCCGGCCGGGTCGAACGGCCCTTCTCGGTGCCCACTCGGACGAGCATCCCCACGCCCAGCGTGTCGAGTGACTCGAAGGGTGAGACGTCGAAGATGCCGTTGTCGAGGTAGGTGGAGAAGATCGAGGCCTCCACGTCGTCGCGGGAGAAACCCCACGTCATCTGGGTGAGGTCGTTGGTGCCGAAGGAGAAGAACTCTGCGGACTTGGCCACGTGGTCGGCGAGGATCGCCGCGCGCGGGAGCTCGATCATGGTGCCGAGCAGGAACGGGATCGGGCCGCGTTCAGCCTGGATCTCCTCAGCAACTGCCTCGATGGCGTGACGGACGACGTCATACTCGCGGACACTTCCCACCAGCGGAACCATGATCTCCGGCTGCGGGTCGCCACCGGCGGCAAGACGGTCGGCCGTGGCCTCCAGGATGGCTCGGGCCTGCATGATGAACAGGCCCGGGATCAGGATTCCCAGCCGCACGCCACGCAGTCCCAGCATCGGGTTGGACTCATGAAGCCTTCGCACGTGGGCGAGCAACTTCTGATCGCCGGCATCGACCTCGCCGGCGGCCTCCTGCAACGCCACCTTGACGGAGAGGTCCGTGAAGTCCGGAAGGAACTCGTGCAGGGGCGGGTCGATGAGCCGGATGGTGACCGGCAATCCGTCCATCGCCTCCAGGATCTCGGTGAAGTCCTGGCGTTGGAGGGGGAGCAGCGCATCGAGCGCGGCCTGGCGGTCGTCGTCGCTCTCGGCGACGATCAGGTCCTCCACCAGCTGGCGGCGGTCGCCGAGGAACATGTGCTCGGTGCGGCACAGGCCGATGCCCTCTGCACCGAAGCGGCGGGCGCGGCGTGCGTCCTGGGGGGTGTCGGCATTGGCACGGACCCGGAGACGGCGGGTGCTGTCGGCGTGCGCCATGACAGTGGTGACGGCATCGACGAGAGGGCTGTCGAGGTCATCGCCCTCGAAGTGGCGAACCACGACCGAGTCGGAGACCGGTACCGAGCCCGCGAACACCTCCCCGGTGGTGCCGTCGATCGAGATGATGTCACCTTCGGTAAGGGTCACCTCGCCCACGGACATGGTCTTGGCGCGCGCATCCACCAGGATCTCGTCGGCACCGCACACGCAGGTGACGCCCATGCCGCGGGCCACCACGGCAGCGTGTGAGGTCTTGCCGCCACGACTGGTGAGGATGCCCACCGCAGCCACCATGCCGGACAGGTCGTCGGGGTTGGTCTCCTTGCGTACGAGGATCACTGATTCGCCCCGCTCGGCCCACACCACCGCCGTGGCGGAGTCGAAGACCACCTTCCCGACTGCGGCGCCGGGGGAGGCGTTCATCCCGGTGGTGAGGAGCTCTCGCTCAGAGGTGGCGTCGAAGCTGGGAAACATCAGTTGCGCCAACTGCTCGCCGGTGACGCGTCGCAGCGCCTCGTCCTCATCGATCAGGCCTTCGTCCACCATGTGCTGTCCGATGCGGAAGGCCGCCTCCGGCGTGCGCTTGCCCACTCGGGTCTGCAGCATCCAGAGCTTGCCGCGCTCGACGGTGAACTCGATGTCGCACATGTCGTGATAGTGCTTCTCGAGTGTGGCCATGATCGCCAGCAGCTCGCCGTGGGAAGCAGCGTCCAATGCGGCCATGTCGGCCAGCGACACGGTGTTGCGGATGCCGGCGACGACGTCCTCGCCCTGGGCGTTCTGGAGGTAGTCGCCATAGACGCCCTGGTCGCCACTGGCCGGGTCGCGGGTGAAGGCGACGCCGGATCCGGAGTCCATGCCGAAGTTGCCGAAGACCATCGCCTGGACGTTGACGGCCGTGCCGAGGTCCTCGGGGATGCGCTCCTGACGGCGGTAGAGGCGGGCCCGATCGGTGTTCCAGGAGTCGAAGACCGCGTCGATGGCCAGGTCGAGCTGCTCGCGGGGGTCCTGGGGGAAGTCACGACCGGCCTCCTGGCGCACGATCGCCTTGAAGGCCTCCACCAGGCTGCGCAGGTCCGACTCGTCGAGATCGAGATCGGACTCGGTGCCCTTGGCGTGCTTGGCGTCGTCCAGCGCGTCGGCGAAGAGTTCGGAATCCACGTGCAGGACGGTGGAGCCGAACATCTGGATCAGTCGACGGTAGGAGTCCCAGGCGAAACGGGCGGAGTCACTCTTGTGCGTCAGGCCCTCGACGGAGGCGTCGTTGAGACCGACATTGAGGACGGTCTCCATCATGCCCGGCATGGAGAACTTCGCCCCGGACCGCACGCTGACCAGCAGCGGGTCGTCGGCATCTCCGAGCCGTCGGGACATGGCGGCCTCGAGCTTGGTGAGAGCCTCGGTGACTTCGTCGTTGAGACCGGCAGGAGGACCGCTCTGCGCAAGATAGTCGCGACAGGCCTCGGTGGAGATGGTGAAACCGGGTGGGACGGGGAGACCGAGATTGGTCATCTCGGCGAGGTTGGCCCCCTTTCCGCCCAAGAGGTCCTTCTGATCCTTGTTGCCCGCGGTGAAGTCATAAACCCAAGACATAGCCGAATCTTGCCTCAGCGTCCCGACTCTGTGTACGGGCCCCCTCCTCCTGAGACGGTCCTGATCCGGCGAGCGGTGAAATCGGCGGCCAGCTCGTCGACCTCCTCGAGCGTGCAGAAGCGGACATCGAGAATCTCGCGCTCCTGCTTGACCACCTGCTCGAGCACCGATGCGTCATGGATTCCACCGTCGAAGACCAGGCACAGGGCGTCGTCCCAGCCACCCCAGGGCGGCAACCAGTCGGTGAGCAGCAGAGCTCCCGGCGCGAGGCTCAGACCCAGCTCCTCCTCGACCTCACGCGCGACGGCCACGTGCGGCGACTCGCCCACCTCGACCACACCGCCGGGCAGGTCCCAGTCGCGCTTGTAGGTGAGTTGGCAGAGCAGCACCCGGTCGTCGCGGTCGCGGATCAGCATCTGGGCGATGGCTCGCTTGCGGGGCAGGAAGGAGTTGAGCAGCGCCCGGAAGCTCTCGGGGTCACTCAGTGGCGGGTCGTCGAGCAGCCGGGCGAGCACCACGTGCTCCGTCGTGTCGGGGGCCTCACCCATCCCGGGGCTGAGACGCTGGACGCCCTCCCGGCGCAGTCCGGCCCGGGTCGCCACGCGGAGCGCGGCCTCGTTGCGCGGGTCCACCCGCGCTTCCACCCGCTGCATGCCCAGTCCGCCCAACTCGCGAACGGTGAGCGCCCAGTCAGTCAGGATGCGCACGGCCCGCGTGGCATGGCCGCGCCCGCGCTGGCGGGCGTAGAGCGTCCAGCGCAGGCTGCCGCCGTACTCGCCCTCGCGGGTGACCTCCACGCTGCCGATCAGTTCGTCCTCGTGCTCGATGACGAAGGCCGCCCGACGCTGGCCGGCGGCGTAGTCCTGGCGCCACTCCTCGATCGAGCGGTGGGAGCGTTCGGTGTAGGAGGGTTCGTCCCAGCCGAACCACCACGCCATCTCCGAGTCGTGGTCGGCCACCACGTCGTCGACGTCTTCCTGACGCCAGGGTCGGAGCACGATCTCGCCGTCGGAAAGTGTCGGCTGCTCCTCGGATTGGCTCACGCGACCACCCTAGCCAGCGCTCCTGACGCTCGGCGTCTCGCGACGGAACCAGAGCGTGGCGAGGGGCGGCACCACGATGTCGGCGTACGCCGGGTGTCCCAGGTGGTCGCCCGCGACGCCGGTGATGGACCCCAGGTTGCCCACGCCGGAGCCGGCGTACGACTCCGCATCGGTGTTGAGGACCTCCGCCCACCGTCCGGCGGAGGGGAGTGCGAGGCGGTAGTGGTCGTGGGGTTGCCCGGAGAAGTTGGTCACGCAGACGAGGTCGGGTGCGTCGGGGGCGGAACGCACGAAGGAGAAGACGTTGCGCGCGGCGTCGTTGGCGTCGAGCCAGGCGAAGCCGTCGGGGGTGTTGTCCTGACCCCACAAGGCGGGCGAGGCCGCGTAGGCCCGGTTCATGTCGCGCACCATCGCGTGGACGCCAGCGTGCTCGGGATGATCGAGGAGCCACCAGTCGAGCTCGCGGCTCTCGGCCCACTCCGACTCCTGGCCGATCTCGCAGCCCATGAAGAGCAACTGCTTGCCCGGGTGGGCCCACATGAGGGCGAGGTAGGCACGCAGGTTCGCCAGTTGCTGCCAACGGTCTCCGGGCATCTTGCGCAGCAGCGAGCCCTTCCCGTGCACGACCTCGTCGTGGCTGATGGGCAGGACGAAGTTTTCGGTGAACGAATAGACCAGTGAGAACGTCATCTGGCCGTGGTGATGGCTGCGGTAGAGAGGATCCTGGGCGACATAGTTGAGTGAGTCGTGCATCCAGCCCATGTTCCATTTGAAACCGAAGCCCAACCCGCCGTCGACGGTGGGCCCGGTCACGGCCGGCCAGGAGGTCGACTCCTCGGCGATGGTGACGATGCCGGGCACCCGCCGGTAGACGGTGGCATTCATCTCCTGCAGGAACTGCACGGCCTCCAGGTTCTCGCGTCCACCGTGCACGTTCGGCGTCCACTCGCCCTCCTCGCGGGCGTAGTCGAGATAGAGCATCGACGCGACGCCGTCCACGCGCAGTCCGTCGGCGTGGAACTCCTCGAGCCAGTAGATGGCATTGGCATAGAGGAAGTTGCGCACCTCGTGCCGTCCGAAGTTGAAGATGTGCGAGCCCCACTCCTTGTGCCAGCCGCGCTGCGGGTTGGGGTCTTCGTAGAGGGGAGTCCCGTCGAAACGGACCAGCGCCCACGGATCGGTGGCGAAGTGACCTGGCACCCAGTCGAGGATCACGCCGATGTCGGACTGGTGCAGGCGGTCGATGAGTCGTTTGAGGCCGTCGGGATCGCCGAAACGAGCGTCGGGAGCGAAGTAGGAGGTGACGTGGTAGCCCCACGACCCACCGAAGGGATGCTGCATGACGGGCATGAACTCGACATGCGTGAAGCCCAGGTCCACGAGGTAGGGCACGAGCGAATCAGCCAGCTCGTCCCAGGTGTAGATGCCACCCTCGCCGCGATGGGGGTGCTTGCGCCAGGAGGCCAGGTGCACCTCGTAGACCGACATCGCCTCCTCGACCGGCTGCTTGGTCGCGCGCCGCTCCATCCAGGCCGCGTCGTCCCACTCGTGCTCGGAGCGCCAGACGACGGACGCCGAGCTGGGCGGCTTCTCGGCGTACTGGGCCAGTGGGTCGGCCCGGTCGGTCCAGACGCCGTCGGCACCGCGGATGCGGAACTTGTACTGGTCGCCGACGCCGGCGTCCGCGGCGTGGGCGTGCCACACTCCCGAGTCGGCGACCCGCGCCATCGGGTGGAGTGCGCCGTCCCAGCCCGCCCATTGGCCGGCCACCTGGACCTCGAGGGCATTCGGCGCCCAGACACGGAACGACGTGCCGTCCTCGTCCACCTGCGCCCCGAGCACCTTCCAGAGCTCTTCGTGGCGGCCCTCGTGGATGAGGTGCAGATCCAGTTCACCGGGGACATGTGCCTGCGCTGTCATGACGTCCCTTCCAGGGCAGCGAGAGGGATGGAGAGCCAACCAGGTCGGTTGCGGGCCTCGTAGACGGCTTCGTAGATCGTCTTGTCCGCAAGGTAGGCGTCCAACAGGATCGCCGAGTCGGCGTCGGCCTCGTGGGGTGCCAGCGAGCGCTCGGCGCAGTAGGACTCGAGGAAGGCCGCACGGTTGCGCGTGGCCCACTCGTTGGCGCGGTACGCCCGCTGCTCGGTCTCGGCACCCTCGTCGGCCCCGGCGCCGGTGAGTGCCACGACACGAGGTGCGTAGTCGAAGGACCGGATCATCCCCGCCACGTCTCGCCAGACCGAGTCGGGGAGCATCCGTTTGGACAGCGGCTTGGCCGGCTCGCCCTCGAAGTCGACGATCTTCCAGCCACGGACGGTGCGCAGGGTCTGCCCGAGGTGGAGGTCGCCGTGGACCTGCTGCACGGTCACCACAGCCAACCCGCGCACTCGCTCGAACGTGGCACGCAGGTGGGTCTCGTGCTCTGCCAGCGCCGGGACGACGCCCAGGGCAGCGTCGAGTCGGGCATCCATGGCGTCGGCCAGCGCGACCGTGGTGGTCCGATCCCGCTGCTCGGTCGGGAAGTGGGCGGCCAGGTCGAGGTGCACCTCGGCCAGGGCGACGCCGAGCCGGGCTGCTTCAGCAGCGAAGTCGCCACCGACCTCCTCGGCGTGCAGGTCTGCTTCGGCGAAGAGGTTGCGCACGCTGGACAGGGCCAGCTCCCACCCGTCGCTGGCGGTGCGCAGGAACTGCTGGAGCATGGCCAGCTGGATCGGGACGGTCGTCCCTTCCTCGGTCAGGTCGAGCCACCCGTAGAGCGCGGCGACGTGGTCGGAGCCCGCCTCGGTGAGGACCCGATGGATCGCGACGTCGGGATTGACGCCCGGGGTCACCTTGCGGAAGACCTTCAGCATCGAATCCTCGCCGAAGGCGACGGAGGAGTTGGACTGCTCGCCGCTGAAGAGGGTGGAGTGGACGGTGAGGTCCAGGTCGTGTCCCGGCAGGCGGTGGAAGGCGAGCGGGCCACCGGTCTCCGGATCGTCCGGTGCCGAGGCGAAGGCGTGCAGCCACAGGCTCATCGACTCCCGGTCGTGCAGGGCGTCATAGACGTGGACCGGGCCGAGGTCGGGGTCGGTCCACGCGCCGATCAGCGCGTGTTCGATCCGCTCCTGCGGCTGGTCGTAGTAGGCGAACGGCACGTGGTAGAGCTCGGCGTCACCGTCGGAATAGGTGACTTCTGCCAGCTCGATCATCACCCGCAGACCCGTCGGCGAGTCCGGCAGTTCGCCGACCCGTCGAAGGCCCTGGAGGGTCCAGGTACGGCCCTTCCCGCCGAACCAGCGGGCCTGCGAGATCCACTCCTGCACGGTGTCGATCATGACGGGACCCCTGCCGACGCCTCGGTGAGACGCAACCACAGGAAGCCGTAGCCGCCCAGTGTGAGGAGATAGGGCAACTCGCCGATGGCCGGGAATGGCACTCCGCCGATGAGTTCGACCGGCACCAAGCCCTCCCAGTGGCGCAGATCGAGCTCGACCGGCTGGGGGAAACGCGACAGGTTGTTGACGCACAGGATCACGTCGCGACCGTCCGGGCCCTCATGTTCGCGGATGTAGGACAGCACGCTGGGGTTCGAGCCGCCCAGGTCGGTGAAGTCACCGAGTCCGAACGCCGGGTGACGTCGACGTGCGTGCACCAGCCGGCGGGTCCAGTGGAGCAGCGAGGAGGTGTTCTCCAGCTGAGACTCCACGTTGACCGACTGATAGCCGTAGACCGGGTCCTGGACGGGAGGCAGGTCGAGTCGGCCGGGTGTCGCCGATGAGAAGCCCGCGTTGCGGTCGGGGGTCCACTGCATCGGGGTGCGGACCCCGTCGCGGTCACCGAGCCAGATGTTGTCGCCCATCCCGATCTCGTCGCCGTAGTAGAGGACTGGTGAGCCCGGCAGCGAGAGCAGCAGCGCGGTGAAGAGTTCGATGCGGTTGGTGTCGTTGTCGAGGAGGGGGGCCAACCGGCGTCGGATGCCGATGTTGGCCTTCATCCTGGGATCGGTGGCGTACTCGGACCACATGTAGTCGCGGTCCTCGTCGGTGACCATCTCGAGGGTCAGCTCGTCGTGGTTGCGCAGGAAGATCCCCCACTGGCAGCCGTCGGGGATGGCCGGGGTCTGCTCGAGGATCTCCGAGATGGGGAAGCGCGACTCGCGGCGCACGGCCATGAAGATGCGCGGCATCACGGGGAAGTGGAAGGCCATGTGGCACTCGGTGCCGACCCACCGGCCCGTTTCTGGATCCTGCTCCGGGCCGAAGTACTCGACCACGTCGGCAGGCCACTGGTTGGCCTCGCACAGCAGCACCCGACCCGGATAGTTGTCGTCGACGAAACGACGGCACTTCTTGAGGAACTCGTGCGTCTCCGGCAGGTTTTCGCCGTTGGTGCCGGGTCGCTCGTAGAGGTAGGGGACCGCGTCGAGACGGAAGCCGTCCAGACCCATGTCCAGCCAGAAGGCCATCGCCTCGAACATCGCGTCGTGGACCTTGGGGTTGTCGAAGTTCAGGTCCGGCTGGTGGTGGAAGAACCGGTGCCAGAAGTACTGCTGCCGAACCGGGTCCCACGTCCAGTTGGAGGGCTCGGTGTCGACGAAGATCACCCGGGCGTCCTGGTAGAGCTCCTCGGTGTCGGACCAGACGTAGAAATCGCCGTAGGGGCCTTCCGGATCGGAGCGGCTGGCCTGGAACCACGGGTGCGCGTCACTGGTGTGGTTCATCACGAAGTCGATGATCACCCGGATGCCGCGCTGGTGGCAGGCATCCATGAACTGGTGGAAGTCATCGACGGTGCCGCACTCGGGGAGGATGTCGGTGTAGTCGGCCACGTCGTAGCCGCCGTCGCGCAGCGGCGAGGTGAAGAAGGGCGGCACCCACAGGCAGTCCACGCCGAGCCACTCGAGGTAGTCGAGTTTCTCGATCAGCCCCTGGAAGTCTCCCGTGCCGTCGCCGTTGGAGTCGCGGAACGACCGGACGAGGACCTCGTAGAAGACGGCTGTCTTGAACCAGTCGGGCTCGGCATTGAGGATGGCCGTGGCCCGGCCTGCGTCTCTGGGCATGTGGTCGTTCAACGGGGCCTCCGGACGCTGATGATGTGGGCTGGTTCGTAGCTCGGATCGAGCCGGACGTAACTGTGCTGGGTCCAGCTCCACACGGCATCGGTGATCTGGTCCTCGGCGAGGAAGGAGTCGTGCCATTCCAGACCGAGCGCCGCCATGTCGAGGTGGAGCATCGTCTCGCGGGTGCTGTGCGGGTCGAGATTGATCACGCAGATCACCACGTCGTCGGTGCCGTCAGCCAGCGTGTGCCGCTTGCTGAAGACCAGGACGTGGTCGTCGTCGCTCTCGTGGATCGTGATGTTGCGCAGGAGTTGGAGCGCCGGGTGCTGGCGTCGGATGTGGTTGAGCCGAGTCAGATAGGGCGCAAGCGTGGTGCCTTCGGCGTCGGCCTTCTCCCAGTCGCGGATCCGGATCTGGTACTTCTCCGAGTCGAGGTATTCCTCCGATCCCGGCTTGACCGCCACGTGCTCGAAGAGTTCGAAGCCGGCATAGACACCCCAGCTGGGCGAACCGGTGGCCGCCAGCGCGGCCCGCACCTTGAACGCCGCCGGGCCGCCGTATTGCAGATAGCCGTGCAGGATGTCGGGGGTGTTGACGAAGAAGTTGGGTCGCATCAGGTGGTCGGACTGGTGGGAAACCTCGAGGAGATAGTCCTCGATCTCCTTCTTGCCGGTGCGCCAGGTGAAGTAGGTGTAGCTCTGGTGGAATCCGACGGTGCCGAGCCCGTGCATCATCGCCGGCAGGGTGAAGGCCTCGGAGAGGAACACCACGTCCGGATCGGTCCACCGCACTTCGGCCAGCAGCCATTCCCAGAAGGGAAGCGGCTTGGTGTGGGGGTTGTCGACGCGGAAGATCCGCACGCCGTGGGACATCCAGAGCTTGACGACCCGCAGGACCTCGCGACAGATCCCCTTGGGGTCGTTGTCGAAGTTCATCGGGTAGATGTCCTGATATTTCTTCGGCGGGTTCTCCGCATAGGCGATGGTGCCGTCGGCGCGCGTGGTGAAGAACTGCGGATGGCTGGTCACCCACGGATGGTCCGGAGCCGCCTGGAGGGCAAGGTCGAGGGCGACCTCGAGACCGAGTTCGGCGGCCCGTGCGACGAAGGCGTCGAAGTCGTCGAAGTCGCCGAGCTCGGGGTGGATCGCGTCGTGGCCGCCATCCTTGCTGCCGATCGCCCACGGTGAACCGGGGTCGTCGGGGCCAGGGGTCAGCGTGTTGTTCGGGCCTTTGCGGTTGACCTCGCCGATCGGATGGATCGGCGGGAGATAGATCACGTCGAAGCCCATGTCGGCCACCGCGTCGAGACGTTTGGCAGCGGTGGCGAACGTACCGCTGGTGATCTTTCCGGTCTCCTCGTCCTGGGTGGCACCCTCGGAACGCGGGAAGAACTCGTACCAGCTGCCGAAGAGCGCGCGGGTGCGGTCGGCCCGGAAGCGGAACGGCCCGGTGATCGAGGCCAACTCCCGCACCGGATGGGCCAGTAGTACGGCGTCGAGGTCGGGGTCCTGCAGCGCTGCCAGTCGCGCCTGGACGGGTCGGGTGGCATCGGTCGCCGCCTCGATGGCGCCAGCGACCAAAGCCGCGGCGGCGGCGTCCAGTGCATCCTCGGACACCCGCTGCAGGAGCACCTGAGCCTCGGTGAACATGAGTTCGACGTCGACACCCGCCGGGATCTTCAGTCCTGCGTCGTGCTGCCAGGTGGCGATCGGGTCGGACCACGAATGGATCTCGAAGGTCCACGTGCCCTCGACGTCTGGCGTCACATGAGCGCCGTAGCGGTTGGGGATGTCTGCCACAGGAGTCATGCGCACCGGCTCGCGTCGCTGCCCGGCCGGGTCTGTGGCGACCACCTCGGCACCCAACTGGTCGTGGCCCTCGCGAAAGACCGTGGCGAGAACCGGCATCGGCTCGTCCACCGTCGCCATCGCGGCACCACGGCCCAGATCAACGACCGGGGACACGTCCATCACGGGAATTCGTCCAACCATGCCCCCACACTTGCGAACGCGGGTCAGGGACGCAAGCCGGCGGCCGCGTGTCGGACCAGCAGCCGCGCTGGCGGGTTGGATCGTTCCAGGAAATGCCCTACCGTGCCGAAGGTGCGAGCGTTCCGACGATTCACCGTCCGTCCTGTCCTGCCTGAGGCGCTGGGTGCCCTCTCTGTCCTTGCGGGAAACCTCCGCTGGTCATGGCACCCACCTACGCAGGACGTCTTTGCCTCCATCGACGCGCAGGTGTGGGAGGAGGTCCACGGAGATCCGGTGCGTTTTCTCGGCGCAGTGGGCCGCGAGCGGCTCAACGAGCTGGTCGAGGACACTGACTTCCGAGCACGTCTGCAAGCTGCGCACGAAGACCTGGAGAGATATCTGGGGGAGGACCGTTGGTATGCCCGCAAGGCGGGACCCGATGCCCCTCGATCCATCGCCTACTTCTCCCCGGAGTACGGCATCACCTCGGTGCTGCCGCAATACTCCGGCGGTCTCGGCATCCTGGCCGGCGACCACCTCAAGGCGTCCTCGGACCTGGGCATCCCGCTGGTCGGCGTCGGCCTGCTCTACCGCCACGGCTACTTCAAGCAGGCTCTCGACCGCGAGGGATGGCAGCAGGAGAGCTATCCGGTGCTCGACCCCGACGAGCTGCCCCTGACCCAACTGCGCCACCCTGACGGCACGCGAGCGACGGTGTCGATCGCGCTGCCGGACGGCCCCGATCTCATCGCCCGCATCCTGGTGGCCCAGATCGGCCGGGTGCCGCTGCTCCTGCTCGACTCCGACATCGAGGAGAACAGCGCCCACTACCGCGACGTCACGGACCGTCTCTACGGCGGAAACTCCGAGCACCGGCTGCGCCAGGAACTGCTGCTGGGTGTCGGCGGCGTGCGCGCACTGCGGGTCTTCTCCCAGATCACCGGTGCCCCCGAGCCCGAGGTCTTCCACACCAACGAGGGCCACGCCGGTTTCCTCGGCATCGAACGCATCCGCGAACTCACCGTGGCCGAGGACGGGCCGCGCCTGGACTTCGACACCGCACTGGAGATCTCGCGTGCGGGCACGGTGTTCACCACCCACACGCCCGTCCCTGCAGGCATCGACCGCTTCCCCCGCGAGCTGATGGGCCAGTACTTCGGCGGCAACTCGCCCACCCCGGGAGTCCCGGTCGAACGCGTGCTCAGCCTCGGCGCAGAGGATTACGACGGGGGAGACCCGGGCGTGTTCAACATGGCGGTCATGGGTTTCCGACTCGCCCAGCGGGCCAACGGCGTTTCCCAGCTGCACGGCCACGTCAGCCGCGGGATGTTCAACGGTCTGTGGCCGGCCTTCGACGAGGCCGAGGTGCCGATCACCTCGATCACCAACGGCGTGCACGGCCCCAGCTGGATCGCCCGCGAAGTGATGGAGTTGGCCGCCAGCCGTGGCGGCGACCTCGACGGCGACGACACCGACGCCCTGTGGCCGCTGGTGGACCAGATCAGCGACCGTGAGATCTGGGACCTCAAGCGCACCCTGCGCGTGCGTTTCATCGACGACGCCCGGTCCCGGATGGCCCGCTCGGCGACCAAACGTGGCTTCGCTCCGGCGGAGACGACCTGGATCAACGACGCCCTGGACCCGGACGTACTGACCATCGGCTTCGCGCGTCGGGTCCCGACGTACAAGCGACTGACCCTGATGCTGCGTGACCCGGCCCGGCTCAAGGCGCTGCTGCTGCACCCCGAGCGTCCGGTGCAGTTGGTCATCGCCGGCAAGGCGCACCCCGCCGACGAGACCGGCAAGCGACTCATCCAGGAGATGGTGCGCTTCGCCGACGACCCGGAGATCCGGCACCGCATCGCCTTCCTGCCCAACTACGACATTGCGATGGCCCAGCCGCTCTACCCCGGCTGCGACGTGTGGCTCAACAACCCGCTGCGCCCCTACGAGGCCTGTGGCACGTCCGGAATGAAGGCTGCGCTCAACGGTGGGCTCAATCTCTCCATCCTCGACGGGTGGTGGGACGAGTGGTACGACGGCAAGAACGGCTGGGCCATCCCGTCCGCCGATGGCATCGACGGCACCGATCGTCGCGACGACCTCGAGGCGAACGCCCTCTACGACCTCATCGAGACCGAGGTCGCGCCGCGGTTCTACGAGACCAACGACGAGGGCGTGCCGTCGCGCTGGCTGGAGATGGTGCGCCACACCCTCAAGTCGCTCGGCCCCAAGGTGCTCGCCACCCGCCAGGTGCGCGACTACGTCCGCGAGCTCTACGCCCCGGCTGCCCACACCGCCCGTGCGCTCAACTCCGACTTCCAGGGCGCGCGCGAGCTCGCCGAATGGAAGCAGCGAGTGCGGTCCGCCTGGCACGGCGTGCGCGTCGAGCACATCGAATCCGAAGGCGTGGGTGACCAGGCCGAGGTCGGCACCACCCTGGGCGTACGTGCCTGGGTTGCACTCGGCGACCTGTCCCCGTCCGACGTGGAGGTGCAGGTCGTACACGGTCGGATCGGCTCGGACGACGAACTCGTCGACGCAGCCGACATGCCGATGACGGTGGGGGAGTCCTACGAGGGCAACCGCCACCGCTTCGACGCGGTCGTGACGCTGGAGGACTCCGGAGCCTTCGGCTACACCGTGCGGGTCGTGCCGCGCAACGATGCCTTGGCTTCTGTGGCGGAGTTGGGGTTGGTGGCGCAGCCAGCCTGAGTGGTGGTGGAGGTGTCATTTGCACCAAGAATGAAGCGTGCGCAATCCCCCGAATGGAGGCAGCGGTATGTCGCCAGCGAGCTGGGCTAGCAGTAACGTCTCCGGGCTAGCTTCGGCAAGTCTTCACGCTCGGCACATGGTCGGCTGGTCTGGCTCCCCAGACGGATCACTGTGGCAGACTTGTCGCGTGTGACTGACTCCGCGGACAAGTGCCATGCCCTGCCGATACCGAACACGGGGGGCGAATGATGGCCCTGTCGATGTACGAGCACCAAGTGAGCGTGTTGCTGCACATGTACCGCGAGGAAGACGGCGGAGGTACCTCAACAATTGGGGAGATACGCCATTTAGTCGCCAGTGAGACTCTCGCCGCACAGCTGATGTCTGCGTTGGCGGACAAGGGAAAGGTCCGGCGCGGTCAGTCACTTGTCGGGGACTACCACCTGACCCTTGACGGGAAGGCCGATGCACAAAACGCGCTTGACCGCCAACGTGACCGACGGCATCGTCGCACTCAGTGTCGCAACCGCCTATTGGCGTGGATCGACAATTGCGGGACTGTCGGAGATCTCGTCGATCCCGGCGGTTTCCACGACGTCCTCGACGGGCTGGCGTTCAGCACGGACGAGATCAACGACACCCTGAGATTCCTGATCGAGAAGGGGCTCGTTCGAGGCGCGCAGCGCACGGCCAGCGGCGAATACTCCTCAGTTGCGATCACCGGCGAGGGGTCCGAGTGCGTGGACTCAGCGGAGAGCGTGAATGCTTATCTCGACGAAACGCGGTCACGGTCGAACACACAAGGAACTACGTTCCACGTCGAGGGAATGGGACATACCTTCGCGACGGCAACTGCCGACGGCGCTCAGGCGACCGCGCACGTGACCAACAATTTCACGATTGAAGGGGCTCGACTGTTCGGTCGCGCAGTGGAGGCCGCTGCTGACGACCTGCAACTCAATAGTGAAGCTCGGGATGCGCTCGCCACTATCTCGGAAACTAGTGACCCAACGCTCGCGCGTCGTGCCGCCTTCACTCTCCATAACTTCGTGTTGGCCGCCGGGGCAGGAACGGTCGGCCAAGTGCTCGGCATGTATGGGGCCGATCTGCTCGGCATCATGTGATTCCCAGAAGGTCCACCGATCGAACAGGTAGGAACGTGAGGCACCTACACTTGCCAGATCCCACTGGTGGCGACGCGACAGCATGCGTCTTTCCGCCGCGTGCAGACCATCCTGAGCTCCCGATGTCCGAGTGCAGCCTGCGTAGGGTAAGCCCGTGCTTCACGAGTTGTGGGATGACCCGGAGAGCGAGGGCCGCTACACCTTCTGCTTGGCCGGAACGCACGGCAAGCAAGCGCGCGCGCTGCTCTCGTCGACTGCTCGGCGCATGTGGACGGTCGAAGCCGACTCGTACTTCGAGGCGATGACTGCCTACTACCGACACATGGGCTGGGGGAGATACACGACCGACCAGGAGTGGGATCGGATCACGTACTCCGAGCACGGGTGGGCATAGGGAGATCATCCGAACGTTGCGCGGCCCGATTGGTCGGCAGGATGCCCCATTCCGCCGCCTATGCCGAAGTTAGCCTGTGAAATGGGTGCGTACGAGTTCGGCTTGGTCAGCGGTCAGGTGCCACCGCGTGTACGGCTGGCTCTGCCAGCCCTGCGCGCGCAACCACCCACGGATGGTGCGAGCGCTAAGCCCAACTCTTTCGCCAGTTTTCGCGGTGTGATCGTCTCTGCCATGTGGCTCAGACTAAGCGCCTGACTACCTCTGCGTTGGGGCGATTCACGGAGTCGCCGTTGTGCCGGTGATCGCCCGGCCAGCTTTCAGGTTGGCGAACGGCTGTACACCGTGATCGTCGACAAACGCAGCAATCAATGCAGACTCAAGATCTTCAGCATCGCTGTTAGGGGTCTCTCGCCATGCGACCAGGAGCTGATCGTGGTCGGTCAGCTGCCAGATGTATCGGCCACCCCAATGACCAACAGCGTCGCCGGCGCCGTGCCGACGGTATTCAGTAAGCCTCTTCTTGACGCCTCGACGTCCTGAGGCTCCCGGGCTCGCCTTGCCGATGTAAATCACGGCCGTATCGCTGACCCAGGCTGCTTCCAAGGTGTTTCGTGAAACCGACGGGTCCTTGCCCTGGAACCGGCCAGCGGGGCTCATATCGAGAAACGTCACTCTGTCAGCGGATTCACGAAAAACGATGTAGACGCCTGCCCCGGTGGGCACTGGCGACGACGGCAGATCGCCGAATCTCACAAACCCGTCGAACCCTGCCTCGGTCAATCCCTTCCGTGTCCACTCCATCCCAGCAGTGTGTCTGACCGCACCGACAAGTCGAGCTCGCGATGCCAGTGCGGCTGACGATCTCCCCGCGTCAATCCGCCGCGAACAGGCGTCAATTTGTATCGGCATCTCGAAGCCCCTTGTCTCGCTAGCGCCCACGTGCGCCTGGGCGGGTAGCCGGTACCCGGCCGTGGCCGAAGGCCAAGGTCACACGACGCGCGCCCGCTTCCAGCGGTCGCGCCAACCGGGCCGCCGCTTCCGAGGTGGCTGCCTGCATTCCAGTCAGCCCAGGCGCCGGATCAGGCGGTGTACGTCCGTCCTGGACTGGCGTCGGGCTCCCTGCGCGGCGCACCTGTCGCGTACAGGATCGCAGTGACTATCAGTAACAGCATGCCCATTGCCCCCAGCACCAGCGGCGCCACGACGCCGATCACGATGCCGGTAACGAAGCCGCGCGTGGAGGGGAGCCGGGCGATCCGCAGTTCGGAACCGGCGTTAGGCCCCGCGCACGTGAACGTCACGTCGCCGTCCCCGGTATCGAAGCGGGACACGGCCGTCCACTCGTTGAACGTGAACTCGCCCGTGACGGGCCGAAACTCCACATCCTTGCCGCTCCCGTCGACAGCGGAGCAGTCCGCCGAGACACCAGTGTCGGCGAAGATCGCCCGCTCCTCGCCGGCGGTGAGGTCGAGCTTCACGGGGGAGTCGCCGACGGCGAAGACCGCGTCCTCCTGGGTGAGCGGTCGCAGGACGGTGAAGAGAGCGCCAACAAAGATGACCGGTGCAAGCACCAGCAGCGTGCCGCTAGTGAAGAACCAAACGGCCCGCGGTCGCTTCCGACGCGGTTGGGGAGCGGCATGCGGCGGAGGAGTGCTTCCGTAGGGTGCCTGCCCTCCGTACGGAGATTGCGGCGGCAACTGGCTCATGGTCAGAGTCTGCCCCACCCCGTCACGGGCACTAGCGAGCCGGAGGCCGATATGTCGCGATGAGTGCCCAACGAAGGTGAGTCATTCCGCCGCCTATGACGTCATCGCGCGTTGGCCGTGGCTGCCGCGGCGCGCTCCACCCACTTCGGAATGTCTCCGTAGCGTTGGCTCGGCACGAGCTCGCCTTCTTCGCAACACTCGATCAGCTGGGTCATGCGGCGGTCGCGGGTGGCGTCTTGCTTGGCTGTGGTCACCCAGACGGCGCAGACTTGGCTGTGGTCACCCAGACGGCGCAGACTTTGCTGTAGGTCGCGGTCGAAGCGTCCCAGAAGGCAGCGGCCGCTGGCGATGCCGCCAACGCCTCGGCGTACGAGTCCGGCAGACCGGACCAAGGCTGCTCGTGGCTTAAGGTCGCCTCCTCGTGGCTGGGCTGGTCCCAGATCGCTATCCCGCTGGGCTGCATCCGTCCCTCGGCTCGCAACTTCTCGACGAGACTGAGGTTGACCCGGCTCCAGTGGGAAGTTCTCCTGCGCGGGGTCCAGCGCTGCCGCCTCGACGACCGCTTGCTCCCAGGTCAGGCCGCGATGAATCACACCCTTCTTCTTCAAGCCCATCCACAGCGTCGTCTCGGTGGCGTGGTGCAGTGCCAGAGCCGCCCATCTGACCTGGAGTTTCGGGCGATTCCAGATCGGTGTTCGTTGAGTTCACGGACCGGCCTGGATGATCCGCCGCACCTCGGCGAGGTCGAGGTCGTACGGGCCGATGCGGGTCAGCACCCAGGAGGCGCCGCGGTCCATCCATTCGGCGGGATCCTGTTCGGGCTGGAGGTCGACGACCACGTCGAAGCCGGACGCCGGGTGGTGCTCGGCAAGACCAGCGTTCACCCTGTCCACATCGTCGGGCCCGTCCAGACCGATGACGAAGAAGCCGTCATATCGTGCGGCCCGGCGCATCGGCGCTCGGTTGCCAAAACGCCCAGCCAGCCAGATCGGTACGACAGGAGCGGGAAGGAAGCGAACGTCGCGGGCGGCGTAATGAGTTCCGTCGTGGTCGACGGGGTCGCCACCCAGCAGGGCGGTGAGGACCTCAAGGCCCTCGTCGAGCATCTTGCCGCGCACCTTGGGGTCGGGTTCGTCGCCGAACGCACTGAACTCGCCCACCCAGTCATCGCCCAGCCCCAGGCCAAGCACGAACCGGCCCCCTGAGAGCACCGCCAAACTGCCCGCCTGCCGAGCCAGAACGTGCGGTCGGCGCCGAGCCAGCGGGGTCACCATCGGCCCGAAGAGCAGTCGCTCGGTCCGCATGGCAACGGCCGCGCAGCAGGTCCACACGTCGGCGATCTCGGCGATCTCGGCGACCCGGTCGCCGTACTGCAGGTGGTCCCAGACGAAGAAGCCATCCCAACCCGCTGCCTCTGCTTCGGCAGCCAGATCGCCGACCACCCGAGGGTCGGCCAGAGCATCGAAGGGGGCGACGAAGAGCCCGCGGCGCGTGGTCATGGCCCCACGGTAGTGACGGTCCCGGCATCGGGATCCCAGCGACGCAGTTCGGTCAGCACGAACTCTGCCTCGCCCCCGCTGAGTGCATCGAGCGCGACCGCGGCCGAGGCGCGGGGGATCCGGCGGCCCAGGGTCACATGCGGCAGCCAGCCATGGTGGGGCAGGTCTGGCATCCCGCGACGCAGTTCGAGCACAGCAGTTGTCAGCCGGTCGTCCACGTCGAGGACGTACGCGACCGTGACTCGGGGCCCGCCGAGCAGGACGACACCACTGGTCCGGACCCGCAGGGGCAGCAGCGACCCCACCAACTGTGCCGCCAGATCGTCAGAAGGCAGTCCGGGCGCGGCCAGGACGGTGACGTGCGGGGTGTTGGAGGCACCTTGATGGTCCAACTGAGACGGCAGTCCGGCCTCACGCAGAGCTTGCCAATCCATCAGCAGTGCCGCACGCCCGGCCGCGTCGGGCACGAGTTCGAACGAGTGGAGTCGGGGCACGCGTCAGGACTATCACAGTCCGGCCGGCGCGAAATAGATCTCCACACCTTCAGGCGCATGGAGCATGGCGTCGGCCTCCTGCTCGGCGAGGCGACGGGTGCCGGTGTGGTCGACGAGCAGGGCAAGACCGTGGGGAGTGGTCCACAGGTGACGACCGGGTCCGACGACGCGGGATCGAAAGCCGCCGTGGGTCTTCCAGCGGTGGTTGCTGCGGCGCAACGGACCTGAATTGTGTGGCCCCGTCTGGCCGGGTGGACCGCCCTCGTCGGGTGGGACATAGGGCACGGAATGGTCGAAGTCCACGCGGTCGCGACTCGAGGTCCTGGGGGAGTAGGGCGAGCAGTCGCCGCCGGTCTGCGCCCAGACGTGGTCCTTGACCCGTTCGGGGTGCTCGTAGGCATCCGCACGTCGTCGCTGCAACAGGTCGAGGACCGGCGTGACGCTGACGTCGGCGTGGCCCAGCACCTCGGCGAGCTGTGCCACGTCGATGGGTCCAACTCCCTCGATCCGGGCGACCCCCTTGCCGGTGCGCAGGGCGACGTCGGTGAGGTGGACGAAGAGTCGACCCCGACCGCGCAACGCCGCCAGACCACGTGCGGGCAGGTCACTCAGCCGTTGGGCGGTCTCTGCCAGATGGGACGGCGCCCAGGCGGGCGGCTCGGCAGAGTCGATCTCCGTCTGATCGAGCAGGAGCCGCAGCAGATCTGCCGGCCTGGCGAGCCAGCCGAAGGCCAGTGAGCGCAGTTCGTGGTGGTTGTGGTCGAGACCGTGGCGAGCCTTGAGGATGTCGGCGACCCGATCGACCATCGCGTCGACCCAGACGGCGTCGCCAGCAGCGACCCGGGCGATGACGCAGCGATAGCCGAACTCGTCGGCACGGGACAGCGAGACGTAGCGCTCGTGGCGCGATCGCTCTCGCTCCGCGCGATGGGTCTCAGGGTCGGCCTCGATGATCTTGGCCCGGGCAATGTCGAGCACCGTGGAGGGGGCGTGGCCGCGGATCGCCCTAGCGACGGCGGCGTCGACGATCCAGATCGTCTCGGACAGGAGAGCGCGCGACAGAGTCGCCACCTTGCGAGCCACCCAGGGCTCGCACTCGCCGGCGCGGACGATCGCCCAGGTCTCGGGGAGCCGGTGACTGAGATCGAGGCCGTCCGCGATCAGCGCTCGAGTGGTGGCCGGATGGGTCTCCCGGGCCATGGCCAGCTCGGGAATGGCGTACTCCCGCAGCTTCGGGGTGCCGTCGCCACCGGGCTCGACCATCGGGTCTCGTTCACCGGTCGGATGACCCTGGAGCACCGCCCACTGGATCGCCAGTTCGAGCTCGTCCACCTCAGCCAGCCGGCGCACACGCACTGCGGTGGTTGCCGCAGCAAGGAGTGCGGCTGGGGCCAGTTCGTCGACCGCGTGGCGCGGAAGTGGGCGAACCGGGGTGGAGGGCATGCCTCATTGTATCGAACAAGTGTTCGATAAGACAGGGTCAATGCCGGGTTTCTCCCCACTCGGCACACTGGGGCGGTGTTGCACCGTCACCCTTTCCTTGCCCTGTTGTCCCTCTGCTATCTCGGATTCGTGGGGTGGCTGACGCTGACGCCGGGGACGGTGGCACCGACGTCGAGTGATCTCGTGATGCGGGTGCTCGCGCGGTTGCAGCGGGAGCCCGAGCTGTACTGGCTCACCTTCGACCGGGCCGAGTTCCTCGCCAACGTGGCACTCTTCGTGCCGGTGGGCGTGTTCCTGCTGCTCCTCGTCGGGACCCGTTTCTGGTGGGTCGCGGTGCTGGCTGCCTTCATGATGTCCGGCGCCATCGAGACCGCACAACAGTCCATCCCGGGCCGGGTGCCGGACCAGCGCGACGTCTTCGCGAACCAGATGGGTGCCTCGGTCGGCATCCTGGTCGCCATCGTCCTCACGCTCCCGGACACGCTGCGACGAGCCCGGCGACGCGCGCACCCCTAGGCCGACCGCCCCGAGGCGACAAGGATCGCCGTACTGTCGCGGTCGTGATCGGGCCCGCATGTATCCGTCCCTGGCGCGCAGCATCAACGCTGCTCCTCGCCGCAGCTCTGTCCATGGCACTGACGGGTTTCGCTGCCGCTTCCGGCGACCACCCGCCGCAGCGAAAGTCAGCAGAGCAGACAAGCCCCGAGCGGGCCCGAGTCATCCACCGGTTGGTGTGGGCCGAAGACACCAAGGGCATGCGCAATCTGAGCGTGCGATCGTCGCGGCTGGACGGTGGCGATGTGCGAGAGATCTACGACTATCCCCGAGGTTTCACCCTCACGCTCGTCCCGGACTCAGCTGGGCGTCGCGTTGCCTTCGCCACGTGCTGCAGCGACGACATCCCACAGCTCGTGGTGGTGCCGGTGCTGGGCGGCACACCCATCGAACCGCTGGCAGAGCATCCGGAGCTGACGGCGGTGGACGGCATCGGATGGTCGCCGGATGGTCGCAGCCTGGCTTTCGAGGCCATCACTGAACGCGACGGCCAGCGCCTCACATCGATCTGGACGGTGCGACTGAACGGTTCTGACCTGCGCGAGGTGCTCGTCCTCGGGGAGGTCCTCCCCGAGGACAGCCCGACGCTGCGCGAGAGGGTCGTCTGGACCGACCAGGGCATCCTCTACGCCGAGCAGGGCGACCTCTATCTTGCGTCCGAGCAGACCTCACGACGCGTGATGCGCGGGGTCGGGAGCGTCGTACCCTCGGGAGACCGACGTTGGCTCCTGCTGACTCGCTACCGCAACGGCCGAAACCAGTTGTGGATCGCCCGCCCCGACGGGTCGAGGGCGAGGAAGGTTGCACAGTGGGACCTAGAGGGTGAGACCCGCTACTGGGAGATGACGCCGAACCACGACGCCAGCCGGATCCTGGCGCTGCGCTCGGTCGACAGTGACTACAGCAGCGCGCCCGACTGGGTTGTCTGGGACACCAAGAAGGGACCCGCGAGTGCTGAGGTCCTCCCCGTGGAGGCCAATGTGCTCGCCTGGAACTGACCCAGCAGCCCGGCTCAGTCCTGGCGCAGCACCAGCACCGAACGTCCCTGGAGAATCAGTTCGGTCCCTTCGGCGACCGGGGTGCCGACCTGCACTGCGGCATTGGTCGACAGCACCACCTCACCGGAGTGCACCCACCGGTTGGCGGGCAGCGCGAGCGTCACATCGGCCGCGCCGGCATTGAGCCAGATCATGAACGACTTGTCGCGGATCTGCTCGCCCTGCGGGCCCGGGGAGCGCAGCGGATCACCGTTGAGGAACATGCCGAACGCGCGGCAGGTGTCGTCGTTCCAGTCCTCGGTCGACATCTCGCGTCCGCTGGGGTGCACCCAGATCAGGTCCTTGATGCCTCCGCGAATCGTCGGACGGCCCTCGAACCAGTGCCGTTGACGCAGTGCCGGATGCTCGCGGCGCAGCCGCAGAGCGGTCTTGGTGAGCTCATGGACGTCGAGCCAGGCGTTGTCCGGCTGCCAGTCGATCCAGGAGGTCGCGTTGTCCTGGCCGTAGGGGTTGTTGTTGCCGCCCTGGGTGCGTCCACGCTCGTCGCCGGCAGTGAGCATGGGAACGCCGCTCGAGAAACACAGGGTCGCCATCAGGTTGGCTGCCTGACGACGGCGGAGCGCAAGGATCCCCGGGTCGTCGGTCTCGCCCTCGACGCCGCAGTTCCAGGACACGTTGTTGTCGGTCCCATCGCGGTTGTCCTCGCCGTTGGCCTCGTTGTGCTTGTGGTCGTAGGAGACCAGGTCGCGCAGGGTGAAGCCGTCATGGGCGGTGATGAAATTGACCGAGGCGTAGGGAGAGCGTCCGTCGTCGGAGTAGAGATCGCTCGACCCGGCGAGGCGGGTCGCGACCGTGCGCACACCATCGGAATGGCCACGCCAGAAGTCGCGCATGGTGTCGCGGAACTTGTCGTTCCATTCGATCCAGGGCGGTGGGAACTGGCCCACGCGATAGCCGTCCGCCGACGCGTCCCACGGCTCGGCGACGAGTTTGACGTGGCGCAGTATCGGGTCCTGACCGATGGCGGTGATCAGGTGACTGCCCAGGTCGACGACCTGATTCGTACGGGTGAGCGCGCTCATCAGGTCGAAACGGAAGCCGTCGACGTGCATCTCCTTGACCCAGTAGCGCAGCGAGTCGAGGATCATCCGCAGACTCTGCGTATGGGTGGCATCCACGGTGTTGCCGCACCCGGTCACGTCCCAGTAGGTGTCGGTCATCGGCTCCTGGGGCATCACGCTGCTGGTGGGCGGATGCGCCCGTTGGTAGTAGCCCAGGTCGTCCAGGCCGCGGAAGCTCAGCGTCGGGCCGATGGTGCCTGCTTCGGCCGTGTGGTTGTAGACCACGTCGAGAATCACCTCGAGCCCGGCTTCGTGGAAGGCCTTCACCATCTGCTTGAACTCGGTGACCTGCTGCCCACGGTCACCTGCCGCGGCGTAGGCGTTGTGCGGCGCGAAGAAGCACAGCGAGTTGTAGCCCCAGTAGTTCGTCAGCCCGCGCTGCGCCAGCGCGGGTTCGGAGAAGAACTGGTGGATCGGGAGGAGTTCGACCGCAGTGACGCCGAGGTCGCAGAGGTAGTCGATCACCGCAGGCGTCGCGAGCCCGGCGTAGGTGCCGCGCAGCTCCTCGGGCACCCGGTCGTGCAGCGCCGTCATGCCCTTGACGTGCATCTCGTAGATCACGGTGTCGCGCCAACGACGGAACATGGGGGTGTCGTCGCCCCAGTCGAAGTCGTCGTGGACCACCACGCTGCGGGGCATCGAGGCGGCCGAGTCGAGGCGGCCGATGGTCTCGGGCGCGTCCAGCGCATAGCCGAAGATCGAGTCATCCACGCTCAACTGACCCGATACGGCCCGGCCGTAGGGATCCAGCAACAGCTTGGCGGCATTGAAGCGATGGCCCTTGGCCGGGTCCCACGGACCATCGGCCCGGTAGCCGTACCGGGTGCCGGTGGTGATGCCCGGTAGCGCTCCGTGCCAGATGCCGAGAGAGTGCTCGGTGAGCAGGTGCCTCTCCTCGAGGCCGTCCTCGTCGAACAGACAGACCCACAACGAAGTGGCGGCCGGGGCGTAGACGGCGAAGTTGGTGGACTCCGGCGACCAGGTGGCGCCCAGGGGGTAGTTGTGCCCGGGCCAGACCGACATCGTCTCGCCCTCATGGGCCCAGGTTCCCGGTGTCACACGGGTCATTGTCGCGGAGGCAGGTGCGCGCGGCACAATGCGGGGACCACTCTGACGATGCGGCAAGGATGAGGAGCAACCATGGAGTTCGTCTCGATCGACGTGACAGACGGCGTCGCCACCCTGCGACTGGACCGACCCAAGATGAACGCGATCAGCGTGCAGGTGCAGGCAGACCTGCGTGAGGCCGCCGCCGAGGTGAGCGAACGCGACGACGTGCGAGCTGTCGTGCTCTGGGGAGGCGAGCGGGTGTTCGCCGCCGGCAACGACGTCAAGGAGATGGCTGACCTCTCCTACGCCGAGATGGTGAAGGTGTCGGTGTCGGCCAGTTCGGCCACCACCGCGATCGCCCGCATCCCCAAGCCCGTCATCGCGGCCGTCAACGGCTACGCCCTCGGCGGCGGGTGTGAGCTCGCGATGGCGGCGGATGTCCGCTTCGCGGCCGACAATGCGGTGTTCGGACAGCCCGAAGTCCTGCTCGGCATCATCCCGGGCGCCGGCGGCACCCAGCGACTGACACGACTCGTCGGACCGAGCAAGGCCAAGGACATGATCTTCACCGGCCGCTTCGTGAAGGCCGAGGAGGCGCTCCAGATCGGTCTGGTGGACCGCGTCATCGCAGCCGATCAAGTGCTGGAGGAGGCGCAGGCCTGGGCGCGGCAGTTCAGTACCGGGGCTGCGATGGCGCTGCGCGCCGCGAAGGAGTGCATCGATCGGGGCGGCGAGGTCGACCTCGACACTGGTCTGGAGATCGAGCGGCAGCAGTTCGCGGCCGTGTTCGCGACCGAGGACCGTACGCACGGCATCTCCTCGTTCATCGACAACGGTCCGGGCAGGGCGAAGTTCGTCGGACGGTGAGTAGGGCCAGCAGCTTCCTGAGGGCAGTGCGCACGACCGTGGCGTACGTGCTGTGGCTGGGATGCGCCCTGGCGGCCGTGGTGCTGGCAGCCGGCGCGCTGCTGGTGGCGCTGCAGATCAGCCGCGATTTCGTCGCGGCTGACCTGCTGCTGCGCGCCGGCGACGCCGTCGACCTGGGTGTGTTCGCCCGCGAGGACGGGGTGGCGCAGTTCTGGGGGAGGGGCGCGGATGTCAAGAATGCGTTGTCGAACTGGGGACTGGCAGCAGTGGTGTGGCTGCTGGCCGGGCAGATCCTGATCCGGGTGATCCGGCCTCGACCCACTGGTTGACAGCGCTCAACCAGTGAGATGCGGCCGGGGCCGAGGGGCCACCCGGTTTCGCATGGTGGACAGTGTGCGCTCCGGAACGTGCGGGGTGTCACGTTGTTACCGTTTCGTTACATAGAACGTGTTCCCGTCAGGTGTAACTGCGTGTCACAGTTCGGCTGCTGTCACCGTCACCCACAGTGGCGGAACTGACTCCAAGCCCCTTGGGAGGGAACACATATGAACTTCTCGTCTTCCGCACGTCGGGTAGCAGCGCTGAGCGCCGCTGGCCTCGCTGCCTCCGTCTTCGCCGCCGTACCGGCGTCCGCCGAGAGCGGCGTTCTGAACTACAACTGCAGCATCCCGATCTTGGGCGCCAAGACGTTCACGCTCGTCATGGACACCGACGCCCCCGCAACCCTGGTGCCCGGAACCGCGTCACCGGTGCTCAACGCCGCTGCCAAGGTCACCGTGCCGGCCGACGTGGCAGACTCGATGCGCAGCGTCCTCGGCGCCAAGTCGATCGATGGCAGCGCCACCAGCAAGACGACGCTCGACGCTGTGGCCCAGTCCAGCGCCCTGACGATCCCGGCAACACCGGTCCCGGACAGCGGTGCGATGACCCTCGCCGCCGCAGGTCCGATGTATGCCGTCACCGCAGGTGTGGAGGGGACCACGCACACGATCGCCGCGGGCGACTTCACCGCCACGATGAATCTGAAGAAGGCGAACGGCTCTGATGCGGGCAGTTTCGAGATCCCGTGCGTTGCCGCTGCTGGCCAGAACATGGTCGTCGACACGATCAAGGCGTCTGCTGGCACCACCACCCCCACTCCGCCGCCTGCCCCGGTCAAGGTCGACTCCACGACCACCGCGACGGTGAAGTACGCCAAGAAGGCCCAGAAGGCCACCGTCAAGGTGAGTGTCAAGGGCTCCGACGGCACGCCGGGCACCGGCAAGGTCAAGGTCAAGGTCAAGATCGGCAAGAAGACCAAGGTCGTCAACGCCACGCTCAACGGCGCGGGCAAGGCCAAGGCCATGTTCAAGAAGGTCGCTGGCAAGGGCAAGTACAAGTTCGCTGTCTCCTACGCCGGTGCGGCCAACCAGAACGCCTCGAAGGCCAAGGTCGTCCTGAAGCTCAAGTGACCCACTGACGGCTGGTCCTCCTCGGAGGACTGACGGACTGACACCCGCTGCTGGCGGCTCCGCCCCGGGGGCCGCCAGCAGCGGTCAGCACCACCGCTCCACCGCATCACTGCACCACCCACATGAGCATCCCTCTGTCTCGGAACACTTACCTGTGCGCCGCACGATGCTCTCGCCGGGCTCGCCAACACCACGAGCCCGCGTTCTGAGCTGTCGTTGCCCACATTCGCGTCTCGACCACGGTCGACGACTTCCGACACGGAGCCCCCATGCGTTCTTCCGCATCCTCTCGCCGACCCCTCTTGACCCTCGGGGCCCGATCCTTGGCCCGGCTGCTCCCCCTGGCGCTACTGGTGGCCGTGCTCGCGGTCCTCGGGATCAGCCCGGCCCAGGCGTTGTCCGCATCCGGCAATTACCGGTGCAAGGACTACAACGTCTCCACGACGCTGGCGATGCAGGGCGCTCCCACGACGATGTACGTCAACGAGACCGCGAACACGACGATGACCTCGAAGATGGTCTTCCCCAACGGCGCAGAGCGCCACCTTGCCAATCAGTGGCGTGACTTCACCGTTCCCGACGGACAGCCACTGCCCGGCAGCACATGGCCCGTACGGACCACCTACGTCGAGGGTGGGGCCAGCATCAACGGAAGCTTCGGCGCCACCTCGCCGACGCTGATCGCCTCCTACCCGCGCGAGAACGTCAAGTTGCTCGGCAACGGGTTCACCTGGACCGAGGCGGCCAAGGCCGTGCAGATCAAGGCTCCGTCGACGCCCGGGGACATCCCGGTGAAATTCGGCGCCTTCACCCTCAACCTGCCGCTCGGTGGCAGCCTCTTCTTCAAGGACGTCCCGCTCGGCGTGGAGCAGTGGAACTGCGTCGCACCTGCCGGCGGTCTCACCGTGGCCACGGTGCGCGTCCGGTCCAGGTCGCATGTCTCCTTCACCCTCGACCCGGCGAGCGTGCAGCAGGGCGATCGATCGACTGCTCGAGCAGCGGTGGGCGTCGACGGCGGTACGGCCAACGGCACCGTGACCTTCTTCGACACCGACGAGCCGGCCACCGCTCTGGCGACGGCAGCGGTGACCAACGGCACCACTTCCGCAACACAGCTGTCCGCACTCCCGGCTGGTGAGTACGAGATCGGTGCGCGCTTCACTCCCAGCAACCCGACGTACTACGACGCCAGTACGGCGGCTGATCCCCAACTGCTGACCGTCAAGGCACCGCTCGACACGGCCACGTCGCTCACGGTCGATCCGCTCAACATCCTGACCACTGAAAGCACGACCGCGACCGCCGAGGTCACCTCGGCACAGGGAACTCCCGACGGCGCAATCGTCTTCACCGTGGACGGAGCAGCGCTGCCAGAAGTTCCCCTGGTGGCTGGCAAGGCGTCGAAGTCTTTGTCCGGGTTGAGCAAGGGACAGCACCCGGTCGTGGCCACGTTCGTGCCTGCCAATCCGAACCGACACCAGCCCAGTACGTCCCTCACCCGCACCGTCGAGGTCACGAAACTGGCCGATGCCTCGAGCACGTCGGTGACGTTCAACACCAACCCGGCGTGGAGCACCGACCTTGTCGAGGCCACCGCCACCGTGAGTATCTCCGGAGGGGCGGTACCCCTGGGAGTCATCAACTGGACGATCCTCGGGACCGACCCCGACAGCACCGTCTTCGACGAGAAGACCTCGCAGCTCACCGGGAGCAGGGCCACCCTCGACCTGAGCGACCTGCCGTCCGGGCACTACGACGTCACCGCTGAGTTCGCACCGACCACGGCGTCGGAGCAGACCGTCAGTGCCGACACCCGAAAACTCGAGGTACGGACGCCTCCTGCCACCACCACCGGTACGACCCTGAGCCTGTCCAAGACCGCGGCCACGACCGGTGACACCGTCGAGGCGACGGCGACCGTCGCCCCGGCCTCCCCCCGACCGCAGGGCGCGGTCGTGTTCACCGTCAACGGTGTCGACCGGGCGGCCCAGACGCCGACCAACGGCACGGCGACGCTGACACTGCCGAGCCTGGCGGCGGGCTCCTACGCTGTGGCCGTGCGTTTCGTTCCCGAGGACCCCGCGATCTTCACCCCGAGCAGCGCACCGACGCAGACCCTGACGGTGACCGACGCCCCTGCCGTGGTCACCACGACCACCCTGACCGTGACTCCGGGCACGATCGTGGAGGACGAGTCAGCCACGGTGACGACGACGGTCTCTGCTGCCTCTGGCTCACCCACCGGACGCATCAACTTCACGCTCACCCCGGCAGGTGGCGGATCGCCGCTGACCTTCACGCGGGCCTATGACGGTGGCGCCAGCCTGGTGCTCGACGACCTCGCGCCCGGCACGTGGAGCGTGCGCGGCACCTTCGTACCCGGCCCGGATGACAACTACACCTCGAGCACGAGCGCTCCGGTTGCACTGACGGTCACTCCGGCTCCGCCGGCAGCCAGCACCACCACCTTGTCCCTCTCCCGTACGACCGCGCTCACCACGGACCCCGTCACTGCCACCACCACTGTCGCGACCGGACGCGGCGACGCTCAGGGTGCCGTGGTCTTCAGTTGGGGCGCCACGACGGTGACCGTGCCCCTGGTCGACGGCACCGCCGCCACCTTGCTGGACGGACTCCCGGTCGGGCTCACCATGATCGATGCACGGTTCGAACCTGCCCACCCCACCCGACAGTCGCCGAGCACGGCCACGCCGCGCTCGGTCACCGTGACCCAGGCACCGGTGGGCGCGACCGTGACCACTCTGTCGCTGTCTCGCAGCACCGCCCCGGCCAATGTCGATGTCGTTGCCACCGCCCAGGTGAGCAGCGCCGCGGCAGAGCCCGCTGGCGCGATCGTGCTCGAGATCGACGGCACAGAGGTGGGTCGCCGTCCGTTGACAGCAGGAAGTGCCTCCTTCATCCTGACCGGACTGGCGGTGGGGGAGCGCACGGTCGTCGCACGCTTCGTTCCCGCCGTGGGGAGCTCGACGTCGGCCAGTGACAGTGCTCCGCAGGTCCTGACGGTGGTGCCGTCCCCGGGCCCGGCGCCCACCACTGCGCTGCTCTCGCTGTCGCCTTCGGCCGTGCTCATCGGTGAGACCTCCACGGCGACGGTGCTGGTGTCCACCGCGTCCGGTACGCCCTCGGGTGACGTCGAGTTCAGCTTCCGTGGCGTGACGACCATGGTGCCGTTGGCCTCCGGCCAGGCGGACCTCGTCCTGCAGGCGGGGTCGGGCCCGGGCACCTACGAGGTGTCGGCCCGTTTCGTGTCGGATGATCCTGCGGTCGCCGACAGCGCGCCCAGCCTCGATTCGCTGGTGGTGTCGTCGTACCGCGCTGCCCTGTCCTCCACTTCACTGAAACTCTCCACCGCCAGGGCCATGACCACCGAGGAGGTGGTGTTGCACGCGACGGTCCAGTCGTCGGCGGACGAGGTTGATGGCGCCGTGCGGTTCACCTACGGGACGACGTCGGTGATCGGACCCCTGGACCCCGACTCGGGGACGGCGCAAGCCACCGTGTCCGGAATGCAGGCCGGTGACTACAGCGTCACCGCGACCTACCTCCCGAGCGACCCCGTCTCGGTCAGAGGGAGTACGTCCGATGCGGCGTCGCTGACGGTCAATGGCGCCAGTGCCGTCAACCTCACGTTGAGTTCGGAGTCGGTGAACCAGGGCGCCGCAGTCACCGCGACCGCGGCAGTCACGACAGTGGGTGGCACCGACTCGGGAGTGGTGACCGTGTCCGTGGGTGGTGAGGAGGTCTCCGCACCCGTGGCCGACGGCAGCGCCACGATGTCCCTCCCCACCCTGGCGGCCGGCAGCTATCCGGTCCGGGCGAGCTTTGCCCCGACCGACACCAAGGTGCTCGGATCGGACTCGACCAAGCGGTTGCTGAGCGTCACGCCGGTGGCTCGGCCGTTCAGTGCGCGAGGCGCAACTGCTCCCACCGCACCCCCGCGGGCGACCACGCTCAAGGTCGTCACGTCGGCTTCCTCACTGCCCTTCGCCAAGTCGGGGACCGTTACCGCGACCATCTCCGGGGGCGCGGCCGGTGTCGTGCAGTTCACCGTCGGGGCGTTCAGTGAGGATGTGGTGGTCTCGGCAGGCACCGCCTCGCTGGCTCTGCCGCGCACCTTGCCGGTCGGGATTCAGACCGTCAACGCGAGTTTCCTGCCGGCCGATCCTGTGCTCTTCGCACCGTCGCGCGCCACGATGGCGCTCACCGTCGTCAAGGACCGGAGCAGGCTACGCCTGGGCAAGCGCTACTTCTCCGACGACAAGGTGTTGCAGGTGCGTGGCCTAATCCTCGGACGAGCCGGATCGCTCGGTCAGGGGAGTGCCAGGTTCGTCCTGAAACGGGGCAAGAAGAAGGTCAGGTCGCTGACCCGGGAGGTCGACTGCAACGGCTTCGTCGTGGCGCGCTTCCCGATCGGCAAGTCAGGCGTCTACCAGGTCCAGATCCGTTACCTCGGATCCGACACTCTCCTCCCGGCCACGGCCGCCATGACCAAGAAGATCGGTTGATGTGAGATGAAGAACCTGCAGCGCAATCTCGCCCGGCTGGCCGCCGCCGGCACCGCGTCCGCACTCCTCGTCGTGCTCCCGGCCTCGATGGCCCAGGCCGGCACTGCAGCCTGTGTGGGCAAGGCGAATGTGGGTGGAACAGAGATCACGCAGAACACCACCACCAACTCCACCCTCACCCACGACCTCCCGGCGACGGTGGATGTGGGCAGTCCGGCCCGATCGGTCAACGTGGTCAGCAACTCGAGCATCGACAAGGAAGCCTCCGGCACTGCTTGGAGCATCGGAGGGCGTTCGGTCAAGGGTTCGACCGAGGCTTCGGTGGTCATCGGGGCCGACCCGACCCGGATCCCGCTGCCGCTCGACATCCCGGGCGTCAACATGACCGAGGGACAGGCCACCTACCTCAAGGCCTTCGGAAGCTTCCGGTTCACCCCGCCCAGCACACCGCAGAAGGTCGTCTTCAAGACCCCCGACAACAACTTCAACGCCGTCACGAAGTTCTTCGACGGCCCCCTGGGCACCGGAAACCTCAAGATCGACGTCCAGGCAGTCTGCGACCCGGCGGGGGAGGACACCATCGGCACACCCGTGTTCGTGATGGCCCGGTCGACCACGACGATGGCCGCCATCGAAGGGCCCCTGACGGCGAACTCATCGAATCAGGTGCCGGTCTCGGTCACCGTCACCGGCGGGACCGTGTCCGGCAAGGCGCGCCTGGTGGTCGACGGCGTCGAGCGTCCGCTCAAGACCCTGGTCAACGGCAAGGCTCAACTGACACTCGACAACCTGGCCGAGGGCTCTCACCAGGTCCGGGCCGACTTCGTTCCCAACGACCGCACGCTCTACCACGACAGCGTTTCTCCGGTGCAGAGCATCAACGTAGGTCCCCCTGCGGTGATCACCACCACGATCCTGAGCCTGGCCAAGAAGACGGTCAGCTCGAACGAGCCGGTCGTCGCCACGGCGACGATCACTGCCGCCACCGGGTCCCCGGCGGGCACCGTGACCTTCTCCGCCGACGGAGTGGACGTCGCCACTCGGCCAGTGGCTGCAGGAGCGACCTCGGCGCAGGTGTCGCTGACGGGACTGGCGCCGGGTGCCCGCGACATCCAGGCCACCTTCGTACCCGCTGCGCCGCTGCAGTACGCCTCCAGCGTCTCCGAGATCGCGACCGTCGTGGTGCGAACGCCATCCACGCCGACGACGACCACCGTGAGTGTTGACAAGAATCCGGCCACCACCTCGGACGTCGTCACAGCAGTCGCCACCGTGACGGCCGCGTCGGGAACGGTCTCCGGGACCGTGCAGTTCTTCGTCGACGGAACGACCGTCGGCGGTGCCACACCGGTCTCTGCCGGTGCCGCCAGGCGGACGCTCGGACGTCTGAGCACACCGGGGGCGCGCGAGATCACCGCCGAGTTCACCCCGACCAACCCGTCAGATTTCGAGACCAGCAGTGGCGCCACCACCGTGACGGTGACGGCGCCCGGCACCCCGACCAGCACCGCCATGGTTCTTTCCGCCACCTCCGGCACCTCCGCGGACACACTCGTCGCGTCGGTGACAGTGACCGGCAACGGAGCCACTCCGGTGGGTTCGGTCGGCATCCTCGTGGACGGGGCGCACGTGGCCTCGGGTCCGGTGAACGGTTCGGGAGTCGCCACGGTGACGCTGCCCTCGCTCGACGCCGGCACCCGATCCGTCCGCGCGGTCTTCGTCCCCACCAGGCCACTCGTGGACCAGGCAAGCCAGTCCGCTCCCCAGCAGGTGACGATCGCGTCGGTGACGTCCACCACGACGCTCACCGTCGACCCGGACCACGCCAGCGCAGGTCGAGACATCACCGCGACAGCCCAGGTCTCGACCTCGGCCGGCACGCCCCGCGGAACGGTCAACTTCTTCGTCGACGGCGTCGTGCGCGCATCGGCTGTCATCGATCTCGACGGCACGGCACGTGTGACGCTGCCGCCCCTGGACCAGGGCTTTTACCAGATCGTGGCGACCTTCGTGCCGGCCAAACCGGGACAACAGGTCGGCAGTACGTCTGCTCCCCGGACCTTGACCCTCACCCAGCCGGTGGAGGCTGCCCTCACCACGACCTCCGCCACGCTCGAGGAGTCGACGATCACCGTCGACGACCGGGGTCAGGTCGCGGTCGAGGTGGAGGCTGCCGGGGCCACCCCGCGCGGTCGGATCGACATCCTGATCTCGGGCGAGACCGTGTCCACCACTCTCGTCGAGGGCCGTGCCGCGGTGTCGTTGCCGCTGTTGCCCACGGGCGAACACACGTTCGTCGCCACGTTCGTGCCGGCCAACGCCCAGATCTTCAAGGCCAGCCGGGCGAGCTCGCTGACGATCAGCGTCGTGCGCTCGGCGGCCATCACGACGACGCGTCTCTCACTGTCACCGACCACGGCCGCGGCGGGAGAGAACGTGACGGCCACAGCAAGCGTGTCCACCTCACGGGGGACCCCGCTGGGCAGCGTGGCCTTCTCCGTGGACGGGGGCAAGGAGACCCTCGTCGCGCTGAGTGGATTGACCTCCTTTTACGAACTGACCGGGCTGGGAGCGGGCGGGCACACCATCAGCGCCCGCTTCGTACCGACGAATCGGCTCAACTTTGCAGCGAGCGCCGCCGGGGACCGCACACTGACCGTGCTCTCGACGGCCAAGGTCGGCACTGCAACTGGGCTCGCCATGGCCCCGTCCATGGTTCACGAGAACGAGGTGGCGCAGGCCACCGTCACCGTGACCGCCGCCCAGGGCGTGGCTACGGGCACCGTCGAGGTCACGATGACTGACGGTGCTGGTTTCGACGAGGTGGTCACCGCGACGCTCGCCAATGGCGCAGTCACGCTCACGCTACCGACGTACCAGAGCGGCGACTTCGATGTGCGCGCGCGCTATCTCCCGGCCGGTGGCACCCAGTACGGGTCGAGCCGGTCCGGTGTGCGGGTGCTGAGGGTCACTCCACCCCCGGTGAATGCTCTGCAGACCCGCACCGACGTGTCTCTCTCTCCGGCTGTCGTCACGGCCGGCGGCTCGGCGAAGGCCCGGGCCTCGGTGCTGTGGGCAGGAGGTGAGCCGCGCGGCACGGTGTCGTTCTTCGCCAACGGCGTGGTCGTCGGTCCGCCGGTCGCAGTGGTGGGCGGAACCGCGTCCGCTACTCTCCCGAGTTCGATCGCAGGAAGTTTCTCGATCACGGCCGCGTTCACTCCGCTGGATCCGGCCGTCATGGCGCCCAGCACTGCCCAGGACCCGGCAGTGTTCAGGGTGAACCGTCCGGCGGTGGTGCGCACCTTGACGGTGCTGAAACTCAGTCCGGCAACGATGGCGGACGGCGAGGTGTCCACCGCGACTGCGAAGGTCACCGCCGACACAGGGGACCCGGACGGCCGAGTGATTTTCTCGGTCGACGGCATCGAGACCGACGTGCCGTTGACCGGTGGTGGCGCGGTGCTGCCGTTGACCAATTATGGAGTGGGGGGACTATCTCGTCACGGCCAGTTTCGTCCCGACCGAGGAACTCGACTTCGCCCCGAGCACGTCCGTCGCGGAGAAGTTGGTCGTGACTGCTGCCCCGGTCGAGGACAGCGCCACGAGCACCGCGCTCGCGCTGAGCAGCACGAAGGTCGACTTCGGTGACCTGGTGTCTGCCCGGGTCACGGTGACGGCCCTGAACCGGGACTTCCCGGTCGGTCAGGCCGTGGTCACCGCAGGGGGAGCCACCTTCCGGGCGCCTCTGGTCGACGGATCCGCGACGCTCAGCCTCCCTGCCCTGGCAGTCGGCACCCACGCGGTCACAGCGGCCTTCGAGCCGGCGGCCGGTGCTCGTTTCACGCCCAGCGCTGCCGAGACCCAGACGCTCGTCGTGCGTGAGGTCGCGGTGTCCCCGACGGCAGCGCCGCCCACGACGAGGCTCACCACGACCACATTGGCGCTCGACACTGCGCTGGGTCACCTGGGTGGAAGCGTGAGCGTCCGCGCCAGCGTCACCGGCGCCCAGGGTGGCGGGGTCCGGATCAGCACCGGGTGGGAGACCGTCACCACCCCCCTCGTGAACGGCGTGGCCACTGCGACCATCCAGCTCACCGCGATGGGCACGTCCCACATCACCGCGACCTACGTCCCGGCTGATTCCTCCACCGCGCCGAGCATCGCCACGGCGACGATCAGGGTGACCAAGGCGCTGACGACGGTCACGATGAAGGGGAAGTTCCGCAAGATGCGGAACTCCGTCGACATCACCGGCGCCGTGAGCGCCGAAGGAGGCCTCACCTTCTGCACCGGAAGGATGAAGGTCACGGTCCTGGCCGATGGCAAGCGGGCACTCAAGGTGCAGGTGCCGATGAACTGCTCCGGCAAGGTCCGCCGCCTCTTCGCTGGCCTTCGTCCGGCTCGGAAATACACCGTGATTGCGGCGTACGGCGGCTCGCCCACGACGCAACCGGCGACGACGAGGATCACCATGAAGGGGGCGCGAAGGTAGCCGCGACACCCGAGGCTGGCCGTTGATACCGTCTCGCCCATGAACTCCTCGTCTTCCGTACGTCGAGTCGCCGCGGTCAGCTCCGCAGCCCTCGTGGCTTCGATCGTGACCGCAGTGCCGGTCTCTGGGGCCACCGTGGCGCCGCTCAACCACGACTGCGTTGCGGATGGGCTCGGCCAGCGCGTGACGGTGACTGCGACTTTCACCATCGTGATGCTCGACAAGGTGTTCAGCGGTTCGCCGGTCCGCTATCTCGAGGGCAGCGCGGCCATCTCTTCGACGGCCTTGGGTGCCCCGGTGGCACTGGCCGCCCCGACGCCGCCACCCGCCCCCATCAAGGTCGACAGTGCGACGAAGGCCAAGGCGAAGTACGTCAAGTGATCACTCGTGGTGCGGTCCTCCTGCTCCTGCTCGGCTCGGTCTTCGCAGGCGGGGTCGTTCCTGCCATGGCCGGCACCGGGTCGGTCCGCTGGGCGTGCGAGTCCGACGGCGTCGTCGGGCCCACCGGTCTCGACGTGGGGCTCGACACGAATCTGCCCGGCGTCCTGCACGTCGGTGAACCGGCCGATCTGACGACGACGTTCGTCTCCGCACTGCCAGGTGTCACGGCCAGGCGGGCCTACGACGACCCACTGATCAAGGCACGAGCGGTGGAGGCGACGTTCACCCTGCGCGGCACGATCGGGACCCAACCGTTCGAGCAGAGCCTGCTCCTGGCGAGTGTCCCCATTCCCGACCAGTCCACCCAGGCCGCGGTGCCGTTCCAGAGCGCCTCGGCGCCGATGACGTACGTCCCGGTCGCCGCGGGGGACGACCTCGTCGTGGCCGACACCTTGGACGCCACGTGGCTCCTGCGGCGTGCCGACGGGTCGGTGGCAGCGTCCATCCGGTCCGTGTGTCGCCCCGGCACCGGCGCGTCGGTGGGCGTGGATTCGATGGTGGTGCGCTCGCGATCGACGACGACGTTGACTCTCGCCACGGGCACCTCCCGTTACGGCGAGGCGGTGCTGGCGACGGCAGCGGTGGGCACCACTGCGGGACCCGTGCCCGGTGGCGTGCCTGGCGGGCTGGTCTTCTCGATCGACGGAGTGGCCTACCGGATGCCCCTGGATGCAGGCGGTGGTGCTGCTCTGGCATTGCCACGGGCCCGGGTGGGGGTCCATCACGTGAACGCGACCTTCCTCGCCACCGATCCGGGGCACCACGACACGAGCACCAGCACCAGTCAGACCTGGACGGTCGCCAAGGCGGACACGGGAGTTCGCGTCGCCGCCTTCGGTCGACACGTCCGGCGGCGCACCCGGGTGGCGATCAGACTGGCCGGGACCTACGACACGGTGCCGACGGGCCGGGTGAAGATGTCGCTCAGGAAACTGACTCCGAAACGTTCGCGCCGGGGACTCGGTGCCGCCATTAGCCACGGCCGTGCCACCGCCGATCTGGGCAGACTCACCCGCGGAAAGTACCGCCTGATCGTCGTCTACCGTGGTGACACGGGCCACCTGCGCCAGCGGAAGGTCAAGAGTTTCAGAGTGCGTTGAGTGAGGTCTTTGTCACAGTGACAGCGCCACTGTGAGCGACCCCACGGTGATCCCCATTCCGTCAGGGGGTGGCACGCTTGTAGCCTCACGACCACACATCGAGTGCACAGGAGGGGCCGCGAGGCCACACCACCATGAACATTGTTGTCTGTGTGAAACACGTGCCGGACGCCACGGCCGACCGTCAGTTCGAGGATGACTACACCGTCGATCGCGTAGGCGTCGACGGGCTGCTGTCCGAGTTGGACGAGTACGCCGTCGAGCAGTCCCTGCAGTTCCGCGAGAAGCGCGAGGGCGAGGAGATCGAGATCACCGCCCTGTGCGTGGGTCCTGAAAAGGCCGTCGATGCAGTGCGAAAGGCACTGCAGATGGGCCTCGACAAGGGCGTTCATGTGCTGGATGACGCGATCGCCGGCTCCGACGCGATGGCCACGTCACTGGTCCTGGCCAAGGCGATCGAGAAGATCGGTCCGGTGGATCTCGTCATCTGCGGGATGGCTTCCACCGACGGCGGGATGAGCGTCGTCCCGGCGATGCTCGCCGAGCGACTCGGCATCCCGCAGGTCACCCTTGCCTCCGTCGTGGAGAGCCAGGGGGACCAGGTGCGCATCAAGCGTGACAACGAAGGCTCCACCGAGGTGATCGGCGCGACTCTTCCGATCGTGCTGTCGGTGACCGACCAGTCCGGCGAAGCGCGTTACCCGTCCTTCAAGGGGATCATGGCGGCCAAGAAGAAGCCGCTGGAGACGTATGCCCTGTCCGATCTGGGCATCGAGGCTGACCAGGTCGGTCTTTCGGTGGCGTGGTCGCAGGTCGAGGACACGACCGAACGTCCGCCGCGCACTGCCGGTGAGGTCGTCACCGACGAGGACGGCTCAGGCGCCACGGCGCTGGTCGATTTTCTCGCGTCCAAGAAATTCATCTGAGCGAGGGAGACGCAGACATGTCTGAAGTTCTGGTGGTGATCGACCACGTCGACGGCGAGGTCAAGAAGCCCACCTACGAGTTGCTCACCATGGCGGCCCGTCTCGGTGAGCCTGCCGCAGTGTTCTTCGGCTCGCCCGACAAGGCCGAGACCGTGGCCGAGAAGGTCAAGAAGTACGGCGCCACGAAGGTGTACGTCATCGACGATGCCCAGATCAAGGGATTCCTCGTCGCGCCCAAGGCCGAGGCGCTCCAGCAGTTGGCGCAGCAGGCTCAGCCGGCTGCCGTGCTGCTGCCCTCCAGCTTCGAGAACAAGGAGGTCGCGGGTCGTCTCGCGATCAAACTCGACTCGGGTCTGATCACTGACGCCGTGGACGTGCAGGAGGGCCCGGTGACCACCCAGTCGGTGTTCGCCGGCAACTTCACCGTGCAGGCCAAGGTCACCCACGGCACGCCGATCATCACCGTCAAGCCCAACTCGGCCACGCCGGTGGAGGCTGACGGCGCCGGCATCGTCGAGGCATTCGAGGTGACCGTCTCCGAGGCTGCCAAGACTGCTCAGATCGTGGCCTCGCAGCCGCGTGAGTCGACGGGTCGCCCCGATCTGACCGAGGCGGCCATCGTGGTCTCGGGTGGACGCGGTACCGGCGGCAACTTCGAGCCGATCGAAGGATTCGCAGACTCCCTCGGCGCAGCTGTCGGTGCCTCGCGGGCCGCGGTCGACTCGGGGTGGATGCCGCACACCTTCCAGGTCGGTCAGACCGGCAAGACGGTCTCTCCGCAGCTCTACGTCGCCAACGGCATCTCCGGTGCGATCCAGCACCGGGCCGGCATGCAGACCTCGAAGACGATCGTTGCGGTCAACAAGGACGCCGAGGCTCCGATCTTCGAGCTCGTCGACTTCGGTGTGGTGGGTGACCTGCACACGGTCCTGCCTGCCGCCACGGAGAAGATCGAGGCGCACAAGAGCTGAGAATCGTCAACATTCAGGCCGCCCCCGACCGTACTGGTCGGGGGCGTTCTGCATCGCGGGCATATCGTTGCCTGCGATGTCTCCGACCACGCGGACCCAGTCTGCTCTCGGCGTTGTTGTCGGGGCTCTGCTGGTCCTGTCCGCCTGCAGCGCGCCGGATCCGGCGCCCAGCCGCGCCAGGGCCCCGGACGAACCGACCTCGCAGGAGTCCGTCAAGGACCTTCCGCAAGCCGTGGCCGTCGCGCTTGACGACATTCCCGATGTCGTGGCCGAGGTCGATGGTGCGGAGATCACCAAGGACGATTTTGTGGACGAGTACGTGGCGCTCTATCAAGTTGCCCGGCTCAAGGAGAAGGTCAGGCCGACCGGTCAGGAGCCCGACCTGCCGGCGCTGGCGAAGCAGGCGGTCGACAACCTCATCGGAAACATGCTCTGGGATGAGGAGTACGAGGCGCGTGGCATCTCGGTGCCTGTGGAGGACGTGGATGCCGCGTTCGACGCCATGGTCGAGGAGTCCGGCGTCGGCTCGGTGTATCAATACCTCGCGACCTACGAGTCGGGCTCCACCGAGGATCAGGTCCGCGACGATATCGAGTCGGCTCTGATGGTGGATGCGATGGTGGTCGACGAGGTTGGTCCGATCGAACCGACTGACGCCGAACTGCATGAGCAGTACGACCTGAACAAGGCACAGGTCGAGCAGAGCGGCCAGCCCTACGAGATCCCCTCGTTCGCCGAGACGAGGGGCACGCTTGTCGCGCAGATGAAGGGCCGACGTATCTCCGAGGCCGCACAGAAGTTGGCCGAGAGGTTGCGGCAGGACGCGGACATCACGATCTACCTCTGACGTCGAGCTCTAGGCTGGCGAGGTGAGCATCGAGGAAACCGTACGCAGCGTGGCGCAGCGGGCGCGCGCGGCCAGCCACGAGTTGGCCACGGCCACACCCACGCTCAAGGACACCACCCTGCACGCAATGGCCGCAGCCCTGCGCGAGCACGAGGGCGTCATCCTCACCGCCAATGAGGAGGACGTGTCGCGCGCCGAGGCGAGCGACACCCCGGCGCCCATCATCGATCGACTCAGGCTCGACCCGGACCGCCTGGCCGCCATGGCCGACGCACTGCGTCAGGTCGCCGGGCTGCCCGATCCCGTGGGAGAGGTGCTCCGCGGCAGTATCTTGGCCAACGGACTCGAGCTGCGCCAGATCCGCGTGCCGTTCGGCGTGGTGGGCATGATCTATGAGGCGCGCCCCAACGTGACGGCCGATGCCGCCGGGATCTGCCTCAAGTCGGGCAATGCGGTCCTGCTGCGCGGCTCCTCCAGTGCCCGGTCGACCAACGCCGCGATCGTGGACGCCCTGCGCGCTGCCATTGCGCAGAGCGGCCTGCCGGCGGATGCCGTCCAGTTGGTGCCAGGGGAGACGCGCGACAGTGTGCGGGCCCTGATGCGGGCCCGAGGACTGGTCGACGTGCTGATCCCGCGTGGGGGAGCAGGACTGATCCGCAGTGTCGTGGAGGAATCGACCGTGCCGGTGATCGAGACCGGGGTGGGCAACTGCCACGTCTACGTCGATGCGTCCGCCGACCTCGATCAGGCGTTGGCGATCGTCCTCAACTCCAAGACCCATCGCAGCAGCGTCTGCAACGCAGCGGAGTCGCTGCTGGTCCACCGAGATGTCGCTTCCTCGTTCGTCCCTCTCGTGGTGGCGGCGCTGCAGGAAGCGGGGGTGACGGTCCATGGTGACGCCCAGTTCGCGGTCTGCGACGACGTGGTCGCGGCCACCGATGACGACCATGGAGCCGAGTTCCTCTCACTCGACATCTCCGCGGCAGTGGTCGACGACCTCGAGGGTGCGATCGAGCACATCCGACGCTTCTCCAGCGGACACACCGAGGCGATCGTCGCGCGCGACCAGGCGACGATCCGGCGCTTCGTCGCGGCGGTCGACTCCGCGGCCGTGATGGTCAATGCCTCCACACGCTTCACCGATGGCGCAGAGTTCGGCTTCGGCGCCGAGATCGGCATCTCGACCCAGAAGTTGCACGCCCGCGGCCCGATGGGTCTGCCCGAGATGACGTCGAGCAAGTACGTCGTGGTGGGCGACGGGCACGTCCGCTGACCGCTCGCCGCAGTCTGAGGATAGGATTGCTTCCATGTTGAGCGCCCTGACCATCCTTGCCGAGCAGGCCGAGCAAGGTGACCCCGCGATCCACCCCTATGTCGTCGGCGCGATCGTGCTGGCGCTGCTACTGGCGCTGCTCTTCGGCGTCGTCTCCTTCGGGGGCGGACGCGAACACAGCTGAGGCAGCCACCGTGCGTCGTGTCGGGGTGATGGGTGGCACTTTTGACCCCATCCACCACGGCCACCTCGTGGCAGCCTCCGAGGTGCAGTCCTGGTTCGACCTCGACGAGGTCCTGTTCGTGCCAACGGGCGACCCCTGGCAGAAGAGCGACCGGGTGGTGTCCCCGGCCGAGCATCGCTACCTGATGACCGTGGTGGCCACCGCCGCGAATCCGCGCTTCAACGTCTCGCGCGTCGACATTGATCGACACGGCCCGACCTACACCATCGACACGCTGCGTGACCTGCGCGCGGAGATGCCTGACGCCGAGCTCTACTTCATCACCGGCGCAGACGCGCTCGCTGACATCTTCACCTGGCGCAACGCCGACGAACTCTTCGAGCTCGCCAAGTTCGTCGGGTGCAGCCGCCCCGGATATGCCCTCGACCCGGAGACCCTGTCGCAGATCCCCTACGACAAGGTGACCATGCTGGAGATCCCGGCGCTGTCCATCTCCTCCACCGACTGCCGCCAACGCAAACGGCGCGGCGAACCCGTCTGGTATCTCGTTCCCGACGGCGTCGTGCAATACATCGCCAAGCACGACCTCTATGCCCCCCACTCCAAGGACTCCGCATGACTGCTACCGACCACGCGCTCGAGCTCGTCGCCATTGCCGCCCAGGCAGCGCACGACAAGCAGGCCCAACAGGTGATGGCCCTCGACGTCAGCGACCAACTCGCCATCACTGATGCCTTCGTGCTCGCGAGCGCGACCAACGAGCGCGCCGTGGGCGCCATCGTGGACGAGGTCGAGGGAAAGCTTCGTGAGGCAGGTGCCCGACCGATTCGCCGCGAAGGACACAAGGAGGGCCGCTGGGTGCTGCTCGACTACGGCGACGTCGTCATCCACGTCCAGCACGAGGAGGAGCGCTCCTTCTACGCCCTCGAACGGCTCTGGGGCGACTGCCCGGCCATCGAGCTCCACCTGACGTGAGCAGGCCCCGCACGCTCATCGTGATGCGGCACGGTCGTACGGCGTGGAACCATTCCGGCCAGGCCCAGGGTCATGCCGACATCGAGCTCGACGAGGTCGGTCATCAGCAGGCCGCGGCCGCCGCCCGTGTGCTGGCCAGGTTCGCGCCCGTGCGGCTGTGGTCGAGTGATCTCCTGCGCGCGCGGCAGAGCGTTGCGCCGCTGGTCGAGAGCACCGGGATGGACGCTTCCTACCTCCCCGACCTGCGCGAGTACGACGTAGGTGAGCGAACCGGGCTTACGATGGATGAGTTCGAGATGAAGTTCCCCGACGAGTACGCCTCCTGGCAGGCCGGTGACGATGCGTTGTCTCTGCCCGGCGCCGAATCGACGTCCCAGGTGCGCGACCGCATTGTTCCCGCTCTGCGCTCCTGCCTGGATGTGCTCGGCCCGGGGGAGACCGGGATCGTGGTGACCCACGGCGCAGCGCTTCGGATCGCAGTGGCCGGTCTGCTGGGATGGCCGATCGGTGCCCAGGAGACTCTCGGCGGGATGGACAACTGCGGGTGGCTGCTGCTGCGGGAGCATCCTCGACAGGGGCAGCTGCAGCTGCGGTCCTACAACGAGACTGCCCTGGACTGTCCCTAGGCTGTGCCGGTGCCTCGCTCCTCGACCGACCGTGATTTCCCAGAACGCTCCCGCCATGTCGACCTGACGCTGAGTCGCCAGGTCGCCCGGGTGATGGACGACGCGGTGACGGTGCCCGGCACCCGTATCGGGGTCGGTCTCGATGCCCTGATCGGGCTGGTGCCCGGCATCGGTGACGTGCTGGGCAGTGCTCTGTCGAGCGTCATCATTCGGGACGCGATCCGGGCGCGCGTGCCGATGGCGGTCCTGGCGCGAATGGGCCTGAACCTCATCGTGGACGCCCTCCTCGGACTGGTGCCGGGCATCGGTGACCTCCTCGACGTGGCGCACCGGGCCAACCGCAAGAACCTGCGGCTGCTGGTGGCAGAGGTGGAGCGCGAGCCTTTGCGCCAACGACCGACGTCAGGCTACGTCCTCGGGGCCGTGGCGCTGATGGCGTTGCCGCTGCTGGCCGGGCTGGCCGCTGCAGGTCTGAGCATCTGGCTGCTGTGGCGCCTGCTGGGTTGAGTCCAACCCCGATTTCACCTCGATCGGGCGGTCGGCTAAAGTTCTGCGAGTTGCCCTTCACGGGTGATGTTGGGGCTGTGGCGCAGCTGGTAGCGCATCTGCATGGCATGCAGAGGGTCAGGGGTTCGAGTCCCCTCAGCTCCACTCGGTGAAATCACTGGTCAGGCGGGGTCTTCGGACCCCGCCTGACTGCATTTCAGGGCTGCCACAGGGGCTGCGCACCTGCGCGATCGGTCCTGCGTTACCACGAATCCGGAACTGGTGACACCATGTGTCCATGACCGCGACTGACACCTCGACCAGAACCTCGACCAGCCCCGCCACGGCCGCGCACATCGAGACCACCGAGCGTTATGCCGCCCACAACTACCATCCCCTTCCGGTGGTGCTTGCCGAGGGCGACGGAGCCTGGGTGATCGATGTCGACGGACGCCGATACCTGGATTGCCTTGCCGGCTATTCCGCACTCAACTTCGGACACAGCAATGAGCGCCTGGTCAAGGTCGCGACCGAGCAGCTGGCCCGCCTCACGCTCACCAGCCGCGCCTTCTTCAACGACAAGCTCAGTGGTTTCGCCGAGTCGCTGGCGCGACTGACCGGCAAGGACATGATCCTGCCGATGAACTCCGGTGCCGAGGCAGTGGAGACCGCGATCAAGGTCGCCCGCAAGTGGGGCTACGAAGTGAAGGGCGTGCCCGACGGGCAGGCCTCGATCATCACCATGCGCGGCAACTTCCATGGCCGTACCACCACCATCGTGAGTTTCTCCGACGACGAGGTCGCCAGCGGTGGATACTCCCCGTTCGCACCCGGCTTCCGCAGCGCCACCTACGGCGACATCGACGCCGTTGCCGCGGCGATCGACGACAACACCGTGGCCGTGCTCTTCGAGCCGATCCAGGGTGAGGGCGGCGTGGTCATCCCGCCGGCTGGATTCCTGACTGCTCTCCGCGCCCTGTGCACCGAGCGCAACGTGCTGATGATCGCCGATGAGATCCAGTCCGGTCTGGCCCGTTCGGGCAAGACGTTCGCCTGCGACCATGAGGACGTCGTCCCCGACATATACATCATGGGCAAGGCGCTCGGCGGCGGCCTCTACCCCGTCTCCGCGATCGCGGCCAACACCGACATCCTGGATGTCATCACGCCGGGCTCGCACGGCTCGACCTTCGGCGGCAACCCGTTGGGGGCTGCCATCGGCGCCGAGGTCGTCGCGATGCTGGAGGAGGGCACCTTCCAGGCCCGTGCCGTCGAGATCGGTGACCTCCTCGAGGCTGGTCTTCGCCCGCTCGTCGGCAAGGGTCTGGTCGACATCCGCATCCGCGGCGCCTGGGCCGGCATCGACATCGACCCGTCCCTCATGACGGGCCGTGCGATGTCGGAGAGCCTGATGCACCGAGGCATCCTCGCCAAGGACACCCACGGCTCGACCGTGCGTTTCGCGCCGCCGCTGGTGGCCAGCAACGACGACATCGAGCTGCTGATCTCCTCGATCCGCGAGATCATCGCCGAAGCCTGAGCGTATGGATGCACGACTGGACCACCTCGTCATCGCCGTCGCCGACCTTGACGAGGCGGCCAGTCGTTGGAACGCGCTGGGCCTGAGGGCCCAGCGCGGGGGTGCGCACCCGGTCGGCACGGAGAACGTCCTCGTCCGGGGGCCGCAGCCCGCCTACATCGAACTGATCGCCCCTGGCCGGGACGAGTCCAACCCGTGGCTGGATCGCGTGCGGTCCGGCCACGGTCTCATCTCGTGGGCGATCGCTGTCGACGATATCCACCACGCGCGAGCCGCCCTCGTCAAGGCCGGCTTCGACCCCCAGCCGGTGGTGGAGGGCTCTCGTCTCACGACCGAGGGTGACGTGGTGGCCTGGCGACTCTGCGACGTCGGCCCGGGACCGTACGACCCCGGGTTGCCGTTCCTCATGGAGTGGACGACCCCGATGGGCGCCGGACCGGCGGACGGGCCGATCCTGGAGTCGGTGGCGTTGACCCCGCCCGACCCCGAACGCGTGGCGGACCTGCTGCTCGCGCTGGGTTTCGCCGACGCCGAGATGTGGCCTCGACGTCAGTTCCACGATCCGACAGGCGTGGGTGTCGCCATCCAGCTCCTGCCCCGCGGCGAGCCGGTCCTGAGCTCGGGTGCGGTCGTCCTCACCTTCGACGGACCTGAGGTTGCTGAGCCTGAGACCAGCCTGCTGATGAGAGTTGCAGCAGGCGACCTCGAGTCCGAGGAACTCGACGGGGTTCATGTGTCGGCGTACGTCGATCACCGAGGACGCGCTCCCTCAGGGCTGCTCCAGGCCGTCAACGAGGCGTTCGCCCGGCTGCGCGGCGATCTCGCCGACTGGCCAAATCCGCACCCTGGCGGGCGCGCCGCGCTGGAGGAGGAGTACTCCCGCTGTCTGGAGCCCGCGCGCTACCGCCTGCTCGGCGTACGAGCCGACGCCTGGGCGGAAGCCATCTGTTCGCTCGATCTCGGTAGTGCCGAGTCCATTGCGCCTGGCGACGTGCGATGGGTAGCGGAGAGCCACTTCACGCCGTCGCGGGTGACCGTCCTGCGTGGTCGAGCCGGCACCCAACCCGTGGTGGTCGCCTACGCGCCGTCGGACGGAGTCGAGGATTCCCACGTCCAGATCGGAGTTGGGAAGCCGACCGAGGTCCTCGATCGGCAGCCCTACTGCGGCTGCGACGCCTGCGACACCGGATCTGCCGACCTGCTCGAAAGCCTGGACGCCGCCTTCATCCTCGCGCTGTCCGGAGGGGTCTACGCCGTCCGCGAGGGAGACAACGCGGTCACCCGGACCCTCTGAACTGCCTCAGAGCCGCGGGAAGAACTTGCCGTTCTGCTCGCCCTCTTCATAGACCGCCGAGGCCGGGCCCACGATCAGCGGATCGGGCCTGCCGATGAGCTCGTGATCCTTCAGCGGGTACTCGAACTTCGAGAGCACCAGCCGCATCGCCTCGAGCCGGGCCCGCTTCTTGTCGTTGCTCTTGATGACCGTCCAGGGGGCGTGCGCGGTGTCGGTGTAGAAGAACATCGCCTGCTTAGCCTCGGTGTAGGCGTCCCACTTGTCGCGCGAGGCTAGGTCGGTGGGCGAGATCTTCCATTGCTTGACCGGGTCCCCCATGCGGCTCTCGAAGCGGGCGGCCTGTTCGTCGTGCGAGACCGAGAACCACAGCTTGATCAGGTTGACGCCGGCCTTCACGAGCATGTCCTCGAAGTCGGGACAGGCGCGCATGAACTCGAGGTACTGCTGCGGCGTGCAGTAGCCCATGACTCGCTCGACCCCGGCGCGGTTGTACCAGGATCGGTCGAACAGGACCATCTCACCGGCTGAGGGAAGGTGCGCGACGTAACGCTGGAAATACCATTGCGACCTCTCCTGCTCGGTCGGCACCGAGAGGGCGACGACGCGGGCGCCACGCGGGTTGAGGTGTTCGGTGAACCGTTTGATCGAGCCACCCTTGCCGGCCGCGTCACGGCCCTCGAACAGGATCGCCACCTTGGTCCCGGAGTCCTTGACCCACGCCTGCAGTTTCAACAACTCGATCTGCAGTTGCCGCTTGGTGCGCTCGTACTCCTTGCGGGTGATCTTGGTGTCGTAGGGATAGCCCTGACGCCACGCGGGCAGGCCGTCGGATCCCGGGGCATCGTCATGCTCGTGACCCGACTCGGCGAGATCGTCCTCGAGGTCGGCGATCGCGTCGAGCTCCTCCGCATGTCCGGAGTGGGCGCGCAGGAATTCCTCGTCAGACGTCATGGGCCCACGCTAGGCGCATCGGGGTGGCCCCGTCACGGGTCGTACGTCCCGGGGCGTCTGGGACTTCTTCCCCATCACCCACGAGCGATCACGCGATCGTCAGACCGCCGTCGACCGCGATCGTCTGCCCGTTGACATAGCCGGCGGCGCTCGAGGCCAGCCACACCGCGGTGGCGCCGAGTTCGTGAGGAAGTCCCGTACGGCCAGCGGGGACCCGCTGCATCGCCTGCTCGAGATAGCCCTCGGGGTAGGACTCGGTCATCTCGGAGGCGAAGAAGCCCGGGGCGAGTGCATTGACGCGGATGCCCTTGCGGCCCATCCACTGCTGGGCCAGGTCGCGGGTGAGCCCACCGAGGCCGGCCTTGGAGGCGGAGTAGGCAGCCTGGGGGAGACCACCGGTGGTGAGAGCGAGGATGGAGGAGATGTTGATGATGCTCGACCCCGGCTTCATCACGCGGGCGCAGGCCTGGGCCATCCAGTAACAGCCGTTGAGGTTGACGTCGATGACGGAGCGGAACTGCTCGGGAGTCTCATGGGTGGCAGGCACTGCGGTGCCGACACCGGCGTTGTTGATCAGCACGTCGACGCGTCCGAAGGTCTCCATCGCCTCGTCCACGAGGCGCTGGCACTGCTCCGGGTCGGCGACGTCGGTGACCACCGTGTGGACCTGGTTCCCGATGGAGCGCACCGAGTCAGCGACTCGCTCGAGCTTGTCGACACGCCGCGCTCCGAGCACGACGTGCGCACCAGCTTCGGCGAAGCAGTGGGCGAAGGAGACTCCCAGACCGCTGGAGGCACCCGTGACGACGACGACGCGGTCGTCATGGCGAAAGAGGTCGAGGACTGTCATGCAGCGACCCTAGCGGCGCGCGCGGGGTCGGTCCGTGGCAGGTCTCGCACCGACCGCGAGCACAGCACCAGCACGCAGATGAGGACGTAGGCGACGCCCGAGGCGATCAGGACCTGCTCGTTGCCGAAGATCGATCCCAGCGGCCCCCAGGCCAGTTGTCCGATCGGCATAGCAATGAAGGACCCGAGCATGTCGTAGGAGTAGGCGCGGCTCAACATGTCGTCGTCGATGTTTTCCTGCATCGCCAGCGACCACCCCATGGAGAAGACCTCGATGCCCATTCCGCCGAGGAAGGCGGCGGCGACCAGCGCCACGACCACCGGATCGATGCCCAGCATCAGCATCGGCGCAGCATTGAGAGTGACGGCGAGCATGCCCCACAGGAGTGGGCGTTCGAGACGGAAGCGCAGCAGGACGAAAGCCATCAGCAGGAGCCCGGCGGCTTCGGCCGAGAGCACGAAACCCCAGGCCTGACGCCCGATGGTGGCCTCCGCGACCACCGGTCCGAGCGTGAACAGGGCCCCGTTGTGGATCATGTTGAGTCCACCGAAGCCGAGCACGACCACCCACAGCCAGGTGACGCTGCGGAAGAACGTCCAGCCCTCACGGAGGTCCTGGAGTGTCGAACTGGCCGCCGTACGCGCTGTCCGCGCAGGAATGCGTACGGGGATCAGCAGCAGCGCAGCCAGGGCCCAGGTGAGCGCATCGACGGCCAACGCCCAGCCGGGGCCGGTGGTGACCACGAGGAAGGCCCCGAGCGAGGGACCCAGGACGGTCAGGCCGTTGCGGGTCAGTGACAACAGTGCGTTCGCCTGCTGGAGTGACTCACGCGGCACCAGTTGCGGGACCAGACCAGCCATCGCGGGCATCGACATCGCGGACACCGCGCCGTGCCCCGCGCTGAGCCCGATGATCATCCAGAGTTCGGCCCGGTCGGTCAGCACCAGGTAGGCGATCACTCCCTGGGAGAGTGCGGAGGCGACGTTGGAGACCTGTAGCACCACCGCGCGAGGGAATCGGTCGGAGAGCACACCGCCCCACAGCAGCAGCACGATCATCGGAATGGTGTGAGCGGCCAGCACCTGGCCGATCGCGATGGCCCGGCCGTCGATGTCGAGGACGGCGAAGGTCAGCGCGATGGTGGCCATCATCGCGCCGAGGGTGTTGACCAGGCGTGAGGCGAAGTACCACGCAAAGTTGCGCTCACCGAGCGGTGCCAGCGCGCCGGTCCTGTTCACTGCGGGTCGCCCATCACGAAGCCCTGCGACGACGCACTGATATGAATCGTGCCAGCGGTGCGGGGGGCTCGTGCCTGCTCGTGCAGGAGCACCATGGCCTCGTTGATCGCGGTGGCGGCGCTGGCCCAGTCCTCGGGTGTCACCCAGGTTTCGATGTCGGAGGAGGTTGCCGGGATTCCTGGTCCCGCGACCCGACTGGTGAGTCGCCGGACGGTCTCGACGTGGGTCGCGGTCTGCCAGGCGATCATGTCCTCGTTGCTCTCCGGCTCGTTCAACCGCTCGGGATCTCCGCCCACCAGGTAGCGGTAGCGTTTCGCCACGCCGCCCCGGACCTTCACCTCGCTGTCAAGCACCAGTTCGCCGGCCTCGACGAGCACGCGAAGGTGGTACGACGCGTTGGCGTGGGTCAGTTCGAGGGCGCGGGCCACCTCGGCGGCGCTCATGGCCTCTGCAGTGAGCATCGACAGGATGCGCAGGCGGACGGGGTGCGCCACGGACCTCAGCGCCGACAGGGCGGAGGGCGGTACGTCCTTCGGTGTCATGGCTACTTCTCCCCAAGAGATGTTGGGGAGTCAGTTTCCATCGAGGCGCAGACCACTGTCAAGGCGTGGTTGGAGAGCGGGACCTGAGGGAACCCTGATTGGACCCTGAGTGGCCCCCGGGAGGGGATGAAAACCGACCGCGGACGTGCTTGGCTGGGTGTCATCGCAGGGCACCCGGCCCACCGAGGAGTGAGTGAGATGTCCGACCAGTACCCGCAGAACCCTGACCCGTCCGCCGACCCGACCCACCAGATCCCTCAGTACGGCCAGCAGGAGCAGCCAGGACAGCAGTCCTATGCCCCCCTCCGGACCGCAGTCGCGCCACTGTCCCAGCAGGACGAGCGCACCTGGGGTGCGATCAGCCACGCCGGCGCCGTGGTCGCCATGATCTGCTCAGCCGGATTTCTTGGTTTCGTCGGCTCTGCGGTGGTCTACCTGCTCTACAAGGACCGCGGCCCATTCGTGCGCGCCCATGCGGCCAACTCGCTCAACGTGCAGATCTCCATGTACATCTGGCTGGTCGTCGCCGCAGTCGTCTATGTGATCCTCGGCATCGTCACGCTGGGGATCGGCTTCGTCGTGCTGCTGCCGCTCTTCCTGGTGCCGCCCGTCGTTGCCGGCATCCTGCACGTGGTCGGCGCGGTGAAGGCCTACCAGGGTGAGTGGTGGAACCCGCCGCTGACGCCGCGTTTCGTCCAGTGAGCCGCATGCACTCGTGAAGCACTTCCCATCGGTCGCGCCCGCCCTCAGGTCGGTGCGCGGCCGATGGGTCGGGCCGCGACAGTTCGGGCTAGGATGCAGTGATGCACCAGCAGTTCCTTCTTCTCCAGCCGCGCTGATCGAGTCCCTTCCCTCGAGGAGGACCGGCACGCGGCTACCCCTCCTTGCGAGGGGTTTTTTCATGCCATCTCCCGTTGGCATCCGCAGCACACCCATTGCACCGAGGACACGTCATGACACAGGACACCGGAGCCCCCGACGCGAATGCAGAGCGGGCCACCTACGACATCGCGGCGACCGAGACCAAATGGCGCGAGGTCTGGGACGACCTGCAGCCCTTCCGGGCCGATGACGACAGCCCGCGTGAGAAGCGCTATGCGCTCACGATGTTTCCCTATCCCAGCGGGGATCTGCACATGGGCCATGCCGAGGTCTTCGCGCTGCACGATGTCGCTGCGCGCTACTGGTGGCAGCGCGGCTACGAGGTGCTCAACCCGATGGGCTTCGACTCCTTCGGGCTGCCTGCGGAAAATGCCGCTATCCGCAACAACGAGCACCCGGCGACCTATACGAGCGCGAACATCGCCCAGTCCATCGAGTCGTGCAAGCGATATGCCGTTTCCTTCGACTGGACGCGCACCTTCAACACCTCCGATCCGGAGTACTACCGCTGGACCCAGTGGTTGTTCCTGAAGTTCCACGAGCGGGGCCTGGCCTATCGGAAAAAATCTCCGGTCAACTGGTGTCCCGATGATCAGACCGTCCTGGCCAACGAACAGGTCGTCGCGGGAGCGTGCGAGCGCTGTGGGGCGGAGGTGACCAAGAAAGAACTCACCCAGTGGTATTTCAAGATCACCGACTACGCCCAGGAGTTGCTGGACGGCCTGGATGAGTTGCAAGGATCCTGGCCGGACCGCGTCGTGACCGCGCAGCGCAACTGGATCGGTCGCTCCGAGGGTGCCCACGTCGACTTCACGCTGCACGCTGCGGCGGGTGATCGGGAGATCACCGTCTACACCACCCGCCCGGACACGTTGTTCGGCGCCACCTTCATGGTCGTGGCAGCCGACGCTGCACTCGCCGCCGACATCGTCCATCCCGATCGGGCGCAGGCGCTGGCGGACTATGTGGTCGAAGTGCGCAAGGCCTCCGACATCGACCGGATGTCCACCGACCGGCCCAAGACCGGCGTCGACCTGGGCATCACCGCCACCAACCCGGTCACCGGCGAAAAGGTCCCGGTGTGGGCCAGCGACTACGTCCTGGCCGACTACGGAACCGGCGCGATCATGGCAGTGCCTGCGCACGACCAGCGCGACCTCGACTTCGCTGTGGCCATGGGACTGCCGGTGCGCCGCGTCATCGACACCGGCGACGACAACCCCGAAGAGTCCGCAGTCGCGACCTCGGGCGATGGCGTCTACGTCAACTCCGCCAGCGCCGACGGGTTCAGTCTTGACGGACTGAGTGACAAGACGTCCGGCATCCACACCATGATCGAAAGACTGGAGAGCCAGGGGCGGGGCCAGGGCGCGATCAACTTCCGCCTACGCGACTGGCTGCTGAGCCGCCAGCGCTACTGGGGGGCGCCGATCCCGATCATCCACTGCCCGGTCGACGGGGAGGTCCCGGTGCCCGAGGACCAGCTGCCGGTAGTGCTGCCCGAGTTGCGTGGCGCCGACCTGAAGCCCAAGGGAACCTCGCCCCTGGGCGGGGCCACCGACTGGGTGAACGTCGCCTGCCCGACGTGTGGCGGACCTGCCAAGCGCGACACCGACACGATGGACACCTTCGTCGACTCGTCGTGGTACATGTTCCGCTACTGCTCGCCCCACGACGACACCCAGGCCTTCGACTCCGCCAAGGTCAATGCCTGGATGCCCTGCAACCTCTACGTCGGCGGTGTCGAGCACGCCGTCCTGCATCTGCTCTACGGACGCTTCTTCACCAAGGTCCTCAACGACATGGGCCTGGTCGACTTCCGCGAGCCGTGGTCGGCACAGCTCAACCAGGGATTCGTGATCAACCAGGGCAAGAAGATGAGCAAGTCACTGGGCAACGGCGTCAATCTGGGGGACCAGTTGGAGTCCTTCGGCGTCGACGCGGTGCGCCTGACGCTGATATTTGCCGGGCCGCCCGAGGACGACATCGACTGGGCCAACGTGTCGCCCGACGGTGCCCTGCGCTTCCTGCAGCGCGCCTGGCGCCTCTCCGGCGATGTGACCGCCGAGGTCGGCGTCGACGTCTCGACCGGCGACCTGACGCTGCGGCGAGCGACGGCACGCACGGTGCACGAGGCTGCCGAACTGATCGAGAGTTACCGCTTCAACGTCCTGGTGGCCCGGATGATGGAACTGGTCAACGCCACCCGCAAGGCCATCGACGCAGGCTGCGGCCCGGCGGATCCCGCCGTGCGCGAGGCCACGGAAGCAGTAGCGATCCTGCTCTCTCTCGTGGCGCCCTACACGGCCGAAGAGATGTGGGAGCGGCTGGGACACCAGCCGACCGTCGTACGCGCAGGCTGGCCCAGCGTCGATGAGGCGCTCCTGGTGCCCGATTCGGTCACTGCAGTGGTCCAGGTCAAGGGCAAGGTCAAGGCGCGACTCGAGGTGGCGCCCGATATTGCTGATGCCGATCTGGAGGCCGCGGCAATGACAGACCCGGCCGTCCGGCGGGCACTCGAGGGTCTCACGGTGCTGAAGGTGATCGTTCGCGCTCCCAAACTGGTGAACATCGTCACCAGGTGACAGACCACAACCGGACCCGTGGCAACAGCCACGGGTCCGGTCGAGGTCAGCAGGTTGCGAGGTCGGGGGAGCCTCGTAACTGCTGGGGGTGGATCAGGGGCGGTTCCACCCGAAGGTGTAGGCGCCTGAGCCCGAGTAGGCCTTGACGCTCCAGGCGTAGTACCCGGCTGCGCCGGCGTAGTTGATGTCCTCCCGGGCGGTGGCGCTGGTGCTGCGCGCCACGACGGTCCAGCGTGAGCCGTTCCACTTCTCGAGGTAGAGGTCGTAGTCAGCTTCTGCCGGACCCGTGAGGCAGCCCACCTGTGCGCCAGCGGCGGAGTAGTAGAACCTGGCAGCGGCCGGGTGATAGCTCATGTCGCCGGTCTTCAGGGAGCCCGTCTCGTTGTTGGGCAAGGTGGGGCAGGCTCCCGGCTCGGGAGTCGGGGTCGGGGTCGGGGTCGGCGTGGGAGTCGGGGTCGGGGTCGGCGTAGGAGTCGGCGTAGGAGTCGGCGTGGGAGTGGGGGTGGGGGTCGGTCCAGTTCCTGGGTCCGTGTAGAGGAGCCTGTTGGGGGAGCCGGCACCGATGTCCGTCACCTTGCCGGTGGTGGCGTTGGCCACGATGGCATCGCCGATGGTGGCAGGGGACGCGTTCGGGGTCGCCGACAGCAGGAGCGCGACAGCACCTGCGACGTGTGGCGTGGCCATCGACGTTCCGCTGATGGTGTTGGTGGAGTTGTCGTCGGTGATCCACGCCGAGGTGATGCCGGAACCCGGTGCGAACACGTCCAGGCAGCTTCCGATGTTGCTGAAGTAGGAGCGCGCATCTGCCTTGTCGGTGGCACCGACGGTGAGACCGGCCCTCACCCGGCCCGGCGACCCGCTGCACGCGTCGCGGCCCGAGTCGTTGCCCGCCGCGAGTGCGTAGGACACGCCGTCGGCGATGGAGTTGGCGACCGCGGTGTCCATGGCCGAGGAAGTGGTGCCACCCAGGCTCATGTTGGCCACGGCAGGGGACGTACCGGTGTGCTGCTGGGTGACCCAGTCGATGCCGGCGATGACGCCGGAGTTGGAGCCACTTCCAGCGCAGCCCAAGGTACGCACGGCGACGAGTGTGGCCTTCTTGGCGATCCCCCAGGTCTTGCCGCCGATGGTGCCGGCCACGTGCGTGCCGTGACCGTGGCAGTCCTCGGTGCCCTTGCCATCGTTGATGGCGGTGAAACCCGTCCCGACGCGGCCTTCGAACTCGCTGTGGGTGCTACGGATGCCGGTGTCGATGACGTAGGCCGTGACGCCAGCACCCGTCTGGTTGTAGGTGAAGGAGTTGCTCAGCGGCAGGTCGCGTTGGTCGAGACGGTCGATCCCCCACGTGGCCGGGGACTGGGTTTCGGACACCTTGACCACGCCGTCGGGCTCGATGTAGGCCACGTCCGGGTTTGAACGCAGCGTCTGCATCGCCTCCGGGGTCAGCGTGGCCGCAAATCCGTCGAGTGCGGCGGTGTAGGTGAAAGACACCTTCGCCCCCTCGGCGCGGACATCAGCCTTGGCCGCCCGCAGCGAGCTGCTGGAGGCGTCCTTGTCGAGCACGACGATGTAGCGGTCGCTGGCAGATTTGCCGAGCAGAGGGGCCAGGGCATCGGACGCTGCGGCAGCGGATGATTCTGAATTGTTGTTGACAGCGCCTGCTGACAATGGAGTCAGCGACAGAGCGGCACCGGTCAGAGCGGCGATCACGCCGACTCCAAACCGTGAGTGGGTGTGGTTCATCAGGGGTTCCTTCCCGAGAAAGATGGACGAACCCAGACCACGCCAACCGCTCGTATGGGGCAAGGGTTGTGGGGGTATTAACAATTAATTCATTACGATTTTGCTTGGACATTCTGATTCACCGTCGAGTTGGCACAAGACCAAAGGGCCCGTGGCTGGTTGCCACGGGCCCTTTGATGATCAGCAGATCACGAGGAAGGGGACTACTCAGATCCGACCAGGGCGAGCCCGGAACGGCCCATGCCGATGGTGTATGAACCTGAACCGGAGTAGGCCTTGACACTGTAGGAGTAGTAGCCGGCTTCATTCTGGTAGGAGATGGTCTCCTGCGAGCCACGGTTGACGCTGCGGGCCACGAGAACCCACTTCGAACCGTCCCACTTGCTCAGGTAGAGGTCGAAGTCGGCGCTTGCCGGGCCCGAGAGGCAGGCCTGCTGCGTGCCCGCGGGGGCTTGGTAGTAGTCGCCCTTCGGGTGGTAGTTGGTGCCGCCAGCGCTGAGCGAGCCGCTCTCGACCGTGGGGAGACTGTCGCAGTTGCCCGGGTCCGGGGTGGGCGTCGGCGTCGGGGTCGGGGTCGGGGTCGGGGTCGGATCGGGGGTGCCGCTGCCGCCGCCGGTGTAGAGCAGCTTGTTCGGAGACCCGGAACCGGGGTTGGAGACCTTGCCCGAGGTGGCGTTGCCGACCACAGCGTTCGCCACGGTGGCGGGAGAGGCGCTGGGGTTGGTCTGCAGGTAGAGGGCAACCGCACCCGCCACGTGAGGCGTTGCCATCGACGTTCCGCTGATGGTGTTGGTCGCAGAGTTGCTGGTGTACCACGCCGAGGTGATGTCCGAGCCGGGCGCGAACAGGTCGACACAGTTGCCGATGTTGCTGAAGCTCGAGCGGGCGTCAGTGCGCGTGGTGGAACCCACGGTCAGACCCTCGCGGACGCCGTTCGGGGAGCCGTTGCATGCGTTGGCGCCCGAGTCGTTGCCCGCCGCCAGGGCGTAGGTGACGCCATCCGCGATGGAGTTCTTGACCGCGGTGTCGAGCGCGCTCGAGGCGCCGCCACCCAGGCTCATGTTGGCCACGGCCGGGTTGCGGCCCGTGTGGTTCTGGGTGACCCAGTCGACCCCGGCGATGACGCCGGAGTTGGAGCCGCTGCCGTTGCAGCCCAGCACACGAATCGCCACGAGCTTGACGTTCTTTGCAACGCCATAGGTCTGCCCGCCGACGGTGCCGGCCACGTGGGTGCCGTGTCCGGCGCAGTCCTCGGCGCCCTTGCCGTCATTGATAGCGGTGTAGCCGGCAACGGCGCGGCCGCCGAATTCCGAGTGGCCGGTCTTGATACCGGTGTCGATGATGTAGGCGGTGACGCCAGAACCGGTCTGGTCGTAGCCGTAGGAGTTGTTCAGCGGCAGGTTGCGCTGGTCGATGCGGTCCAAGCCCCAAGTCGCCGGCGACTGGGTCCCGGAAATCTGGACGACACCGTCGGGCTCGATGTAGTCCACCGCTGGGTTCGTGCGAAGGGTGGAAAGTGCATCGGGGGTCAACGTCGCCGCGAACCCGTCGAGCGCGGTGGTGTAGGTCTGGGTGACCGAGGCGCCCTCGGCGCGGACGTCGGCCTTGGCCGCACGCAGCGTCCTGGCGGAGGAGTCCTGCTTGAGGACCACGATGTACTTGTCGTCGCTGGCCTCGCCCAGCAACGGCGCCAAGTTGTCGCCCTGTGCGGCGGCACTCTCAGTCGCGTTGTTGTTGTTGTCGTCGTTGTCGGCAGCGCCGGCAGCCAGTGGCGTCAGAGCCAGGGCTGCACCGGCGAGAGTGGCGACGAGGCCGACTCCGAGCCGTGAATGGGTGTTTTTCATCAGGGGGGTCCTTCCGAGACCGATGTAAGAACCCCGACCTTGACTCGACTGGGACGTAAAGGCAAGGCCCTTGACGTAGTCATGACCATTGACACCCTCAATACTTGACTCAGTCCTCGTCCGACCATGTCCAGCGAATTCCGGTCACACCGGGCGTCGTGTCGGTGTGCACCAGGTGGGCTCGATACCCCGCGTTGAGGTCGATCGACGTTTCCTGGCCCTCGGTAAATGCGGTGATCGACGAGGGCAGGGCGGAGGGATCGAACTCGATCTCGAGCAGATATTCGCGGATCGGCAGGCGGAGACGACGGGTGTATTCCACGTCGAGTGGTCCGGGGGCGGAGGCAATGACCTCGTACTCGAGGATCACCGTTTCTCCCCGCAGCAGCGGCTGGAAGAAGACGAGCTCTGCTCCCACGACGCCACCCACCTGCTCGATGCGGCCCAGTTTGCATCCGCGGATCGCTCGGAAGTCTGGCAGTCCGGCGCTCGTGTCGTCCTGGGTGTGCATGACGACGCGGCGATCGGGCCCATCGGTCCGGGCCCGCATGGCTTGGCCCACCGTCAGACTGATCTGACGGCGATCGGGGCCGATCCGCAGCACGTCGTGCACCGTGACCCGGTCGAGCTCGGTGTCCCAATGGGTGTCGAGACGGCTGAGAACGGTCGTGGGTGGCGATTCGGGCCACAGCGCGTCCAGCCCCTGCACGACCGCACGCCGTCTGCGTTCGCGGGTCGCTGGCAGAGCTGCCATCAGTGCGCCGGGTTCGAGATGAAGCACCGTCTCGAGGTGCGGGACCGCGGCCATGGATGATTTGCGCCCGGGCTGGCTGCGTCCAGACTGCCAGTAGCTGAGTGTCGCTGCAGAAACGGAAACTCCATGCCTGGCCAGATGATCATGGATGCGTTCGAGGCTCAGGCCACGGGCATCGATGGCTCGCCGCAGTGCCTCCGCGAAGATACTCGGCTTGTCTGACACCACGCCATCCAACCCGAGGCGCGCCGGGCCTGCAAGGCGGTCTCATGGTGCTGGTGTGTCGTAGAGGCACTAATCTGCCTCTGTGCCCGGCACTGTCATCGTCACCGATTCCACCGCGAGCCTTCCCCCTCGATGGGCGACGGATCGCGGGATCCACGTCGTGCCGCTGCAGGTGGTGATCGGCGCACAGGTGCTCGACGAGGGTCCCGAAGGAGCAACTCCGGAGGTGGTGGCCGATGCCCTGCGCCGGTTCGTTCCCGTGAGCACCTCGCGACCGGCGCCTCTGGTGTTCGCCGAGCTCTATCGCGCTCTGGTCCAAGAAGGTGCTGATGCGATCGTGTCGGTACACCTCTCGGGGCAGATGAGTGGCACGGCGGAATCCGCCCGGTTGGCCGCGGAGGAGGTCGACGTGCCGGTTCACGTGGTCGATTCCACGCAGGTGGGCATCGCGACCGGCTACGCCGCGCTGACCGCTGCGGACGTGATCGATGCCGGAGGAACGGCCGTCGAGGCGGCGGCGGCGGCACTGGCGCGGAGCGGGGCCGCGACCTCACTGTTCTACGTCGACACCCTCGAATACCTCCGGCGTGGAGGGCGGATCGGCACCGGTGCAGCGATCCTGGGCAGCGCCCTGGCAGTCAAGCCGCTGCTCCAGATCACCGATGGTCGCGTCGCCTCGCGAGAACGGGTGCGCACCGCTTCGCGAGCGCTGGCTCGGCTGGCAGACCTGGCCGTGGAAGCGGCCGCAGACCAGCGCGTCGACGTGTGCGTGTCGCACCTGACCAACCACGCGCGTGCCGAAGAACTGGCCAGAAGCCTCACGGTGCGGCTCGAAGAAGGCCTCGAGGGCCGCGAAGTCCTGTGCGGCGAACTTGGCGCCGTCCTGGGAGCCCATGTGGGGCCCGGGATGGTCTCGGTGTGCGTCTCGCCCCTGCCCTGATCCCACTGCCCTGATCGGTTCTCCACAGATGCCGAGCAGGTCCTGTCGCATGGCATGCGGTTTCTTCTAGCGTGGACCCATGCGCAAGAGCCAGCCCACGACCGAGCACGCCGAGGCCGTGTCGCGACGACTGGCATCGTTGAGTGCCGAAATCGCAGCGGTGCGTGGAGAGCCGTCCGCGGCCTCTCGCGATGATCAGCACACCCAGATCCGGCCTGGTCGCGACTGGGCCCTGGGCGCTGGAGATGAGAACACCGTGGCACCCGTCGTCCTCCCCGTGCCGGGCCGACATGCCTCACGCCGGTTGAGCCTGGGCCCGATCCAGCTCGGGTCGGTGCATTTGGCGGTCGTGGCAGTCGTCGCGGCGATAGCAGTTGCCCTGGCGTCATATACGGCCATGCGAGACCAAGCTGAGCCACTGCCACCGCCGGAGGTGGTCGCGGAGGACGCAGCGCTGACGCCGATGAGTCAGAGCCTCCCACCCGACGCAGTGACCCCAGGGGCGACCACGTCGGGAGGAGTGGATCCGGCCGCACCCGTGGAGGTGACCGTCGACGTCGCAGGCAAGGTCCGTCATCCGGGCATTGCGGTGCTGCCCCACGGCTCCCGGGTCGTCGACGCACTCAAGGCGGCCGGTGGCGCCCGGCAGGGGGTGGATCTCACTGCCCTCAATCTCGCGCGCCTGCTTGTCGACGGGGAACAGATTCTGGTCGGGGTCGATCTGCCAGCTGGCGTGGCAGGCACCCTCGGGGACCCTGCAGGGTCGGGTGCGGGATCCGGGGCCCTCGTCAACATCAACACTGCCGATCAGACCACCCTGGAGACACTGCCCGGCGTCGGTCCGGTGACTGCACAGGCGATCATGGCGTGGCGCAGCACCAACGGTGCCTTCACGTCGGTGGACGAGCTCCTGGAGGTCAAGGGCATCGGTGACGCCACGCTGGCGGACCTGGCCCCCCACGTGACCATCTGAGCTGCAGAGTGCCTGATCTGCGTGCGCTGCTGTTGGGGGCCGGGGCCTGGGCAGGAGCGTTGACTGCTCTCGTCCTGCCCGGACGCGTGGCGGTGCTGGTGATGGTGGTGATCGTGCTGTCCTCGCTCGGGCTGGTCCTGGGCCGGGTGATCCATCCGGGATGGATGGGGCCGCTGATCGCCATGGTCGCGGTGGCGGCCGTAGGTGGTCTGCAACACGTCGCAGTCTCCACGTCACCCGTGACTGATCTGGCGGCGCTGGGCGCCGTGGCCGAGGTCCGACTCGAGGTGAGCTCGGACGTCCGGGTGGTCCCGGGCCAGTTCGGTGACGTGCAGATCGTTCATGCGCGCATCACCCGGGTGATGGGACGCGGCCAGTCATGGCGAGTGTCGTCGCCGGTCATCGTGATGGCGGACGAGCAGTGGCAGGCACCGGCCTTGGGAACCACCATCGACACCGCTGCCCGGTTGAGCACGGCCGATGACGACGTGGCCGCGCTCGTGCGCCCGATCGGTTCGCCTTCAGTGGTGCAGTCACCGGGACTGTGGTGGCGGGGAGCCGCCGCCGTACGACACTCGGTGCGGGCATCGGTCGCCGGGCGTGACGTCAACGCGCGAGAGCTGGTGCCGGCTCTGGTCGACGGCGATGACGGCGGGCTGAAGCCCGAGATCGCCGACGACTTCCGCACCACGGGCCTGACCCACCTGCTCGCGGTCAGCGGCACCAACCTCACGCTGATGGTGGGCTTCCTGATCATCGTCGGGCGATGGGTGGGCGTGCGGGGGCGGTGGATCTACGCGCTCGCAGGATTCGGGATCGTGGGGTTCGTGGTCCTGGCTCGCACCGAGCCGAGTGTGGTGCGTGCCGCAGCCATGGGCACCGTGGCGCTGGTGGGGATGGGTCGCAACGGTCGCTCCAGAGGGTCGCGAGGTCTGGGGGTGGCGGTGCTGGGTCTGCTGCTGGTCGACCCACGGCTGGGTCTGTCTGCCGGGTTCGCCCTGTCCGTGCTGGCCACGGCCGGGATCCTCCTGCTGGCACCGCCCTGGCGGGATGCCTTGATGCAGTGGGCCCCTCGCTGGGTGGCCGAGGCGATCTCGGTCCCACTGGCCGCCCAGATCGCGTGCACCCCCGTGGTGGCTGCCATCTCGGGGCAGGTCAGTCTGGTGGCGGTCGTGGCCAACCTGCTGGCGGCTCCAGCAGTGGGTCCCGCGACGGTGCTGGGACTGACCGGCGGACTCCTCGCCCTGGTGTGGTCGCCGCTCGGTGCCGCCGTCGCTGCACCGGCTGCCTGGTCGGCCAGTTGGATCATCTTCGTGGCTCGCCACGCCGCGGACCTGCCCACCGCAGCGGTGGGCTGGGGGACTGGACCGGTGGCCCTGGCTCTGCTGACGGCCCTGTGCGGGGCGCTGGCTGTTCTCACGCCGCGACTGCTGCGCCAGTCGACGACAGCCATGGCCTGCACGGGTCTGCTGATGGCTGCCGTACTGGTGCGGGTGCCCACGCCCGGCTGGCCTCCTCAGGGGTGGGTGCTGGCGATGTGTGATGTCGGGCAGGGTGACGCGTTGGCAATCCGTGCAGGCGAACACTCGGCCGTCGTGGTCGACGCCGGTCCAGACCCTGAGCTGATGGATGCCTGCCTGGACCGTCTCGATGTCACCAGCATCCCGTTGGTGGTGCTCACCCACTTCCATGCCGACCACATCGACGGGTTGGCCGGGGTCGTGGCTGGACGCGAAGTGGGGGAGGTGGACGGTTCGTCCTTGCTCGAGCCACTGCAGGGTGTCCGCGAGGTGACTTCGGTGCTCGGGTCTGCGCCGAGCGTCTCGTCGTACGGCGTGACGCGCACAGTGGGGGAGGTGACCCTCCAGACACTCTGGCCACCCTCGAGCGGCACCGTCGGAGATGCGTCGGAGAGTGCACCCAACAATGCGAGCGTGGTGCTGTTGGCCGAGGTGCAGGGCGTGCGCATACTGCTCACCGGGGACATCGAGCCTTCCGCCCAGGCAGCCGTGTCCCGCAGCCTGGCGGGTCTGCAGATCGATGTGCTCAAGGTGCCGCATCACGGGAGTCGACATCAGGACCTGCCGTGGCTGACGTCGCTGGGTTCTCGGCTGGCATTGGTGTCGGTGGGTGAGGACAACGACTACGGTCACCCCGCGCCGGACGTGCTGGCGACACTCGTGGCGGCGGGAGCCGACGTACGTCGCACCGACCTGTCCGGCGACGTGGTCGTGGTCGTTCGTGGGGGAGAGGTTGGTGTCGTGGCCCGCGGCTAGGGTTGGCGCACCATGGCACGCACCCCCACCGCAGCGCAGGTCCTCGGCCACGTCGTCCTCGTGACAGGCAAGGAGGAATACCTCTCGGCCCGCACCGTTGCCTCGGTGCGTGATGCGGTCCGGATCCACGACAGCGAGGCAGAGTTTGCCGAGTCTGGGGCTGCTGATCTGACGCTGGCTTCGCTGGGCGAGATGGCAGCGCCGTCGCTCTTCTCCTCCCTCCGCTGCGTGATCGTGCGCGGACTCGAGGATCTGCCCGACGAGTCGGTGGACGGGCTGCTGTCCTACTGCGCGGCTCCGGCCGACGACGTCGCGCTCGTGCTGGTGCACTCGGGCGGGCAGAAGGGCAGCGGTGTGCTGACCAAGCTCCGCAAACTCTCCGCCGTCACGGAGGTGAAGTCGGAGGAGATCAAGGCCAAGGACATGGTGTCGTTCGTGAGCGCGGAGGTGGCCACGCACGGTGCCCGCATCACTCCGGACGCGGCAGTCTTCCTCGTCCAGGCCGTGGGCAGTGACCTGCGCTCGTTGGCCGCCGCCGCCGACCAGCTCACCAACGACTATCCGGGCGAACAGCTGACCAGCGAGAAGGTCCAACGTTACTTCGGCGGTCGGGCCGAGGCGAAGTCGTTCTCGGTGGCCGATGCCGCGTTCTCCGGCAACCGCGCCCTGGCGCTGGAAGAGTTGCGCTGGGCCCTCGACTCCGGCACTGCAGGCGTACTGGTGACCTCGGCCATGGCGGCATCGGCGCGCAGTCTGGCCCGCTACCTCGGCGCTCCTCGTGGTGCGCGCGAGGGCGATCTTGCTCGGGAGTTGGGGGTCCCGCCCTGGAAGATCCGTACCGTCCGGGACCAGTCACGCTCCTGGAGCGAGGAATCGATCGCCAGAGCGGTGCGCGCCGTCGCGGTTGCTGACGCCGACATCAAGGGCCAGGCCCATGACGCGAGTTACACCCTCGAGCGACTCGTGCTCACGATCGCCGGGTTGCGCGAGACACGCTGATCAATCGCGGAAATGACCTACGGCGTCCTCCCGTGGGGAGAACGCCGTAGGAAAACTGATTCAGGGACGACTCAGAGTGCGGCAGTCGTCTTCGCGATGGAGGACTTGCGGTTCGCCGCCTGGTTGGAGTGGATGACTCCCTTGGAGGCAGCCTTGTCGAGCTTCTGCATGGCGACTCGGCCAGCAGCCACGGCTGCGTCCTTGTCGTCTGCCTCGGCGAGCTCGCGGAACTTGCGGACCGCAGTCTTCAGGCTCGACTTGACGCCTTGATTGCGCTGACGCGCAAGCTCGCTCTGCTTGTTGCGCTTGATCTGGGACTTGATGTTCGCCACGTGTGATCCTTGGATGCTCGACCTGGTCTGGAAAGAAGTCTTGGTGCTGTCGGCTGCCTGGCAACCCCCGATGAGGGTCGGGCGCCGGACACGCAGTGATGGACACTACCGCTCGCTGGTGCGAGCACCCAAATCGCACCCCTGATTGTCGTCGAACCGGGACGTGCGGCGGGTGGCTCCGGCGAACAATCGGGCCGATTCGGTACGCCGGAAGTCGTTGAGCGTGGGCAGATTGACATCCACGGCGGTGACCGAGCGCACCGCCATGTGCGTGGCGAAGCCGATCAACCAACCGGTGACGGTCTCCTCGCCAGCCGCTAGGAGAGCGGGTGAGGAATCGATGGATCGGTCGAAGCGCGGCTCGTCGACGCGTTCGAGCCGGGCCAGTAGGGGGTCGACCCAGTTCGGGCCTATCGCTGCTACTCCCCAGTCGATGACGACGATTTCGCCGTTCGGGCGCCGAAGGAGGTTGTCGTTGCGGATGTCCCAGTGGGTCAGGTGCTGGTGCCGCTGCCCTGCCAGGTCCGTCAGGACGTCCGACCACCGCTCAGCGTCGGCCCGCACCCAGTCGGGTATGGGCGCGGAGGCCGGTGCCTGGTCGAGGGTGGCGAGCGTGCTCGCCCATTTCTTGAACACGGCAGCGGTGCTGATCAGGGGCACCGGCGGCTGCCACGAGTCGGGGGTGGGTACCCGGTCGTCCAGCACCTCGGTAAGCCGATCAACCGTCATCAGTACTGCGTCGAGGTGGACGTCGTCCGCGAAGTCCGGGTGAGCACCCTCGACATCTTCGAGCAGCAGCGCCACCCACTGCCCGTCGTCGCGCGAGGCGACCAGGTCTGCCCACAATTCATGCGAACCCAACCGCTCCAGCACCGCGATCTCGCGGCGGAACAGCGTCGGAGTGTCGGGGTTGAGCTCTTGCCCGACGGCCTTGACGAAGGCCCGGCTCCCGTCGGCGCACACCACCCGGGTGGCACAGCCCGGAGACATCCCGCCGACCTGCTCGTGGACCTCGACGACCGGAGAGCCCAGCGTGTCGTCGACCCAGGCGCGCACCGCAGCCGGCACCTGCTCGTACGACGTGCGGACTCCGACAGCGCGGGGGCCGCTCACGTCCAGTGCCGCCTCTCGGCGAGCCAGTCCCAGCACACCTCGCCCTGCCACCGCTGGTGGTCGCGGATGTGGGGGGAGGTGGGTGGCACCGGCTGGGTGGCCTGGAAGAAGAAGTAGCCGACGTAGAGCGCCAGGGCGATGTCGAAGGTCTCGGGGTCGACGCTCTTGAGGAGCCGTCGCTCGGACAACACCCGGTCCACGTCGATGCCCTCGCCGCGGGGGCCGATCAGGGCAGCGAAGGAGTCGAACCACGCGGCCCCGCGTACGGGCCAGTTCCAGTCGCAGATCTGTGCCCGGCCGTCGGAACCGATCAGCACGTTGTCGGAGCGGATGTCGGTGTGCACGAGGGTGTCTCCGCCGCACACCTCGGCGAAACGGCGGGCCAGCGTCTCAGCCTGCGTCAGGTGCTCGGGGTCGAGGTCGGTGCGGGTCTCGAGGATGGCCGGCCAGTCGTCCAGCATGGCCGCGAAGTCGTCCTCGATGTCGTCGAGTGCGAGGTGGTCCGGTGGGGGAGTGAGAGTGTCGGCGACCACTTCGAGGGCGTCGAGGAGCGCGTCGAGATCCGCCTGCTGCCAGGGCCGGTGGGGTGCCCGAGCGGAGACGTACTCGATGCCGAGCACGACCCAGTCGTCGTCGAGGTGCCACAGCATGCGGGGCGCGGGGACCGAATGCGGCAGCGCGGCCAGTTTGCGCGCCTCCTCGCGGTAGGAATCCGCGAACGGCCGCTGCGCCTTGACCGAGGCTGCCTTCACGAAGTGTCGTGAGCCGTCCTCGCACACCAGTACGGAGGCGAACCCGGGTGTGAAGCCGCTCGTCTGCGAGAGAGCCTCCACCACCGGCGACCCGCATTTACGCTCGATGTAGGAGCGGAGGTTGGGGGGCAGGAATGGCCACTCCAGACGCCGGGCGGTCTTGTCGGGCGGGGCGGGGTAGGGCTCGACGGGCATGAGCGCATCCTTCCCCACCGAGAACGGCGGGGCGACCCCTTATCCCTCGCATGTCGGCGTGGGCCCCCGGGCGGGCAGAAATCTCGTTGAGTCGATGGCCGCCGTGCGATAGAAACGCGTGTGCCTGAATTCATCCTCCCCGCCACCACCGTGCACAGGACCTTCTTGGCAGCAATGGATGAGTTCGCTGCCGAGGGTGCCGACGACTCCCAGACGTCCTGGTGGATCGAGCAGTGGTCCGACCGCTGGCACCGGCCCGATGACTTCGCCGCCTTTGTCGGCTCGCTCCATGAAGACAGTCGGGAGGAGACGCAGCGACCGGAGCAGCACGTGCCCTGCACCACCCTGTGGTGGGTTGACGGGGTCGACTATCTGGGGCGTCTCGCGATCCGGCACCGACTCAACGACCGGCTGCTCGAGTTGGGAGGGAACATCGGCTACGACGTACGACCCGCCGCGCGTCGGCAGGGTCACGCCACTGCGATGCTGCGCGCGGCGTTGCCCTGGGCCCGCGCACTCGGGATCGAGCGTGCCCTGGTGACCTGCGACGTCGACAACGTGGCATCGATCCGGGTCATCGAGGCCGCAGGAGGTCGGATGGAGGACGTGCGCGGGGTCAAGCGCCGCTACTGGGTGGCGACCTCGCCGGTTCGGTGAGGCGCGGTGGGCGTGGAAGAATGGTCGGTTCCCCCCGACGTACTCCTGAAAGCATCACGTGAGCCTGAAGAACGCGCCGCAGCCCGGCTCGACCGACCCGTCGATCATTCGCAACTTCTGCATCATTGCGCACATCGACCACGGCAAGTCGACCCTCGCTGACCGGATGCTCCAGCTCACCGGGGTCGTCGACGAGAGGTCGTCGCGGGCGCAGTACCTCGACCGCATGGACATCGAGCGCGAGCGCGGCATCACCATCAAGAGCCAGGCCGTTCGTTTGCCCTGGACCGTTCCGGTCGACAACGCCGAGGGTGCCGAGCCCGGGACGTACATCCTCAACATGATCGACACTCCCGGTCACGTCGACTTCACCTACGAGGTGTCGCGTTCCCTCGCGGCATGCGAGGCTGCGGTCCTGCTGGTCGACGCAGCTCAGGGCATCGAGGCCCAGACGTTGGCCAACCTCTACCTCGCGATGGGCGCCGACCTCCACATCATCCCGGTGCTGAACAAGATCGACCTGCCGAGTGCAAACGTGGAGAAGTACGCCGCTGAGCTGGCCGGCCTGGTGGGCTGCGACCCCTCCGACGTGCTGCTCACCAGCGCCAAGACCGGCGTGGGGGTCGAGGCTCTCCTCAACGAGATCGTCCTCCAGACGCCCGCTCCGGTCGGCGACCCTGACGCCCCGCCCCGTGCGCTGATCTTCGACTCCGTCTATGACACCTACCGCGGCGTCGTGACCTATGTCCGGGTGATCGACGGCAAGCTGAGCCACCGCGACCGCATCAAGATGATGTCCACCAATGCGGTGCACGAGATGCTCGAGGTGGGCGTGATCAGCCCCGAGCCGGTCAAGTCCAAGGAGATCGGTGTCGGCGAGGTCGGCTACCTCATCACCGGGGTGAAGGATGTGCGCCAGTCCCGAGTCGGTGACACCGTCACCTCCCAGTACCACGGCGCGACCGAGTCGCTCGGGGGCTACAAGCACCCCAATCCGATGGTCTATGCCGGCCTCTATCCCATCGACGGCGACGACTACCCCACGTTGCGCGATGCACTGGAGAAGTTGCAGCTCAACGACGCCGCACTGACCTACGAGCCGGAGACCTCCGGGGCACTGGGTTTCGGTTTCCGTATCGGTTTCCTCGGCCTGCTCCACATGGAGATCACCCGCGACCGGCTGGAGCGTGAGTTCAACCTCGAGCTCATCTCGACCGCACCCAACGTGGTCTATGAGGTCCTCATGGAGGATGGTCGAGAGATCGAGGTGACCAACCCTTCGGAATATCCCGACGGCAAGGTCGCCGAGGTGCGTGAGCCCGTCGTCCGCGCCACGATCCTGTCGCCGTCCGACTACATCGGCACGATCATGGAGCTGTGCCAGGTCAAACGCGGCACCCTGCTGGGCATGGACTACCTCTCCGAGGACCGCGTCGAGATGCGCTACACCCTGCCCATGGGTGAGATCGTCTTCGACTTCTTCGACCAGCTCAAGTCGCGCACCAAGGGCTATGCCTCACTCGACTACGAACGCTCCGGCGAGCAGGCTGCCGATCTGGTCAAGGTCGACATCCTGCTCCAGGGTGAGCCGGTCGACGCGTTCAGCGCGATCGTGCACCGCGATGCCTCCTACGCCTACGGCGTGATGCTGGCCGGCAAACTCAGCGACCTGATCCCGCGCCAGCAGTTCGAGGTGCCGATCCAGGCGGCCATCGGCGCACGCGTGATCGCCCGCGAGACCATCCGCGCCATCCGCAAGGACGTCCTGGCCAAGTGCTACGGCGGCGACATCAGCCGCAAGCGCAAGCTGCTGGAGAAGCAGAAGGAAGGCAAGAAGCGGATGAAGATGGTGGGCCGCGTGGAGGTTCCCCAGGAGGCATTCGTCGCCGCCCTCTCGACCACCCAGCCGACCGAGAAGACCAGCAAGAAGTAGCACCGTGGTCACCGTCGTGCGTACCGAGGACCTCAGTTCTCAGCGGTGGCGCAACGGTGGGGGGTCCACCTTCGAGTTGTGGCGAGCCGCGGACGACACCTCGAGGATCAGTCTGGCCGACATCGAGACCGAGGGGCCCTTCTCGTCGTTCCCGGGCCGCCGGCGACTGCTCACCTTGGTGCACGGCCCCGTGCTCGGTCTGGTCGTGGACGGAGCCGAGGTCGTCATCGAATCGGGTCGGCCGTTCGCCTTCGACGGGGCTGCGCAGGTGGTCGCGTCGCTGCCCGAGGGGTCGGTCCGCGTGCTCAACGTCATGGTTGAGACAGGCGCCGTCGAGGCGGAGGTCATTGAGCCCTACGTCACGGTCCTCGAGCTCGGACGGACCTCCGTGCTGCCGCTGGCCGAGGATCAGAGTGCGCTGGTGATGCAGGGTCGTGCGGTGGCCGAGGGTGTGGAGGCGCCGGCCTCCTCCCTCGTGGTGGGGCCTGCTGAGGTCTCCGGTCGTTGCACGCTCGCTGTGATCACCCTGCAGCGCGTCTGACGACGTAGGGCTGTGGGTCAGAACAGTCCGACGACCTGGCCACGGTCGTCGATCTCGATGCGCGCCGAGGCGGGCGTACGGGGTAGGCCGGGCATCGTCATCACGTCGCCGGAGAGCGCCACCACGAAGCCGGCACCGGCCGAGAGTCGCAGTTCCCGCACCTCGAGGGTGTGACCGGAAGGCGCCCCCAGTAGTGCTGCGTCGGTCGAGAAGGACATCGGTGTCTTCGCGATGCAGACGGGCAGGTCGCCGTATCCGTCGGCCTCGATCTGTTTCAGCTGCCGGATCGCCTTCTTGGCAAGGAGCACCTCACCGGCACCGTAGACCCGGGTGGCCACCGCGTGGATCTTGTCCGTCACGGTGCCCTCGTCGGGGTAGCAGAATCGGAAATCGGCCTTCTCGCTGTCGAGCAACGACATCAGACCCTGCGCCAGACTCGTCGCCCCCGAGCCTCCGTCCGCGACGTGGGTCGCGGGGTAGGCGGCCACGCCGAGTTCGGCGACCAGCGCGACCGCGAGATCGACCTCTGCTGCAGTGTCGGAGGGGAACTGGTTCACCGCCACCACCACTGGCACACCGTGCACCTCGCGGAGGTTGGTCAGGTGGCGCTGGAGGTTCGTGAAGCCCGCGCGCACGGCGTCGAGGTCCTCCTGCTCGAGGTCGGCGACAGCCACCCCACCGTGATACTTCAACGCCCGCACGGTGGCCACGACCACAGCCGCGTCGGGGCGGAGCCCACTGAGCCGGCACTTGAGGTCGAAGAACTTCTCGGCACCAAGGTCGGCGCCGAAGCCGGCCTCGGTGACCACCACGTCACCCAACTTCAGGGCGGCTCTGGTGGCCTGGACGGAGTTGCATCCGTGCGCGATGTTGGCGAAGGGTCCGCCGTGGATGAGCACGGGACTGTGCTCGAGGGTCTGCACCAGGTTGGGGAGGAAAGCATCCTTCAGGAGCACGGTCATGGCCCCGTCGGCGTCCAGGTCGCGGGCGCGCACCACCTCCTTGCCACGCGTACGGGCCACGACGATGTCGCCTATGCGCTGGCGCAGGTCGGACAGCGAGGTGGCCAGACAGAAGATCGCCATCAGTTCAGAGGCCACCACGATGTCGAAGCCGTCCTCGCGCGGAAAACCGTTGGCGGGGCCACCCAGCCCGACCGTCACCTCACGCAGCGCCCGGTCATTCAGGTCGAGCGCGCGCTTCCACGACACCGATCGGACGTCGATGTCGAGGGCGTTGCCGTGGTGCACATGGTTGTCGATGAGTGCGGCGAGGAGATTGACGGCATAGGTGATCGCAGCGAAGTCGCCGGTGAAGTGCAGGTTGATGTCGACCATCGGGACCACCTGGGCATAGCCACCCCCGGCGGCACCTCCCTTGAGGCCAAAGACGGGGCCCATGGACGGCTCGCGCAGAGTGGCGACCGAGCGCACGCCGATGCCGCGCAGGGCATCGTGCAGACCGATCAGGGTGGTCGTCTTGCCCTCCCCGGCCGGGGTGGGAGACATGGCCGTGACGAGCACCAGACGCGCGTCGGGGCGGGTCGCCAGCGAATCGAGGAGCTCGGCAGAAAGCTTGGCCTTGTCGCGTCCGTAGGGGATCAGTTGGTCATCGCTGATGCCCAGGCTCTCCTGCGCCACTCGCGCGATGGGCCAGATGTCAGCAGCGTTGGCGATCTCCACGTCAGGTAGCACGGGGACACCTTAGGTGGCGCGGGTCACTGTCAGGGAAGAGACCGTGATGTCCAGGGCTGTTTCGATGGCCGCGACCGGGCCGGCGAGTTCAGAGTTGCTGGGACGGCGGGTGCCGGCAAACCAGTGCACCGACAGAGGCCGCACGCGACCCGATCCGGTCGCTCGCCACCACCCGGTGATGCGTCCGTCCACCAGCAGCGGCGGCAGCACCATGCCGTTGGCGGTGTTCCACAGTTGCCGCAGGTGTTCGGGGTCGCCGAACCGGTCCCGGGCGGCCGGGTCGTAGCCGCACATCAGGGCGTCGAACTCGGGCAGCAGCCGTACGCCCTCGAGTGGGCGTGGTGGCGCAGGAGCAGCCATGTCGACGTAGGCGCGTCCGTCCGGACCCGACGTGCCCACTAGGTCCAGTCCGTCGAGCGCCTCGTCGACCATGCGCAGTCCCACCCCTGACCACCACGCCAGGTCGTTGCGTGAGGCGGGGCCGTGCCGGGTGAGGTGGAGCAGGATCGCGTCCTGCAGCGTGGGTCGCTCCTGGGAGGGCTCGACCAGGGCTGCCAGCGTTCGATAGCCAGGGGCGCCCTGTCCTTCCCAGCCGCCCTTCAACGGGCGCCGGACAAGTCCGCCGTTCCCGAAGGCGAGGAATCGTCCCGTGGTGGCGCCCAGGACCCGCTCCGCAGTCGCCGCCGATTCGTGGGCGGTGAGCCACTCGCCGAGGTGAGCGGCGAGTTCGGCGGGGGTGCACCACTGCGAGGCTGCGTACGCCTCGGTGGCGGTCCACAGGTCTTCCAGGGTGGTTCGTTCCAGTCGAAGAAGCCGTTGCCACAAGGTGCGTTGCCCGAGCCGGGTGGCTACGCCGAGACAGCCGAAATGGCTGGGTGTCGCGGTGTGCACGGTGCCGCGGATGGTGCTGCCGCGCACGATCGCGTTCGCCTCGAACGCCTCGGTGATCGCAGCATGCGTCACGCCGGGGAAGCGGGCAGCCAGACCGAGGAAGCTGGAGCGGGCGGTCTGTGACTGGATCGGTCCGATGCTGGCGAGCAACGTCGCCACATCGCCGTCGACGCCCGGGAACTGGCGTGCAGCCGTCAGCCCGGCCAGGTCCTCCCACGTATGGCCCACGGCGTCACGTTAGCCACCGGGACAACACCTCCGTACCGTGACCGGCATGACACCGACTGTCCTGGTCCCGCCGGGTCTGGCCGCCCAGCGGGACCTCGGCCCGGACTGGGCCACCTGGCTCGACCGGCTCCCGCGGCGGGCTGCGGAGTTGCTGGCGGAGTGGGAGTTGCGGCAGGTGGCCGTGTCGCTGCACGGCTTCTGCTCGTTGGTGCTGCCCGTCGTCGATGCCGCCGGCAGGGGAGCCGCACTCAAGATCGCCTTCGACGGGGACGACGAGTCCGAGCATGAGGGACTGGTCCTGCAGAAGTGGGCCGGGCGTGGGGCCGTACGCCTCCAGCGCGCCGACCCACATCGGCGGGCCCTTCTCCTGGACTGGCTGCCCGGTGGAGAGCTGAGCCAGGTGGGGGACAGCGAGGCATGCGAGGTGGTGGGCGAGCTGTACGGACGGTTGCACGTCCCCGCCCTGCCCCAGCTGCGCAGCGTCTCCTCCTGCGTCACCGGTTGGCTCGACGATCTGGCAGCGTGCGGGCAGGACGTGCCGATCCCGCGCCGCTATCTCGACCAGGCGCTCTCTCTGGGCCGCGACCTGGTGGCCCCAACGTCTATCTCCGACGTCGTGATTCACGGAGATCTCCACTACGCCAACGTGATGGCCGACGCACAGGGGTCATGGGTCGCCATCGATCCCAAGCCGATGAAGGGGGACGCGCACTACGAAGCGGCCCCGATGCTGTGGAACCGGATGGAGGAACTGGAGTCCTCCACCGGATCCGTACGAGACGGACTGCGCCGCCGCTTCCACACGCTGGTCGACGCGGCGGGACTGGACGAGGCACGAGCCCGGGACTGGGTGATCGTACGGATGGTTCTGACTGCCGGGTGGTCGGTGCAGGACGCCCGTGCGGCCGATCGTGCACTGTCTGCCGATGAGCGTGGCTGGATCACCCGGTGCATCGCAGTCACCAAGGCCGTGCAGGACTGACAGGGAGACTGGGCCTGTCCCAGTCGGTGGTTCGCTACCAATCGGTAGTCGGAGTGATCTAGGTTACGTGCGTCAGCACCCCATGAGCGGCGTTGGTGCGCCGTGACCCAAACTTGAGCAGGTACTAGATGCCCGACACGATCGACACCAGCTTCCTCGAGACCATGCCGGCCAATGTCGCCGTCCAGTTCTTCGGCCGGGTCGCTGTCTCTCCCGACCGGGAGGCCTTCCGGTTCCCGCGTGGCGAAGCGTGGGAGTCGGTGACCTGGAAACAGGCCGGTGACAAGGTGGAAGCGCTGGCTGCTGGCCTCATCTCCCTGGGCCTCGAGCCCGAACAGCGCGTCGGTATTGCCTCAGGCACCCGCTACGAGTGGATTCTGGCTGATCTGGCCATCATGTGCGCGGCCGGCGCCACCACGACGGTCTACCCCACCACCAACGCCGAGGACACGACGTACATCCTCAGTGACTCCGAGAGCCGTATCGTCTTCGCCGAGGACGACGAGCAGATCAAGAAGCTCACCGACAATCGCGCCGAGTTGCCCCACGTCGCCAAGGTCGTCACCTTCGACGGCGCCGGCGACGGGGACTGGATCATCTCCCTCGACGAACTCGCCACCCTCGGTGCGGCACTGTTGGCCGAGAAGCCGGATGTGGTCCGCCACACGTCCGAGGCCATCGGCCCCGACCAGCTGGCGACCCTGATCTACACCTCCGGCACCACCGGTCGGCCCAAGGGCGTCCGACTGCGCCACTCGTCCTGGGTCTACGAGGGTGAAGCGATCAAGGCCACGGGCATCCTCTCCCAGGACGACCTGGAGTTCCGTTGGCTGCCGCTGGCCCACTCCTTCGGCAAGGTGCTCATGTCGGTCCAGATGGCCATCGGTTTCCCCGCCGCCATCGATGGTCGCGTCGAGAAGATCATCGACAATGTCGGTGTCGTGAAGCCGACCTTCATGGGTGCCGCCCCTCGGATCTTCGAGAAGGCACACGGCCGCATCGTCACGATGCAGGCCGCTGAGGGTGGCGCGAAGGAAAAGATCTTCATCAACGCCTTCAAGGTCGGTCTGGAGGTCCAGCGGCTCGAGCGCGATGGCAAGTCGATCCCGTTGGGGCTCAAGATCAAGCACGCGATCTTCGACAAGCTCGTCTTCACCAAGATCCGCGACCGCTTCGGTGGACGCGTCCGCTTCTTCATCTCCGGTGCGGCTGCGCTCAACAGCGACATTGCCGAGTGGTTCGGGGCTGCCGGCATCACCATCCTGGAGGGCTACGGACTCACCGAGACGTCTGCAGGTTCCTTCGTCAACCGCCCCGGAGCCAACAAGTTCGGCACCGTCGGTGCGGTCTTCCCCGGGAGCCAGGTCAAGTTCGGCGATCACGACGAGGTCATGATCAAGGGCCCCGGTGTCATGGACGGCTACCACAACCTCCCCGAGGAGACGGCCAAGACGCTCACCGAGGACGGTTGGTTGCGCACCGGTGACAAGGGTGCTCTGGACGAGGACGGACATCTGGTCATCACGGGCCGGATCAAGGAACTCTTCAAGACCTCCGGCGGCAAATACATCGCGCCGCCCGCGATCGAGTCGAAGTTCAAGGCGGTGTGCCCCTACGCGAGCCAGTTCATGGTCTTCGGCGACGAGCGCAACTACGTCGTTGCCCTGGTCACGCTCGACCCGGACGCGATGGACGGATGGGCCCAGGAGAACGGCATGAGTGGCGCCTCCTACACCGACATCGTGCAGTCCGAGGCGGTGCACAAGATGGTGAGCGACTACATCGATGATCTCAACAGCCACCTCAACCGCTGGGAGACCATCAAGAAGTGGAAGCTCCTGGACCACGACCTGAGCGTCGAGTCCGGCGAACTCACCCCCTCGATGAAGGTCAAGCGCAACGTGGTCCAGGACAACCACCAGGCCCTGATCGACGAGATGTACGCCTGAGTGAGGCCGCTGGCGTGGGGCTGACGTCGGGCTGTGGCGTGGGATGTGTGGGTGGGACAAGTGGTTGGATACCCGCGTGACCCCCGCTCAGCCTGACGGCGACCTTGCCCCCGAGAACGGCCGACTCCCGGAGCAGGCGCTGGCAGAGTTCGGCTCGAAGCCGTTCGGCCTCTACGTGCACGTGCCCTTCTGCAGGGCGCGGTGCGGCTACTGCGACTTCAACACCTACACCTCCCAAGAGCTCGGCGACGAGGTGGGCGCGAGCCAGTCCACCTACGCCGAGGCAGCCATCCGCGAGATCCGCTTCGCACGGCAGGTGCTGGGCGAGCGCGACGTACCCATCGAGACGATCTTCTTCGGGGGAGGTACGCCGACGCTGCTGCCACCGGCTGACCTCGGCGCGATCGTGGCCAGCGCGGCAGCCGAGTTCAGCCTGGCCGACGACGTCGAGATCACCACCGAGGCCAACCCTGACAGCGTCACCGCCTGGGACCTGGAGGAGCTGCGCAACGCAGGCTTCAACCGACTCAGCTTCGGCATGCAGTCGGCCGTCGACCACGTGCTGCGCACGCTGGATCGCACCCACGACCCGTTGCGCGTGCCGGCGGTCGTCGACTGGGCACGCAAGGCGGGCTTCGACGATCTCAGCCTCGACCTGATCTACGGCACGCCGGGGGAGTCGCTGGCCGACTGGGAGACCTCCGTCGAGGCAGCTCTCTCGAGCCGGCCCGACCACATCTCTGCCTATTCCCTCATCGTCGAGGACGGCACCGCGTTGGCGCGCCAGGTCAGGCGCGGCGAGCTCCCCATGCCGGACGAGGATGATCTGGCGGACAAATACCAGTTGGCCGACGAGCGCTTCGCCGGTGCGGGACTGGGGTGGTACGAGGTCTCCAACTGGGCGACCTCGCCCGAGCACCGGTGCCGCCACAACATGCTCTACTGGACCGGCGCCGACTGGTGGGGCGTCGGTCCCGGCGCGCACTCCCACGTGGGAGGGGTGCGCTGGTGGAACGTCAAGCACCCCTCGCCCTACGGCCAGCGGCTGGAGCGGGGCGTCTCACCGGCTGCAGCCCGGGAGATCCTGGGTGTCGAGGACCGCAGAGTCGAGCGGATCCTGCTCGAGATTCGCCTCGTGGACGGTCTCCCGGTCTCCACGCTCGAGACAGCCGGTCGTAGCCATGTCGCGCGGCTGGTGCAGGAGGGACTGGTCGAACTGAAGACCGAGAGGCTTGTCCTGACCCCGCGCGGTCGCCTCTTGGCCGATGCGATCGTGCGCGACCTGGTCGACTGAAGACACCCGATTGTCGGGTCAGGGAGCGGTCACGAAGTCGATGAGTTCTTCGACGCGGCCCAGCAGCGCAGGGTCGAGGTCGGCGAACGAGTTGACCCGGCCCAGGATGTGCTTCCACGCGCGGGCGATGTCGGCCTGGTCGCGGTGCGGCCAGCCGAGTTGCTGACAGGTGCCGGTCTTCCATTCGATGCTGCGAGGAACGTCGGGCCAGCGCGCGATCCCCAGGCGGTCAGGCTTGACCGCCTGCCAGACGTCGATGAACGGGTGTCCGACGATCAGGACGTGCTTGCCGATGGGGGAGCGCGTGATGCCTTGGGCGATACGCGATTCCTTCGAGCCGGTGACCAGGTGATCCACCAGGACACCGACGCGCCGCTGCGGGCCGGGGGTGAAGTCGCGCAGGTGTTCGGCCAGGTCGTCGACGCCACCCAGGAACTCGACGACGACGCCCTCGATGCGCAGGTCGTCGCCCCAGACCTTCTCGACCAACTCGGCGTCGTGGCGACCCTCGACGAAGATCCTGCTCGCGCGGGCGACCCGCGCCTTGACGTCCTTGACCGCGACCGACCCTGATGCCGTACGGGTGGGGGCTGCGGGTGCGCCGGCCCTGACCGGTCGGGTCAGGATCACCGGCCTGCCCTCCAGCAGGAATCCCGGGCCGAGGGGGAAGGTCCGGCGTTTGCCGCGGCGATCCTCCAGGGTCAGCGTGTCGATGTCCCGGTCGACGGCAACGACCTCGCCACACCAGTCGGTGGTGACCTCCTCCACGACCATGCCCAGTGCAGTCGGGACCTCGGTGGCACGCCCGTTCTTCGGCTTGCGCCAGTCGCCGGACAACACATCGGAGCCGTAGGGATCGTGAGACATCGAGCCACCGTAGAGGGCAGACGCCGAGACTCTGCGGTGGCTCGCCGACGGAGCGCGCCCCTCAGACGAGGGGCAGTTGCTTGTGCCCGCGGGGCAACTGCTCGTAGCCGCGGCGTACGGCGTGCTCCAGCAACTGCTTCTCGAAGGGCCAGTCGCCGACCTCCAGAGCCTGCGCAAGGGGGACGCCCCGGCTCGCGAGGTCACGGATCGTCCCGGAGACGATGCCGATGTCGCTGCGCTGGTCGTCCACGAAGGAACGATCGACCGGGGACCCGTGCCCGGGCACGACGATGGCCGTGGTGGGGGTCATCGAGACGAGAAGGTCCAGGGTGGCCGACCATTCCAGTGGCCAGCAGTCCTCGCCGAACACCGGTGGGCCGGATTCCTCGACCAGATCGCCGGCCAGCAGTACTCCTGCATCGGGAATGTTGACGACCACGTCGCCAGCGGTGTGCCCACGTCCGGGGTGCACCAGTTCGACGAGGCGGTCGCCCAGATCCAGGGAAACCGCGGAGGAGAACGTGTGATCGGCCGGGACCACCTCGGTGGCAAGCAGGTCGTCGCGATGCGGGGCGTCGGTGTCGGAGTGAGTGGAGGAGGCGAGGTCAGCCTTGATCTGTGCGTCCCAGGCGAGGGTGTCGGCCGGCACGGTGTCGTGGGCATGGATCGGCACCTGGCCGTACGCCGCGCGGAACGCGTGGTTGCCGAAGGAATGGTCGAAGTGGGCGTGCGTGTTGACGATGGCCACCACGTCGCCGCGGGCGAGCCGACGCAGGTCATCGATCACCTCGCTGGCCGCTGCGCTCGATCCTTGGGTGTCCACGACCAGGAGCCCGCGCTCGGACCCGACTGCTGTCACATTGACGTCGGACCACTCATAGCGTGCGACCCAGATCCGGTCGGCGATCTCCACGAAGTCAGCCATGCCGTCGAGCCTAGTAGGCTTGGCACTCCGCCCGGCGGAGTGCCAGTGGAATGTGGTGGTCGGGGTTGCCGTAGTGAGGAGAGGAGGCGCGATGGGTGAGGAGAGCAGTGCAGGCCACCAGCGCCGCCTCCAGGTCCTGCGAGCCATTGTCGAGGACTATGTCGCCACCGAGGAGCCGGTGGGGTCGAAGGCGCTGGTCGAGCGTCACGGTCTCGGTGTGTCGCCGGCCACTGTGCGCAACGACATGGCCGCGCTGGAGGAGGAGGGCTACATCCACCAGCCCCACACCAGTGCCGGACGGGTCCCGACCGACAAGGGGTATCGACTCTTCGTCGACAAGTTGGCGACCCTCAAGCCGATGAGCAGCGCCGAGAGGCGGGCGATCTCCACTCTTCTCGACGGGGCCGTCGATCTGGACGACGTGGTTCAGCGGTCGGTGCGGTTGCTGAGCCAGCTCACCCGGCAGGTCGCGATCGTGCAATACCCCACACTTTCTCGCTCGACGGTCCGTCACATCGAGCTGGTCCCCCTCACGGCCACGCGCCTGATGTTGATCCTGATCCTCAGCAGCGGTCGGGTCGAGCAGCGGCTGGTCGAGGTCGACTCATCGCTCGGTGAGGCAGACGTGTCCGAGTTGCGGCTCCGTATCAACCAGCATGCTGCCGGGGTGCAGATCGCCTCGGCGGCGGCTGCGCTCACGGAGTTGCCCGATGCGGTGCGACCCGAGTTGGGCGGGCTCACCCGTGAGGTGGTCAGCGTGCTGACCGAGGCGATGTCGGACCATCGCAACGACGAGCGTGTCGCGGTGAGTGGTGCCGCCAACCTCGCGCGCTACGGCGATTTCGACACCGCCGTACGCCCACTCCTCGAGGCGCTGGAGGAGCACGTGGTGCTGCTCAAGCTGCTCGGAGAGTCCGGTGCCGACGCCGTCACGGTGCGCATTGGGCACGAAGGCCCCTATTCCGAGTTGGCTGCGACGAGTGTCGTTGCCACCGGTTACGGCCCGCTGGAGAACCACTTCGGTTCGCTCGGCGTGGTCGGACCCACCCGTATGGACTACCCCGGATCCATGGCAGCCGTGCGCGCAGTTGCGCGCTACGTCTCGCGGATCCTCGATGAAGGACACCAGTGACCCAAGATCCCTACGAGATCCTCGGCGTCTCCCGCGATGCCGACGCCGACGCCATCAAGAAGGCCTACCGTCGGTTGGCACGTCAGTTGCACCCTGACGTCAACCCGGATCCGGCGACGCAGGACCGTTTCAAGGACGTTTCGCGCGCTTACGAAGTGTTGAGCGATGCCTCCAAGAAGGCCGCCTACGACCGCGGGGGCGACGCCTTCGGCCAGGGCTTCGGAGGTGCCGGACAGGGTTTCTCCTTCACCGACATCATGGACGCCTTCTTCGGGGGCGGCGGTGCCGCCGGCGGGCAGACCCGTGGACCGCGCTCGCGCGAGCGCCGAGGTCAGGACGCCCTGATCCGGCTCGACGTGACGTTGGCCGAGGCCGCATTCGGAGTGACGAAAGACCTCAAGGTCGACACCGCGCTCACCTGTGACGCCTGTGAGGGTCAGGGCACCGCCCCGGGCACTTCACCGATCACCTGCGAGACCTGCCGGGGTGCCGGTGAGGTGGCGATGGTGCAGCGCTCCTTCCTCGGCGAGATCCGTACGCTCCGCGCGTGCGCGGCCTGCCGTGGCTTCGGCTCCACGATCCCCGACCCCTGTCGTGAGTGCGCCGGAGACGGTCGCGTGCGTTCACGGCGCACCCTCACCGTCAAGATTCCGCCGGGTGTCGACACCGGGACCCGCGTCCAGTTGGCCGCCCAGGGTGAGGTCGGCCCGGGCGGCGGCCCCGCCGGTGATCTCTATGTCGAGATCCATGTCGAGCCCCACAAGACCTTCACCCGACACGGCAACGACCTGCACACCCGCGTCTCGTTGCCGATGACGGCCGCAGCGCTCGGGGCTCACCTGACTCTCCCGCTGCTGGAGGCCGACCTGGGCACCTCGGAGGAGTCCGAGACGGTCACGACCTACGAACTCGACCTCCGTCCCGGCACCCAGTCCGGCAGTGAGCAGGTCATGCGTGGATTCGGTGTCCCCGGACTCCGAGGAGGCCGCGGCGATCTGATCGTGAGTGTGGTCGTCGACACCCCGACCCGGCTGGATGCGAAGCAGGAAGAACTGCTCCGCGAGCTGGCTGCCATCCGGGGCGAGGAGTCGCCCGACGGTCAGGTCGGCGCGCCGCACAAGTCGATGTTCGGTCGCCTTCGCGACGCGTTCAACGGCGCCTGACCCACCTCATGTCGCTGCCGGTCCATCTGGTCGAGTCGTTGGCTGGAATCGTCGTGGGTGCCGTGGTCGAGGTGGGCGGCGACGAGGCCCACCACGCGGTGAACGTACGACGACTGCGCGTGGGTGAGCAAGTGATGCTCACCGACGGGTGGGGAACCTCCGTCCGCGGAGAGGCGGCCACCACCGGCAAGCGGATCTTCACCGTGCGGGTGGACGAGGTGGCGCACGTCGAGCGGCCGACGCCTGCCTTCACTGTCATCCAGGCCCTGCCCAAGGGCGACCGCGGTGAACTTGCGGTGGAGGTGCTGACCGAGGTCGGGGTCGACCGGATCGTGCCCTGGGCAGCGTCGCGCTCGGTCGCGGTGTGGAAGGGAGAGCGCGCCACGAAGTCTCACGCCAAGTGGCAGGCCACTGCCCGCGAGGCGGCGAAGCAGTCGCGCCGCTCCTGGCTGCCCACGGTCACTGCGCTCGCATCGACGGCTGATCTTCTGGCCGTGATCGCCGAGGCGGACCTCGCGGTCGTTCTCCACGAAGATGCGACCCTTCCTCTGGCCGACCTCGACGTGCCGGCCGCTGGGCGGATCGTTGTCGTCGTCGGTCCCGAGGGCGGCATCTCCTCGGCCGAACTCTCGGCTCTCACCAGCGCGGGGGCTCAGTCCGTACGGCTGGGGGACGAGGTGCTGCGAACCTCGACCGCCGGCGTGGTGGCCCTCGCAGCGCTGCTCGTAGGAACCCCGCGTTGGCGTTGAGTCTGGATGCGCGTCAGGTAGTAATCTGACGAAACAGACCGGGTCGAACCGAAACCTTGGGTAATCTTGGCCGACAACTGTACGACTGGTTGCAGATTCAACCGTACTCGCTGAGGAGCGGCGGGATTATCCGGATGGGAGCGTCGTGACTCACGAATCGTGCACACAACGCTCTCGCCGGTCCGTGGTTGCCGGGGCTGTCTGGACAGTGCCCGTCGTGGCTCTGGCTGCACCAGCGCCGGCGTTTGCGGCGTCCTCCTGCTCGGTCGCGCCGTCGATTCCGGCGTTTCCCTCGGGAGGGGTGCAGAGCGGCAACGGCTGGATCATCGACGCCGCCGGCTCTGGCACGGTGGGTGGCACCAGCCCGCTGGACTTCAGTAGCAGCACTTTCCGGTGTCAGGGCGACGCCGCTAACGGACAGACGGTGAGACGTTCGGCTATTTACACCCTGGACGGCCTGAGCGTGTTGGCCGAGCGAACCTACAAGGTCACGGTGGCGATCAGCTACTACAGCGGCCACGCCAACACGGCCTCCCACACCCTGAGCCTTGGTGTGGGGACGTACGTCAGCCCCGCCAGCCCCGCGCTGGCTCTGCAGGCGACAGGGTTCACGAACACAGCACAACCCGGCGTGGACTTCCCCACCGGGACGGATTCCTACACGGTGAACTACACACCCAGTTCTGCAGGACCTCTCAGGATCGCCATCGGGTTCTCTGTCTCGAAACCCAACTCAGGCACCTCTCTGGGCGACGACATTACGGTGACGAGCATCGTCGCCACCTGCTGACCCAGGCAGCCTCACTCGACCGTCACACCCAACGGCAGATGCTCTCGTGGGTGGCGCGTTCGGACTTGGTGCAACTCGATCGTTGCCGGCGACCCAACGGATGTACAAGATCACGGTGACGCTCACTCAAAAATATACGGTGTCGGGTGGCCTCAATCCCTTTGTGAACAGCGACGACATCATCGTGCAGGGCATCGTGGCCACCTGCTGATCCGCGGACCCCAACTATCCATCAGTGAGGGTCAGTCCATGATGCTGATTCGCCTGGTGTCCGTATGCTCGCGCCCTCTTCCGGACGGGTCGTCGGTGCTGGAGATGACGACGTAATCCCCGGGCGGCACGTTGCTCAGGTCAAAGGTGACAGTGAAGGGGAATAGCCGGTCCTCCATCCAGCCGGCGGTGGCCGGCTTCTGAGCGAAGACAGCGTCGTCCTCCCATCCTTGGATTCGCGTGACGATGTTTCCCTCGAACGAGTTGCCCACGCCTCGCACCGTGAGCGGGTTGTCGTTGTCGACCGTCCGCCCCTCCGCGGGGTCGGACAGTGATACGTGGGCCAGAGTGTCGAGCGATGATCCGGCTGTGAGTGTTGGCGCGGTCGACACGCCGAGCACCTGGTCGGTGACCTTGCCTTCGAGCAGGAAACGGACGGGGACACGCGCCGAGACGGCGCCCTGGGCCGTTCGGATCAATTGTTCGATCGCCAACGAGGCCTCGGACTCACTGACGATGCCGCGCTCACGGAGATCCACGTCTCCGCCCAAGGAGATTTCGATGACCTCGTCGAGGCCCCCCGACTTTGAGTCAACTGCAGGCAACACCTGCGCTGCGATGGTGGTTCCTGCAGGCCACGGCACCCGATAGTCGGGGTCGAGGGGAGCCAGCGGCGCACCTTCGATGTCGCGCCCCACCGCTGCGTCGAGAGCGGCATGGAAGACGAGATCGGCGCGCACGCGTCGAAATTCGCGATACAACCGGGGACCGTCCGGGGTGTCGCCCACGTAGTAGACCGCGGCCAGGGTGTCGTTGACGCCCTCGATGGAGGAGGACCTGGTCGTGCTCGTGGTCGCCGGGCCGGTGAGCGAGCCCTGCGGATTCACCCCACCACTCACCACGAGGGCGGTCACGACCGAAGCGGCGACCATTCCGGCTCCGCCGGTGACCCACCAGCCCCAGGCCGTACGACCTCCACGCCGGGCGGTGGCCGACCGGATGGAGGCCAGCCGGTCGCCGGGGTCGATGTCTTCAGCGGCGTCGTTCAGGAGCTGACGCACCTTGCCCTCAGTCATGCCGATTCCTCCCACCAGTCGCCGAGCAGGTCACGCAAGGCTGCGCTCCCGCGATGTGCATGTGACTTCACCGCTCCCCGCGAGATTCCCAGGGCCTCGGCGATCTGCAATTCGGACCAGTCGAGGTAGTACCGCAGCACCAGCACCTCGCGTTGCCGCACAGACACTTGGGTCAGAGCGTGGCGTACGGCCTCACGCCGAGACCCGGACTCCGAAGGCCCTTCGACCGTCCCCTCGCCCGGCATGGTCCGCCGTACGTACCGCTCGACCACGCCGCGGTGCCGCAGCGCGGACCGGGAGCGGTTCACGACAGCCCGACGGAGATAGGCAAGCGCCTTGTCGGGATCGCGCAGGCGAGACCATCGACCGTGCATCGCCACGAACGCGTCCTGGACGACGTCCTCGGCTGCGGCCTGATCATGGACCAGCAGGACGGAGAGACGGACCAAGGCGCGCCAGTGGGCGGCGTAGAGCTGCTCGACCGCGTGGTCAGGGTTGGTGCCGGTCAGGTCGAGGTGCGCAGGCACAGTTCCTCTCCCGGAGTGCGTGCTGGTCGGGGCGGTCACACACCTACGACGCCTCAGCCAGCGCTGCGGTTGACAGCCAGGTCAGCGCACCGTGATCGACTTGGTGTCGATGTCGGGTCCGTTGCCTTCAGCGCCGCCGCTGGGGTCGTCGGTCTCGCACTGCACCACGAACCGGCTGGGGCCGATGTCGGTGAGGGGGAGCTTCACCTCGAAGGCGAACAGCCGGTCGCCCATCCAGCCGTCGGACTGGTAGGGCGCCACCGCCATCTCCTTGCCGCCGACGATCAGACGGCACGGGCCGCTCGCCTCGAAGGAGTTGGCCACGCCGGTGACGGTCAGTTCTTTCCCCGGCAGCGCATTCCTCGAGACAGTGTCGCCCTCGGCAGGTGAGGTGATGTTGACGTGGTTGAGCGTCTTCAGCGCGCTCGCCTCGCGGAAGGGGGCGGTGGTGCGGAGCCCGAAGAGGCGGGCAGGACCCCCCTCGCGCAGGATCTGCACCGGAACGCGGTCCTGTTGGACGCCCTGCAGGGTGCGGACCATCTGCTGCAACGCCAGCCGGGCCTCGCGCCGCGACATCCCGTCCGGACGCTCGGTGAAGCCGTCGGAGGGAATGCGGACGAGCAGCACCCCGTCCGTGGCATCGACCGAGGTGATGTCGACCTGCGGCCACAACGTGCGGTAGTCCGGGTCGAGCGGATCCCCGCCGCCGGCCACCATCCGGGCTGCCTCGGTCAGCGGGTCACCGGCGACGCGGTGGAACTCGCGGAAGAGCCGCGGGCTCCTCGACGAGGTGTCGCCGACGAAATAGATCGGTACCGCCGAGCCTCGTTTGCCGTTGGGTGTCTGTTCCAAGGGCTCTTCAGTCGGCTCATCGGTGGGTTCTTCGCTCGGTGAGGAGTCCGTGGTCGCGCGAGTCGTGGGCTGCCCGGCGGCCGGCTCCCTGTCGTCGGAGCCGCTGCTGCACGCGGCCAGGGCCAGGGCGGTGAGGAGGGCGACCACGGCTGCGCCAGATCGGCGGCGTACGGGGAGGTTCATGACGCTCACGGTAGTGGGACCCCATGCGTGCCTGTCCACCTACACGCCGTGGCCCCGAAGACCTAGAGTTGGGGGATGAGCCAGCGTGATCCCCAGTGCATCTTCTGCAAGATCGTGGCCGGTGAGATCCCCGCAGAGGTGGTGCGCCGCAGCGAGCACGCCATCGCCTTTCGCGATCTCGATCCCAAGGCGCCGACCCACGTGCTGGTGATTCCGGTGGATCACCACGTCGACGCCGCTGCGCTCGCCAGCGCCGATCCCGCGGCGTTGGCCGACCTGGTGACGCTGGCGGCAGCGGTGGCGGACGAGGAGGGGCTCGTGGGCTACCGGCTCGTGTTCAACACCGGTGCCGAGGCCGGTCAGACCGTGTTCCACACCCACGTGCACCTGCTGGGCGGTCGCACGCTCACGTGGCCTCCCGGCTGAGCGGCGGCAGGGCAGGAAGCCGCGCAGTCCTCGGAAATCTCGGCAGCGCTGCTGCGCCAATGCACCCAGGGGGAATACCTTGCTCGACGAGTTGCGGGACTCGCTCTACACCACCGCCTGGTTCGGCCTGATGACAATGGTGTGGTGCGGATGGGCCCAGGAAGCACCTCCTGCCCGGCTCCGGTTGGCCCTCGTGGTGGGGGCGTTCCTGGTCAGGAACACCGAGCCCACGAGCAGTTGGGTGGGCCCGGTGATGGGCCTGACGATCCTCCTGTACGCCGTGGTGAACGGCGCGGTGTCGCTGCAGCGACTCCTCACGGCGCAGGTAGCCTGATCCAAACCAGATGGGCGCTGTCGTGATCGATCGGTAGCATGGTGGGGTTTCGTCACCGACTCGGAAGGCCGCCCGTCACGGGCACACATGACTGACTCGTCCGCTCCTGCGCCCGACCGCCCGACCCACACGGTCGTCGTTCCCAACAGCATCGACATGGTGTCGGTCCTGGGGCCGGGTGATGAGCACCTCCGGCTGATCGAGCGCACCTTCGAGGCAGGCATCCACGTCCGTGGCAACCGGATCACGCTGTCGGGTGAGTCCGCCGAGATCGCCATGGTCGAGCGACTCCTCGACGAGATCATCACCCTGATCCGTACCGGGCAGGGTGTGAGCCTCGAGACGGTCGAGCGGATCATCCAGATGCTGCGCACCGAGACCCAGGAGCGCCCGGCCGACGTACTGAGCCTCAACATCCTCTCCAACCGCGGCCGCACCATCCGACCCAAGACGCTCAACCAGAAGCACTATGTCGAGGCCATCGACGCCTCCACCATCACCTTCGGCGTCGGCCCCGCGGGCACGGGCAAGACCTACCTCGCCATGGCCAAGGCCGTGCAGTCCCTCCAGTCGCGCGAGGTCAACCGGATCATCCTGAGCCGTCCGGCGGTGGAGGCAGGCGAAAAGCTCGGCTTCCTGCCCGGCTCGCTCAGCGAGAAGATCGACCCCTATCTCCGCCCGCTCTACGACGCGCTGCACGACATGGTCGATCCGGACACGATCCCCAAACTGCTGGCCGCCGGCACCATCGAGGTGGCGCCGTTGGCATTCCTACGGGGCCGCTCACTCAACGACTCCTTCATCATTCTCGACGAGGCGCAGAACACCACCCCGGAACAGATGAAGATGTTCCTGACCCGACTGGGCTTCGGCTCGAAGATCGTGGTCACCGGTGACACCAGCCAGGTCGACCTGCCCAGCGGCACCAAGTCCGGACTGCGTGTGGTGGAGGGCATTCTCGAGGGCGTGGAGGACATCACGTTCTGCCGGCTCACGGTCACCGACGTCGTACGCCACCGGCTGGTGGGACGCATCGTCGAGGCCTACGAAATGTTCGACACCCTGCTCCCCGCCAGTGTCGACCGTCCCGGTGGCAGCCAATGAGTATCGAGGTCCTCAACGAGTCGGGTCTGAGCCTCGACGTACGCCGCCTCTCGCGGCTCGCGCGTTTCGTGATGGACGCGATGCGCGTGCATCCCCAGGCAGAGCTCTGCATCAAGGCCGTCGACGAGCCCACGATCGCGGGTCTCAACGAGCAGTGGATGGGCAAGGACGGCCCCACCGACGTGTTGGCCTTCCCGATGGACGAACTGCGTCCGGGCAAGGTCAACGAGGAGCCGGAAGAGGGTGTGCTCGGCGATCTCGTGCTGGCGCCCGCCGTGGCTGAGCGGCAGGGTGCCGAGGCCGGCCACGGCAGGGAGGCCGAGATCGACCTGCTCACCGTGCACGGCATCCTCCATCTCCTCGGACACGATCACGCCGAGCCTGAGGAACACGCGCTGATGTTCGGTCTCCAGGCCGACCTGCTCGAGCAGTGGCGATCTGCGCCTGAGTCGCGCTGAGCATGACCAGTTCCGACGTGTGGCAGCTGGGTTCTGCCATCCTCCTGGTGGTGCTCGCCGGGCTCTTCTCCGCAGCCGACGCGGCGCTCGCCGCATTCTCCCGAGCTCGTGCCGAAGAACTCAAGGCTCAGCAACGCCCGGGCGCTCGCCGTCTCGTGCAACTGTTGGATGACCCGGCCCGCTACCTGAATACGGCCCTGCTGCTGCGGCTGCTCTGCGAGGTCTCGGCGATCGTCCTGGTCACAACGTGGGTTCGCGATGCCTTCAGCGGCGACTGGCTGCCCACCGTCCTCACCACCATCGCCGTGATGCTGGTGGTCTCCTTCGTCGTCATCGGCGTCGCTCCGCGCACCGTGGGTCGCCAGCACGACGTCAGGATCGCGTTGTTGTCGGCGGGTCCGCTGTCGGCCGTCACGACCGTCCTGGGCCCGATCCCGGCGGTGCTGATCATGCTCGGCAACGCGATCACCCCGGGCCGGGGTTTCAGTGAGGGCCCGTTCTCGAGCGAGACCGAACTGCGTGAGCTCGTGGACCTCGCCGAGGCTTCCGCCGTGATCGAGTCCGGCGAGCGCAGGATGATCCATTCGGTGTTCGAGTTGGGCGACACGACCACGCGCGAGGTGATGGTTCCGCGCCCCGACGTCGTCTACGTCGAGCGGCACAAGAATCTCCGTCAGACGCTGTCGCTGTTCCTGCGCAGCGGCTATTCCCGGATCCCCGTCATCGGTGAAAATCTTGACGACATTGTCGGCATGGCCTACCTCAAGGACCTGGTCCGTCGTGACTTCGAGGCGCCGGATGTGCAGTTCACCGAACGGGTGGACGAGGTGATGCGACCGGTGCACTACGTCCCTGAGTCGAAGCCGGTCGATGCTCTGCTCAGCGAACTGCAGGCTCGCCGCCAGCACATTGCGGTGGTGATCGACGAGTACGGCGGCACCGCCGGACTCATCACCATCGAGGACGTACTGGAAGAGATCGTGGGCGAGATCACCGACGAGTACGACGAGGACGAGGTGGAGGTGGAGACGCTCGACAACGGTGCCATCCGGCTGTCCTCGCGCTATCCCGTCGATGACCTCGACGAACTGGTGGGCTTCGACGTCCTGGACGACGATGTGGACAGCGTCGGCGGGCTGATGGCCAAACATCTGGGCAAGGTGCCGATCCCGGGATCGGTCGTGGAGTGCCATGGGCTGCGGCTGGAGGCTGAACGAGCCACCGGCCGGCGCAACAAGATCGACACCGTCCTGGTCACCGTGGTGTCGAGTCGTCACGGCGACGAGGACGGCTCCGAGCAGGAGTGAGGCGAGCGCGGAGGCGGCGACGCGCTGGTATTTCCGGCTGACGTTCACCGATATCCTTGACCCGTGAGTACACGCGCAAGCCAATTCGAGGCGGTCGTACGACGCCGCGAGCAGGTGTCCGATCACCTTCTGCGGCTGGTGTTCGGCGGTATCGACTCCTTCATCTCGACCGGCGTGCCCGACGAGTGGGTGGGTCTGGTGGTGCCCGGGCAGTTCCAGAGCCGCTACTACACCGTCCGGTCATTCATCGACGGAGAACTGACCCTCGATGTCGTCGTCCATGACGTGGGACTGGTCACGGAATGGGCGTTGCGTGACTGCATCGGCGACACCGTCACGATCACCGAGCCCAAGTCCTCCTTCGATCCTCCTGCGGATACCGAGTGGCTGCTGCTGGTGGGAGACATCACGGCAATGCCGGCGATGGCGCGGATCTGCGAAGCACACCCCGAGCTGCCGACCCGGGTGTGGGCGGAGGTGCCCGATGATCTCGGCACGTACCTCCCCCAACACGCCGAGGTGACCTGGCTCGCGCCGCCGATGTCGGGCCAGAGCGCCTTGGCCGAAGTGGTCCGGGGCATCGACTGGCCCTCGGGCGAGGGATACTTCTGGATGGCGGGGGAGTCCGCGCAGATGCGGGCGATCCGCAAGCATCTGATGCGGGAGATCTCACTGCCATCGAGCCACTACGACGTGATGGGTTACTGGCGGGCCACTGCCGGCCGACAACCACGGGCCGTGGATCCTGGCCCCCTGTGGCGCGCGGGCAAGGCGGCAGGGAAGAGTGATGAGGAGATCTGGGTGGAGTACGACGCAGCGCGAGAGGCACATGATGACTGACCAGCCCGAGAACACCGACGAGCACGACGAGCACGACGAGCACGACGAGATGGACGACGAGTTCGATCTGTCCGCAGTTGCGCCGGCCCCGGCGTTCTACCAAGCACCTGAGGGGTATCGCAGCGGCTTCGCGTCGTTCGTCGGACGTCCCAACGCGGGCAAGTCGACGCTGACCAACGCGCTGGTGGGAACGAAGATCGTCATCACCTCATCCAAGCCGCAGACGACCCGCAACGTGGTGCGCGGCATCGTCCACCGCGAGGACGCACAACTGATCCTGGTCGACACCCCCGGCCTGCACCGCCCGCGTACATTGCTCGGCGAGCGTCTCAACGATCTGGTCCGCACCACGTGGGCCGAGGTCGACGTGGTCGCCGTGTGTTTCCCCGCCAACGAGAAGATCGGTCCGGGAGACCGCTACCTCGTGACCGAGCTTGCCAAGGTACGTCGCACGGTCCGGGTGGCGATCGCCACCAAGACCGACCTGGTCACCCCTGACCAGCTCGCCTCCCACCTGATGGACATCGCCGCGCTGGGCGAGGAGACCGGCACTGTCTGGGCAGAGATCGTGCCCGTCTCGGCCGTGTCGGGCGACCAGGTCGACCTGCTGGCCGACCTGCTCGTGCAGCAACTGCCGGAGGGTCCGCCGCTCTATCCCGACGGTGACCTGACCGATGCTCCCGAGGAGGCGCTGGTCGCCGATCTGATCCGGGAGGCCTCGCTCGAAGGCGTCCGTGACGAACTGCCGCACTCGATCGCGGTGGTCGTCGACGAGATGGGTCTGCGCGAGGGCCGGCCCGATGACAAGCCGTTGCTCGTCATCGTCGCCAACCTCTATGTCGAGCGTGATTCGCAGAAGGGGATCATGATCGGACACAAGGGCGCGCGGTTGCGTGAGGTCGGCACTGCTGCTCGCAAGCAGATCGAGGCGCTGCTCGGCACCCCTGTCTATCTCGACCTGCAGATCAAGATCGCGAAGGACTGGCAGCGCGACCCGCGGCAACTGCGCAAACTGGGTTTCTGAACAGGCTCGCTCAGCTGGGGAGCCAGCAGATGCCGTACCGCTGACCGGTGGTCCATTGCTCGGGCGTGGGGCTTTCCTGGGACCAGGTGAAGTCGAGGGGGTCCTCGGCGCGCGACCGGGCGGCTTCGCGGCACACCGGGTCCATCTGTGCCTGGATCTGCTTGGCGCGAGGCAGCTTCTTGCCAGGCAGATCGACCGTGGAGACCGCGACCCATGAGTGGGTGCTTCCGCACGTCACGCGGGTCGACCTTCTGGTGCCGGGCTCCGCAGTCGCGCACATGGCAATGGCGGGTGCCTTGCCCCACCCCTTGGTTCGACGAGGAAGCGGCTGCAGTTTCTTGGGTGCCGACACGACGACCACGTCACAGCGCACCCAGTCGGCGCCTGCCGCGGCCGTCTCGACGCTGGGGGTGAACCACACGGCCTGAGCCATGGTGAGGCGGAGGTCGCGAGGTGGCACGCCAAGGTGGCCGGGTAGGCGGGTGGTGCAGGTGCGCTGAGCCTGCTTCTGCACCGAGGGGGCATCGACAGCGAGAGCCTTCCCGTCCGGTGCCAGGTCGAGGCGTCCGACGAAGTAGGTCTGGGCGGTGTGCCGGGTGCTGCACTTCACCGAGTTGGCGGCCGTGACGGGAGCCAGCGCCTGCTGCCACGTCAAGGTGTGGCACTCACCGACCTTCGGTCTGGGGCCCGGGTCCGGGGCAGGAGTCTCCATCGGGGTGGACACGGACGGTTCTGCGCTCTGGTCGGGTGGGCCCGGATCAGAAGTCGACGAGCACCCTGCCAACGCCAGAAGCAGGACGAAGCCTGTGACGAGGCCGGTCACGAGGCCGGCCGGTGCAGGACGGCTGTCGGACCTCATTGCGCCACCAGCGCAGCAAGGGTGGCGCCGAGTTCGTACGCCGCCTCGCGCTGCTCCTGCTGCGGGTCGCCCAGGATCTCCAGCACTGGCGCGGATTGGCGCCACGGCAGGGCCCCCAGGATCGAGCGCACCGAGCGCACCGCTCCAGTGGTGTCGTAGCGGCCGTGGACCCACATCCCGTAGGGCCGCTTCTCCCCGGCGCTCGCTCCGGCCGAACCGTCCGCCGAGAGGGCACCACCGGCTTCGAGAAACATGGTGTCGAAGAAGTGCTTGAGAGCCCCCGACATGTAGCCGAAGTTGGCAGGCGTCCCGAAGAGATAGCCGTCCGCGTCAAGGACATCCGCCGCGTTGGCTTCCAACGCAGCGCGCACCACGACCTCGACGCCCTCGATGGTGTCATCGCCTGCTCCGGCCACCACGGCCGCGGTGAGTTCGCGCAGAGTGTCGGTGGGGGAGTGATGGACGATCAGCAGGCGAGGCATTCTTCGAGGCTAACGAGCCGTCGGGAGAATCGCTCGTGGTGACGGCCGCCGTATCGCGGCATCTGGGCGGGTGTCCACGCGCTGGATGAATCTGCCACATCACCACTGCACGTCGCCTAGAGTGGATTTCGTCATGATGCGCAGCCTTCTTCTTCCTTGCCGCAGCGGGGCCTGACCAGCCGGCCTCCTCGCTGCGGAGAGTGCGTGCGCCCGGCATCCCTGATCACCCAGGAAGCCCCCAGACATGACTCATCTGAGCAACACCACCCATCGGCAGGGCTCGAGCCCGATGCCCTTCGGCCGCTACTCCGCCTTCGTCCCGGTCGATGTCCCTGACCGCACCTGGCCGACCACCAAGCTCAGCAAGGCACCGCGGTGGCTCTCCACCGACCTGCGTGACGGTAACCAGGCCCTGATCGACCCGATGACGCCGACACGCAAACTGACGATGTTCGAACTCCTCGTCGCGATGGGCTACAAGGAGATCGAGGTCGGCTTCCCCAGCGCCAGCCAGACCGACTACGACTTCGTCCGCAAGCTCATCGAGCACGACCTGATCCCCGACGACGTGCAGATCTCCGTGCTGACCCAGGCTCGCGAGGACCTGATCGAGCGCACGGTCGATTCCCTTGCGGGGGCCGACCGGGCGACGGTGCACCTGTACAACGCCACGGCCCCGCTCTTCCAGCGAGTCGTGTTCGGCGTGAGTCCCGACGAGTGCCGCAGCATTGCCGTCCGTGGCACCGAACTGGTGATGAAGTACGCCGAGGAACGACTCGGCGACATTGTCGGCAGCCAGGACTTCGGCTATCAATACAGCCCTGAGATCTTCACCCAGTCCGACACCGACTTCGCCCTCAGCGTCTGCGAGTCGGTCTCGGACGTGTGGCAGCCCGAAGCCGGACGGGAGATCATCCTGAACCTCCCCGCCACGGTGGAGATGTCCACGCCGAACACCTACGCCGACCAGATCGAGTACTTCTCGCGTGGGCTGACCCGCCGCGAACACTCGGCGATCAGCCTGCACCCGCACAACGACCGCGGTACCGCGGTCGCGGCAACGGAACTGGCGCTGATGGCTGGCGCCGATCGGGTCGAGGGCTGCCTGTTCGGCCACGGCGAGCGCACGGGCAACGTCGACCTGGTGACGCTGGGGATGAACCTCTTCAGCCAGGGCATCGACCCGCAGATCGACTTCGGCGACATCGACGAGGTGCGTCGTACGGTCGAGTACTGCACCAACCTGCCCGTCCACCCGCGCCACCCCTACGCCGGCGACCTCGTCTACACCGCCTTCTCGGGCTCCCACCAGGACGCGATCAAGAAGGGCCTGGAGGACCTGGAGAAGCGGGCCTCCGCCCAGGGGATCAGTGTGCGCGACATCGCGTGGGAGGCGCCGTACCTGCCGATCGATCCCAAGGACGTCGGACGTTCCTACGAGGCAGTGATCCGGGTGAACAGCCAGTCGGGCAAGGGCGGTGTGGCCTACGTCCTCAAGTCCGAACACAAGCTCGACCTGCCGCGTCGCGCCCAGATCGAATTCAGCCGCGTCGTGCAGCAGCACACCGACACCGAGGGCGGCGAGATCACGCCGGAGGACATCTGGTCGGTGTTCCGTGCCGAGTACCTCGACCGGGAGGCGCCGCTCAAGCTGAACTCGGTGCACACCTCCAGCGCGGCAGGGGAGAAGGACCAGCTCACGGTGGGGGTCTACGTCGATGGCGAACGGCGCGAGCTCACCGGCGCGGGCAACGGCCCGATCGCGGCGTTCGTGAATGCGATCGCCGAGGTCGGGCACGACGTACGGGTCCTCGACTACGCCGAGCACGCACTCAGCGCCGGTGGCGACGCGATCGCCGCGGCGTACGTCGAGTGCGCCGTGGGCGACAAGGTGCTGTGGGGCGTCGGGCTCGACGCCAACATCGTGACCGCGTCGCTCAAGGCCGTCATCAGCGCCGTCAACCGGGCCTGACACGGACTACATTGCAGACATGGTGGTGAGCGAGCGGATCGGACAGTTCTTCCTGGAGACCGACGCCGGGCGTGACCGTCTCGAATACACCGAGTACGGCTCGGGCAGTCAGTGGGTGGTGCTGCTGCACGGGCTGCTGATGCCGCGGCGGATGCAGCAGCCGCTTGCGCGGGCCATGGCGGCCCAGGGGCTGCACGTGGTGAGCCTTGATCTGCTCGGCCACGGCCGGTCGGACCAGCCGGCCGATCCTCTCCTCTACTCCATGACCGCGTTCGCCGAACAGGTCGTGGCCCTGCTGGACCACCTGGGGGCAGCAGATGCCGTGGTGGGCGGCACATCCCTCGGGGCGAATGTCGCTCTCGAAGTGGCCGTCATCGCCCCCGAGCGCGTCAAGGGCCTCATCGTCGAGATGCCCGTGCTCAACAATGCCTTGGTGGCGGGGATCCTGGCCTTCGTCCCGCTCATGTTCACCGCGCGCTACCTGCCCGTGAGTGCCAACCTCCTGCAGCGGGTTGTCCGCTCGGTGCCCCGCGGCATCATTCCCTTCTGGGCCGGCATCGGCCTCGACACCCTCGACCACCGAGCCGACACCACCGCCGCAGTGCTCCATGGCGTGATCTTCGGGCGGGTGGCGCCCTCCGCGAGTCAACGACGCCGCATCCAGGCACCGACGCTGGTCATCGGTCATCCGGTGGACCCCTTCCACCCCTTCGTCGACGCCGACATGCTGGTCGCGGAGATGCCGAATGCGCGTATCGAGCGGGCCACCAGCATCCTGGAGTGGCGTTTCGACCCGGACCGGCTGACCGGGGCCGCGGTCGCCTTCGCCGCAGACTGCTGGGGCTCGCCCGGGCGGAAGACCCGGACACGGACGAAGGCCTGAACCTCCCTCGTCTGTTCGACGATGTGGGGGACAATGAGCGCGTGCCCCTCTACCGCGACGAAGCCGTCGTGCTCCGAACCCACAAACTGGGCGAGGCCGACCGCATCATCACCCTGCTGACGCGTCGGCACGGGCGTGTCCGTGCCGTGGCCAAGGGCGTACGACGCACGACCTCGCGGTGGGGCTCGCGACTGGAGCCGTTCAACCACGTCGATCTGCAGTTGGCGGAAGGACGCAGCCTCGACGTCATCACTCAGGCCGAGACGATCGACCCCTTCCACTCCCGTCTGGGGCTCGACTACGAGCGCTACACCGCGGGAACCGCCATGCTCGAGACTGCCGAACGGTTGGTGACCGAGGACAAGGAACCAGCCGTGCAGCAGTTCCTCCTGCTGGTCGGGGGACTCCGGGCCATGTCGGCCGCGGAGCACCCCGGGGGTCAGGTGCTCGATTCCTACCTTCTGCGCTCACTCTCGGTCGCCGGCTATGCGCCGTCCTTCGACCACTGTGTCGCCTGTGGGGAGGAGGGACCGCACCGTTTCTTCAACCCCTCGGCGGGCGGCGTGATGTGTGCCGCCCACAAACTCCCCGGCTCGGCTACTCCGGCGCCCGACACCATTCTCGCGCGTGCCGCGCTGCTGGTCGGTGACTGGCCGGTCGTGCACGCGACCCACCCGCGTCACCTCCGCGAGGCGAGCAATCTTGTCGCGGCCTACCTCGCCTGGCACCTGGAGCGCGGACTGCGTTCGATGGCCTACGTCGAGCGTTGATCCCGAGCGCTGGCTAGGGTCTGGTCCGTGAAACGAACCGTTCGTCAGCCGACTCCGCACCCCAGCGGCGCGACGCCACCCTCCCTGCCGCGTGAGCTGGTGCCCCACCACGTCGCGATCGTGATGGACGGCAACGGCCGCTGGGCCAAGGAGCGTGGCTTGCCGCGGACCAAGGGGCACGAACAGGGAGAGTCATCGCTCTTCGAGGTGGTTGAAGGGGCCATCGAGATCGGGGTCAAGGCGATCTCGGCCTATGCGTTCTCCACGGAGAACTGGTCGCGTTCACCGGACGAGGTGAAGTTCCTGATGGGCTTCAACCGTGACGTGATCCGGCGGCGACGTGACGAGATGCATGAGTTGGGCGTACGCGTGCGCTGGGCCGGGCGGGCGCCCCGGTTGTGGAAGTCGGTCATCAAGGAACTCCAGGTCGCCGAGCAGATGACCCGCGACAACGACGTGCTGACGCTGACCATGTGCGTCAACTACGGCGGCCGGTCCGAGCTGGCCGATGCAGCCCGGTCGATCGCGCGCGAGGTCGCGGCAGGGCGGCAGAACCCCGACAAGGTCGACGAACGCACCTTTGCCCGCCACCTCTACGTCCCCGAACTCCCCGACGCCGATCTCGTGTGGCGGACCTCGGGGGAGCAACGACTCTCCAACTTCATGCTGTGGCAGGCGGCCTACTCCGAGATGGTCTTCACCGACGTGCTCTGGCCCGATGTCGACCGACGCGACCTGTGGCGCGCCGTGGAGACGTACGCCCGACGCGATCGACGCTACGGCGGAGCGCTCCCCAACGTCTGAGGCCGCCGTACCTCAGCAGTCGGGGCAGGTGCCGAAGATCTCGAGCGTGTGGCTGATCTCCCCATAGCCGTGTTCTGCGGCGATCGCCTTCGCCCAGTGCTCCACCGCTGGTCCCTCGACCTCGATCGTGGCTCCACAGGTGCGACACACGAGGTGGTGGTGGTGGGTGTCGGAGCAACTGCGCCAGATGGCCTCGCCGTCCTCGTTGCGCAGCATGTCGACCTCGCCGGTCTCCGCGAGCGCCGAAAGGGTGCGGTAGACGGTCGCGAGACCGACCGATTCGCCCTGCCGGTTGATCAGGTCGTGCAACTCCTGGGCGCTGCGGAAGTCATCGAACGTCTCGAGAGCGGCTGCCACGGCGCGACGCTGGCGGGTAGGTCGGACTGCGGGTCTGTCAGCTGCTCTCTCAGCGGAACGCTCAGTGTTCGTCATAGTGCTCCCCGTGGACGGCGTGGCGGTGTCCGTCGTGGACGTAGTCGACATGGTCGCCGTGCTCGATCGCCGGATGGCCGCAATCGTCACCGTGCTCGTGCGGGTGCTCGTAGGTCACGGCCTGCGGCACCGCGTTCTCCTCGGCGAACGGAGAGTGCAGGCGACGGCGACGACGTAGCCACACACCCACGGGCCAGGTCGCGGCAAACATCGCCAGCGCGAGCAACACGATGGTGGGACCGGGGGAGACGGTGGCCCGGAAGGACAGCGCAGCGCTGAGCAGCAGCCCGCCCACTGCGGCGATGACACCTACGAGCATGGCTCCGGCCAGGGTCGTGCGGAACGAGCGGGCCAACTGCTGGGACGCCGCTACCGGCACGACCATCAGGGCAGAAACCAGGAGCAGCCCGACCGTACGCATCGCCACGGTCACCGTGACGGCGGCGAGCACCGCCACGAGGAGGTTGTAGGTGCGCACCTGCAGTCCGGCCACGCGGGCGAAGTCCGGGTCGCTCGACACGGCGAAGAGTTGAGGCATCAGCCCCAGCGTGATCGCGAGCAGTACGGTGGCCAGCGCCAAGGTGAACCACACGTCTGCGGACGAGATGCTGGTGAGGGATCCGAACAGGTATTCCTGCAGCCGCGCCGCGCCCTGCCCGGCCAACCCGGTGATCAACACGCCACCGGCAAGACCGCCGTAGAACAGCAGAGCGAGCGCGACGTCGCCGTTGGTGTGGCCTCGTTCGCGGATGATCTCGATGAGTCCCGCGCCCAGGACTGCGACGACCACTGCCGTCCAGGTGGGAGAGGTTCCTGTCAGCAGTCCGATCGCGACGCCGGTGACGGCGACGTGGCCGATGCCGTCACCGAGCAGCGCCAACCGGCGTTGCACCAGGAAGGTACCGATGGCCGGTGCGGCGAGTCCGGTGAGCAGTGCGGCGATCAGGGCGCGATGCATGAAGGGCAACGAGAAGAGGGAAAGGAAGTCGCTCATCGCTCATCACCGAGTTCGTCCAGGGGAGAGCCCACGTGGGGGACGTGGTCGTGGGTGGCGATGAGGGGGTGGTGGTGGCCGTTCGCGTCGGCCGCGCTGAGGGGAGGGCCGTCGTAGGCCATCCTGCCGTCGCGCATCACCACCGCCCGGTCGATCAAGGGTGCCATCGGCCCGAGCTCGTGGGCGACCAGGATGATCGTCGCCCCGCGCTGCTTGAGGACCGACAACGCATCGGCGAGTGTCTGTTGGCTGGGCAGGTCGACCCCGGCCGTCGGTTCGTCGAGCATGTACAGGTCAGGCTCGCCGGCCAGCGCACGTGCGATCAGGGCACGTTGCTGCTGACCTCCACTGAGCTGGGAAACACCGACCCGGGCACGATCGCGCAGACCCACCACGTCGATGGCGTCGTTGATCGCCCGCCGGTCGTCGCGGCTCAACGGGACGAAGAGACGCCGACGCGTCACCCGGCCGGAGGCGACCACCTCCCACACGGTGGTGGGGATGCCGCTGCTGGCAGTGGCTCGTTGCGGTACGAAACCGATGCGGTGCCAGTCGTGGAAGTCGACACGAGGGGTGCCGAAGAGGGACACCGCGCCCGCGGTCAGAGGAAGCAGCCCGGTGATGGCACGGATCAGGGTCGACTTGCCGGAGCCGTTGGCGCCCATCAGGGCGAGAAACTGTCCCGGTGGCACCGAGAGGTCGATGCCACGCAGAATTGGCCGGCCGCCGATCGCGACCGAGCCGTTCTGGACCTCGACGGGGTTCACGAGCATGCGTTGGCCCTCTGGAGGGCGACGAGGTTTGCGCGCATGAGCGAAAGATAGTCCTCGTCCGCAGTCTCCTGCGACAACCCCTCGAGCGGGTCGAGGACCTCAGTCTCCAGGCCGAGATCGGCTGCGAGAGCCCGGGACATCTTGTTGCTGGACAACCGCTCGGAGAAGACGGTGGTGATGCCTTCCTCCGTGATCAACGCCTGGAGTCGGGCGAGGTCCGCGGGCGTGGCTTCGGCGTCGGGGGAGAGGCCGGCAATCGCCTCGAAGGTGAGGCCGTAGCGGGTCAGGTAGGAGAACGCTTCGTGGCTCACGACGGTGAGGGTGCGCTCGCACGACGCCAGCCCTGAGGTGTAGTCGTCGTCGAGCTCCTGCAGATCCGCACGCAGTTCGGCGGCCCGCTGGGTGTAGTCCGCGGCGTGCTCCGGGTCGATCTCGACCAGCTGGTCGGCGACGGCGTCCGCCAGCTCGGCCATCAGCAGTGGGTCCTGCCAGAAGTGCGGGTCGAAGTCACCGTCGCCGTGACCTTCTCCGTCGTGCTGGTGAGCGTGCTCGGAGGCCGGCATCAGGTCGATGACCTCGGCCACGTCGATGACTGCCGCGTCGGAGGCGTTGGTCTCCACGGTGGTGTCCACCGAGGGCTGGAAGCCCTGCTCCAGGACGACCAGGTCCGCGCGGGCCACGTTGGCAGTGTCCTTGATGCTGGGGGACAGGTCGTGCGGTTCCTGACCGGGCAGCGTGAGGTTGGTGACCTCCCAGTCCTCGCCTGCCACCCGAGAGGTCACCCAGGCCAGGGGATAGAACGCCGCGACAGCCTGATGCCCGTCTCCGGAGCGCTGCGCACCGGCTCCACAGCCGGCAAGGAGCAGCGCGGCGGCGAGTGAAGTGGTGATGGCGAGCGGTCGGGTGCCAATCAGTCGGCGTACGGGCAACATGAGAATGATTCTCACTTATAATGAGAACCATTGTCAACTGGATGACTCCACGAGGCGACATGAGAGGGTGAGCGGGTGCTGGTGATGACCCGACTCCGTGTGCCCACCGACGACCCCGCGGCGGGGGAGGAGATGCGGACGAGTCTCCAGCGGGCCCATTCGATCCTGGCCGAGAAACCCGGTTTTGTCGGGGGTGACGTCGGCCGCAACGTCGATGACCCCACCCTGTGGGTGCTCTCGACGCGATGGGAGAACGTCGGCTCCTACCGCCGGGCACTCTCCTCCTACGAGTCGAAGATGTTCATCCACCCGCTGATGGTCCACGCGATCGACGAGCCCAGTGCGTACGAGTCGGCCGAGGCAGGGGAAATGCTCAACCGCAGCATTCCACGGGGCTGACAGAGCCATGACGCCCCCACAGATCGAGGGCGTCAGAGCACCGTCAATACCGCTGCTGAGGGCATCAAGCATCCATCAAGACGTGACGACCTGAGGTCTGCGCGGGCATAGGACTGAGACGTGCGCCCCCCGCGCACCGGCCCTATCGGCCGTCGTACGTCGAAAGCAGTGGCACCCATGGCCGACGTGGCCTTCGTCCTCCTCGCGCTCGCCTTCTTCTCCTGCCTGGCCCTGGTGGCCAAGGGGCTTGACCGGTGAGCGCCGTCCTTCCCGCCGTTCTGCAGTTCGGCGCGCTCTTCGCGCTGCTGGTCCTCACCGTGCCGGTTCTCTCGCGCTACCTCGCCCACGTCTACACCTCACCTCGACACCTGGCGCCGGAGCGCGTGCTCTATCGCGTCATGGGCGTCGACAAGGACGCCGATCAGCACTGGCGCAGCTATCTCGCCTCGGTGCTCGGCTTCTCCCTGGTCAGCCTGTTGGTCCTGTACGGGCTGGGTCGCCTGCAGCAGCACCTGCCCCTGTCGCTCGGACTGCCGGCGCTCCCGGCTGACGGTGCTTTCAACACGGCCGTCTCTTTCGTCACCAACACCAACTGGCAGTGGTATTCCGGTGAGACCACCGCAGGCCACCTCTACCAGATGAGCGGCCTCACGGTGCAGAACTTCGTCTCCGGGGCCGTCGGTATGGCAGTGGCCATTGCCTTCGCCCGTGGCCTCGCCCGCTCCTCTGCTGCCGGACACGTCGGCAACTTCTGGGTCGACCTGACCCGTGGCTGCCTGCGCGTGCTGCTGCCGATCAGCATCGTTGCGGCCGTGACGCTCGTCGCGCTGGGTGCCATCCAGAACTTCGATGCACCGCACACGATCAGCACCCTGGCCGGTGCCACCCAGACCCTGCCGGGTGGTCCGGTCGCGAGCCAGGAGGTGATCAAGGAGCTGGGCACCAATGGTGGCGGGTTCTTCAACGCCAACTCCGCGCACCCCTTCGAGAACCCTGTTCCGCTGAGCAACCTGCTCGAGATCTACCTGATCCTGCTCATCCCGTTCTCGATCGCGCTGACCTTCGGCCGGATCGTGGGCGATCGTCGTCAGGGTCGCGCCGTGGCCTCGGTGATGGCGATCCTGCTGACCTCCGCGATCGGCCTGCTGACGTGGGCCGAGATGGCTGCACCCGGCACTGCGCCCGGCCTGGCCGGCGGTGCGATGGAGGGAAAGGAGATCCGCTTCGGTGAAGCCGGTACCGCGCTCTTCGCGGGCGCCACGACCGGCACCTCGACCGGTGCCGTCAACTCGATGCATGACTCGCTGACTGCCCCGGGTGGACTGGTCGCGATGTTCAACATGCAACTCGGCGAGATCGCACCCGGCGGTGTCGGATCGGGCCTCTACGGCATGTTGATGCTGGCCGTGGTCACCGTCTTCCTCTCGGGGCTGATGGTGGGACGTACGCCTGAGTATCTGGGCAAGAAGATCGGCAAGGACGAGATCACCCTGGTGGCTCTCTACGTCGTGACCGTGCCCGCAGTCGTCCTGATCGCTGCAGCCATCGCGATCAGCACGGACGCCGGGCTCGCCGGCCTGCAGGAGAGCGGACCGCACGGTCTCTCCGAAGTCCTGTACGCCACGACCTCGGCAGGCAACAACAACGGCTCGGCGTTCGCCGGGCTCAGTGTCGCCACGCCCTTCTACAACACGCTGCTCGGCATGTGCATGCTCATCGGCAGATTCCTGCCGATCGTCTTCGTGCTTGCTCTCGCCGGCCGCTTCGCCAGCCAACGAACACTGCCTTCGGGCACCGGCTCGCTGCCGACGCACAAACCCCTGTTCATCACGTTGCTCACCGGCGTGGCCCTCGTCGTGGTCGGACTCACGTTCGTCCCCGTCCTGGCGCTCGCCCCGATTGCGGAGGCTCTCCAGTGACCGTCCCGTTCCGGCTAGCGCTCGCCAAGATGAGTCCGCGCCAGCTGCTCGGCAACCCCGTGCTTCTCGTCGTCGAGATCGGCGCGGCCATCACCACGGTCGTCACCATCCTCGACCCGTCCCTGTTCGCGGTCTCGATCACGGCATGGCTGTGGCTGACCGTGCTGTTCGGCACCTTGGCCGAGGCCGTTGCTGAGGGTCGCGGCAAGGCGCAGGCAGCCAGCCTGCGCGACCTGCAGCAGACCACCATGGCGCGCCGGGTGAACGCCAGCGCCGACCAACTCGCCCACGCCGGCAACCTGATGGTTTTGCCGACCGAGGAGGTACCCAGCGGCTCCCTGCGCGCCGGCGACGTCGTCGTCGTGGAGGCGGGAGAGAGGATCCCCGGTGACGGTGACGTCATCGAGGGGGTGGCCACGGTCGACGAATCGGCCGTGACCGGCGAGTCCGCTCCGGTCATCCGCGAGTCCGGTGGCGACCGGTGTGCCGTCACCGGCGGCACTGTGGTGCTCTCCGACCGGATCGTCGTACGGATCAGCTCCGATCCGGGACACTCCTTCGTCGACCGGATGATCGCGTTGGTCGAGGGGTCCGAGCGGCAGAAGACCCCCAACGAGGTCGCTCTCAACATCCTGCTCGTCTCGTTGACAGCCATCTTCGTGCTCGTCGTCGTCACCCTCTGGCCGTTCATGGGCTACTCCGGCATCGAGCCGTCGTTGCTGGTGATGGTCGCCCTGCTGGTCTGCCTCATCCCGACCACGATCGGCGCCCTGCTGAGCGCCATCGGCATCGCCGGGATGGACCGGCTCGTTCGTCGCAACGTCCTCGCGATGTCGGGCCGCGCGGTCGAGGCGGCCGGCGACGTCGACATTCTCCTGCTCGACAAGACCGGAACCATCACCTACGGCAACCGCCAGGCCACCGAGTTCCTGCCGCTGCCCGGCGTCACCCAGGTGGAGGTCGCGCGTGCCGCCCAGCTCTCCTCGCTGGCCGACGAGACCCCCGAAGGCCGCAGCATCGTCGACCTGGTCCGGAGCCGCGAACTCGCCGATGACGCGACGGTTCCCGAGGGTGCCGAACTGGTGCAGTTCACCGCGACCACGCGGATGAGTGGAATCGACGTCGACGGCCGCAGCATCCGCAAGGGTGCCGGTAGCGCGATCGCCAAGTGGGTGCACAGCACCGGCGGCACACTCAGCGACGAACTCGACGCCATTGTCGAACACGTCAGTGAATCAGGAGGTACGCCCCTGGTCGTGGCGGAGCAGGTCGGCAGCCAGCCGGCCAGACTGCTGGGGGTGATCCACCTCAAGGATGTCGTCAAGGAGGGCATGCGCGAACGGTTCGCCGAGATGCGCAAGATGGGCATCCGGACGGTGATGATCACCGGCGACAACGCCCTCACTGCCAAGGCGATCGCAGCCGAGGCAGGCGTCGACGACTTCCTCGCCGAGGCGACTCCCGAAGACAAGATGGCGCTGATCCGCAAGGAGCAGGAGGGGGGTCGACTCGTCGCCATGTGCGGCGACGGCACCAACGACGCTCCGGCGCTCGCGCAGGCTGACGTCGGCGTCGCGATGAACACCGGCACCACGGCCGCCAAGGAGGCCGGCAACATGGTCGACCTGGATTCCGACCCGACCAAGCTGATCGACATCGTCGAGATCGGCAAGCAGTTGCTGATCACCCGCGGAGCACTGACCACCTTCTCGATCGCCAACGACATCGCCAAATACTTCGCGATCCTGCCGGCAATGTTCGTGGTGGCCTTCCCACAGCTCGACCGGCTCAACCTGATGGGACTCTCGAGTCCCGAGTCGGCGATCCTGTCGGCGGTGGTGTTCAACGCCCTGATCATCGTGGCGCTCATCCCGCTGGCCCTGCGTGGCGTGGCCTACCGACCGGCTGCGGCCGAAGTGCTGCTGCGTCACAACATCCTGATCTACGGGGTCGGCGGCCTGATCGCACCGTTCCTCGGGATCAAGGTGCTCGACATGGTCATCTCCCTTCTTCCCGGCATCTGAAAGGCAGTCATGGAATCCCTGTTCACCCTGGCCCGGCACAGCCTGGCCGGTCTGAGGGCGCTCGCCGTCCTCACCCTGATCCTGGGGCTGGCCTATCCGCTCGCCATCACCGGCGTCGCGCAGGCGGCTCTCGACTGGCGTGCCTCCGGCTCGCTGGTGACCGCCGACGGCAGGCACACCACGTCCCACGACGAAGCGGTCGGCTCGACGCTCATCGCCCAGGCCTCCACCGGAGCCGAGTGGTTCCACCCGCGGCCCTCGGCCGCGGGTGAGGGCTGGGACGCCATGGCGTCAGGCGGCTCGAACCTCGGACCGGAGAGCCCGGACCTTGTCGCCACCATCAAGGAGCGCCGCGCAAGCGTGGCAACTGAGGAGGGTGTCGACCCGGCCGCGGTGCCCGTCGACGCACTGACCGCCTCGGCCTCCGGCCTGGATCCGCACATCTCGCAGGCCTACGCAGCTCTGCAGGTGGCGCGGGTGGCCGCAGCCACCGGCCTGCCGGTGGACGAGGTCGTCACGCTGGTGGAAGAGCACACCACTGGTCGTACGCTCGGCGTCCTGGGCGAGCCCCGGGTCAACGTGCTCACGCTCAACATCGCCATCGCCGAACTGCAAGACTGAGCGACATGGAGACACCGGGGGCGAAGGTCGCGAAGCGGGGCAGGCTGCTCGTCTATCTCGGCGCCGCCCCCGGTGTTGGCAAGACCTTCGCGATGCTCGACGAGGCGCGCCGCAGGCAGTCGCGCGGCACGGATGTCGTGGTCGGCCTCGTCGAGACCCACGGACGCCCGCTCACCGTGCGTCAGCTCGAGGGTCTTGAGTTGATCCCGCGCCGCGAGTTCACCCATCGAGGCAGCGTCTTCACCGAGATGGACACCGAGGCGATCCTCGCGCGCCGACCGAGCGTCGTGCTGGTCGACGAACTCGCTCACACCAATGTGCCGGGCAGTAGGTACGAGAAGCGCAGCCAGGACATCGAGGAGCTTCAAGCCGCTGGAATTGACGTCATCACCACCGTCAACATCCAGCACCTGGCGTCGCTCAACGAAGAGGTCGCGCGGATCACCGGCATCCGGCAACGTGAGACCGTCCCTGACGTGGTGGTGCGCCACGCCGACCAGATCCAGTTGGTCGACATGACTCCGGAGGCGCTGCGCAGACGGCTCGCACACGGCAACGTCTATCGCGCCGAACAGATCGATGCGTCGTTGTCCTCCTACTTCCGTGTCGGCAACCTGACGGCGCTGCGTGAACTGGCCCTGCTGTGGCTGGCCGACCGTGTCGACGACTCCCTCGAGTCCTATCGCCGCGAGCATCGCATCGAGCAGTCGTGGCCGGCCCGTGAACGGGTCGTGGTGTCGGTCACCGGCGGAGCAGAGAGCGAGACTCTGATCCGGCGAGGGGCCCGGATCGCCCAGCGTTCGGCAGGCAGCGAGCTGATAGCCGTGCACGTGCTGCGCAGCGATGGCCTGGGTCGCGTCGATGACTCGGCCCTGCGTGAGAGCCGTCGATTGGTTGAGTCACTCTCCGGCTCGTTCCACACGGTCGTAGGAGACGACGTTGCCGAGGCGATCATCGAGTTCGCGCGCGGTGTCAACGCTTCGATGGTGGTGGTCGGTGTGTCCAGTCATACCGGGATCCGACAAGTGCTCGTCGGCTCCACCGCGACACAGATCGCTCAGGTGTCGGGGCCGATCGACGTCCACCTCGTCACCCACAACGAGGCGGGTGGCTCCGGGCCGTTACGCCGGGCGGTGTCTCCGCTGAGCCGGCGTCGACAGGTCACCGGCTGGGCCTCCGCGCTGCTGCTCCCGGCAGCGCTCACCCTCCTGCTCCTGGTTCTCCACACCGGGGAGTCGCTGTCCATGGAGGTCATGAGCTATCTCGCTCTGACCGTTCTGGTGGCGATGATCGGTGGCCTGCTCCCCGCCCTGCTGGCAGCGCTGACGAGCTTTCTCCTGCTCAACTGGTTCTTCACGCCACCCATGGGCCGCTTCACCATTGCCGAACCGCAGAATCTGGTTGCTCTCATGGTTTTTGTCGCGGTGGCCGCAGCAGTCGCCTCCGTGGTGGATCGTGCCTCGCGTCGGGGTCTGGAGGCAGCCCGTGCGCGGGCCGAGGCTGCCACCCTGGCCGGGTTGTCGCAGTCCGTCCTCACTGGCAACGACACCGCTGACGCCATCGTGTCGCGTCTGCGTGAGACGTTCAGCCTGGGGGCGGTCTCGCTGCTGAGCCGGACGGCGAGCGATGCGTGGAAGGTGCTCGCATCCGACGGCACGGAGGCGCCCACGGACCCCGACTCGGCCGACAGCACCGTGCTCGTCGACGAGACTCGGGTGATCGCGCTGAAGGGGCGTCAGTTGCGCGCCTCCGACATGCGCGTCCTCGAGGGCTTCGCGGTGCAGATGAGCCTGGTCCTGGAGTATCGCCGTCTGCGCGAGCGAGAACTCCGTGCCCGTGACCTCGAGCGGGCCGATGCGACAAGCACCGCGCTGCTGCGCGCCGTCTCCCACGACCTGCGCACACCGTTGGCCACCATGCGTACGTCCGTCGACGGGCTGCTGGTGGCGGGGGACGCCCGCCTGGGAGCGGAGGACCGGGCGGAGTTGCTCACCACTCTGGATCAATCCACCGACCAACTGGAACGGCTGATCGACAATCTGCTCGACCTGTCCCGCATCGGGGGCGGTCTCCTGACACCGTCGATCCGAGCGACCAGCCTCGACGAGGTGTTGCCGCTGGCCGTCGCCGGACACCCTGACCGGGTCCGGCTCGAGCTCGACGAGAGTCTGCCGTTGGTGGACACCGATGCCGGACTGCTGGAGCGGGTGGTGGCCAACGTCATCGGCAACGCCGTGCGTCACTCGCCCCCGGACCAGCAGGTGCGCGTGGACGCCTTCGCAGATCGGACCACCGTTCAGGTACGGATCGTGGATCGTGGTCCGGGACTCGGGGCTGAGGCACAGGAGCGGATGTTCGAGCCTTTCCAACGACTGGGCGACACCAGCCCCGGAGGTCTGGGCCTCGGGCTGGCGGTCGCCCAGGGGCTGACGCTTGCCCTGGGCGGCACACTTATGCCGGAGGACACCCCCGGAGGGGGTCTGACCATGGTGCTCACCGTGCCGCGCGCACTGGCAGGATCCTGAGGTGACCTCACCCCATGTCCTCGTCGTGGACGACGAACCCGCGCTGGCCAGAGCCCTGCAGATCAACCTGCGCGCGCTCGGTTGGGAGGTCACGACTGCCCACGACGGTCGCAGCGCGCTGGCCGCCGTTGCGTCGGCTCACCCCGACGTGGTGCTCCTCGACCTGGGTCTGCCCGACATGGATGGCACCGAGGTCATCGAAGGGATCCGGGGCTGGACGAGTGTGCCCATCGTGGTGCTCTCGGCACGCCAGCACGGTGAGGACAAGATCGAAGCCCTCGATCTCGGAGCCGACGACTACGTCACCAAGCCGTTCGCCATGAACGAACTGGCGGCCAGGCTGCGTGCCGCCGTACGACGCTCCGGAGCACCGGCCATCGACTCGGCACCACTCGAGCTGGGTGATCTTGTCATCGACTTCTCCCGAAAAAAGGTGCGTCGCGGCGAGGACGACGTCCGGCTCACGCCGACAGAGTGGTCGTTCCTGGAACTTTTGGCGCGCAACGTGGGCAAGGTGGTCTCGCGCGAGCAGATCCTGCGGGAGGTGTGGGGTCCTGCCTACCTCCACGAGTCGCACTACCTGCGGGTCTACGCCGCGCAACTGCGCCGCAAACTCGAGGATGATCCGTCGGCTCCGCGCCACATCATCACCAGTCCGGGCATCGGCTACCTCCTCGAAGTGTGACCGGGGCATCGTCTCGATAGGCTGAGCGCTTCGCCCATTCCGAGCCAGCAGCCAGCCGGCCCGACCCTGAAGGAATCCTCGTGGCCAAGCCTGCTCCCACTGCCCTGGACAATGTCGTCTCCCTCGCCAAGCGGAGGGGTTTCGTCTACCCCTGCGGTGAGATCTACGGCGGCACCCGCTCCGCCTGGGACTACGGACCCCTGGGCGTGGAGCTCAAGGAGAACATCAAGCGCCAGTGGTGGAAGTTCATGGTCACCCGCCGCGACGACGTGGTCGGTCTCGACTCCAGCGTCATCCTCCCCACCCGCACCTGGGAGGCCTCCGGCCACCTGAGCACCTTCGCCGACCCGCTGACCGAGTGCCAGTCTTGTCACAAGCGCTTCCGTGAGGACCACCTCCAGGAGGACTACGCGGCCAAGAAGGGGATTGTTGACCCCGACACGGTCGTCATCAACGACGTGATCGCGTGTCCCAACTGCGGCACCCGCAACGCGTGGACCGAGGCGCGCGCGTTCAACATGATGCTCAAGACCAACCTGGGCGTCATCGACGACGAGTCGGGCCTGCACTACCTCCGCCCCGAGACCGCCCAGGGCATCTTCCTCAACTTCTCCAACGTAGTGACCAGCAGCCGGCAGAAGCCGCCCTTCGGCATTGCGCAGATGGGCAAGAGCTTCCGCAACGAGATCACGCCGGGCAACTTCATCTTCCGCACCCGCGAGTTCGAGCAGATGGAGATGGAGTTCTTCGTCAAGCCCGGTGACGACGACGAATGGTTCACCTACTGGATCGCCGAGCGCACCCGCTGGTACGTCGAACTCGGGATCAACCCCGACAACCTGCGTCACTACGAGCACCCGCAGGAAAAACTGTCGCACTACTCCAAGGGCACCACCGACATCGAGTATCGCTTCGGCTTCTCCGGGCGTGATTTCGAGGAGCTCGAGGGGATCGCCAACCGCACCGACTACGACCTCAAGCAGCACAGCGAGTTCTCCGGCAAGGACCTGTCCTACTACGACCAGGCCAACGACGAGCGCTACCTCCCCTACGTCATCGAGCCGGCAGCCGGTCTGACCCGCAGCCTGATGGCGTTCCTGATCGATGCCTACACCGAGGACGAGGCCCCCAACACCAAGGGTGGCGTCGACAAGCGTGTCGTGCTCAAGCTCGACCCGCGACTGGCGCCCATCAAGGTGGCGGTGCTGCCGCTGAGCCGCAATGCCGACCTCTCGCCGAAGGCGAAGGCACTTGCCGCCGAGCTCCGGGAGAACTGGAATGTCGACTTCGACGACTCCGGGGCTATCGGGCGTCGCTACCGCCGCCAGGACGAGATCGGTACGCCCTACTGCGTCACGGTCGACTTCGAGACCTTGGAAGACAACGCGGTCACCATCCGCGAGCGCGACACCATGGCCCAGGAGCGGGTCAGCCTCGATGGCATCACGCGGTTCTTCGCCGAGAAGTTCGTCGGCTGCTGATGGCCCAGTGATGGGCCAACGCTGCGCTGAATGAGGAGTAGTCGTCATGCTCGGGCTGTCGATCATTGCGGTCGCGGTGCTGGGCTATGCGCTGGTCTCGGAGCGCCTCGCGCTGTCGCCGCTCACTCCGGCGATGTTCTTCACGAGCGTGGGGCTCGTCGTGGGCAAGGGCGGATTCGGATGGTTCGACCTCGCTGTCGAGGGCGGCGCGGTGACGGCGCTCGTCGAAGCGACCCTCGTACTGGTGCTGTTCAGCGACGCTGTCCGCATCGACCTGAGGTTGCTACGACGCGAAGCGACCCTCCCGGCCCGACTGCTCGGCGTGGGCATGCCGCTGACGATCATCGCTGGGACCATCGTCGGGGTGGTGTTGTTCCCGGTCTTGGGTGTGGCGGGTGCGGCTCTGCTGGCCGCCGTGCTGGCACCCACCGATGCGGCCCTGGGTCAGGCTGTCGTGGGAGATTCGCGACTTCCGCCCAGAGTCAGACAAACGCTCAACGTCGAGAGTGGCCTGAACGATGGCATCGCCGTGCCAGTGGTGACGGTACTGATTGCCGTGGTGATCGCCGAGGAGGCCGGCAGACCCGGCGACTGGCTGGCCCTCGCGGCCCGCGAGGTCGGATTCGGTCTTGCGGCTGGCCTGCTGATGGGGATCGTGGGAGGAAAGCTCCTTGACTCCGGGGTGCTGGCGGGGCGTGTCCGCGGTGCCTACCGACAGCTCGCCGCCATCTCGGTGGCGGCGCTCGCCTACAGCGCCGCCTCCTTGGTCGGAGGCAACGGGTTCATCGCTGCCTTCACTGCTGGGATCGCCTTCGGGCACGTGGCGCGCGCCCATTGCGCCGGTGTCCAAGAGTTCGCCGAGGACGAGGGCGAGCTCCTCGCAGCGCTGACCTTCGTCGTTTTCGGAGCCGTCCTGGCGGGGCCGTTGCTCGGCGCGTTGGACTGGCAGACCGCTCTCTACGCGCTGCTCTCACTGACGGTCGTGCGTGTAGTGCCTGTCATGATTGCGCTGGTTGGCTCGCAGACACTCCTCGAAACACGGGCGTTCATGGGTTGGTTCGGTCCGCGGGGATTGGCTTCCATCCTTTTTGCGCTCCTTGCGTTGGAGGAGGTCGCAGGAGAGGTCGGAGCAATCGTCTTCGCCGTCGCCATCTGGACCGTTCTCCTCAGCGTCTTCGCACACGGGTTGACTGCGTCGACGTGGGCAAGCCGTCTGGCTCGGCGGCTGGTGACCGTGCAGTCCTCCCAGGTCGAAGTCGGATCGGCCCCGGAACTGCCCACCCGTCGCGGGCTGGCCCGATGAAGTCTCAGAGCGGCTGGTTTGGGTCGAAGTGCGGCTCGACCGGACAATGAAGCCATGACCGCCGTGCCCGCCTCCTTGACGCTCGGTTCGTTGCGCGTCGAGACGCCGGTGGTGCTGGCGCCGATGGCAGGTATCACCAATGCTGCCTACCGCCGTTTGTGTGCCGAGCAGGGTGCGGGTCTCTATGTCTGCGAGATGATCACCAGCCGTGGGTTGGTGGAGGGCGATGCCACGACCCGCAGGATGCTGCGCTTCGACGACCTCGAGTCGGTCCGCTCGGTCCAGCTCTACGGCACCGACCCGGTCTACATCGGCAAGGCGGTCCAGATCCTGTGTGACGAGTTCGGGGTGGCTCATGTCGACCTCAACTTCGGTTGTCCCGTCCCGAAGGTGACCCGCAAGGGCGGTGGGGGAGCGTTGCCCTGGAAGCGAGGGCTCCTTGCCGAGATTCTCGCCGCTGCGGTCACCGCGGCGGCGCCGTACGACGTACCGGTGACGATGAAGACCCGCAAGGGCCTCGACGATGACCATCTGACCTACCTCGACGCAGGGCACCTCGCGCAGGAGTCCGGCATCGCAGCGATCGCACTGCACGGACGCACCGTGCAACAGGCCTATTCAGGCCTGGCCGACTGGGATGCCATCGCGCGACTGGTCGACCACGTGGACATCCCGGTGCTGGGCAATGGCGACATCTGGGAGGCCGCCGACGCGCTGCGCATGGTCGAGGAGACCGGCGTGGCAGGTGTGGTCGTGGGCCGGGGCTGCCTGGGAAGGCCGTGGCTCTTCCGCGACCTCGCGGCTGCGTTCCACGGGGAGGATGTTGCCACGCTGCCCACGCTGGGTGAGGTGCGCACGATGATGCACCGTCACGCCGAACTGCTGTGCGAACACATGGGCGAGGAGCGGGGGTGCAAGGAGTTCCGCAAGCACATCACGTGGTATCTGAAGGGTTTTCGCGCCGGGGGCGACCTCCGGCAGCGGCTCGGACTGATCGACTCCCTGGTGTCCCTGGAGGGACTCCTGGGTGATCTGGACCCGGCAGAGCCCTTCCCCGTCAGCGAGCTCGGCAGTCCCCGCGGACGCCAAGGGTCGCCCCGAGCCAAGGTGGTGCTCCCCGAGGGATGGCTCGACGACACCGACGGGAGTGGGTCTCACGTGCGCGAGGAAGCCAACGAGGCCACCGGGGGCTGAGGACGGCGGGTGCTCCATGATGTCACCGCGCGTGACTCGGAACACGGAATGATTTTCGCTGGTTGGTAGCGACACGGCAGGCGTCCTGTGGTTCACTCGATCCCGTTGCCTTAGTCGGCCGCCATGTGCGGTCCGTCAAGGGCAGCAATCCCCCCGTCAGCAACAGCGAAGGATCAGCGCTGTGGCTCAGCATCGCCACAAGCGGGAAACCCCTGCCCGTAGAATTCCCCGCGTCGTCCAGGTGTCGGCGCCCCTCGCCGTAGTGGCGACCCTTTCAGCGGTCACCATGGGGGTGCTGGCGGGAGCGCCCGAGCAGGATGGCCCGCCTCTTGTCGCAGCCCCCGCCGAGGCCACCTTCACCAACGGAACCGCCCTGGCCGATCGCGGCGACGTCAACGTCTCGCGGTCCCAGACCCGGACCGCGGCCAAGGCCGAGGTCAAAGCAGAGGCCAAGGCCGAGGCAGGAGCCCGAGCAAAGGCGAAAGCGAAGGCTGCCGATCGACGCGAGAAGGCCGTGGCCAAGACCACTCTCCGGGCCGTGCGTCAGGCGGAGGTCACCTTGTGGACCACCGCCGACCTCAACCTGTGGGACGGCCCCGGCGAGGAGGCCACCAAGATCGGTCTGGTCAACGCCGCGAAGAAGGTCCTCGTGACTGGTCGCCGGGACCAGGGCCGCGCCGAAATCGTGCTGCAGGGCCAGCCCCACTGGGTGAGTGTCGACTACCTCAGCCAGGGCAAGCCTGAGCTCGGACCCACATTGAGCGGCGAATGCTCGAACGGCTCCGTCATGGACGCGGGTCGCGCCTCCCTCTACAAGATCCACGACGTGGTCTGCTCCAACTGGCCCCAGATCACCTCCTACGGCACCTGGCGCGGCGACGGCGACCACGGTCAGGGCCGCGCGGTAGACATCATGATCACCGGCGAGACCGGCTGGGAAGTGGCCAACTTCCTGCGGGAGAACTACTCCGAACTGGGCATCGAGTACATCATCTTCTCCCAGCACATCTGGTCGGTCGAGCGTGGCGGCGAAGGTTGGCGCGCCATGTCGGATCGTGGGTCGACCACGGCCAACCACTACGACCACGTGCACGTCACCGTTTACTGAGCGCAGTGTCGTGCCCGCTCGCTAGGCTGAGCGGCCAATGAGTATTGAAGAGCGCTACGACGACTCCGACCGTGAACGACTGATCCCGGAGCCACCCAAGCGAGTGGATGCGCCAGTACGACTGGCCTTCGAGCGCGATCGCGCACGAGTCGTCCATGCCGCGGCCTCACGGAGATTGGCCGCCAAGACGCAGGTGCTGGGCCCGCAGAGCGACGACTTCGTGCGCAACAGGCTCACCCACAGCCTCGAGGTGGCCCAGATCGCTCGTGACCTGGCGCGAGCGTTGGGCTGTCATCCCGACATCGCCGAGACCGCCGCTTTGGCCCACGATCTCGGTCACCCGCCCTTCGGACACAACGGCGAGCGGGTCCTGGCCGAGCTCAGCGGCGACTGTGGCGGGTTCGAGGGCAACGCCCAGACCCTGCGGCTGCTCACCCGGCTGGAAGCCAAGACCTTCGACGCCGACGGACGCTCGGTCGGCCTCAATCTCACGCGCGCCACGCTGGATGCCTGCACCAAATATCCGTGGGACCGGGCACAGGCCACCGGTCCTGGCGGCGTTCACGCCGACGGCACCCCCCGGGTGGTCGTCAAGTTCGGGGTGTACGACGACGACCGCCGTGTCTTCGACTGGATGCGGGCCGGTGTCGAGGGCCGGGACAAGTGTCTGGAGGCGCAGGTGATGGATCTCGCCGACGATGTCGCGTACTCCGTCCACGACGTCGAGGACGGCATCGTTGCCGCCCGGCTCGACCTCACCCGACTGGACCGTCACGCGCTGTGGGAGACCGTCCGCGAGTGGTATCTCCCCGGCTGCGACGACAATGTCCTCGACGCGGCGCTCGCCGATCTGAGATCCATGGGGAGTTGGCCCCAGCAGCCCTACGACGGCAGCAGGCGCAGCCTGGCCGCCATCAAGAACCTCACCAGTGACCTGATCGGTCGGTTCTGCGGCAGCGTGCAGCAGGCCACGTTCGCACAGGCCGATTCGGGCCACTGGGTGCGACACCAGGGCGACATCGTGGTGCCGGAGCAGACGGAGATGGAGATCGGTCTGCTCAAGGGGATCGCAGCCCACTACGTGATGCAGGCCGACGATCGGCTGGCCCTGATGGTCCGTCAGCGTGAGCTCATCGCCGAGTTGGTCGAGTTGCTGTGGCAACGCGGAGTCGAGGCTCTCGAACCGGTCTTCGCTGCCGACTGGCATGGCGCGAGTGACGACGCTGGGCGGCGGCGGGTCGTGATCGACCAGGTTGCCTCGCTCACCGATGCCAGCGCCGTCTCGCGACACGCGGCCATGACCAGAGAATGATCAGAGCCGCTTGATCAGGATCGCTTGATCAGGGCAGGTTGCCCTGCGGGTAGGGCTTGTCCTGCAGCGCCACGTTGTCGGGGTTGAGCTGGTCCTCCAGGTCGGAACCTCGGTGGCCGGGGGTGACCTTGTCCGCGGCGGCGCCGGCTGCCGAGACGAGGTGGTCCTTGACCACGGGCGCCTTCTCCTTGGCCAGGTCAGCAGCCTGGGCTGCCTTCCCCTGCACGCGAGGGTCGTCCTTGACCTTGACGACCATTCCCTTGATCTGTTCGTAGCGTTCGCGTCCGGCGCGGGTGCCGAGCACGTAGCCGACTGCGCCAGCGGCGAGCAGGGTGAACTTCTTCATGGTGAGTCCTTCCAGAGCGGTGGTCGTGAGGACGACCATGCCAACTCCGGGCCGAGATGGCCAGTTTGTCCCCCGCAGGGGTGGCCCGGGTCGTGGGTGGATGGGTTGGGGAGACAGCCGGGTGCTGATGGGCGCCCGCCCGTAGACTCGCCGACGTGTTAGGCCGGATCCGCGACGACGACATCGCCGAGGTGCGTGAAAAGGCGCGCATCGACGAAGTCGTCTCCTCCTATGTCACCCTCAAACGCGCCGGTGGCGGGTCGCAGAAGGGGCTGTGTCCCTTCCACGACGAGAAGACGCCTTCCTTCAACGTCAATCCCGCGCGCCAGTTCTGGCACTGTTTCGGGTGTCAGGAAGGCGGCGACGTGATCTCCTTCCTCATGAAGGTCGACGGACTCACCTTCGTCGAGTCCGTCGAGCGTCTTGCCGACAAATATGGCGTCCAGTTGCGGCGCGAGGAGGGCGACGACGAGCCCCAGCGTCCCCGGGGTCCGGCCCGTGCCCGCCTGGTCGAGGCGCACAAGGTCGCCCAAGAGTTTTATGCCGAACAGTTGGCCACCTCTGATGCGGTCACGGCGCGACAGTTCCTCCACGATCGCGGTTTCGACCAGGCCGCTGCGGAGACGTTCGGGGTCGGTTTCGCCCCGCGCGACGGCGAGACACTCACCCGCCACCTGCGGGGGCGCCGGTTCACTGACGAAGAGTCGGTTGCTGCCGGGCTGGTCGCACACGGACGTTCGCACTACGACCGCTTCCGTGGCCGCCTGGTGTGGCCGATCCGCGAGGCCAACGGCGACACCATCGGCTTCGGCGCTCGTCGCATCTTCGACGACGACCGTATCGAGGCGAAATATCTCAACACCTCCGAGACCGCCATCTACAAGAAGAGCCAGGTGCTCTACGGCATCGACCTGGCGCGCGTGGCAATGAAGGACAGTCAGCAGGCCGTGGTGGTGGAGGGCTACACCGACGTGATGGCCTGCCACCTGGCCGGCGTGAAGACGGCGGTGGCCTCCTGCGGTACGGCGTTCGGTCTGGATCACGCCCGCGTGCTGCGCCGCTTCCTGGGCGACCACGGGGCCACCAGCGGCGAGGTCATCTTCACCTTCGACGGTGACGCGGCCGGTCAGAAGGCCGCCATGAAGGTGCTCGAGAGCGATCAGGTCTTCGCCTCGCAGACCTACGTCGCCGTCGCCCCCGAGGGCATGGACCCCTGTGACCTGCGCATCAAGGAGGGGGACGAGGCCGTGCGTGAGTTGGTGGCTCGACGTCAGCCTCTCTACCGCTTCGCCCTCGACAACATCTTGGCGCGCTACGACCTTGACCGTGCCGACGGTCGTATCGACGCCCTGCGCGACGCCGCGGGGCTGGTCTCCAGCATCAGGGACAAGACCAAGGTGGACGCCTTCTCCCGCGAGCTCTCCCACATGGTGGGCGTCGACCTCGACGAGGTGCGTAGCGAGGTGCGCCGAGCGGCCAACCGTCCGGCTCGCAGCGACGAGAGGCGTACGCCTCGGGTCAGTGTCGACGCACCTGTCGAGCTGACCCGACCCCGGCTGCCCAGCCTGTCCGACCCGCGCTTCATGATCGAGCGCGAAATACTCAAGCTGATCATCCAACACCCCGCCGGTGTGGGTCGCACGACAGCGCATGTCTCTGTCGAGGACTTCACCCACCCCACCTTCCGGGGCGTGTGGGAGGCCGTCACCACAGCGGGTGGCCCCGTCAGTGGGGCCGAGGATCCTGGCTGGGCCAATCGGGTGCGCGCGGCCGCGGAGGAGTCCGCAGTCGTGGCTGCGGTCAGCGAGCTGGGGGTCGAACCGATTCGTGGCACCTCGGATCCCACCCCGACCTTCGCCGTGGCCTATGTCTACGGACTCCAGGAACTCACCACCTCTCGCCGGATCGCCGACGTCAAGGCACGCCTGCAGCGCACCAATCCTGTGGATGATGCGGTGACCTACAACCGCATGTTCGGTGAGTTGGTCGCGCTGGAGCAGCACCGTCGCACCCTTCGTGAAGGAGCAGTGGGTCAGTCATGAAATTTGGTCGTACGTCATCTTCTCGATCGGTGGTGACCACCGGGGAGAAGGTGCTGGCTGAAGCCGTGGCCGCCGACGGCACCGTGATGGCGGGCACGAGACATGCCTTCTATGTCTCCTCGGGCGCAGGGGTCGGCACCGAAACCCGCCGGGTGCCGTGGGAACAGGTCGAGGCAGCCGACTGGGACCGCGACTCCGAGACCTTCCGGCTCTCCGAGGTCGGCACCTGGGGTGAGCAGCGCGCCACCCACACCGCAAAGCTCACTGAGCCGGGTCGACTGCTCGAACTGGTGCGTGAGCGGGTGACCGCCAGCGTCGTGCTCCAGCGCCACGTCGTACTCCCCGGACGCCAAGGGCTCCGTGTCATCGCGCGCCGCGCCCCGGCAGCCGGTCTCCCGATCGAGTGGGTCTACGAATACGACGAGGGCGTGGACCCGACGGATCCGGTGGTCGCCGCAGCCGCACAGGAGGCCCTCGAGCTTGCTCGTCTGGACGTAGGCATGCCCTGATTTCCAGACCTGCCGGGTCCTTGCTAAGGTTTGCCACCGCTGCAAAGCGATCCCCTGTAGCTCAACTGGCAGAGCATTCGACTGTTAATCGGAGGGTTGTTGGTTCGAGTCCAACCGGGGGAGCAGAAGAAGGGCCCCTCACCTGTGAAGACAGGTGAGGGGCCCTTCGACATGTGCGGCTCCTGTGGCGTTGCTCAGTCGCTCCAGCCCAGATCGAACACCTCGAACGTGGCCGCGTACGCCACCCCGAGACCCTGGCCCCCTCCGCGCAGGATGCCTTCGAGGAACTCGCGTGGGTCCCAGTTCTCCCAGCCGAGTCCGTCGATGTAGGCCTTGTGCTCCTGCAGCGAGGCCACGCCCGCCTCGAAGGTCTCGGTGACATCGACGGCGTGGGTGGCCACGGGGGAGTTGCCCACCCACACTGCGCGGACGCCTCCCCACGGCTCGAGGTCGCCGGTGAGTTGCTCGGGGAAGATCCACCGGTTTCCGGCGTCGCGCACCGCATCCAGCAGTGCCTTGCCGACGGCGATGTGGTCGGCCTGGTTGAGGTTGTTGCCACCGAAGGTGTCGCGGAAGTTGATCGTCAGGGCAACCTCGGGCCGGTGTCGACGGACGACCTCGGCAAGGCTGCGACGCAAGGCAACGCCGTACTCCAGCACTCCGTCGGGCAGGCGCAAGAACTCCACCTCATCGACGCCGACGGCGAGTGCGGAGGCGATCTCCTCGGCCTCACGCAGCGGCGCGCACTCGTCGGGATGGATCCCGTCGATGCCGGCCTCGCCGCTGGTCACCATGCAGTAAATGATGCGCTTGCCCTGGCCGGTCCAGCGGGCCACAGCTGCTGCTGAGCCGTACTCGATGTCGTCGGGGTGGGCCACCACGAAGAGTGCGGTCTGCCAGTCCTCGGGAAGGGTCTCGAAGTGCGGTGCGTCAGTCATCGCTCCAGCATGACACGTACGTTCAGACCATGACGCCGACCGGAGTTGGCGCAAAGCTCGGGAACACCGAGGCGGTGGACACGCCGAAACGTCGGGTGATGACCTCGCTCAGCACGCTGCGGTAGTCGGTGGTGACGAGCAGGTCGGCGTCCGAGGTGTCGGACAGCCCGGGCCACCTGCCGTAGTAGGAGCCGCCGCGGACGCCGCCTCCCGCCACGAGCATCACGTTCCCGAAGCCGTGGTCGGTGCCGTAGCTGTCGTTCTCCCGCACCCGCCGACCGAATTCGCTGATCGTCACCAGCGTCACCTGCTCACCCAGGGCGCCGAGGTCGGCAAAGAACGCGGCGAGCGAACCGGCGAGGTCGCCGGCGTTGCGCTGCAGGTCGCCCCACTCCACCGTCCCGAGGTCGGTATGCATGTCCCAGTCGCCCTGGTCGAGGGTGATCACATCCGCACCCACCTGGGCACGAATGATGCGCGAGACGTCGGAGAGTGCGCGTCCCAGGTCTGAGTCGGGATACGCCGTCGCCGGTTGGCCGGCCGGGAGATCGCGGGCGGCACCGAAGGACTGCGCCCCGGTGAGGGCGTCGCGCACGGCTCGGTCCATCGGCGTACGACCCGACCAGGCGTGGCGCAGGGCCGCCAACCGCCTCCCGTCCGCATCCGCTCCGGCGACCTTGGCGCCGTTCACCCGGTCGACGACGAAGGCCGGCTGGGCGCCGAAGAGGGAGGTGGGGATCTGGCCGCCCATGGCAGTGCCCTGCAGCGGGGAGCTGCCCGGCAGTTCACCCAGCAGCCGGTTGAGCCACCCGTTGCGCTCGCGAGAACCCGGAGCGGCGTCCTCCACCGCCTCCATGGCCGCAAAGTGTGAGCGGTTCGGTGTTGCCATACCGGTGGCGTGGACGGCGGCGAGGCGGCCGGACGTCCAGAGGTCGGTCAGCGGTGCCATCGCCGGGTGGAGGCCGAACATGGCGTCCGGCACCAACAGCGCGGCATGGGGGATGGCGATGCGCGGGCGAGCGGCGTAGTAGACGGGGTCACCGTGCGGGACGACGAGCGAGAGGCCGTCGGCGGCGCCGCGCAGCGACAGCACGACGAGCACCGCGCCGGTCGGAGACCTACGGGCCGAACTGCTGGCTGAACTGCTGGCACCCACGGCGTAGGCGCGGGTCGAGCCACCGAGGCTGATGGCGCCGCCGGCCACCAGTGCTGAGCCCAATAGCGCACGACGAGACAGCGCCAGCGAGGTGTACTCGGGGCAACCGCACGCCGAGGCGCCCGTTCCGGGGGAGGGAGCGAGAGGTGAGGTCATGTCAGCACGCCAGATGGTCGGGGGAGTCGAGAACAGCAGCGAGCAGGCGCGGGAAGGCCCATTTCACCAGCTCGTGGTCACGGGTGATCTTCTCCTTGGGCCGACAGCCGGTGGCGTGGGCGGCGGTCACCAGGAGACGCTTGGACGCCGGTTGATGGAGCAGCTCTCGCGACACCGCATCGACCAGGTCGCGGAACTTGATGCCCTTCTTGGGCACCCAGCTGGCAGCCATTCGGTAGGTGACGTCCTGGGTGGGCCACCAGCCGCCGGACAGACTCCAGTGCACGTCCATGGAGGCCAGGGCGCGTGCAGGCGAGGCCCAGGTGTCGTCGTCGACGGGGGAGCCGTCGGGTCGCGGCCAGGCATGTGGTGCGAGGCCGATGTTCTCTGCCTGCCAGAGCATCGCGTTGGCCGATGACTCACCCGAGTGGGGGCGGCGCACCTCCACGCCGAGCGCTCGGTAGGTCGCAACGACGTCTTCGCTGGGGTCGCGCAGCTTCTTGCCGGCCGACGCGCGGAACTCCTTGCTGGCCACCAACGCCTGCAGTACCGGCACGATGGCGGTGTCGTGGGCGAGGTAGACCTTCGCGAGGCGGCGTACGAGTGCGGCGGGCGGATCCTGACGGACGAATTTGGTCGCCAGTCGCAAACACAGGTGATGCGCCGTTCTTGGGTGGTGAGCAAGGTGGCGGAGATATTCACGGGTGACTGCCCGGCCGTCAGGGTCCTTGTTGCGGTGGGAGAAGCCGGCCACCTCGACGCGACCGGTCCAGTGATCGTCGGAGACGTAGGACGCTTTCCAGCTCTCCCACAGATCCACGTTCCATCCGGTGAGGATGCGAGCCGACGCCTTGACGTCGTCCTCGGTGTAGTTGCCCACCCCGAGCGTGTGGAGTTCGAGCAACTCGCGGCCGAGGTTTTCGTTGGGGGCCTTCTTGGTGGACGTGGCAGCGCTGAGGAAGATCAGCATCGCCGGGTGCGTGATGGCCGCGGGCAGTAGTTGGTCGAATCGGCCGAGCGCATGACCACGGATGGTTTCGCCGTAGTCGACGCGCCAGGTGAACTGTGCGTCACCACTGACCGGGACATGCAGCATCGCTTCCCAGAACTCGGTCATCTTCTCGTGCACGGGTCGACGGGTGCGGATGCGACGATTGAGCAACCAACGGCTGTAGTCACCCATCACCTCCCAGCCGCCGCGCACCTCACTGACGTTGCGCTTCCACAGATCCAGTGGTCCGCGGTCGAGGTCCGGCCACCAGCCCCGTACCTGCTCGGCCGGGCCGTCGGCCACCTTCGTCGGTGCAGTCAATTGATCTTCGAACCATGCTTGGGCACCGCCGGCCTTGCGTACGTCTGCGGCGAGTGCAGGTGTCAGGCCGTAGGAGAAGCGCGTCACCAGGTGGCGCTCGCGTCCGGGGAGCACGTCGACCAGACGTTCCCTGCCCATGCTGTCCTCCGCTGTGTCCCAGTCGTACGTCACGACAGAGTGCCACGGCTCCGAGCGGCTCGGAGCGTTTCGGCTGGAATGAAAACGTGTTGACAGGGGGTCTGCTCCTGAGTGGGATATGCACGTGGAGATCCGAGAGCTCGATGTCACTGACCCGACGGCCAGCCGAGCCTGGTTCGACGCCATGGACGGTGCCATCCGTCCCGACCGGCCGCATGCGCTGCTCGCCAGCTGGGAGGCCTTCGAACTCGGTGTCACCGAGCCGACGCGGTACTACCGCCGTACCTATCTCCAGGCGTGCGAGGGTGAGGAGATTCTCGGCGTCGCCGAGCTGGAACTGCCGTTGGAGGACAATGTCACCTCGTCCGCTCTCGAGGTCAACGTGCTCCCGCAACACCGACGACGGGGAGTGGGCCGGGCCTTGTGGGACGAGGGCGTGGCCCGCGCGCGGGCGCAGGGACGTACGACCGCAGGCGGCGAGGCGACCGTCGACCCGGCTCTCTCGCAGGCTGGAGTGGCCTTCGCACGAGCCGTCGGCTGCGAGGAGAAGCACCGCGAGGACCATCTCCTGGTGGACCTGCCCGTCCCTGTTGCTGCGATCGACCCGGCCTACGACGTGGTGACGTGGCGTGGTCGCTGTCCCGACGAGCACCGCGCGGGCTATCTGGACATGCGCAACCGGATGAACACCGACGTGCCGACCGGGGAGGTCGAGGCAGACCCGGTCGTCCTGGACGACGCGCGGCTCAGGTCGGAGGAGGAGCGCATGTCCCGGGTCTACGACGTGCGAGTAGCTGCCGCTCGGCGCCGGGAAGACGGAGCCTTCGGCGGCTACACGCTGCTGTTCATCCCCCAGGGCGCCGACTACGGCTGGCAGGACGACACGCTCGTCATGCCCGACCACCGCGGCCGCCGACTCGGCGCGGTGCTCAAGAGTGCCAACTACGCCGACCTGCCCGACCACGTCACGCAGGTCCATACCTGGACGGCGCCCTCGAACCTGGCGATGCACCACACCAACACCGCCATGGGTTTCCGAGTCGTGGAACACATGTACGAGATGCAGGCCGCGATCTGAGCTTCGCTAGTGTTCTCGCCGAGGGGCGGTAGCTCAGTCGGTTAGAGCAGAGGACTCATAATCCTTGGGTCGTGGGTTCGAGCCCCACCCGCCCCACCAGACGCGCAAAACAGGAAGAGGAGGCCGCTCCCTCACGGGAACGACCTCCTCATCTCAGAGTTGCTGGGTCAGCGAATGCGGACCGTCTTGGACTTTGCGGGAGGTGTGGGCAGCCCACTGCCGACGAGGACCTCACCAGCACCGGCGAAGACGGCGCGGATCACGGTGCCCTTCCTGGCCTTGAACTTCGCCTTGACCCGGCCGGAAGCGCTGGTCTTGCCGCGGGCGACCTTCTTCCACTTCTTGCCGACCTTCTTCTGGAAGGTGACCTTGCCGCCTGCGGCGACAGGGCCGAAGGTGCCTCCGGTCGAGACGGCAACCTTCGCTGTGGCGGTGACTTTGGCGCCCTTGCGCTTGGCCTTGAGGGAGATCTTCGACTTGGCGTTGCGTACCGCCTGGAAGGTGCCCTCGATCTGCTCGGCGCCGAAGACGGTGGCCTCGGTGCCGACCTTGTATTCGGTCGTGGTGACGATCGTGTACGTGCCGATCGGCTCGAACAGCGAGCACAACTGGAGCCCGTCGCTTCCGGAAGGAGCGTCCCCTCCGAAGGTGCCGAGCAACTGCCCGCCGTGCCTCTCGTTGTCGGGACCGATCAACCTGACGTCCAGAAGCCATGACGTGGTGCCCTCAGGCAGTTCCACGGCGTAGGTGAAGGCGTGGTCGATACAGGACCCCTCGTTGAGCACCGCGGTAGGCGCGAAGGTGAGGGTCGCGTCGCCGGGCGCGGCAGCAGCAGGGCTGGCAACCAGCATGGTGACCGTGACGGCCGCGGTGGCGGTCCCGGCAATCAGGCGGGAAACGAGCTTCATCATGGGTTCTCCTGGGAACTCGGCAGTGCAGTTGTAGGACGTTCCGCCAAGGCTGCCACACAAGGAGGTGCTCGACATCCCGTTCGTCATGCACTCAACCCGAGTTTCGTGGACCATCGCCCCACCCGCCCCACCCGCCCCACCCCCGCATGAACGGTGAGGACAGCTCCGGAACTGCGGCGGCGTAGGTCAGTGGTGGTGGCCGTCGGTGCCACTTGCCGTGGGTTGTCTGCCCCCGTCTGCAGGGGTCTCGTCCCGTGAGGCTCCAGCCATTGTGTGGTGAAGAGGTCGGAGCAGTCATGGACAAAATTGTCGTGCCGAATCTTAATGATGTTTCGTGTATGCGAGATGCAGTCTTGTTCGAAGGCTTGCAACGCGGACAGCGGTTGAGTCGTTTTTGGACGCTACTTGTCTTGGCTGCTGTCATCGCCGCGGCAGGCGTCGTCGCTGACTCAGCGGCAACGGTCATCGGTGCCATGATTGTTGCCCCGATGATGCTCCCGATCCAGGGCACGATGCTCGCCACTGTGCTTGGTGGTGGGTTCCATTGCGCTGATTCGACGCGACATTTCCGACACCCTCCCGGGAGTGGCAATAGCGATCTCCCTTGTGCCGCCACTGGTCGTGGTAAGGCTAACGATGGAGTCCGGCGCCTACGGACAATCGTCGGGTGCGCTCCTGCTATTGCTCACCAACGTTGCAGCGATATTGGCAACGGGGATCGTTGTCATGGCGTTGTACAGAATCCACCACAGTTCTCTCCCGTCGGGTGAGACGCCGATAAATCAAAGGCATGCGGGTCTCGCGATTGCTGCAATGCTTGCCATCGTCGCGATCCCACTCACCATCACATCATTCAGCACTGGTGCGAGAACGATACGAGAATGGAAGACCCATGACGTCACCGAGCAGTGGGCAGGTGACGCTGGTTGGGATCTGCTCACCGTCAGCACCGTTCGAGGCCAGGTGGTCGTACGAGTGACCGGTCCACTGCCTGCCCCTGACACCGATGAACTTGCAGCACTCATCGCGAAAAGGGGAGTGGACCCAAGCCGCCTGTCTTCCACCTCAGATGTGGACGACAGCGCCGTCAATAGCCCTGTGGCTGGGCGAAGAAGTCGTACGGATCGTAGGTTTTTTTGACGGACTGCAATCGGGCGGCGTTTTCGCCGAAATAGGCCTGCAGCGGATCTTTCACGTCGTGATCGGCGTAGTTCACATAGGCGTGATTTCCCCAGTGCTTGAGCATGGTGCGTCGAAACCGGCGCACATACGCGGTCGGTTCTTGTGCCGAGGATCCGTTGGCGAATGTTGCGGTGTACTGCACGGTCATGAGCGCCTGGCGGTGGACGAATGCGGTGTCGCCGGGTGCGGGTCGTCCCGCCGTACCACCAAGGGCATCCATGGAGATGCCGGCTTCGAGTACTCCCGTTGTCGTCTGCGCGTCTTCGACGTGGTCGAGCAGATCCGTTATTCCACCAGAGTCGAGTGGATCAAGCACGACATGCGACGTCGCAGCGAATGACTCACGTTGCAGCGATCCTCCCGCACCGGTGTGGCAGCGAGAGACTGGAATCTGGGCGCATCCCGCATAGGCCACCATCGCGTCCAAATAACCCTTGGTGGAGGTGCTCTTCGTGGCAGGGGCTGGAACGTTGTCGAGCAGGCCGGTCAGTTGCGTGTCCAGTTCGGCGGCAGGCCCTAGCCAAGTGCCTGAGATCAGGACAGTCGGACCGGACGGATGAGTGGCCCCACCGAGCAGTTTCATGGTTGACCAGAGTTGTGGGTCGGCCGACGGAGCCCAGTCGGTCCACGCTTCGACCACCTGGGCGGCCGAGCCCAGTTGCCAGGTGAGGTAGAAGGTGTGGACGGTCGGTGCCGCGAAGGTGTTGGTCGTGAACGAAGTGACGACACCAACATTTCCCCCGCCACCCCCTCGCAGCGCCCAGTAAAGATCAGCGTCATCGTCGGCGGAGACCTTGCGCGACTTGCCGTCGGCGGTCACGACATTCATCGCGGTCACCGCGTCGCAGGTCAGGCCGTGAGCGCGTACGAGGACGCCGACACCTCCGCCCTGTGCCAGCCCCGCGATGCCAACGGTCGGACACGAACCGCCCGCAATACCACGCCCGGCGGAGCCAAGATCGTTGTAGACCTGAGCCAGCGCGGCGCCTGCGCCGATCGTGGCGTTCGCGCCGTCCACACTGACTTGCGACATGCTCCGGCAATCGATCACGAGCGATGGGGGAAATCCAGTGCCGGGGGCGCCGCCGGCAGAATAGCCCGGATAGCTGTGACCCCCCGATCGAACAACAATCGGGACAGCATGATCGTGGGCAAACGAGATTGCCGTGGCGACATCCCGATCCGAGGCAACGGTCAGGACTCCACGAGGTCGGTTGTCGTCATAACGAGGATTCTGCACGAGGCGCACCGCGTCGTAGGTGCTCGATCCGGGGCGCGCCAACGTGCCTTTGACATGCCGTGCGAGTAAGTCCCAGTCAGGCTTGGTGGGCGCTGAGGGCGGACGAGCCGACGAGGTGGGAGTGTCAGGAGAGTTTACCGAGGCGGGAGTACACGCGCTCAGTGCGCCCACGGCGCCGATCGACAACAATTGGCGGCGATTGAACGTCATGATTGTGCGTCCAAAGATCGACTTCTTCTCACATTCAACACATTAGTGGTGCTCGGCTGATGCTGCAGACCAACCGGAATGTGGATACCGCCGTGGCCACCAGCGGCGCGCGGTTTCCGTTCAGCCCTCGCCGGAGATGAGAAAGCCGTCTCCGGATCGCTCCAACTGCAGACGCACGCGTTCGGTGTTCGCTCGGCCAGACTTCATGACGTAGTTGACGGTGTAGTCCACCGTGTAGTCCGAGGGGTCGCTCTGGATGGTGGTCGGTGCGGCCGAACGCACGGTGCCCCACCACCCGCTGTACCGGCCGAAGCCGCCGCTGGCCCTCTGGAACGACGGCGTCAGCATGTCGAAGGCCGTCTCAGGGTCATTGGTGACGTTGCTGAGGTAGCCACTGATGAACTGGTTCATCTGTTGGCGGATCTCGTCGGGGGAGGGCGGTGTGGGGGGAGCGCTGGTCGTCCCCGACGGTGATTGAGAAGTCGCCTGCTCCTGGGGGGTGTCGGAGACAGCCTCCGGGGCCCCGCCGCGTCCCGCCAAGACGTACCACGTCACGACAACGCCCACCATGAGCGCGGCTGCCGCGGCGATTGCGCCCCACCGCGCCACCCCGCGGTGCGGTGCGGGCGGCTGGTGAGACCGCGCGGATCCGACGATCGGGAGTACGCCGGTTCTGTCGTGGCCCAGGTCTGCATTCTCCGACGGGGGCGCGGTGCCCTGGCGCCCGTGGGCGAGCCGACGCAGTTCGTCGCGGACGCGTCTCATGGGCCATCGATGGCGCGGATCCCGGACCATCATCACCGCCAGCAGGTTCGCCAGTGGATGATCGTCCGGGAGTCTGGGCGGCTCGCCGTGCACGATCTTGTAGAGCGCTCCGATCAGGTTCTCCCCGACCTCGTACGGCGGGCGGCCCGTCACTGCGTGGAAGAGCGTCGCCCCCAACGACCACACGTCGCTGGCTGGTGTCGCTGTCGCGCCGGAGGCCACTTCGGGAGCCAGATACGCCGGGGAGCCGGTGACCAGGCCGGTCTGGGTCAACGAGACGTCGTCGGAGGATCTTGCGATGCCGAAGTCATTGAGCTTGGCGATGCCGGCGGAGACGAGAATGTTGCTTGGCTTGACGTCGCGGTGAACGATCCCGCTGTCGTGGGCAGCGGTGAGTGCATCCGCGGTCTGAGCCAATAGTCCGGCCGCAGCCGTGGCTTCGAGAGGCCCTTCGGTGAGGACCAGTTCGCCCAAGGTCTGACCGTCGACGTACTCCATGACCAGCCAGTGACAGTGATCCTCCTCGACGAGGTCGAAGACCGGCACGACGTGGGGATGGTTCAGCGCAGCAGCCAGTCTGGCTTCGCGCTCGGCGCGTTGCATGTCGGCGGTGTCGTCGCCGGGCATGACCCCGATCCGCTTGATCGCCACGGTCCGTCCGAGCACCTCGTCGCGCGCCAGGTAGACGGCGCCGGAGCCGCCGCGACCGATCTCGCGCCCGAGGGTGTATCTGCCTGCGATCACGTGCGGCTCCTCCTGAGTCGTCGCCCTAGGCTAGTGGAGACGAACCAATCGACTTCCACCTGAAGGAACCAACGTGGCGACTCCCAACGTTCTCGACGAGCTGGAGTGGCGCGGCCTCATCGCGCACTCCACCGACCGCGACGAGCTCCGCGCTGCCCTGGGCAGGGCCAGCGTGAAGTTCTACGTCGGGTTCGACCCGACCGCGCCGAGCCTGCACATGGGGAACCTCGTCCAGTTGGTGACCGCTCGCCGCCTGCAGAATGCCGGGCACACCCCCTACGTCCTCGTGGGCGGTGCTACCGGGATGATCGGCGACCCCCGGGACTCGGGGGAGCGCACGCTCAATTCCCTCGACACGGTGAAGGACTGGACGGAGAGGGTGCGGCAGCAGGTGTCCGCCTTCGTCTCCTTCGAGGGACCCAATGCCGCGACGACCGTCAACAACTATGACTGGACGGCCTCCCTCTCGACGATCGACTTCCTGCGAGACATCGGCAAGCACTTTCCGGTCAACAGGATGCTCGCGCGTGACACGGTCAAACGTCGCCTCGAGTCAGGCATCAGTTATACCGAGTTCTCCTACGTCCTGCTGCAGTCGATGGACTTCCTCAATCTCTTCCGAGATCACGGGGTCGTTCTGCAGCACGGCGGCTCCGACCAGTGGGGCAACATCACCGCCGGCGCCGAGTTGGTGCGCCGAGTGACGGGCCAGCCCGCCTACGCGTTCGCCACTCCACTGATCACGAAGGCCGATGGCACCAAGTACGGCAAGACCGAAGGTGGGGCCCTGTGGCTGGATCCCGACATGATGTCTCCCTACGCCTTCCACCAGTTCTGGCTGAACGCAGAGGATGACAAGGTCGGTGAACTCCTGCGCATCTTCACCTTCCTCTCACGCGAGGAGATCGAGGACCTGGATGCGCAGACGGCTGAGAAGCCCTTCCTCCGCGCAGCGCAGAAGCGGCTGGCGGACGAGGTCACCGCGTTGGTGCACGGATCTGACGAGGTGGCGCAGGCCAAGGCCGCCGCGGCAGCGTTGTTCGGCGGGGGAGACCTCACCACCATCCACGCAGGGACGTTGGCGGCGGCCCTGAGGGAGACGGGCGGTACGACCCTTCCGGGCGGTGAGCTGCCCGGGATCGTGGATCTCCTCGTCCTGGCGGGCTTGGCCAAGAGCAAGGGTGAAGCTCGAAGGACGGTGGGGGAGGGCGGCGCCTACCTCAACAACGTTCGCATCGAAGATCCTGAGTGGCGCCCGACTGCGGATGACCTGGTCGCGCAGTGCTGGCTGGTGCTGCGCCGCGGCAAGAAGAAGTTCGCGGGCATCCAGGTGGTGTGAGGGGACGGCGAAGCCCGCATGGGTGCGAAGGGACAGGCCCCACAGCAGGAACAGCGCGCTGACCTGCATGAACGTCCATGTGGTCGCCGTCACACGATCTCGATTTGCGCGTTCCGCAGGGCTGGCCTAATGTTCTCTTTGTCGCCAGGGAGCGGCGGGGAACAAGACCAGTCAGGTCGGGTTCCCGGCCCCGGGTAGACCAACTCGCAGCACTGGAAAAGCCACTGGCTTCTCTGCCGCGAGAGAGCGAAAAGCCGCGGATTTGCTTCTGCGGAAACTCGTTCGCTAAGTTTAACCAGTTGCCTCACGCAACCGGCCCCTCTGGACTGAGGGTCGATGTGAGTGCGTCTGATTCTTGAGAACTCAACAGTGTGTTTGATAGTCGACGAATTAGTTTGTTTTGCCCTAATTCTCGGCCTGGTTCTGGTGCTGCCTTTGGGTGGTGTTGGGGTTGTGGTTGGGTTTTAGTTTCTTTGACGATGA
>JBBSSH010000008.1:0-140916 GCA_038242265.1 Propionibacteriales bacterium
ATCGGCAGACGCAGTGAGGCTGGCGAGATCACCAGCATCGACCAACAGCCGCAAGCGGAGTTCAGTCAACTGGGCTTCCACTCGGGCCAATTCCACCAGCGCGGTCGCCTTGTCACTGGTGTCCATGAACGTCGGATTGACGTCACCCACCGACTTCAACGACGCCCGCACCGAAGCCACCGCAGAAATGATCGGATGCATCACCACCGGCCTCCGTTCGACGACGCCACAGCACCCTGCTGCGATCAGTCGTCACTCCTGGAGGCCCCTACCGGGACTATTACTCACCCTCATGACTCGTCCCACCAGCTCGGCATATCGACTACCCGGTGACCAGTGAAAGCGTGAGCCAACCTTACCAAGGTGTAGTAACTATTCGCAAGTGTGTTCGATGTGCGTATGCACGGAGATCACACCCAGCGTCCCCGACGCCCCAGTCGTAGGTCCTCGAGCATGGCCTCATGCGGGCTGAAGATCGGCTGAGGCAGGTCGTCGAGCGCGAACCACCCCAGATCGATGGTCTCCTTCCCGTCGGCAGCGAGTTGCCCGGAGACGCGCGTTGCGGTGAGCACCACGACGACCGCCTGGACCACGTCACCGTTGGGGTGGGTGCGCGACGGTTCGGTGTAGACGCCGAGGAGCTCATCGAGACGAACGTCGAGTCCGGTCTCCTCCCGCGTCTCACGCACCGCGGTCTCCGCCAGGGTCTCGCCGAGCTCCATGGCGCCCCCTGGCAGGCCCCACGGGCCGCCGGGGTCGCCGCGTCGTTGCAGCAGCACCCGGCCTGACTCGTCGAGAACCGCGCAACCGGCACACGTCATGATCACCGGAGCGTGGCCGATGTGTGCGCGCAGACTGTCCATGTAACTGACTTCACCCGTGGTCATCGGCCGAACGTACGTGACCAGCCGTAGCGCGCGATCTGGGGCACCATGGACCGATGACCTCCTTCGTGAAGTCGGTGACCTTCGACTGCGAACACCCGCTGCGGCTGGCCGAGTTCTGGGCGGCGGCGCTGGGCTCGAACGTCGACGAGGACAGCACCGAGGACCGGGCGTGGGTCGAGCCGTCCGGCTGGGGAGGGCCGAACCTGTGGTTCTGCCGCGTCCCCGAACACAAGGTCGCGAAGAATCGTCAACACTTCGACCTCCGCGCGATGGGACCGCTGGCCGAGGAGAAGGAACGCCTGATTGCGCTCGGCGCGAGTGTCCTGAGCGAGTCAGCAGACCTGATCGGGATGGCTGACCCCGTAGGGAACGAGTTCTGTCTCGAGGCCTGACGCTCCACTATATTGACGCTGTGCAAGACACAGAGCAATACCTGCTGAGCCTGAGAGTGGCGGGGATTGTCGTGACGGAGGAAGGACTGCTTCTCGTTCGCCAGCACGTGGACGCGCAGCGCGGGTGGTCACTGCCTGGTGGACGGGTCGAGCGAGGTGAGGTGCTCGGCGAGGCTGTGCTCCGCGAGGCTGTGCTCCGCGAGGTGGAGGAGGAGACCGGCGTGGTGACGCACGTCGAACGCTTGCTCTATGTCGCCGAGCGTCCTTTGGTGACTCCGCCCACAGTCCATATCTTCTTCGAACTCCGCGTCACGGGAGGCAGCATCCGTCTTCCTACCAACGAGCACGATGAGAACACCATCTACGATGTTCGTTTCGTGGCCATTGAGCAATTGGGTGCTCATGGATTCAGCCAGAAGTTCATGGACCTGGTGAACGGAGGGTTCCCTGGCGCAGGCGGTTACGTCGGCGACAAGGACAACCTCGGACTGTGATTGGTTCTGCTGGGAGACCGGATGACCACGAAGAAAGTGCTGTCGACACATGATGGCGAGGATCCACTGATGCGCGCCCTCGAGACCGACCGTCTGCAGCTGCGCACCTGGTCTGAGGGGGATGTCGACTTTGTCTTCGACATGTACTCCCGTTGGAAGGTGCAACGATTCATCGGTCAGCATCCGAAGGTGATGGCGGACCGTACGGAGGCCGAGAGCGCCGTGGCTCGCTGGATCGCGCTCGATCATCCGATACATGGGATATGGGCAGTGCAAAACCGTCAGAACGGCCAACTACTCGGCTCGGTGATGCTCAAGCCGATTCCCGTCTCGAAAGGCCGCATGCCGCTGACTGCCGCGGGAGACATCGAGATCGGATGGCACTTGCACCCCGATGCGTGGGGCCGCGGCTATGCCACCGAGGCTGCCACCCGCGTTGTACAGCACGCCTTCGACTCTCACTTGCCTCAGGTGGTGGCCGTCACCTACCAGGCGAACACCGCGTCCCGAGCCGTCGCTACGCGCATGGGAATGACTCATCAAGGTCCTAGCGCTCGGTACTATGACATGACGTGCGAACTGTTCACGCTCACACGTCCCGCTGCGTAGATCGCTTGCCAACCCGGCCAGGCTGGGGCGGATGCCGACGAGGTTTCAGCGACTCCCACGTCACGATGGTTCAAGGGTGAGCGCTACTCCCGCGCCATTCGGATGCCGAGTGCAACGCCCCCGGTGAGGATCAGGAACAGGCTGCTGCGCCCGTTTGGTCGCGGCGAGGATGACGGGTCGAAGGCCGGGTCACGCACGGAGGTTACGCCGTAGGATCCCTGCATGTACGCCCTCTACCGTCGGCTGGTTCGGCCGGTCGCCACCGCGCTGGGCGGGCAGCCGTGGCTGCCCCGGGTCAGCGGCCAGATCGTCGGCGTGGACCGCAGATTGCAGAAGCTCTCGCGTGGCCGGGTGTCGCTGGTCAATCTCGCCGGTCTCGACGGACTGACGCTGAGCGTGGCCGGAGTGAAGTCGGGGATAGAGCGCACCACGTTCCTGCTCTGTGTGCCCCACGAGAAGGGCTGGCTGGTGGCCGGCTCCAACTGGGGCGGGCCCAAGCCGCCGGCGTGGGTGGGCAACGTGGCTGCCGCGGACACCGCGAGCGTCCAGTTCCGCGGCGTACGCCACCAGGTCACCCCTCGTGAGCTGACAGGTGAAGAACGCGACCATGCCTGGTCACTGATGGTGCAGGCGTGGCCCAACTACGACACGTACGCCTCGCGCACCGGACGCCAGATCCGCGTGTTCCTCCTCGACCCGGGGTGAGCAGGCAGGGACGGATCGACAGTGCTTCTTCAGCGAGGTACCCGCACCAGCAGCCGCCCGTGCACGCACTCCATCCGCAACTCGCGCCCCTCGCCGATCGAGTCGCCGTCGAGTTGGCGAGGCGTGTCGGTCGCCGCCGTGATGACGATGCGTTGACCGGTGCGCCGGTCGATGAGTTCATCGGTGTTCTGGCTCTTGCGCAGCAGGCGCACGGCCAGCGGGATCCATGACCAGAATCGCTTGGGGTGCAGGATGACCAGGTCGAGCAGGCCGTCGTCGATGACAGCGTCGGGGAGCATGGGGATGCCGGCCTGGAGGTAGCCGACGTTGCCGACCAGGACCGTACGGGCGCGGTGGGTCGTGGGCGGCTCGTCGTCGATGGTGATCTCGACCTTCACTGCGGGGAACATCAACGACTTCAGCCCGGAGACGACGTAGGCCACCCAGCCGATCTTCTTCTTGATGTCCTCGTTGACGCCCTCCATGATCGCGGCGTCGAAGCCCATGCCGGCCATGACCATGAAGTGGGTGTCCTCGATGCCGTCGCCGCCGACCTTGACCAGGTCGATGGCGCGGTCCTGACCGCTGAGCGCGACGTCGATGGCGGAGCGGATGTAGAGCGGGATGTCGAGGTTGCGGGCCAGCAGGTTGCCGGTGCCGGCTGGGATGATGCCGACGGGAATGCCGGTCCCGGCGAGCTCGGCACACACTTCGCGGACGGTCCCGTCACCGCCACACACGATCACCAGATCGGCCCCGGAGACGGCCGCCTGCTCGGCCATGCCGGCGCCGGGGTCCTCCACGGTCGTGTACTGCCAGGTCGGTTCGGACCAGCCGGCGCTCTTGGCCAGGGCGCTCAGGGTCGAGCGGAACTGGCCGACGTCCTCGACCTTGATCGGGTTGAGGATGACCGCGAGTTGGCGTTGGGAGGAATAGACGTGCGGCAGCGGCTCGGACTTGGCTGCCGTCGAGCGCGGCCGTGGGTCGATAAAGGCCAGCGCGACGAGGAACACTCCCACGCCGAGCAGTGAGCCGGCGATCACGTCCGTGGGGAAGTGGCGGCCCAGGAGCACACGGTCCAGGCACACGATCAGCCACCACGCCACCGTCAGCGTGATTCCCAGCCGCCTCAGGCCGGCACGTCGGACGAACAGCACCTGCAAGGCGATGAGGATTGCCGCGAAGGCGGCTGCGCTGGACGCATGGCCGGAGGGGAAGCTGAAGGACTCGAGCAGAGCCGTCGGGTCCTGCCAGTCCGGACGGTCCCGGCCCAGCCACAGCTTGAAACCCGTGGTCGCGAGCGAGGTCATGACCATCACGACCACGGTCAACAGCGCAGCCCAGCGCTTGCCCCGCAGAAGGAGGACGACCGCGAGCAGAGCCGTGAGGATGGTCATCCCGATGGTGCCGAAACCGACCTCGATCCACCGCAGCGCGTCCACCAGGGCAGGCCAGTTGTCGGCCCAGTTCTCGAGCTGGCGGCCCTCCACGTCGAAGCGGTCGAGCGGGGCGCGGTCCTGGGTCACGAGGAAGCCGAGGACGCCGAAAAGCACGAGAGCGGGGCCGGCCCACAGGAGGCTGCGGTTGCGGGAGGCAGGGGTCACCACCGAAGTATGCCCAAACCGCGTCGATTCTCTGTGCTCGCCCCGGATAGCCTTGCCCCATGATTGACGCTCGCTTCCTCCGTGACCACCCAGACCGCGTACGCGCCGCCCAGGCCAAGCGTGGGCTGTCCGCCGACGTGGTGGACGTGGCGTTGGCTGCGGACGAGGCACGCCGCAGCGCGATCGCGACCTTCGAGGCCAAGCGCGCCGAGCAGAAGGCCAGCGGGGCGCTCGTCGCCAAGGCCCAGGGTGAGGAGAAGCAGACCCTGCTGGCGCAGGTGAAGGAACTCGCTGCGGGCGTCAAGGCGGCCGAGGCCGAGCGTCACCTTGCCGAGGCGGCCTGGGACGCAGCGATCGGGGCGATCCCCAACGTCGCCGCCGACGAGGCGCCAGCAGGCGGTGAGGATGACTTCGTCGTCCTCGAGCACGTCGGCACCCCGCGCGAGTTCGACTTCGAGCCCCGCGACCACATCGAGCTCGGCAAACTGCTCGGCGCCATCGATCTCGAGCGCGGTGCCAAGGTCAGTGGGTCGCGTTTCTACTTCCTCACCGGGATCGGCGCGCGGTTGGAGTTCGCACTCGTCAACATGGCGATGGACCTGGCCCGCAGCGCCGGCTTCACCGAGGTGATTGCTCCTTCCCTGGTCAAGCCGCGCGCGATGGAGGGCACCGGCTTCCTGGGACAGGCTGCCGACGACGTCTACCGCATCGAGGGCGAAGACCTCTACCTCGTGGGCACCAGCGAGGTGGCCATGGCCGCCTTCCACTCCGACGAGATCCTCGACCCCGCCAAGCTGCCCCTGCGGTACGCCGCTTTCAGTCCATGTTTCCGCAAGGAGGCCGGCAGCCACGGCAAGGACACCCGCGGCATCATCCGGGTCCACTGGTTCGACAAGGTGGAGATGTTCGTCTACACGACCGTGGAGGAGTCGTACGCCGAGCACCAGCGGCTGCTCGGCTGGGAGAAGGAGTTCCTCGACAAACTCGAGCTCTCCTACCGCGTCATCGACACCGCGGCCGGCGACCTCGGGCTCAGCGCGATCCGGAAGTTCGACTGCGAGGCCTGGGTCCCCACCCAGGGCAAGTACCGCGAGCTCACGTCGACGTCCAACTGCACCGAGTTCCAGGCGCGGCGCCTCGACATCCGCACCCGCGACAGCGATGGCCGGACCGTCCCGGTCGCCACCCTCAACGGCACCCTCACCGCCATCCCTCGAGCCATCGTGGCCATCCTGGAGACCCACCAGAACGAGGACGGCTCGGTCACCGTGCCCCAGGCGCTGCGGCCCTACCTCGGTGGCCTCGAGCTGATGGAGCCGCTCTCGTGAGCTGGCTGCCCCGCGCGGTAGCGCTCGACATCGACGGCACCCTGCTGAAGTGGGTCGACGGCCAGGAGGAGGAGTACGAAACCATCACGGCGCCGGTCTACGACGCGGTTCATCGCGCCCTCGACGCCGGCGCCCACATCATCTTGGCCAGCGGCCGCTCCCCGCACGGCATGACCCGCATCGCGGATCTGCTCGACCTGCCGCGCGAGGGCGCCGATCGCCTCTGGATCGTGGCCTCCAACGGTGCTGTCGTCTTCCGTTACCCACCGATGGAAGTCGTCCACGAAGAAACTTTCGATGCTGCACCTGCGGTGGCCGCCGTGCTCGAGCACCACCCCAGGGCGTTGGTGGCGGTCGAGGAGCGGGGGATCGGCGGCTATCGCGTGAACCGGGTCTTCCCCGACGGCGAACTCTCCGGCGAGCAACTCATCACCGAGGTCGACAAGATCATCGGGGAACCGGTCAGTCGGGTGATCATCCGTGACCCCGACGCCACCGCCGAGGACTTCCTCGAGCTAGGGGCGCGTCTGGGGCTGCACGGCACCGACTACGTCGTGGGTTGGACGGCCTGGCTCGACCTCTCACCGGTCGGGGTGTCGAAGGCTTCCGGGTTGCAGCACGTCTGCGACCGCATCGGCCTGGAAGCGGCCGACGTGCTGGCCATCGGCGACGGTCGCAACGACATCGAGATGCTGCGCTGGGCCGGTCGTGGCATGGCAATGGGACAGGCCACCGATGACGTCAAGGCAGCTGCCGATGCCGTGGCGTTGACGGTCTACGACGAAGGAGCCGCGGTGGAGATGGACCGCTGGTTCGCTGAGGAAGCCTGAACATGCGCGAGCAGCCAGCCTCGATGCCGCGCCTGATCGCCACCGATCTCGACGGGACCCTGCTCGATTCCTCCGGTCATGTCACCTCCCGCACCCGCGAGGTTCTTGCGGCCCTCGACGAACTGGGAGTGCCGGTCGTCTTCACCACCGGTCGTCCCATCCGGTGGATGGAGGAGTTGTGGAGTGAGGTGGGCGGCCATGGGCTGGCGATCTGCAGCAACGGCGGCATCGTCTACGACGTGGCGCAGCATCGGGTGCGCGACTTCCGGCCAGTTTCGCGCGAGGTCGGGATCTCCGTCGCCGACACCGCCCGGATGGCCGTGCCGGGCACCAGTTTCGCGATCGAGCACACCTCCGGGTGGGCCAGCGAGGTCAACTTCCCTCGCCACCGCGATGACCGGGACGAGCGGGTTCAGGGTGACTACGCCGCGATCTATCGCGACGACGTGGTGAAGATCCTTGCCGTCAATCACGACCTGGACCCGGAGGAGTTCTGGCGCCAGATCGAGGCAGCGGTCGGCGACCAGGTGGTGACGACGTGGTCGTCCTCCTTCTCGCTGGTGGAGATCAGTGCGAAGGAGGTCACCAAGGCCACCACGCTGGCGACCCTGGCTGCCGAACTCAACGCCGGTCCGAGCGACGTCGTCGCCTTCGGTGACATGCCCAACGACCTGGCGATGCTGCAGTGGGCAGGCACCTCGTATGCCATGGCAAACGCCCACCAGTCCGTCCTCGATCTGGCTGACCACCGTGCTCCCGGCAACGACGAGGACGGGGTGGCCGTGGTGCTGAGCGAGATCTTCGGACTGTCTCGGTAGGCTGCACGCGCCCATCCCCCCGACGAGAGGACGCCCGATGACTCGAGCCCTGCGCGCCATCCTGGCCCTGGTGGTCGTCAGCCTCTGGCTGATCCTCACTGTCGAGGCTCCTGCCACTGCGGCCCTGAACGCGACTGCCGCCACGACTGCTGCTGCCGACTGCACGTGCAAGCAGGGCGAGCTGACGCAGCAGGTGACGAAGGCCGATGCGATCTTCCTCGGCACTGTCACCCAGGTCACCGCCACCGGGGCCGGCTACAGCTACGCGATCACTGCTTCGCGGGCCTATCTCGGTTCCCCGGAGCGCTCGACCCAGGTCGACTCGTTGGGTGGACCGAAGAGTTGTGGCCTCGGCGAGCTCGTCGTGGGCAGGACCTATGTCTTCCTCGCCAACGGCGCGGCCGCTCCCTACAGCGCCGACCTCTGCGGGGGCACCAGCACGGCGAACCCTTCGCGGATCACCAAGATCGAAGGGCTGTTGGGCGAGGGGCGTTCAGTCGAGCCGCCGCCACCGCCGACCGCAGCCCTGACGAGGGTGGAGGAGTCCCCGCCCCCCGGCTTCGCGCGACTGGCAGCGCCCGGTGGGGCTGCCGCGATCATCGGCCTGCTGGGCCTTTTCGTGGTCAGGCGTCTCGCGCGTCGATGACTGCCCGGCGATGAGCACACCGCGATGAGCTGACTAGAGGTACATGCCGCCGGACTCGCCCGGCCCGGCCGGTGCGTTCTGCTGGGGCATCGTCGGCATCCCGGTCGGTTCTGGCTGCGGCGCAGAGCCGCCGGCCGGGAGCGCGCGCCGCATCTGCTCCAACTGGGCGCGCGAGGCGACCTGTTGGGCGTAGATGGCGGTCTGGATGCCGTGGAACAGGCCCTCGAGCCACCCCACGAGCTGGGCCTGGGCGATGCGTAGTTCGCCGTCGGAGGGGATGCCGTCCTCGGTGAAGGGGAGCGACAGGCGGTCCAGTTCCTCGACGAGTTCGGTGGCCAGGCCGGTCTCGAGCTCCTTGATGGACGCGGCGTGGATCTCCTTGAGGCGTTGGCGACTCGCTTCGTCGAGCGGCGCGGCCTTCACCTCTTCGAGGAGCTGGCGGATCATGCTGCCGATGCGCATCACCTTGGCCGGTTGCTCGACCAACTCGATGACATGGGGTTCTGTGCCGATGGGGTGACCGTCGGGCCCCACCACGACCACCTGGTCGCCGGCGCCCGGCGCGGACTGTTGCTGCTCCGTCATGCGCCCAACCCTAGTCAGAGGGTGAGCACGATCTTTCCGGCGTGGTCGCCGTCCTCCATCATCTGGTGGGCCCGGCCCACCTCCGCGAGGGGGAGCGTGGTCTCCACCACCGGTCGGATCGCCCCGTCGGCGACCAATGGCCAGACGTGCTCGACCACGCCGCGGCAGATGGCTGCCTTCTCCTCCTCGGGACGCGAGCGCAGCGAGGTCGCCGTGACCGAGGCGCGCTTGCGCAGCAGAGCATTGATGTCGAGCTCACCCTTGGTGCCGCCCTGCATGCCGATGATGACCAGTCGACCTTCGGTGGCGAGTGCCGCGATGTTGCGACCCAGATATTTCGCGCCCATGTTGTCGAGGATGACGTGAGCGCCCCCCGCCCGGGTGAGCACCTCGACGAAGTCGTCCTCGCGGTAGTCGATCGCCTCCACTGCGCCCAGGGACAGACACAGTTCGCGCTTCGCGGCCGACCCTGCGGTCGCATAGACCTGCGCCCCGCGTGCGGTCGCGAGCTGGATGGACATGGTGCCGATCCCGCCCGCACCGCCGTGCACCAGGAATCGCTCGCCACTGGCCAGGTGTGCGGTCATGAACACGTTCGACCACACGGTGGCCGCGACCTCCGGCAGACAGGCAGCCTCGACCAGCGAGACGCCCGAGGGCACCGGCATGACCTGGCCGGACGGAACGGCCACGCGGGCGGCGTACCCACCGCCGGAGAGCAGTGCACAGACCTCCTGACCGGTCGACCAGCCCGTCACGCCCGCACCGAGCTCGGTGATACGGCCGCTGCACTCCAGACCCATCACCTCCGAAACGCCGGGAGGCGGGGCGTAGAAGCCACGGCGTTGCAACGTGTCGGCCCGGTTGAGGGCGGTGGCGACGATGTCGATCAGGATTTCGCCGGGCCCCGGTCGTACGTCTGCGATCTCACCGACGGACAGGACCTCGGGGCCCCCGGGCTCGGAAGCGATGACGGCGCGCATCTCAGTGCTCGAATCTGTCGTCGGAGTGATGGACGCCTCCAATGTCTCGCACCACCCGGACCGGGGCAAGACACCCCCTGCTGTCAGGGACTGGGCTGCTGGTCGGGCCCGTGCTCGAGGCGGTGCAGGTCCGCCCACGAGTCGACGTCGCTCGCTTCGTCGCCCTGGGTGGACAGCTCCGTCAGGTCAAGAGGTGCGAGCAACCGGTGCAGGGCCATCCCGTGCGGGTCTCCTGCCGTCGATCGCACCCGGTCCAGCTGGTCCATCCACAGGACGCCGGCGAGTTGTCGACGTCCGTCGGCGTCGGTGAGGAACGCACCGTCATGGCCGTCTGCCGCCTCCACGAGCCGACGAACCGTGTGGGCGGTCACGCGTGCCATGTCGACCGCCAGGACCGCGACCAGGTGGGGCTCGACCGACAGGGCGTCGACCCCGGCAAGAATCCCGGCGACGGGGCCGCCCAGCGGCGGGTCCTCGCGTGCGTACGTCACCGGTCGGGCCGTGGCGACGTGGTGTGGACTCACCACGACGATCTCGTCGGCGTCGGCCAGGGCCTCGATGGCGATCTCGAGCAACGTCCGGCCGTGCAGTTCGACGCCGGCCTTGTCGACACCATCCATGCGCGCGGCGGTGCCGCCGGCCAGGATCACTGCTCCCAGCCGGCCCGACATGCTGCGATCCCCACCCTTGCCCACATCCCTGCCCACATCCCTGCCTGAATCCATGGGCCCATCATCCATACGACCCCTGATGCACCCGATGGCCCACGATCCACCCGACTCGGTGGCAGGGTGGGGGGATGACCGACCACCTCCGGGTCCGCGTCCTCCAGTGGGCGAGCGGGCTCGACCCCGCTCACAACCGGGCCCGTCTGGGCGACGGCGCGACCCCCGGTGCCGACCTGATCGTCCTTCCCGAGGTCTTTGCCCGTGACTTCGGCGAGGCCGGGTCCGACGTGAGCTCGTGCGCAGAGACCGTGGACGGGCCGTTCGCGACCGAGCTGGCAGGCGCGGCGCGGGCAGCGGACGCGGTCATGGTGGCGGGGATGTTCGAGGTCTCCGAAGACCCCGATCGACCGTTCAACACCCTGCTGGTCCGGGGCGCCAGCGAAGCCTCGTACCGCAAGATTCACCTCTACGACTCCTTCGGCTACCGCGAGTCCGACCGGCTCACCGGCGGATCCCTCGACCCGGTCGTGGTCGAGATCGCTGGCTGGCAGGTCGGCCTCATGACGTGCTACGACCTGCGCTTTCCCGAACTGGCCAGGGCGCTGGTCGATGCGGGCGCGGAGATCATCGTGGTGGCGGCGGCCTGGTTGCCGGGCGACGGCAAGGTCGAGCACTGGAGCACCCTGCTGAGGGCCCGGGCCATCGAGAACATCTGCTTCGTCGTCGGCGTCGGCCAGCCCGAACCGCGCTACTGCGGGCACTCCCTCGTGATCGGTCCCACGGGGCAGATCCTGGCGAGTGCGCAGGGTCCGGAGACGACGCTGGAGGTCACCGTCGAGCGGGTCGACCTCGAAGCGGCGCGTCGGACCAACCCGTCCCTGACCAACCGTCGGCTGTAACGTCCTCCGACGTGTCTTCCCCCACCACCGACAGTTCCCGCGGCTCAAGCCGCGGAAAGCGGGCTGCCGAGCGGCCACCGTCGCGTCTGCGGCGCGCGCCGAAGGTGAAATCTCCCGCAGTGGCACCGCCTGCTGCGAAACCGCCCCGGATGAAGCCGCCCCGCACGAGGGCGCCCCGTCCGAAACCCAGGTATGAACCGCGTCCCGTCCTGCGTCGGGCGATCCTCCTGTTCTGGATCTCCGTCCTCATCATCGGCACTGTCGCCTTGCTGGTCGCCGTGGTGGCCAATGTCTTCGACGAGAACGACATCCTCAACGACCTGCTGCCGCCGCCCGACCAGGTCGCTGCGGCGGGCTCGATCGCCGTGGTCACCTCGTTCTCCTGGCTGCTGGCGACACGGACGGCCGGACGCGCTCTCATCGCGGCGACGCTCACCCTCGCCCTCGGCGTGGCCAGCGTCATGATCGGGGGCCGCATCCTCCCCACCGGTGCGGCGGTGATGACCTGCGCAGTCGGCGGTGTCTACGCGGTCATGGCGACGGTCCCGGCGATCACCTGGTGGAAGTCGATGCGCGAGGTGCTGGTGGCCACCGGCATCACTTTCGTCACCGCGCTGGCGGCGATGGGGTTCGGACCTACCGTCTCCGCCGAGCGGTTCGACTTCGCGTCCTTGTTGGTGGCGCTCGCACTGGCCTTCTCGATCGTCTACCGCCTCGGTGCGGGTCTGCACGGACTCGGTCGGCGAGGTCTGATCCTGGTGACCCTCGGAATCGGCGTGCTGGTCCTGACGCTGGTCTATGCCGAGCTCCTGCGGCGCTACGGCTCTCAGGGCGTCGTTTCCTCGGTGCTCGACTTCGCCGACTGGACCACGGCCAGGATCGGCGCCTTCCCGCGCCCACTGGTGGTCTTCCTGGGCATCCCTGCCCTGGCGTGGGGGACACACGTACGTGCCCGGCGTCGACAGGGTTGGTGGGTGTGCGCCTTCGGCGTGGCGGCCACCGTGCCGATGGCAGCCGCCCTGGTGTCCCCGGACAGCTCCTACCTGGAAGCGGCGCTGCGTGCGGGCTACTCCCTGGTCCTGGGCCTGCTGGTCGGCTATCTCGTCATTCGCGTCGACCTGGCGCTCACCGGTGCTCGTGGCAGTCGTGGTCGCCGTGCCGAGGAGGCTGGCCCCCACCGGCCCGAGCCGACTCGCTTCGCCGAGCTCTGAGACGGCTCCATCGGGACCGGCGCCACCCGACCCCGTCGTACGCCCGGGTAACCGCTAGCGTCACCTGACATGGCCCGTTCCAAGTCGCTCGAGATCATGTCCGAACTCGTCGCCAATGTCCTCAGCATCGACGTTGCCGTCGGCGACCGCGTCGAGGCGGGCGATGCAGTCGTCCTGCTGGAGTCGATGAAGATGGAGATCCCGATGCTCGCCGAGCGTGGGGGAGTGGTCACCGCGATCCGTATTGCCGTCGGAGACGTCGTGCAGGACTCCGACGTGCTCGTCGTCCTCGACTGAACGCGACCGCGGTAATCACTAGGCTGCGTCAGTGACTCTCGAACGTGCTCGTTATGCCCACGGGTTGGTCGCCGTGCTGGCCGGCGCAGCGCTGCTGCTCCAGCTGATACTGGTCGTCTCCGGGTCGGCGGTGCTGGTCGAGCAGGACCCGCCGGGCCTGTTGACCCGTTTGGGCCGATTCGTCTCCTACTTCACCGTGCAGAGCAACCTCCTCGTCGCTGTGAGCTCACTGATGCTCGCCTTCAACCCGATCCGCAGGTCGCCCGGCCTTCGTGTCCTGCGACTGGCTGGCCTGGTCGGCATCGCCGTCACGGCGGTGGTGCATTTCCTGCTGCTTCGTCCCCTCCTTCATCTCGATGGCGCCGATTGGGCAGCTGACAAGCTCCTGCACCTGGTGGTCCCGGCCGTAGCTCTCCTTGTCTGGCTGGTGGCAGGCCCGCGACCCGCGGTCCAGTCGGGTGACATCGCTCGGGCCATGGTGTGGCCTGTGCTGTGGCTGGCGTGGACCTTGGTGGTGGGGGAGATCACCGGATGGGTTCCCTATCCCTTTCTCGATGCAGCCTCGACGGGGTGGGCGGGGGTGACGGTGGCCTGTGGAGGGGTCGTGTCCTTGATGGGGCTCCTCTTCGGGGCGGTCGCTCTGATCGATCGTGGCTTGCACGCAGTTCCGAGGCCGGCTTCCGCCGGCCGCTAGTGTCGAGTCATGGAGTTTCGATACCTCGGCAACAGCGGCCTGAAGATCTCTGAGATCACCTACGGAAACTGGCTCACCCACGGTTCCCAGGTCGAGAACGAGGTCGCCACCGAGTGCGTACGAGCAGCCCTCGACGCCGGCATCTCGACCTTCGACACCGCCGACGTCTATGCCAACACTGCTGCCGAGTCGGTGCTGGGCGAGGCGCTCAAGGGCGAGCGGCGCGAATCGTTGGAGATCTTCACGAAGGTCTACTGGCCGACCGGCCCGCGCGGGAAGAACGACACCGGGCTCTCGCGCAAGCACATCATGGAGTCGATCAACGCCTCGCTCACGCGCCTGCAGACCGACTACGTCGACCTCTACCAGGCCCACCGCTACGACGTGGAGACGCCGCTGGAGGAGACGATGCAGGCCTTCGCCGACATCGTGCGCCAGGGCAAGGCCCTCTACATCGGTGTCAGCGAGTGGACCGCCGAGCAGATCAGCCAAGGTGTGGCGCTGTCGAAGGAGCTGGGCTTCCAGCTGATCTCCAGCCAGCCCCAATACAACATGCTGTGGCGCGTCATCGAGGACGAGGTCGTGCCGACCTGCGCGGAGCTGGGTGTCTCCCAGATCGTGTGGAGCCCGATCGCGCAGGGTGCGCTGACCGGGAAGTACAAGCCGGGCGCGGAGTTGCCCGCCGGGTCGCGGGCCACCGACACCAACGGTGGCGCCGACATGATCAAGCGCTATCTCCGCGACGACGTGCTCACCGCCGTCGCCGACCTCGAGCCGATCGCGGCCGACTGTGGGCTCACCATGGCCCAACTCGCCATCGCGTGGGTGCTCCAGAACGACAACGTCGCCTCCGCCCTCGTGGGGGCCTCGCGCCCTGAGCAGGTCGTCGACAACGTGGGTGCCGCCGGCGTACGTCTCGAGGCGGACGTGTTGGCCCACATCGACGACGCCCTCGGCTCTGTCGTCGAGCGGGACGCCGGCAAGACGGCTGAGCAGGTGCCCTCGACCCGCGTCTCGTAGGGGGACTGAGTACCCACCCCCATGTACTGCTCCCGCTGACCCTGTGAGACTCAGCGTCACCTCGACGCCCTCTCACCACTCTGACGGTCAGGAGCAGCACCGTGACCTCTCCCCAGCCACCCACCCAGCAGGAACTGCCGTGCCCGCACTGCGGAATGCCGCTCGACCTGAGCCTGCCCACCTGCGGGGCGTGCGGTCTGCAGTTGCGGGGACCCCGGGCGGTGCGGCTGTGGCAGGTTGACCGGCAGCTCGAGACGCTGACCGAAGAGCGACGCATCCTGGTCGAGGAGCGCAGCAATCTGATTGCCGGGTTGCTGATCGCTCCGGCACCGGGGAGCGAGCCGTCGTATGCGACAGCCGCCACTCCTCCTGCCGCGGTCGCCAAGGCGCCCACCTCGCCGAGCGGACAGCAGCTCCTGCTCGGCCTCGGTGCCCTGCTCCTGCTGTCGGCGGCGGCGATCTTCGTCCTCGTCGTGTGGATTCTCGTCGGTGTCTGGGGACAGGCCCTCATCCTGTGCGTGATGACGGCGCTGTCGGTGACCGGCGCTGCCCTGGCCACGCGTCGGCGCCTGCCGGCGGCGGCCGAGACTGGAGCTGTGCTCGCCAGCGGGCTGACGGTCGTCGGCGCGTGGGCGGCGTGGACCCTCGACCTCGTCGGCCTCCGTGCGGTCTCCTTCCCGTTGTATGCAGCACTGGCGTCGATCTACGTCGGTGGGCTGGTGCTCGGCTACGACCGGCTGGTTCCTCGCCGGACGAGCGCCGGTGAGCCGCTGCGGCCGATCCGCACCTACCGGCCCTTTGCGACCGCGGCGCTGTCCGTCGTCCCGTGGTGGGTCTTCGCCGAGGTCGAGCCTCGCGGAGTGGGGGTCCCCGTCGGACTCGGCCTGGTGGCCCTGGTCAGCGCTGCTCTCTGGTTCGCGACGCACCGCCGCGAGACGCACGGTCTTGACACACCCCGCCGCGAAGGCCTGATGCGCGCGGTGCCGACCCCGCCGACGTGGGCGCCCGCGCTCGGCACCCTCACGGCCGCCCTGCTGTATGTCGTCCTCGGTGTGGCCATCGCCCACGACCTGGATTCCTCCACCCGGGAGTGGTCGGCGCTGCTCATGATCGTCTCCGCGGCGCTGGTTGCGGTCGGGTCGACCAAGGTGTCGATGCCGGCCCAGGTGCAACGACTGGTCCCGGTGCTGGTGACGATCGTCGCGGCTCCTGCGGCGTGGTCGTTCACCTGGGAGGCGCACTGGGCCTACCTGGTGGGAGCTGCCGCTGTGATCGCCGTTGCCACGGTCGCGCTGACCTACGTCCCGTTCGCCGCGGGCACCAGTGACTCGAACGGCCACCGGTGTGCGCAGGTCGTCGCGGCGCTGGCCGGTGCCGGGCTGACGATCGAACTCTTCCTGGCCCGTGTCGTGGACAATCCCACGCTGTTCGGCAACGAGGTGGGCACCGGTCCTGACCTGCTGTGGGTGGCTGGTGTGCCCGCCGTGTGGGCGGTCGCTGCCCTGGTGGTCGCGATCCGACTGCGGTCGGTCCTGTGGTTGGTCTATGCCCATCTGGCACTGACGGTTGCGCTGTTCATCGGACTGTCGGACTCGGATCTCCGGACCGACGTGATGGTGTGGATGGTGGCTGCGGTGGCATTGGCTGTGATGGCTGCTGGCGTGGTGCTGCGGCAGCGCTCGGGCCGGGCGTGGTTCGGCGGGTGGGATCTACCGCCGAGCCTGTTCGCGGCCGGCTTCGCACTGATGTCGGTGGTGGCATCGGTCATGCTGCCGCACCCGTGGACCGCCTGGACGTTGATCGTTGCCGGGGTGGTGGCGTTCGCCTTCTCGCTGCTGCCGGCTCGACTGCCGGTGGCGTACGGCGCGGCGCCCGTGATCTCGGTGGGCGTCGGCCTGCTCACCGTCGAGGCCGGGTGGGACGTCATCGAGGCCTACACCTGGCCGCTCGCCCTGTTGCTCGCCGTCATCGGCTGGCTGCACTGGCGCCGCGACCGCCAGATTCGTAGCCGCGTCTCGATGGGTTCGGCGCTGAGCGCTGCGCTGCTGCCGAGCACTCTCATCGCCATCGAGGGGGGCGACACCCTGCGGCTGGTGCTGGTCACCGCGGCCGGGGTGATCGTGCTGGTGCTCGGGCTGGTCCTACGACTGCAGGCGCCGGTCGCGGTCGCAGCCGTGGCACTCGTCGTCATCGCTGTCAACCAGGGTGGTCCGTACGTCGGTCGGGTGGACCCGTGGGTCACGCTCGGCCTTGCCGGCATCGCGCTGTTGACGATCGGTGTCTCGTGGGAGCGCGCGGTCGTGGCGGGGCGTCGCAGCAGCGCGTGGTTCGGCCACCTGCGGTGAGCTACCAGCCGCGTGTCCCCGGAGCGCCCTTGAACGGTCCGCGCACGGCCGAGGTGATCCAGCCGCCGTAGAAGCCGCCCTCCTGGGGCGTCACCACCTCGCCGTCGACGCGGCACTGCTCCATGGCGCCGGGCATCACCGCGACGTGGTCGAGCAGCGCCCCGAAACCGGCGGTGGGGTCGGGGTAGTGCCAGGCAGCACGTGAGGCACGGTGCTCACCCACCACGACGTCGAAGTAGGACGCCGTTCCCTTGAACTCGCACCATGTGGTGCCGCCGACGGGATGAAGGACGCCGTCGGCGAAGGCGGCTGCAGGCAGGTAGAAGGACGGCGGGTGGCTTGTCTCGAGCACCTGCAGCGCCTTGTCCGTGGCAGCGATCGGTACGCCGCCGAAGTCGATCTCGACGCGCGCCTGCACGGGTCGTACGGCGGGGGGTCTGGGATAGTCCCAGACGGACTCTGGCTCCATGCCTGCCACCGTATGTCGTACCACCCAGCAATCAGTGGGAAGGCAACGAGCCGCTGAGCCGTCCGTGTCGTTCGGCGCTCGAGACGTTCAGGCCGACGATCTCGACGGACTTGCCCTTGCGGGCGTACTTGGTGCTGATGGCGTCGAGCGAGGCGACAGTGGAGGCGTCCCAGATGTGCGAGTCGGAGAGATCGATGACGACGAGGTCGGGGTCCGCGGCGTAGTCGAACTGGGTGTAGAGGTCGTTGCTGGAGGCGAAGAACAGGTTCCCGGTGACGCGATAGACCGCGGTGGGGGTGCCTGCGGCGTCGGTGACGAGTTCGCGATGGGTCTCGGTGAGGTGGGCCACGCGGCGTGCGAAGAGGGTCATCGCCACCACCACTCCGGCCACGACGCCGATGGCGAGGTTCTTGCTGACCACGGTGACCACGACGGTCGTTGCCATGACGAAGGTCTCCGACCTGGGCATCCGGCGCAGGGTGGCAGGTCGGATCGAGTGCCAGTCGAAGGTGCCGACCGAGACCATGATCATCACCGCGACCAGTGCGGCCATCGGGATCAGGGCAACCACGTCGCCGAAGCCGACGACCAGGATCAGCAGGAAGACGCCGGCAAGGAAGGTCGAGATCCGGGTTCGTGCCCCGGAGATCTTCACGTTGATCATCGTCTGGCCGATCATCGCGCAGCCACCCATGCCGCCGAAGAAGCCGGTGATGACGTTGGCCGCACCCTGTCCCCATGCCTCACGGGTCTTGTCCGAATGGGTGTCGGTGATGTCGTCGACGAGCTTGGCAGTCAGCAGCGACTCGAGCAGACCGACCAGCGCCATCGCCACGGCATACGGGGCGATGATCTTCAGCGTCTCGAAGGTCCACGGCACGTCGGGGATGAGGAGCGACGGGAGGCTGTCGGGGAGCTCACCCTCGTCTCCGACATCTGGGACCGCGGTCGCCGCCAGGAGCGTGAACGCCGTCAACGCCACGATGGCCACCAGCGGTGCCGGGACGACCCGTGTCACCCGTGGCAGCCCGACGATCACCGCGATGCCGACCGCGACCATCGGGTAGACCAGCCACGGCACATCGATGAGGTGCGGCAGTTGGGCGACGAAGATCAAGATGGCCAGCGCGTTGACGAAACCGACCATCACCGAGCGGGGGATGAAACGCATCAGCCGGGCGACACCGGTCAGTCCGAGGACGATCTGGAAGATCCCGCCGAGCAGCACGGTGGCGATCAGGAAGTCGATGCCGTAGGTGCGTGCGACGGGCGCGATGACCAGCGCGATGGCTCCGGTCGCGGCTGAGATCATCGCCGGGCGGCCGCCGAGGAAGGCGATCGAGACGGCCATCGTGAACGACGCGAAGAGCCCGACGCGCGGGTCCACCCCGGCAATGATCGAGAACGAGATCGCCTCGGGGATCAGCGCAAGCGCGACGACGAGACCGGCCAGCACCTCTGTGCGCAGCATCCGCGGAGAGCGCAGGGCGTTCAGCACAGTCGGTTCGAGGGCGCTCGACTGGGTGAGGGTGGGGGTCTGGGACACGGATGGTCTCCGTTCGAGCAGGGAAAGAAATGGGCGGGCCGCTCTCGGGGACCGCGATGGTCTGGGGGGTCTCAAGACGTACGCCGGTGGACGTCGAAGCCCCGTGGGAGCCTAACCGCGCACGGCTCCGATGCGTATATCGTCTGACGGTGGACCATTTCTCGGCGCTGGCTCGCTCGGATCATGAATTGCAGCGACGACTTGTCACTGTCACTGCCGAGCAACGGGCTCGGCCGAGCAACTGCCCGGGGTGGTCGGTCCACGAGCTGATCAATCACGTCATCGGGGGTGGACACCGCTACCTGCTGCTCCTACAAGGAGCAGAACCGGCACAACTGGTGGCGACACGCACCCAGGACCACGTCGGCGCGGACCCGGCTGTGGTTCACCGCACCTGGGCGGAGTCCCTCACCGCCGCGTTCTACGAGCCGGGCGCACTGACTCGGGTCGTCCACCACCCTGCAGGCGACAGATCCGGACTGGACCTGCTGCGGATGCGTGTCCTGGACCAGACTCTGCACGGCTGGGATCTCGCGGTGAGCCTGGAGACAGCCGATGACATGGACGAGGAACTGGCGGGCTATCTGCTCGACGAGGGCACCGACCTGATCGAGGAGCTACGTGCCGAGGGCCTCTATGCCGTACCGCCCGGCGACGCTCCTCCGACCGAGGACCGCGCAACGCAGCTGCTCACCCTGGCTGGCCGGCGGCGAGGACACCGGCCGTAGCGGCCAGTGTGCTGAAAGCCGGTGCGCAGCAGGAGGTCGCAGCACGCGCTGATACTTTGCGCGCCATGTCTCGTACTGCCACGCCCCACAAGTGGGCCATCGTCAAGTCGATCTCCCAGGCGACCCACGTCCAGGCGTTGATCGTCGGTGGCATCATCGGCGTCGTCGTCGCCCTCGCCTACTGGAAGATCACCATCGTCCCTGCACAGACGATGGCGATCTTCGTCGTGCTGGTGCTGCAGTTCGTCGTGCTCTTCATCCTCGAGCCGAGCCAGCGGGTGTCGTCGGCCCGGGTGGGGCTGTTCGCTCTGGGCAACTCAATGGCGATCACGCTGATCCTGCTGCGGTACTCCGACACGTGGTCAAGGGTCGACCCGTTGATGATCCTGCTGGTCGCCATCACCTTCCCGGTGATGGTGCTGGTCCTGGCTGCCGTACTGCACGCGGTGCGCGGGACCAGCCGGCGTCGGTGACCCTCAGCCACCCAGTTCGGTGGCGGTGGGATTCGCGGGATTCACCGCGACACCGAGCCACCTGAAGGAGCCCTTGGGGCCCTCCAGCTCGGAGTAGTCGCGCCACGAGGTCGTGTAGGTGCCACGCAGGTGCTGGTCGTGCTGGGGGCTGTCGCCGGTCCCCCACACCAGGTGACCGGTGAGGGCCTGGCCCTCGTGGACCCGGAAGTGGGCGTCACGAGACGTCTCACGACCGTCGTTGGCCCACAGGCTGGGCTCGTTGGTGAGCATGATGGCGATGCCGTTGGTGTCGTCCCGCTCGCTGGTGAGTCGTTCGAGGCGGCTGATGTCCTGGACGAAGAAGCGACGCGCCAGGTCGTAGGCAGCGTGGTTGCGCAGCGTGTACGCCTCCGCGTAGGGGTCAGTGCCACGCCAGCCGGCGGTGGCGTACTTGAACTCGATGAGCGTGCGGCTGCTCTCGGTCCAGCACGCCAGGTCGACGTATTCGGCTCCGTCGCTCGTCGGCCGGGCCTCGAGCCGGACCTCGATGGTCGGGTCCGCGGCCACGATGGACTGGGCGAAGGCGAACTGGAAGTCGGCCTCGGAGTGGAAGACCGGACGACGGGTGCTCAGCGCATCCATCACCGCGCTCAGGTCGAGGGAGCCGGCGATCTGTTCGGAGGGGGTCTGCATGCGCGCCATTGTCGTGCACTCCCGACCGATCGGGCGAAATGGAGAACACCCGGACCCACGTCTGCGTGGACCCGGGTGTTCTCGATGTCGCGAGACATCACACTGGCGGTGGCGGTGGGATTTGAACCCACGGTGGGTTGCCCCACACATCATTTCGAGTGATGCACCTTCGGCCGCTCGGACACGCCACCGCGCCGAACGTTACCGGAGGTGAAGCAGCCGCCGGAAACCAGTGTCCCGATCAAGGGGCTGCGTGTCGTAGCCACGCGTACACATCCGTCAGCGGCGCTCGGCGAAGAAGGCGTCGAGCAGCGCGGTCGACTCCGCCGCCAGAACGCCGGCGACAACCTCGGGTCGGTGGTTGAGACGGCGATCGCGGACCACGTCCCACAGCGAACCCACTGCGCCCAGCCTGGGGTCGTACGCCCCGAAGACGAGCCGCTCCACCCGGGCGAGCACGAGGGCACCGGCGCACATCGTGCACGGCTCCAGCGTCACCACGAGTGTGCAGCCGGTCAGACGCCACTCGCCACGAGTGGTCGCTGCAGCGCGCAGGGCGACAACTTCGGCATGCCCGGTCGGATCTCCGTCGGTCTCACGCGTGTTGCATCCGACGCCGATCGCGACACCGTCCGGGTCGAGCACCACCGCGCCGACGGGGACGTCTCCGCCGGCCCCGGCTACTCGGGCCTGGGTCAGGGCCAGACGCATGGACTCGTCCCACTTCATGCAGCCAATCTCCCAGATGCGCAGAGAACCGCCAACCCACATCGGCCCGGCGCCCTGACGTCTACAACTAGAGTTGGGGCCATGCGCCTGCACGTGGTGAACCACCCGCTCGTCTCCCACAAACTGACCGTCCTGCGGGACGTGTCCACCTGTTCGCCGACCTTCCGGTTGCTGACCGACGAACTCGTCACGCTGCTCGCCTACGAGGCGACGCGGGCCGTACGGGTGGATCCGATCGACATCACGACGCCGGTCGGTCCCACCACGGGTGTCCATCTTGCTGCGCCGAAGCCGATGGTGGTGCCGATCCTGCGCGCCGGTCTGGGCATGCTCGAGGGCATGATGCGGCTGCTGCCGACCGCGGAGGTCGGGTTTCTCGGCATGGTGCGCAACGAGGAGACGCTCGCTGCCTCGACCTATGCCGAGCGCCTCCCCGAAGACCTCTCCGGGCGCCAGTGCTACGTCCTCGACCCGATGCTCGCCACCGGCGGCACCCTCGCCGCGGCCATCCGCTTCCTCACCGACCGCGGGGCAGACGACATCACCGCGATCTGTCTGCTGGTGGCGCCCGAGGGGGTGGCCCACCTCGAGGCGGAGTTGGCCGACCTCGACGTACCCGTCACCGTCGTGACCGCGGCCCTCGACGAGAGGCTCAACGAGAAGGGCTACATCGTGCCCGGGCTGGGTGACGCCGGTGACCGTCTCTACGGCGTCGCGCACTGACCTGCGTTCGCCCCGCCCCCCATGTAACGCGGTGTTAATTGCACTTCTGCGCCGTAGCAACCGCGCACGAGAGCTACCAACTGCGCGTGACAAGGAGGTTGGAATCGGCCGCGTGAGCGTGGACGTGACGAAGACCACCTGAGACCCGATCGACGCCAGCAGACCCGTGTGTAGGTTGAGCGGCGATCCGTCACCCCAGGAGGCATCTGTGCGTATCGGCATTCCCCGCGAGTCCCGTCCGGGAGAAACCTTGGTCGCCGCCACGGCGAAGACGGCCACGCAGTTGGCGAAGCTGGGCTACGACGTCGTGGTCGAGCGGGGTGCCGGGGTAGGCGCCGACCAGCCCGACACGGCCTTCGCCGAGGCCGACATCACCCTCGGGTCCTCCGACGATGTGTGGTCCAGCGACATCGTCATCAAGGTCAATGCGCCCAGTGCCGAGGAGATCGCCCGACTCGCGCAGGGCGCCACGCTCATCAGCCTGATGGCGCCCGCACGTAGCCCCGAACTCATCGACAAGCTCCAGGCCGCCGGTGTCACCGCGATGGCGATGGACGCGGTGCCGCGCATCAGCCGTGCCCAGTCGATGGATGTGCTCTCCAGCATGGCCAACGTGGCCGGCTACCGCGCCGTCATCGAGTCGGCGAACGAGTTCGGCCGGATGTTCACCGGTCAGGTCACCGCGGCCGGCAAGACCGCACCGGCACGCGTCTTCGTCGTGGGCGCCGGAGTCGCCGGCCTGGCCGCGATCGGGGCAGCGTCCGCCATGGGTGCTGTCGTGCGCGCCTTCGACGTACGTCCCGAGGTCGCTGAGCAGGTCGAGTCGATGGGCGCTGCGTTCGTCCGCGTTGACATGGAGCAGGAAGTGTCCTCCGACGGCTACGCCAAGGAGATGACCGCAGAGCAGGAGGCGGCCACCGCTGCGATGTACGACGAGGAGGCGCGCGCCGCCGACATCGTCATCACCACCGCGTTGATCCCGGGCCGTCCAGCACCGAAGCTCATCACCGCCGAGACCATCGCGGGGATGGACAACGGCAGCGTCATCGTCGACATGGCCGCCGCCAACGGTGGCAACGCCGCAGCGACGCAGACCGATGCGCGCATCGTCACCGACAACGGCGTCGTCGTCCTGGGCTACACCGACCTCGCCGGCCGGCTGGCTGCGCAGACCAGCCAGCTGTACGGCACCAACATCGTCAACCTGCTCAAGCTGCTGACGCCCGAGAAGGACGGCCAGCTGACCCTTGACCTCGACGACGTCATCCAGCGCGGCATCACCCTCACCCGGGAGGGCAAGACGCTCTGGCCCCCGCCGCCGGTGAAGGTCTCCGCGGCACCTGCCGCTCCCGCAGTCGCGGCCGAGCCGAAGGCGCCGCCGAAGCCGAAGGACCCGCGGCGGGTCTGGTACGCCGCAGCCCTGGCCGCCGTGCTGTTCGCCCTGGCATCGGCCTATGCGCCCTCGGAGTTCCTGGGCCACTTCACGGTCTTCGTCCTGGCGGTCGTCGTGGGCTACTACGTCATCTCCAACGTCTCGCACGCGCTGCACACGCCGCTGATGTCGGAGACGAACGCGATCTCCGGGATCATCCTGGTCGGCGGAATCCTTCAGGTCGGCAGTGACGACCCGCTGGTGATGATCATCGCGCTGGCTGCGGTTTTCGTGGCCAGCATCAACATCTTCGGTGGCTTCCTGGTCACTCTCCGCATGCTCGAGATGTTCCGGAAGGACTGACCCGTGAGTGACTTCATGACCTCAAGCCACCTGACCGGGCTGGTGACCGGCTCCTACATCATCGCCGGGGTCCTCTTCATCGTGGCGCTGGCTGGCCTGAGCAGGCACGAGACGGCCAAGGCGGGCAACCTCGCCGGCATGATCGGCATGGCGATCGCCCTGGTCGCCTCCGTCCTGCTGGCCGGGCAGAAGGCCGAACTTCTCGACGAACGTTCCTTCGCCGTCACCTTCGTGATGATCCTGGTGGCCATGGGCGCCGGTGCCTCGATCGGCGCCTGGAAGGCGCGTACCGTCCAGATGACGGGGATGCCCGAGCTGATCGCGATGCTGCACAGCTTCGTGGGTCTGGCGGCGGTGCTCGTCGGCTTCAACTCCTACTTCGAGTCGCAGTCGGCCTACGGCGTGCGCGACGGCGTGCACGACATCGAGGTCTTCGTCGGCGTCTTCATCGGTGCCCTCACCCTGACCGGCTCGATCGTGGCCTACCTCAAGCTCAGCGCGAAGATGAAGTCGGCGCCACTGACGCTGCCGGGGCGCCACTTCCTCAACCTCGGCATCGTCATCGCCTCGGTGCTCCTCGCCGTCTGGTTCCGCATGGACGAGGGCGGCACGGCCGTCATCCCGCTGCTCCTCATGACCATCCTCGCGCTCGTGCTGGGCTTCCACATGGTCTCGGCCATCGGTGGCGGGGACATGCCCGTGGTGATCTCGATGCTCAACTCCTACTCCGGCTGGGCCGCCGCTGCCGCTGGTTTCATGCTGAGCAACAACCTGTTGATCATCACCGGGTCGCTGGTGGGCTCCTCGGGTGCGATCCTGAGCTACATCATGTGCCGGGCGATGAATCGCTCGTTCATCAGCGTCATCGCCGGCGGTTTCGGCTCCGTGACCGCAGCTGGTGAGGACCGTGACTACGGCGAGCACCGCGAGATCCAGGCCGACGCGGTGGCCGAGATGTTGTCGGACGCGAGTTCGGTAGTGATCACGCCCGGTTACGGGATGGCCACCGCCCAGGCGCAGTACGCCGTGGCGGAGATGACCCGCAAACTGCGGGCCAAGGGCATCACCGTCCGCTTCGGCATCCACCCGGTCGCGGGCCGTCTCCCCGGACACATGAACGTTCTGCTGGCCGAGGCCAAGGTGCCCTACGACATCGTCCTCGAGATGGACGAGATCAATGACGACCTCAGCGACACCGACGTGGTCCTGGTCATCGGGGCCAACGACACGGTGAACCCCGCTGCGCTCGACGAACCGGACTCGCCGATCGCCGGCATGCCGGTGCTGGAGGTCTGGAAGGCGCGCAACGTGATCGTCTTCAAGCGTTCGATGGCGCCCGGTTATGCCGGCGTACAGAACCCGCTCTTCTTCAGGGAGAACACCCAGATGCTCTTCGGCGACGCGAAGGCGCGCGTCGACGAGATCGTGCACGCCTTGGGCTGACCTGTGCAGCGGTGAGTGGCGCTGGTTCCGGCGTACGGGAAACCGGCCTCACTCACCGCTCCCGGCGAGGGCTCAGCCCAGCTGGGTGCCGGCCAGCATGCCGATGAGGTAGGTGACACCCATGGCGAGCAGGCCACCGGAGATGTTGCGGGCAATCGCCGGTAGCCGGGGGCTGAATCCCAGTCGCGCGCTGACCGAGCCGGTGAGCGCGAGCGCCGCCATCACCGCGAGCACCGTGACGAGGATGCGGGTCGAGGCGGGGACGAAGACGACCACGAGCAGGGGCAGCAGCGCGCCGAAGGTGAAGGCGATCATCGACGCCCACGCCGCGTGCCACGGGTTCGTCAACGAGTCGGAGTCGATGCCGAACTCGATGTCCGCGTGAGCCGCGAGCGCGTCGTGCTCGTGCAACTGCACCGCAGCCTCCAGGGCGGTCTCGGGGCTGAGGCCCTTCTTCTCGAGCATCCGGGCGAGCTCGGCCAGTTCGGTCTCGGGCATCTGCTCCAGCTCGACGGCCTCCATCGCGAGGATCGACTTCTCCGAGTCTCGCTGGGTGCTCACCGAGACGTATTCGCCGGTCCCCATGCTGAGCGCACCGGCGGTGAGGGCGGCGATGCCGGCGATGATGATGGCGCTGTTGTCACTCGTCGCCCCCGCCACACCCATGACGACGCCGGCGGTGGACACGATTCCGTCGTTGGCACCGAGGACGCCCGCGCGCAGCCAGTTGAGCCGGCTGCTCACGTCGTCACCGATCTCGTCGTGCCAGTGCTGGGGCGCCTCGTCGGTTCCGGTTTCCATGCTCACGCCTCAATCGTCGCCCGGAATGGTGCGGGGTTCAACGAAGGTGAGGCTGCGCTTGCTGGACCGGACCCTCCCTAGGGGTGGCGTCGTGGCCGATACCGGCTGCGTCCGGTAGACACTGCGCATGGAAAATCGGGGCATGGAAAAACGGGGCATGGACAATGTGGTGAGCTTTGTCGGCGACTGGGACAGCCAGGTCGTGGCGACGTCGGTACACGCCGGTCACGAGGTGCGGGACGAGTTGGTCCCCGAGATGGTGCTCGACGAGGACGTCCGCCTGCGCGAGGAGGATCCACACACGGACCGGATCGCCGCGGTGGTGCCGGACCGGATGGTGACCTCCCGCTCGCGCTTCGAGGTCGACCTGAATCGGCCGCGGGCCAGGGCCGTCTACCGGGAGCCGGACGACTGCTGGGGCCTCGACGTGTGGCGCGACGCGCCGCTCTCCGCGGAGCTCACCGACGCGAGCCTGGCGATCTACGACGAGGTGTACGCCCAACTGGCCGAACGACTCGACCAGGTCGCTGCGCGCGGCCCGTTCGTGCTCCTCGACGTGCACTCCTACAACCACCGCCGCGACGGTGCCGACGCAGATCTTGCCCCGCACGAGGAGAACCCGGAGATCAACCTCGGTACCGGAAGCGCGGACCGGAAGACCTTCGGTTCCCTGATCGACGCCTTCGTGGAGTGCATGGAAACCCAGACCGTCAACGGCGAGAGGCTCGACGTCCGCGAGAACATCGCCTTCAAGGGGGCGCACGTCGCGCGGTTCGTCCATGACCGCTATCCCGGCGTCGGTTGCGTCCTGGCCCTGGAGTTCAAGAAGACGTGGATGGATGAGTGGACCGCCGACGTCAACGAACCACACGTCGAGCAGTTGCGCGACGCCCTCGCAGCGACGCTGCCGGTGTTGCGTGCCGAGCTCGACAAGTTCCCCCAGGCCGCTGATCGGGAGGCGAAGTGAGCCAGACAACTCCCGAAACGGCCTTCTCCAGCGCTGACCTCGCGATCGACCGGGCCCTGGCGCAGGTCTCGCAGAGCTTCAGCTTCCTGCTCGACATCACGCCCGTCGACGCCGAGGACGTCAAGGAGCAGTTCCTCGGCGGGCAGGTGAGCGCCCCGGTCTTCACCTATCGCGAGCTCGACGATGCCCCGGACGTGCTCGAGCACCAGCTCGCCAACATCGACGTGACCGCGGTCGAGGACACCACGCTGGGCCACCTCCTGCGGGCCAAGCACCGCGAGCTCGCGCTCCAGCTGGAGATGCTGCGGGCGCGCGACACCAGCGACTTCCTCGCCCTGAGCATCGAGTTGTACGGAGGGGTCTCGCCGTCGCTGCGTACCCAGGCCGAGCAGGTCATCGTGGCTATCGGGACCGTCGAGCCCGCCTTGGACCCCCTCGACGCCGAGGAGTTCCTGGCGTTGGCCGAGGCGGAGATCGGGTACTACCGCGAGCAGGACGCGGGCATCGAGATGCGTGCCGAGGTCCGTCCCGACGTCAATGGCGTGATGGTCTCCGGCGAAACACTGCTGATCGGCCCGGAGACGGTCGTACAGCGCCAGCGCGCCGCAGCCCTCCTGCACCACGAGGTCGGGACCCACCTCGTCACCCAGGTCAACGGTTCCGTCCAGCCGATCAAGGTGCTGGGGACCGGTCTGGCCGGCTACGACGAGACGCAGGAGGGGCTCGCCGTACTCGGTGAGGTCGCGTGCGGTGGCCTGACGCCCTTCCGGCTGCGTCAGCTGGCTGCCCGCGTGCTCACGGTCCACCGCCTGGTCGACGGGGCAAGCTTCGCCGAGGCTCACCACGCTCTGGTGGAGGCGGGAACCCCGCCCGGCAGCGCCTTCACCACCGCGATGCGCGTCTACCGCTCCGGTGGTGCCACGAAGGACGCCATCTATCTGCGAGGCGTGGTCGATCTTCTCGCCCACCTGGCCGACGACGGCAACCTCGACCTGCTGTGGCGTGGGAAGTTCTCGCTCCAGGACCTGCCACTCATCGCCGAACTTGCGGACCGGGGTGCTCTCGCGCCGCCGCGTCTGCTGCCTCGCTACCTGGACGACCCGAAGTCGATGGATCGACTTCTGTGGGCGGCCGGGGTCGAGGACCTCAGCCAGCTCGTCGAAAACCAGTAACCATGAAGAATCAGCTCTCATCGGAGGAGTGCGCATGAAGATCGGATTCGTCGTCAACGACGTCTCGACCGAACAGCCCATCTACACCACCAACCGGCTGGCAATGGCAGCCAAGGAGTTGGGCCACGACGCGTGGTTCATGGGGATCGGTGACTTCTCCTACGAGCCCGACGGCTCGCTGAGCGCGAAGGCGCGCAGTGCGCGTGGGAAGATGTACCGCTCACTCGAACGCCACCTCGACGACGTCAAGAAGCCGGACGTCGAGGAGCTCATCGGACTCGAGGAGTTCGATGTCGTGATGCTGCGCAACGACCCGGCCGACGACGCCGAGTCCGCACCCTGGGCCAACAACGCCGGGGTGGCCTTCGGCCAGCTCATCGCCAGTGCTGGCGTGCTTGTCGTCAACGACCCGACCAGCCTGGCCAACGCGCTGTCCAAGGCGTACTTCCAGCACTTCCCCGAAGCCGTACGTCCGCGCACCCTGATCTCGCGCGACGAGGCGCAGATCTCCGCCTTCATCGACGAGTTGGGCGGCAAGGCCGTCCTGAAGCCGTTGCAGGGTTCCGGCGGCGCCGGGGTGTTCCTCATCGATCAGAAGGAGTCGCCGAACCTCAATCAGATCATCGAGGCGGTCTCGCGCGACGGCTACGTCGTGACCCAGGAATTCCTGCCCGATGCCGTCAACGGTGACGTGCGCCTGTTCGTCATGAACGGCGAACCGCTCATGGTCGACGGGGAGTACGCCGCGTTCCGACGGACCAACTCCACCAAGGACATCCGCTCCAACATGTCGGCCGGCGGCGAGGCGGTCAAGGTGACTGTCACCGACGAGATGCTGGAGCTGGTGGAGGTGGTGCGGCCCAAGCTGCTCGACGACGGGATGTTCCTCGTCGGTCTCGACATCGTCGGGGACAAGCTGATGGAGATCAACGTCTTCAGCCCCGGCGGGCTGGGCAGCGCCGAGTCGCTCTACGGCGTCAACTTCGCGCCCCGCATCATCGAGGAGCTCGAGCACAAGGTGCGCATCCGCAAGCACTACCCCGAGATCGGGAACCGCCGCCTGGCCACTGGCTGAATGACCGGCTGATCCCCTGATCGGGCGCGAACTCACAGACCGAGGTCGCGCCCGATCAGCATCTTCATGATCTCGTTGGAGCCGGCCCAGATCTTGGTGACCCGGGCGTCGCGCCAGGCACGGGCCACCCGGTATTCGTTCATGTAGCCGTACCCGCCGTGGATCTGTACGCAGTGGTCCAGCACGTCGTTCTGCACCTGCGAGGTCCACCACTTCGCCTTGGCTGCATCGATCGGAGTCAACTCGGACTTGGTGTGCGCGATGACGCACTGGTCGACGTAGGCCTGGGTGACATCGATCCGGGTGACCAGGTCGGCCAGCAGGAACTGGGTGTTCTGGAAAGCGCCGATGGGCTGCCCGAACGCCTGACGCTCCTTGGCGTACTGGATCGTCTCGGTGAGGATCTGCTTGGCATGGGCCAGGTTCGTCACGGCCGAACCGAGGCGCTCCTGCGGCAGGAACTGCATCATCGAGATGAAGCCGGTGTCCAGCGGGCCGATGAGGTCGTCGTTGCTGACCCGAACGTTGTCGAAGGAGAGTTCCGCGGTGTCCGACTCGTCCTGACCCACCTTGTCGAGCACGCGGCCGACCGAGAACCCCTCGAGGGAGGTGTCGACACCGAAGAGTGAAATGCCCTTGGCCTTCTTCTCCGGTGCCGTCCGCGCCGCCACGACGACCAGGTCGGCGCTACCGCCGTTGGTGATGAAGGTCTTGGAGCCGTTGAGGATCCAGTCGTCGCCGTCACGGACGGCGGTGGTCTTGAGGTTGGCCAGGTCGGAACCGCCGCCGGGCTCGGTCATGCCGATCGCGGTGAGCAACTCGCCGCTGCAGAATTTCGGCAGCCAGCGCTGCTTTTGCTCGTCGTTGGTGAGGTGGACGAGGTAGGGGGCGACGATGTCGGCATGGATGCCCAGGCAACTGGGCAACGTCATGTTGACCTTCGCGAGCTCCTCGGTGAGGACGGCGTTGAATCGGTAGTCGCCCGCTTCGACCCCGCCGAACTCCTCGGGGACCTCCAGGCCGAGGAAGCCCTGCTGCCCGGCTGCCAGCCAGAAATCCCGGTCCAGACCGTGTCCGGCGGCGTAGGTGTCGAGGTGGGGGGTGACCTCACGATCCAGGAACTCCCTGACCGAGGAGCGGAAGGACTCGTGGTCCTCGTCGTAGATCTCTCGCTTCATCTCGCTATGTTACTAGCCAGTTCTGGACGTGGGTGTCCATGTCGGTCGGTGACACGTCGTACGGTGAAGATTGAATCGTTGATCGGGGGTGACTACTCGCTGGTTGAGCACTCACGCCCTACCATCGGGTAAGGGGAGAATCGGAAGGGGTCGTCGTGGAGGAAAGGTCGCGTGTGGAGCGACGTACGCGCGAACTGAGTTGGGGCGATTCGCGCGCTCGCGCGCAGCTGCACGAGATTGCTCGTGACTGTGCTGCCCGCGCCGGATTCAAGGTGTGCGCCATCGAGGTGGTGCGGGCCAAGGGCCTGCTCGAGTTCGTTGCCTATGCCGGAGATCCCGAGAGCGCCGAGAATCTGCTCGGCACCGGTTCCCGGCTCGAGGACATGCTGATGGCCATCGGGGACGGGACGTCCTACGGTGCCTTCACCTTCATCGCCGCGGAGGCACTCTCCGAGCGTGCCGTGACCAACCTGGTGGGGGTCTTTGCAACCCCACAGATCCTGCACACCGGCGAGACCGCGGACTGGCAGCAGATGGACATGCTGGTCGGGCAGGCACGCGACGAGCGCGGCGACCTGCGCGCACTGCTCTACCTCGATGAGCCGTTGGGCCGTAAACGCCTCTCCGAGGACGAACTCCACGCCTTGTCGTCCACGTTGTCGATGGCACTGCGCTCGGTGGTCACCATCATCGAACGCGAAGAGTTCGCGCATCACATCCGGGTGATCGGCGCGACCCGTCGGCTGGCCCGGTCCAGCCCCGCACGTCACGACGTCCACCATCTCCTGAGCGAGGCCCGGCTCACGCTGCTCGATGCGTTGTCGGTGGACGCACTGGAGATTCATCTGCTCGCCGACGACTATGGCGACCACGACATTCTCGCGTTGGGCATGACGCCGGACGTGCGTCGCTCGCTCGATGACGCGGCCACGAAGGCGTGGGCCGATCAACGCGTACTGATCATCGAGCCCGAATACATCTGGGGCAACTCCGAGCTCGCCAGATCCCACTCCGTGTGGTTCTCCCAGGCGATGGCCGACGCCGGCTATGGCGCAGTGATTCTCGCGCCCGTCGGTGTCGACGACCAGGCGCTCGGCATGCTCCTGATCGCACGGGTCGCCGGCTCGCGACGGTGGACCGACAGCGAAGGCCTGGCGGTCCTCGAACTCGGCCATGACCTCGGCCGGGCGATCGCGAACGCCCACGCCACCGAGCGGGAGCGCCGACTGCTCGACGAACTCCGCACGCTGGAAGAGGTACGTCACAACTTCCTGCGGGTCGTGTCGCACGAGATCAACAACCCGATGACGGTGATCGCCGCCAACGCCGAGTTCCTCGTCGAGAACGAGAGCCTGGACGACCGCGACCGCGGTCGTGCGGCCGCGATCCTGCGAGGCACCGCCCGGTTGGGCAACCTGCTCGAAGACCTCGTCCTCCTCTCGCGAGTGAGTGACCCGGAGATCCCCCCGAAGGTCGACCGTCTCGACCTCGCCCCCCTGGTCCAGGAGACCGTGCTGTCCATGGAGGCGGTCGCGGAGCGTGCTGGTGTGGTGCTCCACCACGAGACGGGCCCCGGCGACTACTCGATCGTCGGTGATCGTCACGAAGTGGTGGGCGCCGTGACCAACCTGATCGACAACGCGGTCAAATATTCTGACTCCGGTGATGAGATCTGGCTCAGCGTCACGAACGACGAGGACGGCCACGTCGTCTTCGGCTGTCGTGACGAGGGGCTCGGGATCTCCGTGGCGGACCAGACGAGCCTGTTCACCCCGATGTTCCGCTCCACCAACGACGAGGCGATTCGTCGCCCGGGCACCGGCCTGGGCCTGGGCATCGTCCGCGAGGTCATGCATCGTCACGGTGGTCGTATCGAGATCGAGTCCACGTTGGGTTCGGGCACCTATGCCCGGCTGCAGTTCCCGGCCGTCGACGGGAACTGACACCCGGACTGTTCGAGGGGTGCCAACTTTCTTCGCGGTCAGCGATGAATGGCGAGGTGGTGACTGGTCAGTACTGGTGTGAGCGTTGCTCGACGCTCCACTACTCGAGGAGACCAGCCATGTCCGCCACCATCACCAGTCCCGCCACCACCAGCACTTCCGGAGCGACCAGCCCCGTCCTGACCCGTACGCATCAGATGGTCTTCCTCAACCTGCCGGTCGCAGACGTGCAGCGCAGCCGGGAGTTCTTCACGGCGCTGGGCTACGGCTTCAACGAAGAGATGTGCAACGGCGAAGGTTTGGCCCTCGAGTTGGGGCCCAACCACTACGCGATGCTGCTGGCGAGTGACTTCTTCGACCGGTTCCACAGCGGCCAGCGAGTGGCTGTCGGTCAGCACGAAATCCTGACGTGTCTGTCGGCCGAGAGCCGCGACGAGGTCGACGACGTCGTGGACCGCGCGCTTGAGGTTGGGGCCAGCAGCCTGCGTACCGAGGAATCGGGCGACTTCATGTACGGCCGCTCCTTCGTCGACCTGGACTCGCACATCTGGGAGATCATGTGGATGGACCTCGAGAAGGCCCGCGCTGCGAACGTCTTCGGCTGAGAGGAAGCCATGCGCCCTGACTCTGAGGCTGACTTCGGAACCGGCGTCGAAGCAGACTTCGACAGCGTGACAGCGCCGTTACGACGCGAACTGCTGGCCCACTGCTATCGCATGATGGGCTCGGCCGTGGACGCCGAGGATCAGGTGCAGGAGACCTACCTGCGAGCGTGGCGAGCCTTCCACGACTTCGGTGGCCGCTCGTCGGTACGGACGTGGATGTACCGGATCGCCACGAACGCATGTCTCAACGCACTGTCGTCGGCTTCGAAGCGGGTGCTGCCGACCGGTCTGGGTGCACCGGCGGGAGATCCCCGGGCGCCGATCAATCCACGCGACGACATCGCGTGGCTGGAGCCGATGCCGCAGGCGATGCTCTGGCAGGACGTGGGTCCCACCCCGGAGGAGCGCTTCCTGGCTCGCGAGAACATCGCCCTGGCCTGGACTGCGGCTCTGCAGGACCTCCCACCCAACCAGCGAGCGGTGCTGCTGCTGCGCGAGGTGCTCGGATTCAGTGCCGCGGAGGTGGCCGAGACCCTCGAGACCAGTGTGGCCTCTGTGAACTCCGCGCTCCAGCGCGGTCGAGCCACCATCGGCGCGGGACTGCCGGAGCCTGATACCGGGTCGGGGGAGACGGTGGGAGGAGTGAGGGAAGAGACGGTGGTCGAGGCTGTGGTGGAGGCCGCCGCAGTCGAGGCCTTCGTCAGCGCCTTCGAGCGCCACGACTTCGACGCGGTGGTGGCGTCGTTGGCGCACGATGCCACCTGGCAGATGCCGCCGTTCGACCGTTGGTATCGCGGCGCGCACCAGGCTGCCGTGCTCGCCTGGACGCACTGCCCTGCGGCCGGACCGGGCGACCTGCGATTCCTCCCGACCCGACTCAACGATGCGGCGGGCGTGGGGATGTATCTGCGCAAGGGTCGCCAGTGGGAGGCGTTCCAGATCATGGCGCTGCGTGTCGACACCGATGGCCGCATCAACGACGTCGTCGGGTGGTTCGAGCCGCATCTGTTCCGGCTGGCCGGGCTGCCACTCGTCCTGGACGCTCGCTGACGCCCAGCACTTCGTCAGGCCAGCATTTCCTCGACCCACGCCGGTACGAGTTGGGTGGCCGGCCCTTGCCGCGACATGGCGAAGTCCGTCGCGCCGGCCGAGGGCTCGAGGTTGAGCTCGAGGGTGTCGCCGTGTGCCCAGTGGACGAAGGCCGCAGCCGGATAGACGACGCCCGGGGTGCCGATGGAGACGAAGAGGTCGCAGTCCCACAGGGCCTGCTCGACGCGTTCCATGTCGTGGGGGATCTCGCCGAACCACACGATGTCAGGCCGCAGGCTGGCTGAACCGCACGCCGGCAGGGTGGTCGATGGACCAGCGGCCCGTGCCACTCGTGCCGGGCGCCGCACACGGTGCACGCAGCCGAGCGCAGGTGGCCGTGGAGGTGGTGCACCCGTCGCGAGCCGGCTCGCTCGTGGAGGTCGTCGACGTTCTGGGTCACGATGAGCAGGTCGTTGCCGACCGCGTCCTCAAGGCGGGTCAGGGCCCGATGGGCGTCGTTGGGTTCGACGAGGTTCAACGCGGCGCGGCGCTGGTCGTAGAAGCGGTGCACGAGGTCGGGGTCGTCGTCGTACGCCTCCGGCGTGGCGACCTGCATCGGGTCGTGGCCCTCCCACAGTCCGCCCGAGTCGCGGAAGGTCGAAAGGCCGCTCTCGGCGGAGATTCCTGCTCCGGTGAGGACGACGATCTTCATGCCGCCAGCCAACCACGGGGGAGCAGGTTGGCGTAGGCCCTGGGCAGTGCGATCACGGCTTCCGGTCGCGACGGGGACGTTTTTTGGACATCATCGTGCACAGGTCGAGGACGTTCTCGTCGCGATGTCTTCCGTCCTCCGGCAGCGCCGCGGGAGTGCTCGAGGTCGACGAAGAAGCTGGGGGTGGTGCTGGTGGAGCGAGACGGGGAAGCGCTCTAGGTGGGATTGGGACAGACAGGGCGCGAGTTCTCACCTCGGTCACCTCACTGTCTCAGGCCGGTATCGACCGGTCCTCAGGTGCGGGGTCGAGTCAGGCCAATGCCTGGCCAGTCCCATCCCTTTGCTCGGCCTACTCCATGTTCTGGGGAACCTTCCCGAACTCCACTATGTCGGGCCGTCGGACAATCACGGCGAGGGGCGCCATGAGCGACGCTCGTCGTCGCAAAAGCAGTTGACGGCGTGATCTTCCGTGCCCCACTCTGGTCCTCGCCGGCGACCTCGCCGTGCCACGAAGGAGCTGGGATGACGATCGAGACGAGCCGACGACGATGGGGCCAAAGCCCGATCGTCACTGCGGCCTGCCTCGGTAGCGGTCTCGGCAACGAATTCGACAGGCACCTCATGTAGCGACAAAAACGTCGTCATGAGGGCCGTCACTGCTGCTGCAGTTGGCGGCCTTTTGCATGTTGTCATCCACCCCGCGTCGCCCAACTGGACAGGGCTACGGCCTACGAAGCCGTCGGTTGCAGGTTCGAATCCTGCCGCGGGGACACGCGAATCAAGCAATGTTCACCAGAGGAGAGTTGAGTTGTGGAGCAGATCAGCAAGCGGCTGATGAACTGGGCGTCGATCCTCGAGAATCACACCCGTGAGCAGGCGATCACGACGAGCGGGATGCCGTTCGTCTTCCCGCACGTGGCACTGATGCCCGATGCGCACCTGGGCAAGGGTGCGACGGTCGGCAGCGTCATTCCGACCCTCGGCGCGATCATGCCTGCCGCGGTCGGTGTCGACATCGGCTGCGGGATGATGGCGGTCCGTACGGCGCATCGCCTCGACTCCCTACCCTCGGACCGCGGGGCGCTGCACGCTGCGATCAGTGGAGCCGTACCGCTCTCGGCCGGCAACTACAACGACGCGGTCTACTCCGAAGCAACCCAGACGCGGATCGCGACGCTGGAGGCGATGGCGGGTTTCGAGCAGGCGCAGGCCATCGCGCCGAACTGGCGCCTGCAGCTGGGAACCCTCGGATCGGGCAACCACTTCATCGAGGTCAGCCTCGATGAGGACGACCAGGTCTGGCTGTTCCTGCACTCGGGATCGCGCGGTGTCGGCAACAAGCTGGCGATGAAGCACATCCGGGTCGCGCAGAAGCAGTGTGCGAAGCGGTGGATCGCTCTGCCGGACGCAGATCTGGCCTACCTCGTCGAAGGGGAGCCGGAGTTCTGGTCCTACCTGGAGGCGCTGCGCTGGGCGCAGGAGTTCGCTCGCCTCAACCGGGAGGAGATGATGCACCGCGTCATCGACGCCTTCGAGGAGTGGGCCGGGCCGATCGAGCGGGTGGACGAGATCAACTGCCACCACAACTACACCGTTCGGGAGAAGCACTTCGGCAAGGACGTCTGGCTCTCCCGCAAGGGAGCGATCGACGCTGCTCAGGGAGTGCGGGGCTTGATCCCGGGCTCGATGGGCGCCGCGTCGTACGTCGTGACCGGCCGGGGGAACCGTCTCGCGCTGAACTCGTCGCCGCACGGTGCGGGGCGCAGTCATTCACGAGCAGCCGCCAAGCGTCTGTTCGCCCGAGACGACCTCGACGCGCGCATGGCGGGGATTGCGTGGGGAGAGTCCGATGCATTCCTCGATGAGCATCCCGGCGCCTACAAGGACATCGACGTCGTGATGAACGATGCAGCCGATCTGGTCGCCATCGACCACGCGCTGCGTCAGATCATCAATGTCAAGGGCGACTAGGGGTGCTGGACGAGGGCGGCCCGTCCTCGATGACGAGCCGCCCTTGTGTCCGGGCTCAGGCGCCCGGGTAGTTCCCCGTCGTCCAAGGGATCCTCGATTTGTCGTGGGCGGTCGCGAATGACTGGATGGGTGCGGTGGCGGGAGTCGGCCCACCGCTGATCGCCCGGGTCACAGCTTCGACCATTTTCTGTCCAGACTTCTTGTTCTTGCGATCGTCGATCATGGACATGGGGACGTTGGGCCTGTTTGCGGTGATCAACTCAAGGACCGAGCCACCCGGCGTGGACTTCACCACCGCGAAATATTGGTGGCCGAACGACATCATCGTCATGGTGCTGTGGAAGAGCAGTTGATGAGTTTCGTTGCTGACCCCGGTGATCATGTGCTTGCCAGTCTGCGCGATGTGAAGGATCGCGGCAAACAACTCGCTGGGGGTCTTGTCCGACTGAAGCGTCGTCTTGATGGGCGGCATGTGTGACTCCTGTGATCTCTGGCGGCACGCCCAGTGGGTGCCGACGGTCATGGTAGGGGTCTCGGTGGTGACAGGACGTGCGAGAGCCCTCGTCGCCGTAGGCTGCGTCCATGGGATTCGGGCTGGCGGTGCGACTGGTCCTCAGCAATCACAGCCAGGAGCTTGATCTTGACTCCCTTCAGCGCAGCCAGCGCGTCGAGTGCTTGTCGGCAATGCGCTTTGCCTTCAGGACGACGCCCGCGGGATACGTCGAGGTTGCTCAGTCCGACGACATGTCGGTCTTCATCCGCGTGCTGAACGACTGCGTGGGCTCACGGGCGCCGCGCGGCGCGCGGAGTGGTCCGTCCACGTACTGGATCGACGCCGCGTTGGAGGAGTTTCGCCGTGCTCTTTCTGACTCAGACAGCCCTTCGATGTTGTCCGGCAACATGTCGTACCTCCAGCTGGTTGACGGCCTGGTTGAGGCTCGCTACGACTACGACCCACCCGACAGCGACATCGTCGAACGCCTGCCACTTCCTGACGTCATTGCTCTCCTGGAGCAATGGCGAACAGCAGTGATCAACCTCGACCCGAACGCAACAACACGACTCCCGCCAACGCGCCCGGCCATCGAGCTCGGTCCACCGCACCGCGAGTCAGCGTCGCTGAGATCCCGCTTCGAGGGACACGCGGCTGCACTCTCGGACCGTACGAGTCTTGATGTGAGCGAGAAGGACGGCGCGACGACCTTGCGCCTTCGCCCCGACAACTTCGGATCGGCCAGCGTGGTCCTCTACCTCTACGCCGAACGTCATGGCACCGTCGCACTGGACGACCCTGCTGGTGTCCCCGCCGAACTCGGCGACGACAGCACAGTCGACTTGGAAGCAATTGACTACATGGTCAGCGTGGCCCGCGAGGGTCGAGCGACAGCCTTCCGCCTCGGCCGGGGAGGGTGCATGGACATCCGTGACGGCCAGCAGACCTCTCGAAGCTGGCACAACGCCTGGCCGTGGCCAGGCTGGAGGCGGCGTGCCGAGCGAGTCGAGTACGAGCCCTACTCCTGACGATGACTCTCGTCTCCAGTCGCACGCCTGCGCCGTAGTCAGGACGTGAAGCTCAGATCGTCGTAACCCATCTCCCGAATCTTTTCGGCCGCAAAGACCACCACGATCTCGTCGCCGGTGATGAACACGTCCTCCATGGAAGGCGCCTCGGGCATGGCAGCCACGAACCAGACGGGACCTGCATCGAAGTCCAGGCGAATCGCAGTCGGCACGTCGACAGCACGAGCCGGCTCGACGACCTCCCCTTTCGACAACCAGGTGGCCGGGCCAGGCTCAAGGCGATCCCACCAAGTCATCGCCTTCAGCACAGGCTTGTCCAGGAAGCTCGCCCATCGCGAATCATCATCGGGGCCGATTCGCTCTGGACCGCCTTCGCCGAGGACGAGGTGATGCCCGATCGAAACGTCGAACACCTCGACGCCGTACGGATGGAAGGCGTTGGTCCACGTCACCGTGACGGGACCGGCATCCGTCGAGAGTTGAACTCCCATGACTGCGTGATGCCAGTCGCCGTAGTCCCAGCGAGCCGGCTCCGGGCCGAATTGGTGAATGTCCCAGTAGTCCACGGTCCGGATGCGACGACCCACAAGCATCTGTACCTTTGTCTCGAACCTGGCACGTGCACCGGGCTCGCTGGTCATGGCCTCAGGATCCCAGATCAACGCCCATACCAGTTCGTCCGATCAAGAATCGGTGTTCCTCGATTGTGATTCTTGGCACGCACGGAGGAGCGCTCGGGCCAAGACCTTCTGTACCTCGATCTGGTGACCTGCTGATCCGGACTCTCATCCCGCTCTGGTGAGCCAGTCGTACTTGGATGTCTCTTATTGAGTGACAAAGAGTCAGGCGTTCTCGTATCCTTGGCACTTAATAAAGGACATAAGGACATGACTTCCCTCTTCGCCACTCCAGGCCCCGATCTCGAGGACCAGCAGGTCATCGGCGAGATCCACAAGACGCGCGCATCGCTCGCGGACTACCTGCGCGCGCCCAAACGCTGGAACGGCCTGCTCCGACGCACGTCGACGGCGCGAGCCATCCAGGGCTCCAACACCATCGAGGGCTACACCGTCAGCGACGAGGACGCCGTCGCCGCAGTCGATGGCGAGCCGCCGCTCAGCGCAGACGACGCGACCTGGTTGGAGATCATCGCGTACCGACGGGTGCTGACCTACGTGCTCAACGTGGCGACCGAGCCCGGATTCGTGATCAACGAGGCGGTGCTTCGTTCGATGCACTTCATGCTGCTCGACCACGACCTTTCGAAGAAACCGGGCCGCTACCGAATCAAGGAGATCTTCGTCCGCGATGACAAGCGCGGCGTCAACGTCTACGCCGGCCCAGACGCCGATCTCGTGCCTGATCTGATGCGAACGCTGTCTGAGTCGTTGTCGAAGCCGACGACCGACGACCCGCTGGTGCGCGGCGCAATGGCTCATTTGAATCTTGTCATGATTCATCCGTTTCGAGACGGCAACGGACGCATGGCTCGGGCACTGCAGACGATGGTGCTCGCCCAGGACCAGGTCGTAGAGCCAACGTTTTCCAGCATCGAAGAGTGGCTTGGCAACAACACCCAGGACTACTACGACGTACTCGCGGCCACGGGCCGCGGATCGTGGCATCCGGCCAACGACGCCACGTTGTGGGTGAAGTTCAACCTTCGGGCGCATCACATGCAGGCGCAGACGATGCGGCGTCGCTTTGATGAGGCGGAGACCCAGTGGCGGGGGATTGACGACCTGATCGTTGGTCACCGGCTGAACGACCGAATCGGCGCGGCGCTCTTTGACGCTCTTCTCGGCCTTCGCGTCACCCGGCCCTCGTACGTCAAGCTCACCGAGCTGGACGAGCGGACCGCCACGAGGGATCTCGTGAACGCGGCTGAAATCGGGCTCCTCGAAGCTCGCGGCGAGCGACGCGGACGTCACTATGCGGCCGGCGAACCCCTCCGACAGATCCAGGAGCAGCTCCGGGCCGATCGGAAGCCTCTGGAGGACCCCTATCCGAGTCTCACGGGCGAGATCCGTCGTGCGCTGCCATAGCGAAACGTTTGGCTCTGGGTAGCCGGGCGGCCGAGAACTTAACGAGGCTTCCCGCCACACAAGATCCGCCCTGGGCTGCGCAAACTCGCCCAATCAGTAGTACCAGGGGTACGGCGACCAGTCGGGGTCGCGCTTCTCCAGAAACTGGTCACGACCCTCCTGCGCCTCGTCGGTCATGTAAGCCAGCCGGGTCGCCTCGCCGGCGAAGAGTTGCTGGCCGACGAGCCCGTCGTCGAGCAGGTTGAAGGAGTACTTCAGCATCCGTTGCGCGGTCGGGCTCTTGCCGTTGATCTTGCGCCCCCAGTCGAGCGCGACCTTCTCCAGGTCGGCGTGGTCGACGACGCGGTTGACCGCACCCATGCGCTGCATTGTCTCGGCGTCGTACTCGTCACCGAGGAAGAAGATCTCGCGGGCGAACTTCTGCCCGACCTGACGAGCCAGGTAGGCCGAGCCGTAGCCGCCGTCGAAGGAGCCCACGTCGGCGTCGGTCTGCTTGAAGCGAGCGTGCTCGCGACTCGCCAAGGTCAGGTCGGCGACGACGTGCAGGCTGTGGCCACCGCCGGCCGCCCAGCCGGGGACCACACAGATGACGACCTTCGGCATGAAGCGGATCAGCCGCTGGCACTCGAGGATGTGGAGACGCGCGAGTTTGGCCTGGTCGATCGCGTTGGGGGGAGCGCCGGCGTCGTCGTGACCGGCTGTCTCGTACTGGTAGCCCGCCTTGCCGCGGATGCGCTGGTCGCCGCCGGTGCAGAAGGCCCACTTGCCGTTCTTGGCGCTCGGGCCGTTGCCGGTCAGGATCACGCAGCCCACGTCGCCGCTGGACCTGGCGTGCTCGAGCGTACGCAGCAACTCATCGACCGTGTGCGGGCGGAAGGCATTGAGGATGTCGGGGCGGTCGAAGGCGATCCGGACCGTCCCATGCTCGCGGGCCCGGTGGTAGGTGAGGTCGCTCAGGTCCTCGAACCCGGGCACCTCGTCCCAGGCCGTCGGGTCGAAGATTTCACTGACGCCCTCGATCGCACTCATGCCCGCGAGGTTAGTTCAGGGGGGTCGGAGACCCGTCAGCTACGGCTGATCGTGGCGGCAAGACCGAGCAGATGCTCGAACCGCGCGATTTCGGAGTCGAGAAACTCCGGCCCGCCCCGGCGTCCCATCAGCACGACGTCGTCGCCGAGCAGAGCCGCACACTCGACGTACACCTCGTCGCCGGGCAGCCGGCTGGCGGAGGTGATGGCGGGCATGACGATCTTCGAAGGGGCAGCATCGGTGGCGCGGACGATCTGCACGCCGTGTTCTCCCTGGTGCACCTGCGCCGCCCAGTCGACGCGGAAGGTGATGGGCAGCAGCGCGATGAGCCGGTCCTTGGCCGTGTCGGGATCCTCGGTCAGTGCCTCGACCACCTCGAGGTCGAGGAAGAGATTGCCGCCGGCGTCGTAGCGACTGATCCACAGCACGCTGACCCCGTCGAGCGTGCCGCAGGCCGAGACGATCGAATCGGGCATGGTGCCGTTGGCGATGTCGAGCAACACATCGTCGACTGCGAAGCCGTCGTGCTTCTCCACGATCTCGATCGCCCCGATGTCACCGCCGGCCTCACCGATCGCCGTGGCCACGCGACCGAGCGAGCCGGGGACGTCGGGCAATTCGACGCGCAGCAGATAGGGCATCCGGGCAGGCTATCGCTCTCCGCTCCAGCCGAGGTGTCAGCCATCCGCCAGTCGGGCACGCAGCCCACTGGCTCGCTGGGCCTGACGACTGATGGCGGCGCGTACGGCGGACTCCGGCCCGATCACCCGGACGGTCACCTTGGCCCGGGTGACGGCGGTGTAGAAGAGCTCGCGAGTGAGTAGTCGTGACTCCTCGTCCGGCAGCAGCACCGTGACCTCGTCGGCCTGGCTGCCCTGACTCTTGTGGATGGTCATGGCGTGCATCGTCTCCACCTGGCCCAGCCGCGACGGGGCCAGGTCGAGAGGGGAGTCTCCCGAGGCGATGACGGCTCGTGGACCGTCCGGTCCGGCCACGATGACACCGGTGTCGCCGTTGTAGACGCCGAGGGCGTAGTCGTTGGCCGTGATCAGGATGGGGCGACCGAGATAGGCGGTGTCGTAGAGGCCGTCGCCGGTCTCGGTGGTGAGCCACTGCTCCATGCGCTGGTTCCAGTGTCGGACGCCGTAGGGGCCGTCGCGATGAGCGCAGAGCAGGCGATGCCGGTCGAGCGCAGCGAGAGCGCGGGGCGTGTCGCCGGCCATGGCAGCCCCTCGCAGGGCGAGGGCGTGGGGGAGTGCGATCGAACGGATCGCACCCGCCGGATCGAGGTCGCGCACCCACTGCACGGCATCGTGCCCGGCGTTGAGGACGTCGATCGCAGCGTCGGCGTCACCGAGTCGAAGTGCCTCGGCGAGAGCCCGGATCTCGGCGCCGTAGCGATGGGTCGTGGTGAGAGCAGCAACGGGATTGTCTGCGCGGTGTTCATAGCCGCGCACCAGATCGGTGAGCACGGCACCGGCATCGACGGAGCTGAGCTGGTCGGGGTCACCCACGAGCACCAACCGGGCATCGGGGCGCATCGCCTCCAGCAACCGCGCCATCATCGTCAACGAGATCATCGACGCCTCGTCGACCACGACCAGGTCGTGGGGAAGGCGGTTGCCGCGGTGGTGACGAAAACGGGTGCTGTTGCCCGGGTGCTGTTTGAGCAGCCGGTGCAACGTCATGGCTCGCACCCCGGCCAGTCGCTCCTGGTCGTGAGCAGAGAAGCGGGAGGCCGACTCGCGGACGGACTGCTCGAGACGAGCCGCAGCTTTCCCGGTGGGGGCGGCCAGGGCCATGCGCAGCGTCTCGCCGCGCGCCTCCGCCTGCTCGGTCAGGGCCACGAGCAGGCCGGCCACTGCGGTGGTCTTGCCGGTGCCGGGACCTCCGGTGATGACGGTGGTGGCCTGCGATGCCGCCCGGCGACACGCCTCGCGTTGCTCTCCTGAGGTGTCCACCGCAGAACTGTCCACCGGGAAGACCCGGGCCAGCGACCGCTCCAGGAGACCGGCGACGATGTCGTCCCGACTCCGCTGACGCGCGCGCAGGTCGTCGAGCACCTGCGTCTCCTGCTCGTGATAGCGGTCCAGATGGAGGAGCCCGTGCTCCCAGTGGATGACGCCTGCAGTGACCAGCGGGCTGCGTGAAAGCGCGTCCGCCCAGGCGAGGGGGTCGGGCCAGGGCAGGTCGAGGTCGGCGAGCGACTCGGGCACTGCGGCGAGTTCCAGGCACACCGATCCGTGGCGGACGGCCCGCACGGCGAGCGCGACTGCCAGCAGGACGTCGTCGTCGCTCTCCGCGCCCAGCAGCCCCAGGGTGGTGGCGATGTGGACGTCGGCCGAGGTGAGGACACCGGCCCGATTGAAGTCGGCCAGCGCACCGACAGCACCCAGGGCCAGGTCGCGGTCGTAGGCGTCGAGGGGTTCGAACATCTCGCTCATCGGACCGACCGTCCCTTCTGCTGGCCGTCGAACTGGCTGTCGAGTTGCCCGTCGAGCAGGTCGGACAACGCTTCGACCAGTGGCACCGGGGGCCGCCACGAGAAGACTCCGCAGGGCGCTCCGTCCACACGAGGAGTGTCGGGCCCGCACATGCCGCGGAGGTAGAGGTAGAGCACGCCCCCTAGGTGGGTGGCCGGGTCGTAGTCGGGCAGGCGCCAGCGCAGGAACCGGTGGAGTACGACGGTGTAGAGGAGGGCCTGGAGGGGATAGTCGGAGTGGCCCATGGCCTCATCGAGCAACTCTGGCCGGTAGTCGTGGGCGGTCAGCGGAGTCTCGAAGCTGCCGAGCCAGTTGGTCTTGTAGTCGACGGTGAGGAAGCGCTGCTGACCCTCGACGTCGACGCGCAGCACCACGTCGATCGAGCCGGTGAGATAGCCCCGCAGGGACTGCCCCGCCAGGTCGGGATCGCGGTCGAGGGCATCGGCATAGACCCTCACCGCATCGCCCTCGGGCAGGTGACGGCGCAGGAGCGGGGCCAGATCGCCGAGTCGTACGTCCCGCCCCGGCATGACGCCCGCCGGAGGAGGGCAGTCGCCGCCGGAGAGCGGGAGCTCGAAGTCGAGTTCACGCAGGCGGTCCTTCAGCCCCAGCGAGAGCAGGGTCCGGTCGCCGGCCAAGGGGCCCAGCGGGCTGTCGCAGACGGCCACCAACGCATCCGCGAGCACCTCCGGATCGAGAGCGACCGGCCACCACACCAGTTGTTGGGCGAGGTGATCCAGGAGTTCTGCGCGGAAGTCGGCGGCGGCGGGATCGGCGTGCTCCAGCACCGCATGCACCAACGAGCCGAAGGTCGCCCCCACCGGCAGGTCTGCCATCGGCGAGGGCACCGAGGCGGCGACGACGTCGCCGGGACCCGCCATCACCATCATGGATTCGTCGTCCTGGGGAACCTCCTCCGGCTCGGAGAGAGGGTCGGCGATGACGGACCCGTCGGCCGATGCGGGATCGGCCCGGCCGTGCGAGGCGCTGGCCGCAGAGAGCGAGGAGTAGGAGGTGCGGCGCCAGGTGGTGTCGACGTGGCGGGAGAAACGTCGCACTTCCAACGCGTCGGAAGAAGGCGCGGGCGGGAAGACCCGAGGCGGGGCCAACTCGGCCAACTCGATGCTCGGCCCACCGTTGGCCTCCCACGTCTGGAGGATCTGCAGGAGACGATCCTCCTCGACGAGGGCCTGCGAGTCAGGGACCGGAGCCATGCCGGGGCGGCGGCCGAAGAGGATCCTGTGCAACGGTGAGTCCGGCGTATTGCGCTCGGCGGCGGCGTACCACGCCACCACCTGCGACTGGGCGCGCGTCATCGCCACATAGAGCAGGCGCAGGGACTCGCCGGCGTCCTCGCGCCAATGGCGCTGGAGCGCGTCACGGTGGAAGGTCCCGGAGCCCCCGGTGTCGCGGCAGCGCCTGCCCTGATCGTCGTGAAAGAGCGGGATCGACGGGTCCCGACCGGTGTAACGACTCCACAGGGTGGGGAGGTAGACGACAGGGTATTGCAGGCCCTTGCTGCCGTGGATCGTCACGAGCTGGATGGCAGCAGCGTCGGAGTCGAGCCGTCGCGTGCGTTCGGAGGCGACCTCGAGCTTGTCGTCGGCGACCTGCTCGCGCAACCATGCCAACAGCCCGACCAGGCCGAGCCGGCCCTCGGTGCTGACCCGCAGGAGGGACTCACCGATGTGACGCACGTCGGTGAGAGTGCGCTCACCTCCGACGCGACCCAGGACCCGCGCTGTCAGACCTGCGACGACCGTCACCTCCAGCACCGCTGCCACACCGCGGTGGGTGAAGACGTCGGCGAGCGTACGGACCCGGCCGGCCAGGTCGTCGGTCAGCGCGTCCCCGCCCGCATCGAGGGACGCGGCGGTGTAGCCGAAGAAGGATGTGAGGGCCGCCGAACGGACGCGGTCACCGCGATGGGGTTGCTCGAGGGCTTCGAGGAGCGCCAACCACTCGCCTGCCGCGGGGGTGTGGAAGACGGAGCCGCCGGCATTGACCACCGACGGCACGCCCACCTCGGCCAGCGCCTGCTGCACTGCGTCCAACTCGTTGCGGCGAGCCGCCAGGACGGCGATGTCGCCCGGCACCAGCGGGCGGCCCTCGAAGGTCGGCCGCGACTCGATCAGCCGCACGATGTCATGGGCGGTGTCGGTGATGACGTGGTCGCGCCACAGCGCGACCGGCGGTTTGGAGCGGGGCCCCTTGCCCAACTCGGCGCGGCGGACGACGCGGAGACGGAAGGGCTTGCCGGCTCCCGACAGTCTGGATTCGGTGAGGTGGGCCTGCACGGGGTGGACGACGATGCGTTCCTCGCCCAGATGGGAGCCCTGAAGAACGGCGTGCAGCGAGTCGAGCAGCGGCTGGTCCGAGCGCCAGTTCACGCCGAGGGTCTGGGTGGTCGTGGCAGTGTCGGCGGCCTGCAGGTAGGTGACGATGTCACCGCCGCGGAAGGCGTAGATGGCCTGCTTCGGGTCGCCGATCAACACCATCGTGGTGGAGCCGGAGAAGGCACGATCGAAGACCTGCCACTGCACCGGGTCGGTGTCTTGGAACTCATCGATCAGCACGAACTTCCAGCGGTGCTGCATACGCTTTCGAGCCGCGGCGTTGGGGTCCTCGAGCGCATCGGCCAACTGGCTGAGCAGGTCGTCGTAGCTCAGGATGCCGAGACGACGCTTGCGGCGCTCCACCTCTTCGAGCACGGCACACGCGAAACGTACCCGCATGGCTGCGGTGGAGTCGGGGGCGTCGGTGAGGACGTCCTGCGGCTCGATGCTCGCCCGGGGATCGTTGACGACCGCGCGAGCCAGCTCGAGCGCCTCGGCCCGTGACCACTGCGGCTTTGCCTCACCACCGAAGCCGGCGAGATAGAGGTCATCGACGGTTTCGACGGTGAGTTGTTCGAGATCCTCGACCAGTCGCGCGGAGGGATCGGTGTCGCCGGCCACTCCGAGACTGCGCAGTACGAGCTGGCAGAACTGGTGGATCGTGGCGATGGTCGCTGCGTCGAAGGACACCAGGGCAGTCGCCAGCCGGGTCAGCCGTCGATCGATCTCGGAGGCGTCGGCCGTGAGCAACCAGTCGTGCAGTCGGTTGTCGTGCTGGCACAGGCCGGGGTCGAGGAGCAGTTGCACGGCTTCGTCGAGCTGGAGACGAACCCGTTCGCGCAACTCCTGGCTGGCGGCGCGGGTGAAGGTCACGACGAGCATCTCGTCGAGGCGGACCTCACCGGAAGCGATGTGCTTGGTGACCAACGCTGCGATGGTCCACGTCTTCCCGGTGCCGGCACTGGCCTCGAGCAGGGTGGTGCCGGGCTGCAGATCCGCGGCAATGTCGAAGGTGTCCATCTCAGAGTCCCCGGATCTGTTCGTTGCCGCTGTCGATGAGGGGGCTCCACAGTCGCCAGGCGTAGTGACCCAGCCGGTGGGGTCCGGACTCACCGGACCGCGCCGGCGCTGCCAGCAGGTCGTAGTCGGCGCTCTCGCCGAACGCGCGGACGTGCCAGGCATCGGCGTCCTCCTTGGGGAAGCCTGAGTCGTTGAAGCGTGGCGATTCCCACTCGTTGCGGCCCTTGGTGTCGGGGTAGCCGTCGTTGCCGGCCCGGACCCGACGGGATTCCTCGGCCCAGGCCAGTGAGGTCCTGATCGGCATCGGCAGCGGCTCGCGCTGGCCGGCGTCGTAGAGGGCGACCAGCTCGCGCAACCATTCCTGGGCCTGGTGTTGGGCGAGCGGCGCGATCAACTGCATCTGACCACCGGAGCGGTGCTTGCCGATGGTGTGGGCGGTCCAGTTCTCGTCGGGAAGACCGGCGGCGAGGACCACGGCGTTGATCCAGGCCGCGAGACGGTGCTTGGCCCCGAGATTGGAGAAGGAGACGGCGACCAGCTGATTTCCCCAGATGTCGCCGACGGTGCCGAAGATCCGGCGTCCGTCCAGATCGATGTCGACGTCGAGGACGCGGCGTGGGCCGCGACGCAGCGCCAGGGCCTGCATCACCAGTGGCTTGGCGACTTGGACGATGTCGTCGAGCACGCCTTCACCCAAGGGGCCCGGCGGCAGCGATCCGCTCACCTTGAGGGCTTCGTTGACGGCGATCGCATCGGCACCACCGAGCACCTCGGCGGCGATGAGGTCGCCGATGGCCCACTTCTCCAGTCCGTCGAGGGAGATCGGGATGGCGTCCTTCACCTCGTCGGCATCGAACGGCTTGGCGATGCGCAGGCGTCGGAAGAAGCCGCGCACCGGGTGGGCGAAGAAGTCCTGGAGGTCGACCAGCGAGATCTCGCTCGGCGCGGGGTCGGGCGCCGGGAGAGGATCGGGCACCAGCACCTCGACCGGCGCCCGCTCGCCGCGCGCCGCGGCCGCTCCGGCCAGAGCGAACCGGTCGAAGGTGAAGGCCCGCTTGCCGCGGAGGCTCCCGGCCACGAAGTTGGCCTCGTCGAAGGGCTGGAGCGGATGGTGGGTGACCACGTGGTCGCGCATCTCGGCCGCGCCGGTGCGATCCAGGGCGTCGAGGAGTTCGCCCAGCGGGACGGAGGGTGGGCGTGCCGACCCCGTGTGCTCGCCACGGCCGGTGTAGGTGATGACCAGCTTGTCGCCTGCAGCGATGATCGCATCGAGGAAGAGTTGTCGGTCCTCCGCGCGCAGGTCGCGCTCACCCGTGCGGGGACGTCGCGACAGCACGTCGTCGCCGTCCACGGTGGAGACACGAGGGAAGGCGCCGTCGTCGAGGCCCACCAGGCAGACCACCCGGTGCGGCACCGACCGCATCGGCACCATCGTGCAGACGGTCAAGGTGCCGGTGCGGAAGTTGGAACGGGTGGGGCGTCCGCGGAGTCGATGCTGCAGAAGGGCACGGACGTCGGCCTGGCGCAGCAGGGTCGTCCCGTCACCTTCACCGTCACCGTCACCGGCGCCGGCCGCGATCCGGGACATCTCCCGGTCGAACTGGGCGACCTGCCACACCTCGTCCGGTGGGGTGGAGGTCAGTCGGTGGACCGCGTCGCCCAGCGCCGTGGTCCAGTCGGTCACCGTGGTCGCGGACTCGGCTGCCTCGAGGAAGACGCGCAGTCGGTCGAGGAACTCCGCAAGACGCCCCACCAGGTCGAGGTCGCCGTCACTGACGTCGTCGACCGGCACGGTCCGCGACACCTGCCGGTGGTCGAGCCCCGACATGGCCGCCCCGAGCAGCACCCGACGGACACCGAGCAGCCAGGTGTTCGCCGACACGGAGCCGAGCCCGAACACCTCGCGGTGGGCGGCGTCGTAGCCCCAGCGGATGCCGGCAAGGGACACCCAGTGGGTGAGGCGCTCGAGCTCGTCGTCACCGAACCCGAAGCGCTCACGCACCGGTGCGGCGCCGACGATGTCGAGCACCTGCGTCGCGCTCATCCGTCCGTGGACGAGTTCGACGAGTTGGGAGGCGACGGCGAGCAGCGGGTTGGTGGCGACGAGGGAACGATCGGCGAGACGGACGCGCAACTGGTGTCCGGGGTGGCCGACACCGTCCCCGGCCACGTCCGCCATGCCGAAGGCAGCGGAGATCAGCGGGGCGAAGGTCTCGATGTCAGGACACATCACGAGGACATCGCGCGGCTCGAGGGTGGGGTCGTCCTCGAGGAGACCGACCAGGACCTCCCGGAGCACATCGATCTGACGGGCGGCGCCATGGCAGGCGTGCACCTGCACCGAGTCGTCCGACCCGACTCGCGTGGCTCGTGCTGCCGCGTCGGGAGCCAGGTTGTCGCGCAGGTCGTGCTGGAGCCACCCGAGCAGCGTGTCGGGTGGCGAGGAGACCGCGGGAGCATGCTGATCGGTCAGCACCCCGAGCGTACGACGCAGTTCGCGGGAGTCGCGACCGAGCGAACTGAGCAACGGGTGCGCGACGAGCGTCACGGAATCGTCGGCGGCTCGGGGCACCTGCCCCTCGCGTGCGCTCGGTGTCAGCGCTTTCCAGAGCACGGGAGAGGCTTGCGGCAGCCACAGGTGGACCTCGCGCACCTCGGCCAGTGCACGAAGCAGCGCCACCTCGGTCTCCGGCAGCCGGGTGTGACCGAACAACGAGAGTCTGGGGGGAAGATCGAGCCCCTCGCCGCCGGCGCGCAGACGGGCCAACGTCTTCTCGTGCCGTAGGTCTGGCGCTGGCACTGCGATCGTGTCGACCAGCCGTCGCCACAGCGCGGCCTGCCAGCGCAGGTCGTCGTCGAGGGGGCCGCCGAGTCCGTCGGTGTCCTCGCCCGACCGCCACTGCGAGATCAACGCCGGTCGCTGCACGGCGTAGGAGGAGAAGAGCCCGGCGAGGCGTCGCGCCACGGCATAGCGCCGGGCCGATCGATCGTCGGCGGGGTCGCCGCCCCCCAGATGGACCGTGAGGTCCTCGAAGCCGGCCGTGCCCATCACGTCGTCGATCACCCCCAGCAACGGCCAGGCCAGCCGGTCCGGATCCCAGGGGTCCTCGACGTCCTTCTCGAGCAGCAGCGTCACCAACGAGTGGGGCGAGACGAAGTCGATGCCTGCGCAGACCCCGTCACTGCCCGTGTCGACACCGCTGCCCACACCGAGACTGCCCACCCCGAGACGGTGTGACAGCCGCTGGGTCAACCACCGCTCCACGCCGCGAGCGGGCACGACCACCACCTCGCGAGCGAAGGGGTCGGGCAGTGGGGTGACCAGCAGGTCCGCCAAGGCGGCAGCCAGGGCGTCGGTGCGCTCGGCCGTGTGCAGATGCAAGGTCACGACTGCACCTTACGAGCGAGGGCCGACATCAGTGCCCGTACAACGCCGAATCGGCCCCTCGTGCGTAACGAGGAGCCGATCGGTTGGTGTGGAGGTCAGCTCTTGAAAGCGTCCTTGATCTTTTCGCCGGCCTGCTTGAGGTTGGCGCCCATCTGGTCGCCCTTGCCCTCAGCCTCGAGGCTCTTGTCGTCGGTCGCCTTGCCGGTGGCTTCCTTCGCGTGCCCCTTCAGCTCGTCGCCCTTGTTCTCCAACTTGTCGTCGAGACCCATCGTGGTTCCTTCCAGTGAAGTTGACTGTCCTGGCCGACGTCGACACAACCTTCGCAGGTTGGTTCATCGACCACTTCCTCCACCGTGCCACGGACTGGCGCATCCGCCTACCCCCTCAAGTGGGTCTTTTGCGGACAAACAGCGGCTACCGTCGCTTCCATGGCTGAGCCCGAGCACCTACGAGCAGCGCGCGCGGAGAGCCCCGAGCAGCGAGCGGACCGCAACTGGTCCGAGCTGTTGCAAGAGCTGCGGGTGAGTCAGACCGGCGTCCAGGTGCTGGCTGCGTTCCTCGTGACCCTTCCCTTCCAGGCCCGTTTTGCCGAGCTCGACGCGTTTCAGCGGAACTGGTACCTCGGACTCCTGGCCCTGGCCTTTCTCACGGTGGGCGTCACGCTGACTCCTGTGGCCATCCACCGACGGCTCTTCCGTGGCGCGGTCAAGCCTCAACTCGTCCAGGCCGGACACCTGCTCACCCAGATCGCCCTCGGTCTGATCGCGTTGCTGCTCTCGGGGATCGCGTTCCTCGTTGCGGACGTGGTGGCCGGGCGGGCGTCGGGGATCGTCGGCGGGGTGGGTACGGCGGCAGTGATGCTGAGCCTGCTGGTCGTGATTCCCAGGGCGATGCACACGCGGCTGCACGCCCATCGTGATCCGGGTGACACCGACGAGTCGTGACGCAGATCGGCCCGGGACTGACATCCTTGTCCCATGCAGCCAGAAAGCAGTGACAGCTCGGGCCTGTCCTCGCCAGCCGTGATCTCGCCGGCCGTCGCCTCCGCTGACTCCGTACGCACGAGGGAGGAGACGATCGGAGACGGCGTCGCCTGGACCGCACGGTGGAGCCTGCGGGTCCTCGTCATCGCCCTGATGATCGGGCTCATCGGCTGGTTGGTGAGCGTGGCCTGGACGATCGTGCTGCCCATCACGCTCGCACTGGTGATCACGACGGTGCTGGCACCCATTGCCGGACTGCTGCGCGACCGGGCTCGGTTCCCGGCGGGTCTGGCCGCAGCCGCCACCCTGCTGGGAGCCATCGGCGTACTGGTGGCCCTCGGATTCTTCATCGCCCCGTCCGTGGCGGGTCAGTCCGGCGCGATCATCTCGGACACGGGCAAGGGACTGCAGCGCCTGCAGGACTGGGTGCAGGAGAGCGACTTCGTCTCCAAGGTCCAGCTCGACCAGGCGCTGCAGGACGGTCAGGACAAGCTGAAGGGCTCGGCCGGATCGATTGCCTCGGGGGTGCTGACCGGGGTCTCGGCCGTCGGCAACCTGGGCATCACCCTGGTCGTCAGCCTGATCCTGACCTTCCTGTTCCTCAAGGACGGACGCCGCTTCGTACCGTGGCTGCGTCGCCTGGCCGGCCCGACGGCCGGTCCGCACCTCGGGGAGGTGGTGTCGCGGTCGTGGGGCACCCTCGCCGGCTTCATCCGGACCCAGGCGCTGGTGTCCTTCATCGACGCGGTGTTCATCGGCGCCGGACTGTTGTTCGTGGGAGTGCCGCTGGCGATCCCTCTCGCGGTCCTGACCTTCATCGGTGGGTTCATCCCGATCGTGGGTGCCTTCGTCGTCGGCGCGATCGCCGTGCTGGTGGCGCTCGTCTCCAACGGCCCCACCGGGGCGCTCATCATCTTCGCGGTCATCGTGGTGGTCCAACAGCTCGAGGGCAACGTCCTCTCACCCTGGCTGCAGTCCAAGTCGATGAACCTGCACGCCGCGGTCGTCCTGCTGTCGGTGATGTTGGGCGGGACCCTGTTCGGCATCATCGGCGCGTTCCTGGCGGTGCCGGTCGCTGCGGTCACAGCAGTCGTGCTGCGATATCTCGACGAGCAGGTCGAGCGGCGTTCGCAGGTGCCCGCACTGCCGGACCTCGACGACCCCGGAGGCCCGCCGGGAGATGCGTCCGGAGGCACGCCCGGAGACAGCTCTGTCGACAGCTCTCACGACCGTGATCCCGACTGTGATCCCGACTCCGCGGACGAGGCGTCGGAAGGTCCTGCTGAGCGGTCGTGACTCCGCGCTCTGGGCCCATTGCCTCCGACGGACGACCGGAAAAGGTGTTCGACACTCCGGTCGGTCGTCAGGTGCGCGTGCGGCTCTACGACAAGGTGTTCTTCGGTCTCGGCACGCTGGGGGCGGCGTGGCTCGCGGTGTTTCTCGCCGCCACCACTCCGCACCTGAGTTGGGCGAGCATCGTGCCGCTGGTCCTGCTCTGGCTCGTGGTGGCCTACCTGGCGTTGCCGAGGTTGAACCGGATGATCGCCGCCATCTACGTCCCCGACTATTTCATCGGTCGTACGCGCACCAGCGACGGACTGCTGGGGGACCCGCTCAACCTTGCGGTCCGCGGCACCGGAGAGCAGTTGGCCACTGCCATGCGCCGGGCCGGCTGGATCCTGGCCGACCCGGTGACGATGGCGAGTTCGGTCGCGATCGTGCGTTCCACCCTGACCCGGCGCAGCTATCCCCAGGCTCCGGTGAGCCCACTGCTGCTCTTCGACCGCGGCCAGGACGCGGCGTACCAGCAGGAGGTGGAGGGCAACCCCGCCCAGCGTCACCACGTCCGTTTCTGGCGTACGCCGGAAGGCTGGCCGTTGCCCGGCGGTGCCAGGGTCGACTGGCTCGCGGGTGGGACCTACGACCGTCGGGTCGGGCTCTCGTTGTTCACTCTGCAGATCACCCACAAGATCGACGCCGACATCGATGTCGAGCGCGACTTCATCGTCGACTCGGTCACCGTCGCCAACCCCGACGTCTCCGTGGACGTGCTGCGTGACTTCACCACCAGCTATCACTCCCGCAACGGTGGCGGCGACAGCGTGCACACCGACGGGCACCTGCCGGTCCTCGACGTCACCAGGGTGATGCCCGCCCCCGATGCGTCCGATCTGCGCCCGGTGACCCCGGACGGCGTGCCGCTCCAGGTGTGGTTGCCGGTGCTGGTCAGCGTGCTGGTGATGCCTGTCGTTGCCTGGTCGACGTGGCGATCACTGCCGGACGTCGACACCGACCGAGCCCTGGCCCTCACCACCCTCGGCGGGTCGGTGGTGGTCGTACTGATGGCGCTGTCGATGTTTCGGCGAAGCGCTCTGGCCCGGCGGCTGTTGCTGGCCGTGGCGGCGCTCGTCGCGCTGAGTCACATCGGCAGCCTCGCTGTCACCGACGGTGCGGCGAGCGTGGGGCATGTCCTGGGGGCCATGATCGCGATCTTGATGCTGGTGGCGATGTCGTCACCGAGGGCGACGGACTGGACTTCAGGCCCCGAACAGCGCCAGCAGTGAGCTGATCGGCACCTCGGACTCAGCCGGGTGGCGCAGGTGCGCACCCGACTCGACGGTGTAGTGATTGCGCCGGCCGACCTTCTCCGTGGAGATGTAGCCGGCCTCCTCGAGGTCTCGCAGGATCAGCTGTGCGGCTCGCTCGGTCACGCCGATCTCGTCGGCCAGTTCGCGGATGCGGGCTCCGGGGCGTCTGCTGATCGCCACGAGGAGGTGCCCGTGGTTGGTCAGGAAGGTCCAGGGCCTCTTGTCCGACGGCGTCACTACTCCATCGTAGGTGGCGGCGGTGGCACGAGCGGTGGGCAGGCCCAATGCAATACACGTCTTACAATTCATGTATCGTAATACGTATGAATCTTTTCAGGTGCGCCCGATGGGTCGCGGTCGGTGCGATGGCAGTGGCGCTGGGCGGTGCGGCGAGTCTGCTCGTGCGAGGTCCTCTCGAAATCGGTTGGTCGGTCGGCACCGTGACCCTCGGCGTGTACCTGGACGTCGTGTCGGTGCTCCTGCTCGGCTTCGTCGGACTGCTCGGCTGGGTGGTGGCGACGTATGCGGAGACGAACCTGCGTGGGCGCGAGGACCTGCGGGCCACGGGCGGGTTGCTGTGTGGATCGCTGGTTGCCCTGCTCGTCATGGTGTCGAGCGCCAGCGTGGTCACCATGGCGGTGGCCTGGACGGCCAGCGGTCTCGCCGTCACAGCCCTGGTCGCCCGGTCCGGTACACCCCGGGCAGCGCAGTCGGCGGCGCTGATGCGCCGACACCTCCTCGTCGGGGACGTCGGTCTGTGGGCTGCCATCGTGCTCGCCCAGTTCACCCTGCCCTCGCTCGACCGGGCCCGACTGGGCGAGGTCACCCCCGGGGCGGCCACCCTGGTCGTGGCTGCGCTCCTCCTCGTCCCGTGCGTGACAAGGACCGGGCTGGTGCCGGCGCACCGATGGCTGGCTGAGACTGCCGAGGCACCGTCACCGATCTCGGCGCTCCTGCACGCGGGTGTCGTCAACGGGGCGGGCGTGCTCGTACTCCTCGCCTGGCCCATCTTCGAAGCAGCACCCCAGACATTGCTGGCGCTGCTGGTGCTGGGTCTGGCGTCGGTCTGTGTCGGTGTGTGGGCCGGCCGGGCGCGGGCCGACGTGAAGGGCCGGTTGGCCTGCTCGACCACCAGTCAGATGGGATTCATGTGCGTGCAACTCGGGCTGGGCCTGCCTGCTGCCGCGCTGCTCCACCTGCTGGGTCACGGGGCGTACAAGTCGTGGCTCTTCCTGCGGGCCGGCGGCGCGATCGGGCGCAGCCGTCGGCAGGTGTCCGTGGTCGGGACGCCGACGGGTTCCCGGGTCGCTGTCGCGGTCGTGATCGCGCTCTGTGTGGCGGTCCTTGTCGGATCCGCCGCCGGCGTACGGCTGGTGGACGCCCTGGGGGTCAGCGCCATTGCGCCGCTGGCGCTCGTCACGTTGGCTGCCGCGCTGGCGGCGGGTGCAGCGAGCAAACTCGCCCGGGTGTCCACCGTCGCGTTGCTGGGCGCGGCGTCGTCCGCCGGCCTCGTGGCCGGCGCGTACGTCTGGTGGATGTGGGGAGCTGAACAACTCCTCGTCGGGTCCTTCCCCGCCGACCGGCTCTGGTCGACACCCGTCGGGCTGGCCCTGACCGGGCTGCTGCTCGTGGCTGCGGTTCTGGTCGTGCTGGGTCAACGACACCTCGAGACCTTCCCGGATTCTTCCCTCGGGATTCTGCTGCTGCCCACGGCGCTCTCTCCGGCTGGCCGACTGGACGGCAGCGCCGTCTGGCCACGTGTCGTCGGCGGCAGCGCCGGGGACCGCCCACATGACGCAGGCTCGCGCCAGTCACCACCCCCGGGGCTCACACCGGGGGTGGTGACTGCTGCCGTGCAGACGGCTGCTGCCACGACGGGCCCGGCCTGGCCACTGCGGACGCTCGTGGCAGCGAACCCACTCGCGCGTCTCGAGGCGTTGCCGTTCCATGACGCAGTGCAGATCGCCAGGGCAGCGCGAGGGACGGTGTCGGAGATCGGGCCCGACTACTACCTGGCGCTGCGGGCAGCGGGGCGGATCACCGAGGAGGATCTGGCCGGCGCCGCTGCTGAGCTCGGGCACACCGGTGCACTTGCCGCTTCCACCGACGGCTCCTGGGACAGCCCCGTCCGTACTACCCGACGCCTGTGTGCGGCGTTGCCGGACAGTCATGCGCGACGGGTGACGCGCCTGGTCGATGAGCACACCGGACTGTGGGCCCAACGATGCTGGTCGCGGGTCGACCCTCCCGCGGGTCGAGGTGACGCACCGGCCGGCCCCTGGACGCGATGGCGGGCGGCGGCAACGAACCCGGCGTACGAGCGGGTGACGGGCATCCGGGGTGCAGCGACCTGGACGCGTTCGCTGCCGGAGCGCCCGGCCGAGGCGATCGCTGCCATGTCGGCACGCGTAGGTCTGCCCAGCGATGCGCTGGTGGGCTACCTCGTGGCCCTACTGGTGAGCGGTCCGGGCTGGGCCTCGCATGCGGCCTGGCGGGCACGTCGCGACGATGACCCGGCACCCCTGCTGGAACTCGTCGCGATGCGGATGGCTCACGACCTGCTGTTCGCGGGTGCGGTGCAGCCCTCGGACCGGCATCTGTTCGACCTGGGAGGCTCAATGGTCCACCACGACGAGGAGGGAGTGGTGGAGAGGGTCTGGCAACGGGCCCTGGAGCTGGGGATCGAGCGGTGGCTGTTGCCGCAGCTGGCTGAGTCGGAGCCGGCTCTCGAGGAGAGGACGGTCTCCGTGCGGCCCACTAGCCAATCGGTGTGGTGCATCGACGTGCGCTCCGAGCGGATCCGCCGCCACCTGGAGGCGCTCGGGAACCACCAGACGTACGGCTATGCCGGGTTCTTCGGAGCCTCCGCCCGATTCATCGATGCCGACGGCAACAGCTTCGACCAGTGCCCGGCGCTCATCGGGACGGCCTTCGACGTGACGGCGGAGCCGGGCCCACTCTCCACACGCCAGCTGCTCCACCGCAGCGTCACCGCCGTGAGCGCGCACCCACTCGGGGCTCTCGTGGTCGCCGAGGCCGGCGGCGTGTTTGCTGCCCTCGCGTCGTGGACCACCACCGTCCTGCCCGGCACCGCGCGTCGCACCCATCGGAACTGGGTGCTCGCCGGCGCTGACCCGGAACTGACGACCGGCCTGTCCGCGGACCTGAGCCTGCGCGAGCGGGTGGCCCTGGCCGAGTCGGCGCTGCGCACCGTGGGCCTCATCGCTGACTTCGCACCGCTGATCCTGATCTGCGGTCATGGCTCCACGATGGAGAACAACGCCTTCGCCGCGGCGTACGACTGTGGCGCGTGCGGAGGCAATTCCGGCGGCGTCAACGCCCGGTTGCTGGTGCAGGCCCTCAACGACCCCGACGTACGACGCGAACTGGCGCAGGGCGGCATCCATCTGCCCGAGGACACCGTGGCAGTGGCGGGCTTGCACGACACGACCACCGATCAGGTGAGTCTGGCCGGTGGGCTCACCTCTCCCACGCTGGTCGCGATGGCGCACGACCTGGCGGTGGCTGGCGAGCGTACGGCCCAGGAGCGGAGCCCTCTCCTGCCCGTCTCGGCTGCGCATCCGCGACGATCGGTCACGGCCCGTGGCGTGGACTGGTCGGAGCCGACCCCGGAGTGGGGGTTGGCCGGCAACGCTGCCATCGTCATCGGACCCCGAGAACTCACCCGGCAGCGCTTCTTGGACGGCAGAGTGTTCCTGCACTCCTACGAACGCGACCACGATCCGGAGGGTTCGACCCTGGAGGTGCTGTTGACCGCGCCGTTGGTCGTGGCGCAGTGGATCAACGCGCAGTACTACTTCAGCGCCTCGGCTCCCGGCATCTTCGGGGCAGGTGACAAGACGACACACAACGTGGTGGGTGATGTAGGGGTGCTCACCGGTGCGCACGGTGATCTCCGCGTCGGGCTCCCGTGGCAGAGCATGTTCCGCGAGGATCCTGACCGCGGAGTGAGCGCCGCCTCACTCGTGCACGAGCCGGTCAGGCTGCTGGCCGTGGTGTCCGCTGATCCGGACCTGGTGGTGCGCATCGTGGAACGGGCAGCGCAGCTACGACAGTTGGTGAGCAACGAGTGGATCCAGCTGATCTGCCTGGACCGCGGTCAGGTGCTACGTCTGGATCAGAATCTGGTGTGGCAGCCGTGGTCCGGATCGTCGGCTAGACGGTTGGCACCGCCCAGCGCGACGCTATGAGTGGGACCTGCACCCGCCACTGTGACCCGACCGGCACGTCGCTGCCCATGGCGACTTCGACTTCGACGACACCGTACGAGCCTTGGTCGGTGTCGGTGTCAGTGTCGGTGTCAGTGTCGGTGTCGGTGTCGGTGACCAGGGAGACGATCTGTCGGGTGCCGGCCGGTCGTAGCCGGATGACGCGAGCCAGCGAACCGGGATCGCCGTCCACGGGATCGGGCTCCACCAGTCGCAAACCTTCGCGTCTGAGCAGCAACACCGCGTCCCCGGTGACATGGCAGTCGACGGGGAGGGGGATCAAGCCCCAGCGGGAGCGGTGGTTGCCGTCGCGGATCGTGCCGGTCACCTCGGTGAAGCCGCCGAGCAGCCTGGCGACCGGAAGCGTCGCCGGTTGGCGGTAGAGCAGGGGCATCGGTCCCTGCTGGTGGATCACACCGTCGATCAGGACGGCCGTGGATTCGGCCAGCGCCGCCTCGTCGAGGTCGTGGGTGACCAGCAGGATCGTCGGCGTGAGCGCGGTCCGCACCTCGTCCAGCAGGTCGTGCATGGAGGCCCGCAGTTCCCGGTCCAGCGAACTGAACGGCTCATCGAGCAGCAGGACCGAACGCTCGGCGGCGAGTGCCCGCGCCAGTGCGACGCGTTGTTGTTGCCCACCGGAGAGCGAGTGGACCGAGCGCCGGTCGAAGCCTTCGAGGTGCACCAGGCGGAGGTACTGCCGTGCCTGGTCGCGTGACTGCCGCCGGCTGGCACCACCGAGCCGTGGCGCGAAGGCGACGTTGCCCGCGACGTCGAGATGGTCGAAGAGCAGGGGCTGCTGGAACATCACGGTGAGGTCGCGGCGCTCGGCGGGCAGGTCGCCGACATCCACGCCGCCCACGTGCACCCGGCCCGAAGCGGTCGGCTCGAGACCCGCTGCCACCCGCAGCAACGTGGTCTTGCCCGACCCCGACGGCCCGATCACCGAGACCATCTGACCCTCCTCGACGCTCACCGAGACGTTGTTCAGGGTGGCCGAGGAAGTGCCGGGGTAGTGGTGAGAGACGTTGCTGATGTCGAGGCGCCTCATGGGGTCCGTACCCGACTGCTGCGGGGTCGTTGCCACCAGCCAGCTGCAGTCACCAGCAGGAGGGGCGGGACCAGAGTCGCGAGAGCAATGGCTGCGACCGCCGACTCGTTGCCCGACCCGGACGTGGCCGAGCCGAGGAGTACGGGCGCAGTGACGAGCCGCCCACCGCCGATGAGAAGGGTGACGACGTAGTCACTCCAGCCCACCAGGAAGGCCAGCATCGCCGCGATCAGGATGCTGTTCCGGATGGCGGGCAGGACCACTCGTCGATGGGCCTGGCCGGGCGTCGCGCCCAGCGCACGAGCCTGCTCACCCAACGTCGGTGACGTGCGGGCGAAACCGACCGCACAGGTATAGGCCGTGTAGGGCGTGGCCATCACCACCAGCAGTACGAAGACGGCGACGAGTGCGGGGATGCCCAAGCGGATCAGGATGACGTCGAGACCCATCGAGAGGGCGAAGGGAGGCAGCGCCAGGGGGAGGAGCAGCACTCCCACGGCCAGTCGTGGCCGGGCCAGCAACCGCCAGCCGAGGGCGCGCCCCACCATCACCCCGAGCGGGGTTGCTGCCGCGGAGACGGCAGCGCCGAGGAGCAACGAGATCAGTGTCGCCCCGGGGAGTCCGGCCCGGACGGCATCCTCCCAGCCCCGTAGGCCCCACTGCTGGGGCAGGACGGCAGGAAAGGACCAACGGTCCGCGCCTGCCCAGACCAGGACGGGGATGAGCGGCAGGCAGAGCCACAGGAGGGCGAGGACGGTCAGCGTCGTACGAGCCGCTCGCGTCACTGGTGGCCCTTGGTGGGGCGCGGTACGACCCGGAGTCGGGGCAGCGCTGCCAACAGCGGCCCCGCGATCCCGATGGCGAGAACGGCCCCGGTGACTGCTGCGGCTGCCGCCGCCGGGCGGTCGATGAGTTCGATGGAACCGAAGAGCCGGAAGGCCAGGACCGGCAGCGGCTCCGGCGCCGCCCGACCGAGGAGCCACGCGACCTCGTAGGACCCGATCGCATAGACCAGGGTCACCACCGAGGACGCGGCCAGGGCGGGCATGGCCGTGGGCAGGAGGACCCGAGTCAGCCGTTGCAGGGGACGTGCGCCGAGTCCCGCCGCGACGTCCATCCGCTGCCGGTGACCGGGGACGACGGCCGCGAGCACCACGAGAGCCACGAAGGCGGATTCCTTCCAGGCCAACTCCAGGACTGTGGCGACCGGCCAGGGACCCGCGACCAGTGGTGGCCAGGAGTCGAGGCCGGGAGCGACCAGCCGCGCCCCCAGGCCGCCGTCGCCGAGCAACTGGCCCATCGCGGTCGCGCCCACCAGGTGAGGGACCGCGAGCACGGCCAGACAACCCGTTCGCACCCAGGAAGCGCTGCGTCCGCCACCGAGCATCAAACCGGCCAACGCCAGCCCGAGGACCGCGGCGAGCGCCGCCGCCGGGAGCGCGATGAGGAGAGACTCGCGCACGCCGAGCAGCAGATCGGGAGCCGCGTCGCGCCACCCCTGGAGGCTGGGCTGCGGCTCGCCGTAGAGCGGCATGAGGCCGAAGGAGGTGGCAACCACCGCCGCCATGGCCGCCCCGGCGACCACGGTGATGCCCACCAGCCCGGGGCCGGCAGCGCGTGCGGACTGGGCGTTCATCCCCGGCCCATCATCTCTGTCCCAGCACCTCGCGTCGCCATCCGTCGTCGAGGGGTCTTACCCAGTCCGACGACAGCTCGGGCTGGGCGTTCTCGGACAGGACCTCGAAGGACGGGACGACCGGCGAGTCCGGTAGGTCGGCGAAGCGGGCGGCATCCTCATCGGCGAGGAGGTCGGTGTCCAGGACGGTGAACTGCCCCCAGATGCCGGGGTCGGCCTTGGCCGCCTGTTGCTCCGGCGAGAGTGCAAGGTCGGCGACCACCATGGCTCCTGCCTGGTCGGGGGAGGAGGCCGGGATCGCCAGGAAACTGGCGTTGCCGACGGTGCCCTCCTCCAGCGTCAACACCTTGGTGGTGTCGGGAAAGGTGCCGTTCTCGACCAGTTCGGTCAGGGTCGCTGGGCCGTAGGTCATGGTGAAGTCGATCTGCGCGTCGGCGAAGAGCCTGTCCAGAGCAACGCTGTCGCGGGGGTGGGTACGTCCCTCACGCCACAGGGCCGGGGACACCTCGCGCAGCCGCTCCCACAGGGCCGGAGTCAGCGCGTCGAAGGCTTCCTCCGAGTAGGCCGTCGGCACAGCCTCGGGGCCGCCGGAGATGCCGTGGAGCGCCTGGCGGATGAAGACCGAGCCGGTGAAGTCCGGTGGTGCGGGATAGGTGAAGCGGCCGGGGTGCTGCTCGGCCCAGTCGAGCAGCCCGGCCACCGAGGTGGGCGGGTCCGTGACGCGTGCCTGGTCGTAGACGAAGGTGAACTGGGCCTTGTGCCAGGGCGATTCGCACCCCTCGACCGCGACGCCGAAGTCGTCGGCGACCAACAGATCGTCGGCCGCGACCTCGCCCATGTGGGGGAGGTTGTCGGACCAGCCGCAGAGCCAGGCATCAGCCTCGAGGCCGGTGGCGAAGTTGTCACCGTTGACCCACACGAGGTCGACCGACCCGTCGTCGGATCCCGCCGCACGCTCCGCGAGCACTCGGCGCATGGCGTCCTTGGTGTCCGCGACCGGCACCCGTCGCAGGGTGACGCCAAGATCTGCCGCGGCGGGGGCGAGCACGTCGTCGACATAGGCGTTGCCCTGATCGTCGCCTCCCCACATCCACAGGTCCACCGTCTGGCCGTCCGCGGCGCTCCGGATTTCGCCCCACGACTGGTCGCCGATGGTGGAGGATGACTGCGAGTCCGGCGCGGCGCAACCCGCGAGGATCGCGGTCGCAGCCAACGCGGATGCGGTGACAACGAGCGGTCGTGAGGTCCAGGGCGAGTCCATCGTGGTCCCAGTATGGATGTCGTCACCCAGACCCAGCAGGTTGATTCTCGAAACGATCACGGGAACGAGGTGGCGGATGTTCGATGCGCGTCTGCGGCGTGCGCTGGCCGGTCCCCTGGACACGGCAGCCGGTCACCTTGATCGAGCCTGGATCACTCCCGACCGGCTCACCCTGCTCGGACTTGTGTCGGGACTGGCCAGCGCCGCGCTCGCGGCCTCCCAGTGGTGGTGGGCAGCGCTGGCCACCTGGCTGTTGTCGCGCCTGTTGGATGGTCTGGACGGCCCGCTCGCCCGTCGTCGAGCCGCCGTCGGCGAACGCCCCAGCTCGGCCGGGGGTTTCCTCGACATCACCGCGGACTTCCTCGTCTACGGCGCCACCGTGGTCGGGGTGGCGGTCGGATCGATCCACAGCCCCGCCAGCCTGGGCGAATGGTTGCCGTTCGCGTGCGTGCTGTTGGCCTACTACGTCAACGGCGCCGCGTTCCTGGCCTTCTCCTCCATCGCCGAAGGCACCGGCCACCGGATCGATGACGGCCGCTCCTTCAGTTTCGTGGGCGGTCTGGCCGAGGGCGCCGAGACCGTCGTCGTCCATTCGCTGTGGCTGGTGATCCCTCAACGGGCGGCCCTGATCGCGGCAGTCTGGGCCCTGGTGGTCTCCATCAGCGCCGCACACCGCATGGTGACTGGCTATCTCACCCTGCGCCGACCGGTGGGCTGACCCGTGCCCCTGCGTGGATCGACACGGTCACTGCTGCAGCTCGGTGGCCTCGTCCTGGGCTTCGTCGTCGCGGCGACGGCGCTGCAACTCAGCGGGTGGAACGGCCCGGAGCAACTCCAGGAGCTCGTGCGGTCCGCCGGCTGGGCCGGGGTGATCGTCTTCGTCCTCGGCTACGCGGTGCTGGTGCTCGTCCCGACTCCTGCTTCGGTGCTCACGATCCTGGGTGGGGCGCTCTTCGGTGTCTGGTGGGGCGCCCTGCTGGCCTGGGCGGGAGCACTTCTGGGTGCGACGGGTGGTTTCGCCTTCGGACGGCGACTGGGCCGCTCCGCGGTGGACCGCTTGTTGCGCGGACGACTGCACCAGGCCGACTCCGTGCTCTCCGAGAATGGCCTGGTCGCAGTGATCACGGTGCGGCTGGTGCCGCTGTTCCCCTTCACCCCGATCAACTATGCAGCCGGGCTGCTCGGCATCCGGGGTCGCGACTACGTGCTCGGCACCGCTGTCGGCATCGTGCCGGGAGCGCTGGCGTACGCCTCGGTGGGGGCCTCCGGGGCGGACCCGCGGGGGATCGTGATCGGCGTCGGCGGTCTACTCGTTCTCGCTCTGGTCGGCGGCGTCGGCGGCCGTCGGTTGCTGGCACGCAGCGCCGGTGTGCGACGGGCGGAGGAAGCGGAGCAGGAGCCCGATCAGGGTCGGTAACCCTCGATCCACCGGTGGTCGATGCGGTGTTTGAGCCACCGGCTCGTACGGCCCAGCCACCACCAGCGGCCACGGACGGCGAGCGCGGTCCCGCCGCCCAGGTCCAGGATCGACAGGACCTGCCCGGGTGGGCGATAGGTGGGTGCCGTGCCACCACGGTTGCGGGCCTCGAGGGCTGCGAGCAGGACGGGCGCCTGTCGGACCCCGTGGACGCCGATCCGGTCGAGTGGACCCGGCAGGAAGTCGGCGCAGTCGCCGCAGGCATAGACGTCGTCGTGGTCGCGGTGTTGCAGCGTCGCGCGCACCGGGATTCCGTCAGGGCCACCGAGAGCGCCCGACCTCGCCAGCACCGGTGCCGTCAGACCAGTGGCCAGGACGGCGATGTCATGACTCAGGCGGGTGCCGTCGTCGAGGATGGCGGCGTCGGCCCCCACCTCCCGCACGCGCGTGCGGCGAATGTCGACCCCGCGGTCGGTCAGCAGGGCAGTCACCCGCCGGACGGCTCGCTCCGGGAACCCGGCCAGGACCGGGCCGTGGTCCAGCAGGGTGACGTGCTCCACGTCGGCGCGCGCTGCCAGATGCCCCGCGATCTCGATGCCGCTCGGACCCGCACCGATGACGGTGACGCGGTGGCCCTGTCCGGTGGGCAGCAGGGCCAATCGCGCGGGGAGGGTGATGAGGTTGTCCAACGGCTTGATCCGCACCACGGTGTCGTCGACCGGGATGGCCCCCGGGACTGCGGCGACGCTGCCGATGTTGAAACACACCACGTCCCACTCGAGGGTGCGGCCGCCGTCGGTGCGCACGGTTCGCCCAGCCAGGTCGACGTCCACCACCCGCTCCGTGAGGTGGACCAGTCGTCCCCGGGTCAGGGCAGCGACGTCGATGCGCCCCTCGCTACGCGGCCGCTCCCCGGTGGCGATGCCCGAGGCAGCGCCGCTGTAGTCGAAGTCGGAAGGTCCCACCAGCGTGACGACATAGCCGGCCTCCACCAGTCGGGAAATGTTCTTCACGAGGTGCAGGTGTGTGTGCCCGCAGCCCACGAGCAGGAGTCGCTCAGCCGGCATGACGCTCCAGCCACCAGCGTCGACCGCGCGTCAGGATGCCCAGCGCCCGCCGGGTGTGGGGTCGTTCCAGTTGCTCGCGTACGTCGACCAGCGCCGCGTTCCACGGGCCGTCGTTCCACGTCGGGTAGGCGTGGATGACGCCCGCCAGATCGCGGGTGGTCAGGCCGCGGCGTACGGCCAGGACGACCTCACCCAAGGTCTCGCCGGCCCGCGGTCCCACGATGGTTGCGCCGAGGATCCGGCCCTTGCGGTCGATCGCGAGCTTGGTGAGGCCGCCGGTCTCGTGCTCCACCACGGCCCGGTCGACGTGCTCGTGGCTGAGGGTGATGATGCGGACGCCGCGCCGCTCGCGGTCGGTGTCCACCCCCACGGCAGCGACCTCCGGGCGGGTGTAGGTCACCCGCGGCACCGCTGCCAGGTCCACCGAACGCCGTACGCCGAGCACGGCGTTGCTGGCGGCGAGACTGCCGTGGTTGCCCGCCACGTGGGTGAACTGGGGGTGCCCGGTGAGGTCGCCGGCGGCCCAGATGAGCGGATTGGTGGTCCGCAGGTGCTGGTCGACGACCACGAACCCTTGTCGATCAACCTCGACGCCGACTAGATCGAGGCCCAGGTCACCTGTGGTGGGGGTGCGGCCCACGGCGACGAGGAGCTGGTCGAACTCCACTGCAGTGCCGTCCCCGAGTCGCAGCGTTCCGCTTCGACCACCCGGCGCGGAGGGCTTCACCTCGGTGACGGTCTCGCCGAGTCTCAGGTCGAGGCCCTCGGCCGCCAGGACGCGGTGCACCTCCGCGGCGGCATCGGGGTCCTCGCGAGGTAGGAGCCGATCGGCACCCTCCACGATGGTGACCGCTGAGCCGAGACGAGAGAAGGCCTGTCCCAGTTCGCAGCCGATGCTGCCGCCGCCGAGGACCGCGAGCCGACGGGGCATCTCGGCGAGGTCCCAGACGGTGTCGCTGGTGAGCGCGTCGAGGTCGGCGAGTCCCGGAATCGGTGGGAGGCTCGGTGTCGCGCCGGTGGCCACGACGGCCTGGCGGAACGTGATGCGCTCACCGTCGACGTCGATCGTCCCCGCGGCGACGAACTGGGCCTTGCCCGAGCGCACCGTGACCCCGGCGTCGGCCAGGGCCTCGTGCGAGTCGACGGGGGCAATCTGTGCGACCGCGGCCCGTACGTGGCCCATGACCTCGGTGAAGTCGACCCGTACGTCCTCGACCGTGACACCGAACCGGCCGGCATCGCGCGCGGATGCGGCGGCCTCGGCCGCAGCGATGAGGGCCTTCGACGGCACGCACCCGGTCCACAGGCAGTCACCGCCGGTGCGGTCCTTCTCCACCAACAGCACCTGTGACCCCAACCGCGCCGCAGTCTTGGCAGCCACGATGCCGGCAGATCCACCCCCGATGACCAACAGGTCCCAGGTCCGGGCGCTCATCGGGGCCTGCCTCGCGTCGTCCCTCGGGTGGTCACAGTCAGCACCCTACGAGCGTGCGCCGGCGTTCGGTGCTGGTCGCGGGGGACGAGGTCGGCAAGGATCAACCTCATGGACTACGCGGACTACGTCTGGTGGGGCCTGAGCCTGCTCGTGGTCGGCCTGACCACGCTCGGCCTGGCGCGCGTGACGCACATCGGTCTGGGCTGGCTGCCGCTCACGGCGCTGTTGCGCGCGGTGGTCCAGCTGGCCGTGGTCGCGACCATCCTGCGCGGTGTCCTGGCTGTCCCGTGGACGGTCGCGCTGTTCGTGCTGCTCATGCTCAGCACCGCGTCGTGGACGTCGGGGTCACGCCTTCGAGAGCTGCCACGAGGTCGCACCCTTGCCCTGATCGGTGTCCTCGCGGGTGCGACCGTCTCGCTGGCGCTGGTCTTCGCGCTGCAGTTGGTGGCGCTGGAGGCGCGCTACGTCGTCGCGATCGCCGGGATCGTGATCGGCAACGCCATGTCGGCCGCGACCCTGTCAGGGCGCAACTTCCTGCGCGGGGCCCGCGCCCGACGCGACGAGGTGGAGGCGTGGTTCTCCTTGGGTGCGACTCCTGCCAGGGCCTACGAGGAGATCGGCCGCGAGGCGGCGCGCGAATCGTTGCTCCCGACATTCGACCAGTCGCGCTCCACCGGCCTGGTGACGCTGCCCGGCGCATTTGTGGGGGCTCTGTTCGGTGGCGCCTCGCCGGTCGTGGCCGCGCAGTTCCAGCTCGTCGTGCTGGCCGGCATCGCACTGACGATGCTGGTCACCGCGGTCGTGGTCACCCGGCTTGCCAGCCGGTCGCCGTACGTCGTGGTGGACGTCGTGGCGTGACGTGCAACCCGAGCTGAGCCGCTTCGCCATGTGAGCAACTCGTCAAAACTTCCCGGCTCCCATCAAGGCACCGTCAGGATCACCGGCGTGCTCTGTTGCGAGGCGCGTCTGGGGCGCAGTATCAGACCATGACAGCGGTCGCGATGGATCAGGACGAGCTGCAGGGCCTGCTGGTCGCAACGACCGGAGCCTTCGAGAGTGCTCTCGATGCTGTGCTGGACGCAGACAAGCAGGCAGCCAGAGAGGTGTTGAACACCTCGGCGGCTCGTCGCTGCGCGCGCGCGAGGGCCGTGGGTCACCTGCGGATCAGGACCGCCGCCCAGATGCCCCGGCCATTTCATGAACTTCAACTCGCTGCCGACATCGGCCAGGTCAGCGAGCTGGTCGACCAACTGGCTCGCCACACCCTGCGAGGCGGTGACTCGGTGGCCCTCAGCGTCGCGCAGCTCAATCACGTACAGGCCCTGCACGAAGCCGGTCGTCGTCGTCTCCAAGGCCTGCACAGCGATCCAGACCTCGACCCTCAGTACCAGTGCTGCGACAACACGCTGCGTGACGTCAGCGAGAGGTGCTCCCACAACTATTCGGCGACCCTCGTCCTCTGCGCTGCCCTCGCCTCGGCGCTGCTTCGAGCCTCACGACATGCTGGACAGATCCTGGGACGGCAAGTCGCGCACAGCTCCCACGCCGTGCACTGACCGCGCAGTCTCGGCACCAACGGCGAGCGGGACGATCCGCCTGCAGTTAGGGTGTCGCCACACTGAGACGAGTGGAGGCTCGCGTGATCACGACAGTGAGCACTGTCAAGGACGAGCCCGCTCGACTTGATCGATGGATACGTCGCAACTTCGCCGCCGGAGTCGATCGCATGGTGGTCTTCGTCGACGATCGTGCAGACGACTCCATTGCCGAGGAACTGGCGGGTCGCCCCGGGGTGGTCGCGATCGGCGCGCGCGCCTGGTGGGGGGAGTCAGACCCCTATCCGCGTCGACTCAACCTGCGTCAACGCATCAATGCCAACGCCGGCCTCGACGTTCTCACCCGGGTGGACCCCACCGGCTGGGTGTTCCACATCGACGGCGACGAGGTGCTCCACCTCGACAAGAACCAACTTCTGGCTCTTCCCGACGACGTCCACGCCGTCCAGCTCGCCCCACTCGAGGCAGTGGCGCAATGGGAGTGGGCCGAGGACGACGTACGACTCTTCAAACGCCTGCTCTCCGACGAGGAGCTCGACCTCCTTCAGGTGCTCGGCCACCTCGAGCGCTCCGACAACAGCTACTACTTCCGCGGCCACATCACCGGGAAGGCTGGTCTGCGCCTGGGCACGGAGGCGTGGTTGGGCACCCACCGCATCATCGACGCGCACCGCGAACCGGTCCCCTCATTCAGCGCGGACTGGCTGGGTCTGCTGCACTACGAGTCCCACACCTACCGCGAGTTCGTCCGCAAGTGGACCAACCTGGTCACGTCCGGCCCTCCGGTGGTGGCTCGACACAATCGCGGTCGGCTGGGCTCAGCCATGCGTGCCGAGGTGTGGAAGTCGCTGTCCCCGGCGGCCGCCGATGAGCTTCGCCGCGAACTCTTCACGCGTACGACCCTCGACGACCTCCCACTGCTCGAAGGCCTCGGCCTCCTGGTCGAGCCCGCCGCCGGCCAGATCCGGTCGACCGGTTCGCCCAGCGTGAGTTCGAGCGATCTCCACCTGGAGGAGATCACGGCCGAGTTGGCCGAGCTGGCCAGGACCGACAAGGCGCCGTACCGGCTCGCCAAGCCAGAAGCGCCTGAGGAGTAGTTCCTGACGAGTAGTTCCTGAATGGTCGTTCAGCATCGTTCAGTGTCCTGTCAGCGGCGCTGCGGCAGCGTGGGTCACACCAAGGACCTACGAAAGAGGACGACATGGAACGCAGGAAGAAGATCTGGATCGGCGCAGGCACCCTGGCGGGGGTGGCGGCACTCAGCATCGGCGGCGTGGCCACGGCCTTCGCCGACGGTTCACCCGGCGCCAAGAACGACGACAAGCCGCTGACCGGGAGCACTCTCACCCAGGCCAGCGAGGCCGCGATTGCGGCGGCCGGCGGAGGCACTGTCACCGACACCGAGGTCAGTGACGACAAGGGCGCGGCCTACGAGGTCGAGATCGCCATGCCGGACGGGCAAGAGGTGGAGGTCACCCTCGACAAGGGTTTCAAGGTCCTCACCAAGGAGGCCGAGGCGGTCGATGAGTCCGACAAGCCCCTCACCGGGGACACCCTGACCCAGGCCAGCGAGGCGGCGCTCACGGCTACGGGCGGCGGCACGGTCACCGACACCGAGGTCAGTGACGAGAACGGCGCGGCGTACGAGGTCGAGGTCACCACGGCCGATGGCCAAGAGGTCGACGTGCATCTCGACAAGAGCTTCACGGTCGTGAAGAAGGAGACCGACACCGCCGACTGAGCCTGGCTGCCCTTGCCCGCCGGCCCTCGGCTGTCAGGTCGCGTTCAGCCGTGGACGCCACAATGGTGCCGAGGGACCGGGGTCGAGGAAGGGAGCAGCCAGTGCGAGTGCTGGTGGTGGAGGACGAGAAGCGGTTGGCGCTGGGCCTGCGGCGCGGTCTGGAAGCTGAGGGATTCGCGGTGGACGCCGTGCTCGACGGCACCGAGGGTCTGTGGATGGCGCGCGAGCACGACTACGACCTGATCCTGCTCGACATCATGTTGCCGGGTCTCAACGGCTACAAGGTCTGTGAGGCGCTGCGTGCGGAGGGCAACTGGACCCCGATCGTGATGCTCACGGCCAAGGACGGCACCTGGGACCAGGTGGAGGCGCTCGACACCGGGGCCGACGACTACGTCACCAAGCCCTTCTCCTTCCAGGTGTTGCTTGCTCGCGTCCGTGCCCTGCTGCGGCGCGGGGCACGTGAGCGTCCTGCCGTACTGGAGGCCGGGGACCTGCGACTGGACCCGTCCTCGCGCAAGGGCTGGCGCGGCGAGGCCGAGCTGGCCCTGACCGCGCGTGAGTTCGCCGTGCTGGAATATCTGATGCGGCACAAGGGCGACGTGCGGTCCAAGCGAAACATCCTGGACCACGTCTGGGACTACGACTTCGAGGGCGACCCCAACATCGTCGAGGTCTACGTCCGGCGGTTGCGCACGAAGGTGGACGGTCCCTTCGCGCGGCACGCCATCGAGACCGTACGCGGCTCCGGCTATCGGTTGGCGGCACACGGTGGTTGAGCCACCGGCCCAGCCCGGGTGGTGGCGGACCCGTGTCGCGTCGTTGCGGGTGCGGGTCACCGCGTTGGCCGTCCTGGTGGTGGGCCTGGCCCTGGGCGTGGGTTCGGTGATCCTGGTCCACCTGCTCTACTCCCATCTGGTCGACAGCAGCCGTACGGCGGCCGAGGCCCGGGCGGACTCCCTCGCGTCGCTCATGTCGACGGCCAGCGACCCCGACAGTTTCTCCTTCACCTCACTCGACGACGACGAGGACGAGTTCGTCCAGGTGCTCGACGACCAAGGCCGGGTCGTGGCGGCCAGCGAGAACATGACCGGCCAGCCAGTTGTGACGATCTCGGACGACGAAGTCTCCGTCCCCTTCGACAGCGACCCGTTCGCCGTGGCAGACAGCGACGTCACGACGAGTGTCGGCGACCGGACCGTGATCGTGGGGAGCAGCCTGGAGGACGCGCGTGACGCGGCGGACTCGCTCACCGGGCTGCTGCTGGTCGGAGCACCGTTGATGATGCTGGTCGTCGGCGCGACGACCTGGTTCGCCGTGGGCCGGACGCTGGCCCCCGTGGAGCGGATCCGCCGCGAGGCCGATGAGATCACCGGCGCCCAACTGCACCGGCGCCTGCCGACACCTCCCGCTGGCGACGAGATCGGTCGCCTCGCCCGCACCATGAACCTCATGCTCGGCCGGCTGGAGCAGGCCCAGCAGCAGCAGCGCAGCTTCGTGTCCGACGCCGCTCACGAGCTGCGCTCACCGGTCGCCTCGATCAGACAGAACATCGAGGTCGCGGACCGTTATCCCGATCACCTCAGCACCGACGAGCTCCTCGAGACGGTTCGCTCCGAATCCGCCCGACTGGAGAGACTCGTGACGGCCCTGCTCAGCCTGGCCCGGCTCGACGAGCGTTCCGCGAGCACCAGTGTGACAGCCGTCGATCTGGACGACCTGGTGTTCGAGGAGGCAGCTCGACTGAGGCAGGGCACCCCGCTACGCGTCGACACCACGAGGGTTTCCGCCGGCCGGGTCTCAGGAGATGAAGCACTGCTTGCGCAGGTGCTGCGCAACCTGGTGGACAACGCCGAACGACATGCCGCGTCGGTGCTCGCCCTCACCCTGGCCGAGGCCGGCGACACCGTCGTGCTCACCGTCGAGGACGACGGACCCGGCGTCGACCCGGCCGATCGGGATCGTGTCTTCGACAGGTTCGTCCGCCTGGACGACGCCAGAGCCCGCGACGACGGGGGCAGTGGCCTCGGGTTGGCGATCGTCCACGACATCGTCGTCGCGCACGGTGGGAGCGTGTCGCTCACCACGAGCCGACTCGGTGGGGCGTGCCTGACCGTGCGGCTGCCTCGCCTCGGCGACAGCCTCTGAGGAGGTGCGGGCGCGCAGCGGAGAGGCTCGGCGCGTCACTGCACCGCAACGAATACGTCGTCGCTCAGCAGGCTGGGAGCGACAGCGAGCACGCCGTCCTGCCAGTTGCCTGCCGGGACCGCGATCAGCGTGTCGCCAGTGAGAGTGACTCCTGTGTAGACGGTCTTGGACGAGTCGAACCCGTGCTCTGCGACGAACTCGGTGTCGCCGTCGTCGGAGTCGATGGAGGTGCCGTCGGTTCTGACGAACGCGACGGTGGCCGATGGCGTCGAGCCCTGCGGGTCATCACCGGTGTACGTCGCGCTCAGGTGGATCGAGAGGAGCACGGTGCCTACCGTGGGAGTCTCACCCAGCGAATCCTTGCTGATGGTCTTCACCGAGATGATCTGCACGGTCCACTCGCGGCCCCCGATCGCGGACCCGGGAGGCGCCGGATTGTCGCGCGCCGTACCCAGGTCTGCGCCGGAAGCTGCCTCGCCGCCTGCGGGTGCCTCGACGCTCGTCTTGGTGGTCTCCTTCACGGCCAATGCGAGCACGCTGACGAACACGACGTTCGTCAGCACCGCGCTGATCACCGCCAAGGGTCCCAGCACGAGGCCACCAATCGCGAGGGCCCTCCCGGCGTTCACCTGGGTGGACTTGGCGAGACCAAGACTCGCAAGGATCACGCCGATGACGCTGAGGCTGATGCCCACGATGTTGAGAAATGGGATCCAGGAGGTGAGAAGCCCCAGAAGTGCCAGCACGAAGCCAGCGGCCACCAACTCGTGCGGCAGACCCCCAGCAATCGGAGCAACTACCAGCACCAAGCGGTTCGCTACCGACAATTCTTGTGCGCATAGGTCACAATTCTTGTGCGCATGGCTGAGCCGCCGTCAACGACTGGAGCCGAAGATGATCGAGTTGCCATGATCGAGTTCCGATCGATCACCAAGCAGTTTCCCGACGGCACCGTCGCGGTGCAAGATTTCAGCTTGACGCTCCCCTCGCACCAGACCACGGTCTTCGTGGGGTCATCCGGGTGCGGCAAGACGACGCTGCTGAGGATGATCAACCGGATGGTGGAGCCGACGTCGGGCGAGATCCTCATCGACGGTGAGAACGTGTCCGCCCAGGACAAGGTGAAGTTGAGGCGGAGCATCGGCTACGTCCTCCAGTCATCGGGGCTGCTGCCGCACCGCAAGGTCGTCGACAATGTTGCCACCGTGCCTGTCCTCAACGGCGTCCCGAAGGCGACGGCCCGGCAGTCGGCGCTGGAGTTGCTCGACAAGGTCGGTCTCGACCGCGGACTGGCCGACCGCTACCCCCGTCAGCTGTCGGGTGGGCAGCAACAACGAGTCGGTGTGGCTCGCGCGCTCGCCAGTGACCCCAACATCTTGCTGATGGACGAACCGTTCGGTGCTGTCGACCCCATCGTCCGCGCCGACCTGCAGGTGGAACTCAATCGGCTCCAGCGGGAGCTGGGCAAGACCATCGTCTTCGTGACCCACGACATCGACGAGGCGTTCGTGCTCGCCGACCGGGTGGTGATCTTGCGTGAGGGTGGCGTGATCGCACAGGCCGGCACCCCGTCGGAGATCCTCGCAGCCCCCGCCGACGACTTCGTCGCCAGCTTCGTCGGGGCTGACCAGGGCAAGCGGGACCTGTCCCTCCAGCGACGCGAGGGCGACGCAGGCCCCACCCTGGTCGTGGACCGGGAGGGACGGCCGGTCGGCGTGCTGAACTCGGAGGACATCCGACCCGGCGGCGAGGGGTCGGCCTCGTGAACTGGACCCTCGACAACCTCGATCTGATCCGCGAGTACACGCTCAACCACGCCCGGCTGGCGGTCATCCCGATCCTGGTGAGCGTCCTGCTGGCGATCCCGCTGGGCTGGGTGGCCAACCTCAGCCCCCGGCTGCGCAGCTTTGTGATCAGCGGCGGCAGCCTGCTCTACACGATCCCGTCGCTGCCACTGTTCGTGATCCTGCCGCTCATCCTCCCCACCCGTGTCCTCGACGACACCAACCTGGTGGTGGCCCTGTGCATCTACGGCGTGGCCATCATGTCGCGCTCGGCCGCGGACGCCCTGGCCTCGGTCGACCGAACGACGATCGACGCCGCCACCGCGGTCGGCTACTCCTCCGTCACCCGCTTCTTCAAGGTGGAACTGCCGCTGGCGGGGCCGGTGCTCATGGCGGGAATCCGGGTGGTGTCGGTGAGCACGATCGCCCTTGTCTCGGTCGGGGTCATCATCGGCTCGAAGAACCTGGGCTACTTCTTCCAGAACGGTAAGCAGCGCGGAATCCTCGAGGAGGTCGTGGTGGGGATCTTGCTCAGCCTGCTGCTGGCGCTGATCTTCGACCTCGTGATCCTGCTGGTGGGACGGATCCTCATGCCCTGGAACCGCGACAGCTCCGGGCAACGCGGTGAGCGCGGCCCACGGCGGAGTCGACCGAGGGTCGACCTCGCCGGCCACGGCACCCGCATCAAGACGGTGGACGTCTGATGGGCCTCCTCCTCGACGCGCTCCGCTGGATCTTCGACGGCTCCCACTGGCAGGCAGGCAGCCTGAGCCCGCTGCCGATCCAGGACCGGCTGCTTGAGCACCTGCTGTACACCGTGGTGGCCGTCGGAGTGGCTGCGCTGATCGCCCTCCCGCTCGGCTTCTTCATCGGACACACGGGGAAGGGACGCCAGTTCGTCATCACCTTCACCGGCTCGATGCGCGCCCTCCCCACGCTGGGACTGCTCTTCTTCCTGCTGATGGTCTTCGGCTACTTCCTCTCCTACGACACGGCACCGATCGTCGGCGCGACCATTGCCTTCGTCATCCTGGCCATCCCGTCGATGCTCGCCGGCGCCTACTCGGGCCTGGAGTCTGTCCAACGGGAGATCATCGACGCTGCCCGCGCCAACGGCATGACCGAGTGGCAGATCCTCACCCAGGTGGAGATCCCGCTCGGTCTGCCGCTCATCGTGGGCGGTGTCCGGTCCGCCGTCCTGCAGGTGATCGCGACCGTCACGATCGCGTCGTACGCCGGTCTGGGTGGGCTGGGGCGCGTCATCACCAGCGGCATCGGGTTCAACGATTACGATCTGATTCTGGGCGGTGCGCTGTTGGTCACCGCCCTCGCGCTCACGGTCGACGGTCTCTTTGCCATCGTCCAGCGCGCCACTGCCACCAAAGGGATTTCGGACCCCAGCCCAGCGGCGCCACGCCGCACCTCCCGTAGGTCACCACTCCCGCCCGCGCGTGAGAACGCGTGAAACGAAAGGTAGGACTGCAGATGTTCGTTCTTCGATTGACCAGGATCACTGGACTGACGCTCGCGTTCGGTCTGGCCGCCGCGCTGACGGCGTGTGGCTCCGGCGACCCCACCTCAACCCCAGCCGCAGATGGCGGCGGCGGCGTCATCGTGGGCTCCTTCGCCTTCCCTGAGAGCGAGATCCTCGGCGAGATCTACGCCCAGGCCCTCGAGGCCGACGGGATCGAGGTCGAGACCAAGTTCAACATCGGGCCACGCCAGCAGACCATCCCCGCTCTCCAGGACGGGTCGATCAACCTGATCCCCGAGTACAACGGCAACCTGCTCGCCTACTACTTCCCCGACTACGCCGAGCGCACGACCGAGGAGGTCAACGGCGCGCTGGGGGAGGCGATCGCCAAGGACAAGCTGCGTGTCCTGGACTCGGCCGAGGCCGAGGACAAGGACGCCTACGTGGTCACCCGCGAGACTGCCGAGGCCAACGACCTGACGTCGATCGGCGACCTGAAGGGCCTCGTTCCGTTCGCGCTCGGCTCCAACCCGCAGTTCGGCGAGCTGGGCTACGGCATCCCGGGCCTCAAGAGCATCTACGGCGTCGGCGTCAACAAGGGTGACGTCAAGTTCATCCCGATCGAGGACTTCGGCGGACCCGACACGGTCAAGGCGCTGGTCGACGACACCGTGCAGGTTGCGGACATCTACACGACCTCTCCCGCACTCAAGATCGAGGACCTCGTGGTGCTGGAGGACCCCGAGAACATGATCTCCTCACAGAACGTCGTCCCGCTGCTCTCCGAGGCCGTCTACACCGAAGACATCGCGGCGACCCTGAACGCCATCTCGGCCGAGCTGACCACCGATGACCTGATCGCGCTTCGCGACCGTGTGGAAGGCAAGGAGAAGGCATCGGCCAGGACCGCCGCCAAGGACTGGCTGGAGGACAAGGGCCTGATCTGAGCCCTCATGCAGGGCTGGTGAGGGTCAGTTATGCGTCTAGCAGGCCCGTGCGGATGGCTGCCACGGCGCGCTCGGCTGACTCCAGTGCGCCCTCGACGTGACCGGGGTAGGTGGTCGCGGTCTCGGTCGAGGCCCAGTGCAGTCGTCCGTCGAGGGCCGGCTGCTGGTAGTCGGGGTGACCGAAGAGGCCGTAGTCGATGGGTGCTGGGGCGGTCGACCTGGAGTCAGTGACTCCCGGAGCGGGGTTCGTCCACTTCTCGGTGCTCCAGTTCGCAATCGTGAGGTGCCGCGGGTCCGACGCCTGCGGACCGAACATCCGGGTGAGCTGGTCACGCACCGCTCGGTCCGCATCGACGCCGATGAGTGCAGCGGGGGCAAACCCGAACAGCGCGGCCGGGTACCCCTCGGGGCCAGACATGTCGTGGATCTCCTGCATCGGCCCGCGTCGACTCGCGGCGGCCCCCGCCAGGCCATCACGTCGCCAGAACGGTTCGTCGTAGACGGCGACGATCTTCACCACCTGTCCCATCCACACCGGCGTCGCAGCAGCCAACCGGCCCAGCTCGGGCGGCAGTTCGGCGGGGAGTTCGATGGTCTCGACGGCGATCGCAGGGGGGACGGCGATGACGACGTGGCGTGCCCGCCAGGTGTGTCCGCGAGCCGTGACGTCCACGGTGGGCGTCTGGCCCGTGGTGGGCGAGGCCGCGACCAGCGAGATCCTCTCGACCGGGTGGTAGAGGCGGAGCGTGCCGGTTGGCAGACCCGCGGCCAGAGCGTCGGTCAGGGCGGCCGCACCGTCGACGTAGCGGTACGACGGGGCGTCGATCATGTTGCCGGCGTACCGCTGGATGCCACCCAGGTCCTCCACGATCGTGTCGCCGAGGAGATGCTGGGAAAACGTGGCCACACCGAGCCGCTCGGTCAGCGCGCGAACCCGACGCTCGCCGTCCCAGAACCACGTGGCCCCCAGGTCGAGCGGCGTGCTGAGGAGCCGACCGCCGGTGCGATGACGGGCCTCCAGGACAGCTACGTCCACGCCCAGGCGGATCAGCGCGTCGGCGACGGCAAGGCCGCTGATGCCAGCACCGACAATGACGACGTCGACCGCATGACTGTCAACCGCGGGTCTCTTCTGGTCCACGATGGGGGTCCCTCAGGTGCCGCAGAAAGTTTGGTAGGTGCCGAGGCCTTCGGGGGCGGGCTGGGTGTAGCGCTCCAGCCCGGGCCGTTCGTCGTACGGCGCTGCCACCACCTGCAGCAGCCTGTCGAACGGTGACAGGTCACCCTCGGTCGCGGCCGTGAGTGCTTCTTCGACGAGGTGGTTGCGAGGGATGTAGAGCGGGTTGGTCCGATCCATCAGGTCGGCGTCTGGCCGGTGGGACAGCCACGCGGTGAGCCAGACGTCGAGCTCAGGGAGGTCGAGTTCCGGCAGGTCGATCTCTGGGAGGTCGAGGAACTGTCCGCGCAGGCTGTCGGCGTTGCCGCGTGCGGCAGCGGCCAGCGCGCGATGGGCTGCGGTGTGGTCGGCGCGGCTTCTGTGCAGGAGGGAGAGCCAGTCCGTGGTGAGTGAGGTGGCGGTGAGCTTGTCGAGGTCGTCGGGGAGTCCGAGTTTGGTGCGCATTCCCTGGGACCACGCGGTGTCGTACTGCTCGCTGAACGCACCGAGCGACCCCGTTGCCAGTTCGACGGCACGTCCTTCGTCCGGGTCGAGGAGGCGAAGCAGGCTTTCGGCGAAGCGGGCGAGGTTCCACTGGGCCACTGCGGGTTGGTTGCCGAAGGCGTACCGGCCGGTGTGGTCGATCGAGCTGAAGACCGTGGCTGGGTCGTAGGCGTCCAGGAAGGCGCAGGGGCCGTAGTCGATGGTCTCGCCGGAGATGGTCATGTTGTCGGTGTTCATGACGCCGTGGACGAAGCCGACCAGCATCCATTGCGCCAGCAGCGTTGCTTGGGCACTCACCACCGCGTCGAGCAGCGCAAGAGGTGGTCGCGGGGCATTGGCTGCCGTGGGGTGCAGGTGCGCGATTGCGTAGTCGCAGAGGCGACGGAGCAGGTCGAGATCGCCGGTCGCGGCGGCGTACTGGAAGCTCCCGACGCGCAGGTGGCTGCGCGCCACGCGAGCCAACAGCGCGCCGGGCAGGAGGGACTCTCGCTGCACCGGGCGGCCGGTCGCGATGACAGCCAGGGAGCGGGTCGTCGGGACGCCGAGGGCGTGCATTGCCTCGCTGATGACGTACTCACGCAGCATGGGCCCCAGGGCTGCCAGCCCGTCGCCGCCGCGGGAGAAGGGAGTGCGTCCCGACCCCTTGAGGTGCAGGTCCCACCAGCAACCGGTGGGGTCGGCGAACTCCCCGAGCAGCAGGGCGCGGCCATCGCCAAGGCGGGGGGAGTAGCCGCCGAACTGGTGGCCGGCGTACGCCTGCGCGACCGGGGTGGCACCGTCCGGCAGCTCCGTGCCGGTCAGCAGAGCCAGACCTTGCGAGGTGCGCAGCGAGGCCGGATCCAGGCCTAGTTCCTCGGCCAACTGGTCGTTGAGGACGATTAATTGTGGGTCCGGGGGAGTCACGGCCTGCCACGGGATCGTGAGCTCAGCCAGTTCGCGGGCGAAGTGACCCTCGAATGCCACGGCAGCGGGAAAGACACTCACCCCGGGAGCCTAGCGCTGCGGTGCGCTCACCGGCGGGCGCCGTGGGTCACCCTCCTGTGCGAGTTCATGTCTTCCAGGTCCGAGAAATTTCAAATCCGCGCCACTAGGCTCGCGCGCATGCGTCTGGTGTCGGCTGTCCTCGGCTTCGTGCTGCGGAAGTTGGGCGTACTGGTGGCGCTGGTGCTGTCCCTCTTTCTCGGCTATCTACTGATCCAGGCCTTGGTCCCCACTCTCCGCGAAGCCGTGGCAGACCGGGACCGACTGCAACAGGTGGCCGAGGAACGAGCAGGACTGGAAGCGGACCTCGAACAACTGCGGAGCGCAGCCACCGAGAGCCAGAGCGCAGCGATCGCTGTGCTGGAGGGCAAGATCGACGCTGAGATCGAACAGGGGCGCCGCACCGTCGGCGAGAAGAAGGCAGAGATCCAGCGTCTGCGTGAGGACCAGGAGGACATCTGCGGCTTCGTCCAGGACGTCATCGATTTCCTGACACCGGGCAGCGCGTGCAAAACCGCTGAGATGGCGGTCGCGAAGGCGGACGAAGCCCTCGACACTCTCGAAGGCAGCCTCGGCCAGGCGGAGGACGCCGCTGCGGTCCTCAACGATCCGTCCCTGACCCCCCAGGAGAAGCTCGATCGACTCGGCAAGGGCGGCGACCAGTCCTTCGCCGAGAGAGAGATCAACAACAAGGAGTCGGAGCTGGGGCAGAAGAAGGCCGAAGAGGCGAGCTTGGAGAAGGCTCAGGGATCCGGGGTGGGCTGGGTGGTCGACCAATGGGCGCAGTCGTGGAAGTGGTTGGCCTTCATCGCGCTGCTCGCCCTCGTCCTGCCCGGAGCCCTGCGTGTCGTCAGTTACTTCGTGCTGATGCCGCTGGTGAATCGGATCCACCGGCCGATCCACCTGGCGGCTGGATCTGAGAACGTGGCTGCCGACCTTCGCGCCACCGCAGCCCAGCGGACCCTGACGATCGACCTCGGCGACGGTGAGGTGTTGTCCGCGCGGTCGGAGCATGTCCGTCCGGTGCAGGGGCAGATCCGCAGCCGACTTCTCTACGACTGGCACGCACCGTTCATCAGCTTCGCGGCCGGGCTCTACGGACTGAGTCGAGTCACCGGCGACGAACACGTCACCTCGGTGACACTGTCCACGCCCAATGACCCCGACTCGTACCTGATGCGCCTCGACTTCACCGACCACCCGGGTGTGGTGATGCACCCAAAGCACGTCGTGGGTGTCATCGGCATCCCGGAGTTGGAGACGCGCTGGCGGTGGGGCATCCAATCCTTCGCGACGTGGCAGGTGCGCTACATCATGTTCGCCGGCACCGGCAGCCTGATCGTCCAGGGCAGCGGGGATGTCGTGGAGACGAGCCCTCGAGGCAGGTCCATGAGGATGGAACAGAGCCTCGTCATGGGTTTCGACGCTCGCCTGACCGCGGGTGTCGACCGGACCGAGGTGTTCTGGCCGTACCTGTGGGGCAGAACCCCACTGGTCGACCACGAGTTCACCGGCCCCCACGCCTTCTTCTGGCAGAAGTCCAGTGCCGATGGGCCCAGCAATCCGATCGCCAAGGTGTTCGACGCCGTGTTCTCGGCGTTCGGCAAGCTGTTGGGCTTCTGAGCCCTCAGAGCGCGGTGAAGTGGGCTACTGGCGGAGCATCTGCTGACGGTTCATCACGACCCGCTTGAGCTCGTGCAGTTTCCCCTTGTCGAACGGCAGTGTGTCGAGCTCGTCGATCCACCCGTCCGCAGCCCGAGCGACGGTGTGGAGCACGCGGACCGCAGGGCGCTCGCGCAAGCCGATGGCCGCCCCGAGAGCCACGAACCGCGCTCCCGTGATGTGGCCGTCCCGACGACCGTGGATCGGCAAGGCCATCGTCTGGTCGTTGTAGATCTGCGACGTTGGCACGTCGTAGGCCAAAGTCGGCTGCCACCTTCCGTTGCGGTCCTGGATGATGGAGAAGTTCTTCGCGTGCGCATCACCGTTCCCGGTCAGGTTTGCGAACGCGATCTGTGACAGGAAGTTCGCCGCCGCCGGGATGGGTGCCTCGCACAGGGAACTGAGCTTCGCGAAGAGCTCTTCTGTGCTCACGAGGTACTTGCCGGCCGGGGGCATACCGAGGACCTGACATCCGTCCTCCACCGCCAACGACGCCGGACGGCCGTCCACCTCGACTCGGTCGAATCGCGCGACCGCGAGGCCAGGCACGCCCTCGGCGTCATGAACGAGTTGCGCGTCAACGGTCCGAATGTGCGACCGGCGTGCTGCGCGGAGGAAGAAGTCCTCGTTCTCCACCAAGTGCTTGAACTCTGCAGGGTTGAGCTTCAGGAGCAGGTGGGACCCGGCCGCGGTGACCGGGAGATTCAGCATGGCGGCGCTGACCTTGTCCTGCACGCCCGGAAGCCCGACCCGGTCCACTTGGATGCCCATGCTTTCGATGAGGTCAGCGAACCGGACCTCGTTGAAGGAGGTCACCCGGAGGCGGGCCGGTGCCCCCTCTGGGCTTCCTCCCTCGGGTACAACTCGGACATCGCCGATGGTGTCGCTACCCACGCCGAGCAGGAGGCTGAACTCGTCGTCCATGGACGTCTTGATGCCTTGGCGCAGCGCGGTGAGGCGGCGCCCCTCGGGAAGCAGTCCGGAGAAGAAGGCCGGCACTGCTCCTCCCGACGTCACGACGGGGGTCGCGGTCACTGGCAACGTGGTGGCGACGGGTGGAGCGTCGTTGCGCAACCAGTCGTCGGTGTACGTGAACTGGACGACACCAGCGGCTGCGCGAGTGAGGTGTGCGGCCAGTTCGCCGTCCTTGTAGACATCGGCTCGGCGGACGGACTTGAGACCCTCGAGACCTCCGTCATGCGAGCCCGGCGCCTCGGACGGCGCGGTGGGGTCAGTCATCGCCGAGGGCCTCGTCCACGGCCGCGGCTCCAGCCACTGCGGCGACAGAGTACTGCTTTGCCAGGTCGGAGGACACGGAGATGCCGTCGGGGACAGCGCCGCGCACGAGGTGTAGATGCAGGCCAAGCACCTCCAAGATGGCGAAGAGTGTCTCGAGGGAAACCGGACGCCCCGTCTCCAGACGTACGACAGGCCCGCGCGCCACGCCAGCCAGGTCAGCTAGCTCGCTCTGGCTCAGGTCCAGTTCCTGCCGCCGGGCGGCAACGACCGCGGCCAACGGGCCGCGCTCGACCGCCCGATCGCCAGCAGGGACGCGGGAGCGACGTTGCAACGCCACGGCAGCCTCCTAATGGTCAACGAGATGAACATTAGAGCCTGTGCGAGGCGGGCCATCGGCGGCCATGATCCTAATGGTCAACAGAATGAACATTAGTGCTTCTGAGGCCCAGTGACTACATCTTAAGCTCTTGGTGGTCACCAAGTTGACCATTAGTGGCAGTGGCAGTGGCCCGATCTCGACAGGGCTGTGCTGGTTTGCCGGGCACTGGCACACGATGAGTGGTGTCGCCGGCGTGTCTGTGATGGGACCCGCCTTCGCCGACAGAACCCAAGAGCTCGGACAGGACCCGGACGCGGGTGGCGTCGTCCTCGGCCCGCGCACTGTTGAAGCAGTCGCGTTTGATCCAGCAATCGCGACGCCGTCGCTGGAGCTCCAGTCAGCCATCAGGAGGCGGGTTGCAGGGTGTTTCAGTCTGGTGACGCCGCCCCTGGCCGATCTTGACCAACCCAAGGCAAGCCCGCCAACGACAAAGCCGCAGGTCAGCGGGCTGACCTGCGGCTTCTTTGATCTGTGCGCCTGTAGGGATTCGAACCCCAAACCTTCTGATCCGTAGTCAGATGCTCTATCCGTTGAGCTACAGGCGCTCTTGTCCACGACCACTCAGGCCGCGAGGACTTGACGAGGATAGCGGACCGCGGAGTCCTCGGCGAAATCACCCTCCTCTGGACCACCCATGAGCGCCGGTCGGACGGTGCCATATGGTGATTCCATAGTCGCACCCCACGTGGCGCCCGGTCGCCACGATCGATGAGAGGCAACGTTTGCGATGGCAGATGTCGATGCAGTTCTGGACGCAGCAGGTCTGACGAACCCCAAGGTCCGGGAGTTCGTGGCGCAGTACGCCGAACTCACCGGAGCCGAGCGTATCGAGGTCATCAACGCCTCCGATGACGCGCGCCTGATCCAGGAGGCGCTGGACGAGGGCCAACTTCAGCCTGCGGGTGAGGGTCTCTACTACTCGCGCAGCTATCACCTCGACACCGCGCGCTCCGAGGAGCGCACGATCGTGGCGACGAGCAACGAGTCGGACAAGGGTGTCTACAACAACTGGCGCCCCGCATCGGAGATGAAGCCGATGCTTCACGACCGGATGCGCGGCGCGTTCAAGGGCAAGACGATGTACGTCATCCCCTACCTCATGTCCCCCGTGGGCAACGTGTTGGCACCGTGGGCGGCAGGTGTCCAGCTCAGCGACACCCGCACCGTGGTGCTCCACATGATCCGCATGGCCCGCGTCGGCGTGCGGCACGTGCAGGAACTCGAAGACCCCAACTCTTTCGTCCGGGCGGTCCACGTCACCGGCGACCTCGAGAACCTGGGTCAGGGCACGCCGGAGGACCAGCGCTACTTCGTCACGGTTGCCGACGAGCGCACGATCCTCCACTTCGGCTCCTCCTACGGCGGCAACGCGCTGCTCGGCAAGATTGCGCACGGCTTGCGCCAGGGCGCCTATGACGGCTGGGCCAGCAAGAAGTTCCTCGCCGAGCAGTACATGCTCATCGGGATCCACGACAAGGAGACCGGCAAGAAGTACCACGTCTGTGGTGGTTTCCCGAGTGCCTCCGGCAAGACCAACCTGGCCATGATGTTGGCCCCCGACGCTCTTGGCGATCGCTACCACGTCTCCTTCTACGGCGACGACATCGCCTGGCTCTGGGTCGACGAGGCGTCGGGTCGCCTGATGGGGATGAACCCCGAGTACGGCGTCTTCGGTGTCGCCAAGGACACCAACGCCGTCACCAACCCGACCGCGTTGGAATCCATCAAGGAAGGCACCAAGGCGATCTTCACCAACATCGCCTACAACGCCGATTCCGAAGAGGTCTGGTGGGAGGGACGCACCCCCGAGCCGCCGGCCGACGTGACCGGTTGGACGGACTGGAAGGGCGCGCGGATCTCGGATCGCACCGAGGACGAGAAGGACCTGCCCTGGGCGCACCCCAACAGCCGCTTCACCACGACCATGGACAACGTCCCCAACATCGCCACTGACTATGAAGAGCCAGAGGGCGTCCCCATCGACGCGATCATCTTCGGTGGTCGCACCCGCGACCGCGAGCCGTTGATCCGCGCGATCCACGACCTCGCCGAGGGCGTCTACGACGGCCTCACGCTGGGTGCCGAGGCCACGTCAGCGGCCGAGGGCAAGGAGGGCGTGCTCCGCTACGACCCCATGTCCAACCGTCCGTTCATGGGGTACGGCGAGGGCGACTACGCCCAGCACTACCTCAACATCGTCGGGGCGGCGAAGGAGCAGCCGATCTTCGCCCACGTCAACTGGTTCCAGCGCGACGCCGAGGACGGCCACTTCCTGTGGCCCGGATACCGCGACAACCTGCGCCCGCTGCTCTGGCTGCTTGCGCTCAAGAACGGTGAGGTCACCGGCCGCAAGACTGCGGTGGGCATCATCCCGACTGAGGAGGAGCTCAACCTCGAGGGGATGGACATCCCCGCCGAGGACCTGGAGCGCCTCCTGACCATCGACAAGCCGCGCTGGCAGCAGGAGATGGGTTTCCGCGAGGAGCACCTCCAGCAGTTCGAGCGGATGCCTGAAGCCATCTGGGAGGCACACCGTCGGGTGGCTGCCGACCTGGAGAACGAGGCCTGAGCACCGATTCACCGCTGACGCACAAGGACACCGCCCGACTGGAGAAGCCCTCCATGTCGGGCGGTGCCTATTTGGGCGGTGTGGGACGATCCACCACACTGTCGGAGGCCGAGCGTTCTTCAAGCGGAGGTGGACATGCCACTAGGGCTTCACGAGCGCACGGTGTTCGAGATCGGGTCGACCCCGCTGTACGAAGAAATTGTCAGCGCTGGCGGAATCAGCGCCAAGGACGAGCGCATCGTCAAGGGCGGGGCGCTGCACGAGGCCTTCGAACTCCTGCGCGACCTGGGACTGGTCGTCAAGGGAGAGGACGGGCCGCACTGGCGCGCGGTCGATCCTGCTGCGGTGCAGGCCCAGGTGGTGGCTCCCCTGGGGCAGCAGGGGGCCGAGCTGATCGCGGAGTCGGCGCACTGGGCCCAGGCCTTCAACGCGCTCTCCCACACTTGGCGTCGCTCGCCCAGCGCCGTCGGGGGACCGTTCGCGGAGATCCGCGGCAATGCCACCATCAGCAGTTTCCTCGCCTCGCTGGTCAGCGACGCCGAGGACGAACTGCTCACCGCGCAGCCGCAGGCCGGGCGTGGGATCAAGCAACTCTCCAACGTGGTGGCGCGCGAGATCGCGGTGCTCAAACGCGGGGTAGAGATGCGGACGCTCTACCAACATGCCGCGCGGCGCAGTCCGGACACCCGCAAGTACGTCGCTGCAGTCACCGCCGAGGGCGCCGACGTGCGGACGCTGGACGAGTTCTTCAACCGCCTGATCGTGGTTGACCGACGCATCGCCCTGATCCCCAGCCACGTGGGGTTGTCGGTGGCCATGGTCATCAGTGAGCCGTCGATGGTGGCCTACCTGGTCGACATGTTCGAGCGCCACTGGGAGCGTGCGCGTCCCTTCACGAGCAGTGAGTCCTCGCTGGTGCGTGACATCGCCGCCGAGCAGCGTGCCATGACCATCAGGATGTTGCTGGAGGGCCGGGCCGACCCTGCCGGGGCCAAGCGACTGGGAGTCAGTCCGCGCACCTATGCCGGCTACGTGGCAGATCTCAAGCACGAGTTCGAGATCGAGACCCGGTTCCAACTCGGCTACGAGATGGGCAAGCGTGGGATCTCCGGTCGAGAGACCGATGCCGCACCGACGCCCTGACCGGAGGTTCTTACAGGAGGCCCTGACCCGGCGTTTCGCGGTAGAAAACAACCGAGGGCAGCAACTCGACGGGAGTTGCTGCCCTCGGCCAAGAGACGGGCCTTTGGGGAAGGCACTCGGACCTAGACTCGTGGGGGGTTGAGGAGGTCCGCGTCTCAGCTCTTTATTGTACTCGGTTGAAGAGTTGGGGTCAGCGTTGCACGGGAGCCATTTCGCCCCACGTGGTGTCCCGGGCGTTGGCGGGGGACGAGATTGCTCCGACGAAACCGAAGCCTAGGGCAGCCACGAGGGTGGCTGCTGCGATGCGGCGTACAGGGGTCATGCTTCTCACCTCAATGTCACTGTGTCACAGGGGATGACGCACTCAGTCTGACCCATGATGGGCCGATCCGTACTGGGCGTACGGCTGCAAGTATGTGCATTGCATGTAATTGCAGTTTCACCGGGGGTGTCTCGATGGTGTCTGAGCGGCGTGGAACGAGGAAAACCCTCCTCGGACCCGACTAGGGCCCGAGGAGGGTCTTGCTCTCACACTGGCGGAGGCGGAGGGATTTGAACCCTCGATGGGGTTTTAGCCCCAAACCCGCTTAGCAGGCGGGCGCCATAGACCGGACTAGGCGACGCCTCCATGCCCAACCACAGGGTCAAGCGCCGACAGGCTACAAGGCCCACTGCCCTGAAGCCGAATCAGGTCAGAGGTCACGCAGGCCGTGGCCGCGCTGGAGGTGATCCTGGACGTCGCGGACGAAGGTCTCACGGTCGGTGGCGATCATCTCGACAGGGATCGTGGTGGTCTGTCCGTCCCGCAGGCGAAGCATGAGGACCGGGGACCCGATCACGGTCGTGGTGATCGCGTCCTCGACGTCCTTCCAGCGCCCCTGGGCCGTGCCGACGCCACGCACCCACTGCACCCGATAGCCCTCGGGGGTCAGGCGTACGACCCAGCCCTTGGTGCGCCACGCCCACCAGTTGGCGGCGAGCACCGCGACAGTGAGGCCCACGGGCACCAGCAGGGTGATCGTGTGGAGGTTGAGGACTGCGACGGCGACGGTGCTCACCAAGATGATGGCGGCCAGGGCCATCAGGATGACGCCCAGCAGGCGTGCTGCCACCTTGGGGGAGAGCAGGTGGTCGGTGTGCTGCTTCTCGATCGACACCTGCTGATTTCACCACGTCGGACCAGACCGGGCGAGTCGTGGTGGAGTGTGGGGTGTGGAGCCGCAGCCGGTTGGGTAGAGTGCGGCGTCGTAGGGCGCCTCGGTGCCCACGAGGAGGGGTGCCGGAGCGGCCGATCGGAACCGCCTTGAAAGCGGTCGTAGGGAGACCTACCGCGGGTTCGAATCCCGCCCCCTCTGCCACGTCAGCCTTTCCTTGGATCAGTCCGTGGCCGGTGTCCTAGGCTCGAGCAGTGCCGACCACCTGGTTCACCTCTGCCGACGACGCGGCCACGCGTCTGGGCGAGGTGGGATACCTCACCGACGATCCGACCGCGCTGACCACGTTCCTCGCCGGGGCGTTGGAGAAGCCGTTGCTCGTGGAAGGGCCTGCAGGGGTCGGCAAGACCGAACTGGCCAAGGCGGTGGCAGCCGCGCGAGGTGCCGAACTGGTGCGGCTCCAGTGCTACGAAGGTCTCGACGAGGCGCGGGCCCTCTATGAGTGGAACTACAAGAAGCAGTTGCTGCGCATCCAGGCCAGCAGCGGTGACGACTCCTGGAACCAGACCCACGACGACATCTTCACCGAGGAATTTCTTCTCACCCGGCCGCTGCTGAGCGCCATCAGGCGTGCGGAGCCGACAGTGCTCCTCATCGACGAGGTCGACAAGACCGACGTCGAGGTGGAGGGCCTGCTGCTCGAAGTGTTGAGCGACTTCCAGGTGACGATCCCCGAGCTCGGCACGATCGCGGCCACCCGCCGCCCCTTCGTCGTGCTGACCTCCAATGCGAGTCGCGAACTCTCCGAGGCCGTGAAGCGACGGTGCCTGTTCCTGCACCTGGACTATCCCGACGCGGCGCGCGAGCGGGCCATCGTGATCAGTCAGGTCCCCGACCTGGACGAGAAGATCGTCAGCCAACTGGTGGACGTCGTGGTGCGCCTGCGCGCACTCGAGCTCAAGAAGGCTCCGTCCATTGCCGAGTCGATCGACTGGGCCCGGACCCTGATCGCTCTCCAGATCGACGATCTCGACGAGAAGACCGTGGCCCGCACCCTGGGGGTCGTGCTGAAGCACTCCTCCGACCACGCGCGGGCCATGAAGGAACTCAAGCTGGCCGCACGATGAGCCTGCTCGACACCCACATCGGCTTCGTGGAGGCGTTGCGCTCCGCAGGCCTGTCGGTGTCGCTGGCCGAAGGGCTGGACGCGATCGCTGCACTAGATCACGTGAGCTGGCACGACCGGGAGGCGATCCGCGCGACCTACGCCGCCACGCTCGTCAAGCGACAACCCCAACGGGTCACCTTCGATGCCGTCTTCGACCTCTACTACCCCCGGCTCATCGGTGATGGCGTTGCTGGAGAGGGTGCCGCAGAGGGCACAGGAGATGCGGAGGGGGCAGAGTCGGGCCAAGACGTCCGCGACTCGGGACCGGACCTCGAGCGATTGCGCGAAGCGGTGGCCCGGGCGCTGGCGGCAGACGAGCAGCAGGAGATGCAGGATCTCGCCGCCGAAGCGCTGGCACGCTTCGGGGCGATGCCCGGTCGCGGCCCCGGCCTCTCGAGCTGGTCGGCGTACACCTCGCTCCAGCGGGTGGCTCCGGGCGACTTGCTCGAGCGGCTCGTCCAGAGCCTGCTGAGCCAGGGAATGAGCGCCGAGGAGGCCGAGCAGGTGGCCGGCCGGCGTATCGGCACCTTCACCCGTCTGGTGGAGGCTGACGCCCGCAGACGGATCGCGGAGGAGAAGGGCCCCGACCATGTGGCCCGGGTCTCGGTCCGTCCCACCATCGACCGCCTCGACTTCGCGGCTGCCAGACGCAGTGACGTGGACGAGATGCGTCGGGAGATCTATCCCCTGGCGCGGCGTCTGGCCGCTCGGCTGACCAAGGAACAGCACGCCGAACGGCGCGGTCCGCTCGACGTACGCCGTACGGTGCGAGCCGCGCTCTCCACCGGTGGCGTGCCCTTCGCGACCCACCACCGGCCGAAGCGGCCGCACCGTACGGAGTTGGTCGTGCTCTGCGACGTGAGCGGGTCGGTGGCGCACTTCGCCCAGTTCACCCTTCTGCTGGTGCATGCCCTGCGCGAAGCCTTCAGCGGTGTACGAGCCTTCACCTTCATCGACCACGTCGTGGAGGTCACTGACCACTTCCGTCCGGATGCCGACCCGGTCGAGGTGATGGAGACGCTCGCGGCCAGCGTGTCGCACGCCGCTCTGTGGGGGCGGACGAACTATGGACGCGCGCTGACCCGTTTCGACGATGACCATGGTGACGCCGTGGGCCCCAAATCGTCGTTGCTCATCCTCGGCGATGCGCGCTCCAACCACAGCGATCTGGCCCTGCCGGTCCTGGCCGAACTGGCCGGTCGGGCCAGACACGCCTGGTGGCTCAACCCCGAGCAGTCACGCCACTGGGGCACGGGGGACAGCGCGGCACTCACCTACGGCGCAGTGGTGCCGATGACGGAGTGCCGCAACCTGGCCCAACTCGCGGAGTTCGTGCACGAGATCCTCTGAACCCGTCAGCCGACGAGGTAGCCCAACTCCTGCATGCGGGTGATCTCCGCACGGAGTTCGGGGTGATCCGCGGCGTCGGCAGCCCGGGCGCACGCGACGTAGAGGTGCACATCGTCGGCAGCGGTGCCGTCGAAGACGACCGTGACCCGGTTGCCGACCTTGGCATTGATCAATGAGCCCAGCAGCGCGACCGGGTCGGCCCGATCCTCCAGCGAGAGCACGCGAGTGCTCGCAGGGATGCGCGGCACCTGCGCCGACGGCGAACCTGCGGTGACGACCTGGTCGACCACGAACCTCTTCGAGATCACGGTGGCGGCGATCTCGGCTGCCACGGTGCCGCCCGATGCCGAGCCGACGAGCATGACGCGGGCGCCGTCCTCGGTGAGGGCCTTCTCGATGGCCGCGACCACCTGGGTGGCATAGGTGGACCGATCGGCACCGACCAGTCGCAGCCGTCCCGACTCGGTCTCGAAGTGACCCGGAAGGTAGGTGATGTAACGGCCCGCTCCGACCCGTTGGACGCTGATCCGGCGGTCCTCGGCCATGAGGGTGGCCATCAGGTCCTCGAGGGACCGCGGCGTCTGCCCCTCGCCGACCCCCACCAGGGTGTGGGGTGCCTCGACCTCCACGAAAGCCCCCGCCGAGTCGCGGAAGGCGGACACCGCGTCGGTGGGGAACGAGTCGATGCCGATGGCTCGCAGCCCGCCCTTCGCGGCGTTGACTCCGTCCGCCGAGGCGAGTGCGCCCGAGGTCAGCAACGAGCGCATGTGCAGACCCTCGAGCAGGCCACCGCCGCCGGACATGTGGTCCATCAGCTCGGGGTTGTTCTCGGCCAGCTCGTTGAGATAGGCCGTGACACTGTCACGGTCGAGGGCGTCGGTCTCGATGAGTCCGGCACTGACGATCGCGCCACCGAGGGCAACCTCGGGGGCGAGGTAGCCGATCGCGCGACCGGCGATCGAGCCGAGCGTCTTGTACGCGGCCTGCTGGAGCTCGTCGATCCAGCGATAGGTCAGGACCGTGGCGCGGACCACCAGGGCGTCCGCGTCGAGTTCGACCGACCGCGTCAACAGGCCGTGCCTGCCGGTGGTGGCAGCGAGGATGTCCTCCTCGGCCGGGCCGTACGTCGCCTTCGACAGCTCTTCGGTGTCGGCGACGTCGTCGTCGGCGAGGATCTCGGCACCGAGGCGGGCGCGTTCACGCATCTCGCTGCCGGAGGAGTCGAAAAGGTCGGCCAGGGCCAGCATCTGGTCGTACTTGTCGGCGGCCACGGCAGCTGACGCATCGCCGGCAGGCAGGTCACCGGGCAGACCGTGGGAGGCCACCTCGCTGCCGTGGGTGCGGGGAATCTCGAGATCGCTCATGCGCTCACCTGGGCCAGGACCGGGGCGAGCTCGGTCGCCAGGTCGGAGGAATCCACTCGACGGACCGCCACGCGTGGGCCGTCCTCGTCGTGGCGGGGGGTGATGGAGTGCCAGCCGTCCTTGAGCAGCACCCACGAGACGACACCCACCGACGTGGTCGACTCCGCGGACACCTCGGCGGCCAGGATGCGCAGTCGCCCGCGGCTCTCGGCGTGGATGGAGGCGACCACTGTGCCGGCTTCTGCCTGACCCAGGGTGTCACCGTCGGCGAGCACGTCGCCGCCGGCCTGCTCCATCAGTACGGGGATCAGGTCCGAGCGACCGGAACGGAAGGCCTCGCCGATCGAATCCACGAGGGGGTAGGGGAGGTCGAGCAGTTCGGGCACGGCAGACCTGCCGCGGGGGAGGTCTGCAGGCACGGCCGTCACGCGAGCCAGTTCGGTCGTCCACTGGTCGACGGGGAACCAGGCGAGCTCGAAGACGATGCCGTCGCAGGTCGACAGGCTGGCCACCGCGCCGTCGGCATGGCGGTGCCATGCCTTGACCTGGGTGCCGCCGGCAGCAACGTCGATGTCGAGGGCCAACCGAGGCGTGGCGAGCAGCCCCACGGCACCGACGATTCCCGAGTCGGGGCCGTCATCGGTGAGCAGCCCTCGGTGGCGCAGGGTCTCCTCTGCCGCGTGCAGCGATGCCAGCGCGTCGGCGTACGCCTGGTCCTCCGTGGAGCCTCGGCTGCGGCCCAGTCGACCGTCGAGGCTGTCCTGGATGCTGTCGGCGGGGTCGTTGATGTCGAAGGGCAGGGGCGCGTTGCCGGCCAGCTCGGCGACCAGGCGGAGCTCGGGCAGCGTCAGTGCCAGCCTCCGGGCCAGACTGTCGAGGAAGCTCGTCGGCGGGGGCGCGGGGGTGGTCAGATCGATGGTCACCATGTCAGAGCCCTGGGAGAGTGACGGTCAGCCAGTCCTTGTGACCGGCCGGTGGAGGATCGAAGGCGAGCAGACTGGTGTCGATGTCATCTGGCTCGTTGCGGGAGCCTTGCGCGGCGCGCGTGTGCGCGTCCTGGACCAGGGTGGTCGCCTTGTGCGAGCGCGTCTCGATGGTGTCCTTCAAGGTGTCGACCTCGCTGAGGTGCCTGGCCAGGGAGTCGGCGGCGGTCTCGTGCTGTGCGGCGGCCGAGCGCAGGTGGTTGGCCCGTTCCTTGATCCGGGCGCGCATGTCGTCGGCGGCCCGGCCGTGCCAGGGCGCTGCTTCTGCCTGGGACACGAGCCGAGAGGCCAGCGCCCTGATGTCGCCGCTCTGCTCACGCAATTGAGCCACGCGCTTGCGGCCGGCAGCAGTGTCGCCGTACATCGATCACACCTTTCTTCGGCGGGCGCATACCCGTGTCGAGCCACCGTCAAACCTTCGTGCGCCCACATTTTTCGTACGCTGTGTCGTTCTCCGACCTCAGAGGGGCGGGGTGCTGCTCGTGAGTGCCGCGGCATGACGCCCGGCTCGCCTGCCGAAGAAGGATCCTTCGCCGAGTTGGGTGCCCGAGCAGTAGCCGCGACCGTCCTGGGCGAGGTTGGACGCACAAGCACCAGCAGCATAGAGCCCCCCGATCACCGACCCGTCGCTCCGTTGGGCTTCACCGTCGACGGTGACCCGCATTCCGCCGAGGGTGAACCCGGCATAGAGGGCGCGCCCCAGGGTGAGGTCGAAGGCACCCCACGGCCCAGTGTCCTGTGGTGACAGCCAGCGCGGATGCTTGTCGAAGTCGGGATCCTCGCCCCGCGCTGCGTATGCGTTGTAGCGCGACAGGCTCCGGTCCAACGACCCCGCAGGGACACCGAGCCCGACCTCCATCTCGGCCACCGTCTCCCAGCCGTCGATGAAGGGCGCCAACGCGATCGCCGGGCGTTCCATGTGGACGCTGTCGACGATGAGGTACGCGGCGGACCCGGGTTGGTCCATGACGAAGGCACTCGTACGGGAGTGGTAGCTGTCCTCGGCGACGAAGCGCTCGCCGAGCTGGTTGACCACCAGACCCGTCACCAGGGTCGAGGGCGGGTAGAACGGCGCGGTGATGAACGGTTGGTCCATGTGCAGGAGATCGGCACCGGCGGACTGCCCCAGTCTGATCCCCAGCCCGTCGTCGTAGGTCGATCCGAGCGTGAAGAGGGCGCCCCCCAGAGTCGGCGTGTGGGCAGCGACCATGTCGGGATTCATCACGAACCCTCCCGCCGCGAGGACGACTGCGCCGGCGCGCACGACCCCGGTCTCGGCGAAGCGTCGCCAGGCCAGTCCCCGAACCCGGTCGCCGGCCATCACGAGGTGGGTGGCGCCGGTCTCGTAGCGAATCTCGACGCCCTCCTCCTCCAGCCGCGCGAGCAGCAGGTCCATCACCAGCGCCGTGCCGCCGGTGTCGCCGGCGACGGGGACCTTGTGCCCCCGGGGTGCCGGGCGGGCGAGGTCGCGGAAGGGGGCCACCAGTTCGTTGCCGGTGTACATCAGTCCCTCGGTGCCGGGCTGGATCACCGCCTTCTCCGGATAGTAGGAACGCTCGAACTCGAAGCCGAGGTGTTCCAGCCAGTCGAAGTGCTCGACGGACCCGTGGCAGTAGGCGCGAATTTTTTCAGGTTCGGGATCCAGTGAAGTGGCGAGGAGATACTTCTCCATCTCCTCGGCGGAGTCGTCGTGGCCGGTGGCCTGCTGCACCGCAGTGCCGCCGCCGAGATAGAAGTGACCGCCGCTCATCGACGAGGTGCCGCCGTGCACCGCCGCGCGTTCGAGGATGAGCACACGCGCGCCCGCCCGTACAGCCTCCAGCGCGGCGCACCCACCGGCGATGCCGAAGCCCACCACGACGACGTCGAAACTGTCGCAGTCGGCCAGCACCTCGGAGGGCAGCACGCCGGGAATCGCCGTCGCACTGCTGGGAGTCGCACCGGTCTCGCTCACCCGGGCAGCCTAGAACACGTTGCAGTTTTTCCGGGTCGAGAGCCCGGTAGGATCACGGCGACGCCCACCCCCTGAACGAGGTGCCAGTGACCTTCGACGTCCACCAACTCGACCTGTTCCTGTTGGTCGGCGCGGTGGTGACGCTCGGAGCCATCCTCGCGGTGCGACTCTCCTCAGGGCTGGGGCTCCCCTCGCTGCTCATCTACCTCCTGATCGGCGTACTCCTCGGAGACCTCGGCCCGTTGGCCATCTCCTTCCAGGACGCCGAACTCGCCCATGCGCTGGGCTTCGGAGCACTGGCGGTGATCCTCGCCGAAGGTGGCCTCACCACCGACTGGCGGGAGATGCGGCCCAGCCTCCGCCTCGGCGTGTCGATGGCAACGATCGGTGTCGCGGTCTCGGTGGCCGTGATGGCGGTGGGGAGCCATTACCTCCTCGGGCTGCCGTGGGAGTTGTCGATCCTGCTCGGTGCGATCTGCTCGCCCACCGACGCGGCAGCGGTGTTCTCGGTGCTGCGGGCGGTCCCACTGCCCACCAAACTCACCGGAGCCCTGGAGACCGAGTCAGGTCTGAACGACGCACCCACGGTGGTCCTGGTCGGCATCATCTCCACCGGCGCTGCCGCCGATGCCGGAGTGCTTGCGATCGCCGGGATCATCGTCTTCGAACTGGTGGTCGGCACCCTGGTCGGGGTGGTCTGCGGGGTCGCGGGCGCATGGTTGATGCGGCGCATCGCCCTGCCCTCCTCGGGCCTCTATCCGCTCGCCGTCATGTGCCTGGCGTTCACCGCCTACGGCGCCGCGTCAGCCGTACATGCCTCGGGTTTCGCCGCCATCTACGTGGCGGCCCTCATCCTGGGCAACAGCGACCTGCCCCACCGGGTCGCCACCAAGTCTTTCTCGGAGGGAGTGGCCTGGCTGGCGCAGATCGGCCTGTTCGTCATGCTCGGACTGCTCGTGGTGCCTGACCGGCTCGATGCGGCCACCCTGGTCCAGGCGCTGATCACCGGGCTCGTCCTCACCTTCCTCGCGCGGCCCCTGTCGGTGCTGGTCAGCAGCGTGGCCCAACCCATGCCGCTGCGAGAACTCGGGTTCATCTCCTGGGCCGGGCTGCGGGGGGCAGTGCCCATCGTCCTGGCCACGATCCCGCTCTCGGAAGGGGTGGACGGGGCCAACCAGATCTTCGACATCGTCTTCGTGGTGGTGGTCGTCTACACCCTGCTCACCGGCCCGACCCTGCCACTGGTGGCGCGAGCGCTGCGAGTCGCTCGGCGCTCCGAGCCGCGCGGACTCGACGTGGAGGCGGCCCCGTTGGACAAGATCGCCGCCGATCTCCTGCAGGTGAGCATCGCGCCGACCTCGAAGATGCACGGCGTGGAGGTGGGGGAGTTGCGGTTGCCGCCCGGCGCCTCGGTCTCGCTGGTGGTCCGACACGGTGAAGTACTCGTGCCCGAACGCCGCACGGTCCTGCGCGAGGGCGACGACCTCGTGGTCGTCACACCCCGCAAACTGCGCGAGGCGACCGAGGCGAGGCTTCGCCAGGTGTCGCAGAGTGGCCGGCTGGCGTTGTGGCTGGGTGAGCCGCGGTCGCAGAACAAGTGGTCGGGGAACACGTGATCGGGTTCTCCTGATCGGGCACTTCGGGCCCGACCCGTGGAAAGGACCTCAGTCCGAGCTGGTCGCCTTGCAGAAGGTGGAGTCTTCCTTGGCCACGAAGGACTCGATCTGCTTCTTGCGCAGCGAGGTGAACTTCTCGCCGACAACGACGACGACGCCGATGCCGAGCTCCTTGCCACTGACGACCTGGGCCTTGTTGAACTGGCGGCGGACCAGCTGCACGGCGGGGTTCGTCGGGTCGTCGGTCCAGATCTGGGTGGTCTTGGAGCGTTCGGAATCGCCGATGTCACCGGACACGAAGTTCCGCTCGGACAGTTGGGCGCGGGTCGCGCTCGCAAGGCCGCTGCGTCCGCTGCCGTTGAAAATGCTCACCACGACCTGGTCCCGGCGCACCTCGGTGCCAGCCGTGATCCGGGTGTCGGTGCACACCGGAACCGGCTCATCGTGGGGGAACGGCTTGGTCAGGGCACCCCACCCCCACATGGTGGCCACGACGACGGTCAGGGCCAGGCCCAGCAGGGTCAGCGTCGAGCGGATGCCGGCGCTCACTGGTCACCTGCCTGGTGCACGCGTGCGTGGAGCATGTTGCGCTGGTGGAGGGCGGCACGCAGGGCGCGGTGCAACCCGTCCTCGAGATAGAGGTCGCCACGCCACGACACGACATGCGCGAAGAGGTCGCCGTAGAACGTGGAGTCCTCATCGAGCAGGGTGTCGAGCTGCAGGGTGTCCTTGGTGGTCACCAGTTCGTCGAGTCGCACCTGGCGCGGTGGGAGCTCTGCCCAGGCGCGCGATGTCAGCCCGTGGTCGGGGTAGGGCCGGCCAATGCCCACCCGCTTGAAGATCACGCGGGAGATCATAACGACGCCGCCCGTCATCCCCGACTTGCTGACTAGGCTCGGGGCATGAACGAGACTCCCGACACCGCCTCCACGGCCACTTCCGGTGACCCGATCTCGGCTGCGGTCGCCCCGGGCTACGCGTTCGAGGGGCCGTCCCTCGAACTCGGCGGCCTGATGCTGAATGCCGACGATCTCAGCGGCGTCCCCATCCGTATCCCGCTGGCCATGCTCAACCGCCATGGCCTCGTGGCCGGAGCCACCGGCACCGGGAAGACCAAGACCTTGCAGCTCCTGGCCGAGCAACTCAGCGCCCACGGGGTGCCCGTCTTCGCCGCTGACATCAAGGGCGACCTCTCGGGTCTGAGCCAACCAGGTGCGGCCAACCCCAAGCTCACGGCCCGTACCGCCAGCGTGGGGCAGGACTGGACGGCGACCGGGTTTCCCACCGAGTTCTACGCCATCGGCGGCCAAGGGATCGGAGTGCCCGTCCGGGTGACGATGAGCGCGTTCGGCCCCACACTCCTCGCCAAGGTGCTGGGCCTCAACGAGACCCAGGAATCGTCGCTGGGGCTGGTCTTCTACTACTGCGACCAGGCCGGCCTCCCGTTGCTCGACCTCTCCGACCTACGAGCCGTCCTGCAATATCTGACCGGTGATGCTCAGGGGAAGACCGACCTCAAGGGCATCGGCGGCCTCTCCACCCAGACCGTCGGCGTCATCCTGCGTGAGCTGATCTCCTTCGAGGCCCAGGGTGCCGACGTCTTCTTCGGGGAGCCGGAGTTCGAGACGAAGGATTTTCTCCGGCTCGGTGAGGACGGGCGCGGCATTGTCAGCCTGCTGGAGCTCCCGAACCTGCAGGATCGCCCGGCCCTCTTCTCGACGTTCCTCATGTGGCTGCTCGCCGATCTCTTCCACGACCTGCCCGAGGTCGGCGACGTGGACAAGCCCAAGCTGGTCTTCTTCTTCGACGAGGCGCACCTGCTCTTCCGCGATGCGTCCAAGGGATTCCTCGACCAGATCGCGCAGACCGTGCGGCTGATCCGTTCCAAGGGAGTGGGCGTCTTCTTCGTGACGCAGTCACCGACCGATGTGCCGGACGAGGTGTTGGCACAACTGGGGTCCCGCGTCCAGCACCAACTCCGGGCCCACACCCCCAACGATGCCAAGGCACTGAAGGCCACCGTCAACACCTACCCCACCAGCGCCTACGACGACCTGGGGCGCGTCATCACCAGCCTGGGCATCGGTGAGGCTGTCGTGACGGTCATGAACGAACGAGGGGCACCCACCCCGGTCGCCTGGACCCGGCTGCGGGCCCCGGAGTCGCTGATGGACCCAGCACCCGCCGCCGAGATGCAGAAGGCCGTCGAGGCGTCGGCCCTCACCGCGAAGTACTCCACCTCGATCGACCGTGAGTCCGCGCGTGAGTTGCTCGCCCACAAACTCGAAGAGGGCGCGAAGAAGGCTGCGGAGGACGCCAGGGTCAAGGAGATGGCGCGTGAGCAGAAGAACGCGCGGGTCACCCAGGAGCAGGCCACCACACCGACTGCCAAGAAGTCCACGAAGCAGGATGACGGCATCGTGATGGACGTGGTGAACTCGCCCGTCTTCAAGGACTTCATGCGCACCGCTGCCCGCGAGATCGCGCGGGGGATGTTCAAGTCGGGGCGGCGGTAGTACGCAGAAATGGACACCGGGATGGACACCGGAAGGAACGATGCAGGCATGAGCCCTGAAAGAACCGGCACCGCTGCAGAGGTGCTGCTCGACATCGAACTCCTGCGCCAGCTGAAGTACCGCTACTTCCGCCTCCTCGACACCAAGGACTGGACGGGTCTGGCCGAATGCTTCGTGCCCGCCGCGACGGCGACCTATCCGCAGCGCTCGTGCTCAGGTCGGGACGAGATCGTGAGCTACCTCAGCGAGTCGATGACCCCGGGCCTGATCAGCATGCACCACGGTCATCATCCCGAGATCACTGTTGGGGGTGACCCAGACAGCGATCGAGACAGGGCCACCGGGGTCTGGTACCTCCACGACAAGGTGCTGGTCCCTGCGTTCGACTTCGCGCTGGAGGGAGCGGCCCTCTACTCAGATCGCTACGTCCGCGTCGACGGCCGCTGGCTGATCGCGCACACGGGCTACGAGCGCGTCTTCGAGACCAGATGGTCCACTGCAGACCTCCCCAGCTTCACGGTGATCCAGGGCGACATCAGCCGAGGGGATCGTCCGAGAGATCCCTGAACGTCACATCCAGCGCTCACACCTGGCCTGCACACCGGGTCCGTACTCGCATACCTCACATGGTCGGGTCGAGCCAGGCAAGCTGCGTGGTCTGGGTGCCACCGTCGCGGGTGACGAACCGGGCTCGACCCGGCGGTGCAGGTTGCGGACGCAGGTTGCCGATCAGGACACCCTCGTCGCGCGGGCCCGACAACATCACTCCGGGCATCGCCAGGTCGCGCAGCGACTGGATGACGGGTTCGTAGAGGGCACGTGAGGCACCACCGGTGCGCCGTGCCACCACCACGTGCAGTCCCACGTCGCGCGACTGTGCCATGAGCGGCTGCAGGACCGCGACCGGTGAGGACTGCTGGGTGGCCACCAGGTCGTAGTCGTCGACCACCACGAAGACCTCGGCACCGGTCCACCACGAGCGGCTCCGCAACTGGTCCGGGGTGACGTCGGGACCCGGGATGCGGCCTTCGAGATAGGTCGCGATGTCCTTCAGTGTCGGAGTGGCCTGGGTCGCCGAGGTGAGGTAATTGAGGAGATAGTCGTCCGGGACCTCGCCGAGCAGCGACCGGCGGTAGTCGACCAGCACGATCTGGGCTTCCTTGGGCGTGCGGGTCCGGATGATCTCGTGGCAGTAGGCACGTAGCAGGGCGCTCTTGCCCGACTGGCCGTCGCCGAAGATCAGCATGTGCGACTCGGCGTCCACGTCGAGCGCGACCGGTGCGAGCTCCTTCTCGTTGATGCCCAGGATGAGGTTGCGCTCGGGCACCTGCCGGCGTACCGCGGCCTCGCGGACCGTGTCGAGCAGCACCATCTCCGGCAGCAGGCGCAGCTTGGGTCCGGTCTCTCCCTGCCAGGCAGCCGCCACCCGGTCGATCATGGCGTCGACTCCGTCCCCGAGGGTCTCGGCGCTGCCGTCCCCGTCGATACGGGGGAGGGCACCGAGGAAGTGCAGCTTGGAGGGCACCAGTCCGCGACCGGGTCGCCCGGACGGCACCAGGGCCGCGACCTTGCGGTCGACCTCGGAGTCGAGTGGGTCGCCGAGTCGCAGCTCGAGCTTGGAGCCGAACACGTCGCGCATGGAGGCGCGGTAGTCGGCCCATCGGGTGGAGGCGGTGACGATGTGCAGGCCGAAGGTCAGTCCGCGGGCCGCGAGCTGCTGGATCTCCATCTCGATGTCGTCGAACTCGGCGCGCAGCGTGCTCCAGCCGTCGATGACCAGGAAGACATCACCCCAACCGTCGTCGGCACGACCTTGGGCCCGCCGGCTGCGGTAGGTCTCGATCGAGTCGATGCCGTTGTCGCGGAAGTAGGCCTCGCGGCGGTCCACCACACCTTCGACCTCCGCCATCACGCGCCGTACGACGTCGGGCTCGGAACGGGTCGCGACCCCGGCGACGTGGGGCAACCGGGTCAACGGGGTGAAGGTGCCGCCGCCGAAGTCGAGCACGAAGAACTGCGATTCCTGGGGCGTCGTGACCAGCGCCATGCTCGTCACGATGGTGCGCAGGAGAGTGCTCTTGCCCGAACGAGGACCGCCCACCACGGCGACGTGGCCGGCGGCTCCACTCAGGTTGAGGGTCATCGTGTCGCGGCGCTGTTCGCGCGGACGGTCGACGGTGCCGAGGGGGATGACCAGGCCGGTGACGTTGCGCCACTGGGGAGAGACGAGCCCCAGCTCGGGGTGTTCGACGAGGTCGGGCATGAGGTCGTCGAGCGTGTCGGGGATGTCGAGGGGCGGCAGCCAGACCTGGTGAGCCTCGGGGCCCTTGCCGATCATCCGCTGCACGCCGATGTCGAGGAGGGAGGGTTGTTCACCCTGCTGCTGGGGTACTGGGGCGATCACCTCGGCGGAGTCGCTCTCGAGTGGCGCGAGCGCCTGCACCTCGGAGATCGTGAAGGGCAGGATGCCGCGGATGGCGCCGCCCTCGTCGCGGGTGACCCGGGCGCGACTGGACGGCGGCCCGGAGACGTAGGCGGCCTTGAACCGCAGCAGGGTGGACTGGTCGGGCTTGAGATAACCGAGCCCGGGCACCGCCGGGAGCTCGTAGGCATCGGGAACCCCGAGTACGGCTCGCGACTCGGCTGCCGAGAACGTACGCAGCCCGACGCGGTAGGACAGGTGGGACTCCAGGCCTCGCAGTCGACCCTCCTCGAGTCGCTGTGAGGCGAGCAGGAGGTGCAGGCCGAGCGACCGTCCGAGTCGACCGATCGCGACGAAGAGGTCGATGAACTCCGGTTTGGCGGACAGCATCTCGGAGAACTCGTCGACCACGATGAACAACGAGGGCATCGGTTCCAACGGCTCGCCGTTGGCCCGCGCCTTTTCGTAGTCGCGGAGGGAGGCGTAGTTGCCGGCCTCGCGCAGCAACTCCTGGCGACGCGTCATCTCGCCCGACAGAGCGTCCTGCATACGGTCCACGAGGGTGAGCTCGTTGGCGAGGTTGGTGATGACGGCAGAGACGTGCGGCATGTCGGTCATGCCGGCGAAGGTCGCGCCACCCTTGAAGTCGACCAGCACCAGGTTGAGCTGCTCAGAGGAGTGCGTCATGACCATGCCGAGCACCAGAGTGCGCAGGAACTCCGACTTGCCCGATCCGGTCGCGCCGATGACGAGCCCGTGCGGGCCCATGCCCTGCTGTGCCGATTCCTTGATGTCGAGGTGGACCAGGCCACCGGAGTCGCTGATGCCGATCGGCACGCGGAGACGGTCGCGGGCGGGCCGCGGGCGCCAGGCGGTCGCGGTGTCGTAGGTGTGGATGTCGCCCAGACCGAGGAGCTCCATGTGATCGGGGTTGGCCGAGGTGATGTCGACCCCCGCGCCGCTGCCGGACGCCTCGGCGCTGGTGGTCTTCAACGGCGCCAGCCGGCGCGCGAAAGCCTCGGCGGTGGCCAGTCCGCACTGGTCGGCCAGTGCCTTGACGGGCTCGCCGCGCAGGCGCAGGGCCAGGACGGGGCGCTTGCCGTGCTCGTCGGGGCCCTCCACGAACTCCAGCCGGAGACGGGTGGAGTCCTCGAGTTCGTCCCAGCGGTGCGGGAGGTCGAGGAGGGTGACGCCGTGGAGACCGTCGGGCGGCACGATGTGGTTGCCGGGGGGCAGCCGACCGCCGTCGATCACCAGCAGGATGTGTGGGGTCGCTGCTCGTTCGTCGGCGCCGAACCGGGGGCGCTCGCTGAGGTCGGGCGGCAACAGGTGCCCCAGGTCGTCGAGCGAGGTGGAGACCAGACGCATCGGGCCGACGGCATCGACCTCCTGACCGCTCTGGGCGTGCGGGAGCCACTTGATCCAGTCCCAGTGGGTCAGGTTCTCCTCGGAGCTGAGCACGGCGACCACGAGTTGGTCGGGGTTGTGGAACGCGGTGGCCGAGCAGATCATTGCCCGAGCCGTGGCGCGTGCCTCCTCCGCGTCGCCACACAACTCGATGCGGTCGAAGGCGCGGAGGTCGATCGAGGCCGGGAGATTGGGCTGTACCCGGTGTACGACCAGCAGCCGGTGCAGTGCTGAGGCTGCAGCCGGGTCCACCTGGTCGACCGGTGCGCTGTCGGGAGGAACCAGTTCGAGCGAGAGCGGTTGGGAGCACAGGCCGTAGCGGACCTGCAGATAGTGGTCATCGGCCACGCCGTGCTCCCACAGGCGGGTGCGGTCCTCGGCCAGCGAGGGCAGCGCATCGGGCTCGGGGTGGTGCCAGTTGAGGGCTCGGCGCTGCTGATCGGCAGCCTCGCGGGCCACCTTGCGGATGTTGCTCAGATAGCGCAGGTATTCGGTCCGCGAGCCGGTGACCTGCTGGGCGCGCTGCTTTCGCTGGCGGTCGATCTGCACGATGATGAAGCCGAGCGTCGCGAAGAGGAACATGCCGGCGGCCAGGAAGCTGCGGCTGCGGTTGGCGCCACCCATGGTCGCGACGAGGACGATCGAGCCGAGGCTGCCGAGCATCGGGATGGCGTTCATCAGGACGCCGCCGGCCCCTTCGCCGTCCTGCAGCTCCGGCGGAGGTTGCAGGACGATCTGCCCGCCGGGCATCTCGGGCTCGTCGAGCCGCTGGCCGCCCCGCAGTGTCGTACTCACGCATCCCCCAGTCGATCACCGGATCAAGTCGCGATGATGATAGGTGTGCTCATGGCCGAGGCGCGACTATTCTGCAGCCGGTGAGCATCCGCGGCCACGCAGGATGGTTCGGTCAGGGGGAGTCGACGTGTCTGAGATCGCGGTGAGTGGGACGCCCGGCGCGTCGACGATCGCGGTCAGTGTGCACGGCGACGCCGGGGTGCTCGACCTCGTCGTTCCGGCCGGTGCCACCTCGATGGACGTCGCCCGCGAGTACGCCACCCAGGCCGACCTCACCATGATGCCGCTGCTCCAGACGTCGCTGGGGACGCTCCTGAATGCGCAGGAGACCCTGGGCGGGGCCGGCATCCAGGCCGGCGACGTGCTGGTGGCGATCACCGGAGTCCACCGACCACGCAAGGCCACCCTGCGCGAGGCGTCCAGGCGGGTCCCCGAGAGCCCCACCCTGGCCGCCGTGATCGCGACGCTGGCGGCGATGACAGCGTTGGCCTCGGGGTGGTTCGCGGCCCGCTCCGGTGAAGACGTCGCACGCACTGTCGCGGTGGGACTGCTCCTGTTGAGCGCCCTGCTCGGGGTGCTCCCCGTCGGGCGGCACGGTCGCCAACGCGCTGCCGCGGCCCCGGCATTCGCAGCAGCGGCTGCCGTGGCCGCGCTGTATGTCCCGGGGGTGCAGGTGTTGCCGGCGGTCCTCGGAGCAGCTGCCATCTCGGCTGCCGTGGTCGCTGGCGTGGGCCGCGCACTCGCTGCCAGACCCGACGAGATCGCCACCGTGTGGATCGTCTCGGGTCTCACTGTTTTTGGGTGCTGCGCGCTCGTCGCACTGTTCGGCTGGGACGCACGGGTCTCCTGGACGCTGCTGCTGTTCCTCTCGATGATGGCCGCCCGCTTCGCCCCGTCACTGGCCATCGACGTCCCTGACGAAACGCTGCTCGACCTCGACCGACTCGCCGTCACGGCCTGGTCGGCCCGTGACAGCGGGCGCTCCGGCAAACGCGGACGGATCGTGGTCGCCGGTGATGCGATGGAGCGGCTGGTGTCGCGAGCCTCTCGCATCGTCACCGGAGCGGCCGTGGCGATTCTGGTCGTGGTGGTGATCTCCGCCCCGCTGCTGCTGATCAGCGCCGACATCGATCTGGACCGGATCGGAGCGCGCTGCCTGGTCTTCTTCGCCGGCTGCTCCCTGCTCCTTGCCGCCCGGTCCTACCGACATGGCGGAGCCCGCGTGCTGCTTCGGCTGGCGGGGCTCGGAGCCCTCACGGCGCTGGCGGTCCATCTGGCCGGCGGAGCCGGGGCGCCCCACCTGCAGACCTTCTTCTATGTCGTCGTCGCGGTCGGGGTCATCGCCCTCGCTGCAGGGGTCGCGACAGGTCGCGGCTGGCGCTCGATCTGGTGGTCGCGAAGAGCCGAGGTGGCTGAATCGATGTGCGGGAGTTTCGCCTTTGCCTCAGCGGTCGTGGCGGCCGGAATCTTTCGTCGTCTGTGGGAAATGACTTCATGATGTTTAGCCCTCGTCCCATCGGGTAGATGAACCTCAGCGCGGGGGGTCGGGACGTCTCCCCGAGCAACACGAATCACACCATCAATGAGACTCGGTCGGTTCGACCACCGAGGGACAAGGATCGACATGAGTGAGATTTACGGCCAGACAGAGAAGGCCCTCTCCAAGGGTGCTGGATTCGTCGACGAGGCTCGCGGCGACGTCAAGAACAAGTGCGGCGTCCTCAGCGGCAACATCCAGAGCATGATGGCTGGCTGGGGTGGCCAGGGTGCCACCGCGTTCAACAACTTGATGATTGCCTGGAACGAGAAGCAGGAGACCATCCTCAAGGCTCTCGACCAGCTCTCGGCCTCGATGATCGAGACCGAGAAGGACAACATCAAGACGGACGAGGGCCAGTCCTCCGCCGCCGCCAACCTCCAGGGCCGTCTCGGCTGACCCTGCTCCACCCACTTTCCACTTAGGGAGAAAAGCATGAGTTTCGACGGAATCAAGGTTCAGCACGGCAACCTCGAGCAGGGTGCAGCCGACGTCATGAAGGCCGCCAAGGACATCGAGGCCCGCCTCGACCAGCTCGAGACCGACCTCAACCCGCTCAGGGCGGACTGGAACGGTAACGCGAAGTTGGCCTATGACGACGCCAAGAAGAAGTGGGACCAGGCGATGATCGACATGACCACGCTGCTCGGCCAGGCCAGCCGCGGCGTCGACTCCTCCAACCAGGAGTACAAGGCCGCCGACCAGCGCGGTGCCGGTCGCTTCTGATCTACCCCGCATACTGCCGAGGCTGGCCACCCTTCCGCAGGGTGGTCAGCCTCGACTTCGTGTGGGCGCCTTGGCGCGCACACGTGGAAGGCGTCCTGGTCGAGGCACGTGCGCGCAGTCGTCGCCTAGGCTGCTCTGCGTTCGACGACCCGATCTCGCGTACGGGATCCAACCGTGAAGCTCATCCCAGGGAGAACAGCACATGAGTCAGGGGTCTTCGGTCGCCTCGGGTCTGGTCCGGGTGACCATTGCCTCAGGCTCGCGTCGTGTCGATCTCGTGCTGCCCGGGGCGATCCCGGTGGCCGAACTCGTGCCTGAGCTGGCCCGATCGGTCGGGCTGCTCGATGCCTCCACCGTGTACGGCGGCTACCGCCTGGTCACCCAGGAGGGGCGTCCGCTCGCCAACGACGCCGGACTCACCATGCAGGGCATCGAGGACGGCGGCCTGCTCACCGTCACCGCCGGAGTCGATGAGAAGGCCCCACGCGTCTACGACGACGTCGTCGAGGCCATGGCCGACGTCGTCGAGAACGAACTCAAGCCCTGGGAGCCTGCTGCTGGACGACGTACGGCGCTGGGCGCGGGGGGCATCCTGCTCGCGCTCGGTGCCCTGGCCCTGCTGCTGAAGGGGGAGAGCACCTTCGGTGGGGTGGCGGCGGTCGTCATTGCCGGGCTCCTCGTCGTCGGTGCTGTGGTGTTGGCTCGTGCCCAGGAAGAGCCGGAAGCCGGCGTCGCGGTGGCGTTGCTCGCCGCCGTCTATGCCGCTGTGGCTGGCATCTTGTTGGCTCCGGGCGAGCTGCCCGAGTGGTCCTGGCCCCTCGATGACGCGTTCTTCACCGCGCCGCTGCTGTGCGGTGCGTTGGGAGTGCTGGTGGTCGGTCTGATTGCCGTGGTGGGCCTGGAGGACGGGCGTCCGCTGGTGATCCCGCCCATCGTGGTCGGGGCCGTGCTGCTCACCGGCTCCGTACTGATCAGCATCACGCCCCTCGAGCCAGGCGTGGTGTTCACCGTGATGATGACCCTGGTCGTCATCACCGGCAGCGTGTTCCCGTGGCTGGCTCTGGGCGTCACCGGCACGCGGGTGGAGCAGCTCTATTCCTTGCACGACGTCACCGCCGACCCCGAGGACATCGATCCCGAGGAAGTGGATCGGGACGCCCGCGTGGGTCACGAGATTCTTCTCGCCGTCTCTGCCACGGTCGGGACCCTGTTGGTGCTCTTCGCGCCGCTGGCCGTCGATCGCGGTGTCTTCGGCACCATGCTCGCTGCCGTGTGTTGTTTGGCGGTGATGTTCCGCACGCGTCAGTACCGCACCGGGACCGAGGTGCTCGCGGGACTGGTCTCCGGGATTCTCGGGCTCGTCTCAGTCACGGTGGCGATGCTGCTCATCCACGACACCTGGCGCGCCGGTGCGGCGATCGCCCTGGCCGGTGTCGGCGCTGCGCTGCTGGGTCTGACGCTCGTGCCGGCCTCGACCTCGGTCCGTCGTGGCCGGATGGGCGACGTCGTCGAATCTCTCACCCTGCTCTCCCTCCTGCCGCTGATGGTGCTGGGATCAGGATTCGTCGGCGCTGTGGCGGGCTGACTCGATGGCGACCAAGAAGGATCTTGTCGAGGCCCATGCCTTCAGCAGGCGACGCCTCGTCACTGCCTTCGTCTCCGGTGCTCCGGGTGGGCGAGAGGTGGAGCCGGTCCGTCCCGGGCGGGTGCTGATCGGCGGCGTGGCGTTGTCGGTGCTGCTGATGGCCGGTGCCGCTGTGGCCGGCTTCCTGCTGGGCCGACCGCCCGCGCAGTGGTTGGAGACCGGGAGCTTCATCATCTCCAAGGACACCGGCGAGCAGTACGTCGTCCTGCGCGGGGGCGACGACGCCACGATCCAGCGGGTCCCCAACTATGTCTCCGCCCAACTCCTGCTCGGCAAGTCGGAACTCGCACCCGCCACCGTGCGTGACAAATACATCCGCACCGTCAAATTGGGCGGAGACCTCGGCATCGAGGGAGCGCCCGCGAGTCTGCCGGCGGCGGATCGCCTCGTCGACGACGGGTGGACCGCATGCACTGCGCCTGACGCCGGCATCAAGATCGCCGTCCAGCAGCAGCCCGCGGTCTCCGACCTGACCAGCTCGGCCTTCCTGGTCGACAGCGGTGACACGCAATGGTTGTTGGCGCCGGCGCGGTCAGTGGGGAGCGAGAGTGGGCGCGTCTATCGCTTCCCGATGCCGAAGGACCAGGAGATGGCCTCGACGCTCGCCAACAAGCTCGGTTTCGGGGCATCCGCGCCCGCGGTGTCGAAGGAATGGCTCAACCTCTTCCCGCTGGGCGCCCGCCTGGAAGCAGACCAGTTCGGTGTCAAGAACTTCGGTGACCCGGTGAGCTATCGCAGCGAGCTGACCGACCTCTCCTCCTATGCGATCGGTGACCTGCTGCGCTCCAGTGCCGGTGCCTACTACCTCCTGGCCGACGAGGGGGTCCAGAGCCTGGACGCCTTCCCTGCCCTGGTCTACGACATCGCGGGCAAGCGCGCCATCCAGCTCACCGACGACGCGCGCGCCGACTTCAAGGACCCCGGTCACCCCGAGGAATGGCCGCGCGATCTCCCGACGGCGGTGAGCGGCGGTGCCATGTGCGGTGTCCTCCATCCCGCTGGCGCAAGTGCTCCGACGGTCACCCTGGCCAGCGACCCGACCGGTCCCGCAGATCCGAGCGAGATCCGCCCGGACCGGCACGACGTCTATGTCGAGCCCAGCACCGGTGCCTACGTCCTCTCCGGCTCTGACGAGGCAGCCGCGGGCGGCACGCCCTATGTCATCGACACCAAGGGCCAGAAGTACGCCCTGATCGGCAGCGTCGTCCCCGACTACATCGGCTACGGCAGCGTCAAACCGCCGCTGGTGCCGAGCACCTGGTTGGAGTTCTTCACCTCCGGGGTCGCGCTGTCCACGAACAGTGCACGTCGGGTCCCGGAGGACGCACCCCCGGCGGACCCCGAGCCGGACGCCGGATCATGAAGTGCCCCGGCCACCGACGTACGCGGGCTGCGGCTGCTGCAGCAGCCGTGGTGGCCCTGGTGGGTCTGGTGGCCCTCCCGTCGGGGACCATTCCTGCCGAAGCCCTGCCCGCGAAAACCCTGGAAGAGCCGGCCTGTGACACGGCTCAGGTGCCGGGTGCGGAGCCTCTCGCCGACGCCGACCCGAAGGACAACCCCGCGTTCGAGCGCATGCACATCGAGCAGGCTCAGAAACTGGCCACGGGGCGGGGGACGAAGGTGGCGGTCATCGACAGCGGCGTGGCTCCCCTCCCGGGTCTCAACCGGGTGAGTGGTCCTTCCGCCCCCGGCACCGGCGCGGGGCTCCTGTCCGGACACGGCACGCTCGTCGCGAGCCTCATTGCCGGCCCGCACGGCGTGGCGCCGGATGCGACCATCTACGACATCAAGGTCTTCGACGTCGAGGAAGGTGATGCTTCCGACGGCAAGAAGTTGGTGACCTCGGCCGGAATCATCGCCGGCATCAGGGCGGTGATTGCTGCACAGCCGAGCGAGAAGTTCGATGTCGTCAACATCTCCCTGGCCGTACGCCGGCCCGACCCGGCACTGGAGGCTGCGGTCGCCGAGTTGGTGGCGCTCGACAACCTGGTGGTGGTGGCATCGTCCGGCAACAAGGAGCCGGCCGCGGACGGCGCCAGTTTCCAGGGCACTCCGGGCAACGACGCGGAGGTGTATCCGGCCGACTATGCCGGAGTGCTCGCGGTCAGCACCACCCCACCCGACGGCGCTGAGCCCGGTGATTATGTAGTCCCGAACCTGGACACCGATGTCGCCGCACCGACCTCGGGCGCGGTGTCGGTGGATGCCATCGGCAGTACCTGCGTGATCGTCGGCGCCGCCACCTCGTGGGCGGCCGCCGAGGTGAGCGGCATCATCGCGTTGCTGAAGGAGCGATTCCCCCGCGATACGCCGAAGATGCTCGTGGCACGACTCCAGGCCACCACGGAGGGCGTGGGCGCGCCTTCGGGGAGCAGCCAAGAGGTGGAGAATCCGTGGACCGGAGCCGGGGTCGTGCAGGCCCACGACGCCCTGACCCGCGAAATGAAGCCGGGTCGAGAGGGCAAGGTGGAGACCACCGTCGCCGAGACTCGGGGTGACGCGCAGGCACCGCCGGCACCTGCACAAGTCGACGTGTTCCAAACCCCCCGCGCGATCGTGCTGTGGGTCGGGTTGGGCGCTGGCGCCCTCCTGGCGCTGGCTTTCATGCTCCGCCCGTTGATCCGGCGCTGAACGCGACCAGGAGTCGATCGCACGATCACGAGATTCGCAGGGCAGGGCATGATGGAATCGCAGTGACACCCACCACGCCCGGTCCGCAGCGATCGGGGTGGGCACTGAAGTCTGGCATCGAGACGAGGGAGAAAAGCCCCCATGACCGACACCTCCAGCGAGGAGCCCGTCGCCGTCATCCTGGCCGGCGGCCAGGGCTCTCGACTGTGGCCCATCAGCCGCGACCGTCGGCCCAAGCAGTTCCAGCCCGTGGTCCGTGACCGGCCGCTCCTGACCGGCACCATCGAGCGTCTCAGCGAGATCGTCGACCCGAGCCGGATCCACGTCTCGACGCTGGCCCGGTTCGCCGACGCTGCCAAGGAGACGCTCGGTCCGGTGCCGCCGGAGAACCTCATCCTGGAGGAGGACCCGGCCGGTCCGGCCACTGCGTTCGCGCTCAGTGTGGCCACGATGGCGCACCTCTACGGCAATGTTCCTGCGTTGATCGCACCCTCCGATCACCTGATCAACGAGGAGGGGGCCTTCAACGCGGCCTCGCGCGACATGCTCCAGCAGTTGGAGAAGACGCCTGAGTCGATGGTGGTGCTGGGCGCGCGACCGACCGGTTTCGACGCCAGCCTGGGCTACATCCGTACGGTCGGTGCCAACGCTGCGGTCGAGGTGGTGGAGTCGTTCCACGAAAAGCCCGACCAGGAGACCGTCGACCAACTGAGTGTGGATGGATCGCTCTACTGGAACACCGCCTGTTACGGCGTCCGGGTGAAGAGCGCAGCGGCGGCCTATCGCACAGCGCTGCCGATGATCTTCGACTCGATCGAACGCTATGCCCGCCGTCGTACGACGGGACGGGGCTATCGGGGCGCCACCATCGGAGGCCACGAACTCGAGCCGATCCTCTATGCCGGGATGGAGTGCCTGGTGGTGCCTCGCGCGTTGGGGTGGAGCGATGTCGGCACGTGGAAGCGCCTCGAGCAGGTACTGCGGGACCAGCGGGTCACCTCGATCGGCCCGGCCATCCAGCTGGAGTCCGACGACGTCCTGGTGGCGAGCATGGACGGACGCCCGGTGGTGACCCTGGGCGCGACAGGTCTGATCGTGGTGACCCACGAGGACGCCGTCTACGTGCTCGACAAGAAGAAGGCGCTGGACACCGGAACACTCGAGCACCTCCGCTCGCTGCTCGCGGCCAGCACTCGTGAGGACCTGCTCTGACTCCCGGCGCATCGACCTCAGCACCGCACACACATCTCCCGCGCATCTGCGAAGTAAGGAAGCAATGAGCCCCACCAACACCCAGCACGTCGTCGTCGTCGGGACCAAGCCCGACATCATCAAGCAGGCCCCGATCTATCACGAGCTGCGCGATCGCGGTCATGACGTGCTCCTGTGCCACACCGGTCAGCACTACGACCACAACCTCTCCCAGTCGATGCTCGACGAGTTCGGCGTACGCGAGGACGTCAACCTGGAGGTACGGGGAGGCATCAACGACCTGGTCTCCGGGATCACCGCCAAGCTCGCTGCCTATCTGCGCGAGCTGGTGCAGGCGGGCGGGAGGCCGATCACCTACGTCCACGGCGACACCACGACGGCAATGGCCTCGTCGCTGGCCGCGTTCGGTGAGCGTCAGGGGCTGGTGCACGTCGAGGCAGGCCTGCGTACGTTGTCGCCCAAGCCTGAGGTGTTGCGTGGCTGGATGGAGCAGGGGGGACGCCTGGACTGGGCCTCCTACCGGGACCAGTCGGTGCGTCGCGACAGCTACGAGAAGGGCAGCAAGGAGCCCTCGCCCGAGCAGTTCAACTCCCGGGTCGCCGATGCCGGATCCGACCTGCACGCCGCACCGGTCGAGCTCAACCGCGAGTTCCTGCTGGACGAGGGCTTTGCGCCCGCCGCGATCGACGTGGTGGGCAACTCGGTCGTCGACGCCGTCAAGCAGGCGGTGGCCGGCAGCGACCGCAACCAGGTGCTGCAGCGTTTCCCCCAGTTCGCCGACGGCTCCTTCCTGCGCTTCTGTGTCCACCGTCGCGAGAACACCACCGACCCTCAGCGCTTTGCGCTGCTGATGGATGCCATGGAGGCACTGCTCGAGCAGGGTCACCACGTCCTGTTCATCCGTCTGCTCGGCACCGAGACGGCGATCGACAACTTCGGTCGGCGTGAATGGCTCGCAGATCTGGAGAAGCGCTACGGCGACGCATTCATCACCACTCCGGTGTGGGCCAGCTATCTCGACGTGATCGCGGCCATGTCGATGTGCGCGGTGATCGTGACCGACTCCGGGAGCATCGTGGAGGAGGCCAATGTCCTCGAGGTGCCGTGCGTGACGCTGCGGTTCGGCTCCGACCGGTCCGAGACGTTCCTGGCGGGCAGCAACTTCCTCGCACCGCCGGTGAGCAAGGACCTCATGGTCGCCGTGGTCCACCAGGTCTTCGAGCACCGGGCGGACCTGACCTGGGAACGGGTCTATCCCGAGGGCGCCTCCGGGCTCCTGGTCGACGCGGTGGAGCGACGACTGGCGAACGACAGCCTGCTGATCTCCGAGGAATGGCGCTACGGGCTACGCGCCCCGCTTCGGTGACCTGGCCGGGAAAACACGAACGGCCCCGCGAGTCGCGGGGCCGTTCGGCGGCGGCGGAGGTAGGGGGATTCGAACCCCCGAGGGCTTTTAACCCAACCCGCTTTCCAAGCGAGCGCCATAGGCCACTAGGCGATACCTCCGCGCAGGACCCTACCCGTGGCCCTGGGTAGGCGGAAATCCGCCTACCCCGTGGCCCTGGGTGCGGGCCGCGAACAAGGCCTCGCCTAGACTTCTGTGCAACCCCCCACGCGGCGTCACCTCGCCCAATCCCCCAGGGCCGGAAGGCAGCAAGGGCAAGCGAGCTCTGATGGGTGCGTGGGGGGCCTCTGCATTTCCGGCCGCACCCCAAGTGGTGTGCGGTGTGGCTGGACCGGTGTGGGTGGGCCGGTGTGGGTGGTCACGGTTAGGGTTCACGACGTGGAGTCACCCCTCGCGCTCTATCGCCGCTACCGGCCCGAGACGTTCGCCGAGGTCATCGGCCAGGATCACGTCACGGAGCCGCTGCGCGCTGCGCTCGCGGCGAACCGCGTCAATCACGCCTATCTCTTCTCCGGGCCGCGAGGGTGCGGCAAGACGACCTCGGCCCGCATCCTGGCTCGCGCGCTCAACTGCGCGCAGGCCCCGATTGCGGATCCGTGCGGAGAGTGCGATAGCTGTCGTGAGTTGGCCCGCGGCGGGTCGGGATCGATCGACGTGATCGAGATCGACGCTGCTTCCCACGGTGGCGTCGACGACGCGCGTGACCTGCGGGAGAAGGCGTTCTTCGCGCCGGTCCGCGACCGCTACAAGGTCTACATCATCGATGAGGCCCACATGGTCACGACGCAGGGCTTCAACGCCCTGCTCAAGCTCGTCGAAGAGCCGCCGCCGCACCTGCGCTTCATCTTCGCCACCACCGAGCCCGACAAGGTGTTGCCGACGATTCGTTCGCGCACCCACCACTACCCCTTCCGCCTCATCCCGCCGCGCCTACTGAGTGACTATCTCTGCCAGCTCGCGGCCGAGGAGGGCGTCACCATCGAGCCGGCGGCGCTGCCGCTGGTCGTGCGGGCCGGAGCCGGGTCGGCGCGCGACACCCTGTCCGTGCTGGATCAGCTTCTCGGCGGTGCCGGACCGGGCGGGGTGACCCACAAACTGGCCACCGACCTGCTCGGTTTCACCCCCGACACCCTGCTCGACGAAGTGGTCGACGCCTTCGCCTCCCGCGACGGGGCTGCTGTCTTCTCCGTGGTCGACAAGATCGTGGAGACTGGTCAGGACCCGCGTCGCTTCACCGAGGACCTGCTGCGTCGACTGCGTGACCTGGTGATCGTCACGGCGGTGCCCGAGGCGCCGGCCACCGGTCTGCTCGACATGCCTGAGGATGCGGGGGAGCGTCTGGTCGCCCAGGCCGCGCGATTCGGTGCGATCGAGCTCAGTCGCGCTGCCGACATCGTCGCCCAAGGGCTCACCGAGATGCGGGGTGCCACCGCTCCCCGCCTGCTGCTCGAGTTGCTCTGTGCGCGGGTCCTCCTGCCGGGGGCCGATCACACGTCCGACGGTGTCATGGCCCGTCTCGAACGCCTGGAGCGACGTCTCGACGTGGCGGGTGGCGCGCCCACCACCGCGCCGCCAGCAGCGACACCCCAGACGCGACCTGATGCACCGCCCCAGGCCCCCACCGTCGCCCCGGCAACCGCCCCGAACGTGGTCGAGCAGCAGCCAGACACCTCGCCCAGGTTCGAGGACGGGCCCCCACCCCCGCCGCCGATGCCGCCGCCGATGCCGACTGCGGCGCCGACGCCCCCGCCGACACCCCCGCCGACACAACCAACGACACAGCCAACGACACCTCCGCCGATGCCGACCGCTGCCCTCGTCGGCGACGTGGCACCTTCCGCACCCGCGCAGGTGTCCACCGAACCCAGCGCCGCACAGCCGGGCGGACCACGCGGCGGACTGAGCCTGGTGGACGTGCGCCGGCTCTGGCCCGACATCCTCGAGCAGACCAAGAGCAAGCGCAGGCTGGCCTGGATGGTGCTGTCCCAGCACGCTCATGTCGTCGACGTCGACGGCACCCGCCTCACCGTCGGGTTTGCCACGGCCGGAGCACGTGACTCCTTCGTCAACGGCGGCTGTGACGAGATCCTGCGTCAGAGTGCGATCGACGTGGTCGGGATGGACTGGCGTGTCGAGTCGATCGTGGACCCGACCGCCGCCGCCGCGGATGCGCCGATCGTTCGGCAGTCCGCCACCCAGCCGCCCGCAGCGTCGGCTCCGGCTGCCGAATCCGTCCCCACCGGGCCGTCGGCTCCCGAGGGTCCGCCCGGCTGGGTGGGCGGCGATCAGGCGCGCGAGGCACTCCAGCAGGCGCGCGCGGGCCTGGCCCCGCAGAGCACCGAGCCGGTGCGCTCGCCCGACGACGACGTGGACCGCGACGATCCGGACGCCGAAACTGCAGCGCTCGACACTGAGTCCCTGCTGAGCCAGACACTCGGCGCCAAATTGATCGAAGAGATCAAGCACGACTGACGGTGTTCGTCTGACACGCTCTGACGAGCACTCCTTCCACCCAGACTTTTTCCACCCAGACTTTTCCAACCAATCGTTCTGACTCGCACCGGGAGACCAGATGACCGACAACCCGTTCGACGCCCTCGGAGGCGGCGGCTTCGACATGAACGCTCTCCTCCAGCAGGCCCAGCAGATGCAACAGCAACTCGAACAGGCGCAGGCCGACCTGGCTCAGCAGACCGTGGAGGGCACGATCGCCGGTGGCGCTGTCACGGTGACCGCCAACGGCGTGGGGGAGCTGGTCGGCGTTGCGATCCGGACGGGCGAGTTCGACGGCACTGATCCCGAGGACCTGTCCGACCTCTGCGACCTCATCGTTGCCGCCTATCGCGACGCGCGCCACAAGTCCGATGCCCTGGCCGGAGACTCTCTCGGTCCGCTCACCGAAGGGCTCGGCGGGGCACTGCCGGGCCTGGGCTGAGGGCCTCCACCTTGTACGAGGGCGTGGTTCAGGACCTGATCGACGAACTGGGGCGACTGCCCGGCGTGGGTCCCAAGAGCGCGCAGCGCATCGCCTTCCACCTGCTGCAGGCCGAGCCCGCTGACGTACGTCGCCTGGCCGACGTACTGATCGAGGTCAAGGCCAAGGTGAAGTTCTGCTCGGTCTGCTTCAACGTCAGTCAGGACGAGCAGTGCCGGATCTGTCGCGACGTGCGTCGCGACCCGAGCGTGTTGTGCGTGGTCGAGGAGTACAAGGACGTGGTGGCCATCGAGCGCACGCGCGAGTTCCGGGGTCGCTATCACGTCCTGGGCGGTGCGATCTCACCGATCGACGGCATCGGACCCGACCAACTCCACGTCAAGGAACTCATGCCTCGACTGGCTGACGGAGCGGTCACTGAGGTCATTCTCGCCACCGACCCCAACCTCGAGGGCGAGGCCACCGCGACATATCTCACGCGGTTGCTCTCCCCGATGGGGTTGCGCGTGACGCGCTTGGCGAGTGGACTGCCTGTGGGTGGTGACCTGGAGTATGCCGACGAGGTCACGCTGGGACGCGCATTCGCCGGAAGGAGATCAGCCGATGACTGAGACTGCCAACATGGGGGCCGAGGCCTCAGAGACGACAACCGCAGAAACGGTGAGCGCAGGGACCGCCAGCCTCGAGCCCGAGGATTTCGGGGTCCAGATCGCCGACTCCGTGGAGAGTTTCCTCCTCGCGCTGCGCGCGATCGCACGCGAGGGCAATGGTGCCCAGGCAGTCTCCCTGCTCCTGCTGGAGATCAGCCAGGTGCTGCTGGCCGGCGCCCGGATGGGGGCGCAACTCGACTTCACCCCCCGCGAGCAATTCCAGCCCGACGTGGGCCCCGAGGCCGACATCGACGACCTGCGCCTGCGCCTGGCCGAGATGCTCGACAGTGTCGACCCCTACACGTTCGTCTTCGATCCCTACGTGCCCGAAGTGGTCGAGTCCCGTCTCTCCGACGACCTCGCTTCGATCGCCATCGACCTCGAGAACGGCTTGCGTCACTTCCGTGCCGGTGACGTGGCGGAGGCGTTGTGGTGGTGGCAGTTTTCCTATGTCAACAACTGGGGCAATCTGGCCGGCGCAGCCCTCAACGCGCTGTTGACGGTCGTGGCGCACGACCGCTTCGACACCGATTTCGTCGCCAACGCGGCAGCGGCAGCGGTCACGGATGAGATGCTCGACGTCGTGCCCACTGCCCGGCCCTAGAATCGTCTCCGGCCTGCAGGCGAACGATGCCCGCGGGCATCGTTCACTGACAGCGGTCGCTCTGGCCGCACCCGAGACCCCGAGGACCAAAACGTGGGCATTGTCGTGCAGAAATACGGCGGATCTTCGCTCGCTGACGCCGACGGCATCAAACGTGTCGCGCGCCGCATCGTGGAGAGCAAGAAGTCCGGCTACGACGTGGTCGTCGCCGTCTCCGCCATGGGTGATTCGACCGATGATCTGCTCGAGTTGGCCCACGGCGTGTCGCCGCTCCCGCCGGCGCGCGAGATGGACATGCTGTGGACGGCCGGTGAGCGGATCTCGATGGCGTTGGTGGCCATGGCCGTCAGCGATCTCGGTTACACCGCACGTTCCTTCACCGGCTCGCAGGCCGGCGTCATCACCGATTCGGTGCATGGAAGAGCCAAGATCATCGACGTCACCCCCGGGCGCATCACCCAGGCGTTGGCGGAGGGCCACATCGTCATCGTGGCGGGATTCCAGGGCGTGAGCGCCGACACCAAGGAGATCACGACGCTCGGGCGAGGTGGCACCGACACGACCGCAGTGGCGTTGGCTGCAGCGCTCCACGCCGACATGTGTGAGATCTACACCGATGTCGACGGCGTTTTCACCGCTGACCCGCGCATCGTGCCCAATGCTCGTAAACTCAATCGGGTCTCCTATGAGGAGATGCTCGAAATGGCTGCCTGTGGCTCCAAGATCCTGCACCTGCGCTGTGTGGAGTACGGCCGTCGCCACGGCATCCCGATCCACGTCCGGTCATCGTTCAGCCATCACGAGGGAACCTGGGTCATGGACGACCCGATCGAGGGAGACAACATGGAACAGCCCATCATCGCTGGCGTTGCACACGACCGCAGCGAGGCCAAGATCACCGTGGTCGGCGTTCCGGATCGAGTCGGCGAGGCAGCCAGGATCTTCGAGGCGCTGGCCGAGGCCCAGGTCAATCTCGACATGATCGTGCAGAACATCTCCCAGGCCGCCACGAGTCTGACCGACATCTCCTTCACCCTGCCCCGCACCGACGGTCAGATGGCGATGACGGCGTTGGCCAGGATCCAGAGTGAGGTCGGCTACGACAAGCTCCTCTATGACGACCAGATCGGCAAGGTGTCGTTGATCGGCGCCGGCATGCGATCGCATCCCGGGGTCACGGCGAAGTTCTTCGCGGCGCTCGCCTCGTCAGGGGTGAACATCGACATGATCTCCACCTCCGAGATCCGCATCTCCGTCATTCTCGACGAGAGCGGGGTCGACGACGCGGTGCGAGCAGTGCACACCGCGTTCGACCTCGACGCGGACGAGGTCGAAGCCGTGGTCTACGGCGGGACAGGACGCTGACATGGGCGTCAACATCGGCATCGTCGGCGCCACCGGTCAGGTCGGCGTCGCGCTGCGGCAGATCCTGCTCGAGCGCGACTTCCCGGCCGACCAGGTGCGCTTCTTCGCCTCGTCCCGTTCTGCCGGCACCGTGCTGGCCTTCGGAGAGCGCGAGATCACCGTCGAGGATGCAGCGACCGCTGACCCGGCCGGTCTCGACATTGCGATCTTCTCAGCCGGGGCGACCACCTCACGGGCCCTCATCCCGCACTTTGTCGAGGCAGGGGTGATCGTCATCGACAATTCCTCGGCCTACCGCCGCGACCCAGAGATCCCGCTGGTCGTCTCCGAGGTCAATCCGGACGCCATGCAGGAAGTGATCGATGCCGGACGAGGCATCATCGCCAACCCCAACTGCACGACGATGGCCGCGATGCCGGTGTTGAAGGTGCTCCACGAGGACGCCGGGCTGACCCGATTGATCGTGTCCTCCTACCAAGCCGTCTCCGGCTCCGGGGTGGCCGGTGTCGAAGCGCTGACCGGTGGGCTGGAGGCTGCGGGGGACAAGGCACGCGAGCTCGCCTACGACGGCGCAGCGATCGCCTTTCCCGAGCCGACGACGTACGCCGCAACGATCGCCTTCAACGTGCTGCCGTTGGCGGGGTCGATCGTCGACGACGGGCTCAACGAGACCGACGAGGAACAGAAGTTGCGCAACGAGTCGCGCAAGATCCTCGGGCTCCCGGACCTGCTCGTCTCCGGCCTGTGCGTGCGTGTCCCGGTGTTCACCGGCCACTCCTTGGCGGTCAATGCCGAGTTCGAGCGTCCGCTGACCCCGTCGCGCGCACGCGAACTGCTGGCATCTGCGCCGGGGGTCGAACTCGACGAGGTGCCGACCCCGCTCAAGGCAGCGGGTCAGGACCCCTCGTTCGTCGGACGGCTGCGTCAGGACCCGGGTGTCCCCGACAACCGCGGACTGGCGCTCTTCATCAGCAACGACAACCTACGCAAGGGCGCTGCACTCAACACGGTGCAGATCGCCGAACTGATCTCTGCACGTCGCTGACGCATCCGGCAGTCAGTTGACGGCCGATCCGCTCATCAACGTCGCGCCAATTTTGCGCGTACGACCGTAAGAGATCCGTCAGCGTGTCGCCGCTTCGGCCTCCACCGGGGTGGAGTGTGGTCATGACAGTCCCGACCCTCCCGGCCCGCATTGCGGCCGTGCTCGTGCCCTTGCTCATGTGTGCCAGCCTGTCGACTTTTCGGGACATCATCACGGCTGCCATCGCCGTGTTGATCCTCGTTCTGGCTGTGGTCGGGGCCGCCGCCACGGGCGATCGACTCGCAGGACTGCTGGCCGCACTGTCCGGCGCAGCCTGGTTTGATTTCTTCCTCAGCCCTCCCTACGGGCAGTTCGCCATATCGGACCCCGACAACATTGAAGCCGCCGTCCTCCTGGTGTTGATCGGCGTGGCGGTCTCGGAGGTCGCGTTGTGGGGCAATCGTCAGCGAGCCCGGGCGGCTCAGCGCTCCGGCTATCTCGAAGGAGTCCTCGACGCCGCCAGGATCGTGTCCGAGGGTGGCATGCCAGCCTCGACCCTGGTCGAGGTCGTCGCCTCCCAGATTGCCCGGGTCCTGGGAGCCGATGAGTGTCGATTCGTGAGCGGCCCGGTCTCCGACACACGCCTGGCATTGCTGGACCACGACGGTGTGATCACTCGTGGGGGTCACCCGGTCGACGTGGCCCGGGTCGGGCTTCCGCACGACGAGGGCATCGCGTTGACCGTGCGCAGGGGACCCCGCGTGGTCGCGCACTTCGTGGTGACTGCCACCACGGAAGTCACCTATCCCACCGTGGAGCAGCGACAGGTCGCCGTACTCCTCGCCGATCAGGTCGCTGCCGCGGTGGACAACCAGTGAGAGCCATCGCAGCCTTCGGCCACTGAGCCAGCCAGAGGTGCACACGAGAAATGCACAACTCCCGGACCTGCCGAGGCAGATCCGGGAGTTTGTGATGTGTCGGGCTGACAGGATTTGAACCTGCGGCCTCCTCGTCCCGAACGAGGCGCGCTACCAAGCTGCGCCACAGCCCGCCGCCCTCACCGAAAAAGACCGGTGGAGCAACGCGGGCGAGCATACCGGAGGCAACGTGGGCTGTTGAAATCGCCTCAACCGGCGACCGGCACCAACGTCATCAAGGTGGCCTCGGGACGGCACGCAACGCGGATACGGACGTACGGGTTCGTCCCGAGGCCGGCCGAGACGTGCAGCCACGACGACCCGGCGTCCTCCGGCACCGAATCGGCGGGGTGACGGTGCAATCCACGTGCCCGCGCCGGGTCGATGTCACAGTTGGTGACCAGTGCCCTGCCGCCGGGCAGGCACACCTGGCCGCCGTGGGTGTGTCCGGCAATGATCGCGTCGTAGCCGTCGGCCGCGAACTGGTCCAGCACGCGGAGGTAGGGGGCGTGGGTGACCGCGAGACGCACGTCGGCGCCTGCGTCGGCCGGTCCGGCCACGCGGGAGAGGTCGTCGTACTCCAGGTGTGGGTCGTCGACCCCAGCGAAGGCGAAGGTCGTCCCGGCGACCTCGAGGGAGCCGAAACCGTTGGTCAGGTCCAGCCAGCCGGCACTGTTGAACCGGTCCTTCAACTCGGGCCAGGGCAGTTGGCGTCCGCCGGTGTGGCGCTTGCCGGTGTCGGGCACCAGGTAGGCCAGCGGATTGCGCATGCTGGGGGCCCAGTAGTCGTTGGAGCCCATGACGTAGACCCCGGGCACGTCGAGCAGGGCACCCAGGCTGTCGGTCACGACCGGCACCGCGCGCAGGTGGGCGAGGTTGTCGCCGGTGTTGATGACCAGATCGGGCTCGAGTGCGGCCAGGCCCTGCAGCCACTCCTGCTTGGCGCGCTGGTCCGGCGCCATGTGGATGTCACTGAGGTGCAGGACCTTGAGGGGACGGTGCCCCGGCGGCAGGATCGGTACGGAGACCTCGCGCAGGGTGTACTGCCGGGCCTCCCAGGCGGCGTACGCGGTCAGGCCGGCGCCCGCGACGACACCGACGCCTGCAGCTCGGCGCAGAAAGGGGAGGAGAAGCATTCCGCAAGGCTGCCACAATGGGTGGCATGAGTGCTCTGAAGGACCGTCTCCACGCCGATCTCATCACCTCGATCAAGGCGCGTGATGAGTTGCGCTCCGCGACGCTGCGCATGGTGTTGACCTCCATCACCAACGCCGAGGTGGCCGGCAAACAGGCTCGCGAACTGTCCGACGACGACGTACTGGGTGTGCTGTCGAGCGAGGCCAAGCGTCGCCGTGAAGCCGCCATCGCCTTCGAGGAGGGCGATCGCGCCGAGATGGCAGCCAAGGAGGCCGCCGAGGGCCGGATCATCGCCGAGTACCTCCCCACCCCCCTCACCGACGCCGAGATCGCCGACCTCGTCACCGCTGCCGTGGCGCAGACCGGTGCGGCAGGCGAGGGGATGCGAGCGATGGGCAAGGTGATGGGCCTGGTGACACCCCAGGTCAAGGGTCGTGCCGACGGCGGGGCGGTGGCTGCCGAGGTACGCCGTCAGCTCGGCTGAGCTGACGGCGTGAAGGGGCGGCTAACGGCCGCCCTTGCCACCCTTACCGCCCTTGCCACCCTTGCCACCCTTGCCGCCACCCTTCACCGGTGGGACGTAGCCGGTGGAGGTGTAGAGCATGACGGTGTCACCGCTGCTGAACGACTCGCCCGCGGCGGGGGCGGTGTAGGCGACGAGGCCCTGGGCGACGGCCGAGTTGACCGGACCGCCGTCGCCGGCGACGAAGCCGACCGATTCCAGCGTGGCCGTGGCCTGCTCGATGCTCATGCCGTTCACGTCGGGAACCGTGGTCAGCACGCCCGCGATCTCGTCGGCGGCTGGAGCCTGGAAGTCCTCGTAGGGGAATTTGGCCGAGGCGGGCTCCATGGCGTCGTGCCAGATGGGGCCGGCGTGGCGGGAGCCGGACGCGCTACCGATGTAACTGCCACCCACGGTCATGGGGTTGAGGGAAAGCCACTGGCCGAGCGGATCCACCCCGGCGATCATGGAAGCGGCGGCAATGTGGGGGGTGTAGCCCACGAACCACACCGCTCTGTTGCTGTTGGTCGTGCCGGTCTTGCCGGCTGACGGGTTGCCGAGGGCGATGGCTGCACCGAAACCACCGGGCGCCATGACGCCGCGCAGGATGTCGTTGACAGCGTCGGCGGTGGCCCCGGGCATCACCTGCTCGCAGGAGGAGTTGAAGGTCTTCATCGTGGCGCCACTGGAATCGAGCACCTCGGTGACCGGGCGGGGATCGCAGTGCATGCCACGGGCCGCGAAGGTGGCATAGGCCTGTGCCATGGTCAGCGGGTCGGCGTTGGAGACTCCGAGGATCCACGACGGCACTTCTTCTCCCGGGTCGACGCCCATGGCCCTGGCCAGAGCGAGGGGCTCGCACATGCCGGTCTTCATCTCCAGTTGGGCGAAGAAGGTGTTCACCGACTTCTGCGTGCCGGTGTAGAGATTGAAGGGCCCGGCTCCGGTCGAGTTGGAGACTGTCCATGCGCCGCTACCGGCGTAGGGACCCTCGCAGGTCTGGAAGCTCGTGTCCGGGATGACCATGGTCTGCGGGGAATTGATCGTCGTGCTGAGTGGGATGCCCTGGTGGATGGCAGCGGCCAGCACGAAGGCCTTGAAGGTCGAGCCCGCCTGGAAGCCGTTGGAGTCGCCGTACTGCTTGGGCACGGTGTAGTTGATGTAGGTCTGGCCCTGTGACTTGTCCTTGCCCATCGGGCGCGACTGGGCCAGCGCCCGGACGTCGCCGGTGCCCGGCTCGATCATCGCGAGACCGCCGATGGCCGAGTCGGAGGGGTAGACGTGGCTCGAGACTGACGCGTCGGCAGCCTTCTGCATGTCGAGATCGAGGGTGGTCCGGATCTTCAGCCCACCGTTCTTGAGCGCATTCTTCCGCTCCTTGGGGGTTTTGCCCAGCACCGAACTCTTGAGCAGCCAAGACACCGCGAAGTCGCAGAAGAACGGCGCCTGCGACTGCTGGCAGCCGTTCGCTGCCTTCTCGATCTTGAGTCCGAGCTTCTTCGCCTTCAACCGCTCGGCCTTGGCCTCGGTGACCACCCCGAGCTGCGCCATCCGGTCCAGCACCACGTTGCGGCGGGCCAAGGCCCGCTCGGGATTGTCGACCGGGTCGTAGCCGCCGGGGTTCTTCACCAGCCCGGCGAGCAGTGAGGACTCCAGCATGTTGAGTTTGCTGGCGTCCTTCGAAAAGAAGTGGCGTGCGGCCGACTGGACGCCGAAGGCGCCGTCACCGAAGTAGGCGATGTTGAGGTAGCGCTCGAGGATCCAATCCTTGGTGTGGTTCTTCTCGAAGGCGATGGCATAACGCAGCTCGCGCACCTTGCGGGCGTAGGTCTTCTCGGTGGCGGCGTCCTCCTCCTCCTGGCTCTCGGCCTGGTAGAGGAGGGTCTGCTTCACCATCTGCTGGGTGATGGAGGAGCCGCCCTGTGCCGACTCGCTGGCCTGGTTGGTCACGAAAGCACGCAGGGTGCCCTTCAGGTCGAGCGCGCCGTGCTGGTAGAAGCGGTAGTCCTCGATCGCGACGATGGACTTGACCATCGGGCGCGAGATCGAGTCGAGCGAGACGTTGATCCGGTTCTGGTCGTAGAGCGCAGCGATCAGGTTGCCGTTGACGTCGTAAATGCGAGTTTTCTGCGAGAGATCTTTGGCTTCCAGCGACTCGGGGAGGTTGACCATGTTCGTGCTGACGTCCTTGGTCGCCACGCCGGCGACACCGACGAAGGGGATCGCCAGACAGGCGGCCAACACCCCCAGCACCACGGCAACGGCCACCATCACGGCAAGGTGGGACATGATGCGGCCGGCGTTGGGGCGCTCACCTGAGCGCTCGAGCTGCGAAGACATGTGCTACAGCGTACGGGGAGACCGCTTAGCACCAGAATCCGAGCGGCGCAGGCGTCTAGTCACATTGGGCTAGTAGATATGAGCCTCTTGGATCTATCAGAACTCTCGCAACTTCGTTAAGTTTTCATCTCAGAGCAAGTATGGCCGCTATGGGGGCGGCCAACTGCGAAAACTGTGGGGACTAATTATGTGGGTCGAGGACTGGGCGTCGCGAGCGGCGTGCAAAAGTGATGTTCCGGACGCGCTCTTCGTGCGTGGAGCCGAGCAGAACAAGGCCAAGCAGGTGTGTGCGGGATGTCCCGTTCGCACCGAATGCCTTGCCGAAGCGTTGGACAACCAGATCGAATGGGGTGTCTGGGGCGGCATGACCGAGCGTGAGCGCCGGGCCCTGCTGCGTCGCCGCCCGGGTTCGTCGTGGCGCACCATCCTCGAGACCGCGCGGTCGCAGACCGAGACGACCGTCTCCGTCTGATTCGACTGACTCGTCAAGGGCGATCGGCGAGCAGCTCGCCGATCGCTCGCAGACCGACCAGATCGTGGACGTCACCGGCGAGGGCCGGGACGACCACGGTGGACACGGTCGGGTAGGACGCAGCGAACCGGGCGCGGAGGTGATCTTCGCGCTCGAGAATCTGCACGCGTTCGGCGTGCAGTCGCAGGAGTCCCGCAGTCATCGACTCCGGGTCCTGCTCGCGCAGGCGTTCGCCGGCGGTGATCGCCTCCTCGGCCGACAAGTTCGAGAGCGCCCGCGGGCTGGCGCGGTTGACGACCAGTCCGGCCAACGGCATCTCGTCGTCGGTGAGACGCTCCACGAAGTAGGCGGCCTCGCGCAGGGCGTCGGGCTCGGGAGCAGCGATCACCAGGAACGCCGTCGTGTCGTCCTGCAGGAGTGCGTAGGTCTTCTCCGCGCGCTGGCGAAAGCCGCCGAAGAGCGTGTCGAGCGCCGCGACGAAGGTCTGCAGGTCGCGCAGCACCTGGGCGCCCAGAATTTTGCTCAACGCACCGGTGATCAGGGAGAGACCCGCCGTCATCAGCCGTGCGGGCCCCCGGGCCGGTGCCAGCAACAGTCGGATGAACCGACCGTCGAGGAAGCTGGAGAGCCGCTCGGGCGCGTCGAGGAAGTCGAGTGCCGAGCGTGAGGGTGGGGTGTCGACCACGATCAGGTCGTAGGTGCCGTCCTGGCGGGCCTGTCGGTGCAACTGGCCCAGCTTTTCCATCGCCATGTATTCCTGCGTGCCGGCGAACGAGCTGGACAGGGCGATGTAGAAGGGGTTTTCGAGGATCTGCTTGGCCTTCTCCGGGTTCGACTGGCTCTCCACCACCTCGTCGAAGGTGCGCTTCATGTCGAGCATCATCGCGTCGAGCGACCCACCGCCTGCCGGATCGACGTCGGGCACCGGCCGCGGGATGTTGTCGAGCTGCTCGATGCCCATCGACTGCGCCAGCCGTCTGGCCGGGTCGATGGTGAGCACCACGACCTTGCGGCCGTGCTCCGCCGCCCGCAGGGCCAGCGCGGCCGAGGTGGTGGTCTTGCCGACGCCGCCGGAGCCGCAGCACACGATGATGCCGGTGGCCGGATCCTGGAGCAGTTCGTCGATGTCGAGCACGGGAGCGTTGATCTCGCCGGTGGTCATGCCATCACTCCTCAAGCCATTCCTTGGTCGGTGAGCATCGTGGCCAGTTCGAGGAGCGCGCCTCGGTCGATACCGCCGGCGAGCCGCGGCAATTCATAGCTCGCAACGTCGAGCGCGGCCACGATCGCACGCTGTTCGTCCTCGAGTTCACGGCGGACGGCGTGGTCGCGCGCCTCCGCCACCAGGGATGTCACGAGGGCGGCCATGAGGGAGGGATCGCCGTCCACCTTGGCCCGCCCGAGGTCAGCGGCGATGGCCTTCTCGTCCACCGAGCCGCTGCGCACGGCGGCCAGGTCGTCCGGTCCCAGATCCTGGGGTCGCACCAGGTTGACGATCACGCCGCCCACGGGCAGCCCTGCCGCGTGCAGTTCGGCGATCCCGTCGACGGTCTCCTGCACCGGCATCTCCTCCAGCATCGTCACGAGGTGAACGGCGGTGAGCGAGGACGTGAGCAACTCCATCACCCGGTCGGCCTGAGTCTTGATCGGACCCACCTTGGCGAGTCCCGCGACCTCGGAGTTCACCCCGAGGAACTGACAGATACGTCCCGTCGGGGGCGCGTCGAGCACCACCGCGTCGTAGGTGATCGCCTTGCGGTTGCGCGAGGCGCGGTGCACGGCTTCGTAGATCTTGCCGGTGAGCAGGACGTCACGCACTCCGGGGGCGATGGTGGTGGCGAAGTCGATGACGCCGAACCGGTCGAGTGCCTTTCCGGCGCGGCCGAGCTTGTAGTAGATGGCGAGGTATTCCAGCAGCGCTGACTCCGGATCGATGTGGAGTGCGTGCACCTGTCCCGCGCGGCCCTCGGCGTCGGGCAGTCCTCTGGCGACGCGGCGTTCCTCGTAGGGGAGCGGGTCGACATCGAACATGCGCGCAATTCCCTGGCGGCCCTCGACCTCGCACAGCAGCACGTTGCGTCCGGGGCCGGCCAGCGCCAGTGCCAGCGCAGCGGCCACCGTGGACTTGCCCGTGCCACCTTTGCCGGTGACGACGTGGAGCTTCACGTTCGTCCAGTCACTCACCACCCCAGCCTAGTGGTGCACGTTCACGGTGCAACGTAGAACGCTAAGGTGCCCGGCATGGACAAAGTGGTCACTTCGGCCGCCGCTGCGGTGGCCGACATCCCGGACGGCGCCACGGTTGCCGTCGGAGGTTTCGGACTGTGCGGTATTCCCTCAGTCCTCATCGACGCGATCCTGGAGGCCGGCACCACCGACCTCGAGGCCGTCTCCAACAACTGTGGCGTGGACGACTGGGGGTTGGGTCGGCTCCTGATGCAGCGGCGCCTGCGACGGATGATCTCCTCCTACGTGGGGGAGAACAAGGAGTTCGCGCGGCAGTATCTCTCCGGCGAGCTCGAGGTCGAGCTCACCCCGCAGGGAACTCTCGCGGAGCGGTTGCGCTCGGGAGGGTCCGGCATCCCCGCCTTCTACACCGCCACCGGCGTCGGTACCCAGGTCGCCGAGGGAGGGCTGCCGTGGAAGTACGACTCCGACGGCGCCGTCGTCATCGCCTCACCGGCCAAGGAGACCAAGATCTTCAGCACGGCCGAGGGTGAGCGCGAATACGTCCTCGAGCATGCCATCGTCGCCGACTTCGGTCTGGTGCGGGCCTGGAAGGGCGACCGGCACGGCAACCTGATCTACCGCGACTCCGCGCGCAACTTCAATCCGCTGGCCGCGATGAGCGGGCGGGTGACGATCGCGGAGGTCGAGGAGTTGGTCGAACCCGGCGAACTCGACCCCAATGACATCCACACCCCGGGCGTCTACGTCCAGCGAGTGGTGGCCCTCACGCCCGAGCAGGTGGTCGACAAGCGGATCGAGAAGCGGACCGTACGCCCCGCACCGGGCGCACACGACGAGAAGCCGGGAGCCTGACATGGCAGACGTTGCAGGATGGACACGTGAAGAGATGGCCGCGCGGGCGGCCTCGGAGCTGACCGACGGCTCCTACGTCAACCTCGGTATCGGCCTGCCGACGCTGGTGCCCAACTACGTCAGCGACGACGTCGAACTGGTCCTGCAGTCGGAGAACGGCATCCTCGGCGTCGGCGCCTACCCGATCGACGGTGAAGAGGATCCCGACCTCATCAACGCCGGCAAGGAGACCGTCACCCTGCGCAAGGGCGCCTCGTTCTTCGACTCCGCGCAGTCCTTCGGGATGATCCGCGGCGGCAAGATCGACGCCGCCATCCTGGGCGCGATGCAGGTCTCCGCCGTGGGTGACATCGCCAACTGGATGATCCCCGGCAAGATGGTCAAGGGCATGGGCGGTGCGATGGACCTGGTCCACGGCGCCAAGCGGGTCATCGTGCTGATGGAGCACACCGCCAAGGACGGGTCGTTGAAGATCCTCGACGAATGCACGTTGCCCTACACCGGCAAGCGGGTGGTCCAGCGGATCATCACCGATCTGTGCGTCATCGATGTCATCGATCCCGCCACGGGCGAGGTCGCCGCCTCCGGCACGCTGGGGGAGCGCGCGCTACGGCTCGTCGAACTCGCACCGGGTGTCACCGAGGCCGAGGTGCGCGAGAAGACCGGCCCGACGCTGGTCTGAACACTGCGCCAGGAGGGCGACGGGAGCCGGTTCGATCGCACGCAGGCCTCGGCGAGCGAGGCTACGTTCCAGGGACGGGCACCAGGACAATGAGCAAGCATCAGTCATGGTGCGTCTCACCGGCCTCGTACAGAATCGTGCTCATGGATGATTACGTGCTGTTCTCCGCTCGATTGGGCGCGGCCCTGTTAGCGGGGCTCTACTTCGCCTTCGCGGTGGCGATCATGCCGGCGCTGCACGGCCTCGACGACGCCGCGTTCGTGGACACGATGAAGCGGATCAACGTCTCCATCGTGAACCCCGCGTTCCTCGTGGTGTTCTTCGCCGCACCCCTGTTGGCGGTGACGGCGGGAGTGCTCGTGCGATCTCCGGTGGGCTATGCCGCTGCGGCCTTGGGGGTGATCACTCTCGCGGTCGCGGTGGCGGTCAACGTCCCGCTCAACGACAAGCTGGCCGCAGGAGCATCGCGCGCCGACTTCGAGCACCTCTGGGTAGTGTCGAACGGACTGCGCACCTTCACCGGCATCGGCAGCCTGGTGTGCCTGCTGCTGTCCCGCTCGAGCGTTTCCTGATCACCCCACCGTCGGGACAGCCACTCTCGCGGCACGGCCCGCGGCCGCAACCCAGGACTCAAGGGTGCGGATCGCCGAGCCGTCGTCGACGGCCGTACGACATTCATCCATCTTGATCCTGAGACGTTCGATGAAGTGGTCGTAGGAGCCGTCCACCAGGAGCGAGGCGGCTGCAGCGTTGAGAATCACCGCGTCACGCACCGGACCGTGCTCGGCGCCGCTCAGGACGCCGAGCAATCGATCCGCATTGGTCTGCGGACTCGACCCGAGCAGACCCCCCAGGCTCGACGTCTGCAGACCTACGTCTTCGGGATCGACCTGGAACCGTGAGGTGTTCCCACCGCACACCAGAGTCACCTCCGTGGGACCGGTCACCGTGAACTTGTCGAGCCCGTCGTGGCCCCGGACGATCAAGGCAGAGCACCCCCTGCCCTCAGTACTTGCGCCACCAGATCGATTCTCGCGGGATCGGCCACCCCCACGAGTTGAAACTCCGGTGCCGCAGGGTTGATCAGGGGGCCCAGGATGTTCATCACCGTGGGCAGTCCCAGCGCCTTGCGCGCTGGCGCCGTGTGCTTCATGGCAGGGTGGAAGCGGGGGGCGAAGCAGAAGGTGATCCCCACCTCGCGTCCCACGTCCGCGACCTGTGCGGGAGTCAGATCCAGCGACACGCCCCAGGCTTCGATCACGTCGGCGGACCCCGTGGGTGTGGTCGCGCCGCGATTCCCGTGCTTCACCACGGTGGCATCACGGGTGACGGTGCTGGCCACGACGCTGGCAGGGGTCGAGATGTTGATGGTGCCGGTGCGGTCTCCTCCCGTGCCAACGATGTCAAGCAGCGGGCCGGGGATGGCGACGTGCGGGGCAGCGCGCAGCAACGACTCGGCAATGCCCTGCACCTCTTCGGCGGTCTCGCCCTTGACGCGCAGGCCGAACAGGAATGCTGCCACCTGTGCCTCGCACACGCCGCCGGAGATGATCTGGTCGAAGGCCTCTGAGATCTGGCTCTGTGTGAGACCGCTGCCCAGTTGAGCGAGCAGATTCACGAACGACTGATCCTGGGCGCGCGCGAGGGAAGGCGACGTAGACACCGGGAGATCCTCCCAGAACTGTGTCAATCGGTGCTGGAGACCTCGACGCCGTTGACGATGCCCTGACCGTACATCCGCACGTAGTCGACCTTCATCGTGGCAGGGAACTTGGTCGAGGAGCCTGGATCGCCGGGCCAGTTTCCTCCCACGGCGACGTTGAGGAGCAGGTGCATGTCCTGCTCGAAGACCCATTCCTTGTCGGCAGGGATGTCATCGGACGTCACGGTGAGGTAGGGCTTGTCGTTGACCAGCCAGGTGAGGCTGTTCGGCTCCTTGACCAACGAATACACGTGGAACGACTTGCTGGCTCGAGCGCCGAGGTCGAGGGTGGCACCAAGTCCCTCGTCGCCGAGGTAGCCGGGTCCGTGCACCGTGGCGTAGGCGGTGCGGGGTTGGCCACCCACCACCTCCACGATGTCGATCTCACCCTGCTCGGGGTAGCCCCGGCCGTTGTTGCCCAGCATCCAGATGGCGGGGAGCAGGCCTTTGCCGGTCGGCAGCTTGGCTCGGACGTCCACGCGGCCGTGGGTCAACGACACCGTGCCCTCGGTCGTGAGCCGGGCTGAGGTGTAGTGGCAGCGTCCGCGCGGCCAGCAGGGCAGATCCGAGCGACGTCCGGCGTGCTTGGCCTGGATCAGCAGCTTGCCCGTTCCGGTCATGGACGAGTTGGCGGCGCCAGCGGTGTAGTACTGCAGTTCGTTGTTCCACCAGCCCCGCTGAACTCGGTTGCCGACCTCGCGGTTCCAGGCTCTCTTGTCGGGCCGTGCGCCGGAGGGCCCACTGAACTCATCGGACCAGAACGGCTCGGCCGCGGCGGTGACGACGGCACTCGGTGCACCTGACGTCGACGCGTCCATCTGGTCGGCTTCAGCGCGGACCGAGGTCAGGGCCAGGCTGGAGGCGATGGTGGCCAGTGCTGCAAGAGCAGCAGCGGTCCTGACCTGATGGGTTCGTCGCTGCGAGGTGAAGCCGTATGTCACTGGGTCTCCCGTTCCGCCCGGCGAAGATCGACGGCGCGCGGTGACGCTAACAGCACCCGCCGAATGCGGATTCCGGCTCCTCGGCTCTCACCCCGCAGGTCGTCAGCGCCACCTGTGCTGCACGATGGGTGGTCCTTCCTCCCGCCGAGGCGGGGGCCGAGACATCACGGGAGAACCATGAAGTCATGCGCGAGGTCTGCAGCAACCATGCTCGCTGCGGGGGTGGTGGCCGCACTCTGCGTGCCCATCGCCTCGGCGACAGCGGCTCCGTCCGTCCGGGGTCCGGGTGAGGCCTCGACGGCCGGCCGATGGACGGAGCCGGCCACCATCGCCAAGGGCGAGATCACCGAGGTCCTGGCACCCCCCGGCTACGGGCGCATCTATGACGAGACGAGGTTTGTGTGGCGTCAGGGATCGACCCTGAGCAGCCGGCTGTTGCGGACGAAGAAGGTGGACGTCGCCGGCGGTGTCACGGCAGCAGCGGCCTCGCGCACCGCTCTGGCCTGGCACCAGAGTCAGGGAAGTGGCGAGGGCGTGCATCTGCGCGTGTATCGGACCATCGGATCCTCAGGTGGCGATCCGGGCTGGACCGAGTCCCGCCCGATGCTGCTGCCGGAGACCTACGACCCCGCCGCGACGCCGTTGCTGGCTGTCGCTGACGACATCTCGGCCTTGACTTCGGCCGTGGTCTATTCGCGGACGACACCCACGGGGGTTCAGCTGGAGGCAACTGCCTATTCGACCGGTGGGAGCTCCACCACCCAGGTGACGCTGGGGGCGAGCCAGGTCCTCGCCACGCCCGGGGGACACCTCGACGAGCTCGCGGCCGAACACGGCGCGAAGTTCATCGCCGTGGCCTACCGGCGCACCGCAACCGACGGTGCAACCTCCGTCGTGTTGAGGACCAGCCCGGTCACCCACACCGTCAACGAACTCACCTGGGGACCTGAGCAGGTGGTGTGCCAGGCGCCGGCCGGTGCAGCCGCAGCGTGCAGCCAGCCGACCTTCGGCCGCAACGAGAAGAAGCAGGTTCACCTGTTCCTGCGCGGGCCTGAAGGCCTGCAGTACCGCACGGTGAGCGCTTCTGGAGCCGCCGAGCCTGTGGCGCTCGGCCCGGCCACGGGTCCGTTCGCGGTCATGGACGCCTCCTGGGCTGGCGACCCGGGTCGTGGCAAGTCCTACGACGTCGACCTGAGCGTCGCAGCCACGCGCGGCAACAGGACCACCGTCTGGCGGCTCCCCGCAGCCGGGCCGGTGGTGGGCACCTCGGTGCGGACGCCTGGGGTGCGCCTGCTCGCCCTCGGCCAGCACGGAACCGGGCGGATGCTCGCGTGGTCCGACGGCACCGGCGTCACCACGTGGACGACGAACGGCGTGCGGCAGTCACCAGAGTCGTCTCAGACGTCTCACGCGTGACCCAGCTCGGAGTGTCGGGTGGGTATGCGCCTCGGATCTGGTATGTCGCCGGTGCTGGTCGGAGCCAGCGTCTGGCCACGACACTGCTGGACCAGCGGGCGCCCGTGGTGAGCCGGTTGCGCTATCGCGTGGTGACACCCAGGTCCGCAGGCCCGAAGGTGACCTTCGGTTTCGGCGTCAGTGACGAGGGTGGTCTCGCCCGAAGTGTGGTTCAGGTGCGGAGTGGTCCGGCGGCACGGAACCCGGGGAAGTGGCGGACGCTGAAGACCATCGCCCACCGGGGGAAATTCGACGCCTTCCATCGGGCGTCCTTCCCGGTCAGGCGTGGCGTTTGCTATGGCCTACGGGTCAGATCGATCGATGTCGTGGGTCACCGGAGCGCCTGGGAGCAGCCCCGTTCGGGAGGAAAGGCCACCTGCTTGAGCCTGCCCGGGTAGGACTGTGTGACATGGCTCTCCTTCGGGAACATCTGCGTCGAGGGATTCGCTGAGACAGGTCGTACAGTCCTCAACCACTTGGAGGCAACGCCCCTCATGTCCCGTGCATTCGAGTCACTGACCATCGGCCGCTGGAATCTTCCGCAGAGCTTCGTGATGGCGCCCCTCACCCGCAACCGCGCAGGCGCCGGCCACGCACCCACCGCGCTGAATGCCGACTACTACGGCCAGCGCGCGGGTGCGGGTCTGATCATCACCGAGGGGACGGCGCCCAGTCAGGTGGGTCAGGGGTACCTCAATGTGCCCGGCCTCTACACCGACGAGCAGATCGCCGGTTGGCGGTTGGTCGCTGACGCAGTCCACGCGCGCGGCGGAGTCGTCGTCGCCCAGCTCATGCACGCCGGCCGGATCTCGCACGTGGACAACAAGGATGGCGCCGAGACCATCGCGCCGAGTGCCGTGCAGGCGCCCGGCGAGATGATCACTGCCTCGGGCCCGAAGCCCCACGACGTACCCCGCGCGCCGGAGACCGACGAGATCGCCGCCCTGGTGGACGACTTCGTCACCGCGTCGCGCAATGCGATCGCAGCCGGGCTCGACGGGGTGGAGGTGCACGCGGCCAACGGCTACCTGCTCCACCAGTTCCTCGACCCGACCGTCAACCTGCGCGACGACGTCTACGGCGGAACCCCGGAGAACCGGGCACGCTTCGTCGTCGAGGTGGTCACCGCCGTGGCCGACGCGATCGGTGCCGACCGGGTGGGTCTACGGCTGAGCCCCGGTCACCAGTTCAACGGTGTCGGTGAGGAGATCGGTGACGACCTGAGGGCCACCTACCGCGCCGTCGTGGACGCGATCGCCCCGCTCGGCCTGGCCTACCTGAGCCTGCTCGCCAGCCCGCTGGAGCCGCTCGAGTCACTGGTTCGCGACCTGCGCGAGCGTTTCGACGGGGTCGTGCTGCTCAATGACGGCTTCGGTGACGTGACGACACTCAAGTCTGTGGAGCACCTGCTCGGCGCAGGCCTGGCCGAGGCCGTCGTGGTGGGCCGACAGTTCCTGGCCAACCCCGACCTGGCCGATCGCTGGCGCGACGGTGCCGAGCTCAACGAGCCGGACCAATCGACCTTCTACGGCGGCGGCGCCAAGGGCTACACCGACTACCCCACGCTCGAGCGGGCCTCCTGAGTCGACCGGTCCCGCCCCAGCCGTTCTGACGGCTCGGGCCGGACCGGTTTCTCACGCCCGGGGTGCTGGTGCGGCCGTGCGCCAGGCTGCGACCACGCCCAACGCGGCGATCGCGACCGCAATGGCGTACACCGCGGGGAACGGATCCATCCCGCCGCGCATCGCAGCGGTGTAGGCGATGCCACTGAGGGAGAGGGCCAGAGCAGCGCCGAGGGAGTCGGACACCGAGAGGGCGGAAGAGTTGAAACCCCGGTCCTCATCGGTGGTGACGGCGAGCATGGCCACGCTGGTGCGGGGATAGGCGAACCCCATGCCGATGCTGGCGAAAACGTACGCCCCGATCGGAGTCAGCGCCGAGATGGCGGTGCCGTCGGAACGGACCCACACGATCACGGCAATGCCGACGACACCGAGCAGGACGACTGCCGAGCCGAACTTCATCGCCGCGACGTTGGAGACCCGGGTGCCCAACCGGGACGAGGCCTGACTCGACAGTGCCCACACCACACCGACGGCTGTGAGTGCGAGTCCGGCGCGGGTGGGGGTGAGCCCCCAGAGTTCCTGGAGGGCGTAGACGATGTAGGCCTCCGCGCAGAAGAAGGCAGCGCTGAGCAGGCCACGGGTGACGATGACCGCCGGGAGCCCGTGCCGCGCCACGAGCGCACCGTCGGGCAGCAGGGGTCGTAGACCGATGAAGACCAGGACGAGCGCGACTGCTGCGGCGACAAGGCTCAACCCCCGACCGGACCCCAACAACTCCAGTCCCATCACCGCGACCGCGGCCAGGACCGCCCACCACAACTGGCGCACAGGGGTGCTGCGAGGCGCTGGTGGCGCAGCCAGCGAGCGGATCGTCGGCATGACGAGGAGCGCAGCCAGCGCCACCAGCCCCACCATTCCCAGGAAGATCCAGCGCCATCCGATCGCCTCGGAGACAAAGGCGGCCAAGGCGGGTCCGAAGAGGGCGGGCAGCACCCAGGCGGCCGCGAAGGCCGCGAAGATCGCGGGCTGCAGGATGGTGGGATAGATCAGCCCCACCACGACGTAGATCGTCACGATCATGGCTCCGCCGCCGAGGCCCTGGAGTATGCGGCCCATCACCAGGATCTCCATGGTGGGCGCGGCGCCGCACACGATGAGTCCCAGGCTGAACATCGCCAACGACGCCAGGGCTGGCGGCAACGGACCGGAGCGGTCGCTCCACATGCCGGCAGCGACCATGCCCACCACGCCGCTCGCGAACGGCGCTGCGAAGGAGAGGGCGTACAGGGCGAAACCGTCGAGGTCGCGCGCCACGGTCGGCATCACGGTCGTCACGGCCATCGACTCGAAGGCAGCGAACGCGATGAGCGAGAACAGCCCGATCGTCGTGGTGGCGTACGCCGGGCTCAGCAGGCGCTCGCGCGGGGCAGTCTCTCTCACTGGTTGACATTAGAACCTCTTTGGGCAATGTCGACAATCGCCACGCTGGGGCTAATGGGCTGGCAAGTGGAACGGAATAGCCACGTCGCGCCGGGCGCTGAGGAGGGACGTGACCTTCCCCGCGCTCTCCGTCCTCGACCTCGTGCCGGTCCGCAGCGACCAGCGCACTCCCGACGCCCTCGCCGCGTCACTCGCGCTGGCCCGGGTGGCCGATGAACTGGGCTATCGGCGCTACTGGGTCGCCGAGCACCACAACATGCCTGCCGTCGCTGCGACCAACCCCCCGGTGCTGATCGCCATGCTTGCCTCGGCCACGTCGCGGATCAAGGTCGGCTCGGGCGGTGTGATGCTGCCCAACCACTCCCCGCTGGTGGTGGCCGAGCAGTTCGCCCTGCTCGAGGCCGCCTTTCCCGGACGTATCGACCTCGGCATCGGACGAGCACCCGGCACCGACCCGCTCACGCGGTACGTCCTGCGCGGGGGCAACGCCCAGGGCGCCGACGAGGCGGTGGAGCGTTTCCCGGACTACGTCGACGACATCGCGAAGCTGATGTCCGCCGAGGGCGTCGAGATGCAGATCGGTCCGCGCCGTCAAGCGCTGCGCGCCACCCCCTCGGCCGCGTCCGTGGCCGAGATGTGGCTGCTCGGGTCCTCCGACTACTCCGCCCGTCTCGCCGCCTCGCGCGGCCTGCCCTACGTCTTCGCCCACCACTTCTCCGGTCAGGGCACCGCCGAGGCGCTCGAGCTCTACCGCTCCACCTACCAGCCCACACCCGAGCACCCCGAGCCACGCACCTTCCTCACCGTCAATGCGGTCGTCGGGGACACCGAGGAGGAGGCCCGGCGGCTGGCGCAGCCCAACGTCCAGGCCATGATCGCGCTCCGTACGGGTGATCCGCTGCTGCCGCAGCGCCTGGTCGAGGAGGCCGAAACGCTGGACCTGCCTGCCGAGCACCGGACGTTGGGCGAGGCGATGCTGCGCCGCTGGGTCGTCGGCTCACCCGAGCAGGCCCGCGCCAGCATCGAAGAGCTGGCGCGGACCCATGGCGTGGACGAAGTGATGATCCACCCGGTGGCGGGCGCCCTGGTCGGCACTGAGGCCGGGTCCTCGCCCCAACGCGAGAGGACGCTGCGGCTCCTGCTTGGTTGAGGGCTCAGCTGAGTGCCAGCCCCGCGGCCGGCGTGATCTGAGCGGCCCGACGGGCGGGCAGGACGCAGGCCGCTAGACCCGCGGTGGCCGCGACCGCCACGACCGTGGCGAGCTGGAGCACCGGAATGTCCAGGCTGGCGTCGGCCATCACGGGCTCGACGAGCACCCGCACTCCCACCCAGGCGAAGACGAGGCCGAGGGAGGTGCCGAGCAGCGTCGCGACCAGCGACAACAACAACCCCTCGGCCGCCAGGGCACGCCGTAGTTGTTGCCTCGTCAGGCCCATCGCGCGCAGCAGGGCGTTCTCCCGGCCGCGCTCCAGGACCGAGAGTCCCAAGGTGTTGCCGATGCCGATCAGGGCGATCAACACTGCGATCGCGAGCAGCCCGACGACGGCTCCGGTCAGGATGGTGACCTGGCGGTCGATCGAGACCCGGTCGGCATAGCCGCCGTCGAGAGTGGCGGCGGTGCCGGCCAGCGCGGCCAGGTCCCCGTCGAGATCCTCGGGGTCGGCGCCCGCTGTCGCCCGCACCCACAGGGCCACCGGTCGTGGGTCCGGCGTGAGGTCGGCGAGGGTGTTCGGTGAGACGAGTCCGACCTGACCGAAGCCCCCACCGAGCTCGACCTCGAGGACGTGGTCCCTCCCGGCGACCTGCACGGTCAGCGTGTGCGCGTCGAGAAGCTGCTCGTACAGAGCGTCCGGCAGCGCCTGCGCGGCCTCGTAGGACAGCAGCGCCACACCATCAGCAGGCGTCAGGTCTCTGGGGCCACGTACGACAGTCGGTCGGCTCCCCACCGCGGCGAGAGTCAGCGGGTCTCCAGCCACAGAGGTGATGGCGCCGTCGAGGGTGAGTGTCTCCTCGACGCCGTCGACAGCAGCGACTCGCTGGACGAGGCCCGCGTCGAGCGGGGCGGAGACAGCGGTGAGCGTGACATCGAGCGGATGGGAGTCGTCCATCTCCTGATCCAGCCCGGTACGGGCGGAGGCGAGTCCGGTCAGGACGGCGGTGGTGAGCGTGACGCCCACCAGCAGTGAGGCGGCCGTGGTGGCCGTCCGGCGCGGGTTTCGCACGGCATTGCCGGTCGCCAGACTGCGTACGGGACCCGAGCCGATCAGCGAGCCGGCGGCCCGGACCAGCGCGGGAATCAGCCAAGGCCCGAACAACAGCACGGCCAGGAAGAAAATCATGCCCCCCGCGAGCAGCACCGGGACCGATCCGCTCGACACCGAAGCGACGAGCAGCCCGGCACCGGCAGCCCCGAACAGCACCGCGAGCGAGAGCCTGGTCCGACCCGAGGCGGACCGTACGTCCGGACCGGTGTCGGGTCGCAGGGCCGCGAGGGGCGCCACCCGGGTAACGCTGCGGGTGGGCAGCCACGCCGCCGCGACCGTCACGAGCACGCCGACGGCGAAGGCACCACCCATCCACAGCGGCTCGAGCGTCGCTGCACCCATGTCGCTGAACCAGTGACGGATGATCGCCACCAGGCCCAGGCCGCCGAGGCTGCCCGCAACGATGCCGAGGGTGGACGCGGCCACGCCCATCGCCAGGGCCTCCACACGCACCGACCGCCGCAGTTGGCGACGGGTGACACCGACACAGCGCAGCAGTGCGAATTCGCGCATGCGCTGCGCGAAGAGGATCGAGAACGTGTTGGCGATGACGAGCACGGCGACGAAGAACGCGATGGCGATGAACAGCAGTGCCATCATCGCCATGACGTCCACGCCGCGCGAGATCTCAGCCTGCTGCTCGGCGAGCCAGTCGGCGGCAGGCTCGACGGAGATGCCCGGAGCGACGTCGGTGGCCAGCGCCGCACTGCCTCCCCAGGCGATCGCCTCGACCCACAGGGAGCCGTCGAAGTGGCGCAGCGTCTCCCACGGAACGTAGAGGCTCTTGGCGAATCCGGCCGGGCTGTCGACCGTCCCGACCACGGTGACCTCGCGAGCACGACCGCCGCTCCCGATCTGCAGCACGTCACCGATCTCGACCCCGTTGCCCTTCGCGGCGTTGACGTCGACGACGGCCTCGTCGGACGTTCGCGGGAACCGACCCGTCTCGAGGCGCTGCCACTGGACCCTCGGGTCGGTCGCGACCTCCGCCACGTCGACGGGTTGGGTGATCCTCACCCCGTCGTTGCTGACGGACTCCCAGGAGTGGGCGATGGTGATGGCCGGAACGTCACCCTCGCGGGCAGCGGTCAGCAGTGCGTCGATCTGGTTGTCGTTCGGGCTCGACACGATCTGGTCGAGGCCCGCGACAGGGGCGCCGACGTCTGCGGAAAGCCCCTCGCGCATGGCGCCGGTCAGCATGCCGGTCGCGACGACGAAGGCGACTCCGATGACGACGGCGAGCGCGGAGGCGACGTAGCGGCGGGTGTGGTGGCGCAGGGAGGAGAGGAGGACGGTGCGCATCAGACACGCTCCCCGCGCAGCGCCGCGACGAGCTCGTCCTGGTCTGGTTCGTCCAGGTGCGCGGTGACGGCGCCGTCGTGGATGACGACGACGTCATCGGCGTAGGCCGCCGCGTCGAGTTCATGGGTGACCATCACGACGGTCATGCCGAGCTCACGGACCGAACGACGCAGATGGCCCAGCACCTCTGCGCTCGCTTCGCTGTCGAGGTTTCCGGTCGGTTCGTCGGCGAAGACGATGTCGGGTCGGGTCACCAGGGCGCGGGCGATCGCGACACGTTGCTGCTGACCACCCGACAACTGGCCGGGCAGGTGTCCGAGTCGGTCGGACAGCCCGAGAACGGCCACGACCTCGTCGTAGCGGGCCCGGTCCACCTTGCGTCCAGCGAGCTCGAGCGGAAGCAGGATGTTCTGGCCCGCGGTGAGCATCGGCAGCAGGTTGAAGGCCTGGAAGACGAAACCGATGTGTTCTCGACGGAAGAGGGTGAGCGCGGTGTCGTCGAGCCCGGCCAGGTCGCGGCCGGCGACGCTCACGCTGCCGCTGGTCACGGCGTCGAGGCCGGCCAGACAGTGCATGAGGGTGGACTTGCCGGAGCCGGACGGTCCCATGATCGCGGTGAACCGGCCGGCGGGAATGTCGAGATCGATGCCGCGCAGTGCGTGCACCACGTTGTCGCCGCGGCCGTAGGTGCGCGTCAGGCCGCGGGTGCTGGCAGCCGTTGTGTGGGAGGTGTCGGCTCCGGTGCGGGGATGGAGGACTGTGGTGTGGGTCGAGGTCATGAGGACAACGTTCGTCGAGATGCGCCGGCGGATCGTCAGCCTGCGGGAGGGACCCGGGCTACGACACCGGGTGGAGGCGGGCGGAGCGACGTACGACCTGGAGAGGACTCGCCCCGATCGCAGAGCCAGGCAAAGGCTCGAGTCAGGGGGAGACGAGGCCGGTCTCGTAGGCCAGTACGACGAGCTGCACCCGGTCGCGGGACCCGGTCTTGGCCAGGATCCGACCGACGTGGGTCTTGACGGTCGTCTCTGCGACGACGAGGTCGCCCGCTATCTCGGTGTTGGTACGTCCGCGTGCGATCAGGGCCAACACGTCGAGTTCACGCTCGGTGAGGACGCCCAGGCGGGTGTCGGCCTCGTTCGTGGCGGGATCCGGAAGGGCAGCGAAGTGGTCGAGCAGGCGCCGGGTCGTGCTCGGGGCGACGACCGCGTCGCCAGCGATGACTGAACGGATCGCCCCCAACAGCTCTGGCGGGGCGGCGTCCTTGAGCAGGAAGGCCGAGGCGCCTGCCCGGATCGCGGCGAAGGCGTATTCGTCGAGGTCGAAGGTGGTCAGCACGATCACGCGAGGCGCCCGCGGCGTGGCCAGGAGCCGAGCCGTTGCCTCGACGCCGTCCATGCGCGGCATCCGGACGTCCATCAGGACGACATCCGCGGCGGTGACGGCGAGTTGGGTGAGGGCGTCGGTGCCGTCACCGGCATCGCCGACCACGACCATGTCGTCCTGGCTCTCCACCAACATCCGGAAGCCCGCGCGCACCATCTGCTGGTCGTCCACCAGGAACACCCGGATCGGGTCGGTCGTCTCCGAGCTCACAGCGGGATCCTCGCAGAGACGGCGAAGCCGCCACCGGACGCCGGCCCTGCCTCGAGCGTGCCACCCCGGGACTCGGCCCGCTCACGCATCCCGGTCATGCCGAGTCCGCGGCCGTCAGACTCTGCGGCGCCACCGCGGCCGTCGTCACGCACCTCCACCAGTACGGCCTCGCCGCGCACCTGCACCGACAGACGTACGCCCGGGTCCGGGCCGGCGTGCTTGCGCACGTTGGTCAATGACTCCTGGACGATGCGATAGACAGCGAGCCCGATCCCGTCGGACACCTCGGGCACCGGGTCAGGCAGGTCGGACTCGACGGTGGCTCCGGTGGCTCTCGTGTCCGCGACGAGGTCGCTCAGATCGCTCAGTCCGGGTTGGGGCCGGAGACCGGAATCACCCTGACGCAGCAGGCCCAGCAGGCGGCGCATCTCGGCCAACGACTCACGACCGGTGGCGCTGATCGTCTCCAGGGTCGTGGCAGCGACCTTCGGATCGCGAGCGGCGGCATAGCGGGCACCATCCGCCTGCACCACGATCACCGACAGCCCGTGGGCCACCACGTCGTGCATCTCGCGGGCGATGCGGGCCCGTTCGTCCTGCGCCGCCAACTGCACCTCCCGCTGGGCGATCCGCTCGGCCTGCTCGGCGCGCTCGACCAGCTGCGCGACGTAGCGCTCCCGTTGCTGGGCGGCGAAGCCCAGCGCCCACGCCGTCGTGACGATGGCGGCGATGGTCACCGTGGAGGGCAGGAGCCCAGCGACGCTGATCTCACCGTTGAAGTTGCCGACATTCCATCGGATCGACGCGACGACCGCACCGGCACCACCGATCAGGAGCGCAGTGATGCCCTGCCACCGCGGACTCCAGCGGGCCACGGAGTAGACCGCGACCGGGAAGGCGAGCTGGCCCACGATCGGCTCGGTCACCGCGACGGCCTGGGCGACACTGGCTGCCGCGATGACGACGAAAACCGCCATCGGGTGGCGCCGTCGTAGGAGGAGGGGCGCGATCTCGGCGACCGACAGCACCCAGGCCGTCGGCACACCGGCGAACGCGTGCGCTGTGCTGAGCACCACCAGCGCACCGACCAGCACCACGTCGAACGACCGACGTCCGCGCACGCCCAGGCCCGGGGGGACGAAGTGCTGCGGATCCATGTCCACGACGGTAGACGCCGGGGTCTCCTCGCGCATCGGCCCGCAGGAGGACACCGGTCCTCCCCGAGTAGGGTGCTTGCCATGATCAAGTGGGAATACCAGGTGGCGCCGATTCCGCTCCACAACGAAGGCCTGATGCTCAACAACTTCGGCCACGACGGCTGGGAGTTGGTGACCATCCAGA
>JBBSSH010000009.1:0-132416 GCA_038242265.1 Propionibacteriales bacterium
AAACGGCCTTCCTTGTCCTCCTTCTGGAGAACAAGGGCCTCGACCTCATCGCCCACGGAAACGACCTCATTGGGGTCGACGTCGTGCTTGATCGACAACTCACGCGAGGGGATGACGCCCTCGGTCTTGTAGCCGATGTCGAGGAGGACCTCGTCGCGGTCCACCTTGACGATGGTGCCGGCGACGATGTCACCGTCGTTGAAGTACTTGATGGTCGCGTCGATTGCCGCGAGGAAGTCCTCTTCCGACCCGATGTCGTTGATGGCCACCTGGGGCGCGTCGTAGTCAGGAAGATGGGAGATGGTACTCGTCATAGGAGAAGTAGTTCCTTGGGTGGATGGAAGTCGTGTGGACGCACTGAACCGTCGGTTTCACTGTGGCCGCATCACCTCGATGCAGCGACTGCGAGCACGTGTTCGCTCGGTATGGAACCCGGACAGACGGCTGGCGCAACTCTCAGCGTACGCGCGAGCGAGGTGCGGCGTCCAACCGGGACACCACGCTCAGCAGACCTGCGGCCACGCGTGCACGTCACCGGTCTCGGCGATGACACGCAGCAGTCTGTCGGCACGCCGAGCGACAGGGTTGTCGCCCGCCCCGGATGCCAGGTCGGTCAGCGCCCAGAGGTCGGCGGCACGGGCTCCCTCCACCAGTGTTTCGGGCTCACCCCCGCGCAGGCCGGCCCACGCCTCGAGAGCCGCGTCGACGTAGGGCTGCTGACGGTCGAAACGGAGCACGTTGCCCAAGTCGGTCCACGGATGACCGGAGTGGGCGTACTCCCAGTCCACGATGCCCGTGATGGCTCGCGTCTCGGGGTCGAAGAGCACGTTCTTCGGGTTCAGATCACTGTGCACGACGCTGGAGCGACCGATGCTGTCCAGCAGATCCTGGGCAGACTCGACGACCTCGAGCAGTCGCGCGCGATCTCCATCAGTCCATGTCACCAGGCGATGCTCGACCCATTCGGCCAGGCCGCCGTCCGGGAAGACACCGAGGCTCAGTTCGGGGCCGAGGAACGGGCCGGGATGAAGCGTCGGCATACCCGCCAACGTCGCCGCCGCGTGACCCATCGCCCGTCCCATCAGAGCCAGTCCCGCGTCGTCCTGGTGGGCGAGGAGCAGGTCGCCCCGCTCTCCCGACACCCAGGAGGTGACAAGAAGCCCCGGCAGATCCTGCTGAGCATCTGGACGACGCACCTCCAGCACTTCTGGCACCGGCAGCAATCCTCGGACCAAAGCGTGCACGGCTGCATCGATCTCGGGGGCCAGTGCGGAGCGAACCGGATGCCGTGTCGGCGAGTAGATCCGCACGACGCTCCGCTCCCCCGCGACCTCGGACACGAAGGTCTCCCCCGACCAGCCACCGGGCAGAGGGGCCAGACCAAGCGGAGCGGACGTCATGATTCGAGACTGTCACATCGTGCTCGGGGACGACGGCGACTAGCCTTCTGGTGTGCAGGACCACCTCCCCCAGCCGGTCAGGGTCGAACGCCGCCCGGTCACTGAGCAGGAATCCCGTCAGGCGAATGGCCCGGACTGGGACCGCTACGCCGACGAATACCAAGCCACGCATGGTGCCTTTCTCGGAGACACCGGATTCGTGTGGGGCCCTGAAGGTCATACCGAGGACGAGTTGAAGATCCTGGGCGACGTGGTGGACCGCGACGTGCTCGAGGTGGGCAGCGGTGCCGGCCAGTGCTCGCGATGGGTGCGCACGCACGGCGGTCGGGGGTTCGGGTTGGACCTGTCCCACCGGCAGTTGCAACATTCTTTGCGCCTGGACGGGGAGACTGGGGTCGCCGTGCCGTCCGTTCGAGGCACCGCCACCCATCTACCGTTCGCGGCGGGGAGCTTCGACATTGTCTTCTGTTCGTTCGGTGCCCTCCAGTTCATCAGCGACATCGACGACGCGGTGAGCGACGTGGCGCGTGTGCTGCGACCGGGCGGCCGGTTCGCCTTCTCGATCACCCACCCGACCCGGTGGATGTTTCCCGATGATCCCGGCGAGCCGGGTCTCACCGCGTCCCAGTCCTACTGGAACCGGACGCCGTACGTCGAGATCGACGACGAGACCGGGCTGGTGGCCTATGTCGAACATCATCGGACGCTGGGCGACTGGGTGCGGTTGCTGACCGCCCAGGGGTTCGCCCTCAAGGACCTCATCGAGCCCGAATGGCCCAAGCAGAACGACCGCGTGTGGGGCGGCTGGTCACGCACCCGAGGGCTGCTGACGCCGGGCACCGCGATCTTCGTCGCCGTCAGGAATGCTGCATGAGCGTGTTGCATGGGTGAGCAGGCCTGGGTGGGCGATCCCAGGGTGAGGTGGACGATAGCGCTCGAGGCGCTCCTCGATGATCCTGTCGATCCTGCGGGGGCACGTTCCCGACTACGGACGTTGCCGTGGCCCACCGAGATGTCCGAAGTACAGCAGCGCGATGGGGACGCACTTCTCATGAGCGTGACGGGTCCCGGAGAATCATCCGTCCGCGCGGCGTACTCCGGACGCGCACTCGCCCTCGGGGCCGAGCATCTCCACTGCGACGGTCTGGGTCTCCTCGCGGTCCTCGCCACCGTCACCGGATCGTCGGTGGCATCGTCGGCGAAAGGGGTCGGGGAGCGGCAGACTCGCACCAGTGGCGGAGTCGCTGCTCGTCAACGACTGCGCGAGGTACTGCTGGCCCCACCCGCCACCGTCGCCCATCGGCCCGGCGACGACTCCGCGGGCGAGGCCTTCGCACAGATCACCGTCCCGGGACGCGTACAGGTGGCCGAACTCACCTACGCCGCCGTTCGCGCCGTTCAGGACCACAACCGCATCCAGCGGGTCCGCAGCACCCGCATCGCGGTGGCCATCGGGGCCTCGCGACTGGGTGGAGCTGCCCCGATCGCAGGTGATCACAGCGCTCTTCTCCGGTTGCGGAACGTCGACGTGCTTTCCCTCCCGGACCTGCGTGCCGCCATCCGCGCTGCGGCTCCGGAGCCAGCTCCTCCCGGCTCTGGGGAGGGTTCCCGGCTGGTGGCGTCGGCGGCCACCATCGCGCTCGGGGTCCTGTCGCGCCGTCTCGGGTCGACCCTTCTCGTCTCGCACCTCGGAGAGGTGACGGCACCCGGCGTGGCGAGCCTGGCTTTCTATCCCGTCACCGGTGGGGGCAGCGGAGTCTCGCTCGGGGCGGTCGGTCTCAACGGTACGACGACCATCACGCTACGAGGACGTCGTCGTCGTCATGATGCTTCCCTTCTCGCGGAACTGGCGTCGAGAGTGCGCGACGCACTGCCTGCCTGAAGTTTCCCGACAGGGAGAGCGAGGCTGGACTCCACCACGCACGCAGTCTCCCTGCGACACCGTGCTCGGCCAAGAGTTCCTGGCGCTGGCCATCGATCATGGCCCACAGCTCCTGCACCGTCTCGGCGGTCGGCTCGACGAGGGCGAAGGTCCCGTCCGCTAGCCGGGCCGCGTCCTCCGCGCGCCCCAGGGCAGCTGCCTGCATAGGCCGCGGCAGCGACCAGGCCACGTCGTACCCCAGGTCGCGCAGCAGGTCGAGCAACTCGTCCCACGCACCCGATGCCTGATCCCCGGTCGAGCCGGCCGTGCGTCGGCGTCGACGCCGCCACCATTTGCTCCACGGGACACTGCCGATCAACGCCACGACGCCCAGCGCACCGAGCACGATCTTTGGGACCGGGGACTCTGCCTTCGCCGGGAGGTCCTCCAACGGCTCACGTTCGACCTCTGGCGGCGGCGGCTTTGCCTTCTTCGCCTGCTCCTTCTCGGCGGCCTGCACGAAAGCACCGGGATCCTGTTTCGGCGGATCGGTCCGCCGCGGCGGACGGGTGCTCACATACAACTCCGAAGGCATGATCCGCCAGGACCCGTCCTCCACCCGGACCTCCACCCACGTGGTGACGTCGCTGCCCTTCACGACACCCTTGGCGGAAGGCACGGCGCCCACTGCCACGCGAGCCGGCACACCGAGACGGTTCGCCGCGAGCGCCATGAAGGCTGTGTACTGCTCAGCGTCGCCGACCATCTGGGGAGCCTCGAAGAAACCCAGCCCCAGGCGGTCACGATCGTGACCGGGCAGGAACTGTCGCTCCCACTCCTGGGCACCGTCGCTGAACCGGCCGTTGGTCCTCAGGTAGGCGGCAAGATTGAACACGCGTTCCATCGGTGAGAGCGATGCTTTGCGCCATGGCTCCACCGCCTCATCGAGGAATCGGCCATCAGGCTGGTTACGGCCCCGACTGTAGGGCGACATGCCCACCTTCAGCACGCTGCGGGGCAAGACGGCGGAGAACTCGTAGTCGTCCTTGCGCACCAACCCACCCCGCACCATCGCGGTCAAGGTGGCGAGGTTGTAGCGCACGTCCTCACGCTGCGCCCGACCATCGAAATAGGTGAAATCCACACCGGTCAACTGGCCTGCCAGCGGGAGCCAACTGCTCATGTAACCCTTGCGCAGTTGCACCTTCACCTCGATGGATCGACCGGGCAAGGGCGCTGCGACCTCCGACCCGATGCGGAGGAACAAGGCGTCACTCGTGCCGGGGACCGTCCGGTTGCCGGTATGCCACCTGGTGCCGTCATAGTCGTCCAGAGTGACGAAGCGCATCGGAGTCTGAGGGGGAAGGCCCTCCACCTCGAACAGTTTTTCGTTGTAGACATTGCCCGGGGTCCCGGGAAGCTGACGGGTGAACCGCCGGAAATCCGAGAGCGGGTTGTTCAGGCGCGACACGTCCTCACCGCCCCCGACCCGACCGCGCAGCACCCATCGCTGGTGCTCGTCCGCCGGGTACCGAGTCGGCGTACTTGCAGCGATCAGGCTGCTCACGACTGCGACCACCGCCACACTCGCCACTCCTCGCCGGATCACCCCCCGGGCATCGTGAGACACCGTCAGGTGACGGTTGCTGCGGGCAGCGATCCACACGAGTACGAGCGCAGCGAGAGCCGCCGCACGCAATGCGATGCCAGCTGGATTCTGGACCCCGAGCAGCACTGTCACCACCAGGCCCACCGTTGCCGGGAGCGCCGGGAAGACCGGGTGGCGACCGAACATGGCCAACGTGGCACACGACCCGGCCACCACGTAGCCGAGGATGAAGTTGAGAGCGAGCGGCGCACCGGCTGCGTCCGCCGGCGGAATCGTATGGAGCAACTCCCCCGGGCCGGTGAAGGCTGCGGTGATCACATCCACCATGGACGTGACGCCGGGGATCGTGATCACGTCCCCGTCATGTCGACTCACCAACGCCCCCAGGGGAGCGAAGAGGACCAGCAGCGCCAGCAGTAGTTCACTGCGTTTGCGGTGCTGCGTCCACGCGACGGTCACCATCGTGGTGGCCATCACCGCACCCACCGCTCCCACGCTCAGGTACGAGTTGTTCGCGAAACTGCCGGCCAGCGCGGACAACACCACAGCTGTGAGGAGCACCGGAACCACCACATCGACCCAGGAGGTCGTGCGGGGGGTCGTGACCGGGTCTGTCATGGCGCAGCCCGGACGAGAAGCGCAGGCAACTGTGAGAGCGCGGACAGCACCACCGAACTCATCATGTCCTGACGCAGGGCCTTCGGCTCACCCGCGACATCGGCACGGGCGGTGATGCGATCCGCTGATGGCGGAAAGTGTGCTGCTCCCTGCCTGATGATCCGCTCATCGACACGACTGCCAGTCACCAGCACCACGAGGCTGGTGGCACCCACCGCGGCTGCCACCTTGATGCCCACCTCGTGCAGGCCCGCCGACCCGCGCTCGAAACGACAGGCCAGATCCAGCAGGGCCTGCGAGTCACGGCTGGTGATGGCCAGATCACCGCAGGCGAACGTCACCTCATAATCGTCCATGACGGCCCGCAGCGCGACCGAGGAGGCAGTCGACACCGCAAGTTCGAACTCGGCACCCGATGCGTAGCTGTCGGACTGTGCGTCGAGAAGGACAGTGGCGTGGCTACGGCGGGTGAGCTGGAACTGACGCACCAGCATGGCGCCCGCCTTCGCCGTCGACTTCCAGTGCACGTGACGCGGATCGTCCCCCGGTACGTATTCGCGCAGCGCATGGAACGAGAGATCGCTGGCGGCGAACTGGTTGCTTGCCACGCCTTCGAGATCATGGACGATCCCGGCAGCCAAGGAAGGAATCGCCACGACCACGGGTCGGACGTGCAGCGTGTGTACCGGACTCACGGTGCGCTCCACCCGCAGGAGCCCGAGCAGGTCTCCGCGGACGTGATGGAGGGGCCCGACATCGATGACGCCGCGGCGCGAAGTGGGCAGGGCGACGGTGTGTTGTGCAGGACCGGACGCCGTCACCGACGGGAGCCGGAAAGTGATCTGCTCATCCCCCAGGGGCAACCTGAACAGCGGGCTCATCAGGGGCAGACTGCCCACGCGAAGCTCGATCTGCGCCTCGGCAAGCTGACCCACGCTCACGCGGGTCGGGCGCAGGTGCACGACTGTCTCTGTCCGGTGTGGGAGCGCGATGGTGATCAGGCCCAACACGACGAAGATCAGGGCTGCGTTGGCGAGTTGGATGAATTCCACCCACTCGTAGCGGGAACCCAGGACGAAGGCCGTCAGGCCCAGGGTCACCAGCCCCCATCCTGCCGGAGTGACACCACGTCGTAGGCGACTGGTCAGGCTGCCCAATCGCTCGGTTAGATTCACCTGCGCCCGGTGGGCGCCGCCACCGAGGCCACCACCTCGTCGATGACTGCCCCGACCGTGACATCGCCGAACACCGCTTCAGGTCGAAGAATGAGGCGGTGGTTGAGCACCGCCTCAGCCAGTGTGGCGATGTCGTGGGGAACGACATGGGCACGCCGCTCGGTCGCCGCCCACACCTTCGACGCACGGACGAGCGCCAACGCCCCGCGAGGAGACAGCCCCACCCGCACTTCTGGGTGACTCCGGCTGGCCTCGGCCAACTGCCGGACGTAGCGCACGATGGAGTCCTCCACATGCACCTCGTCGGCCAGAGCACCCATCGCGGTCACCTCGCCGAGGCTGATCACTGGGTGCACCAGGGTGGCGCGGTCGCGGATCGCGCTGCTGCGCAGCAGCGCTTCGGTGGATTCCGCGTCGGGGTAGCCCATCGATGCCTTCATCAGGAATCGGTCCAGCTGGGCTTCCGGCAAGCGGTACGTGCCTGCCTGTTCGATGGGATTCTGGGTGGCGATCACCATGAACGGGCGTGGCACTGCATGGGTGACACCATCGACGGTGACGTGCCCTTCCTCCATGACTTCGAGCAGGGCTGACTGCGTCTTGGGCGAAGCGCGGTTGATCTCGTCGGCCAGCAGCAGGTTGTGGAAGACAGCGCCCGGGTGGAAGTCGAACTGGGAGGTGTGTTGGTCATAGACGGTCACCCCCGTGACATCGGAGGGCAGCAGGTCTGGAGTGAACTGGATACGGGCGTGCGAGCCTTCCATCGTGTTCGCGAGTGCTCGTGCCAGCATCGTCTTGCCGGTGCCCGGATAGTCCTCGATGAGGATGTGCCCACCCGCAACCAGACAGGTCAGTGTCAGCCGAATCACGTGTGTCTTGCCCAGCACTGCCTGACCGATGTTGGAGAGCATGCCTTCGAAGAGCTCACCGAACCTGTCCACGCCATGCTGCATGTCACCCTGCGTCATCATGCTGGGATCCTAGGACCCCGATCGTCAATGCACCGTGTTGTGCCCTGACTCGACTGGGCCTTGCTCTAACCTCGGTTCGTGGATGACGACGAGATCCGTAAATCGGCGCAACTCGAACGCACACATTGGTGGTACGCCGGACGCCGAGCGCTCGTTCGACGTCTCATGCGGCCCTACGAACCCGGCTCGGCCCTTGATGTCGGATGCGGCTCTGCGGGCAACACCGCCGTCCTGCGCGACCTGGGATGGCGAGTCGCCGGGTTGGAGTATTCCGCCGCAGCCGCGTCCATCGCGCACGGGCGCGGGATCCCCCTCGTACGCAGCGATGCCCGCCGGCTGCCCTTCGCCGACTCGTCCTTCGACCTGGTCATGTCCACCGACATGTGGGAACACATCGCCGAGGACGACCAGGTGGCCAGCGAAGCCGCCCGGGTGCTCAGGCCGGGTGGACAACTGCTGGTGATGGTCCCCGCGGGAATGGACCTGTGGAGTGGGCACGACCTTGCGCTCGGTCACGTCCGCCGATACGAGCGCGACGAACTCATCGCGCTCGTGGAATCAGTGGGACTGCGCGTGGAGAAGGTGCAGGGGTGGAACGTGCTCCTGCGCCCGGTCGCGAAGATGCGACGCAGTCAGCGCCAGCACTCCGAGAGCGAGATGGACGCCGTACACCCGATTCTCAACGCGGGACTGCGTGCCGCCGTTGCAGTGGAGTCGATCCTGCCGGTGAAGAACCGTAAAGGCATCAGCCTCGTGATCCGGGCGTGGAAGCCCGAATCACGAGGCTGAGTGCGATGAGCTGAAACTTCGGTTCGAGGCTGGTCAGGCCACGTTCTCCTGGCGGCGTCGACCGAGGAGAATCCCCAGGCCGACCAGCAACAGTCCGAGGACGCCCATACCGATGGGGGCCGTCATCCGAGCGAGGCCAAGTTGCTTGCCCTTGCTGCCCAGGTCCTCGACATTGCCCTGGACGGTCTCGTCGGTGTACTCGATGTTGGCGTCGGTCGCGGTGACGCGATCCTCACCATCGTAGGCAAGGGTCGTCACCGTGTGCTCGTTGCGATCCAGGATCGCACCGGTCTCGGGCTCAACCCACAGAGTCTTCTCGTTCTCGTACATCGACGTGGCCGTCACGGATGCGTCGTCCTCACCGAGGATCGAACCGGGCACCTCGCGTTCGCCCACGTCCGTCTTGGGCACGACCGCGTTGAACACGTAGGAGTTGATGCCGTCGAAGTCCGATTCCTTGACGAACTTCATGTCAACAGTGGCACCCAAGGTGCCGTCCCACCACTTGTAGGTCTTCTTCTGGGTGTTGAAGGGGAACTTGAGGAGTTGACCGGACCGGTTGGCGGCCACCCGGTCCCCCTCCGTGGTCTCACTGAAGGCCTCGCAGCAGTTGATGGCGGCGCCACTGTTGGCATCGAAGGCCACCCGCTCCTGGCTCCGGGAGATGATCGTCCCGTCCGAGGCCCGGATCGAGGTCGAACCGAACCAGACACGAGTGTCGCCGCCGGCCTTTTCGGTCGCCTCCACGTCTCCGAGCGTCAGGTTCTCGATCGAGAAGTCAGTTTGCTTCTCCGTGAGGGTCGCGGTGTCGAAGTACGTGGCGTCCGGCGCCTCCAACTTCGTCACGCTGTTCTGGTTGACGGGGACCACCGCGAGTTGAGGGTAGGCATAGAAGCGAACCAACAGTGCTGTGGCCAGAAGGAAGCAACCGACCCCTACCAAAACCGGCCCAAGGATACGACGCATGATGTAGGTGTTCTCCCTCCAGAGCGGCTGCCAGGCGCAGGCCGTGCGTCAGGTTAGCAGCGCTGAGCGCCGTTGTGATCGACGCGACCAGATCTGAAACAGATTGTTACGTTCCAGTACTACTCACCGGTAGCGGCAGCGCCGACACGGTGGCTCGTACTGCCTCCTCGTGCATGCGCTCCCAGGTGAAGCGGCGGGCCCATGCTCGACAGCTGTCCTCGAATCGCGTCTGCTCCGAAGGGTCGGACAGCACCTGAACCGATCTCAGTATCTGTTCCGACAGCGACACGGACAGCTGTTTGTTCCCCTCCGAGCCGATCAGCCAGCCGGTGTCACCCGCCACGATCGAGTCACGCAGTCCCGGGACGTCACGCCCGATAGTCGGGATGCCGTGCCCGGCCGCCTCGATGACCACCTGACCCCACCCCTCCACGTCGGAGGCGCACACGTGCAGTCCACACGCGCCCAGCAAGGAGTTCAGTTCCTCCTGGGGAAGGTAGCCGTGCACCGTGACGGAGTCCTGTACCCCCAGCGAGACGACGAGGCCACGCAACGCATCGGCCTCCGGTCCTCTACCGATGATCTCCAACCGAAGCCCGGGAATCTGACTCTCCAGTGCAGCGACAGCTCGCACGACTGCATCGACTCGTTTGTGTGGCACGAGACGACCCAGGACAGCCACGCGACGTGGATCGCCAGGGCCCTCCCGTTCGACACCACCGTCGCGGGTCGAACCGTTCTCCAGGATGCCGATCTCACCACGCCAACTCAACCGCTTGCGCATCTCTGCGGCCGTGGACTCCGAGACGGCATAGGTGGGCACTGAGGAGTAGACCCGGGGCATGAGCCACCCCTCGAGCCACTGTCCGAGCCAGCTCATCGGGGGACGGAAGTACGTGGCGAACTGGTCCATGTGGACGTGGTGCACCAACAGGACCACAGCAGTACGTGGCCGAACGATAAGAGGGGAAAAGACCGGGATGCCGCACTCCGGATCAATGACGACATCGAGGCGGCGACGGCGCCGGACCAGTTGCCACCAGGCCCAAGGATAGAAGGTGATGGCGCCACCCCCTCGTCGGATGACGATGCCGTCCCTGACGTCCGTGCTCGCCTGGCCGTGGTCGCGCGCAGTGAGGAACTCGACTGTCGCACCCGCACCGACGAGGGCCCGGGAGAACTCCCAGGCGTATCTTTCCGAGCCGCCTGCCAGCGAGTGGTCGAGGTCTCGCCAGTTGACCACCACTGCACGAGCACCCGCCAACTGGGGTGCGTCAGGCATCCAGCATGCAATCGGTGACCAGTGGCGCCTTCGCCTGAGCGCTTCGTCCGGACAGCATCACAGCGATGTTGGCCAACTGCCTGAACGATCCGAATCCATGACGAACCGTGCTGAAACTCGAACCGGGAACGTCGACCCATGTCACCGGGAACTCAGCAATCGCCGCGCCCGACAACTGGGCGCGGCGCAGCACTTCCACGTCAAAGGCGAAGCCATCAGTTCGAGTGGCGGCCAGGAGAGAACGCGCCACTGGGCCGCGGAACACCTTGAACCCGCACTGGGTGTCACGGATGTCGGGGACGAGTTTGGCGGTGGACCACCGGTAGACCGCCGCACCAATTTCTCGCAGGCGACTGTGTCGCACCATTGTCACCGAACCCGCCACGGCCCGCGAGCCGATCGCTATGTCGGCACCACGGTCGATCAGGCCCATGGCGTGGTCCAGCGCCTCGAAAGATGTGGCGCCGTCGGCATCCAGGTATGCCACCCTGTCGGAGGTCGTGGTGTGAATACCGATGCGCACGGCGGCCCCCTTACCGGGCTGCGCACAGTGCACGACAGTGATCGGGACGACCTCGCTGTCCAAGGCGCGAGCCACGTCCGACGTGCCGTCCGTGCTCGCGTTGTCCACGACGATCACTCCATCCAGATCCCACTCACGCGCATTGGCCACCAACCAATCGTTGAGCAGGGCGATGGTGCGAGGCAGTCGTTCGGACTCGTTGAACGCCGGAATCACGATCTGCAAGGTGGATCTCACGGGATTCTCCGAGATCCAGGGGCGTGAACGGACCTGCCAGTCACTCGTCCGCGTATCCACCCAAGGAGGACTTGGCCACCGGGTCGCCTGCTGTTGCTGACTGCAGGGCGCTCACGCCGCCCACGGTGACGACCAAAGAAGCCACCAGGCCACACGCCGCAGAGATCACGATGCTGTTCAAGAGACTCTCCCAGTCCTCAGATCGCGACTGTTACTGGCCAGTCACGTTTGGGGTGCAGCATAGCCCCGTCGTCGTCTTTGCAACACCAGGATGACCAAAAAACACGCTGCCACAAACAGATCTGTTGCCAGAATGAGCGTCTTGCGCCACGTTCCACGGGGGCGCGGGTCCTGCTCCATCACGACCCCCTCCCCCAGGTCGATGAGGCTCAGCCATCGACCCTCCAGCACGGTTTCTCCCAACGGCACTCGCACCGTGGCCGGAAGTGGCTTCTCCACGAGCACCCAACGGACACCCATTGCCCGCAGCGCAGCGTCGGCATGGGTCCCTTCCAGCGCCCGGGTCACGCGCTTGCCCCGCGGATCCTCGCCAGGGAGCGTCGCGTCGGTGAGCACGATCCTGTCGTCGATGAGCACCGCACCGGGCAGCAGTCGTGGAGCGGGGTCGAGAGACGCCTGTTGACGGTTCCACCCGAACCGTCGATAACCACCCGACCAAGGCAGCACGATCGTGGCTCCCTGTGAGCCTGCGACGTGGGCCGCGACGTCGGCCCACTCGTCTGGGTAGGTCTGTGGACGGAGATCGCCCGACAGGCCCCATCCGGCACTGGGCAGCACGAGAAGCGGCGCCACGACGAGGCTCGACGCCGCTACGAGGAATCCTTCTCGCCCTGGCCGGGCTCGCACCGCCATCGCCGCCACCACGTGCCCGAGCCCCACGGAGGTCACCAGCGCTAGCGGTGGCAAGTAGCGGTGAGAGTCACGAAAGATCGACAGGCCCGGGATCACCTCTGCCCAGGAGGACACCGGGCCGGGCACCCATGCAGGCACCACACAGACCAGAAGACTGACCACTGACACGAGCAGGAGCGATCGTTTCATGGCGCGATCACCGCTGCAGCGAAGGAAGCCGACGATCGATGTCAGCGCAATGAGAAGAGCCACCGCGACCACCACCACGGAGGTGCGCTCCCCCGGGATCACACTGGTCTTCCAGATCCCCCCCAGCGACATCACGCTGGCCACGAGACCGAGCCTGGATTCCCCCACCGCGTGGAAAGCGGCGAAGCCCGCACTGTCGTGCAGGTCGAACTCAGGGCTCAACGTCAACGAAGGCACCAACCAGGGGGCGTTAGCGAGCACAGCGGAGACTGCCCACCAGACCCACGCCCGTCGTTGTCTGGCCCAGATCAAGATCCCGGCCGCAACCAGCACTGCGGTCACTCCACTCGAGGGGCTGCACACCGCGCTGAGGGTCAGCAGCAAGAAGAGCCCTCCCGACCGTCGGGCATCGTCGCGCAACCGCCACGTAGCAAGCACGACCCACGGCAGGAGCGCATAGCCGGCCACCGTCGCCCACTGGCCGATCGACAACCGCTCCACCACCCAGGGGTTCCAGAGGAAGGCTGTGATGGCAGCCGCCGTCGCCCATCTCGACTCGCCGACGAGCGCCGTGGTCAGACGTGCAATTCCGACTCCCCCCGCCAGGAACGAACTCAGCAGCATCAGCTTTTGGAGCCATCCACCGGGGATCAGATAGGTCACCACCGAGACGAGGGCATCCATGGGGACCGCGCGCGGCACTGCACCGTCCAACCCGAGCCAGGCTGGCTTCCAGGGCTGTTGAGGAACGAAGACCATGTCCCCACGAAGGACGGATCCTGGCTGAATGAGCACCGGGCCGAGCATCAGTGCGGCCACGAGAAGGCTCACCAGCCACGCCAGCCACCAAGAATGCTGGAGACGCGTCACGACTCTGCCGCAATCCCCGCGAACAGACCTGCGATACACACGGTGGCGGTGGAGTCCAGATCTTCCTGCTCGAAGTGGAGGGCGCTCATCGTCCCCTGGTCGGGAACCACGATCCACACGTCATTGGGTCCGGGCAGTGTGCGGAATCGGCCCTCGAAATTGCCGACGCTGACGATCATGTCGACGGATGCATCGGTGAAGTAGGAGATTCGGGCCACGAAGGGACCCGACACCGACCCGTTCAGCGGCACGCGGCGCGATCGGTCACGCACGGCGTACCCGCAACCAGGGTCCTTCCCTTCGCGCATGTCGGACGTCAGGATCAGGTCGATCGCCTCGAGCTCCCCGGTGCTGCTGATCCGGCGCAGGCGGGGGGCAGGCTGGTCGAAGACGGGGGTCTCCGGCAGAGGCGCGAAGACACTTGACGAAAGGGACTCCTCCTCGAGCAGGGGCAGCAGGATGTCGGCCGGCACCTGCTGGTCGAGGAGTACCTGCGACGGGTCGACTGCCAACCCGAGCCGCACGTTGTCCCAGTATTCGCGGTCGTCGACGTTCTGGAAGTGCGGGACGAGTGGGGCGGTTCCGATCACGCTGGCCACCCCCACCAGGGCGGTGACGATGAGAGCACCTGTCGCCCCACCGAGTCCCCACCCACGGGTGCGTAGGTGTAGCCGTCGTAGGCCCCACCGACTCTCACCACGAGGCATCCGCGGGCGTCGATGACGCAGAGCCAGCGCGGCAGCGATGACAGCAGGGAGCACCAGGTCTGCCGAATACCGAGGGTCGTATCCCAGGATCCAGCCGAACCCAACCCTTCCGGCCAGCACCAGTGCGAGATCTGCCATGACGTAGCCCACCAGCAGCAGCAGCGCCCAACGCGCATCAGCAGTTCCCCGCACCAGCAGCACGACGATGATCGACAACACCAGAAGTCCGCTCACGACGCTCACCCAGGTCGGCGGGATCACTGCACCACCGCGAATGTCTGCCACCCAGGGACCACCCACCATGCCGGGAATGGCGTTCTCGAAGATGTAGACGCCCGAAAGATCGAGGTATTGACGGAGCGAAGCACTGCCAGCCTCGACGCTGGTCAGCGCAGAGTGGAGGCGGAGATAGCCGATCATCCCCAACGCGAATGTCGCCCACAGGATCCAGAAACGACGAAGGGTCTCGACAAGGCGCCGCCAGCCTGTGGTGGGCGACATCGACACAGCGATCCCCACGAGGAGGGGCGCAATGAGGACAGACCTTTCGTGCCACCCCAGACCGACCACCGTGGCGAGGACGCAGGTGAGGAGGTTGAACCACGTCGCACCGATACCGAGCCGCGCCCTGACCATCGCGACCGAGGCGATCAGTGCCATGAGGACGTGCGGCCACAACCCCATCGAGGCACTCCACCACAAGGTGGTGACCAGCGTCAGCGGTGCCCACATCAACAGTGCCAGCAGCGGCACTCGCGCCCAACGATCAGGAAGAAGGAGACTCAGCAGGTGCCAGGCCACCACTCCGGACGCCAGTTGCATGAGGAGGATCAGCAGGCTCAGCGTGGGCCAGTCGAACGGCAGATGATGGGCCACCAACCAATAGGTGGCGTGCTGGAGTGGCATGACGTGACCGGCAACGGGCTCCATCAGGTAGGACCACGACCAGGTCGTTTCAGCGAATGCCCGCGAGGTGAGGTAGTAGTCGTCCTGGTTGAAGAAGGAGCCAGCGAGCAAGGTTCCGCGCCAACCTGCGGTGACTACGAGCACGAGGAGCGCGCTGATCCCTTGGACGCCGAGCCACGGACTACGTCGTCGCTCGCCGGGTTGGGTGGTCACGAGAGGTCTCTCTTTCGAGAGGGACTGCGCAGCGAGAGCGCCAGGGCAGCGCCGAATGCGGCCACTGCGGCTGCATCAGCGAGAGAGGACGGGACCGGTTGCGGCCACGCATCCAGAGCCCCCGATCCCACCACCAGGGCAAGGATGATGAGGGCGATGCGGTTGAGGTCGCGTCTCAGCCAGACCGAACTGACGAGATAGGCACCGGCGCCGACCCACCCGAACCCCAGCGCCACGACCGGGACCAGTGCGGCGCGCACCGCGAGCGGCGTCGGACCTGCATCCGGCCAGGGTCGCCAAGGCTCGGGGTGCCGCCGGCGGCGTCGCCAACCGCCGATCAACAGCAGGCCAACGCCGGCCAGCAGCAAGGACCCGGATGCGGTCAGCCCGAGGATCAGGACGGTCGTGTACCGGCCCTGTGGCGCGAACTCGACGGTCAGGACACCACCCTCGCCGGCTGGCACCACCCACCCCTGCTGCCATCCATCGACCCGGAGGTTCGACAAGCTCTGGGTGCCCAGTCGCGCCACCCAACCCGCATTGAAGTTCCAGGGAAGCGAGATCACCGTTTCGGGCCCGTCCGCCACCTCACCTTTCAGCCAGGATTCTCCCTCGTCGGACACCTCGACGGCACGCCCCTGACCGGTGGTGCGTGCTGCCGGCCTCCCCGAGATCGCGACCACCTCGAACTCTGCCGTCGGGATGGTGTGGAACAGGGTGGACCCTGACGAAAGCGTGGTGATCGGTGTGGGGCCGTCCGCGTCCTCGACCACACACGAGCTCAGATGCAGCGGCGAACCACTGAGCACGTCGCCCAAGGTGCCATCGACCCTTGTCGCAATCTCTCTACTGCCGATCATGATCGGTGGGCCGAGCCCACAGACCGCCCCGGTCGGCTGGTCGGGATCAAAGGGGCGGATGATGCCGCCTCCGTCCAGATCGATCTCCGGTACCGAAACCACGGTGTCGCGTTCGTCCTTCACGAAAGCGACATCAAGCATGGTGGTCTGCATCGGACGCGTGAGTTGGGTGAGTTCACCCGTCACTGCGAGTTCCTCGGAGCGACCGGCACCGCGGATGATCACTCGGTTGAAGCCGGCGGACGAGGCATCCACCACTGGCAGCCGGATGGCCGTGATGCGACGTTCGACGCCCCATCTGAAGAACAAGGTCGGCTCCGGGTCTGCCGGATCGGCCAACCATTGGGTGTCGTCGCGCCCGTCATAGGCGAACCTGCTGGCCACCAGCGGGTCGTCGCCATAGATGGATGTCGCACCCACCTGCTGTTCAGAGAGAAAAGGTTCGAGAAGTTGCGCCGAAGGCCGAGAGGCCTTGGCCATTGCCAGGCCTTCGAAGGCGAGCGCCGCGCCGTGGGGGATCTCCACACGGCGCCGTATTCCACCCGGCTCCTCACTGGCCCTGATCCGGACGACATCACAGTCGGGCAGGAATCCAGTGGCTCGGCAGGCGCGGGTCGGGGCGCCACCGGTCAGGAGCAGTGCGTCACCCCGCTCGAGCTCATCGGGCAGCACGAGCGTCCGGCCGAGTGACTCGCCATCGATGCGAATGTCGGAGATGGCCACTTGATTACGTTGGGCGACGGTCGCAGCGGCGACCACCCGGACCTCGAGCCATCTCACCGGCTCTCCGGAGAACGTCGCATTGACGGCAGCTCCGGTGGAGTTGGTGTCAAGGTCCAGGCTCTGCGAGGACGTACGCACGCGCATCGTGCGGATGGGCGCCATGGCGCGGTCGTCCATGACAGGCACGATCGAGACCGTGTCGACCCTTCGTGGCTGCGCGAAATCCACCCGCAGCCACTGTTCGCGCGCCTTGCCGCTCAGCGAGGAGATCCAACGTGTCTGCTCATTGCCGTCGAAGGCCGCCTGGGGGCCACTCTGGGAAACGACGGAGCCGTAGACGTCGGCATAGCCCTGCGAAGTGGAGGCCCGCACCGATGCTCCGTCGGCGAACTCGGCCACCACCTGTTTACTGCGAGGCGTGACGGGATAGTCAGGGACCGACCTGTCGAGTCGATAGGCCTCGTCCTTCTCGAGCACGGTCGACAAGGGTTCGTCGACTCGGCCGAAGGCACGTTCACGGCGTTGGTTGGTGTCCGTGACGATGGTCGGGTTCGTCGGCCAGCCTGCCTCCCCCGCGCTCACGGTCGCCACGTCGCGATCAATCAGGCCAGTCCCCATCAGCGGAATCCACGCCTCAGGAGCACCGGCCACCGTGGCAACATCTTCACTGAGCGTGGAACGGACGTGCGGTAAGCGCTCGGCCACCTCATAGATCTCGATCTCGCTGCCACCCTCGGCCTGATCACCGAACTTCGCCACGCTCGGGATTCCGGCGGAGGCCAGCGAGACACCCGCTCCGGCGGGTGGAGGTGAGGAGGTGAAGCCACGGTTGAGATCTCGTCGAACGAGGACGTGGCCGATGCCGGCGCGCGCCAGTTGGCTGCCAAGGGTCCGGTCGGCCTGACCTTGGGACACCAGGCGGTCGAGCGCCGACAGGACCCTGATGGACTGGCCAGGGATGATGGGGATCTGACTGCGACTGGCCCATCTGACGTCTTCCCCCAAGGCATGCATGGGCTCGTCGTAGGTCCATCCCCAGGTCTGGAGTGAGAATCCTGAGCCGGGAACCACCAGCGTGGTCGTACCATCCTGACGCTCAGCGAGATAGTCATAGGCGTCATGCCAGGCAACTGGGATCTCCGTCCACCCAGGACTGCGGACGTCGTTGACAAGGAACGGGTGACCCAGCACCAGCACGAGAGCACCTGCCAAAGCTGGGATGACCCGGCCGGCGATTGCCCCACCCTTCCTCTCGACACTCCAGGCCATCGCACCGGCAATGGATTGCGCAAATCCCATGGCGAGGGCGAACCGCACCGTGGGGTCGACCTTGTGCACGTTGCGGAACACCTGAAGCGGACCCTCGAGCGCCTCGAGGAAAAATCCCGAGAGCGGGGAACCCTCCCAACCACCATGGGCGATGGTGAGGGCCGAGAGACCCACGGCGGCACCGACCAGCAGTGGCGTCCGCATGGTCCCGCGGAACTGCACCAGACCAATCAGGCCAACCGCAGCCACTGCTGCTGCCGCAAGGATGAGCCATGGGTCGAACATGAGCGAGTAGGCAGCCGGCCACCACCCGCGACCACCGGCAGTGATGAACGCGACCCAATGCGAGTCGCCACGTAGCGCCTCCGACCAGCCGATGACGCCTGTCGTGTTCCGCGCGCTCTCGACGTACTGGTAGAACGGCGGGCTGTAACGCCCCAGCGTCAGCAGGGGCAGCAACCACCACGCGCAGGCGACTGAGACCGCTCCGCCCCACCACGCCAGGAAGCGCCAGGGAAGCAGGCGTTTCCAGGTGACCCACAGGGCAAAAAGCATTGGCATCGGGAGCGAGCCGATGACCTCCACCGCGTTGACCCCACCCATGCACACCACGGCAGCGCCACTCAGGATGGCTGCCCGAGCAGGGCGTAACTGGCCGCGGGCCCCCAACAGGATCGGCAGTACGGCCCAGGGCAGCATGGCGCCGGGAAGGCTCTCGGCGCTGATGACCCCCACCGTGCCCAACATGCGTGGGCTGAAGGCAAAGACCAAGCCCGCCAGAGTGGCGGGTGTTGCCTCGAAACCCAGCGCTTTGGCGCACCGCCGCGCACCTTCGTAGGCCGCGAGCAGTACCAGCGCGCACCACAACCGCTGGCCGACCCAGGGCGGCATGCCGGAGAGCTCCACCAGGACGAAGAAGGCGCCCTGCGGGAAGATGTAGCCATAGGCCTGATTGAGCAACTCGCCGAAGTTGGTCGAGTCGTGCCACAGTTGGAATCCGCCGGCGAGGAACGATGTCGGCCTCTCGCTGAGTTCGACTCGGGTGTCGAGCGTCGTCCGCCCGGCGTCCTGAATCAGCGAGAAGAACGCGATCAGGGCATACACGGCCCAGTCGAGGGGCTGCGTCCGGGTCGAGGTGGGTGGGCGCACCAACGTGAACACGACCCCCTACATTCACCTCGACGACCGAACTACTGGATGGTATCCCGATTCACCCATGGAGACGCGGCAAGTGAAATACTGTGTCCCCCTCAGACGCACACCCCCCTGGAGTTGCCGTGACCACGCCCGCTGCGCAAAAAGCCGGCACTCCAGCTCCAGCACCCCTCAGCCTCTTCAGGATGGGACTTGCCGTCCTGGTGCTGCTCACCGGAGTCTGGCGCTGGTGGACGATTTCGCACTGGTCCTGGTTCGCCGACGACTGGATCTATCTCTATCAGACGCGCGAACAGGGCTTCTTCGCCTACGTCTTCCAGGGCTACAACAGCCACCTCATGCCCGGACAGTTCTTGTTCACCTGGGTCATGACCGAATGGAAGCCACTCGACTTCGGGCTTGCCGCAACAGTCCTGACCTTTTTCGCGGTCGCCTCGCTCCTGGCGTGGGCAGCGGCGTTCCGCGAGATTTTCGGGGAGCAGGTCCAACTTCTGCTTCCCTTGCTGCTGATCGCCCTCTCACCCCTCCTGCTGATGCCCACCGTCTGGTGGGCCTCCGGCATCCAGGTGTTGCCGTTGCAGTTGTTCATGGGTCTCAGTGTCTTGTTCCTCGCGCGCTACGTCCTGCGCGATCAGCGCCGTCGAGACATGGGGTGGTTGCTGGTCAGTTTTGCGATGGGCCTGTTCTTCTGGGAGAAATCGCTGCTGATCATGATCCCGCTCGTCTTCGTGGGGTACGTCCTGCTCCCGGAAGCGCCCGTGGCGCGCCTGCGTCGGCTCGCCCGCATGCTGGTCCTGCCGGTTGCCCTGGCCGCGTGCTACTCGGTGTTGTACCTCTCCACCCGACGCTCGGGCGCCATCGAGATTGCCCCCACGCAGTTCGCACCGCGCTCGTTCGGTGAGTGGTGGGAGTTCATGTACGACAGTTTGCGGACCATCGGAATCCCCACCTTCGCCGGCGGTCCCTTCGAGCGGATGCAGGACCCGTGGGACAACTACTCCCCGGCCACGTCCTTCACCGCGACAGCGATCGCCGTCTCCGTGGTGGCCCTCATCATCGTGGCGCTGTTGGCGCGGCGCGGAAGCATCGTCGCAATCGGGCTCACCGCCACATACCTGGTCGTGAGCTGGGGTCTTGTTCTCACCAGTGACCGCTACGTCGACACGTTGCTGGTGGCCGCAGGAACCGGTCGATATGCGGCCGATGCCATTCCAGTCGTGGCACTTTCGCTCGGCCTCCTGACCACCCGCTCCCGCGCCAAGTCTCCGGGCACTGCCATGCGCCGCGCACTGCCGAGCCGCGTCACCTGGTGGGGACGACTGTCGTTGCAGGCCCTCGGGTGCGGCGTGGCTGTGGCGATTATCGCTGGAAACGTGGCCGGGTGGTGGAGCGCGAAGGACAATTCGCCCCGGCCCTGGGTCGATGCGATCGTCACGGACAGCAAGAGGGTGGGCGAAGCCACCCTGGTCAACAGCGTCCCGCCGCCCAACGTGATCCACCCGATCCTCTTCCTGGAGCACGCACAAATCTCCCGGATGCTTGCCCCGCTCGAGCTACCCCTGCAGTTCGACCAGCCCTCGGGTCGACTCCTCATCGCAGGTTCCGACGGTCACCTCATGGAGGCCGACGTCACCGACGAGGCAGCGGCCAGTCGAGCGAGCCCGAACCCCTCCTGCGGCTATCTGGTCAAACCGGGCAAGAGCACCAAGATCCCGATGACCATCGACCTGTACACGTTCGGTTGGGGCGTCCGCCTCGACTACTTTGCCGAACTCCCCACGCAGATCGTCGTCTCCACGAATTCGAAGAAGATCCCGCTCAATCTCTCTCAGGGGCTCAAACGAGTGCAGTTCAAGGTCGTTGACGGCATCGATTCACTCAGGGTCTCGACTCCGGCCGGGTCTCCACCTACCTGCGTGACGCAGGTCTTCATCGGTGGATTCGGCCCTTCCGATCGGTCGCCCTGGGAGTGATCGAGCCAGTTGGTCGGTCCCGGGAGTTCCTTGGGGAAGCCGTAGGCTGCGCGCCGTGAGGTCGAAAACGCAGCGCACCGCCCCTCCCAGTGGCGGCGGCACCATCGCCGTTGCGATGGGAGTCATGAACATTTCGACCTACGGCTACACCATCCTGGTCGCCCGCGTGGTGGGTCCGTCGTCGTACGGTGCCTTCCTGGCGACCATGAGCCTGCTGATGGTCGTGAGCGTGGTCGCCCTCGGCCTCCAGGTGACCGCGGCGCGACGGATCGCCGCGGATCAGGGCCACGTCGCTCAGATCGAACGATCGGTCACCCGGGTGACTCTTCGCGCGTCCCTCGCCCTGGGGTTGTTCCTTCTCCTCCTGACGCCGCTGATCAACCGCACGTTGCGCCTCGACAACCTGTCCATTGCGATCCTGGTGGCGGCATCGGCCGTTCCGATGACCATCATGGGTGGGCAGGCAGGCATCCTGCAGGGCGAGCGGCGGTGGACAGCGCTGGGTTGGCTCTACGTCGCAGCGGGTGTGCCTCGGTTGGTGATCGGAGCCGGGCTTCTCGTGTGGCGACCCACGGAGTTCTGGGCGTTGATGAGTGTTTTCATCAGCTTCTGTGTGCCCGTCGTGGTCGGCTGGTGGGTGCTGCGCCACCAGCGCCCAGACTCAAGCACCAGTGACGAGCACCGAGGAATGGCCATCCTGCGGGAGAGCGTGCACAACGGCCAGGCGTTGTTCGCCTATTTTGCCCTCAGCAGCGTGGACATCATCGTCGCGCGAAACGTCCTCTCCGATCATGATTCCGGCTTGTACGCCGCGGGTCTGATCCTGACCAAGGCCATCTTGTTCCTTCCCCAGTTCGTGATCATCATCGCCTTTCCGGCGATGTCGACCACCCTGAACCGGCGTCGCGCCCTGGTCAGGGGCCTCTCCCTGGTCGCTGCTCTGGGAGTAGTGGCGGCGCTGGCAACCTGGATACTCTCGGGCTTGGCGATGGTCTTCGTCGGGGGTGCGAAGTATGCCGAGGTCGAGAGTCAGCTGTGGATATTCGCGATCTTGGGCACCGCCCTGTCGCTGGTCCAACTACTCGTCTACTCCGTCCTGGCTCGCCAGGGCCGCCGGTCAGTGTTGATCGTGTGGGCGGGGCTGGCACTGGTCGTCGGGTTCGGACTCATGGCCGACTCCATCGAATCTCTCGTCGTGATCGTCCTGACGGTGGACCTTGCCGTGCTCGCTGCTCTCTTCGTCATGAGCGCGTGGATGCTGCGGGGAGATTCGGCAGCACTCGCCGAGGACGACGCCTCATCGCCCGTGGTTCAGTGAGCCGTAACGCCCAACGAGCGCGCCGGTTCCTGAGCGGCGGCGGCGGCATCATCATCGGTACGGCCGTGATGAACATCTGCACGTTCGGATTCACCATCGCGGCAGCCGGGATCCTCGACACCGCCTCCTACGGCGCATTCTTCGCCCTCCTCAACCTGCTCATGGTGATATCCGTGGTCAACATGGGGCTGCAGGCCACGGCGGCTCGTCGCATCGTTGCCGACCCCGGCTCGGTCGCCCTGATCGAACGTTCCATCCTGCGGGTCAGCTATTTCACTGCGCTTGCCCTCGGCGGCGCGCTGGTGGTCGCCGCGCCCCTCGTCATGTGGCTCTTGCAGCTGAATTCTGTCTTGCCCGTCCTCGTGTTGGCCGCGTTGGCCGTGCCGACGACCATCATGCGAGCACACGTGGGAATCCTCCAGGGCGAAAAGCGCTGGACCGCGCTTTCCTGGGTCTACGTCCTCGCCGGGGTGCCGCGAATCGCCGGCCTGGCTCTGCTGTGGTGGCGTCCCACCGAGAGCGTCGCGCTCTTCGGCAGCGGACTGGGCTACATCGCTCCAGTCCTGCTGGGCTGGTGGCTGCTGCGTCGCCCGCGTACGCGGACAGACGAAGCGGTGACTCCAGGCGGACGTGGAGTGATCCGCGAGGCGCTGCACGGATCGCAGGCCCTTCTGGCGTTCTTCGCCCTCGCCAACGTCGACATCGTGGTGGCCCGCCATGTCCTCAGCGAGCACCAGTCCGGGCTCTACGCGGTGGGTCTCCTGGTCGCCAAGATCATGCTCTATCTCCCGCAGTTCATCGTGATCGTGATGTTTCCCTCGCTTGCCACCGCACGCGAGAGACGACGCGCCGTCATCCGCGGGAGCACGTCCATCATCGGACTGGGAGCCGTCTGCACGCTCGGCGTGGCGCTTCTCTCCCGTCCCACCGCCGAGCTGATCAACAGCGACAAGCTCTACCAGGTGCAAGGCCACCTGTGGGTGTTCGCCGTACTGGGCACGCTTCTCTCCATCACCCAGTTGCTGGTCTACGCCACCCTGGCCAGGCAGGGGCGTCGGGCCATCCATCTGGTGTGGCTGGCGCTGGCAATGAGCGTGGTCTTCGGCTCCTTCACGACCACGCCTGTGGAGCTCTTGGCGGTGATGATCACCGTGAGCGCGTCGGTGACCGCGGCGCTAGCGGTCATCACTTTGCGCAGCGATGCCTCGGGGCGTGCCACTCAGTGAGCAGCGTCGTGCCAGGTGCGTCCGGTGCCGACCGAGACGTCCAACGCCACGGCCAGGTCGGCGGCCATGGCCATCTGGGTGCGAACAAGCTCGGCCAGCGCCTCGCCTTCCCCGACGGCAACCTCCAGCACGAGTTCGTCGTGGACCTGCAGCAGCATGCGTGAGCGCATCTGTTGCTCGACGAGGGCCCGCTCGACTCCCAGCATGGCAACCTTGACCAGGTCGGCCGCCGAGCCCTGGATGGGCGCATTCAAGGCCATCCGCTCAGCCATCTCTCGACGCTGACGATTGTCGCTCGTCAGGTCAGGGAGATAGCGACGCCGACCCATGATGGTTTCGGTGAAGCCCGAACGACGAGCCTCCTCCACGATCCCACCGAGGTAGTCCCGCACTCCCCCAAAGGTCTCGTAATATTCATCCATCAGTCCGCGCGCCTCAGAGGTGTCGATACGCAACTGCTGGGAGAGACCGAACGCCGACAGACCGTAGGCGAGGCCGTAGTTCATCGCCTTGATCTTGGCTCGTTGTTCCGTGGTGACGTCTTCCGCAGCAACGCCGAAGACCCGGGCCGCCGTGGTGGAGTGGAAGTCCTGGCCCGAACGGAACGCCTCAATCAGCAGGGCATCCTCGGACAGGTGCGCCATGATGCGCATCTCGACCTGGCTGTAGTCGGCGGTCATCAGGGACTCGTACCCCTCCCCGACGACGAAACCCTCCCGGATACGACGCCCGGCCTCGGTACGGATCGGAATGTTCTGAAGGTTGGGGTCGGTGCTGGAAAGCCGACCGGTCGCGGCGATGATCTGGTTGTAGGTCGTGTGGATCCTCCCGTCGGGAGCCACGGTCTTGAGCAGTCCCTCGACCGTCTGCCGTAGACGGATCACATCGCGATGGCGCAACAGGTGCTGGAGGAACGGGTGCTCGGTCTTCTCGAAGAGTTGCTGCAGCGCGTCCGCGTCGGTGGTGTAGCCGGTCTTGGTGCGCTTAGTCTTGGGCATGTCGAGCTCGTCGAACAGGACCACCTGGAGCTGTTTGGGTGAGCCGAGGTTGATCTCCTTGCCGATGACGTCATAGGCGTCGGTGGCGGCAGCGAGCACCTGGTCGCCGAACTCCGACTCCAGACCCTCCATATAGTCGCTGTCGACGGCAATTCCGGTCTGCTCCATGCGGACCAGCGTCGCTATCAGCGGCAGCTCGACGTCACGCAGAAGTTTGGTGCCGCCATGCTCCTCGACTGCCTGGTCCAGCGAGTCAGCGAGATCCAACACCGCTCGCGCGGTCAGCATGGCCACGTCGCTGGCCTCCGAGTCGTCCAACGCATCGAAGCTGAGCTGGCCGACATCGGCGGTGTCTTGGCGCAACTCACGTTTGAGATAGCGCAGCGTCAGATCAGCGAGATCATAGGAGCGTTGGTCGGGCTGCACGAGATAGGCCGCGAGTGCGGTGTCCACGGCCAAGCCGCCCAGTTGCCATCCCCTTGCCGCGAGGGCGAGGCTCGGACCGTTGGCGTCATGCAGCACCTTGGGCCGGTCGCCGTCGCTCAGCCACGCCGCGAGCGCCGCGTCGTCGTCCGGATCCAACTCTGAGGCATCGATCCAAGCTGCCTGCCCGGCAGCCGTCGCCAGCGCGATGGAAAGCACCTCTCCGGTTCCGGAGCGCCATGAGCCCTGGACTGCCACGCCGACGCGTTCGCCAACCGTCGTGTGTGCGTCGAGCCAGGCTGTCACCTCGCCCTGGTCCACTCGCTGGCCATCCAGTGCGAAGCCGGCGTCAGCGGTGGTCTCTGGCTCAGTGTCCGGATCGATGGTGTCCATCAGCCGCGTCCGCAGTTCACCTCGGAACTCGAGCTCGTCCAGCAGTTCCAGACCGGTCGTGCGGTCCCAGAGCTGGCGGGCCATGTCCTGCGGTCCCACGGGCAGGCTCAGGTCACGTACGAGAGCATTCAGCTGCCGGTTGCGGATCACGTCACCCAGGTGCGCTCGCAGCGACTCCCCCTTCTTCCCGGTGATCTCGTCGGCACGCGCGATCACGTTGTCGAGACCGTCGAACTGGTTGATCCATTTCGCGGCATATCCCTGACCCACCCCCGGGACGCCGGGGAGGTTGTCCGAGGTCTCGCCCACGAGGGCGGCAATCTCTGGATAGCGGTGCGGTGGCACGGCGTATTTTTCTTGGACAGCAGCAGGTGTGAGTCGCGCCAGGTCGCTCACGCCGCGCATGGGATAGAGGACGGTGGAGGAATCGGTGACCAGTTGGATCGCATCGCGGTCTCCGGTCAGAACCAGGACCTCCATCCCCTCGGCCAGACCCTGGGTGCACAGCGTCGCAATGATGTCGTCGGCTTCGTAACCGTCGAGCTCGAGGTGCGTGATGTGGAGAGCATCCAGGACCCTGCGGATCAACGGAAGTTGGCTGCTGAACTCACTCGGTGTCTTGTTGCGGGTGGCCTTGTATTCGGGATATTGCTCGAGGCGGAAGGTCTGGCGGGACTTGTCGAAAGCCACCGCGACGTGCGTGGGCACCTCGTCGCGCAGCACGTTGACGAGCATCGAAGTGAAGCCGTAGACCGCGTTGGTGTGCTGGCCGGTGGCGGTGGCGAAGTTGTCGACAGGCAGCGCGAAGAAGGCGCGATAGGCGAGTGAATGGCCGTCCAGCAACAGGAGGCGTGGGCGGGTCTGGTCGCTCGTGATGGCCACCCGAAGACTCTAGCCGCCGCCGCTGAGGACCCCGTCGCTGCCATCGGGTCGGCCGAGGAGCTCGATGGGGCGACAATGGCAGGCATGAACGAGAACCCCACGAGTCTGGCCGGCTTCAGCATCGAGGATTTCATTGCCTTCATGCCCCAGGGCATGGGTGGCCTCAACGAGAAGATGGGCGTCGAGCTCGTCGAGATGTCTGCCCAGCGATTGGTGGCGACCATGCCGGTGGCGGGCAACACCCAACCTTTCGGGCTGCTTCACGGCGGCGCATCCGTGGTCCTGGCCGAGACACTGGGATCGATCGGCTCAGCCATTCACGCCTACCCGGAGAAGATGGCCGTCGGCGTGGACATCAATGCGACCCATCACAGGTCGGCGACCGCTGGGACGGTGACGGGTGTCGCCACCGCTCTCCACCTTGGTCGCACCTCGACGTCCTACGACATCGTGATCAATGACGAACGCGGCAAGCGGCTGTGCACGGCACGCATCACCTGCGCCCTGGTGCCCATGCGGGCACCCGAGTAGTCCCGACTCAGCTCGGTACACGCTCGCGACGAACGCGACGCGCGGCCAGCACCCGATCGATCTTCTGCCGGTTGGTGGCAGCGGCGGTGATCTGTCGAGACTGCGGCAGTCGGGCGCGAACGGCGCTGGTGGTGGCTGCGCGCAGCATCGCCTGGGGGGCGAGCGAGAGGCGAGCCATGAAGCGGTTCGCATCGCGCGCTTCCGCGCTGGCTGCGGTGGAGATGTGCGCAATTCCGTGTTGGTCGGCGAACCGACAGGCAGCCTCGATCAGAGCGCTGCCCACGCCACGCCGACGGAACTGGGCGAAGACGTGCGGAGAAACTGCCAGCACGACCGGCTCGAGATTGAGTGGGGTGAAGGTCGTGGCACAGAGGTAGACCGCGCCAGCGATCTCACCTTCCAACTCAGCCACCACCACGCAGGTGTCATCACGGTCGCGGGCGGCGCCCAGCACTGACGACACGTCAGCCAACTGCTCGTCAAGCCCTCCGCGCCGCAGGATGTCATTCCACAATTCGCGCAGGCTGGCGGCATCGGCAGCCTCGGCCTCACGCACGTGGACGGGCGATCGGGTCATGGAGCCTTCCCATGGTCAACGTGCTGGTTGCTGCCCCTGTCGCCGGATCGGTCCCGGCCAACGCCCAGACACTACGCGCCCTGTCCAGGCTCACGATCTGGCAGGCCAACGCCGTCGAGTTCCCACACTCTTGAGTGACAAGGAGGTCACAACTTCACCCCGATCGCACCTATGACGCAGATCACTCGCTATTGTCCCTCCAGTCCGCGCTCACCTGCGCTCAGAACTTGGAGGGACATGCACACGCCACGATCCCGGCTTGCCGTCTTCAGCTCGACACTCATCGTCGCTGTGGTCGGAATCCTGTCCCTCATAGGGCCGGCTCAAGCCGTCAGTAGTTCCCCCGCAGGTGCCACCAAGGCCTGTCAGTACGAGCCCCACGAGGACGACCTCATCCATGTGAAGGGCTGCCTCCGCGACGAACGAAAGACGCCGCCGGCTCCTGTCGCGGGTGTCGATGTCACCGTCTCGGATTCTTCGGGAGCTGAGATCGGTACCAGCACCACCGATGAATCGGGCGTCTTTGACATCCCATTGGCCGACAGCCCCATCAAGCTCCTCGGCAAGGAGTTCACCATCCGCATCGATGAGGACTCGCTGCCGGAAGGAGCAGGCCTGCGCAACCCCGAGCAGGTCGAACTGACGATCACCCTCAAGACGACCTCTGACCAGAGCGTCATCTTCCCGATCGGGGATCCCCTCGCCGGTTCGGAAGGAAAACTGGTCCAGGCAGCGCAACTGCTGGTCGGCGGCCTGGTCTTCTCCTCCCTCCTCGCCATGGCTTCCCTGGGTCTGTCGATGATCTTCGGCACCACCGGGCTGACCAACTTTGCCCACGGCGAACTCATCACCTTCGGTGCGATCGTCGCCTACTCGGTGGACAAGTTGCCAGGGTCGCTCAGCGTCGCCGGCACTGACATCACCGTGGTGGTCGGAGTCGTCCTTGCCTTCGTACTGTCGGGGCTCTTCGGGTGGGCCAACGACGCCGCGCTCTGGCGTCCGCTGCGCAGTCGAGGCACCGGGGTCATCGCCATGATGATCGTGAGCATCGGTCTCTCGATCTTCCTGCGCAACGTGTACCAGTTCTTCACCGGAGCGCAGGCTCGCAACCTGTCGCAGTACTCCTCCGTGACACCGTGGGAGTTCGGACCCATTCTGGTCACTCCCAAGGAGGTCGCCGTCTTCCTGATCGCGATGTCCACCCTGTTCGCAGCCACCTGGCTCCTGGGTCACACCCGTCTCGGTAAGGCCACTCGGGCAGTCGCCGACAACCCCGCACTGTCGGCCTCGACAGGAATCAACGTCGAACGCGTCATCTCAATCGTGTGGATCGCCGGAACAGCTCTCACCGGCCTCTCGGGTGCGCTGTTGGCCCTGACCCAGGGCTTCGACTATCAGATCGGATTCAAGATCTTGCTCCTGGTGTTCGCCGCGGTTGTCCTCGGCGGCCTCGGCACGATCTGGGGTGCCATCGTCGGCGCCTTCATCATCGGGCTGTTCACTGAGCTCACCACCCTCTTCGTGCCAGCCGAGTTCAAGTTCGTCGGCGCCTTGCTGGTGCTCATCCTCGTCCTGCTGTGGCGGCCCCAGGGCCTGCTCGGCAAGGCCCAGCGAGTCGGCTGAGAAAGGACTTCGACAATGGACGTCTTGGACATCTTGGGGCTGTCGCTCCAGCAGGCATTCGGACCAACTGCCATCATCCTGTGTCTGGCCGCGATCGGGTTGAACGTGCACTTCGGCTACGCCGGACTGCTCAACTTCGGTCAAGCCGGATTCATGGCCGTGGCGGGCTACGCCATGGCCACCACGGTGACCATCTTCTCCAGCTCTTTGCTGGTGGGGGTGCTGTGGGGCTTCGTCCTCACCATTCTTTTCGCTCTGCTGCTCGGCGCGCCGACCCTGCGGTTGCGTGCCGACTATCTTGCGATCGTCACGATCGCGGCCTCGGAGATCGTGCGGCAGAGCATCGGAGCCGCCGCATTTTCCGACAAGCTCGGCGGACAGGACGGGGTGACCAACTTCATCAGTGGATTCCGCAACCTCAACCCCTACACCGGTCGCAAGGGCATTCCCGGTCTCGTCACGTGGAGTGCTTACGACTCCTGGGTCATGACTGTCGGATGGAGTCTCGTGGCCATCTCGTGTCTCATCGTGTGGCTGTTGATGCGCAGCCCGTGGGGGCGCGTCATGAAGTCGATTCGTGAGGACGAGGACGCCGTGCGATCACTCGGCAAGAACGTCTACTACTACAAGATGCAGGCGCTGATCATCGGTGGCCTCTTCGGGGCACTAGCGGGCTACATGACCGCCTTCCGCTCTGCCGTCGTGGGCCCATCGTTCTTCGCGACGGATGTCACCTTCTTCGCCTACACAGCCCTTCTCATCGGCGGTGCTGCCCGGGTGCTCGGCCCGGTCGTAGGCGCAGCCATCTTCTGGTTCCTGTTGACGGCACTCGGCATTTTCTTCAGCCAGGCAACGACAGGCTCGGACCCCTTGATCCCGACCTGGATCATGAGTTCGACGCAGGCCAGCCTCATGCGCTTCATCTTCCTGGGTCTGGGACTGATGCTGCTGATGATCTTCAGACCACAAGGAATCTTCGGAGATCGAAGGGAGTTGGCCATCGATGCCCGCTAACCAGGATGAGACAGCAGACGTTCTCGACACGGACGACCGCGAGACCGCGGACGCCCCGCCGAGCGCCGACGCAACAGCGCGCCTCGACTCGGTGACCGCAGCACGAGCAGCGTTGCGGGACGTGGCTCGCGAACCGGGTTCGGCCAAGCCGGACCCGATCGTGATCGTTGATGGCATCAGGCGACAGTTCGGCGGACTCACCGCTGTCGACGTCCAGCATCTGGAGATCCAGCGCGGTGTGATCACTGCTCTGATCGGTCCCAACGGAGCTGGCAAGACGACCTTCTTCAACCTGCTGACTGGCTTCGACCGTCCGGATGACGGCACGTGGTCGTTCAACGGCAAGAAGCTGAACAAGGTGCCCTCCTTCAAGGTCGCTCGGATGGGAATGATCCGGACCTTCCAGCTGACCAAGGTGCTCTCGCGCCTCACCGTCATCGAGAACATGAGGGTGGGAGCCACCAACCAGCGTGGCGAAAAACTCTTTGCCGCCATGCTGCGACCCCTGTGGAAAGCCGAGGAGCAGGCCAACACCGAGCGGGCAGACTCGCTACTCGAGCGCTTCCTTCTCATCAAGAAGCGTGAGGACTTCGCAGGATCCCTTTCGGGCGGTCAGCGCAAGTTGCTCGAGATGGCCCGTGCGCTCATGGCCGACCCCGAGTTGGTCATGCTCGATGAGCCGATGGCCGGAGTGAACCCAGCCCTCAAACAGTCCTTGCTGGGACACGTGAAGTCGCTGCGCGACGAGGGCCGCACGGTGTTGTTCGTCGAACACGACATGGACATGGTGCGCGACATCTCCGACTGGGTCATCGTGATGGCTCAGGGTCAGATCGTGGCCGAGGGCCCGCCCGACGCCGTCATGGCGAATCCAGCTGTCATCGACGCCTACTTGGGCTCCCACCATGATCAGGACCTCACTGAGATCGAAGAGGAGATCCACATGAGCGCTGAGGCAGAGCTCCAGCAGGAGACTCACCGCGAGGAGAACACCGATGACTGAGAACGGGTCGACTGTGATCGACCGGAGCGCACACCTGGCCGGTGCCGAAGGTGCCGTCATGCGTGCAGATGAACTGATCGCGGGCTATCTCCCCGGCGTCAACATTCTCAACGGCACTGATCTCTACTGCCACGACGGCGAACTCGTCGGCATCATCGGACCGAACGGCGCGGGCAAGTCCACCCTGCTCAAAGCGCTCTTCGGCCTTGTCAAGGTGCATTCCGGCACCGTGACACTGGGTGGCGAGGACATCACCAACGAACGAGCGGACAGTCTGGTCACCCGCGGCGTCGGCTTCGTGCCCCAGTCAAACAACGTGTTCCCATCGCTGACAATCCAGGAAAATCTGGAGATGGGCGCCTTCCAACGGCCTGCCTCGTTCCAGAAGCGCTTCGAGTTCGTGGGGACGCTGTTCCCAGCGCTGCTTGATCGTCGAAATCAGAAGGCCGGCTCACTCTCGGGCGGCGAACGCCAGATGGTGGCCATGGGTCGAGCGCTGATGATGGAGCCTTCGGTGCTCCTGTTGGACGAGCCGTCGGCCGGGCTGTCCCCCGTCATGCAGGACGAGGTCTTCGTCCAGACACGCAGCATCAACAAGGCGGGCGTATCGGTGATCATGGTCGAGCAGAACGCTGCGCGCTGTCTTCAGATCGCGGACCGCGCCTATGTGCTGGATCAGGGCCGCAACGCCTACACCGGAACCGGTAGGGCCTTGGCCAAGGATCCCAAGGTGATCGAGCTCTACCTCGGCACTCTCGCCAAGAAGAACTAGACAACGCCACAGCACCACGTGTGGTGATCTCCGGCACGCACATGCTTGTCTGAGAAAAGGACCACGAACGGGCCGAGCAGGCTTTCCTGCTCGGCCCGTTCGGCGTTGGTGGTCCCCCATCAGCGGCTGTTCCCAAGGTCATGTCCTCCACAGGCACGTTCTTTACAGGCACGTCCTCGACTCCAGCTGACTGGGGCCTGCGGTGGACCTCACGCTGTGGACAGGTCGGGTTCGACCACGTGCTCTCGACATCCTGCTCGGGTGCCAGGGACGCCCATCCCAACCCCATCGCGTCCTATCGCATCGCCAGCCACGGGGATCGAACTCTCTCCATCGCGCACGACAAAGCCCCCGGCCAATGGCCGGGGGCTTCATCACGTGGTGCTGGTTGTCAATCGATCACTCGACGACGCCAGACACCTCGTCAATCTGCTTGTACGTGTTGCCCTTGACGTACTCCTGGATGCCGATGGTGCCGCTGGACGGGCTGCCGCTGTCGTTCATGTCGGTCGGGCCGCTGGCGCCTTCGTAGTCGATGTCTTCGCCGTCGGCGAGCATGTCGGCGCACTCCTTGAAGGTTGAGCACGGAGTGCCTTCGCGGGTGACGTCAACGATCTGCGCGCCGATGGCCACGCCGTCGTCGCTGTCAGCAGCAATGGCAGCGAGAGCCGAGATGACGACCGCGTCGTAGGACTGCGAGCTGTAGCTGAAGTCCTTCAACTTGGGGTCGATCTCCAGCAGACGCTCGTTGAACGCCGGGTCGGGGTCGCCCGAGACGGGGATGGTGCCCTTGACACCGGTCAGATCGAAGTTCTCCTTCGAGTAGTCGGCCGTGTTGCCGTCAACGAAGTAGATCTGAATGTCGTCCGGGCCGATCCCCTTGGCGATCAACTGCGGGACGATCTTGGTGGTTTCCGCGAACGCCACCAGGACGAGTGCGTCAGGCTTGGCCGCCGCGATCTTGTTGACCTCTGCCGTGAAGTTCTGCGCCTCGGCGGAGTAGAGAACATACTCGGCGACAGTGGCGCCCTTCTCCTCCAGCGTGGTCTGGACCTGCTCGGCCAGACCCTCACCGTAGAAGTCCTGACGAGCCATCACTGCGACGTTGGAGAAACCGTCCTCGACCGCGAGGTTGCCCAGCACCTGACCCTGGAGACGGTCCGAAGGCGCGGTGCGGAAGTAGAGGCCGTTGTCGTCATAGTCGTCGAAGCCGGCCGCGGTGTTGGCGGGTGAGAAGTGCACCTTCCCGGCGCCGGTGATCTTGTCGATCACGCTGACCGACACGCCGGACGCGGCAGCACCGATGACGACGTCGACGTTCTCGTTGAACATCTTGTCGACCTCGGCGCCAGCGATGTCGGGGGTGCCGTCGCCGGAGTCACCGTCAACGACGACGACGTCCTTGTCGCGCACGCCGCCAGCCTCATTGATGTCCTTGACCGCGAGGTTCACGCCAGCGAACTCCGGGGGGCCGAGGTACGCGAGGTCACCGGTCTGCGGAAGCAGTGTGCCGAACGTCAGCGTGCCGTCACCCGCGTCAGTGGAGGAGGACGGGGTGTCGGTCTTACCGGAGTCCTTGGCATCCTTGCTCGAGTCGGTGTCGCCGCCACAGGCGGCGAGAGACATGGACAGGGCAAGAGTCGCGATCCCGAGACCCGCGATCGTTTTGGTGCGCTTCATGAATCCTCCGTGAACTGACGGGCGTGAGCCGAACGAATGTTGACCCGAGGGCCAAATTAGCGGGTTCACAGGGCTGACGGCATCGCTGAGACGTTAAGTTGTGAAAATGTGACCTCCACCACCACCAGCATCACCACCAGCATCAGCATCAGCATCAGCATCAGCATCAGCATCCCAGGCCCGGGCCGTGCTCGACCACCGCGTCCGCCACCTGTTTCATGCCGAGGCGAAGATCCATGGCGGTCTTCTGGATCCATCTGAACGCCGCAGGCTCACTCAGTCCCAACTGTTCCTGGAGGACGCTCTTGGCCCGATCGACCGACTTGCGCGTCGCCAAGGACTCCTGGAGGTCCGAGACCTCTCCCTGCAGGACCATCATCTCGGCGTAGCGACTCACCGCCATCTCGATGGCCGGAGCCAGGTCACCGCGCTGGAACGGTTTGACGAGGTAGGCCATCGCGCCGGCGTCCCGGGCCCGTTCGACGAGGTCGCGTTGGGAGAAGGCGGTCAGGATGACCACCGGCGCAATGCGTTCGGCCGCGATCACTTCTGCGGCAGCGATGCCGTCGAGAACCGGCATCCGCACGTCGAGGATCACCACGTCCGGGCGCAGTGCCCGTGCGAGGTCGATGGCCTTCTGGCCGTCCCCCGCCTGCCCGACGACCTCGTAGCCCTCCTCGCCCAACATCTCAGCCAGGTCCATCCGGATGAGGGCCTCGTCCTCGGCGATCACGACCCGTCGAGTCTCGGTGCTGGCGGTGGAGTCGGCAGGCTCTGTCACAGTCAGAAGGCTAGTCCGATAGGATTTGCAGGCCGATTCGCCCCGGTAGCCCAACGGCAGAGGCAATGGTCTCAAACACCATCCAGTGTGAGTTCGAATCTCACCCGGGGCACCCACTCCACCTTCACGACGCTGTCTCAGCGTCGAGCGCGATAGGCCGCTGCCACCTCGTTGATGGCATCGCCCATCCGATGGATGCGCAAGGCATTGGTCGAGCCCGGGATGCCGGGTGGGCTACCCGCGATGATCACCACGAAGTCGCCCTCCTTGACGCGGCCGATGTCGAGCAGCGCCTCGTCGACCTGACGCACCATCTCGTCGGTGTGCTCGACCTCGCACATCTTGAAGGTCTCGATGCCCCAGGTGAGGGAGAGCTGCGAACGCACTCGGTCGGTGGTCGTGAAGGCCAGGACGGGGATCGAGCCGCGATAGCGCGCCAGACGCCTCGCGGAGTCACCGGAGGACGTGAAGGCAACCAGGTATTTCGCCCCGGTGCGTTCGGCTACTTCCGCGGCTGCCTTGGCGATGATGCCGCCACGGGTGCGGGGCTCCCAGGTGACTGCAGCCATGTGGGAGAGACCGTGGTCCTCGGTCGAGGCGACGATCCTGGCCATCGTCTCGACGGCCTCGATGGGGTACTCCCCCACGGACGTCTCACCAGAGAGCATCACAGCGTCGGCACCGTCAAGAACGGCATTGGCAACGTCAGATGCCTCGGCGCGGGTGGGAGCAGGTGCGGTGATCATCGACTCCAGCATCTGGGTCGCCACGATGACCGGCTTGGCATTGGCCCGGGCCCTGTCGACGAGCAACTTCTGCAGGACGGGCACATCTTCGAGTGGACACTCCACGCCCAGGTCGCCCCGTGCCACCATGATGCCGTCGAAGGCTTCGATGATGTCCTCGATGTTTTCCAGGGCCTGCGGCTTCTCGATCTTGGCGATGACGGGGACCCAGACATCCTCCTCCTCCATGACCTGGTGGACGCCCTTCACATCGACCGCGGACCGGACGAAGCTCAGGGCCACGAAGTCGACTCCGAGTCGAAGTGCCCAGCGCAGGTCCGCGACGTCCTTCTCCGACAGCGCCGGCACCGAAACCGCGACTCCGGGAAGGTTGATGCCCTTGTGGTCGCTGAGGATCCCGCCGACCACCACTTCGGTGTGCACGTCGAAATCAGTCACCGCGGTGACCCTCAAGGACACCTTGCCGTCGTTGATGAGGATCGGATCGCCGATCTCGACGTCTCCCGGCAATCCCTTGTAGGTCGTTCCGCACACGAGCGCATCACCGGGGACGTCTCGAATCGTGATGGTGAACGGATCGCCCGGCATGACGTGCACCGGGCCCGTCTCGAACCTCTCCAGACGAATCTTGGGACCTTGCAGGTCGGCAAAGATGCCGATGGCATGGCCGGTCTCGTCGGAGGCCTGCCGTACCAGGCGATAGACCGCCTCGTGGTCGGCGTAGGCCCCGTGGCTCATGTTCATCCGGGCGACATCCATGCCCGCTTCGACGAGGGCACGGATGCGCTCCGGGGTATTGACAGCAGGCCCGAGGGTGCAGACAATTTTGGCTCTTCGCACTTCCAGATCTTAGCCGACCTTGGATCGTTCCGACCGGCGCCTGCACCCGTTCAGACCACGAGAGGACGGTCACCGGGACTGATCGGCGAGGGCAACGTCGTGGAGCCGGTGAGGAACGCATCCACCGATGCTGCTGCGCTGCGGCCCTCGGCAATCGCCCACACGATGAGCGACTGTCCCCGCCCCACGTCACCTGCGACGAAGACACCGCGCACCGACGCTGCGTAGGAATCGCTGCGACGGACGTTGCCGCGCTCGTCCAGGTCGACCTCGAGTTGCTCGACCAGGCCAGGCTTCTCCGGCCCGACGAAACCCATCGCCAACAGGACCAGTTGCGCAGGGATCTCGCGCTCGGTCCCCTCGACGGGCGCGAACTGCGCATCGACCTCGACCAGTTGCAGCGCCGAGACATGGCCCACATCGTTGCCGATGAACTCCTGGGTGGAGACCGCATAGACCCGGTCGCCCCCCTCCTCGTGGGCCGAGGACACCCGCAGCAGCATGGGGTACGTCGGCCACGGCTGGCTCGGACCCCGAGATGGCCCGGGCTGCGCCAGGATCTCCAGCTGGGTGACGGAGCGCGCGCCCTGGCGGATCGACGTCCCCAGACAGTCGGCCCCGGTGTCGCCACCGCCGAGGATCACGACGTCCTTGCCGCCCGCGTGGATCTGGTCCTCGACCTCCTCACCGAGTGCCGCCCGGTTGGACTGGGGGAGGAAGTCCATCGCCTGGTGTATCCCTCCCAGCGCTCGGCCGGGGATCGGGAGGTCGCGGGCGTGGGTGGCACCCATGGCAAGGACCACCGCGTCGTAGCGGGCCAGTAGTTGCGGTCCGGTGACCTCCCCACCCACGTCCACACCAGCACGGAAGACTGTGCCCTCGCGGCGCATCTGATCGATCCGTCGGTCGAGGTGTTTCTTCTCCATCTTGAACTCGGGGATCCCGTAGCGCAGCAGACCCCCCACCTTGTCCGCCCGCTCATAGACCGCGACGGTGTGCCCGGCCCGGGTGAGTTGTTGGGCGGCTGCGAGCCCTGCCGGCCCTGACCCGACGACGGCCACCGTCTTACCTGTCAACCACTGCGGAGGCTGGGGCCGGACGTACCCGGAGCCCCAGGCTCGGTCGATGATGGAGACCTCGACGTTCTTGATGGTCACCGGCTCCTGGTTGATCCCCAGGACGCAGGCGGTCTCGCAGGGCGCCGGGCACAGGCGCCCGGTGAACTCCGGAAAATTGTTGGTGGCGTGGAGGCGGTCCATCGCTCCGTCCCAGTCGTCGCGCCAGACCAGGTCGTTCCACTCCGGGATGATGTTGCCCAGCGGGCAGCCCTGGTGGCAGAACGGGACGCCGCAGTCCATGCACCGGCCCGCTTGGGTGCTGATGATGGGCAGGAGTGCCCGTCCGATGCCGTCGGGGTAGACCTCGTTCCAGTCCCCCACGCGTTCGGCAACCTCTCGCCGGGGCGGCATCTGACGCCCGTGCCTGAGAAAACCCCGCGGATCAGCCATGAAGCACCTCCATGATGCGTGCGGACGCCTCGTCCTCGTTCAGACCCTCGCGCAGAGCCTCGGCCCGGGCCTCCAGCACCCGTTTGAAGTCTCTGGGCAGCACCTCGGTGAAACGCACCACCGAGCCGTCCCAATCGGTCAGCAGGTCAGCGGCTCGCGTCGAGCCGGTCTCGTCCGCGTGCTGCTCGACCAACGTCCTGAGCTGCTCCGCAGCAGCACCCTGAACCGAGGAGAGCTCGACCAGTTCGGTGTTGACCCGGCCTTCGTCCAGATCCAGAACGAAAGCTCGTCCCCCGGACATGCCGGCCGCGAGATTGCGCCCGGTCGGACCGAGGACGACGACCACTCCCCCGGTCATGTACTCGCAGCCGTGGTCGCCGATTCCCTCCACAACTGCACTGGCGCCGGAATTGCGCACACAGAAACGTTCGCCAGCCTGGCCTCGCAGGAATATCTGGCCCGACGTGGCGCCGTAGGCGATGGTGTTGCCCGCGATGACCTGCTCGCTCGGCTCGAACGTGGCGGCCCGGTCCGGCCGTACGATCAACCGTCCGCCGCACAGACCCTTACCGACGTAGTCATTGGCATCGCCCTCGAGTCGTAGCGTCACACCATGCGGGACGAAGGCTCCGAAGGATTGACCGGCCGATCCGGTGAAGGTGATGTCGATCGTGTCATCGGGGAGACCAGCACCACGAAAGCGCTTGGTCACCTCATGACCCAGCATGGTGCCGACAGTCCGATTGACGTTGCGGATCTCGACCTGCCCACGGACCGGCTCGCCGGACTCCAGTGCGGCAGCCGAGATGTCGATCAGCTGATGGTCCAGGGCCCGGCCGAGGCCGTGATCCTGGGTGCCGGTGCACCGCAGGTCCTGGTCGCCGAACTGTCCCGCAGCTCCGTGAGCCGACGCCTGGTGGAGGATCGGTGAGAGGTCCAGGTCCGAGGCCTTCCAGTGCTCGACCGCTCGCACGAAGTTGAGCGTTCCCACTTGACCGACAGCCTCGTCCAAGGTGCGGAAACCCAGTTCGGCCAACAGTTCGCGCACCTCCTGGGCGATGAACTCGAAGAAGTTCACGATGTGTTCGGCCTGTCCGCTGTAGCGCTCACGCAGCATGGGATTCTGCGTCGCCACCCCGACCGGGCAGGTGTCGAGGTGACACACGCGCATCATGATGCAGCCGCTCACGACCAGGGGCGCAGTCGCAAAGCCGTACTCCTCAGCCCCGAGGAGTGCAGCGATGACGACGTCGCGACCCGTCTTGAGTTGACCGTCGGTCTGGACGACGATCCGGTCGCGCAGACCGTTCAGCAGCAGCGTCTGCTGCGTCTCGGCCAGACCGAGCTCCCACGGGCCGCCCGCATGCTTGAGCGAGGTCAGCGGCGAGGCTCCCGTCCCGCCGTCGTGTCCGGAGACGAGGACGACATCGGCGTGCGCCTTCGCCACACCCGCCGCGACAGTGCCGATGCCAACCTCGGAGACCAGTTTGACGTGGATGCGCGCCCGCGGGTTGGCGTTCTTGAGGTCGTGGATCAACTGCGCCAGATCCTCGATGGAATAGATGTCGTGGTGGGGCGGAGGACTGATCAGACTCACACCGGGCGTGGAGTGTCGGGTCTCGGCGATCCACGGGTAGACCTTGTGACCCGGCAGTTGCCCACCCTCGCCGGGTTTGGCGCCCTGCGCCATCTTGATCTGGATGTCGTCGGCGTTCGTCAGATATTCGGACGTCACCCCGAACCGACCCGAGGCGACCTGCTTGATCGATGAACGGCGCTCCGGGTCGTGGAGCCGGTCGGGATCCTCGCCGCCTTCCCCGGTGTTCGACTTGGCGCCCAACCTGTTCATCGCGATCGCCAGCGTCTCGTGAGCTTCCTTGCTGATGGAGCCGTAGGACATCGCACCGGTCGAGAACCGCTTGACAATCTCCGAGACCGGCTCGACTTCCTCCACCGCGAGCCGCGCGCGGATGTCGTGCCGGAAGTCGAACATGCCGCGCAACGTCATCAGACGGGTGGACTGCTCATTCACCCGGGCGGTGTATTGCTTGAAGATGGCGTAACTGCCGGTCCGGGTGGAGTGCTGGAGGCGAAAGACCGTCTCGGGGTCGAACAGATGCGGCTCGCCGTCGCGACGCCACTGGTACTCACCCCCGGTGTTCAGCTCACGATGAGCCGCCGAGATGCCACCCCGTGGGTGGGCCACTTCGTGGCGACGAGCCACCTCCTCGGCAATCGTGTCGAGTCCTATGCCACCGAGTCTGGAGCTGGTCCCGGTGAAGTAGCGGTTCATCACGTCCTGGGAGAGGCCGAGCGCCTCGAAGATCTTGGCGCCGGTGTAGGACGCCACCGTGGAGACACCCATCTTCGACATCACCTTCAACACCCCCTTGCCCAGTGCCTTGATGAGGTTGGTGACCGCTTCCTCGGGGTCGATCGTGACGTAGTAGCCCTCGCGGGCGAGGTCCTCCACCGACTCCATGGCCAGATAGGGATTCACCGCCGCTGCGCCGTAGCCCACGAGCAGCGCGACGTGGTGCACCTCGCGTACGTCCCCCGCCTCCACGAGCAGCCCCACCTGCGTGCGGGTCTTCTCGCGCACCAGGTGGTGGTGCACGGCCCCGGTCAGGAGCAGCGACGGGATCGGAGCCAACTCAGCGGTGGAGTGGCGGTCGGAGAGCACCAGGATGCGAGCCCCGGCAGTGATGGCCTCGGTCACCTCGCGGCACAGCTCGTCGAGCCGCGCAACCAGTGCCGCTCCCCCGCCCTCCACCGGATACAGGCCGCGTACGACGTGGACCTGGAAGCCGGGCATGTCACCGTGCCGGTTGATGTGGCGGATCTTGGCCAGGTCGTCGTTGGAGAACACCGGGAATGGGAGCACGACCTGACGACACGAGGCCGGGGTCGGCTCCAGCAGGTTCGCCTCGGGGCCGATCGACCCGCTCAGTGAGGTCACGAGTTCCTCGCGTATGGCGTCGAGCGGCGGATTGGTGACCTGGGCAAAGAGTTGGGAGAAGTAGTCGAAGAGCAGTCGAGGCTTGTCACTGAGGGCTGCGATCGGGGTGTCGGTACCCATCGAGCCGATGGCCTCGGTGCCAGTGTTGGCCATGGGGGTCAACAGGACCCGCAACTCCTCCTCGGTGTAGCCGAAGACCTGTTGGCGTCGCTTGACCGACGCGTGGGTGTGCGTGATGTGCTCGAGGTCATCGATGTCGTCGAGCTGGATCAGTCCCGCGTGCAGCCACTCCGCGTAGGGATGCTCCGCCGCGAGCTCGTTCTTGACCTCCTCGTCCTCGATGATGCGTCGCTCCTCGGTGTCGACGAGGAACATCCGTCCCGGCTGCAGACGGCCCTTGCGAACGATGGTGGCAGGGTCCAGATCGAGGACGCCCACTTCGGAGGCGAGCACCACCAGACCGTCATCGGTGACCCAGTAGCGCGACGGGCGTAATCCGTTGCGATCCAGCACGGCGCCGACCTGGGTGCCGTCGGTGAAGACCACACACGCCGGGCCGTCCCACGGCTCCATCAGCGTCGAGTGAAATTCGTAGAAGGACCGGCGGCGTTGATCCATCTCGCGATGGTTCTCCCACGCCTCCGGAATCATCATCAGCACGGCATGAGGCAAGGAGCGACCAGCCAGGTGGAGCAGTTCGAGGACCTCGTCGAAGGACGCGGAGTCGGAGGCGCCGGGGGTGCAGATCGGGTAGAGCCGCTCGAGGTCACCAGGAATCAGGTCACTCTCCAGCAGGGCCTCGCGGGCCCGCATCCAGTTGCGGTTGCCCATCACCGTGTTGATCTCGCCGTTGTGGGCGATGAAACGGAACGGATGGGCCAGCGGCCAACTCGGAAAGGTATTGGTCGAGAACCGTGAGTGGACCACAGCCAGGGCCGACGTGACGCGTTCGTCGCGGAGATCGGGAAAGACCCGGTCGAGCTGGCCGGTGGTGAGCATCCCCTTGTAGACCAGAGTTCGCGAGGACAATGAGGCGAAGTAGACATCGGTCTCCGCCTCAGCCCGTTTGCGCAGGCAGAAGGCCAATCTCTCCAGGGCCATGCCGCTCACACGTGCGCTCTTGCCGCCCACGAAGAGCTGGGCGAAGGTCGGCATCACACTGCGGGCCGTCGCACCCAGCGAGGAATCGTCGATCGGGACCTCGCGCCACCCCAGGACAGCGAGTCCCTCTTCGCCAGCGATGTCCTCGATCCGTCGACGGACCGCGGCCACCGCGTCGTGGTCGCCGGGCAGGAACGCCGTGCCCACGGCATAGGAGCGGGCTGCCGGCAGATCGAACTCCGTCACCTCCCGCAGGAACGCGTCCGGCACCTGCATCAAGATGCCGGAACCGTCGCCGGAGTTGACCTCGGCGCCTGCAGCACCGCGGTGGTCCAGATTGCGAAGGGCGGTCAGAGCCTTCGCCACAATGTCGTGATCCGCGATCCCGGTCAGGGTCGCCACCATCGCGACCCCGCACGCGTCCTTCTCCCGACTGGAGTCGTAGAGGCCTTGGTTCGGCGGCGCAAATGCGTGGATCACGTCGATCTCCCTCGTCGTCCCAACACTCCCGGCGCATGACGCGGGCGTGTTGCAGGTGAGCGTGTGCGCTGGAGACGACGTTGGCCCGAGCAAGGGTGAATCTAGCACCACCCGCGTGGGCTCGGCCGGGTGTTTCAGACGGTGGGATCTGGGTCAGACGAGTCCGGAGTCACCCCGGCGTCATCCACCTCACTCTCATTCAGATCTGCCTCGTCCATCTCGGTCTCATCCACCTTTGCCTCATCCGTCTTTGGGCCGACCACCTCGAGCGGTCGGCTTCGGATGGTCTTGTCCCGACCCGGGTGGCGCCGCGCTGACCAGAGGAAGAACAGTGCGGCCAGGACGAACAGGATGATCGACGTCCACACGTTGAGGCGCAATCCGCCCACATCGCTCATCTGGACGTCATCGATACGCAGGTTCTCGATCCAGCTCCGCCCCAGGGTGTACAGCATGACGTAGAGGGCAGCCACTCTGCCGTGGCCGAGCCGGTAGCGGCGATCCAGCCAGACCAGGACCGCGAAGGCACCCAGGTTCCACAGGCATTCGTACAGGAAGGTGGGGTGGAAGGTCGCCACGTCGAGGTACTGGGCAGGTCGGTGCATCAGATCGATCTCCAGCCCCCACGGCAGATCGGTCGGTCGGCCGTAGAGCTCCTGGTTGAACCAGTTTCCCCAACGGCCGATGGCCTGCGCCACCAACACTCCGGGCGCCAGAGCATCGAGCAGCGGCAGCACTCTGATCCCGCGCAGCCTGGCGCCGATGGCGAAGCCGACCACCCCCAGAGTGATGGCGCCCCAGATGCCCAGTCCGCCACGCCAGACGTACAGGGCGGTGACAGGGTTCTGGCCCTCACCGAAGTAGAGCTGCCAGTCGGTGATCACGTGGTACAGACGCCCACCCACCAGGCCGAACGGCACCGCCCAGATCGCGAGGTCGCTGACCTCGCCAGCCGCACCCCCGCGCGCGACCCAGCGGCGCTCGCCGAGCCAGATGGCGAAGGCGATGCCAGCGATGATGCAGAGGGCATATCCGCGGATCGGTATGGGCCCCAGATTCCACACGCCATCGGCGGGACTCGGGATCGAGAGCACCGTCGTTGACGACAGCAGGGAGGAGATCGAGAACATCATTGGAGGAGTCATCCTTCGTCGAGCAGGAACAAGATGTCGCTGGTGATCTGCGCCTGGGAGACGTCGGCGGTCCAGTAGACGGGAGCCTCGTCGGAACCATCGATAGCCAACACCTGCGTGCCGTGGGTGACCTCGTAGCCCCCGCCGGGGAGTTCGTCCTCCTGAGCCACTCCGACGCCCATGCTGAGGCCGACCTCGATGATGTCGTCGAGAGCACCGCTCACGCCGATAAACGTCGGGTCAAAGGCCCGGACGTAGTCCTCGACGACCTGATCGGTGTCGCGCTCGGGGTCGGTGGTCACGAAGACCACGTCGATACGCTCGCGTACCGACGGCTCCAGACGCGCCATGCTGCCCGCCAGCGTGGCCATGACCTGACCACAGATGTCAGGGCAGTGCGTGTAGCCGAAGAAGACCAGGGTGAGGTCCTTGTCGGTGTCCGTGGTCAAGCTGAAGGGCTGTCCGTCGGTGTCGGCCAACGCGATGGGCGACACCGTGAATGGAGGGTCCAGTTCAGTGCCGGTGAAAGCTGCGGAGTCTCCCCCGCCGCCGCACCCAGCAAGCAGACCCACCAGCGACAGCGCCACGGCCACCACGGTGGCTCTAACCACGCCGTACGCCGTCAGCGAGGTCCGCGGTCAACGCCCGGAGCGCGTCAAGGCCGGCCACCTCGTCATCGGCGTGGTCAAGGACGGTGCGTACGAAGGCGGAGCCAACGATCACCCCGTCGGCATAGCCCGCGAGCTCGGCAGCCTGGTCGCCGTTGCTCACTCCGAGGCCCACCGCGACCGGCAGGTCTGTGACTGCACGCGCACGGGCGACCAAGGGAGCAGCGAGATCAGAGCTGGCCGCCCGGGCGCCGGTGACACCCATCACCGCGGTCGCATAGACGAAGCCTCGACACGCAGCCGTCGTCATCGCCAGGCGCTCGTCGGTGGAACTCGGCGCGACCAGGAAGACCTTGTCCAAGGCGTGGGCGTCGGCCGCCGCGATCCAGTCTCCGCTGTGATCGGGGGTGATGTCCGGGGTGATCAGGCCGGCTCCTCCGGCCTGCGCAAGATCTGCGGCCCACCGCTCCACGCCGTAGCGCTCGACGGGATTCCAGTACGTCATGACCAGGGTGGGCACCCCTGTCTCCGCGACCGCCGCAACGACCTCGAGCACGTCGGCTGCGCGCACGCCCCCGTTCAGCGCCTGCTGTGCTGCCGCCTGGATGGTCGGGCCGTCCATCACGGGATCGCTGTAGGGCATACCGATCTCGATGACGTCGCACCCGGCCTCGACCATCGTCCGCATCGCCGCGATCGATCCCTCGACGCTGGGGAAGCCCGCCGGGAAGTAACCCACGAGCGCGGCGCGACCCTCGGCGCGAGCCTTGTCAAAGGCCGCGGCGGTCGAACTCATGACGTTTCCTTCGCGGCATCGCCCAGGCCGAACCATTCGATGGCGGTGCCCATGTCCTTGTCGCCCCGTCCACTGAGATTGATGATGATCGTGGCTTCGGGACCCTTCTCCTGACCGAGTCGCTTGGCCACCTCCAGTGCCCCGGCGATCGCGTGCGCCGACTCGATGGCGGGGATGATTCCCTCCACCTGGCTCAGCAACGCCATGGCATCCATTGCTTCCGCGTCGGTCACCGGCGTGTAGGACGCCCGACCCGATGCGGCGAGCCACGAATGCTGTGGTCCCACGCCTGGGTAGTCCAGACCTGCGGAGATGGAGTGCGAGTCGACGGTCTGGCCGTCTTCGTCCTGCAGGACATAGGTCCGAGCCCCGTGCAGGACCCCAGCAGCCCCAGCATTGATGGTGGCGGCATGCCGACCCGTCTCGACGCCGTCGCCACCGGGCTCGAAACCGTGGATCGCCACACCCTCGTCCTCGAGGAAGGCAGTGAACAGGCCAATCGCGTTGGATCCGCCGCCCACGCAGGCTGCCACGGCGTCGGGAAGGACGCCGTACTGCTCGAGGCACTGGGCCCGGGCCTCGTCACCGATACCGCGGCAGAAGTCACGCACCATGCTCGGGAACGGGTGCGGCCCGGCCGCGGTACCAAAAAGATAGGCGGTGTGGTCGACGCTGGAGACCCACTCGCGCAAGGCCTCGTTGATGGCGTCCTTGAGGGTCGCGCTGCCGGACTCCACCGGGATCACCTTGGCGCCCAACAACTGCATCCGGGCCACGTTGAGCGACTGACGGCGGGTGTCGACGGCCCCCATGTAGACGGTGCAGTCGAGATCGAACCAGGCTGCTGCCGTGGCGCTGGCAACACCGTGCTGGCCGGCACCGGTCTCCGCGATCACGCGGGTCTTGCCCATCCGCTTCGTGAGCAGGGCCTGGCCCAAGACGTTGCGGATCTTGTGGGCGCCGGTGTGGTTGAGGTCCTCGCGCTTGAGCAGTACGCGCGCACCGACACTCTGCGACAGGCGCTCCGCATGGTAGAGCCTGCTCGGGGTCCCGGCGTAGTCCCGCAGGATGCGCTCGAATTCGCTGACGAAGACCGGGTCAGCCATGGCGTCGCGCCATGCCTCGGTCAGTTCGTCGAGGGCAGCCACCAAGGCCTCGGGCATGAAGCGCCCACCCCACGTCTCGCCGAAGTAGCCACGTTCATCGGCCTCGAATTTCATCGACTCGTCACTCCTGTCATAGCGCGTACGGCTGATTCTGGGTCGCCGTCCTTGACCAGGGCTTCCCCCACCAGCACGACCCCGGCGCCCTGGGCTACGAAGCCGGCCACGTCATCGACGCAGGTGATGCCTGACTCGGCGACCTTGACGACGTCGGCATGGATCAGTGGGGCCAGCCGACCGAAGACCGCAGGGTCGACCTCGAGGGTCTTGAGATTGCGGCTGTTGACGCCGATCAACTCGGCATCCAGAGCGACTGCTCGTTCGGCCTCGGCCTCGTCATGGACCTCGACGAGCACTGTCAGGCCAAGCTCAGAGGCCTCGTCATGGAGTCGCCGCAGCGTGTCGTCGTCGAGCGCAGCAACGATCAGCAGGGCCAGGTCTGCGCCCGCGGCACGGGCTTCCACCAGCTGATAGGTCTCGACGATGAAGTCCTTGCGCAGGACGGGGATGTCGACGGCGGCCCGGACAGCGCGCAGATCTTCGAGGCTCCCACCGAAGCGACGTTCTTCGGTCAGGACGGAGATCGCGGCCGCGCCGCCCCGCGCGTACGCCCCGGCGAGCGCCGCCGGATCCGGAATGTCGGCGAGGGCGCCCTTGCTCGGGCTGCGGCGCTTCACCTCGGCGATCACGCTCGAGCCGCGCCCGCGGAAGTGTGGCATCGGACTGCGGGGGGCAGGAGCATCCTCGAGGTGCGCCAGCAGTTCGGCGAGTGGCAGAGCCGCCTCTCGGCGGGCGAGGTCCTCACGGACGCCGGCGATGATCTCGTCGAGCACGGAAACAGACACAGGCATGCGTTCACCCTCTCACTCGGGCCCAGCGCACGGATGGCCGCGGTTCAGTGCTCGGAGGCGTTGAGACCGATCTTGGACAGGACGAGGAACAGCGGAAAGGACACTGCCGCGATGACGATGCCGATGATGAGCAGTGTCTCGTGCACCGGGCTGCGCAGCGTTGCCACGCTGCCGAGGACGAATCCGATCGTTGCGACACCGACCCCGATCCATGCAGCGGGGGTGTTTCCGTGGTGACTGTCAGCCATCGTGAGCGCTCCTTCGTCGGTGGTCCCGTGACGGGCAGAGTCTAGGCGGTCGGGTCCTTGCCCTCGTCGAGGGCCTTCCAGATGTCGATGTTGGTCTCTGCAGGCGCTTCTGGCGACGCTGCTACCGCCGTCGGGGAGTCGTACTTGGTGCCCATCTCGGGCCAGGCTCTGACCCACCTCACGGCCAGCGCGGTAGTGAGCACCACCAGGACCGCTGCAGGGACGGCGATCCAGAACCACACCGTCACCTGGGCGGAGTCGAGCTTTTCGCCGGTCTGGATGAGTAACTCTTCGTCCAGTCGCGAACGCATGCTGCCGGGTGCCAACGCCACCGTGACGAGGTTGCCGAGTGCTGCGACGGCTGCCAGGACACTCACCGCCCACCTGAAGCGTCCCCTCGTCACCAGGATGACACCCCAGCACGCCAGCACCACGAGCGCCAGCGCAGTGCTCAAGGGTGCAGAGGTGACAGCGCCCATGGTCATCGAGACGACACCGAGCGACTGCTCGTCATTACTGACACGGACCCAGGCCTTCGTGGCGGCGACTGCGGCGACTGCCCCCGAGGCCAACCCCAGTAGTACGACGGGCGCAAACGTCCGGCGGGGCTCAGGGATCGACACGGTGCACCAGATCTGCGTCGAAACAGGTGCGTTCACCGGTGTGGCACGCAGATCCCACCTGGTCGACGGTGAACAGCAGCGTGTCGCCGTCACAGTCCAGACGAACCTCCTTGAGCCACTGCACGTGGCCCGACGTGTCGCCCTTGGCCCAATATTCATTGCGCGAGCGACTCCAGTAGGTCGCTCTGCCGCTCTCGATGGATCGGGCCAGCGCTTCATCGTCGACCCACGCCAGCATGAGCACCTCCGCGGTGCCGTGCTGCTGCACCACCACAGGCACGAGACCATCGGTGGTGCGCCGTAGTCGTGCGGCGAGGTCAGGGTCGAGATCGGTCACGGATCCAGTGTCTCAGCCTCGCGGGCACTCCAGGTCCGGGCGCATGCCCGGGTGACGTCACCGGGAGCGGCGAACTCGCGTTCGTCCCATCGGGTGATCGCCTGGACGTCCCGGGTCGTGGAGACCAGGAAGGCTTCGGTGGCCGTCGTCCTGATGTCGTACAACGAATCGTCGACCTCTCTCGCTTGACACCACTCGATGACCAACGAGCGCGTCACACCGGCGAGACACCCGGAGGCGAGTGTCGGGGTGCGCAGCTCACCGTCGATGACATAGAAGATGTTGGTGCCGGTGCCCTCGCACAGGTGGCCAGCGGTGTTCGCGAAGATCGCCTCGCCACCTCCTCGCTCGGTGGCGTGGGCGAGAGCGATGACGTTCTCGGCGTACGACGTGGTCTTGAGCCCTGCGGTTGCACCGTGCTCGTTGCGTGTCCAGGGAACGGTGACCACCGCGGACGAGGCAGGTGCTGCCTCGATGGCGCTGTAGGCGACCACGAGGGTGGGTGGGCCTGCGCCTCGTCCGGAGCCCATGGGTGCGGGCCCGGCCGTATAGGTGATGCGCAGGCGACCCATGGGGTCGGACGTGCCCTCGAGCACTGCGGTCACTCCACGGTGGACGGCGGCGAGGTCAGGGGCCGGGAGGCCCAGACCGGAGGCCGACCGCTCCAGCCGAGCCAGATGCCGAGTCAGGGCGAACGGTCGGCCGTGCAGCGTCTTCACCGCCTCGAAGACACCATTGCCCACGGTGAAGCCGTGATCGGTGACCGCAACGGCAGCCACCGTCGGGTCTGGAAGGAGTTCGCCGTCGAGCCATGCACGCATGGCGTCACTCTAGGCACCGTCTCCTGCTGGGAACGCGGTGGATCTGAACACGCATGGCCGGGGTCAATTTTGGCACGTCGTCAGCCATGGGCTACTGTTCCACTCGCGCTTCCACCGGGAAACCGGAGGGAGAATGCAAGCGGACATAGCTCAGTTGGTAGAGCGCAACCTTGCCAAGGTTGAGGTCGCGAGTTCGAGTCTCGTTGTCCGCTCGGAAGGTCTCCCACGTTCAAGCAGGGCCTCCACGGTGGGTTGGCCGAGAGGCGAGGCAACGGACTGCAAATCCGTCAACACGGGTTCAAATCCCGTACCCACCTCGCATCACAATTCAACAAGGGCGATTGGCGCAGCGGTAGCGCGCTTCCCTGACACGGAAGAGGTCACTGGTTCAATCCCAGTATCGCCCACCAGATAGTTGCAGGACAGAGGCCCTCTCCAGGGTCTCTTTCTGATTTCGGGTCCGGAGAACCGGTAGCCTGGGCTTCGCCCGCCGCTTGTGTCCGCAGGTGTGCCCCCGGTCCGTCAGTGCAGGGCGAGACGGTCACGAATAGCCCCTCAGGGTCACCGACTTCCCCTGAACCAACGCAGGGGAGCTGAATCAGCAAGTCCAGAACGACGGCACGATCGCGATCGTTCTGAGTTGCCCGTCGCCCGTAGAACCTCAGAACTCGTAGTCGAACTCCCTGATCGTCCGGGCGAACCTCTCCCCCACGATCGCCGCGTCCCCCGGACCATAGAGGTCTCGATAGTGCGCCCCGCTACTCCCCTTGGCGTGGGGTAGGTCGAGTTCGAAGCCCAGACGCGTCGAGAGGTCCTTCACCGCGGCCGGGAGCTCTTCGTAGCGATACACCCGATCGACGATCACCTCACCCTGCAAGCGGTAGAGGCGCTCGTTCAACGCCAGCCTCTCCAGCCTCGGTGAGCGGACGAACTCGGCGAATGTCTTGGTGAAGGTGGGCTTGCGGGCGCTGTAGCGGTAGGAGGAGGCGACCACGTCGAAGGGATTACGCTCGAACGCGAAGGTGAAGTAGTCATCCCATGTCCCGCGCCCGATCACCTCGATCACCCGACGAGCGCCCATGTGGGCGTACGAGCTGGGCTCGGTGTCGTCGTGCTGCGGACCGACCCCACCGGCAGCCGCGCGCAGTTCCTCGTCGGCAGCGCTGATGCGGGTCACCAGGTCGTCCGGACCGCAGTGGCGTGAGAGCGCGATCTCGATGCTGGTGCCTGCAGTCTTGCGTGTCTTGATGAACACGAAGCGGTGGGCGTGGGAGAGGATCACGCTCAGTCCTCGTCCGCCATCTCCTCGCCGTGTGTCCCCGGACGGGGCGCCCACGGCATCTCCTTGGCAGGGCGCACCACGATCAGCCGGTCACCGCGCGCGAGGAGTGACACGACCGGGTCGAAGTATCGGTGGACCTTCTCGTCGCGGACCACCGCGATCACCTGGTCGGCCAGGCGTTGCGGCTGCTTGCCGACCTCGCTGACGAGCAGGTCCCGCTCGGCCACCTCCAGACCTTCGCCGTAGGTCAGCAGGTCTTCCATCACCGAGCCGAGCATCGGTGAGATCGATGACAGGCCCAGCAACCGACCCACGGCATCGGAGGAGGTGATCACCGAGTTGGCCCCCGACTGCTTCATCAGCGGGCCGTTCTCGTGCTCACGTACCGACGCCACGATCCAGGCATCAGGGTTGAGTTGGCGCACCGTGAGCGTCACCAGGACGTTGGAGTCATCACGATCAGTGGTGATGATGACGTGGCTGGCTCCTTCGATGCGCGCCTGATGCAGCACGCCGCGCTTGGTGGCGTCGCCGGTGACGCAGACCAGACCGTCGCGGTGGGCATCGCTGACGGAGACGGGATTGGGATCGACGACCACCACCGATGACGTCTCGTAGCCGTTGGTGATCAGCGTCTTGACGGCACTGCGGCCCTTGGTGCCATAGCCGACCACGACGACGTGTTGACCTTCAGCCATCTTCTTCCTCCACCGGGAGACCCGGAACATCTCGCGGCCCTGCGAGGCGAGCACCTCGAGGGTGGTACCGATCAACAGCACCAGGAACGCGATCCGGAGCGGGGTGATGACGAAGGCGTTGACCAGCCGCGCACTGTTCGAGAACGGGGTGATGTCACCGTAGCCGGTCGTGCTCAACGTGACGGTCGTGTAGTAGATCGCGTCGATCAGGTCGACCTTGCCGGTCGGATCGTTGCCGTCGACATAGCCCGCCCGGTCCAGGTAGACCATCACCACGGTGCTGCTGAGAATGAACGCAGCCAACAACATCCGCCGCCCCAGTTCCCACCACGGCGAGCGCAGACGCTCCGGTAGCGCTACGCGGGCACCTTGGGGCGAGGAGGCGGACGACGGCACGACAGGAGTCTCCCACGCCGAAGTGGTCACGCAGGCTTCGGACGATCCCGAGCCGGGCGCGCGTCGCGTGAGCGCCTCGTCGCACTCGGTTCAGGAACCGGCAGCGCGCCAGTAGTCGTTGGCCGCCGCGATCGTGGCGAACTCGACCGCGACCACATGTCCCGCCGCGGTCAGTGCCTCGGCGTCACTGGCGTAGCCGGGCCGCAGTGTCTTGCGAGTCTCTGCGTCGGGCTGAATCGCACCGATCGTCTTGCGCGCCATGGCGATCGCCAACTCGCGGCCCTCCTGAGGCGTGGCAGTGATGAGCGTGTTGCCCGGAATGAGTTCCATGGGTCCAACCTCCTGGGTCAAGGGTGGCGCGGATGCAGGTCGGATCCGCGCGTCGTCACCTGCTGGCATCGTCGCACGGTCACCGCTCGAAACCCGGTCCTGAAGGAACGGGGCAAGAAGAACTTCCTTGACCGGCGTCGCAGACTGGGTGCATGCGCGAGATCTGGACCGTCGGGCACTGGACCTGCTCCGAGGAGACGTTCATCGGACGCCTACGCGCTCAGGAGATCGAGGTACTTGCCGACGTACGGGCCCACCCCGGATCGCGCACCAGTCCCCAGTTCGGCAAGGACACCATGTCGCACTGGCTGGAGCGTGCAGGCATTGACTACGTCCATCTCGTCGACCTCGGTGGTCGACGCAAGAAGCAGGACGTCGACCAGGCACTCAACGGCGGGTGGCAGAACGCCAGCTTCAAGAACTACGCCGACTACACCCTGACCGCGGGTTTCGAAGATGGACTCGCACAACTGGTTGCGCTGGCGTCATCACGTCGTACTGTCGTGATGTGTGCAGAACCGATGCCATGGCGTTGCCACCGCTTGATCCTCTCCAACACGCTCACTGAGCGGGGTTGGACCGTTCGTCACATCATGGGTGACGGCACCCCTCGCGTTCATGAGCTCGGCCGCTGGGGCGCAAACCCGGTGGCCGACGGACAAGGGCACCTGCACTATCCCGAGTGAGTGGTGTCGCTGGCACGACCGAGCAATTCTGAGTTCGACCCGTCAACGGAGAAATCCATGGCCAAGGCCAACCGCGCCTGGACAGCGCTCGCCGCCGCAGGTGCTGCTGGGACGGGCGACCCTTCGACCGCGACACCCGCCACGCCCCCGTCCGACCCACCCCGTGTCATGGTCGGTGGCCCTGACTGCACCAAGCCCTACTCCATGTCGTTGCTCAATGTCTCGGCCATGAGCTTCGGCGCGATCTCCTCCAATGCGATCCGTGCCCTCAACGAGGGCGCCGAACTCGGTGGGTTCGCCCACGACACCGGCGAGGGAGGGCTCTCGAGCTATCACCAGGAAAATGACGGCGACCTGGTCTGGGAGATCGGAACAGGTTATTTCTCCACCCGGACCAGGGACGGCGACTTCGATGCGGACGAATTCGCGGACAAGTCCGCACGCGAGCAGGTCAAGTGTGTCTCTCTCAAACTCAGCCAGGGTGCCAAGCCCGGGATCGGCGGCGTCCTGCCTGCCGCGAAGGTCTCCGAGGAGATCGCGCGGGTGCGTGAGGTCCCGGCGCACCACAAGTGCGTCAGTCCCCCGTCGCACCGAGTCTTCTCGACCCCCGTCGAGCTGATCGAGTTCATCGCCAGGATGCGTGATCTGTCCGGTGGCAAGCCTGCGGGCTTCAAGCTCTGCGTCGGTTCGAGGATGGAGATGCTGGCGATCTGCAAGGCCATCCGCGCAGTCGGCACCGCACCGGACTTCATCATCGTGGACGGTTCCGAGGGAGGTACCGGCGCCGCGCCCCTGGAGTTCGAGGACCACGTCGGCATGCCGCTGACGCACGGCCTGATGGTGCTGAACAACGCGCTGGTGGGCACCGGGCTGCGCGACCAGATCCGGATCGGGGCGTCCGGCAAGATCGCCGGCGGCAGCGACATCGTCAAACGGGTGATCCAGGGTGCTGACTACACCAACGCAGCGCGAGCCATGATGATGGCAGTGGGCTGCATCCAGGCGCAGCGCTGCCAGACCAACACCTGTCCGGTCGGTGTCACCACCCAGGATCCCCGCCGGGTCCGAGCACTGGACGTGGACGACAAGAGCAAACGGGTCCACCGCTATCACGAGGCCACGATCGCCCAGGCCATGCAACTCATGGCTGCCATGGGGGTGACCGATCCCTCACAGTTGCGGCCATGGATGTTGCGCCGCAACATCACCGAGACCCGGACTGCGTCCTACGCCGACACCTTCGAATGGGTGGCTCCGGGCCAACTCCTCGCCGAGGTGCCCGAGGACTGGGCCATCGATTGGGCCGCGGCCAGCCCTGACACCTTCGGCCCCGTCACCTCAGGAGACCACCGATGACCACCGTTGCTGAGGCCATCGTCGCTGCCCTTGCCGACCATGGTGTGACCCAGGTCTGGGGTGTCGTGGGCGACGCCCTGAACCCCGTCACCGACGCGATCAGGCGCGAGGACCGGGTGGAGTGGATCGGCGTACGCCACGAGGAGGCGGCCGCTTTCGCGGTGTCGGCCCAGGCGCAACTCTCAGGCTGTATCGGCGTGTGCATGGGCACCGTCGGGCCGGGGTCGATCCACCTTCTCAACGGGCTCTACGACGCCAAGAAGTCGCATGCTCCGGTGTTGGCGATCTGTGGGCAGGTCCCCAGTGAAGACGAGGACACCTCGCTGGTCGGCAAGGTGCGGGGCCCCTTCGACTACCCCAGCGAACGGATCCGGCCCGAGGTACTGGCCGATGCAGTCGACCGCCACGCCGCGGCCGATGCCGTGCTCACCACCGACACGGGGATGTCGACGGTCTGGCTCTCCCGCTTCGTCTCGATGGGACCGGGGCGCCAGTTGCTCGGCTCCTACAATCTGGGGTCGATGGCCGACGCGATGCCGATGGCCCTGGGCGCGCAGGCCCTCGACCGGACGCGTCAGGTGATCTCCTTCAGCGGCGACGGCGGCCTGATGATGCTGCTCGGTGATCTGCGCACGGCCGTGACGTTCGGCCTGCCACTCAAGATCGTCGTCTTCGACAACGGCACCCTGGGCATGGTCAAGCTGGAGCAGGAGCAGGGTGGACTGCCGGCCTTCGGCACCACCCTCGACAATCCCGACCTGGCTGTCGTGGCTGCGGCCACGGGCCTGCAGGCTCGACGTCCTCACCAATCCCGACGAGGTGTCCGTGCCTGCGAAGGTCAAACTGGCTCAGGGGTGGGGATACGCGGTGGCGAAGGTCAAGGAAGAAATCCTCAGCGCCTGAGACGAGGCTCAGGAATCGCGGGTGCTGATGCGCCCCCGCAGTCGCTGGACGAGTTCGAGGCGGGCCCTGGTGGTGTTCTTCTGCGGGAACACCGTGTCGAAGGCAGCGTTGACCGCTGCTCCGACCAGTACGGCGATCGCCAGAAGATAGAGCCAGAGCAGGACGGCGATCGGTGCCGCGAGGGGACCGTAGATCGACTTCGACTCCGCCGCGGTGACGGTGAGCATCCAACGAAGGAAGAAGGAGCCTCCGACCCAGCAGGCCAGGGAGAAGATCGCGCCCGGGAGGTTGAAACTCCAGTTCGTCCGCACCGGTACCGACACGTGGTAGAGCGTGGCAAGGAAGCAGATGCACACCACGATCACGATCGGCCAGTAGAAGACGTTGAGGAAGTCGAACCGTTCAGGCAACACCTCATCCACCAGTCGCGGTCCCGCCACGACGAGCGGGAGACTGATCGCCCCGGTGACCATGGCCATGGCGTAGAGGACGAAGGACAGTGCGCGCGTGGCCACGAGGCCGCGGTGCCCGCCCAGACCATGCATGATCGTGATGGTGTCGACGAAGACGTTCAATGCGCGCGAGCCCGACCACAGCGCCAGGATGAAGCCGATCGAGATGACGTCATAGCGTCCGCCCCTCAAGACCTGGTTGATGGTCGGTTCGATGATGGAATTGACTGCCCGGTCGGTCAGCGCCTGTCGGGACACCTCCAGCACCGCGTTGCGTACGTCGTCGATCTGCGCAGCGCTGAACTGGTCGCTGACGAAACCGATGGCGCCGGCGAGCGCAAAGACGAGCGGTGGCACCGAGAGGATGGCGAAGAACGCCGCCTCCGCGGCCAGACCCGTGACCCGGTGCCTCAGACACGATCCGATCGTCGTGACGACGATCCGCCACAGGTGGCTCCGAACGGCGACGAGTCGAACGCCCGCTGCGCGCAGCACGGCGTTCTGCTCGGTCGACATGGCGTCACGCTATCGAGTGGGGTGCACAAGGGCATGAGAGGAACTACTCAACGACTCAGGCCTCGCAGCCCTGGGTGCGGTGACGGCGCTGACATTTGCCTGAATCGGGCCAGGAGCGAGCCAGGCGTGGTTAGGCTCAGGCGGACTGGTGAGGGAGAAAAATGTCGAACACATTGTTCACGATGGGCACTCTGTTGCGTTATGCACAGGATGCAGGCGTGCCGGTGCGCCTGCTGGTGGCCGGCAACTGGCTCGACGGCGTGGTCATGAACGCCGACGGCGCCGGGGTCCTGCTCACCGACGACGAGGACCACCAGATGCTGGTGCGTCTGGAGACCGTCGCCGCTGTCCGGTTCTCCCAGGCAGCGATCGACGCGAGCAACGACATTTCCGGCGGCTGACCTCAGCGCAGAGCAGCGGCAACCACTTCGCGAGCCTCACTCTGCACCTGCACCAGATGGTCAGGGCCACGAAATGACTCGGCATAGATCTTGTAGACGTCCTCGGTTCCGCTGGGTCGAGCCGCGAACCAGGCTGATTCGGTGACCACCTTCAGCCCCCCGATCTTCGCGTCGTTTCCCGGAGCCCGGGTGAGCTTTGCCGTGATCTGCTCCCCCGCCAGCGAGGTCGCCGCCACGTCTTCAGGCGAGAGTCCGGCCAGTCTGGCCTTCTGCGCCCGGTCGGCGGGGGCATCGATCCGCGCATAGGCGGGATCCCCGTGCTGGGCGACGAGGTCGGCGTAGTGCTGGCTGGGGGTCTGGCCAGTCGAGCCCAGGATCTCGCTGGCCAAGAGCGCCAGCACGATCCCGTCCTTGTCGGTGGTCCAGGTCGACCCGTCACGCCGCAGGAAAGACGCGCCGGCAGACTCCTCCCCTCCGAAGCCGAACGAGCCGTCCATCAGGCCTGGCACGAACCACTTGAAGCCGACCGGCACCTCGACCAGCGCTGTGCCCAGGGACGAGGCCACCCGATCGATCATCGAACTCGACACCAGCGTCTTGCCGATCCGGGCCGCCTCGGGCCAGTCGGGTCGGGCCCCGCCGAAGAGGTAGGAGATGGCGACGGCGAGGAAATGGTTGGGGTTCATCAGACCGGCATCAGGCGTCACGATGCCGTGACGGTCGGCGTCGGCATCGTTGCCGGTGGCGATGTCGTAGTCGGCTCGACGCTCCACCAATGAGGCCATCGCGTACGGCGAGGAGCAGTCCATCCGGATCTTGCCGTCCCAGTCGAGCGTCATGAAACGCCAGGTCGGGTCCGCAAGTGGATTGACCACGGTCAGGTCGAGACGGTGCCGGTCCGCGATCTCGCCCCAGTAGGCCACGCTGGCCCCACCCAGGGGATCGGCACCTATCCGGATCCCCGCATCGCGGATGGGGTCCAGATCCAGCACCTGCGGCAGGTCGTCGATGTAGGTGCCGAGGAAGTCATAGCCGTTCGCGGCCGCCCGGGCCCGCGCGAATGAGATCCGGCGCACGCCCTCGAGGTTTCCGCGGATCAACTCGTTGGCGCGGGCCGCAACGACAGTCGTGGCGTCAGAGTCCGCCGGGCCACCATGGGGTGGGTTGTACTTGAAGCCACCATCACCGGGCGGATTGTGTGACGGCGTCACCACGATCCCGTCGGCGAGCCCGGAGCGGGTCGTACGACCCTGATTGGCACGCAGGATCGCGTGACTGACCGCAGGTGTGGGCGTGAAGCCGTCACGACTGTCGATCAGCACGGTGACATCGTTGGCGACCAGCACTTCGAGCGCGGTCGCCCACGCAGGTTCGGACAGTGCGTGGGTGTCACGGCCGATGAAAAGTGGGCCGTCGTAACCCTGCTCCTTGCGGTAGTCGCAGATGGCCTGGGTCGTGGCGGCGATGTGGACCTCGTTGAACGACGAGGTCAGCGAGGAACCTCGATGTCCACTCGTGCCGAAGGCCACCTGTTGGGACTCGTCCTCCGGATCGGGTTCGAGGGCGAAATAGGAGGCGACGAGGTGTGCCACGTCGATCAGGTCCTCGGGGCGGGCGGGTGTTCCGGCTCTCGCGTGATGCGCCATGGCTCCATCTTGGTCTGTTCGAGGACACGAGTCGAGAAAGGCGCCCCGGACCTGTCGATCTGCAGTACCTTCATCCGTCACAGTGGTGTGGTCGCAGCCGCGGCCCGTCCACTTCTGGAGGAGAACTCACCGATGAGCCGCTTCATGATCCTGCTTCCTGCCCCCGAGGCCGAATGGGCCGCGCTACCGCCCGAGGTGCATGAGGCCGGGATGGCCTCGCACGGTCAGTTCCACCAGGACCTCGCCACGGGCGGGCACACCCTGGTGGCCGTGAGTCCGTTGGAGTCTTCAGCCGCGGCGACAGCAATGCGACCCGACGGCGATGGCGGCACCCTGGTCACCGACGGTCCATTCACCGAGTCGGTCGAACAGATCGTGGGCTTCTATCTCGTCGAGACCGACGACGAGGCCGACCTCCGTGCTGCCTGTGAACGCTTCGCATCGCGCGGCGAGCACATCGAGTTCCGCCGCCTGCTCGCGGGGCCACCGCAGCGTGCATCATGAAGTATCTGGTGCTGTTGATCGGCGACGGGGAGATGGTGCCCTGGTCGGCCCAGACCATCGAAGAGCAACAGGGCGCGATGGAGCAGTTCTACGCCTTCGATCAAGCCTGTCGTGACCGTGCAGGAGTCGAGATCGTGGCGAGCGAGGCTCTGGGCGGTCCGGAGGACTCCGTCACCATGCGTACGCGCGGTGGACGGGTCGACCTCACTGACGGGCCGTACGCCGAGGCGGTGGAGGGACTGGGTGGGTTCTACCTCATCGAAACTCCCGATCTCGACGTCCTTCTTGAGCTGTTGCGCGTGCTGCCGCCCTACGACATCCAGATCTCCCCCGCCGTCGATCCCGTGTGAGGGCTGTGGAAGGCGACGCTCACTCACTCCTCGCGCAGGTCGTACGCGAGGAGTGGGGCATTCTGGTCGCGCGGCTGCTGGCGCAGTTCAGGCGGCTCGATCTGGTCGAGGATGCTCTCGGTGACGCGGTGGAGGCTGCCAGCCGGACGTGGTCTGATGGGCAGACTCCCGACAACCCCGCAGGGTGGCTGACGACCACCGCCCGGCGGCGCATCCTGGATCGGCTGCGCACCGAGGAGGTGGCCAGACGCAAGGCACCACTGTTGATATTCGACGACGCGCAGCGAGAGACGCGTCCGAGCATGGGCACCATGGCCGACCCGGGCTCCCTGGTCGAGGACGACCTGCTGCGTCTGGTCCTCATGTGCGCCCACCCTGCGCTGGCCCCGGAAGCAGCCAGTGCCCTGTCCCTTCGACTGGTGCTGGGAGTCCCCACCCCCGAAGTCGCGCGTTTGTTCCTGGTCTCCGAGGCGACGATGGCCGCGCGGCTCACGCGTGCCAAGAAGCGGATCGTGGGCGCCGGGATCCCCTTCGGCCTGTCGGGCACCAACGTCCTGCCAGAACGTCTCGACAGCGTCGCTCAGACTGCCTATCTCGCGTTCACTGCGGGCTACTCGCCTGGTGCCGGACCTGATCTGATGCGTGCCGACCTTTCCGGCGAGGCCGTCCGTCTGGTGCGCGTGACCCAGGGCCTGCGCCCCGACGAGCCGGTGCTCGTGGCTCTGCTGGCTCTCGTCCTACTCCAGCATTCCCGACGCGATGCACGCAGCATCGGAGGCCACCTCGTGCTCCTCCCCGACCAGGACCGTTCACGCTGGCACCATGCCGAGATCGAGGAAGCCCGCGCGCTGCTGGACCATCCACACCTGACCGGCCCGATGACGCCTCGGGCGGCGACCTACACCGTGCAGGCGCGGATCGCGGCTGAGCACGCTCTCTCACCCTCCCCGGAGCAGACTCGATGGGACCGCGTCGTCTCGCTCTACGACGTGCTGCTCGGGATCGACCCGAGTCCGGGTGCCCGACTGGCACGCGCCGTGGCCGTGGCGGAAGCCAGCGGGCCGGCCGCGGGGTTGTCCGCGCTCGAGGAAGTCGAGATGGCATCCAGTCACCGACCCGCCGCCGTCCGCGCTGAACTGTTGGCCCGGTCGGGAGAGGTGACCACTGCACGAGCCGCCTACGACCAAGCCATCTCCGCATGCAGCAACGACATGGAGCGGTCCCACCTGCAGCAGCGCGTCGAATTGCTGGGTTGAGCGCCCTCCTTGAGCCGCACCAGTTGCCTCGCCGATGCCGTCACGACATGGGGTCAGGGTCTCGGTTCACGCCCGACGCCGTTGGGCGCGTATTACGATGCCGGGGCCGTCGGACGACGGAGACGACACGAAGTGGGGACAATGAGCTACGAACAGCAACCGGGACAGCCCGAACACCAGCAGCCCGGCCACGGCCAGGCTCCGCAGGGCGACTTCTTCATCTCCATCATGGGTCAGGCTCAAGGACCGGTTCCTTACGCCCAGTTGGCTGACATGGCGCGCAACGGCCAGATCAAGGCCGACACGCCGGTGAGCCACGGCACTCCGGGCAATCCCTTCCCCGCCGCGCAGGTGCCGGGGCTGTTCAGTGACAAGGAGTGGCTCACGACCGCGCTGCTTTCGTTCTTCCTGGGAGGTCTCGGGGTTGACCGTTTCTATCTCGGCTACACCGGCCTGGGCGTTGCGAAACTTCTGACGCTCGGCGGGTGCGGCATCTGGAGCATCATCGACTTCATCCTCATCCTGATGCGCAACGTGAACGACGCTGACGGACGTCCGCTCCGCTGAGCATGGACCTGCGCGAGCACGGCGTCAGGGGCGTACGAGCCACTGACGCCGTGCTTGCCACGTCGGGACTAGCGGCCCTCGCGGCGGCCGCCCTCATCTCCCCGAGCCGACTCGCCACCGGGCCGGTGCTGTGTCCCTTCCGACTCCTCACGGGAGTGCCGTGCCCCTCATGCGGGATGACGCGCTCGTGGGTGAGCCTGACGCACGGGGACCTCGGCGCATCGATCAGTCAGCATCCCCTGGGTCCGGCGACCATGGCGCTCGTCGTCATCGCCACCATCGTCCTGACCGTCCATCTGGCCACCGGCCGCTGGCTGGTCCGTCCGATGGTGCTGCGCAGCACCCTTATCATCCTGGCTGCTGCCATCGGCGTCTTCGGGGCCCTGCGATGGGCCCTGCTCGCCACGGGGGCCTGAGCCAGGCCCCTCAACCCAGGACGAGTCCCGGGTAGAGGGGGTGCTTGTCCAGCATTTCGGCAGATTGGGCCTTGACCCGCTCTGCCACGCCGTCGGCAAGGTGGTAGGACGCCTTCGACTGGGCGCCTGCCTTGGTCGTACCGGGTTCGGTGCTGCTGAGCACGTCCACGACGAGCTCGGCTACCTTGTCGAACTCGTCGTGACCGAAGCCGCGGGTGGTGAGGGCGGACGTGCCGAAGCGGACGCCGGTGGTGTACCACGCACCATTCGGGTCGTGCGGCACCGAGTTGCGATTGGTGACCACGCCCGCATCCAGCAGCGCGGACTCCGCCTGACGACCCGTCAGACCGAAGGCAGACACGTCGAGCAGCACGATGTGGTTGTCCGTACCACCAGTGACGAGGTTCGCGTCTCGGGTCAGGAAGCCGTCGGCCAGGGATTTGGCGTTGTCGGCCACCTGGTGGGCGTAGGCCTGGAACGAAGACGTCCGGGCCTCGGCCAGCGCCACGGCCTTGGCAGCCATCACGTGCGCGAGCGGGCCGCCGAGCACCATGGGGCACCCGCGGTCGACATCGGCGGCGAACTCTTCCTGGGCGAGCACCATGCCGCCTCGCGGACCCCGCAGGGACTTGTGGGTCGTGGTGGTGGTGATGTGGGCATGCGGGATCGGGTCCTCGTTGCCGGTGAAGACCTTTCCGGCGACGAGCCCGGCAAAGTGGGCCATGTCGACCATGAGAACAGCGCCGACCTCGTCGGCGATCTCGCGCATCTTCGCGAAGTCGACTCGTCGCGGATAGGCGGAATAGCCGGCGACCAGGATGAGTGGCTTGAACTCGCGGGCCTTGGCCGCGACCACGTCATAGTCGAGCAGCCCCGTAACGGGATCGGTGCCGTACTGCTGCTGGTGGAACATCTTGCCGCTGATGTTGGGGCGGAACCCGTGGGTCAGGTGCCCACCGGCGTCCAGGGACATGCCGAGCAGTCGCTGGTTGCCGAACTCGTGGCGCAGGGTCTCCCAGTCCGTCTCGGTCAACTCGTTGACGTTCTTGGCCTGCATCTTCTTGAGATAGGGAGTCTCGACCCGGTTGGCGAGGATGGACCAGAAGGCGACCAGATTGGCGTCGATGCCTGAGTGCGGCTGGACATAGGCGTAGGGGGCACCGAACAACTCGCGCGCATGCTCGGCAGCCAGTGACTCCACGGTGTCGACGTTCTGGCACCCGGCATAGAAACGGTGCCCGACCGTACCCTCGGCGTACTTGTCGCTGAACCAGGTCCCCATCGTGAGCAATACGGCGGGTGAGGCGTAGTTCTCCGACGCAATGAGTTTGAGCGAACTCCGCTGGTCAGCCAGTTCCTGGCGAGTCGCCTCGGCGATCCGTGGCTCGATCGAGCCGATCACCTCAAGTGCCTGGGTGTACGCGCTGCTGATCAGGGAGTCAGTCATACCCCACAGCCTAGAGGCCGCCGTCGGCGCCCCGGTATCGGGTCGCACCGGGGCGCGTGGTGTGACGTGGACCGCACGCCCAGACTATCCGCGCCTGACCAACAGCTGACTATCCCACGATATGAAACGCAGTCTCACCATAAGAGATTCCACCTTGTGGACTTGCTGTCCATCCCCTGAGACTCGTCGTCGTGGCCCCGTTGTCACGCCCTGCTCATCCGCATTACTACGCACGATCGGAGGCACCACTGATGGCTGCTCCTGCTCTGGTGGCCCTGGCTCAGGGAAGCCGGGACCCTCGAACGGCTGCGACGATCAAGTCGCTCGTCGCCGAGGTCAAGGCCATGCGCCCCGACCTCCGTATCGAGACGGCATTCCTGGATCGCGCCAAGCCTTCCTTCGAGACGGTCGTGGATCGCCTCGCCAAGGCAGGCTTCGAAGAGATCGTCGCAGTCCCACTGCTCCTGAGCCAGGCGCACGAGGCGACAGCCGAGGTCGCTGCTGCGGTTGACACAGCCGCTGCTCGCCACGGGAACATCCAGATCCAGACGACCCAGATCCTCGGGATGGAGGCGGCTTTCCTCGAGGTTCTGGACTTGCGCCTGCGAGAAGCTCTGAAGGACGCGCGGGTGCGCGAACTCGACGCTCTCGTCTTCGCGGCTGACGGCTCCTCCGACCCGATCGCCAACCAGGCTGTCGCGCGCATTGCTCGCACCTGGGGCGCTCGGCACCGGTTGCCGGTCACGGCTGCATACTCCTCCGCTGCGCCGCCGGCCACTGGCGAGGCAGTGCGAGCGCTTCGCGCCGAGGGCAAGCGACACATCGCTGTCGCATCATTCTTCCTGGCTCCGGGCACCCTCCCGGACCGCTCCGCCGAAATGGCGCTCGAGGCTGGCGCGATCGCGGTGTCAGCCCCGCTGGGAGCTCACCCTGCGGTGGCTCGCGCCGTACTGGCTCGCTACGCAGTGGGTGCAGTCGAGCTGGTCCCTGTCTGAGATGTTCGGCGCATGCGACCTGCTCACTCAGCAAGGCACTGCTAGCCCACCAAGCACTTGCGTAGGTGCTCCAGGGCCAGCGCCGGGTCCATGGCAACACCACCGTGGACCGGACCGGGCTGGAGAACAGTGCTCCTCGGTGCCTTGAGGAAACCGAAGCGTCGGCCCAAGGACTGCCGCGCGGCAACGCCTGCCCGCTCGTCTCCGTGACAGATCTGTTCGACGAAGGTCAGCGCCTCGCAGACCTGTGTGACATCGACGTGTTCGTCCAGCACGCGCAGGCGATGAGGATCGACATGCCACCTGACGTCGAGGAAGTCCTTCGCCTGACAGTGCAGCACCACGCCGACGTTGAGAAACTCCTCGCGGTCCGGTCGGGGGACGCAGCGCAGGACAACGTACTGATAGGCGAGCCTCACGGGGCACCGTCTGCCAGCCACTGAACGGTGTCGAGACGGGCGGTGAGGAACTCGACGTAGGCACGCCGCAGTGCCGTGGGCGTCTCTGCGCCCGGCACCGGTTCGAGCCAAGCATCCGGAACCTCTGCCACGATCTCGGCAAACACCCGCTCCCCCAGGCCAGCAGAGATCTCCGCATGAAGATCTCGGGCTCGGGAGATGCACGACTCGAAGACGTGGCCGGTGACGTCCCACGGCTGAGCGGCAAAGTCCGCTGGCCGGGTGATGCCGGAGCGCCACCCGTGGTGGAAGTAGAGGGAGGCACCGTGGTCGATGACCCACAGATCGCCGTGCCAGCGCAGCAGATTGGGGTTGCGCCAGGAGCGGTCCACATTGGCCGTGAAGGCATCGAGCCAGACCACGCGCGCGCCCTCGTCGAGGACGTCTGAGTGTTGACCGTCCACCCCGAACGACCCAGGCAGGAAGTCGATGCCGAGGTTGAGACCTGCGCTCGCATTCAGCAGGTCCTGGACCTCCTCGTCGGCTTCGTAGCGGGCGATCTCGGGGTCGAGGTCGAGCACGACCAGCCGTGGGGTCCGCAACCCCAGCCGCCTGGCGAGTTCGCTGACGATCACCTCGGCGACAAGCACTTTGGGACCTTGGCCAGCTCCGCGGAACTTGCAGACGTAGGTGCCGAGGTCGTCGGCCTCCACCACTCCCGGCAGGCTTCCACCCTCCCGCAACGGGGTGACATAGCGAGTGACGGAGACAGTGGGGATCACTGGACCGGGGACTCCTCCGTCAGCCGAGTCTTGGCCTCCGCCACATCGAAATCCGCGACCGGCCACTGCGGATCAAGACCACGCAGCGTGTCGAGCAGCAACTGCCCCACAGCGAGGTTGCGGAACCACTTCTTGTCGGCTGGCACGACGAACCACGGAGCCGCGTCGGTGTGGGTGCGCTCGAGAGCGATCTCGTACGCCTCGCGATAAGCAGGCCACAACTGCCGCTCGTCGAGATCGCCCGGGTTGAACTTCCAGTGCTTGTTCGGATTGTCGAGTCTCTTCAGCAGCCTGGCCCGTTGTTCTTCGGCACTGACGTGCAGCATGCATTTGATGATCGAGACGCCCTCATCGACCAGACGGGCCTCGAAGTCGTTGATGGCCCCATATCGGCGATCGATCTCGTCAGCCTCGGCCAAGTTCCTGACCTTGGCGATCAGCACGTCCTCGTAGTGGGAACGATCGAAGACGCCGATGAAGCCTGATTGCGGTGCGCCCTTCTCGATACGCCAGAGAAAGTCGTGGGCCAACTCTTCCTTCGTGGGAGCCTTGAAACTGGTGATCTGCACTCCCTGCGGATCGACCAGACCGATGGTGTGGCGTAGGACGCCACCCTTCCCACTCGTATCCATCCCCTGGAGCACCAGCAGGATGCGTCGCTTCGAGCCGGTGGTGCCCTCGGCCCAGAGCCGTTCCTGCAGATCCGCGAGTTCCTCACCCATCTCGAACAGGGCCTTCTTGCCATCAGTCTTCTTGCCGTCGAACCCAGGGGCGGCGTCAGTCTCGATGGCGGTGAGGTCGACCGGACCATCTGGCAGGACGAGGGCATCGGCGATGGCGGAAGAGGTCATGACCCCATCATGCCTCCTCCGGTTCTTCCTCCAGTTCGCCCAACGCCTCGCGGACCACGGCGAATGAGAGGCCGGCGGAGTATCCCTTGCGCGCCAACAGGCCCGCCAGACGCCGAGTGGCGGTGACCCGATCGACGTTTCTGAGTGATCGAAGCTTCTTGTCCACCAGCGCGCGCGCTGCATCCCGCTGGTCTGCCTCGTCGATCTGCTCCAAGGCTGCCTGGGCGGTGTCGTCGGCCACACCCTTGCGCCTGAGCTCCTGTGCCAACGCACGCGGCGCAAGGCCACGCGATCGGTGCCGGCTCTCCACCCACTGCTGGGCGAAGGCGGCGTCGTCGATGAGCCCCACTTCTGTGAAGCGGTCGAGCAAGGCCCCGGCGATGTCGTCCGGCACGCCGCGGTCGGACAGTTTGTCCGCCAGTTCCTGACGAGAACGCGCCTGCCCTGTCAGAGCATTCAGCAAGATGGTGCGGGCCACAGCCTCGGCGTCGTCCTCGGGTCCCAGCGAGGCCGGCTCGGCAGATGGATTGATGGCGCGGGAACGACTCTTGCGACGTCGACGAGGGGCCCCGGGAGGAGCAGGCGTGGCTGGGGTCTCCCCCACCCACGCCTGAACGCCGAGCTCCACGTCACCGGCCCAGTCAGGAGCCGGCCGCGATTCAGAAGTCACTGACCCCGATGGGCTGGTCACTCAGTTCGCCTGCGGGTGCATCGACGGTCGGTGTGACGCCCAACTTCTCCAGGATCAGCTTCTCGATCTCGTTGGCGAGGTCAGGGTTGTCCTTGAGGAAGTTGCGCGAGTTTTCCTTGCCCTGACCGAGCTGGTCGCCCTCGTAGGTGTACCAGGCGCCGGCCTTGCGGATCAGTCCAGCGTCGACGCCCACGTCGATCAGGCCACCCTCGCGGCTGATGCCCTTGCCGTACATGATGTCGAACTCGGCCTGCTTGAACGGCGGGGCCACCTTGTTCTTGACGACCTTCACGCGGGTGCGGTTGCCGACCATGTCGGTGCCGTCCTTGAGCGTCTCGATGCGACGCACGTCCAGGCGGACCGAGGAATAGAACTTCAGCGCCTTGCCACCGGTGGTGGTCTCGGGCGAGCCGAACATGACGCCGATCTTTTCGCGCAACTGGTTGATGAAGATCATGGTGGTGCCGGAGTTGTTCAGCGCGCCCGTCATCTTGCGGAGCGCCTGACTCATCAGCCGCGCCTGGAGACCGACGTGACTGTCTCCCATCTCGCCCTCGATCTCGGCCCTGGGCACGAGTGCTGCCACCGAGTCGATGACGACCAGTGACAGTGCGCCTGAGCGGATCAGCATGTCCGCGATCTCGAGCGCCTGCTCACCGGAATCCGGCTGGGAGACAAGGAGGGCGTCGGTGTCGACACCAAGTGCCTTGGCGTAGTCGGGGTCAAGAGCGTGCTCGGCGTCGATGAACGCCACAATGCCGCCGGCTGCCTGCGCGTTGGCCACCACATGCAGGGCGACCGTCGTCTTTCCCGAGGACTCCGGACCATAGATCTCCACCACGCGACCCCGCGGAAGACCGCCCAGGCCGAGAGCCACGTCAAGGGCGATCGACCCGGTGGGGATCACCTCGAGAGGAGCACGCGTCTCATCGCCCAGTCGCATGACCGAACCCTTGCCGAACTGCTTCTCCACCTGGGCGAGGGCGGCTTCGAGAGCCTTCTCGCGGTCTGCACCAGCCATGTGAGGTGTCCTTTGTGTCTCGTCGTGTGTGTCAGGTACATCTGCGACGTTAGGGCGAGCCACCGACAGTCCCTGGTCAGGACGGTCGTGGAGTGTGGAGAACCTCGGCCTGCGTCGTACCTGTGGACACAATCTAGCCCGAACAGGTGTTCGACACGATTCTTCAGTGGGCGTGTCGCGACACGATTACACCAGCGGCCACGACTCCGCACGTGAGGACGGCGGCGAAGACAGTGAGCGCCCCGAAACCGGCGGCACCGACGATCACCCCTGAGGCAGCGCCACCGGCGGCAGCAGTCAGTCCCATCATCATGTCGGAGGTGCCCTGGACATCGGTGCGCACGTCGATGGGTGCAAGATCCGCGATCGTCGCCGACGCGGACAAGGCCGCGAAGGACCACCCCAGACCCAACAGGAACAACCCCGTCACGATCTGCCAGGAATGACCTTCCGGGGAGGTGCCGCACAGGACCAGGCTGACGAAGAGGATCAACGAACCGACACCGAGCATGCGTCCGGTACCGAAACGGTCGGCCAACATCCCCACGACCGGCGAGAAGGCATACATCCCCAGGACGTGGACGGAGATGACGAAGCCGATGATCTCCAGATGAGCCCCGCCGTGCTCCATGTGCAGCGGCGTCATGATCATGACCGACACCATCACGGCATGGGCCAACGCCTGGGCCGTGGCCGCAGCAGCGAGCGGAGTCGAGGCGGCGAAGGCACCCATCGCTCGGCCCCACGAGCTGCCGACGAGTGGTGCCTGGTCGGCATGGGCGAGTGAGCGCGCCACCAGCAACGGGTCCGGGCGCATGAGGATGAAGACCAACCCTGCCGCCACCAGCATCACGACCCCGCCCATGAGGAACGGTCCGGTCAGCACCGGCAGACCGAACGCCTGCGCTGCCCGACCGGCCGGGCCTGACAGATTGGGTCCCACCACGGCGCCCACCGTCGTGGCCCAGACGACCGTCGAGAGCGCTCTGGCCCGAGTGTGCGGTGTGGCCAGGTCCGTGGCGGCATAACGGGCGGCGGCGTTGGCAGCCGTCGTGGCGCCGAGCGCCAGCGCCCCCACGATGAGCAGGGGCATCGACCCGATCACACCCGCCACCACTGCGGTCAGTGCCCCGGCAGCCCCGAGCAGCAGGCCGGTGACCTGACCGACGCGGCGCCCGCGGCGGGCCATCAGCCGGGCCAACAGGTAGGACAGGATGCTGGCGCCGAGCACCTGTGAGGTCTGGACCAATCCGGCGAGCGTCTCCGAGCCGGAGATCTCTCGCGCCAGCAAAGACGCGGTCGAGACACCGACGGTGATGCCGACAGCTCCCACCGCCTGCGCCAGCACCAGTACCTTGACCGTACGCCGCTGGACGTGAGCGATCTCGGCCGGAGAAGGAGCAGTGGTCACCGAAGCCTGCCCCACACCTGTGGTGTCACCGCGCACCTGGTCAACGCTCACTCTCTGGAAGTTCGAGCTGGCGGTGCACTGCGGCCCAGACCACCTTGGGAGCCATGCCTGCGTCGATCGCTTCACGGGTGGTGCGACCTTCGAGGGCACCCAGCACAGTCAGCTCGGCCCAGGATCGTGAGTAGGCAGTGCCCAGCACCTGGTCCAGGCGCGCCCAGAACTCGGTGATGGTCACGCCGGATCCACCCGTCGTGCCCGTACCTCTAGCCAATGGTCATCCGAATGGCCCTCGCTTCGCGTGAGCGCTTCGACCTGCCAACCGGCGTCGGACAACGCTGCGCGTAATGGCTCCTCGCGCCAGTAGACGAAGTGTCGCGGTGCAGCAACGCAACCGTGGGTGGACCACGATTCTCCGTCACCCTCCTTCATCCCCACGTGGAGCAGTGCGCCGTCGACGCTCACCTCGGCCAGACGGGCCAGCACGGTCGGCAGGTCCGCTCGCTCGACATGCAACAGGCAGGCGCTCGCCCACACGCCGTCATAACGGCCCTCGGGCGAGAACAGGTCGTCGTGGAGGGAGTCGAGCACGTCGGCGTCGTAGCCCTCATCGCGCAGCATGGTGACGAAGCCCTGCGACACGTCGGTCCGTCGTACGCGGACGCCCAACTGCTCGAGGAGCAGGGCGTCGCGACCCGGGCCACTCCCGATCTCGAGCACCCTGGCTCCCGCTGGCAGACCAGCGACGAAGGCTTCCACCAGCGTCCGCACCGAATCCGGCACCGTGGCCCTGGCTTCGGCGTACTCGCGGGCGAAGGCGTCGTAGGCCTTCACGGTGGCGTCGCCGGCGGCCTCGATCAGTTCGACATCCACGAGGGCTCCTGCTCGGCGTAGGAGGGCTCGTCGGCAGCGCGATCCTGGTCCCAGCCGGAGAACGTCGGGATGTCCTGGTCAAGCACGCTGCGCACCCGGTCAGCGAAGATCTGGTGTACGTCGCGGACATGGCAGGCGTACTCCAGCGGTGACCAGGTGCCCGCGCCGGGAAGGATGGCGACGTCGGCGCCGCGCAGCGCCTGCGACCAGACCATGGCGGTGTCGTGGAGCAGACGCGGCAGATCAGCCACTGCGTGGGCGCTCGCATCGAAGCCGCAGTCAGGACAGGGACGTGTGAGCACCCAGGTCCAGTCCTTGGTGTCAGACACGATGGTGTCGGGCGCTGTCAGGCTGTTCATGGGCTCATCCAACCAAGACATTGCGCCCAGAGCCGCAACGACGTGTCAGGACAACCCCAGCTCCCGGGCTGACACCGCGCGCATCTCGACCTTGCGGATCTTGCCGGTGACCGTCATCGGGAACTCGTCCACCACCATGACGTAGCGCGGGATCTTGTAGTGCGCGAGTTTGCCGGTGGCGTAGGCACGCAGGGACGCCGCGTCGAGTGGCGCAGCGCCCGGTCGCATGCGCAGCCAGGCGCACAGTTCCTCGCCATACCGCTCGTCGGGCACGCCGATGACCTGGACGTCCTCGATGTCGGGGTGGGCGTAGAGGAACTCCTCGATCTCGCGGGGGTAGATGTTCTCTCCACCCCGGATCACCATGTCCTTCATCCGACCGGTGATCTGGACGTAGCCGTCCTCGCCCATCACCCCGATGTCCCCGGTGTGCATCCACCCATCCCCGTCGATGGCCTCACGGGTGCGGTCCGCGTCGTCCCAGTAACCGAGCATCACCGAGTAACCCCGGGTGCAGAACTCCCCCGCCTCGCCCCTCGGCACGGTGTCACCGCTCAGCGGATCCACGATCTTGATCTCCAGATGCGGACAGACCCGGCCCACTGTGCCGACCTTGTGCTCGAAGGAGTCGTCGGTGCGCGTCTGCGTCGAGACCGGCGAGGTCTCGGTCATGCCGTAGGCGATCGTCATCTCCTCGATGCCTGCTGCAATCAGCTTCTTCATGACCTCGGCCGGGCACGGCGAACCGGCCATGATGCCGGTACGCACGGAGGTCAGGTCGTAGGTGTCGAAGTCGGGCAGCGCCCACTCCGCGATGAACATCGTGGGCACGCCGTAGAGCGACGTACAGCGCTCCTGCGACACGGCTTTCAAGGTGAGCGCCGGGTCGAAGCCGGGCGACGGGATGACCATGGTGGCCCCGTGGGAGCAGCAGGCAAGGTTGCCCATCACCATGCCGAAGCAGTGGTAGAACGGCACCGGGATCGCCACCCTGTCCTCCTCGGTGTAACCACAGATCTCACCCACGAGATAGCCGTTGTTGAGGATGTTGCGGTGGCTCAGCGTGGCGCCTTTGGGGTAGCCAGTGGTCCCCGAGGTGTATTGGATGTTGATCGGGTCGTCCGGGTTCAGGCCACTGTCCCTCTCCTGCAGATCCTCTTGGGTGACGTTCTTCCCGGCATCCAGCAGCGCCTGCCAGCTATCCGGCTGGTCGAGATAGACCACCCGTTCGAGGGTCAGGTTCTGAGAGGTCGTCTCCTCGATCATCGCGCGGTAGTCACTCGCCCTGAACGATGTCGCGCTCACCAGGACCTTCATGGCGGACTGGTTGACGGCGTAGGACAACTCATGGGTGCGGTAGGCCGGATTGACGTTGACCAGGATCGCCCCGATCCGGGCCGTGGCGAACTGGACCATTGTCCACTCCGCGCAGTTGGGCGCCCAGATTCCGACCCTGTCCCGCGCAGCGACTCCGGCGCCCATCAACCCCCGGGCAAGAGCGCTGACGTCGTCGTCGAACTCGGACCACGTCCACCTGCGGCCGGAGGCACACTCCACCAGGGCCTCCCGGTCGGGGAAGGACGCCACGGTGCGCGCAAGGTTGGCGCCGATCGTCTCCTCCAGCAGTTCCGGGGTGGCCGCACCCTGCGCATAGGACTCCATGCCCACCAACGTAGGACGTCTGCGCCCGCGGCGCACCTACCCTCGGTCAGGTCCGCAGAAGTGTGTCCAGACGCCGACGCACCACGACCAGGCCGATGAATCCCATGGCGAGCAGGTAGAGGACCGACACTCCGGACTGCCACGTCACGACACCGGTGGTGAGTTCGCGGCAGAGCACCACCCCTCGATAGAGCGGTGTCACCTCCACGATCCACCGCAGCACCCCGTTGCCGAACGCCTCGATCGGGAAGAACGTCGCGGAGAACAGGAAGAGCGGCATCTGGGCCAGGGTGATCTTGTCGAAGTCCTGCCAGCTGGTCATCCAGGTGGTGAGCGCCATGAAGACGGCCGAGAAGGCGAAGGCGATCAGGACCGCCGCAGGCAACGCGAGCACGGCCCACCACGAGTCGACCAGGCCCATCACCACCATGACGAGCAGGAAGGCCGCGGAATAGATCGACCCCCGCAGTAGCCCCCAGGTGATCTCACCGCGAGCAATGTCGCCGGTGGAGAGCGGTGTGGCGAGGATCTGGTCGTAGAGCTTGTCGTACTTGAGCTTGAAGAAGACGTTGTACGTCGAGTCGAGCAGCGCCCCGTTGAAGGCCGAGGTGGCGAGCATGGCCGGGGCCACAAAGGCGGCGTAGGGCACCTGCTCGCCGTGGAAGACGAAGGTGTCGATGAGTTTGCCGACGCCGATGCCGATCGAGAAGAGATAGAAGACCGGCTCGAGGAACCCGGTGATGAAGAGTTTCCATGCGGACCTGTAGACGATGAAGTTGCGCAGCACCAGCAGCCGCGCAGCAGCCACCGGAGTGGGTGGTGCGGGGATCGAGCCGATCAGGGCCATCTCAGGTCTCCAGCCGACGGTCGAGACCACGGACGGCCAGCCACCAGCCCAGCACACCCAGCGCCGTCAGCACCACGACGTGGACCGCAGCCAAGGACCAGTCCACCGTGTCGAGGCAGAACATCCGCGAGAGCGAGACGCCGTGCCACAACGGGGTGAGCCTGGCGACCCACTCGAGGAAGGGACCCAGGTTGCTGATCGGGAAGAACGCCCCGGAGAAAAGCGTCAACGGCAGCACCCCGAGCCGGAAGATGAGTCCGAATCCTTCCTCCGATCTGAGTCGGACGCTGTAGGCAAAGACCAGCGTGGCGAAGGCCATGCCGACCAGCACCTGCGAGAGCCAGGCCAAGATGGGTCCCCACCAGGTCTCGAACACCCCGAAGGGTGCCAGGACCAGCATGAAGATCGCGCACGCCGACCCCACCCGGAAAAGCACGAAGGCCAGGAACGCATTGACCAGATCCCGCACGGCCAGTGGCGTCGCGAGTTGGGCATAGAAAGTCTTGTGCCACTTGATGGCTCCCATGACGGGGTAGGTGGTCTCACCGACCGCCAGAGTCATTGCATGGGCGGCGACCAGGCCGGGCACGACGAACGCCAAGTAGGACGTGGCGCCTTCCAACTTCTCGGGATCACCATCGATGAATCCGCCGAGCAGGACGCCCATCGCCACGACATAGAACAGCGGCGTGACGAAACTGTTCGCCACTCCCCCGCGCCAGGTGCGCTTGAAGACGGTCAGCCAGTAGTCGTACTGACGTGTCATGCCCTCGATGACCGAAAGCTTTCCTGCACCGAGGTCCGTGGATCGCGGGGTCATAGCCATCAGTCGGCCAGGCTTCGGCCGGTCAGACGCAGGAACACGTCTTCCAGGGACGAACGCCGGACCAGAGTCGCGAGCGGCTGCAGACCCCGCGCGTGGACCTGACTCACCACCTCGTCCCCGTCATCGCTGTAGACGAGCAGCCGGTCCGGCAGCACTTCGATCCGATCCCCCAGGTCCGCCACCTTCTCGGCCAAGGCCTCATTCTCCCCGACACCGAACCGCAATTCGGCCACCTCACGGGTGGAATGGGCCTTGATGAGCTCGCGCGGCGAGCCCTCTGCAGCGATCAGACCCTTGTCCATCACGACGAGCCGGTCGCACAACTGCTCGGCCTCGTCCATGTAGTGGGTGGTGATCACCAGCGTCACCCCTGCCTGCTTGAGCCGGAAGAGCTGGTCCCACAACACGTGCCGCGCCTGCGGGTCGAGACCGGTGGTGGGTTCGTCGAGCAGCAGGAGTTCGGGTCTGTTGATCAGGCTCCGGGCGATGGTCAGTCGCCGCTTCATTCCTCCGGAGAGGTCTTCGACCTTGGCCTTGGCCTTCTCGGTGATCTGCGCGAACTCCAGGAGTTCTTGAGCACGGTCTCGACAGGTGGCCTTGTCGATGCCGAAATAGCGGCCGTAGATGTAGAGGTTGTCGAAGACGTTGAGCTCGTTGTCGAGCGTGTCCTCCTGGGGACAGACACCCAGACGACCGCGGATGGCCGGGCCATCGGTGGCCGGGTCCATGCCAAGGATCCGGAGCTCACCGGAGGAGACCGGGCTCACCGAGGCGATCATCCGCATGGTGCTGGACTTGCCGGCGCCGTTGGGCCCGAGGAAGCCGAATGCCTCACCACGACGGACATCGATGTCGATGCCCTTGACCGCCTCGAAGTCGCCGAAGGACTTGCGCAGATCCCGGGCCCTGATCATCGACTCGTCACGGGGATCGCTCACGAGTGATCACCCTAGATCAGCTCACCGACACCGGGAAACGAATTGCGCTGCCATCATCTGAATCGGCCACACAGCGCGCCGGTTCAGGAGCAGCATCGCTGTCGGTGCCGTGAGGGACACTGTGACAGTGACTTCCCTCGAGCACTTCAGTGCTCCCACCCGGGCATGGTTCGAGGCATCGTTCGCCAGCCCAACCCCTGCCCAGGAGGGCGCCTGGGCCACCATCTCTGCCGGTAGACACGCCCTGGTCGTGGCACCCACCGGCAGCGGCAAGACCCTCAGCGCCTTTCTCCACGCGATCGACACGCTGCTGAGAGCCGACGCGTCCACCGGTAAACCTGCCGAGAAGATGCGTCGCACGCGCGTGCTCTACATCTCTCCGCTCAAGGCGCTGGCCGTCGATGTGGAACGCAACCTGCGAGCACCGCTCACCGGCATCCGCCACACTGCCGAGCGACTGCAGGTGAGCGTGCCGGAGGTGAGCGTCGGGCTCCGTTCGGGAGACACCACCCCCGCCGATCGTCGCCGCCTTGCCTCCACCCCACCCGACATCCTCATCACCACGCCCGAATCGCTCTTCCTCATGCTGACCAGTCAGGCTCGAGAGACGTTGCGCGGCGTCGAGACGGTCATCATCGACGAGGTGCACGCGGTGGCGGGCACCAAACGTGGAGCCCATCTCGCGCTCAGTCTCGAGCGCCTCGATGCACTGCTCGACCGGCCTGCCCAACGCATCGGGCTCAGTGCCACGGTCCGCCCACTGGAGGAGGTCGCCCGATTCCTCGGAGGCGTGCAGCCGGTCGAGATCGTCTCGCCCCCCAGCAGCAAACAGTGGGACCTGCGCGTGGTCGTGCCCGTCGAGGACATGACCATGCCCCAGGAATATGACGAGGAGTCCGCGGACCCGGGCCGATCGACCAGCATCTGGCCCCACGTCGAGGAACACGTGGTCGACCTGATCGAGCAGCACCGCTCCACCATCGTCTTCGCCAACTCGCGCCGCTTGGCCGAGCGGCTGACGGCCCGGCTCAACGAGATCGCCACGGCACGCGCCGGCGGTGACACGGACGACCGACCACCCGGTGTCGGATCACTCGGTGTCGGATCTCCCCCTGCCCAGGTGATGGCACAGGCCGGCTTGACCACCGGAGCCGACGCCATCATCGCCAAGGCACACCACGGCTCGGTGTCCAAGGAACAGCGGGCGATCATCGAGGACGACCTCAAACGCGGCAGGCTCCCGTCCGTCGTAGCGACGAGCAGCCTCGAACTCGGCATCGACATGGGTGCGGTCGATCTCGTCATCCAGATCGAGTCACCCCCCAGCGTCGCAAGTGCCCTGCAGCGCGTGGGTCGGGCCGGACATCAGGTCGGCGAGACCAGTCACGGAGTGCTGTTCCCCAAGCACCGCGGCGATCTGGCCCAGACGGCCGTGACCGTGGAACGCATGCGCAGTGGAGCGATCGAAAAGCTGTCCGTCCCGGCAAACCCGCTCGACGTGCTCGCCCAACAGGTGGTGGCAGCGCTGGCCATGGAGGACTGGGACGCTGATGAGTTCTTCGCACTCGTCGTCCGCGCCGCCTCCTACGCCCAGCTCCCGCGGGCTGCCTATGACGCCACCCTCGACCTGCTCAGCGGCCTCTATCCCAGTGAGGACTTTGCCGAGCTGAGACCTCGTATCGTCTGGGATCGGGTCACCGGCACGCTCAGTGGTCGCCCCGGAGCCCAACGGCTGGCGGTGACCAGCGGCGGAACCATCCCCGATCGCGGTTTGTTCGGCGTCTTCCTCGTCGGTGAGAAGGCCAGCCGGGTGGGCGAGCTCGACGAGGAAATGGTCTACGAGTCGCGCGTCGGCGACATCTTCGCCCTGGGTGCGACCAGCTGGCGGATCGAGGACATCACCCACGACCGGGTGCTCGTCACCCCAGCACCCGGCATTCCCGGGCGGCTGCCGTTCTGGAAGGGCGACACCCTGGGCCGGCCCGCCGAGCTCGGTGAGGCCATCGGAGCCTTCACCCGCGAACTTGCCTCGATACCGGTCGACAAGGCGATCGCCCAGGTGCGCGAGCGTGGACTTGATGTCAACGCGGCGACCAACCTGGTCACCTACGTGCGTGAGCAGCGCGAGGCGACTCAGGTCGTCCCCAACGACACCCAGATCCTGGTCGAGCGTTTCCGCGACGAACTCGGCGACTGGCGGCTGGTGGTCCACTCCCCCTACGGCGTCCCGGTCCACGCGCCCTGGGCCCTTGCCATCAATGCGCGGCTGCGCGAGCGCTACGACATCGACGCCCAGGCGATGGCCTCCGACGACGGCATCGTCATCCGCATTCCCGACACCGACTCCGAGCCGCCCACCGGCGAGGTGATCGTCTTCGAACCCGACGAGATCGAACAGTTGGTGACGCAGGAGGTGGGTGGTTCTGCGCTGTTCGCGAGTCGGTTCCGCGAGTGTGCTGCTCGCGCTCTCCTGCTGCCGCGTCGCGATCCGGGCCGGCGTAGTCCCCTGTGGCAGCAGCGACAGCGCAGCGCCCAACTCCTCGAGGTCGCTTCGCGCTATCCGTCGTTCCCCATCGTCCTGGAGGCGGTGCGCGAGTGCCTGCAGGATGTCTACGACCTCCCTTCCCTGGTGGGGCTGCTCGGTCGGGTCCAACGACGCGAGGTCACTGTCGTCGATGTCTCCACCACCAGTCCCAGCCCCTACGCACGCAGTCTGCTCTTCGGCTATGTCGCCCAGTTCGTCTACGAAGGCGACTCCCCGATCGCAGAGAGAAGGGCGGCAGCGCTGTCCCTCGACCAGGGGCTGCTCGCCGAACTGTTGGGTCGAGCGGAACTGCGCGAACTGCTCGACCCCGAGGTCCTTGCTGAGATCGAGGCCGAACTTCAGTGGCTGGCGCCGGACCGACGCGCGCGAAACGCAGAAGCGGTGACCGATCTGTTGCGGCTGGTGGGGCCCTTGTCGACCGAGGAGATCCGTCAGCGTGCCGTCGATGGCGCAGACGTCGAGGCGTGGCTGACGGGGTTGGCCGACGTACGTCGTGTGGTCGAGGTCCGGATGGCCGGTGAGGACCGCTGGACCTCGATCGAGGACATCGGCAGGCTGCGTGACGGGCTGGGCGTCCCGGTCCCGGCGGGCACTCCCGACGTCTTCACCGATGCGCCGGAGGATCCCATCGGTGACCTCATCTCACGCTATGCCCGCAGTCACGGACCGTTCACCACAGCCGAAGTGGCGACGCGGCTCGGCATCGGTGAAGCGGTGGCGCGTCAGACCCTGCACCGTCTTTCCGGTCGCGGACGTGTCCTGGAGGGTGAGTTCCGCCCCACCGGAAGCAGCGCCGAGTGGTGCGAGTCCGAAGTGCTGCGCAAGCTCCGGCGCCGCTCGCTGGCACGTCTGCGCCGCGAGGTCGAGCCCGTCACGCAGGAGACGATGGCCAGATTCCTGCCGGTGTGGCAACGAGTGGGAGGCAAGCTCCGCGGCCTCGACGGTGTGATCGCTGTCGTCGATCAACTCGCGGGCTGCCCGGTCCCCGCCAGCGCGCTCGAACCACTGGTTCTGGCGTCGCGAATCCGGGGTTACGAACCGGCATTCCTCGATGAGTTGACGACCTCAGGTGAAGTGATCTGGGCTGGCCACGCTCCGCTACCGGGCAGCGACGGATGGGTGAGCCTCCATCTGGCCGACCAGGCGCACCTCACGCTCCCGGAGGTCGAGCGTGGCGAACCCTCCGCACTCCAACAGGCTGTGCTCGATGCACTCGATCCCGGTGGCGCCTGGTTCTTCCGGCAACTCTCCGACCGGGTCGCTTCCACCAGCGACACCGAACTCTCCGCAGCCCTGTGGGAACTGGTCTGGCGGGGCGAGGTCACCAACGACACGCTGTCCCCCTTGCGGGCGTTGGTCCGTAGCGGCACTCCGAGCCACCGCTCCCGGCGGACACCCCCTCGGCTGGGTCGGATGCCGACGCGCACCGGGCCACCACAGACGGCAGGACGCTGGGCACTCCTGCCCGAACGCGACGACGACACCACGCGCCGAGCGCATGCACGCGCCGAACACCTGCTGGAGCGCCATGGGGTCGTGACCCGTGGCGCTGTGATGAGCGAGCGCGTGGACGGTGGCTTTGCCGGCGTCTACAAGGTCCTCAGTGCCTTCGAGGATTCGGGCCGGTGTCGACGCGGCTACTTCATCGATGGTCTGGGGGCAGCGCAGTTCGGTTCGGCGGGCGCCGTCGATCGGATGCGCACCTTCAGTGAAGCCGAGCGGGGCAAGCCCACCGTTCTCGCACTCGCCGCGACCGACCCCGCCAATGCCTACGGTGGCGCGCTCCCGTGGCCCGACCCGATCGGTGCCAGCGAGCGGGCCGGACACCGTCCCGGACGCAAGGCCGGTGCGGTCGTGGTGCTCGTGGATGGGTCTCTCATCCTCTATGTCGAACGGGGTGGACGTACGCTCCTCACATGGAGCGATGACGAGGAGGTCCTCACCTCAGCGCTCACTACTCTCGCCGAGTCTGTTCTTCGTGGGGCACTCGGCCGGCTCACTGTGGAAAAGGCGGACGGGATGGCACTGCTGGGCAGCGGACAGACCCCCCTGCGCAACGCGCTCTCGGCGGCAGGTTTCGTGACGACACCCAAGGGACTGAGAATTCGTGCCTGAGGGAGACACCGTTTTCCGCGCTGCGGCCGCTCTCGACCGCGCGCTCACCGGTCACGAACTCATCATCACCGATTTCAGGGTTCCGCAGTTCGCCACGCTGGATCTCCGCGGTGGAGTGGTCGTCCGCACGCTCGCGCGAGGCAAGCACCTCCTGACGCGCATCGACCACGAGCAGGCATGGACGCTGCACACCCACCTCAAGATGGAGGGCGCCTGGCACGTCTATGCAGGCACCGACCGCTGGCGCCGTCCGGCCGACCAGACCAGGGTCGTGCTCGGCATCAAGGGACGCTCAGCAGTCGGCTTCTCTCTCGGCATCGTCGAGGTGGTTCCCCGTCATGCCGAGGCAGACCTCACTGCTCATCTGGGCCCCGATCTGCTGGGACCGGACTGGGACGAGGAAGTAGCCCTGTCCCGTCTCGGGTCGCAGCCATCACGTCCTGTCGGCCAAGCGCTGCTGGACCAGACCAATCTGGCTGGGATCGGCAACATGTACATGGCCGAGTTGTGCTTCACCAGTGGTGTGCACCCGGCTTCATCCTTGGTATCGGTCCCCGACCTTCCGCGGCTGGTTCGCCGCGCGCGACTCATGCTCGAGGCGAACAAGGAGCGCGCCATCCAATCCACGACCGGCGATCTACGACAGCGGGAGCGGACTTGGGTCTATCGGAGGGACGCATCGCCCTGTCGGCGGTGCGGTACGCCCATCCAAGTGGCAATGTCTGGGCCGCCAGGCCGTGAGCGGGCCATGTACTGGTGTCCAAGCTGCCAGCCACCGGCCTGAGCAGCCGGTCTGAGCAACGGGATCAGGCGGCTGAGGCCACCACTTCGCCTCTGCCTCGCGCAGCGGTGATCGGCGTCGTCGCTGCGACACCTATCGCGGCCTCTTCGACATCGATCGCCTCCGCCACATCGCGTAGGACTGTCGACAGCGGGAGGTCCATGGCCTGGCACAACGATGCCAAGAGCTCCGAGGAGGCCTCTTTCTGTCCGCGTTCGATCTCGGAGATGTAGCCCAGGCTCACCCGAGCCTGGGCAGACAGCTCACGCAGCGTCATCCCGCGATGCATCCGAGCACCACGCAGCACGTCACCGAGCATTCGGCGGAAGAGCACCATGCGCGAAGTTCCTTACTCTCGGTCGGACGGGGTCGTTCGGGTCAACGCTACCCGAGACCCGGTTCTTCCCGGTCGAGGATCCCCTGCAGCAGGCCCATTGCTTCCAGGCACGTCGTCTCGCGGATCTCCGAGCGGGTGCCGGACAGGGCCAGTTGCCGTGACCATGAGCCACCCGGGCCAGCCACGGCCACCCAGACGGTCCCCACCGGGTGTCCGTCCTGTTCATCAGGGCCTGCCACGCCCGTGGTGGCCACGCCCCAGGTCGTACCGAGCAATTCGCGTACGCCCGTCGCCATGGCGATGGCGCATTCGCCGGAGACCACTGTGTGGCGCGCGAGGAGTGTGGGGGGGACACCGAGCAGTGCCTGCTTGACATCGGTGGCGTAGGAGACGACGCCCCCGACAAAGCTGCGGGACGCCCCCGCCACGGCAGTCACCTGGGCGGCCAGCATGCCCCCGGTCAAAGACTCAGCGGTCGACAGCGTCTCGGCGCGCTCGACCAAGGTCTCCAGCACGCGGACGGCCTGTCGGTTGACGAGTTCACCACTCACGCAGCGAGACTAGCGCCATGGCACTCCCCATCGAGGACTACGCCCTCATCGGCGATCGCGGCACAGCAGCACTGGTCGGCAAGGACGGCTCCATCGACTGGCTCTGCCTGCCCCGCTTCGACTCCCCCGCCTGCTTCGCCGCACTGCTCGGCGACGAGGACAACGGACGCTGGCTGCTGGCGCCGCTCGATGACTTCACTGTCTCGCGCCGCTACGTCGACGACACTGCGCTGCTCGAGACGACGTTCACCACCGCCAGCGGCGAGGTTGTTCTTCTCGACGTGATGCCGACCGGCGATGGCCGCGCCGACCTGATCCGACGTCTCACCTGTACGCGTGGCACCGTCCGCATCCGGCACGACTGGGTCCTACGCACCGACTACGGTCTGGTGCGCCCATGGGTCACCCGTCACAAGCACGGCGAGGACGAGGCCGTGGTCGCGGTGGCGGGGCCGAACAAGTTCGTACTGCGTGGTTCACGACTGCCTCGAGGCAAGGGCGGTCACCACTGCGACGAGTTCGACATGTCGCAGGGTGATGACATGACGTTCTCGCTCACCTGGGTGCACTCCTGGCGCGACCTCCCCGAACCGCTGACCCTCGACGAACGCATCGAGGCCACTCGCTGCCAGCACATCGACTGGACTGACCGAGCACCGACGGATCTCCCCCATGCCGCTCTGGTCAAGCGAAGCCTGCTCACCCTCCGTCTGATGACTCACGAGGAGACCGGTGGCATCGTCGCAGCGCCCACCACGTCCCTGCCCGAGGATTTCGGCGGAGAACGCAACTGGGACTATCGCTTCTGCTGGCTCAGGGATGCTGCGTTGACCCTGGAGTCGCTACTCAAGTCCGGCTACGCCGACGAGGCACGCGAGTGGCGCGACTGGCTGTTGCGGGCTGTGGCCGGCGACCCTGCGGATCTTCAGATCATGTACACCGTCGACGGCGGGAGACAACTGGCTGAGCGCGAGCTGGACCATTTACCCGGCTACGCCGACAGCCGACCCGTCCGGGTCGGCAACGGCGCAGTCTGTCAACGCCAGAACGATGTGCTCGGGGAGGTCATGATCGCCCTCGCGCTCGCCCGTGAGATGGGTGTCAAGGAGTCCAAGAACTCGTGGGCTCTCCAGCGAGCTCTCGTCGACGAGCTAGCCGATCACTGGGACGAGCCGGACAACGGTCTGTGGGAGATTCGCGGCTCTCAGCACCACTTCACGCACTCGCGAGTCATGGTGTGGGTCGCCTTCGACCGCGCGGTCGAGGCAGTCGAGAAGCACGGGCTGCCGGGTTCGGTGGAGCGCTGGCGCCAGCTTCGCGACCAGGTACGTGCGGAAGTTCTTGACCGCGGGATGGACACGCAGCGCAACACATTCGTCCAGCACTACGACACCACCGAGGTGGACGCTTCGCTCCTCAATATTCCGCTGGTGGGATTCCTTCCGGGAGACGACCCTCGCGTCCTGGGGACGATCGACGCAGTGGTGACCGATCTGATGGCGGACGGGCTGCTGCTGCGCTATCGCACGCAGTCCGGGGTCGACGGGCTCTCCGGTGAGGAGAATCCATTCCTCGCCTGTTCGTTCTGGCTCGTCTCTGCCTACGCCGCGGCCGGCATGCGGAGTGAAGCTGACGAGCTGATGGGCCGTCTGTGCGGTCTGGCCAACGACGTCGGCCTGTTGTCGGAGGAATACGACGTCGTCAACGGCCGGATGGCCGGCAACTTTCCGCAAGCATTCAGCCATCTGGCTCTCGTGCAGGCCGCGCTGGCGCTTCGCTGAGACCGGCGAGGCCCGGTCACCCCATGGATGACCGGGCCTCGGCGGAGTGCGTGGATCTCAGTTGCGGTGAACCCGGATCTTAAACACCATCCGCTTGCCGCGGATCTGGGGAGTGCCCTGATAGATCACGACGATCCGCTTCTGACCGGCCTTGTTGAAGCGGGCGAGGCGAATAGACGCCTTGCCCTTGCGCAGCTTGACGGTGTATTTCTTACCGCCGGCCTTCACCAAGACCTTGCCGCTGACCGCCTTGATTCCCAGCGCGGTGGTCTTGACTCTCACCCGGGTGCGCGTCTTGCCGCTGACGATGCGCCTGGGCTTGACTCGGCCATTGACGACAGCCAACGCCTTGCGGACGTCGATCGGCACGGAAAAGGTGGTGCCGGTGGTCGCCCCGGTGAACGTCAGCATCTGCTGCCCACGCGTCGCGGTGGCGCCCTTGAGCCGCACGGCGACATCACTGCGACCGCTCTCGTCGAACGGCGCGGCGTCGACGGTGTTGTCGACCTTGGCCCGGAACAGTTTGACGTCACCAGCCTTGATCGTGAACTTGGCGTCGCGAGCATCTGTCGGGCTGGTCATGGCCAAGGAGGAGAGGGAAAGCCTGACCGTCGAGCCGATGCGATAGAACCGGGGTGCATCGGCCGGCCACGTGATGCCGACCTGACGCTGTTGGCCGTCCACGGGGAGCGCCTTGCTGGACGCCTTGGCAGCCAGATAGTCGACCATCGCCTGCAGGTCGGACTTGCCCGTGTCGCGAGGATTTCCAGACCCGACGAAACCGCGGAAGTTGTCGCCACCACTGGCGAGGAAGGAATTGGCCGTCACTGAGTAGGACGCACCAGGCTCGACCGCCTTTCCGTTGAGCCACATGCCAGTGATGCGGGCGCCCTCCGGGCGAGTGGTGTCGTAGGTGGAGAAGAATCCCTCAGAGGTCCCCAACCTCAGGAACGGACGGGTCGGCACAGCGCCCTTGCTGTCACGCTGCCACTGCTGCTCGAGCACGGTCTTGATCTGCGAGCCGGTCATCTTCATGTTGACCAGGGTGTTGGCGAAGGGCTGGATCACGGCAGCCTGCTTGTAGGTCACTTTGGTAGGGAATCCACCGTCAACCCCTGTCAGGTCTGCTCGAAGACCGCCAGGGTTCATGAAGGCGATCTGGGCGCCGCCGGCCTCGGGACCCGAGGTGGCCGAACGGTGCACCTCGGCAACCAGGTTGCTCAGGGTTGACTCACCGCCCCGGTTCTCGCTGCCACTCGCCAGTTGGGCGCGGTTGAAGGGTCCTGCGATGGAGCCGATTTCCTTGGCCCCGAGCACGTCCGCCTTGGCGACGGCAGCGTCGACGATGGCCTGCACCTCGGCCTTCTTCGCGACCGCACCCGGATCGGTGAGGTTGACCTTGTTGGCCTGGACGATCGACTGTTCCGCCACGGTGACCGCGCGAGTGGTGGTGTCGACGCTGAAGACCAACTTGTTGAGGTTGGTGCCGTATTGACCGGCCGAGACCACGGGGCGACCCGCGATCGAGTGGTTGTAGGCCAGGTGCGTGTGTCCGGAGATGATCGCGTTGACGTCCTGGTCGACCCCCTTGACGATCCTGCTGAAGGCGTTGTCGTTGGTCGACGCATCCGCCAGGGCGGTGCTCGGGGCACCCTCGTGCACCAGCAGGATCACCACGTCGGCCCCACCTGCCTTGAGTGCGTCTGCGGCCGCGTTCGTCTCAGCAATGATGCCGCTGATCTTGACGTCGGCGATGCTCGACGGGGTCACCAGAGACGGCAGGTCCTCGGTGACCGCTCCGATGAATCCCACCTTGACGCCGTCGACGGTGCTCGTCCACGTCCCGCCGTCGGAGGTGCCCGGGGAGGCTGCGGAGTCGGGCAACGCATAGGAGCTGTCCGATTTCTTGCGGACGTTGGCTGCGAGGTACTGCCACTCGGCGCCTCCGTCGGGATTCGTAGTGGCGTCGTAGGGCGCCATGACGCGCGAGACAAGGTCCGCCGAGCCGGCATCGAACTCGTGGTTGCCGGCGGCTGACACGTCCAGTCCGGCGGCGTTGAGCGCCGCGATGGTGGGACGGTCACGCTGGATGAACGACTCGAAGGTCGAGGCCCCGATGAGGTCCCCGGCGGCCGCGAAGATGGTGGTGCTCGGATGCGCAGTGCTGAGCTGAGTCACGGCTGCGGCGAACTGAGCAGCACCTGCTTCGGCTGCGCCGTAGTCGGTGTTGGGCAGGAGCCGCCCGTGGAAGTCATTGGTGCCGAGGATCTGCACCTCGACGGCGGCAGGGGCAGCGTGCGCAGGTGTGACGGTGGTGACGACGGCGAGAGGAGTAGCGAGAAGACCCGCTACTGCGGTGGCAAGCGCAAACCTGCGACCTGATCGTGATGCTGACACGAGGTGGCCTTTCGAGAGGATCTGGTGAGTCGCTTCACCATAACCCGACCCACCGACCGTTCAGCCCTGGGTGATCTGGGAGCGCCGGCCGCGCTGACGAGCCACCTCACGGAAGAACTCATAGCCCGACCACAGCGTCATGACCACCGCAGCAGCCAACAGCACCTGCCCGACCAGGAACAGTCCTTCACCGAGCCAGCCCCACGCATCGAACGCACCACCGTGTGCGTCTGCGTGGGGAAGCGGCGCGACAAGCACCGACAGGGCGACCGCCTGCAACACGGTCTTGACCTTCCCACTCTGGGCCGCCGGGATCACGACCGCCTTGAGCACCGAGAGACGCAGGAGCGTGACACTCCACTCGCGCAGCAGCACCACGATCGTGACCCACCACCAGATGTCACCCACGATCGACAGCCCGATGAATGCCATGCCGGTGATCGCCTTGTCCGCGATCGGGTCGGCGATCTTACCGAAGTCAGTGATCAGGTTGTGCTTGCGCGCCAGGTCGCCGTCGATCTTGTCAGTGATCATGGCCACCACGAAGATCGCCAGCGCGATCCAGCGCCACATCATTGAATCTCCGCCGTCGTGCAGGAGAGCCCAGCCGAAGACAGGCACCAGGGCCATGCGCAGGACTGTGAGCACATTGGCGATGTTGAAGTTCGACGCCTGATGCTGCTCGCTGGTCATGCTCCCGCTCCGATGACTCGTGCAATGAGGTCGACGCCCTCGGTGGACTCCACCGTCGCAGTCACCAGGTCGCCGACAGCGGCTCCAGTGATCTCGGTCAACACGGTGATGCCATCCACTTCAGGTCCTTGGTGGGCTGCACGCCCCTCGACGACTCCGTCCTCGACGGACTCCACCAGGACGACGACTTCTTCACCCATGCGCTCTTCGGCACGTTGGGCATTGAGTTCTTCGACCAGGTTCGTGACGTGCTCGGTACGGGCACGGATCTCGTCCTCGTCCAGCTTGAGGTGTTCTTCGAAACCAGCCGCCTCGGTGCCGTCCTCGTCGGAGTAGCCGAAGACCCCGGTGACGTCCATCCGCGCTGCGACAAGGAAGTCGCACAAGGTCTGGAGTTCTTCTTCTGTCTCCCCGGGGAAACCAACGATCACGTTGGACCGTACGCCTGCTCGCGGCTCCAGCACACGAATCTGCTCCAGCAGACCAAGGAAACTCTCAGGGTCACCGAATCTGCGCATCCGCCGCAATACCGTGGCACTCGCGTGCTGGAAGGAGAGGTCGAAGTACGGCACCACCCCAGGCGTGGAGGCAATGGCTTCGATCAGGCCCGGTCGGGTCTCGGCAGGCTGGAGGTAGGAGACGCGTACCCGCTCGATGCCGTCGATCCCGGTCAGCTCGGGGAGCATCGTCTCCAACAACCGCAGATCGCCGAGGTCCTTGCCGTAGGAGGTGGAGTTCTCGCTGACCAGGAAGAGTTCCTTGACTCCCTGCGTCGCCAACCACCGGCCCTCCCCGATGACATCGCTGGGGCGTCGACTCACGAAGGAGCCCCGGAAGCTCGGGATGGCGCAGAAGGAGCACCGACGATCACAGCCACTCGCGAGCTTGAGCGGTGCCATCGGGCCGGCGTCGAGTCGCCGCCGGACAGTGCGTGGACCTGTTGCCGGCGCACCGACGCCGATCTCGGTCGCGTCAGAGGGCTGGGTGATGGGCGCTTCGTGGCCGGGCACCGAAACCTTCGAGGCGTCGCGCTCGACCGGTGAGATCGGGAGCAGCCGACGGCGGTCGGAGGGCGTGTGAGCCTGGTGGGTCTCCCCCGCCATGATGGAACGCAGCCGCGCGGCGATGTCGGGGTAGTCGTCGAAACCGAGCACCGCATCCGCTTCCGGAAGCGACTCGGCGAGGTCCTTGCCGTAGCGCTCGGCGAGGCAACCGACGGCCACTACGGCCTGGGTGCGGCCATGATCCTTCAGATCGGCAGCCGCAAGCAGAGTGTCAACAGAATCCTTCTTGGCAGCCTCGACAAAGCCGCAGGTGTTGACCACGACCGTGTCGGCATCCTCGGGATCTGCCACGAGCACGAAGCCCCCAGCTTCCAGCCGACCCGCCAACTCCTCGGAGTCGACCTCGTTGCGGGCACAACCCAGAGTCACGACCGCGACCTGGATCGGTTCGGCGACATCGGAGGTGGGCACGGGGGCGGATTCAGTGGTGGTCATAGCAATGGTGAGTATGCCGGGTCAGGGCGGCTAACCCCCATCCGACGAGGCGGTGAGCCGACTCACCCACTCAGTCGGAGACGAAGGTCCCCTGGCCCGCGACCCCTGTTTCGCCCACAGGTCGAGCCGCAGCTCCTTCCAGAGCCACCGTGACGGCGCCGTCCGTGGACTGCACCCGCACGGGGGGTGCCACCTTCAACTCGCGACTCTGGCCGGCGGCGAGGTTGCCCTTGAACACGATGTCGCCGCCACCGTCGCGGACGACGATCTGTGCGCCACCCGTCGGGGCCGAGATCACCACCGGAACGGCGCTCGCCAGCGGTGCGCTGCCAGCTCCCTCCGGGCCGCCTGATCCGTTGAGCACCGGAGCCGAGCCCCGGAGCTCGGGCGGCGCGTCCATGACCAGCTGCGCTATCGACCAGCAGAGCACCAGCGCCATCACCACAGCCACCAGGACAGACCAGTTCGGGCCACCCCGCGTGCTGCGGATGGATCCGCTCGCACCGGTCGCAAGTTCGGCCTCGAAGACCCGACGGGGATCGACCGGCGCGTGGGCATACCGCTGGTCGTAGGACGCCAACAAGGGAGTCACGTCGACGCCGAGGACACGGGCCAGGGTGCGCACATGGCCCCTGGCATAGAAGTCACCACCACACGGTTCGAAGTCATCCACTTCGACCGCCTCGATCACATGGGGCCGGATACGAGTCCGCTCGGCAAGCTGGTCGACGCTCAGCCCCAGGCGGGTTCGTGCCGCGGCAAGCTCAGGTCCGACTACGGGGTCTTCCGCCGGTTCGACCTCGAAGTCGTCCAGGACAAGCGGCTCCACGGCCTCGCCCGGGCGCGCAATCGCCCGCACCCGATCGCCCCACGACTGCGTCTCCTCCACCAGGCTTACGCGCCCCGGCTGCCGGAGTTCACGTCCCGACGCCTGCGGCTCGTGCTGCTCCTCGACATCGCGACGTGTCTCGGACCGACGCGCAGAGGTCGATTCGCGCAAGGCGGAGGGGGTGGGGCTGGGGGTAGGCACCGGACGGGGCGTGGGCGTGGAGCTCGGGGTGGGCGTCGGGGTGGGCGTCGGGGTGGACGCGTCGATCTGCCTCTCGGCCGCGTCCGAGGACGACCGGCTGGTGTCGTCAACCGCAGGCGTGGGTCGATCGGTGGGTTCGGGTCGGCTCGTGCGCTGGAGGACCACGATCTGATCGGTGTTGCGAGCCACTCGCCCGAGAGCGGTGGACAGGTTCTCCCCGCCCCCCACGACACGCGTCGACAGGCTGAGGGGCACAGCCAGAGGTGCTCCACGCAGCACCCGGGCCACGGATGCCACCCGCCGACTGGTTCCGGTCGCTCCGGACTCGAGCAGGTCCAAATTGTGCGGCACGATGACCAGCCGCCCATCGCGCAGCAGCCCGCGACGGGGGAGGTATTCGACATGGTGGACGGCCGTCCACGGCAACCCACGCCAGGTACGGCCCAGCCTGATCCTCACGCCCTGGACGTCAGCCACGAGGAGCGGCGTACGGGCGTCTACGAAGCCGGCCAGCCAGAAGACACCGAGCAGACCCATCGACACAGCAAGCGCCCAGTCCAGGACTGACCCGTTCTGGACCGCGCGGGCCAGATAGGCGATCGCCACCGCCGCAGCCGTCAGCCCGACGCCTGCTGCCACGGCGGCGCGACGGCGCACCTCCACCGCCTCCGACGCCACAGTGAGGACGTCGGCGCTCTGCTCTCCCGGGTCGCGGGACTCTGTCTTGTGCACCACTGCGGCACTCATCATGCTCCGCCGTCCAGCGTCGCGATGACTGACTCGATCTCGTCGGGTTTCACGAGGACCTCGCGTGCCTTGGATCCCTCGCTGGGCCCGACAATGCCGCGGCTCTCCATGATGTCCATGAGCCGCCCGGCCTTGGCGAACCCCACCCGGAGCTTGCGTTGGAGCATCGACGTGGAGCCGAACTGCGTGGAGACGACCAACTCGATGGCCTGCACCACCAGCTCCATGTCGTCACCGATGTCGTCGTCGAGGTCACGCTTGACCTGGGCTGGTGCCGTGACCTCCTCGACGTAGGTGGGCTCCAGCTGGTCGCGGCAGTGCTTGACGACCTGCGCGATCTCGGCCTCGGTGACCCAGGCGCCCTGGATACGGGCCGGCTTGCTGGACCCCATCGGGAGGAACAGACCGTCACCCTGACCGACCAGCTTCTCGGCGCCCGGCTGGTCGAGGATGACCCGACTGTCGGCCAGCGACGACGTCGAGAAGGCCAATCGTGAGGGCACGTTGGCCTTGATCAGACCTGTCACCACGTCGACGGAGGGTCGTTGGGTCGCCAGCACCAGGTGGATGCCGGCAGCACGGGCCAGCTGGGTGATGCGCACCACGGCGTCCTCGACGTCGCGGGGTGAAACCATCATCAAGTCGGCCAGCTCATCGACGATGACCAACAGGTACGGGTAGGGCTTCAGCACCCGCTCGCTGCCGGCCGGAAGGTCGATCTTGCCGGCGCGGACGGCCTTGTTGAAGTCGTCGAGGTGGCGGAAGCCGAAATTGGCCAGGTCGTCGTAGCGCAGGTCCATCTCGCGCACGACCCATGCCAGTGCCTCGGCGGCCTTCTTCGGGTTGGTGATGATGGGAGTGATCAGGTGTGGCACGCCTTCGTAGGCATTCAGCTCGACCCGCTTCGGGTCGATCATGATCATCCGCACCTCGTCGGGGGTGGACCGCATGAGGATCGAGGTGATCATCGAGTTGATGAACGACGACTTTCCCGAACCGGTCGCACCCGCGACCAGCAGGTGGGGCATCTTCGCCAGGTTGGCCACGACGAATCCCCCTTCGACGTCCTTGCCCAGGGCAGCCACCATCGGGTGATGGTCCGACCGCGCAGTGTTGGAGCGCAGGACGTCACCCAGGGAGACGATCTCCTTGTCGACGTTGGGGATCTCGATGCCGATCGCGGATTTGCCCGGGATCGGGGACAGGATCCGCACATCCGCCGAGGCCACCGCATAGGCGATGTTCTTCGACAGCGCAGTGACCTTCTCGACCTTGATGGCAGGACCGAGTTCGACCTCGTAGCGCGTCACGGTCGGCCCACGGGTGTAGCCCGTGACAGCCGCGTCGATGCCGAACTCATCCAACACCTGGGTCAGGCGTTCGACCACGGCGTCGCTGGCCTTGGATCGCGGTTTGGGTGTGGAGCCGGGCTTGAGGTTCTGGCTCGGCGGCAGGGAGTAGGTGATGTCGCCCGAGAGAGCCAACTGTTCGACCCGTTGCGGGAGGGGGCTGTGCTGCGGCGCCTCGACGTGCGTGGTGTCAGGCACGGCTGGCGTGACCTCGGTCGACGCTTCCACCGAAGAATCGACATCGTGCTCCTCCGCGGGTGTCTCGATCTTCTTGCGGCGTCGCTTCTTCAGTTCACGATCCGACAGCACCGGGGAGTCGTAGGCCGGATCGCCCATCTCAGGGTCGATGTCCTCATCGAGCATCGAGCGACGACGCGCACGGATCGGCTTCGTGGGCTCCTCGGTCTGCCCCTCCACAGGCGTACGGCCCAGCGCAACGTCGCGCAGTGCAGCCAGCTTCGTCGGGATCTGGTAGACGGGCGTGGCGGTGATGATCAGCACCCCGAAGGTGGCCAGCAGGGACAACAGGGGCACCACGACGTAGGGCGTCTGCATCAGGTCGAGCAACAGGCTGGAGGTCACATAACCGACCGCACCTCCGGCTGTCTGGAGGTTGGTGGCGTCGCCCAGCTCGGGCTGCGGATTGCCGTTGGCGATGTGGACGATGCCGAGCAGACCCAGCCCGAAGGCAGCCCAGCCGATCATCTGTCGACCCGCCGGCCCGTTGCGTTCGGGGTCGCGCAAGGTCCGCCAGCCGGCGTAGACCAGGAAGAGGGGGACCAGCCAGCCGACCTTGCCCACCGCTCCGGAGGTCACTGATCGAGTGAGGTCCATGGCCCCACCGGGGAGCTGCCACCAGACCGCAGCGGCAGCCACCATCGCCAGACCGAAGAGGAAGAGCCCGGCTCCGTCGCGGCGGTGCTCAGGCTCCAGGTCGCGGGCAGAGCGACCGATGGAGCGCGCCATCGCGCCCAGGGCATGGGCAAGACCGAGCCAGACCCCGACCACTCCCCTGCCCAAGGCGCCGAACAATCGCGAGACTGGTCCCGGTCCGCTGCGCACCGCCCTGGGCGCCGGACGCGCTGCTGGTCGACGCGCGGACGCGCCAGACCGGCTCCGGCCCTTGGATGAACTGGTGCCTTTGCTGGTACTGCGCGATCGGGTGCTCGAGCCCTTGGTTCCACCGCGACGTGCGCTGGAACCGGACGTGCTCGAACTCCGCGACCGCGCCGGGGAAGACGTACGGGTCGCCATGGTCCGACCATACGGCCCAACCCCACCAGCCTCAGGGACCACAGAAAGCGTGTCGTTGGCCAAGGCGAGATTCAGACCGAGACGAATCCGTGACCATGATTCCATCCCCCGGGGGGTTCCCGAGCGGCGTCCAGATTCGTATGGTGGCGGAGATCACTCGGGTAGATCTCCTCGAGTGGCGATTCGGAACACTGGAGGAAAACACGTGAAGCTCCTCAACAGAGGGCTTGCGCTGGCGGTCGTCGGAGCAGGCTTGGCAGCCTTCCCGACCGTCGCGGTGCAGGCAGAGTCGGCTGCAGTTGCCGGCGACGATGGTCTCAGCGTCATCAAGCAGCAGGCAGACGGGACCGTGGCCAGCGCCCGTTCCTCCGCCACCGGCAAGATCAGTTTCCTTGCCGTCCAGGGCAAGCAGGGCGACCTTGCGCCCGGCGATGCAGGTCTCTCCCGCAGGGACGCCGTCGCCAAGGCTGGCGCGTACCTCGACCAGCACGCCGCAACGTTCGGTGCGCGCTCAGGCGAACTGGCGCAGACCCGGGTCGCGACCAACTCGCACGGAACGACGATCACCTACACCCAGCAGTACAAGGGCATCCCCGTCTTCGGTTCGATGCTCAAGGCGAACGTGGACGCACAGGGCGACCTGACATCCGTGAGTGGCTATGCCGCCCCTGACCTGACGATGTCCGTCGAGCCGCGCGCGAGCGCCGCGCAGGTCTCCAAGCTTGCCCTCGCGTGGGTGCGCGAAGACCCGCCGGGCAAGGCAGACGGCAAGGGCAATGCCGACACCAGCGGTATCCGTGCCGTCGATCCGGCCTTGGTCGTCTACCGCAAGGGCTTCGTCAAGGGTGACTCCGGCGAGGCAGTGCTCGCCTATCAGGTCGAAGTGACCAACGGCTCGAACATCCGCGACATGACGTTCTTCGACGCCAACACCAAGAAGATCCTCAACCGATACTCCATGGTCAACGACGCGCTGGACCGTGAGCTCTACGAGACGAGCCCGGCGAGCACCCCGGTGTGGAGCGAGGGCGACGCATTCCCCGGCGCGCTGAACAAGGACCAGCAGAACCTGGTCAACTCCGCGGGCGAGTCCTACTGGCTCTACTCCAACGCCTTCGGTCGCGACTCCTACAACGGCGCCGGCGCCCAGATGAAGACGGTCAACAACGACCCCGGCATCAAGTGCCCCAACGCCAACTGGAACGGCCTGACCACCAACTACTGCGACGGTGTCACCTCTGATGACGTCGTGTCCCACGAGTGGGGACACGCCTACACCGAGTACACCTCCGGTCTGATCTACCAGTACCAGTCGGGAGCACTCAACGAGTCGTACTCGGACGTCTGGGGCGAGACCCTCGACCTCATCAATGGTCGCGAGGACGAAGGCGAGTCCTTCACCGAGAAGCGTGAGGTCGGCGTGTGCGACTCCACTGCTCCCCCGGCCCTGGACTTTGCCATCACGGCGCCTGCAAACGCGGCAGGCAAGTGTCTGGCCGTGGCTGCGGTCGGTGCGAAGCCCTTCACCACCACTGCGGTGACTGCCACTGTCCGTGTCGGTCTGGATGCGGCCGACGAGACAGGGCCGTCGACCACCGACGGATGTACCGCGTTCACCAACGCGGCCGCCATCGCTGGCGGTTGGGCCTTCGTCGACCGGGGCACGTGCCCCTTCGCGACCAAGGTCGCCACCGCCAAGGCGGCTGGCGCGACCGGCATCGTGATCGGCAACAACAACGTCGACCCGCCGGCCGGCTTCACCGGTGATCCTGACCTCTTCGGCGCAATGATCACCCAGGCCGATGGCGCACGGATCAAGAGCGCCGGCGAGGTCACCGTCTCGGTGACCGCCGCAGACGTGAGCAAGCGCCCCGAGACCACCCGTTGGCTCGTCGGTGAGAAGTCGACCGCCTTCGGTGGTGCCATCCGCGACATGTGGTCCCCCACCTGTCATGGAGATCCCGCCAAGGTGACTGACGCCGAGTACAAGTGCGACCCCACCCTGGCTGACGGTGGTGGCGTCCACAGCAACTCTGGCGTCCCCAACCACGCTTACGCGCTCCTTGCCGATGGCGGGACGTTCAACGGGCAGACCGTCGCCGGTGTCGGTCTCGACAAGGCCGGCAACGTCTGGTGGCGCGCACAGTCGTCCTACCTGACTCCGTCGTCCAACTTCACCGACGCAGCCAACGCGTTGGAGCAGTCGTGTGTCGACCTCGTGGGTCAGCCGATCAACAAGCTGTCCACCCAGGCCGATGCGGGCGCGGTTCCAGCCGACTCGATCACAGCGACCGACTGCGAGCAGGTCACCAAGGCCGTCGCGGCTGTGGAGATGCGGACCGATCCGGTGCGCTGCGACTTCCAGCCGGTGCTCGCACCGAATGCCCCGTCGATCTGCGGCAAGGGCTTCGTCACTGACGCCCTGTGGAGCGAGGACTTCGAAGACGGACTGGCCGGTTGGACCACTGAGCAGGAGCTCGCCGATCTGCCGGACTACCAGGGTGGATTCGGCAAGCCGTGGGAGCTCGTCTCCAAGGCTCCCGGCGACCACGCCAGCAAGGTTGCCTACGGTCCTACGCCCACCGGTGTCGGTCAATGCACCGGCGACGGTCAGAGCGACTTCTCGAGCCGCGATTCGATCATCTCTCCGATCGTGGAGCTTCCCGACTCGCTCAGGACTCCCCGGTTGTCCTTCCAGCACTACGTCGCCATCGAGGCGAAGTATGACGGGGGCAACGTCAAGGTGAGTGTCAACGGCAAGGACTTCGAGGTGATCCCGGCGAGTGCCTACATCTGGAATGCGCCCGGTCAGCTCGCGACACTGGAGCAGGGCAACACCAACCCCCTGGCTGGTGAAGCAGGCTTCACCGGCACCGACGGCGGACAGACCAGGGGCTCATGGGGTGAGTCGCAGGTCGATCTCACCGCTCTGGGTGTCAAGGCTGGCGACACGGTCCAGTTCCGCTTCGACGTCGGCCGTGACGGCTGCGGCGGTGTCGACGGCTGGTATGTCGACGACATTAAGATCGTGGTGTGCAAGCTCCCTACCAAGATCACCGGATCACACCTGCCCGAGCCCTCCATCTTTGGAGAGCCCTCCTCGGTTCGCGTCGACGTCGCCCGTGACGGCAACGCGGGTGGAGCCCCGACCGGCGATGTCATCCTCACCAAGGCCGACGGTTCGGTCGTCGCCGACGGCACCCTGAAGCGCGGCAATGCCACCATCGCTCTGCCCGCCGATCTTCCAGTGGGAGTGCACGTCCTGACTGCCACCTACGAGGGTTCGACGTCGCTCGCGTCCTCGTCAGTCAAGGTGACGGTGACGGTCAACCCGGCGACCCCGCCGGCTGGGAAGATCGAGTCGACGACCAAGGCCGAGATCAGACCTACTTCACCCAGGTGGGGAAGGAACTTCGAGGTCAAGATCGACGTACGCGGCGAAGACGGCAGCCGGCCTGATGGCAAGGTCGTCGTCAAGATCGATGGCAAGAAGATTGCCAAGGAAGAGGTGAAGAACGGCTCTGTGGTCATCAAGGTGACACGGACCTTCACACCGGGTCGCCACGAGCTCGTGGCGAAGTACCGCGGCAATGACGATGTCAAGAGCAGCAACGACGAGGTGGCCTTCAAGATCTCGTGGTGATCGACAACTGAGAAGGGCCCCGGCGAAGGAAACTTCGCCGGGGCCCTTCGCCATTCCTCAGAACCTCATTGCCCCGTGAGCAGTTCGGGAGGACTGCGCAGCGGCAGGCTGAATCGGAACGTGCTCCCCGCGCCCAACTCAGAGACCAGTTCGAGAGAACCACCATGAGATTCAGCGATACGCCGCGCGATCGGCAATCCCAGCCCTGTGCCAGGCATGGACAGTGCCGTGGGATTGGTGGAGCGGTGAAAGGCAGAGAACACACTCGTCTGATCGACCGGAGACAGACCTATGCCGGTGTCCGCCACTTCGACATTGACCCGCTCGGAATCCACTGACATCCGCACTACGACGTCGCCTTCTGCCCGGGTGTACTTGACGGCGTTGTCCACCATGTTGTCGATCACGCGGCCCAGTTCCTCGGCGTCACCGAACACGATCACCGGATGCTCCGGCGGCTCGAACGAAAGACGCACGCCGGACTGTCGGGCGAGCATTCCCAGCAGATCGACACTGGCTGCACAGAGATCGCCCAGGTCGACGGCTCGGCGCACGGTCTGGCGTCGCCCCTGCACACGTGAGTAGTGCAGGAGGTTGGACACCAGATGGTTGAGCCGCTGGGCGTTTCGAATGATGGCGTCCAGGGACCCCACGTCCGGAAGACGATCCGCGAGCAGTTCGGCGTGACCAAGGATGGCAGTGAGCGGAGTCTTCAACTCATGAGAGATGGTGGCGATCAGTTCGCTGCGGTAGCGGGCCAACTCTCGCAGTTCCTGGACGAGACGCTGCTCGGTCTCCAGGACGCGCGCCTGGCGGACGATCTGTCCCAGCAGTCGGGTGACCTCCACAAGCGCATCGGTGTCACCCAGGCTCAACTTGGGGACCGAAGGGGGGAAGGCGAGCACCACGTACCCCACGAGTTCACTGTGGGACAGAATCGGGCACACCACGACCCGTGCGGCTCCCAATCTGGACATGACGCGTTGGAGGGGTTCGCGGCTTCGCGCGAGCCCGACCGAGCTCTCGTCGGTGCTGTCCAGCCGGATCGGGTTCAAAGACGGTCCGGCGGCCAACAGATCATCACGCAACGACTCAATGTCCTGGTCGGGCATGCACGGAGTCGGCGTCCCCGCTTCGTGTGCTGGTCCGGTCACCTCGGTGGGGAAGCAACGCACCCACGTCTGCACGGTGCCGAAGCACTCGGCGACAGCCACGACGGACGTTGCCAGCGTTTGGGCCAGACTCCGCTGGGTTCCGGCACCTGCCACGGTTTTCAGCATGGCGTCCAGGCGCACCCGTTCGTTGAGCCGTTCGCGCTCGCGTGCGTTGGACAGAGCCACCCCCGCCTGGACGGCAAACATCTCGAGCAGTTCACGGTCAGGTGGGGACGGGATCCGACCATCGGCGGGAAGGTCGACCGACATGTTGCCCAACAGTTCACCGTGGGCGGAATAGAGCGGGGCAAACAGTGCAGTCTCGGGGTGCCAGGCGTCGGGGTGTTGCTCGGGCTCGAAGTCGGGGATGTACGCCGCTTGCGTCACGACATCCTCGACCCTGCCCGGGGGGACGAATCGGAGAATCCCCCACTTGTCGGCCTCGCGGTACTGATGAAGGATGTTCGAGGCCGGAGTGCGGTGCGGAAGAATCTCGGCGACCACCTCTGGCGGTCCCACGACATTGGACATGACCAAGAAGTCACCCTCGAGTCGCGCGATCGCCACCACGCCGTAGCCGAGCACATCCTTGACGCCGCCAGCGATCTCTTGGAGCACGTCGTAGGTGTCGGTGGTGGAGTTGACCCGACGCATCAATTCTGCCAGACGACTCAGCGCGTCTTGGTTGTCCGCCATCGATCCTCCCCCCGGGCCCGCTGCCCTCAGAGGATTCTAGGCACCTCAGGCCTCGATCACGACAGGGACGATCATCGGCCGACGACGATGGGCGCGATTCACCCACCGACCGACGATGCGACGGACATTCTGCGCGAGGTGGTAGGGATCGGTCGTTCCGTCGCGCATCGATGCTTGAAGCGCGTCAATGATGGGCTGACGGATCTCGTCGAAGGTGGAATCGTTCTCCGCGAAACCGCGAGCGTGGATCTCTGGTCCCGAGACGACCTTGCCCGTGGCGGAGTCGATGACCACGATCACCGAGATGAAGCCTTCCTCCCCCAGGATCCGACGGTCCTTGAGCGAGGATTCGGTGATGTCACCCACGGTGGAGCCGTCGACGAAGACGTAGCCAACCTCGACCTTGCCGACGACCTTGGCCACGCCGTCGATCAGGTCGATGACCACGCCGTCCTCGCCCAGGATGACGTTCTCGACCCCGGTGGCTCGCGCCAGGTCTGCATTCGCCTTCATGTGGCGAATCTCACCGTGCACGGGAAGGACGTTGCGTGGTTTGACGATGTTGTAGCAGTAGAGCAACTCACCCGCGCTTGCGTGACCTGAGACGTGTACGAGCGCGTTGCCCTTGTGCACGACGTTCGCTCCCCACTTGGACAGCCCGTTGATCACCCGGTAGACGGCATTCTCATTGCCGGGGATCAGGGAGCTGGCGAGGACGACGGTGTCGCCTTCCTCCAGGTGAACGAACTGGTGGCTGCGCTGGGCGATCCGGCTCAGCGCCGAGAGCGGCTCCCCCTGCGAACCGGTCGAGATCAACACCTGCTTCTCCGGGGGCAGGTCTGCCAGTTCCTTGGCCTCCACCATCACGCCCGGCGGGACGTGGAGATAGCCCAGATCCTGCGCGATCGCCATGTTGCGCACCATCGAGCGTCCCACGTAGCCGACCTTGCGGCCGTGGGCCACCGCTGCATCGAGGACCTGCTGGACACGGTGCACGTGGGAGGCGAAGCAAGCCACGATGATGCGCTTCTCGCTCTTGGCGAAGACCCGGTCCAGGACCGGGGCGATGTCCTTCTCGCTGGTCGTGAATCCGGGCACCTCGGCATTGGTCGAGTCGGTCAGGAATAGGTCGACCCCCTCATCACCCAGCCGGGCGAACTCGTTGAGGTCGGTGATACGGCCGTCCAGCGGCAACTGGTCCATCTTGAAGTCGCCGGTGTGCAGCACTACACCGGCCCCGGTGCGGATCACCACGGCTAGTGCATCGGGGATGGAGTGGTTCACTGCGATGAACTCGAGCACGAACGGGCCGAACGTGATGGTCTCGCCCTCGGCGACCTTGTGGTGGACGGTGTCCTTCAGTCGGTGCTCACGCAGCTTCGAACCCAGGAGGGCAAGGGTCAGTTCGGAGCCGACCAGCGGAATGTCGCCGCGCTCACGCAAGAGGTATGGCGTGGCACCGATGTGGTCCTCGTGGCCATGGGTCAGGACCAGAGCCTCCACCTTGTCCAGCCGGTCCCGGATCGGCTCGAAGTCGGGAAGGATCAGGTCGACGCCCGGGTGGTGGTCCTCCGGGAACAGCACCCCGCAGTCGACGATCAGCAACCGGTCGTCGTACTCGAACACGGTCATGTTGCGACCGACCTCACCGAGACCACCGAGCGGGATGACGCGCAGCGCTCCGGCGGGTAGCGGGGCGGGAAGGCTCAGGTCGGAATGGAGATGACTCACAGGTTTCCTCGGTTCAGATCGTCAGATGAGGCCGGCGGAAGCGAGGCCGGCACGCAGGGCTGCGACCTCGTCGTCCTCGAGTGCGACCAGGGGGCCGCGCACCCGGCGGTTGTCGAGCACGCCCAGCAGCTCGAGGGCTGCCTTGGCGGTGGTTGCGCCGTAGTTGGGGACGCCCATCATGGCGTCGAAGGCAGGAAGAAGAGACGTGTGCAGACGCAGTGCTTCGGCATGGTCGCCGCGAACCCAGGCATCGATCATGGCGGCGAGCGGAGTGCCCGCGGCGTGCGCAGCGACCGAGACCAGACCCACCCCGCCGTAGGCGAGGTAACCCAAGGTCATGACGTCGTCCCCGGAGTAGACCGAGTAGCCCAGGTCGACCAGCTGGGCGCAACGCGGCAACAACCCGGTGGCGTCCTTCACGGTTGCCACATGGTCATAGCGCCGCATCGCTGCGTACGTCTCCAACTCGATGGTCGTGGCGGTGCGACCGGGAACGTCGTAGAGCATGACTGGGACGTCGGTGGCTTCTGCGACGGCGCTGAAGTGATGACGCAGGCCCACCTGCCCCGGCTTGTTGTAATAGGGGGTGACGACGAGCAGTCCGTCGGCACCAGCCTTCGCGGCCTGCTCGGCGAGTTCGACGGAGAGTGCCGTGACGTTGGTGCCCACACCAGCGACCACACTCGTCGTGTCGCCGACCGCTGCACGCACGGCCCGCAGGATTTCTCCGTATTCGCTCACCGACGTGGTCGGGCTCTCGCCAGTCGTACCGCTGACGACCAGCCCGTCATTGCCGTGCTCGACCAGGTGGACGGCGATCTGGGCGGTGCCATCGAGGTCGACGCTGCCGTCCTCACGGAAGGCGGTCGCCATCGCGGTGAGCAGGCGACCGAACGGGGCGTTGGAGCTCATGGACCCACGATATCGTCCCTGCTCGGGCCCCACGCGAGGTGGGGAACAATGCGGTTGCCGCCGCGCCACCACACCAGTTGACTGAAGGCATGGACGACTTCGACCCCTTCTCCTCGTTCGGCGCCGACACAGCAGCCGCATACGACGATCATCTCCGCGGCGACGAGGATGACGCTGTTGCCTTCCTGACTGATCTGGCGGCTGGCCGACCTGCTCTCGAGTTGGCGATCGGCACCGGCCGGATCGGACTCCCCCTGGCTCGCACCGGCATCCGGGTGGACGGGATCGAACAGTCCGCAGCGATGATCGAACGGCTCCATGCAGCGCGTGCTGGTCTCGACATGGACGTGGTGCGCGGCGACATGGCACACGACGACGCTCCTGGCAGCGGCTACGGGCTGGTGCTGCTCGTCTACAACACGATCTACAACCTCCTCACCCAGGACGACCAGGTGGCCTGCTTCGCCAATGCCGCTCGGCACTTGAGTGACGATGGACTTTTCGTGATCGAGGCAGGGCTTCCCGACGTATGGCTGAAGGGCCGCCGCTCCTTCGTCGACGTCGAGTACGTCGCAGCCGGGTCAGTCAGCCTCGACGTCAACCGCTACGACCCGGTGACGCAGCTGTTGGAGGAGAACCACGTCTCCCTGTCGGCCGACGGGATCCGTCTGGGGCCTATCGCATGTCGCCTCGCTCCCCCGGCCGAACTGGATCTCATGGCCCGGCTCGCGCGGCTGCGACTGCTCGAACGCCATGGCGACTGGCGGCGAACTCCTTTCACGGCTGACTCACTGCTGCATGTGAGTGTCTACGGCCGATGAAACTCACCTTTCCCCCTCATCTGCCCGAATCCGACCGCGCGATGCTGGTCGCGATGGCCGAGCGCAATCTGGCCGATCACGGTGACGGCTTCCTCGGCCTGGTGCTGACTGGATCGGCCGGGCGCGCGATGGCGACGCGCCACTCGGACCTGGACGTCTTCGTCGTGTTGAGCGACGAGGCCGCGACGGACCGGCGTACGAGCAGATCGAGTCAGGTCGACGAGATCCCGTGGCCGCTCTCGGAGATGGACACGGTGGCCGCCTTCGGGACAGAGGACTGGTGGTATCGCTGGTCCTGCGCGTGGGCGCCGGTCCTGTGGGACAGGACGGACGGTCGCATCACGGAGGCTCTGCTGCGCCAAGCCAGGCTCAGCCTTTTGGAGTCCGACGCGATTCTCATCGACCACGACCGACTCGACGGGTGGATCAACTTCGCCTATCGGGCCCTCAAGAGTGACCGCGACCAACGGCCGTTCGAGAGTCGTCTCGATGCCTGCGAGTCGGTGCCGTGGCTGCTCGACGTGATCTTCTCCCTCGCCGGTCGCGTCCGTCCCTACAACAAGTACCTCGTGTGGGAACTGACCCACCACCCGCTCGTCGGCTGGGACGGCCTGGCCGGCCTGGTTGAACGCACGTTGGCAGGTGACGTCACTGCCGTCAGGGAGACGTTCGCGAGCGTGGAAGTGGCCTGTCGCGACTACGACGCCGCCCGCGGGCACACTCTGGCGACCGACATGATCAACGGTTGGGGTGTCGAGCTGGCGATCTTCCGCGGCTAGAGACCGCGCGCCCGCAAGGCGGGCAACACGTGGTGCTCCAGCATCGGAGCGAGGTCGTCAGGATGGTTCGTCATCGGTATCCAGCGCACCTCGGCAATCTCGCGACTGGCCACCGGTGTGGCACGGAGCTCCTCCGGTGCGAGGAAGACGGTCGAGTGGAGTTGGTGGCCGGGCTCGTTGGCTGCCTCGGAGACATACTCGCCGAGAAGCTCGAGGTCGCTCACCACGAGGCCCACCTCCTCGTGTGTCTCCCGGATCGCCGCGGCCAGCGCGTCCTCGCCCGGCTCCAACTTCCCACCCACCAGCATGAAGCGGCTGGTGCCCTGCTTGCGGACCGTCAACACCTGACCGTCACGGACGAAGGCGACAGCTGCCACGACGATCGTTGAACTCATGGGAGCAGTCTCCCGCGCCGTCGATCGGTCGGCCTCGCTGCGTAGGGCGGGCAGGACCCGGCGATAGGCACGACCGCTGAGGTGGAGCCCGTCCTCGACAAAGGCCGCAGACCCCAGCGGAGCGATGAGCTCCTCGGATAACACCACTCCCCCACCGATCTCTGCGAAGACGGCCCTGGCCCGGGAGCGATAGACATCGATGACCTCGTTGGTCCGGTCCGTGGGTCCGGTGAGCCATTCTTCGTCGACGCCCGGAGGCGTCAGGAGGATCCACCTGCTCGGCGCCAGCGAGGTGAGGAGTGCACGCAGGTGATCCTCGAAACGCGCTAGCGGGGTGTGCTTCCACGGCGCCGCGTCGTTGGTGCCGAGGGAGACGACCACGACATCGCCCGCTCCGATGCCTGCCTTCGCCGCCTGCGTCCGAAGGTCTCCGGAGGAGGCACCTCCCACAGCCGCGTTGACCACGCGTTCGCCCAGCAGCGACAGGTCACGCCGCACGCGCGCCAAGTGGCTGTCGCCGATGAGCACGACGCGCTGGTAATCCATCCCGGCATGGTGGCACGGTCATTCGGCCCGCGGGCACAGCGGCGCGAGGTTCCTCCAGCTGTTCTGTCTCGGAGGTCGGCCCCTCACCCCAGCGCGCGGCGTACCTGCTCGACGATCTCCACATCAGAGAGCCCGATCAGGCGTACCGAGGCGACGTAGGACGACGCGGCAGAACGGGCCGCCTGCTCCGCTCCCCTGCCCAGCACGAAGGTCCCGGCCCGACCGCGGGTCTCCAGCACCCCGGCCAACTCGAGTTCCTTGTACGCCCGAGCCACCGTGTTGGCGGCGAGACCGAGCCTCGCCGCGAGCGTGCGTACGGGAGGAAGCCGAGAACCCGGTGCGAGAACACCGGTGTCGACCTGATCCTGGATACCGGCGCGCACCTGCTCGTACGGCGGCGTCCCCGACGACTCGTCGATGACGAGGAACAGCTCAGACACGCTCCCACCACACCCACTCGCAGCCCGGCCCAGGCTCCCGGCGGGTCTCGCGCCACTCGGCGTCGGGAAACTGCGGGTAGAAGGCGTCGCCGGTCACGTCGAGATCGATCTCGGTGAGGATCTGGTGGGTCAGCAGCGGCATGGCCTCGGCGTAGATCTGCGCGCCACCGGCGATGACCAGATCGGCCTCCGGATCGGCCAGCGCAATCGCCTCCGACAGCGAGTGCGCCACCTCGACACCGTCGGTGGACCACTCACGGTTGCGCGTCACCACGATCGTGCGCCGACCCGGGAGGGGTCGACCGATCGAGTCGTACGTCAGGCGACCCATGACCATCGTGCGGCCCATCGTCTCGTGCTTGAAGTGCGCGAAGTCTTCGGGGATGTGCCAGGGAATCCGGCCGTGGTCGCCGATGACACGACCACGCGCGTAGGCCGCAACTGCCACGATGCGGCGGCTCATACCGCGATCGGTGCCTTGATCCCGGGGGCCGGGTCGTAGCCCTCGACAGCGATGTCGTCGAGCTCGAACGCGTCAAGGTCGGTGACCTCGGGGTTGAGCCGCAGCGTCGGGCGCGCGCGGGGCTCACGGGTGAGTTGCAGGCGCGCCTGCTCGAGGTGGTTGGTGTAGAGGTGGGCATCGCCGATGGAGAGCACGAAGTCGCCGACCGCAAGGTCGGTCACCTGGGCCACCATGTGCGTCAGCAGGGCATAGGACGCGATGTTGAAGGGGACGCCGAGGAAGGTGTCGGCCGAGCGTTGGTACAGCTGGCACGACAGTCGACCAGGGCCATTGGCCTGGGGAGCGACGTAGAACTGGAAGAGCGTGTGGCACGGCGGCAACGCCATGTCGTCGACGTCAGCGACGTTCCACGCCGAGACGATGTGACGGCGCGAGTCGGGGTTGGTGCGGATTCCCTCGACCAGCCGCGCGATCTGGTCGATGTGGCGACCGTCCGGGGTGGGCCACGAACGCCACTGATGGCCGTAGACCGGACCCAGATCGCCCGTCTCGTCCGCCCAGTCGTCCCAGATCGTGATGCCACGCTCCTGCAGCCACCTGACGTTGGTGTCACCGCGCAGGAACCAGAGCAACTCACCGAAGACGCTGCGGGTGTGCACCTTCTTGGTCGTCACCAGCGGAAAACCCTCGCTGAGGTCGAAGCGCATCTGATGGCCGAAGACACTCAGCGTGCCGGTGCCGGTGCGGTCGGTCTTCTCGACGCCCTCATCAACAATCTTCTGGAGCAGGTCGAGGTAGGCGCGCATGGCCAAACCCTACGATGCCACGGCCTTGACCAAGACACACTCGACCGGGAAGGCGAGACGCCCCTCGTCGAGCCACGGACCGATCACGTCGGAGTAGACCACGCGCATCCGCTCCTGCACCTCCGCGGTCTGGGCGCGCCAGGAGACTCCGAAGTTGCCGACGGTAGTGGCTCCTGCGAAGAAGTCGTCGGGGTGGACCCGCCACACCCAGGCAGGTGCCGAAGACTCCACCTGATCGAGTCCAGCCTCCGTCAGGATCGATGCCAGTCCGGGACAGGAACGCTCGAAGTCGAGGTGCTCGGCCAGCCGTGGCATCTGGGGGCGTACAGCCCCCGATCGATCCAGAACGTCTCCCCACATCGCGCCCTGCGGAGGTGGCGTGCCGGGCCAGATCGTCGCGCGGACGGACCCGCCCGGAGCCGCGATCCGCGCCAACTCGCGGGCAGCAGCCCGTGGATCGTCCACATGGTTGAGAACGAAGTTGGCGATGATCTGGTCGAAGGAGCCGTCGGCGAAGGCCAGGTTCGGAAGCCCGGTGACCGCGACCTCTTCACCGAGCCGCTCCCCCGCCAGTGCTGCCATCTCCGGGTCAATATCTGCGCCGTGCGCATCTATCCCTGCGGCGCGAGCGGCGAGGACGAGCTCTCCCGTACCGCACCCGACATCGAGCAGGCGCGCACCTGACGGCACCCCGTCGAGCAACGACGAGGTGGTCGCGCCACACAGGCTCGCGAAACTGCGTGCATAGGTCTGCGCCACGCCACTCCACAATGCTTCAGCCATGGGGAGGGACCCTACGCATCACCCGACGCGGATCCTCTGCGACCCAGCACCGACCGTCCTGGGCGGCCCGCAGGCTCCGTCGACATCACAGATCACGACGGCACGACGCCCGCTCTCGGACAGACGTACGGCTCCTCCATCATCAGCTCGCCGCGCGGAGTCGATCACGTGCGCGCTGCCGCCGTCCTGGGTGGAGACGCTCTGCAGCACGACGTCGTACGGACCGAGAGGCACCACTGCCTCAGGCGGCGCTGCGGCAGCCAACAGCAGGCCCCTCACCTCAGCAGCGGAGCTGTCCGGGTCGTCCACCTCGCCGTCGGCACGCACCACCTTCACCTCGCCGGACACCAGTCGCGCCATGACGTCGTCACCCGTCGCCGCGAAGGCGTCGATGCCGGGCAACTCGACGACCACCTCCGCCAGGTGCAGGTCATCCCCGGAGTACCACGGCACCGACAGCTGATTCACCTCCTGACGCACCTCCGGCGGCGCCGGAAGGGACGCCCACCAGGCCCATCCAGATCCGGCGAGCACCGCACCCACACACGCCAGCAGGGCGAGGCGAAGCCTCCTGTTTCGTCGTACGGACCGCCGCTCACCGGCGCGCTCCAACCAAGGACCCGGTGGGTCGAAGGCATCCACCGCCCGCGCTGCGTGGGGTGCCACCGCGCCCGGGAGCGAGGTCAGTCCCGCCCGTTCGCGGATCTCGGCCCACAGCGTCTGATCGATCTGTTCGTTGGCGACTCTGCGGGTCCACGCCCTGCGGCTGGCCAGTAGCACCTCGGCAACCACGAGCCGCGCGTCGTCGGACGGGACCCCATCGTCCTCGAGCCCACCCACCAGATCCGTCCACCGAGCGTGGAGATATCGCGTGAAGTCATCGTCGACAGCCATGGTCACCCCTTCTTCCCTGCTTCGGCGCAGAGGGGGTCCCGGATGGGTCAGGCGCTGAGAGACATCGGGCCGTAGACCTGCCGTTCGTGCTCGAACAGCGTCACCGCAACCACGCCATGCTCGGCCAGGTCCGCCCAGATCTCCCCGACCCAGGACTCGGCATCTCCCTGGGTGGCGAATCGCTGGTCGGAGTAGTCGGCAACGCTGACGGATTCACCGGACGACGTCTCGAGGCGCCACCACCACGCTCGCTCGGGCTCGTCGGGAGCGTCGAAGGTGGAGGGCTGATCGGGCAACACGTCAGGACTCCTTGACCGAAGGGTCCACGAAGGGTGGCTTGACGACCTGGAAGATCTCGCGCCGTCCGCGGATGTCGACGCCCACCTCTGCATCCTCGGCGACCATGACCGGAATGAGCGCCAGGCCGATCCCCTTCTTCAGAGTCGGTGAGAAGGTGCCGGAGGTGATGTCGGCCAGCGGGATGTCGTGGGTGAGGGTGACCCCCATGCCGGGGCGCGGGATGCCGCGCTGCACAGCCACCAACCCGCGAAGTCGACGTGTGGGTCCGGCCTCCTTGACCTTGGCCACGGCGTCGCGACCCCAGAAGCGCTCCTTCTTCCAGCCCACCGCCCACGACAGACCCGCTTCGAGGGGGTTGGTGTCCAGGCTGATGTCCTGGCCGTGCAGGGGATAGCCCATCTCGGTGCGCAGCGTGTCGCGCGAGCCGAGACCACAGGCAGCGATGCCGTACTCCTCACCCGCGGCCATCAGCTCGTCCCAGAGCTGGCCTGCTGCAGCGTTGGCCACAATGAGTTCGTAGCCGCGCTCGCCGGTGTAGCCGGTGCGACACACGACGACGCCGGTGTCGGCCTCGCCGAAGTCGGACTCGACGAACGACATGTATTCGTGACCGGTGGGCAGCCCGACCTTCTCGAGCACCTCGTCCGAGCGGGTGCCCTGTATCGCGAGCACCGCATAGTCGTCGTGATGGTCCACGACCAAGACGCCCTCGGGTGCCTCCGCCTGGAGCCGACGCACCACCTCTGCAGTGTTGGCCGCGTTGGGCACGAGCAGGATGTGCTCGTCATCGTGCCAGTAGGCAATCAGGTCATCGACGATCCCGCCGGACTCGTCCAGGCACAGGGTGTACTGGGCCTTGCCGGAGTGGATCTTGGCGAGATCGTTGGAGAGGGTGGCGTTGACGAAGTCGGCAGCACCCGGGCCGGAGACCATGGCCTTGCCGAGGTGGCTCACATCGAAGATGCCGACGCTCTCCCGCACCGCCGTGTGTTCCTTCACGACACCGGTCGCGTACTCCAGCGGCATCGACCAGCCCCCGAACTCCGCGAACTTCGCGCCGAGCGCGACATGACGGTCGTGGAGGGGTGACTTCTTCAACGTGGCAGCCATGGCCAAAACCTACCGCAGCGCCGATCGCCCGCCACCTCGCCTAACATGCCTTGGGTGACCACGTATTCACTGCGCAGTGCCAGCCCCGCCCGTACCCGTGCCGATGCTGTCGTCGTGGGTGTCGTCTCCAGCCCACAGGGGCCCACCCTGTGTGACGCAGCGCAGGAAGTCAGCAAGGCGTACGGCCGCAAGCTTCGCCCCTTGCTCTCGGCGCTGGGTGTCACCGGCAAGGCCGGTGAGTCGGTGAAAGCCCCGACCCGTGACGAGGTCAGTGCGCCGCTGCTCGTGTTCGTCGGACTGGGCGCGGATCCCACCGATCCGATCGCCGTACGCCGTGCCGCCGGCGTCGCCGCCCGCAGCGTGCCCAACGCAGCATCGGTCGCTCTGGCGCTGCCTGCCGACACTCCGGCACTGATCACCGCAGTGGTGGAAGGACATCGACTCGGCAGCTACACCTTCACCCGCTTCAAGTCGGTCACGGCTGAGACCACTGAACCCACCGATGTGGCGGTGCTGAGCAGCATCGCCCGCCGGAGCGAGGCGACGGTCGCTCTGGAGACCGCAGAGATACTTGCCGACGCGGTCGTCCTGTGCCGCGACTGGGTGAACACCCCTCCCGGCGACTGCACACCTCCCCTCTTCGCCGAGTCGGTGAGCCAGGCCCATCAGCAACTCACCAAGGGTCGTGGTGCGCCGAAGGTGGGCCTGGAGATCTTCGATCATGAGCAATTGGCCGAGATGGGCTGTGGCGGCATTCTCAGCGTCGGCAAGTCGTCGAGCTCCCCCTCGCGTCTGGCGAAGTTGACCTGGGCGCCCAAGAAGGCGGTCGCGCACCTGGCTCTGGTCGGCAAGGGAGTCACCTTCGACTCCGGCGGCCTGACCATCAAACCCTCCTCCGGCATGTCGAACATGAAGGCGGACATGGCGGGCGCTGCGGCCGTCGTGGCAGCCACCTTCGCGATCGCCCGACTGGGGTTGCCGGTGCGCGTGACGGCCTTCGCTCCGATGGCCGAGAACATGGTGTCCAGCACCTCGACGCGTCCCGGTGACGTCATCACGATGCACAACGGGAAGACCGTCGAGATCGCCAACACCGACGCCGAGGGTCGGATGCTCCTGGGCGATGCCCTGTCCCTTGCCGTGAACGAGAAGCCCGACGTCATCGTCGACATCGCCACCCTGACCGGAGCCATGCAGCTCGCGCTCGGTGACATCGTCGGAGCTGTCATGGGCACCGACGACGAGGCCGAAGCCGCCGTGGCAGCCGGTGTCGTAGCCGGTGAGCAGCACTGGCGGATGCCGATCACCGAAGAGATGAAGGAACGGATCACTGCCTCCAAGATCGCCGATCTGCTCCAGCACGACTGGAACCGGTGGGGCGGTGGCCTCTACGCCGCCGCTTTCCTCCGCGAATTCACCGGCGGTCTCCCGTGGGCCCACCTCGACATCGCGGGCAAGGAGATGAACACCGGCAGCACGTACGGTCACCTTCCCTCGGGCGCGACCGGTTTCGGTGTCACGACCCTGGTGGAGTTCGCCAGAGCCATGGCCGAAGCGGAGTAGCCGAACAGCGCATCCCTCGTCGGGTCAGCCAGACGGTGGGCGCTCAGACGAGGGACGATCAGATCCCGCGCGCCTTCTTCCGCGAGTTGTAATCACGCATCCGCTGGGGCACGCCCACGACAGCCGCATCGTAGGAGGGCACTCCCTTGCGGTTGGCGAAGTCGTGGGCCCACTTCACTCCGGGCACGCGCCGGCGCGTCCATTCGCCGTCGTGGGCGACCAGGAGCAGCGTGACGTCGCTGACGGCCGTCCGCGGCTCGACGAAGCCCTCCACGCCGCGACGCGACGCGACGAACTGCTCGAGATGCCGCACATCTTCACCGTCGGAGGCCCGGACGCGAGTGGAACCGGTGCGGGCGGTATCACCCGTGGGACGACTCGTACGACCCTTGCGGCGGAAGCGATCAAGAAACGACATGGCTCCATTCTGCCCGGGGTGGGGTGGTGACCACGCAGCAACTCCCCCAAGGGCCCCTCCACGGATGACGGCCACCCAGTGTGGACAGCGTCACAAAGAGTGCAAGGATGGTCGGCACCCAAGTGAGTCGACAATGCTGGAGGAAATTCTGTGTCGGACGGTGACTTCGACGTCCTGGTGCTCGGCGCTGGTTCAGGCGGCTACGCCTGTGCCTTGCGAGCAGCCCAGTTAGGCCTGAAGGTCGGACTGGTCGAGAAGGGCAATCTGGGCGGCACCTGCCTCCACCAGGGTTGCATTCCGACCAAGGCCCTGTTGCACTCCGCCGAGGTGGCTGACGCTGCCCGTGGAGCAAGTGCTTTCGGTGTCAATGCGACGCTCGAGGGCATCGACATGGCCGGCGTCAACGCCTACAAGGACAAGACGGTCCAACGGCTCTTCAAGGGCCTGTCCGGACTCATCAAGTCGCGTGGCATCACCGTCATCGAGGGCGAGGGAACCGTGACAGGTCCCAGGACCGTCACCGTGGATGGCACCGCCCACACCGGCAAGAGCCTTGTGCTGGCCTCCGGGTCCTACAGCAGGTCGCTGCCAGGTCTGGAGGTCGATGGCCAGCGCGTCATGACCTCCGAACACGCTCTGCGGCTCGACCGCGTGCCTGCCTCGGTCATCGTGCTGGGCGGCGGCGTGATCGGCTGCGAGTTCGCCAGCGTCTGGAAGTCCTTCGGGTCCGAGGTGACCATCATCGAGGCTTTGCCGCGGCTGGTGGCTGGGGAGGACGAGGACTGCTCCAAGGCTCTGGAGCGGGCTTTCCGCAAGCGTAAGATCAACTTCCGCACCGGCACCCGGTTCGAGAGTGTCAAGACCACCGACGACGGCGTGGCCGTCACTGTGGCAGGGGGAGACGTCATCGAGGCCGAGCTCCTGCTCGTCGCTGTGGGCCGTGGGCCCTCCACCGATGGTCTGGGCTATGCCGAGCAGGGCGTCGAGATGGACCGGGGCTTCGTCCTCACCGATGAGCGCTGCCACACCAATGTCGAGGGCGTCTACGCCGTGGGCGACATCGTCCCCGGCCTCCAACTGGCACACCGCGGTTTCCAGCAGGGCATCTTCGTGGCCGAGGAGATCGCCGGCCTTGAGCCCACGCCCGTCGCGGAGTCGGGCATTCCCCGCGTCACCTACTCCCACCCCGAGATCGCCTCGGTCGGCCTCGACGAGGCCACGGCCCGCGAGCTGCACGGCGACGCCGTGACCACCGTGACCTACGACCTTGGCGGCAACGGCAAGAGCCAGATCCTGCAGACCCAGGGCTTCGTGAAACTCGTCGGTCTCACCGACGGTCCGGTGCTCGGGGTCCACATGGTCGGCGACCGGGTGGGCGAGCTCATCGGCGAAGCCCAGTTGATCTACAACTGGGAGGCGCACGCCTCGGACGTGGCGCCACTGGTCCACGCTCACCCCACTCAGAACGAGGCGCTCGGCGAGGCCCACCTGGCCCTGGCCGGCAAGCCACTGCACGCCCACTCCTGACGATCCACTCCATCAGCCCCATCATTCGCGAGCGAAGGAACCCCATGGCCTCCGAAGTCACTCTCCCCGCACTCGGCGAGTCCGTCACCGAGGGCACCGTCACCCGCTGGCTCAAGCAGGTCGGCGACACCGTCGCTGTCGACGAGCCCTTGCTGGAGGTCTCCACCGACAAGGTCGACACCGAGATCCCCTCCCCCATTGCCGGCACCCTGCTCGAGATCAAGGCGCAGGAGGATGACACGGTCGAGATCGGCGCTGTCCTGGCCGTGGTCGGCGAGGCCGACGAGTCCGCCGGTGACGCCACCGAGACCGCCGAGCCAGAGGCTCAGCCGAAGGACGAGCAGGAGTCGCAGAAGAAGGCCGACCAGGAGCAGGAGATCGCCGACAGGACGGGCGAATTCCCACCGGGTGATGCCACCCCTGAGTCCGACAAGCCGGCCGCGGCATCCGCCGGTGGCGGCGAAGATGTCGAGCAGGAGATCGCAGAGGCCGACGCCGCAGCACGCGACTCCTCTGGTGAGGCTCCCTCCAAGCAGGAGGAAGCGGACTCCGGTTCTGCATCCGGCGGTGGTGAGAGCACGACAGTCACCCTTCCGGCACTGGGAGAATCGGTCACCGAGGGCACCGTCACCCGCTGGCTCAAGAAGGTCGGCGACGAGGTCGCCATGGACGAGCCGCTGCTGGAGGTTTCCACCGACAAGGTCGACACCGAGATTCCCTCCCCCGTTGCCGGCACCCTGCTCGAGATCAAGGCAGACGAGGACGAGACCGTGGAGGTGGGCGGCGAACTGGCGATCATCGGATCGGGAGATTCGACACCCGCTGCATCCGACTCCCCCGGCCAGCCCGAAGCCAAACCCGAGCCGGAAGCCAAGCCCGAGCCGGAGCCCGAGCCGGAGCCCGAAGCCAAACCCGAGCCGGAAGCCAAGCCCGTGCCCAAGCACGAGCCTGAGCCCGCACCGACGACGCCGGCACCGTCGGCAGCTCCCGCCGCATCGGCTCAGGATCAGTCGGCGTATGCCGTGCCGCTGGTGCGCAAGATGGCCAAGAAGCATGGCGTCGACCTCGCCACCGTGCAGCCGACCGGTGTCGGTGGCCGTATCCGCAAGCAGGACGTTCTCGACGCTGCCGCCGCTGCTGCTGCTGCGAGCACTCCTCCGGCAGCGACCGCTCCGACCGAGGCTGGCTCCACCAGTCCGGCCACCAACGGCACCGCGGCACCTGCCGCCTCACCGTTGCGGGGCACCACCGAGCCGCTCTCCCGACTGCGCAAGGTCATCGCCTCGCGCATGGTGGCGTCCCTTGCGGGTTCGGCCCAGCTCACCCAGGTGATGGAGGTCGACGTCACCGCGATCGCCCGGATGAGGGAGAGCGTCAAGGCCGACTTCCTCGCCCGCGAGGGCGTGAAGCTGACCTATCTGCCGTTCTTCGCGAAGGCGGCGATCGACTCCCTCAAGCTGCACCCCAAGCTCAATGCAGCGATCGACACCGAGAAGAACGAGGTCACCTACTACGACCGCGAGAACATCGCCTTCGCCGTCGACACGGAGAAGGGCCTGCTGACGCCAGTCGTCAAGGAGGCCGGTGATCTGTCGATCGCGGGTCTGGCCAAGAAGATCGCCGACGTCGCAGAGCGCACGCGCACCAACAAGATCACGCCCGACGAACTCTCCGGCGCGACGTTCACCGTGACCAACCTCGGCAGTTTCGGGGCGCTCTTCGACACCCCGATCATCAACTCGCCGCAGGTGGCCATCCTGGGTCCTGGTGCTGTGGTCAAGCGTCCTGTCGTGATCGACGACCCCAATCTGGGCGAGACGATCGCCATTCGCTACATGGTGTACGTCGCACTCACCTACGACCACCGACTGGTCGACGGCGCGGACGCCGGACGTTTCCTGCAGGAGGTCAAGCGTCGCCTGGAGTCGGGCAAGTTCGAGATCTGACTCGACGCCGGACCCCTTCTGTTCCACCGATCGAAGCCTCGCCCGCAGCACCCGGGCGGGGCTTCGTCGTTTCTGATGAGCTCTGCCAGGCGAGGTTCCCCGTTGGTCGTAGCCATCGTCGAAAATAGTGCGCGCGATGTCGGTGCGGGCGCCTAACCTGTTCCCACCGTGACTCTCACCGACATCGACACTCCTGCCGCCCCGACCACCACTTCGTCGGAGCTACCGGCGCACCGGAATCCGGTCGACTGGCGCCGCATGGCCACCCCCACCACCGCTGCGTGCCTGGTGGCCTCACTGGTCGCTGCCGTGGCTGCCTCATTCGGGTCGGTGGTGGCTGGAAAGCTGGCCGAGGATGCGTCGAGTCGCCTCATCGGAGCGCTGGCGCTCTGCGTGATCGGCGCGGCGCTGATCGACACCGTCGCCAAGACCGCGTGGTTCGTCGTCACGGACCGCGCCGAAGGCGAGCTGCGTGCCGATCTCCTCGACGCGGCCCTCTCACAACCGCTGTCCACGCTCAACGAACAGGCGGTCGGTGAGGTCCTCGACCGGGTCGACGACGACACCCACGAGGTCGGCAACCTGATGCGCTGGCACGTGTGGCAGCTGTGTCGAACGTTGCTTGCCTCCGGCCCGTTGTGGATCGTTGCCGGCATCACCTGGTGGCCGGCCTGGTTCCTGTTCCCGGTCACGGCAGCAGCCGCCATCCTGGTGGCACGTCCACTGCTGCCTCTCGTCTCGGAGCGGAAGGTCGTCGAGGAGATCGCCTGGACCGACCACGCAGCCGCTCTGGAGGAAGGCATTGCTGCGCGCGACGACCTGCGCACCAGTCTGGGTCAGGCATTCGTCGTACGTCGCTGCACCGAGCTCGCCGCTGTGGTGCAGACCCGACTCAAAGCGGTTCTCGAGGTCGAGACGCAGATCACGCGACGCACCGGCTCGCTCCTGCACGCCATGCTGGCGGGCACTGCTGTAGTCGGGTCGGCACTGGTGATGGGCGACAACCTCTCCACGGCCCGACTGGTCACGCTTTTCCTGGTCACCACGACGTTCGTGGGACAGGTCGACCAGCTCGCGCGTCATCTTCCCGACCTGCAGGCCGGTTTCGGTGCCATCCTGCGCCTGCGGAGCATGCTCGCCTCCGAGCCCGAGCCGATGGGTGGTCGGGCTCTCCCCGATGGCCCCCTCGAGGTGGACATCCGGGATCTCCACTTCTCCTACGGCACCGGCACCTTTGCCCTACGCGGCATCGACCTCGTCGTGCCCGCCGGGCACACGTGTGCACTGGTCGGTCGCACGGGCTCCGGCAAGTCGACGCTGGCCTCGCTGCTGTCACGAGCTGTCGAGCCTGCGCCGGGCACGGTCTTCCTGGGCGGCGTGGACGTGCGGGATCTCGACCTCCAGCAGTTGCGTTCGGCGGTGGGCGTGGTCACCCAGCGGACCGAGATCCTGGGCGGCACCCTGGCCGAGAACATCACCCTCTTCGGCGACGTGCCCCGCTCCGAGGTCGAATCGGCCATCGTCGAACTGGGCCTCACCACCTGGGTGGCTGGCCTCCCAGCAGGGTTGGACACACTCCTGGGACCGGGTGGCACCAGCCTGTCGGCCGGCGAGGAGCAGTTGGTCGCTTTCGCCAGGCTGCTGGTGCGCCACGTGCGCATCGTGGTTCTCGACGAAGCCACTGCCCGGATGGACCCGGTCACCGAGTCCCGGGTGGTGCGCGCCGCCGACCGCCTGATCGCCGGCCGTACGGGCATCCTGGTGGCCCATCGTCTTTCGACCACTGAGCGCGCCGAGCAGGTTGCCGTCCTGGAAGCCGGACAGGTCGTGCAACACGGACCACGTGCACAACTGGCCGCCCAGGAGGGCATGTTCCGGACTCTGCTCGAGGCAGCTGAGCAGGAGCCGATCCCCCAGGCCGAGCGACACGAGCAGGGGGACCAGATCGGCTCGGTCCGACGCGCAACCACTCCCCCGCCCGGACCCGACCTTGCCCCGTTGCCGCCCCTGTGGCGGTCGGTGCGCAGCGCGCTGCTGGCGGAGCCCCAGTGGGGCCTGGTGGGGGCAGCTCTTCTGCTGGTCTGCTCGATCACCGGCGCCTATGGCGCCATCACCGGCTTCCTTTGGGGCCACGTCGTCATGGCGCTGCAGGCGGGCGAGCGCCCGTGGCTGATGCTGGGTGCTCTCGTTCTCTCCCTGCTGGCTGCACCCCTGCTGCTGGCCCAGGCCTTCCTCCGCTACCCGCGTTGGTGGGTCTCGGTGATGCTGCGCGCCCGCACCAGCGTGCTCATCGGCCAGACCAGCCAACGCAGGCTTTCTCGCACGCCTGCTGGCGAGGTCGTAGGTCGCGCCCTCGACGCGGACCGGTTGGCTCGCTATGCCGACCGGTGGATCGACCTGATAACAGGGATCTTCGTCGTCGTTCTCACCACTCTCGTGGCGCAGAGCTGGCTCGCCGGCAGCATCCTGCTCGCGGTGATGGTTGCTGCCTCCACTGCCTCAGCATTCGGTCGCCCGATCGCCGGACGATCGGCCACCGAAGCGTCGAAGGCGCGGGCCGCGTTCGGCCGCTCGCTGGTCTCCGCGCTGGAGTCGGTGCGCACGGTCAAACTGGCGGCCGCCACTCCCCAGGTCCACTCTCACCTGCGTCAGGTCGACGGCGGCCGGGTGGAGGCTGCGGTGCGCGAGCACCGGGTACAGGCGCTGCTGGACGGTGTCCCCATCCTGATGGTGCAGTGCGGGGTGGTCGCGGCCTGGGCTGGCCTGGTCGGGGACGTCTGGGGTCTCGCCACCACCCTCCTGATCGCCAACGCCGTCGCTGGTTTCGACTGGTTCGGCCGCGTCGCCGGCTCGGTGGTGACCGAAGCCCCGGGCGTACGGTCCTGGATGCACGCCACCAGCGCACTGGCCGGCGGCGGCGACCTGATGCATCTGCCGCCAGGTGTCGACCTCACCGCCGGGACGTCGCCCGGGCCACCTGCCCCAGCCTCTGACCCCTTGCACCAACTGCACCTGTCCGACGTCAGCGCAGTCCACGACGACGGCACGCTGGGTGTGCAGCACGTCGATCTCACGGTCTCGAGCGGGGAACTGGTGCTGTTGCTGGGCCAGGTCGGGTCGGGCAAGTCGAGTCTGCTGTCGGCCCTGGCTGGGCTGGTGTCCCACACCGGCGAGATTCGGTGGAATGACCAGGTCGTCGACGATCCGGAGATCCAACTCCGACCGGGCCGCGTGACCCACGTGGCACAGGTGCCCCGGGTGCTCTCGGGTGCCTTCCGGGACAACATTGCCCTCGACCACGACCCACGCGAGATCGAACCCGCGATCGCAGCAGCCCGACTGGGTCGAGACGTCGCGGAGGCCGGCGGCATCGAAGCACTGGTCGGCCATCGTGGCGTACGGCTCTCCGGGGGTCAGGTGCAACGACTTGCACTGGCTCGGGCGCTGGCCTGCGACACCGATGTGCTTCTGGCCGACGATGTGTCCTCGGCGCTCGACGCGACCACCGAACTCGAACTGTGGCGAGCGCTTCGCGAGCGCGGGGTGACGGTCATCGGTGCCACCAGCAAGACGGCCGCTCTTGCGCAGGCTGATCGGGTGGTGGTTCTCGAGTCTGGGCAGGTGATGGACCAGGGTCCGTGGAGCCAGCTGTCCGCCCGCTGGGCGCATCTCGCAGGCTGATTTTCTGGTCGGCTTTGGCCTGCATGGTTGGCTGGGCCCATGCGTGTCATCATCGCCGGAGCATCAGGATTCCTTGGCACTCACCTCACCGAGCACCTTCGCGTGCACGGACACGAGGTGACCACACTGGTTCGTCGAGCCCCAGAGTCACCGCGCGAGTCGCAGTGGAACCCTGCCTCGGGGGCTGTCGATGGCGAGTTGATCGCCCAGGCCCACGCTGTCGTCAACCTCGCGGGGGCCAGCGTCGCCGGGAACCCGCACTCGAAGGCATGGGCCGATGAAGTGCTCAGTAGTCGGGTGTCGACGACCTCAGTGTTGGCGGAGGCCATCGCCGCGGCTGAACGGCCGCCTGCCTTCCTGGCCGGCAACGGCATCAGCTTCTACGGCGACCACGGCACCATGCCTGTCACCGAAGAGTCCGACAGCCGTGGTCAGGCTCTCCTCACTCGAGTTGCCCGCGAGTGGGAAGCCGCCGCGAATCCCGCCCGCGAAGCCGGGGCCCGCGTCTGTGTGTTGCGTACGGCACCGGTCATGGATCGCACCTCGCCGCCCCTGAAGCAGTTGCGGCTGCTGTTCCGCAGTGGGCTGGGTGCACGTCTCGGTTCCGGCGAGCAGTACTTCCCAATGATTTCGTTGCGCGACTGGATCGGTGCGGTGAGCTATCTCATCGAGTCACGCGACGTGTCCGGCTCGTTCAATCTGTGCTGCCCGAGCACGCCGACGAATGCAGAGTTCACCCGCGTTCTGGCCAAGGCGGTGGGGCGACGTGCTTTCCTGGCTGCCCCTGCCGCGGTGATTCGGGTGGCTGCGGGTGACATGGCGCCAGAACTTCTCGGCTCGGTCAACGCCCGTCCGGCTGCTCTGGAAAGAGCGGGCTACGACTTCGAGGACGAGGATGTCCGAGAGGTGCTGGCCGCAGCACTGGCCTGATCGCGGACCTCCTCCACGAGCCACTGACTTTTCACCTTCACCAGGACGATCCGACGGGTCGAGGCGCGGTCGGTCGGCAACTGGACGGCATTCCCCCTGCCCACTGCCCGGGCGCCGACGACGCGATCGGTGACCAGGAGTCGTAGCCGGCTGCTCGACCGGTCTATGACGCGCAGCGAGAGCACCTGCATCCGGAGATCCTCGACACGCAGACCCCGATCCAGATAGCGCTGGAGCAGTCGGGCATCGCGTTCACCGGCCTGCGAGCCCGTGACGTAGAGGTCGCGCAGTGCCTTCACATCACCTGCGGCCCAGGCCGACGAACGTTGCTCGTCCCACGCGGACAGGATCGCGCTGGGCTCGGTAGATGCGGGAGCATCGCCCGAGATGCTTCCTGACGCCCGCTCTCGCGCGGCAGGATCACGTGCATTGTCCGGTGCATGGCGCACCAAGGTGAGGGCCACCGTGGCGAGCACGCAGACAGCGGCAAGGACGGCCAAGGTGGGGAGAAGTCGACGCGGGTCCACTCCCCCACCCTGCCGGATTTCATGCGACGGCGTCGTGGCTCATCCACAGGAGCGCCGGGCGTAGGGTCGCAGCATGTCGCTTGAGTACGAGATCCCCGGTCTGGGCGAGGACGCCGTCGAATATCTCGCCGCCTGGGACCTGCAGCGCACGATCCATGCCGACGTGGTGGCCGGGACCCGTCCCGGCACCGTGCTGCTCCTGGAACACCCGCCAGTGTTCACCGCGGGTCGACGCACCGATCCACACGAGCGTCCCAGTGACGCCGGCAGCGCCCCCGTCATAGACGTCGACCGAGGTGGAAAGATCACTTTCCACGGGCCCGGACAGCTCGTCGGCTACCCCATCGTTGCGCTACCCGATCATGTCAAGGTCGTCGATTACGTCCGCCGCGTCGAAGAGGCCCTCATCGGCGTCTGCACCGACTTCGGGGTGCCCACAGCCCGGGTGCCGGGACGGAGCGGCGTGTGGTTGCAGGCCGACGATCGCGGGCCGGAGCGCAAGATCGCCGCCCTCGGGATCCGCGTCAGTCGTGGCGTCACGATGCATGGCTTTGCGCTCAACTGCGACGTGGATCTGGCGTGGTACGACCGCTTCGTGCCGTGCGGCATTGCCGATGCGGGCGTCACCTCATTGACCAGGGAGCTCGGGCACGACGTCACCGTGACCGACGTGTTGCCCGCGGTGCGACGCCACCTCGAATCGCTCCTGGCCTGGGGCTCGTACGACCCGACGCCCGACTATGACGCCCGCCCCGAGCCGGGACGCGCACCACGCATCGAACTGGTCCAACCCGGCCGCTAGTCCCACGGCGAGCCCACGCGACACAGCCAGCCATCGACTGGCATCCTCACCCTGGCCCTGCTCGGGGGTTGGCTGTAGATCACGGGGGTGAAGATGAGCGGCACTGTCATCGAGACGCGAGGCTTGCGCAAGGAGTTCCACACACGTCGGGGCCCGCACCGGGTCGCCGTCGCAGGTCTGGACCTGAATGTGCCCGAGGGCGGGGTACACGGCTTCCTGGGTCCCAACGGCTCGGGAAAAACCACCACCATCCGCATGCTGCTCGGACTCGCGCGACCCACCGCGGGCACCATGCGTCTCTTCGGCACCGCAGTCCCCCTCGGGCTCCCCGCGGTCATCGACCGAGTCGGAGCGGTCGTGGAGATGCCGAAGTTCCTGCCCAGCTTCACCGGACGCCAGAACCTCACCCTGCTCGCTCGCACCCGAGACATTGCCACCGCACGCATCGACGCAGCGCTGGACACTGTGGGTCTCACCGACCGCGCGGACGACCGCTACCGCGGCTACTCCCTGGGCATGAAGCAACGACTGGCCATTGCTGCCACGCTGCTCAAGGACCCCCGGCTCCTCATCCTCGACGAACCGACCAATGGGCTGGACCCTGCCGGGATCAGGGAGATCCGCGAGACGATCCGTGCGCTGGGAGAGCAGGGCGTGACAGTCCTGCTGAGCTCACACATCCTCGCGGAGATCCAGCAGGTGTGCGACCGGGTCACGATCATCGGCAACGGTCGGATGCTGGCCAGCGGCCGGGTCGATGACCTGATCGGCGACCGTACGTCCCACCGGTTGGTCGTGCCGGATCCGCAGGCTGCGATCAAGGTGCTGGCGTCAGCCGGGATCAAGGCATCCCTGGTCGACAGCGCTCTGCGGGTCGAGTCCGGCCCTGATCCGGCGGACATCACCCGCGTCCTGGCCCACGCACAGATCTGGCTCAGCGAACTCAGCCCTCAGCGCGCCGACCTGGAGACGGTCTTCCTCGAGCTGACCGCCGGCGAGGCTCTGGGAGTCCAGGACGTCGACGGGAGCGAGTCATGATGCGCCTCATCGCCACCGAGTTGACCCGTCTTCGTTGGCGCCGGGCCGTAGCGGTCCTGGTTGCGTCAGCGTTCGTCGTACCACTGCTCATTGGCGTCGTGACCGTCTGGGATTCACGCCCCTTCTCCGCCGACGAGATCGCCACCGCACGGGCCCGGGCGGTGGAGCAGCCGAGTTTCCAGAGCGAGGTACGGCACTGCGAGAAGCGTCCGCGTTCAGCGGGTGTCCAGACTGCGGACCAGTGTGAGGAGCAGGTGATCAGCTGGTTCGCCGACCTGCACCGTGAGCCGTTGAACCTGCGCAACGAGCTCACCAATTCCTCCATCGGCGTGGCAAGTCTCGTGCTGATTCTGGTGGTCCTGATGGGATCCACCTATGCCGGAGCCGACTGGGCTTCGGGCTCCATGAGCAACCAACTCCTCTTCGAACCGCGACGACTGCGAGTGTGGACTGCCAAGGCGTTGGCGGTCGGTCTGCTCGCTGCGCTGCTCACGTCGGTGGTGCTGACGCTCTACTGGTTGGGGCTGGGTGGTGCAGCAGCCCTTCGAGACCTCCCTCTCGCTTCAGGGGTGCTCGGCGAGATCGCCTGGATGATCCTGCGCTGCACGTTTCTGGCCATCGTGGGCGCCGTGGGGGGCTACGCGCTGACCATGCTCTCGCGCAGCACAGTGTTTACGCTCGGCGCCATGTTCGCCGTCGCAGTCGGTCAGACAGTCTTCGTGGCAGCTCTTCCGTTGGGACCGGGAAAGGAACGCTGGCTCGCGCCGACGAACCTGCTTGCGGTCATGCAGGGCCGAGCGACGTACTGGACGCAGGCGCCCGCCGAATGCGCGGCAAACGAGGGTGACAGGTTCGACGCAGCGATGCTGCAGCTGTGCAATGGGAGGGCCCTCCTCGGCGTTTGGGAGGCGCTGCCGTTCGTGCTGGTCCCTGTCGTCATCGTCGTCGCGTTGAGTGTGTGGTCGTTCGGACGCCGCGACGTCGCCTGACGCTGCACTCCGGGGCGAGTTGGGAGGCCCGTCACCTCGTCGTACAGTGACGGGGTGACGACTGCCGCCCCTGAAGGACGCAAGCTCCTCCGTCTGGAGGTCCGCAATGCTGAGACTCCGATCGAGCGCAAACCGGAGTGGATCAAGACGCGGGCCAAGATGGGTCCCGAATACATGGAGCTGCAGAACCTGGTGAAGTCCGAAGATCTTCACACGGTGTGCCAAGAGGCTGCCTGCCCCAACATTTTCGAATGCTGGGAAGACCGCGAGGCCACCTTCCTCATCGGCGGTGACCAGTGCACGCGTCGATGTGACTTCTGCCAGATCGACACGGGCAAGCCGCAGCCGCTGGACCGGGACGAGCCCCGCCGCGTCGCGGAGTCGGTGCAGAAGATGCAACTCAAGTACGCCACGATCACCGGAGTCGCTCGCGACGACCTGCCCGACGGCGGCTCGTGGCTCTATGCCGAGGCAGTTCGCGCCATTCACGAGCTCAACCCTGACACCGGGGTCGAAAATCTCATCCCCGACTTCAACGGCAAGCCCGAGTTGCTTGCCGAGGTCTTCGAATCGCGCCCCGAGGTGCTGGCCCACAACGTCGAGACCGTGCCGCGTCTGTTCAAGCGCATCCGCCCTGCCTTCACCTACGAGCGTTCGCTCGACGTCATCACCCAGGCCCGCGACTTCGGCCTCATCACGAAATCCAATCTGATCCTCGGGATGGGTGAGACACGTGAAGAAGTCAGTCAGGCTCTGAGCGACCTCCACTCAGCCGGCTGTGAACTCATCACGATCACCCAATACCTCCGCCCCTCACCTCGTCACCACCCCGTCGAGCGGTGGGTCAAGCCCCAGGAGTTCATCGAGCTCGCGGACGAGGCGAAGGAGATCGGTTTCTTCGGTGTGATGTCGGGACCACTGGTTCGTTCGTCCTACCGCGCCGGTCGCCTGTACCGTCAGGCCATGGACGCGCGTGCTGAAGCGACCGTCTGATTCGCGTCTCGTCCCCGTCCGATCCTGACCAGTAAGGCAAGGCACACCCCATGTCGACCCCTGCCGCCACGCCCACCTCGCGGCGCGGCCAGCTTCTCCAGACGTACAAGATGGCCAAGCGGAGCGATCCCCGCCTCGGTCTGATCATCCTCGGCACCTTCCTGCTCGGTGCCGCGATCGGGTTCGGACTGATGTGGTGGCTGCCTGGCAGCGGACTGCTGTCGCTGCTCATCTCGATCGTCGGTGCTCTCCTCATCGGCCTGTTGTGCGCGCTGCTGATCTTCGGTCGCCGCGCTCAGAAGGCGGCGTACGCGCAGATGGAGGGACAGCCCGCGGCTGCCGCAGGTGCACTCCAGATGTTGCGTCGCGGCTGGAAGGTCGAGCCCGTCGTCGGCTTCAACAAGCAGCAGGACGTCGTCCACCGGGTGGTCGGTCCTCCCGGCATCGTCCTGGTCGGCGAAGGCTCGAGCCAGACCCGCGTGAAGCAGTTGCTCGTGATCGAGCGTCGCAAACACGAACGTGTCGCGTCCGGTGTGCCGGTCCACGAGGTCATCTGCGGCCGCGGCGAGGGTGAGATCCCCCTGCCCAAGCTCATGAAGTACGTCGGCAAACTGGGCCGCGCCGTCAAGCCGGCCGAGATGACCGACATCCTGCAGCGGCTCAAGGCGCTGGATGCCACGCGTGGCCGGGTCCCGATGCCCAAGGGTCCGGTCCCCACCTCGATGAAGGGCATGCGCGGCCAGCAGCGCGGCCGCTGACCCGAAGAACGTGTGCGGCGTCGAGCGTTCCTAGACCTTGACGGTGCGCGACCCGACCGCGACGTCGTGCAGACCGCGGCCTTCGAAGGTCAGCAGGGGTGGAATCACCAACGCCACCAGCAGCGTGCGGATCACGGCCGGAATCAGACTGAGTGGTTGTGGTGATCCGTCCTGACGGATGACGCGCAACCGGGTCACGATCTTGCCGAAGGAGCCGCCGACCAGCGCGGTGAAGAGTGCCGACTCGAGGATGAAGAGGGCCATCGTCACCGATGCGTTGGGATTGGAGGACATGAGGCCGATCACGATCAGCAACTGCGCCAGTGCCGTGCAGGCGAACCAGTCGATGAAGAGGGCAACAATTCGACGGCCCCAGGTGGCGCTCTCCAGGGCAGGGGTGGCAGGAGTGGTCACTGCTCCAGCCTAGGAGCCGAGCGGGTAGGACGGCAGCGCGGGCACTTGTTACACAGCCGAAACAACCGGGATACGGTCAGGAAACTGCTCACACCTAGCATGGGGGTCATCGGGTGCAACGACGCTCCCAGCCCGTCCGCAGCACGAGTGACGAGTCGCCTACCGGCGCCGTCGAGGAGGACCGCACATGTTCAACAACTCCGATGAACTCCTGAAGTTCATCAAGGACGAGGGCGTCGAGATGGTCGACGTCCGATTCTGCGACCTGCCCGGTGTGATGCAGCACTTCACCGTGCCCGTCTCCTCCTTCGACCAGTCGGTCTTCGACGACGGCCTCGGCTTCGACGGCTCCTCGATCCGCGGTTTCCAGGCGATCCACGAGTCCGACATGCAGCTCTTCCCGGACCCGACCTCGGCCTACATCGACCCTTTCCGGGTCTCGAAGACCCTGATCGTCAACTTCTTCATCCACGACCCGATCACCGGTGAGGCCTACAGCCGCGACCCGCGCAACATCGCCCGTAAGGCGATGGCGTACCTCGCCTCCACCGGCGTCGGCGACACGGCCTACTTCGGTGCCGAAGCGGAATTCTATGTCTTCGACAACGTGCGTTTCGAGACCAAGGCCAACGCCGGCTACTACCACATCGAATCTGAAGCGGGCGCCTGGAATTCCGGCTCAGAGGACAACAACCGCGGCTACAAGGTGAAGTACAAGGGCGGCTACTTCCCCGTTGCCCCCTACGACCACTTCGGCGAACTGCGCGACGAGATGGTCATCGAGATGGAACGCGCCGGCCTGCACGTCGAGCGCGCCCACCACGAGGTCGGCACCGCCGGCCAGGCCGAGATCAACTACAAGTTCGACGAGCTCCTTCGCTCCGCCGACGACATGATGAAGTTCAAGTACCTCGTCAAGAACGTCGCCTGGCGCAACGGCAAGACCGCGACCTTCATGCCCAAGCCGATCTTCGGTGACAACGGCTCCGGCATGCACGTGCACCAGTCGATCTGGAAGGACGGCACGTCGCTGTTCTACGACGAGACTGGCTACGCCGGGCTCTCCGACATGGCACGCCACTACATCGGTGGCGTCCTCAAGCACGCACCCTCACTGCTCGCCTTCACCAACCCGACCGTGAACTCGTTCCACCGCCTGGTGCCCGGCTTCGAAGCCCCGGTCTCGCTGGTCTACAGCCAGCGCAACCGTTCGGCATGCATCCGGATCCCCATCACGGGCGCCAACCCGAAGGCCAAGCGTGTCGAGTTCCGCTGCCCCGACCCCTCCGCGAACCCCTACCTCGCCTTCTCCGCGCTGCTCCTCGCCGGACTCGACGGCATCCAGAACAAGATTGAGCCGCCGGACCCGATCGACAAGGACATCTACGAACTGCCGCCCGAGGAGAAGGCCGACATCGCGCAGGTGCCCGGCTCCTTGGACGCAGTCCTGGAGAACCTCGAGCAGGATCACGACTTCCTCACCGTGGGCAATGTCTTCACCCCCGACCTGATCGAGACGTGGATCGAATACAAGCGCACGCAGGAGATCCTGCCCGTGCAGCTGCGTCCGCACCCGCACGAGTTCGAGCTCTACTACGACATCTGATCTTGTCGTCACCGACAAAGGGCCCCTGAACTGCGGCAACGCAGGATCGGGGGCCCTTTTCGTTGGTCCCAGACTCCCCCATTTCCTGAAGGATTCCGCAGGCGATTCGCTTTATGCGATACCAACTCTCAGATGAGGTCGAACTCGACCCGCGGCTGTGTCAGCCGAGGAGGCGCCCCGCGAGCTGATCACGATGAAGAGCGAAGTCGAGTACGGCATCACACTCGTCGCGCTCGCCACAATCTGCTCCTTCCCAGGACAGCGCTCCGTGCTCGGATCCCTCGATCTGCTGGGAGTGCAGGGGCCTACCGCCATGGCTGCGGCGTCCTATTCCCTCGCTCTGGCGTGCACCTTCGCTCTAGGCTGCCTACGTCGCTCATCCAGGGCGTCGTCCGCAGCATCCGGCCTTGAGTGAGGATCCCATCGTGCCCGTCCGCAGTCTTCGACAGGATGAGGCCGTGGATCGCGCGGCCCTGCTTTCGGTCACCTCCTACGACATTGCCATCGACCTCACCGACCTGGTCGACGGTCCCGCCTTCCGGGCCGTCAGTACCGTGCACTTCACTGCCACCGCCGGCGCGTCGACGTTCGTCGACTGCTGCGCGGAGGTGGAGTCGGCCACGCTCAACGGCCAGCCGTTGCCCGCCGCAGAGGAGGGGCGCATCGCGCTGGGTGATCTGGCCGAGGAGAACGAGCTGGTGGTGGCCACGGTCCAGAGCGACACCACGCATGGGCGGGGGGTGCACCGCGCCGTCGATCCCGGCGACGACAACGTCTATCTGTGGACCAGCTTCGAGCCGGACGAGGCGCGTTTCGCCTGGGCCTGTTTCGACCAGCCAGATCTCAAGGCACCGCACGCGTTCACGGTCACTGCGCCGGCGGCGTGGACCGTGGTCAGCAACTCCGGCGGCCCAAGGGTCGATGACGTCGAGGGGGTCGAGGGCGCTCGGCGGTCGACCTTCGAGCCCACGCCGCCGCTCTCGACCTACAACCCCGTGGTGGTGGCCGGCCCGTTCGTCGAGGTGCGGCAGGAGGCCGGTGGCTACGACCTCGGCCTCTACGCCCGCCAGACCCTGGCCTCCGCGCTGGAACGCGACGCCGAGCAGGCGTTCACGCTCACCGCGCAAGGCCTTGCCTTCTTCGGCGATCGCTTCGCAATGCCCTTCCCCCAGCGCACCTACAACCAGGTGTTCCTGCCCGACTTCGGCGGCGCGATGGAGAACTACGGTTGCGTCACCTGGGCAGACGCCATCCTGCGCCGTCACGAGCCGACCACCGGCGAGTGGCAGGTGTTCGCCAACGTGTTGCTGCACGAGATGGCTCATATGTGGTTCGGCAACATTGTCACCATGCGCTGGTGGGATGACCTCTGGCTCAACGAGGCCTTCGCGGAGTTCGCCTGCATGTGGGCGGCCGAGCGGGCCACCAGCTACGGCGACACGGCCGCAAACAATTTGGTGGGTGACAAACTCAGCGCCTACCTCGCCGATCAGGGGCCCAGCTCACACCCCATCCGCCAGCCCGTACCGACCGTGGCCGACGCCGAATCCATCTTCGACTCGATCACGTACCCGAAGGGTGCGGCAGTCCTCAAGCAGCTCATGTATTTCGTGGGTGAGGACACATTCTGTGCTGGCATGAGCGCCTACTTCGCCGAACATGCGTGGGGAAACACCACTCTCGACGACCTCATCGTCGCCCTCGAAATGGCAAGCGGCCGCGACCTGCAGCCGTGGCGTACGGCGTGGCTGGAGACCGCAGGCGTCGACCGGCTGGGCATCGAGCAGATCGACGACGACCTGGTCCTCACCGCCGTCGGTGCTCACGGCGCCCCACACCCGCAGGTGGTGGGGGTGGGCGCCTACCGCCGTGTCGGCGAAGCGCTCGAAGAGGTGGGCTCCGTTCTCGTGGACGTGGTCGGCGAGCGCACCGCCATCGAGGGCCTGCCCCGGGCCGACCTCTACCTGGTGAACCACGACGACACCACGTTCGCCACCACCCGACCCGACGCGGCCGGGCGCGAGGTGCTGATCAGCCGACCCTCGCGCCTACCCACCACGCTGACTCGCGCGGTGGCCATGGCCACCGTGTGGGACATGCTTTCCCACGCCGAGGCGACGGCCGCGGAAGCTGTGGGCGCGTTCACCGACGTGCTGTCGGTGGAGACGGTGGAGACGGTGGCCGAACCGTGCCTCGAGCTCGCTCTCACCGCCGCCCAACGCTGGGCTCCTGAGTCGGAGCGGGTCGGCCTCGAGGCGCAGGTGGGCGCCGTGGCACGTCACTTGCTGGACGCAGGGATATCGCGCCACTCGGCACTGCGAGCGCTGGCCAGGACGGCGGCAGGCGATGAGGACCTCGCCACGCTGCGCACGCAGGCCGCCGGCGACATCGACCTGCAGTGGTACGTCCTGCAGCGCCGAGCCGAGCTCGGCGACGTGGACACCGACGCCGTGCGGGCCCTGCAGGAGCGTGACCCTGACCCCGACGCCTGGATCCGTGCGCTGTGCGTACGGGCCAGCGCGCCCTCGGCCGCGGCGAAGGAGGAGGCATGGACGGCGCTGGTGGAACGTACGGCGCCCATCCAAGCCGCCAGCGCCGTGTCGGACGCCTTCTGGCGGCCCGGGCAGGACAAGGTGCTGGCTCCCTTCGCCGAGCGCTACATCGAGGCGCTGCCCACCCTGCACGAGGGTGGGATGATCCCCGGCCTGTCGCTCACCTTTGCCCTCTTCCCGGTGTTCGCGATCGACGCGGCATGGGTACGGCACGCACGCGAGGTGGCGGCCGCCCAGAGCGCGCCGGTGGTCATTGGCGCGCTCACCGAGTGTTCCGAAGAGGTGCTACGTATGGTGCATACCCGCGCGTTGTGAACACAGGCGGCGGTCAAAACCCCCAAGCCACCCCGTTGGCCCATCGGCTCTGGCACGATTGACGGGACGAGGGCGCATGAGGCGCCCCTCACAGAAGCAGGTGCCCCGTGTCTCGCCGTTTCCTCACTCTCGCAGTTCTGCCCGCCGCTCTCGTCCTGGCTTCCTGTGGCGGTGGTGGTGACTCCAAGAGTGCGGAGGCCAAGCCATATGTCGACGCCATGTCCACGTCGATGACGGACGAGGAGGGCTTCCCGGGCGACGAGAAGCAGGCCCGCTGCTTCTCCGAGGGCTTCGTCGACATTGTGGGGATCGACAAGGTCAAGAAGATGGGCACACCCGCAGAGTTCGCCGATGACAGCACCGGCATGGAATTCGACGAGCTCAATCTCACGCGCGACCAGGGCGGGAAACTCTACGACCAGTTCGGCGACTGTGACATGGACATGCGGGAGCTGATGCTCGCGGAAGCTGAAGACGAGGACACTCCGGCTGAGGTCAAGGCATGCCTCGACGAGGAGCTCACCGACGACATCGTCAAGGACTTCTTCGTCACGATGATGCTCGACGGCGAGGACGCGTTGGAGAAGAGCGACGGCGGCACCAAGCTCACCGAGGCATTGATGGGCTGCATGATGGGCGACACGGGTGGCGACATGGGTGAGGACTCATCGAGCGAGTGAGGCTCGCGGGCTAGCCCCGTCGGACTTGCCCGGCCCTGCGGTTCACTTGAAGGCTGAGCTGGGCACTTCACGCTCGCTGCCGAGGATGGCCTCGACGATCCGGTCGGCCACTGCATCCGGGTCGAGCCCGTCGGGCATCTTCGGGGCAACGCCGGCGATGGCGCGCCCCGCCAGTCCCGTCTCGGTGTGGGGCGGGCGGAGGTCCAGCAGCCGGATCTTGCTCCTGCGGGCCTCCTTCGCAGCCGCGACAAAGAGAGCGGACGCTGCGGCCTTCACCGCGGAGTAGGTCGCCATCCCGGCGACGGGTTGCTCGGCGAGCACGGCGCTGATGTTGGCGATCACGCCGCCCGGCTCCAGCACTGGCAGGGCCGCTCGCAACATCCGTAGGGGCCCGAGGAAGTCGACGAGGACGAGATCGTCGACGGTGTCGTCGTCGATCTCGGCCACCAGACCGAAAGCGGCGACGCCGGCCGCGATGACGACCCCATCGATGTGACCGTGCTGCTCCATCGCAGCGCCGATGACCCGCTGGGCGGCGCCAGGTTCGCGCAAGTCGGCAGAGACGGTGTGCGCCCCCTCGATCGGTGATTCTGCCGACCGTAGGGCGAGAGTGAGGGTGGCACCCGCGTCGGAGAGACGCTGGGCGATGCGGGAGCCGAGGGCGCCAGAAGCACCGACGACCACGAAGACCTTGTCCGTGAGATCAGCCATACGGACAGTGTGCCCCGTCGGTCGGCGTTTGCCACGCAACGCCTCGCGCGGTCTGCCGGCTGCACGGCAAACTCACTCGCTTCGAGGTCCGTTGACCTGCGATGATGCCCTCATGTGGGTGGGATGGGTGGAGTTCGACGTGCTGATGGGTGACGTGCAGTCCTTGAAGGCGAAACGGTCAATCATCCGTCCGTTGGTGGCAGACCTGCGTCGAAGTTTCGACGTGTCGGCTGCGGAGGTGGACCAGCTCGATCTGCACCGACGTGCCACGGTGGGCATCTCCTTCGTGTCGGGAGATCACGATCACCTGACGCAGGTGCTCGACTCAGCTGAACGCCTGGTCGCCGCGAGGCCGGAGATGGAACTGCTGAGCAGTCGGCAGCGCCTGTACCGCAGCGACGACGAGTGACGGCCTAGTCCTCCTCTCCCATTGGCGTGCGCCCCGAGGTCCCGTCGAGCTGCTCGCGGAACTGCACCGCAGCGAGACGTCCCGCCTCCTCGCGCGCCGCCTCGACCAGGACGGGAATGCCCAGTCGGTCCGCCGTGTCCTCGTTGCCCGGCGTCGCGACGAACTTCTCGATGGCGGCCAGCCCGGCGTCGGCCCGGGAGCTCGCCGACGCAGCCTTGGCGTCCAACCGTTCGGCGTACCACGGCGACGCGAGGACGGACTCCCGGGTGAACTGCTGCCGGAACTCCGGTGACGTCAGCGTCCAGCCTTCCGCGGTGGCTCCGTCGGCCATGATCTCCAGCAGGGCACGCAACGGCGGGACCGCCAGCGAAATCGTCCCGTCGCGGACGTAGGCGCGGGCCACACGTTCATGGGTCGCGACGATCGTCGCGACGGATTGTGCGAAGACGGCTGCGTCCTGCAACTCGGGGCACAACATCTCCGGGGTGAAGACCACCTCGGGGTGCAGGAAGATCCTGCCGAAGTATTTGCGCGCCAGATGGTCGGTCATGCGGTAGCCCAGTCGTCCGGCCGGCACGATCTGCCCCTCGTGCTCGATGTCGGCGATCTTCTCCAGGGCACCCTCCGCGATGAGGCTGTGGGCGTCGCGCTCCTCGGCGGTCATCCGCGAGAAGAGCTCCGGCACGAGTAGCGAGAAGTCGTGGTCGATCCGCACATGCGGGCCGACGTAGCCGGCGGAGGAGAGCCAGCCGTCGTGGCCGGTGAGGACGTACGACAGGAGATTCGCATTGAGGTCGATGACGGCCGGCATCGCGTTGAAGGGGCCCTTGGTCAGCGCGCCCTCGGAGCCCGCGCCCGTCGTGGACGGCGATTTGCCGGTCATCGAGGAGATGAACTCCATGAACAGTTCGGGCACCTCCATGTAGTGCAGCGGGCCGTAGGCACACAGCGGCGGTACGGGACCGTCGGGCGGGTTGTTGCGTCGACCGGCCGCAACGACGTCCACCGGCAGCAGCAACGGTGCCGAGGACGGCAGCCGCCGGACCAGACGGGCGGACACCTCGGCGACTGCAGTGGCCGCCGCATTCGTCCGGTCGGGACGTCGTTGCAGGTATCGCGGATTCTTCGACGGTGAGCCTTCGATGAGGCGCGGATTCGCCGAACAGACGACGTAGTCCGGTCCCTGACCCGGCTCACTGTCCGCGAAGGACTCGAGCATTCGGGTCATCGGCTCGCTGAAGGCGCCGAAGGCGACCGGGTCCTCACGCATGGCGCGTACGTCTCCACGAGTCAGCGGCTCGAAGTTCGACAGGAATGTCCCAGGCGTGGCGATGTCTCGCTCTGCCTGGGTGTCGTAGCCGCGGTGGATCGCATCATCGGGGCGCTGGAACAGCAGGCCTTCACAATTCTCCACGAACTTGTAGGACAAGTTCGGGTCAAGCCCGACCTGACTGCCGGGCACCACGGTCGAGGCGGTGATGTCGTCCTCGGTCTGCACCTTGACCGCCGGGGCGAAGTCGTGGCGGAGGCTGAAGAGACGCCACGAACCATCGGTGTCGTAGCCGACGCGGAGCATGTGACGGGTCACCTCGGCGCCATCGAGACGCAACGCGTTGCCTTGGCGGCCATCGATCGTGACGACGCTGAAGTGACTGCGCCAGTGCGCCCCCCAGTGCGGACGGTGGGAGCGTTTGACGATGTAGACGAGTTCCTTGACGTAGGGCGGAATGCGCTTGAGCCAAGCGTTGTACTCGGGGTCATAGTCGGTGCGCGAGGGGGTGAGCAGCTTGATCACCGAGCCGATCGAGCGCTCCTCGGACAGGATCGAGCGGGAGTCGGCGTCGTGGCGCTCCGGATCCTGGAACCGGTCGGAATAGTCGCGATCAAAGATCGCAGCGACAGAATCCATGTCGGTGTCGAAGTCCGCCACGAAGGCGGTGCCGATGATGAAGGCGTCGGTGATCGCCTTGGAGATCTCGGACTTGCCGCCGCCGGAGACCGTCGCGGGTTTGTGGCAGGACGTTCCTGTCGGCACCGTGCCGAAAAGGCTCCAGGTGCGGTCGTGGGGTTGCTGGGCCACCTGCACCCGATAGCCGTTCGGACTGAGATACACCTGGTCGGACCGCAGCGGCACCGAGCCGGGAGCCCCGTCCGGGCGTCTCCATGACACGCGCATCTCGCGCAACGAATAATGGGCACCAGCCGGCACGAGCACGATGTGCGCCTGCTCGGTGTCCAGTGCATGCCCCTCCGACTGCGCCGCGAATCGTCGTGGATCACGCTCGAGGACGTCGGCCAAGGAGTAGTCCTCCCCCGCTGACCTCTCGGTGTATTCCTGGCCGAGGTTGTAGCTCGCGAAGACCAGCGCACCACCGGAGTGCTCCTCCTCGGCGTTGCCGAAGAGATTCGCCGAGTAGGAGATCTGGGTCTTGACCTCCTTCTTGCAGTAGCCGTAGTAATTGTCGGCGATGACCGTGACGATCACCCCGCGCGCGTCGCGGGCACAGATCTTGAACGCGCGACCGCCGTTGTACTTCTCGTCGTCGGTCTCCCAACACACCCCGTCGCGCCGCTGACGTTCGGTCGCCTCGCTCACGTGCGGCAGACCGAGTTCCTTCTTGGTGAGCGTGGTCAGGTGGGGAGCGAGTACGACACAGCCGGTGTGTCCGGTCCAGGTCTCGGGCGTCAGTGACGCGTCGTGCTCGGGCAGGTAGGGGTCTCCCCCGTTGCCGAAGATGCCCTCGAGGAAGTCGAGATTGGACACGAGGCCACCGGGCACGATGGCCCGGATCTCCATCCGCTTCTCGCGTACGACGCCCTTGACCTCAGGCGAGACCAGCGGTCGCAGGTAGAGCGAGACCAGGGCGGCAGCCGGGTCCGACTGGTTGGCCATGTAGGGCAGCACCATGTCGCCCGCCGGCGGCTCGAAGGACTTGGCCAGCAATCGGGCGAACGCCTGGGCGGGAACGGCGATCTTGTCGTCCGGGATGGGCAGCCCGCCCTCCGCCACGTGGAAGACCCCTGCCGTGGTCCGCCGGTCGTTGGCGGGGTTGTGCAGCACTCCGTTGACCAACCGGTAGCTGCTCAGCAGCGGTGACTCGAACACGTCACCGTCGAAGGGCAGGGAGAGCTCGCGGGCCAGGCCCGGCTCGTCGAGCACCAGGGTGCGACGAGGCAACTGCGGCACCTCACCGACATCGGCCAGGTAGTCGTCGAGAAACGCCTGGATCCGCTGGTCCGCCGCACACAGTCGATCAGAGAGCCGCCGGCTCAGCTCGCGCTGGCGGGCGAGGATCGGCCTGGCCAGCCGGGCCGCCTCAGTCTCCTCGAACCCCTCCGGGAGGGGAAGGCCCAATTGGGCCAGACGGATGTTGATGGCAGCGCTCTGGAGGTGGGGCACACTTCGATACTTCCCCTTCGGACACCGGCGCACCACCCCTACGGCCAGTCCGTCGCCGCCGACGTTGCGGAGCGATCGATGACGGCCAAGGGAAACGGCAAGACATTGGCCGTACGAGTCGTGGCGACATAGCAACAATCTGCTTCCCTGCCGTCGAGGATTCCCATCAACACGCACGCGCCTTCAGTGGAGTCCGAGGGCCCAGCAACTAGACCGCGCATCGGTGGGCACTACACCGGATCGCCTTGCTCTACGGCGCGAGTCACGGCCAGTTCCCCCTTCACGCATACGAGATACGGCCGTCCCGGCACTGCGGTGATCAAGCACACCTTGGTAAAAGAGACTCAGAGGCACCCCAGGCCGTGTCAATCGTGCTTTGAACTGCACGATCGGCTCTCGTTCGCCGAGGATTCCGACACAAAGACCCACCCCCGTCTGAGCGGGGAGAACGAGTACGAACTCACCCCCGCCCTCGCGAGGAGCACCCAGGCACTGACTCGCCTAGCGACCAGTATCCAGACTCACCTCGCCTGCGCCGGGAGTGCACTGTCGGAGTAGCGACCTGTGCGCCGAAGCCGGATTCACCCCCGCCTGCGCGGGGAGCACTGGAGCCAGACGCCGGACTCATCGCGTACACAGGGACTCACCCCCGCCTGCACGGGGAGCACTGGAGCCAGACGCCGGACTCATCGCGTACACAGGGACTCACCCCCGCCTGCACGGGGAGCACAGCGCCCAGGACACACCGCCAGGCGTATTCGTGAGGACGCACCCCTGCCTGCACGGGGAGCACAGCGCCCAGGACACACCGCCAGGCGTATTCGTGAGGACGCACCCCTGCCTGCACGGGGAGCACCCGGTCGAGAACATGCTCATCCAAGGCAACCAGGACTCACCACCGCCTGCGCGGGGAGCACTTGCCGGTGACGTGCAGGAACACCGACTCCAGGGACTCACCCCCGCCTGCGCGGGGAGCACTCGATGGCGCGCTGGACACTCCGGGTGGAGACGGACTCACCCCCGCCTGCGCGGGGAGCACCAGACCATCTCCGCGCAGGGAATCGGGCAGCAGGACTCACCCCCGCCTGCGCGGGGAGCACCGGGCGGCTAGGAGTTCGGGGAGGCGCGGCAGGGTCTCGCCCCC
>JBBSSH010000010.1:0-131900 GCA_038242265.1 Propionibacteriales bacterium
CGACTGGGGGAGATGGTCCTGCACGCAATGAGGCTAGTCGCCCAGCCGGCGAACAGACTGCGTGACAGGCTCGGCGGGTGGATTTCGTCCCCGCTGACCTGCGGCCCCTGGCGGGAGGCTGGTCGGGTGAGACGTTCGTGGCAGAGGCTGCCGGCGAGCGGAGCGTCGTACGGATCTATGCGCGCCCCGGACGACCCGAGTTGGCCCCCGAGATCGACGCGGCGGTGCTCGCCCTCGTCCGGGGGCTACTGCCGGTGCCCGACGTGCTCGAGGTGCGACGCTCGGACGTTGGCGAGGGGGTTCCTGGACTGCTGGTGACGTCATGGTTGCCGGGGGAGCGAGGCGAGCTGGTCCTGGACCGGGCAGACGAGCGCGAACTGGCTCGCATCGGACAGGCCATGGGCCACGCGGCCGCCACTCTTGCAGGCATGCCCATGCTCCGCCCCGGGCCATTCGTCGACGCGGATCTGAGGATCGGCGGCTTTCCTGACGGTGGCCTGACCGAGTGGATCGAGGCGCGCCTGGGCTCGTGGTCGGACGCCGACCGTGCGCGACTGATCAAGATGGCGGAGCCGGCTCAGGATCTCCTGGACACCGTGGGTCGGACCTGCCTCGTCCACAGCGACCTGAACCCCAAGAACGTGCTCATCGACGCGGATTCGTGCGAGATCACCGGGGTCGTCGACTGGGAGTACGCCCATGCCGGGCACCCGTGGACCGACGTGGGCAACCTGCTCCGCTTCGACCGTCACGAGCCCTATGTCCAGGGCGTGCTGCACGCGTGGTCAGACGTGCGTGGCGAAACCCCCTCCGACCTACTTGAGGGAGCGCGGGCGGCCGACCTGTGGGCCTTGGTCGACCTTGCCGCACGAGCCAACGAAAACCCGGTCTCGACCCGGGCCGAGGGGTTGCTGCGGGCGATCGCCGAGAAGGGCGACGTGCACGCGTGGCCGGGCGGGTCCTGAGCGTGCAAGCCCGGTTGGACTCCGTACTGCGTCCGCGCGTAGTCTGAAGGTTGCGCCAATCGTCTGCCCGGGTTCCATACCGAGCGAACGCGTGCTCACGGTTCCCGCGTCATCTCGATGCGGACACAGTGAAAAGGGTGGTTGCGCGCGTCCGTTCGACTCCTATCCACCCAAGGAACTAATTCTCCTATGACGAGCACCATCTCCACTCTTCCTGACTACGACGCGCCTCAGGTCGCCATCAACGACATCGGGTCGGAAGAGGACTTCCTCGCGGCCATTGACGCGACCATCAAGTACTTCAACGACGGCGACATCGTCGAGGGCACCATCGTCAAGGTGGACCGCGACGAGGTCCTCCTCGACATCGGCTACAAGACCGAGGGCGTCATCCCCTCGCGCGAGTTGTCGATCAAGCACGACGTCGACCCCAATGAGGTCGTTACCGTGGGCGACAAGGTCGAGGCCCTCGTTCTCCAGAAGGAGGACAAGGAAGGCCGTCTGATCCTGTCCAAGAAGCGTGCTCAGTACGAGCGTGCCTGGGGCACCATCGAGCAGGTCAAGGAAGAGGACGGCGTCGTCGAGGGCACCGTCATCGAGGTCGTCAAGGGTGGACTCATCCTGGACATCGGTCTGCGTGGCTTCCTGCCCGCGTCGCTCGTGGAGATGCGTCGCGTCCGCGACCTGCAGCCGTATGTCGGTCAGACGCTCGAAGCCAAGATCATCGAGCTGGACAAGAACCGCAACAATGTCGTGCTCTCGCGCCGTGCCTGGCTCGAGCAGACCCAGTCCGAAGTGCGTCACGGTTTCCTCACCCAGTTGCAGAAGGGCCAGATCCGCAAGGGTGTCGTGTCCTCCATCGTCAACTTCGGTGCCTTCGTGGACCTCGGCGGCGTCGACGGCCTCGTCCACGTCTCCGAGTTGTCCTGGAAGCACATCGACCACCCGTCCGAGGTCGTCACGGTCGGCGACGAGGTCACCGTCGAGGTGCTCGACGTGGACATGGACCGCGAGCGCGTCTCCCTGTCGCTGAAGGCAACGCAGGAAGACCCGTGGCAGCACTTCGCCCGCACCCACCAGATCGGTCAGATCGTGCCGGGCAAGGTCACCAAGTTGGTGCCCTTCGGCTCGTTCGTCCGTGTCGAAGAGGGCATCGAGGGCCTGGTGCACATCTCCGAGCTCGCCGAGCGTCACGTCGAGATCCCCGAGCAGGTCGTCCAGGTCAACGACGACGTCATGGTCAAGATCATCGACATCGACCTCGAGCGTCGCCGGATCTCGCTGTCGCTCAAGCAGGCGAACGAGACGTCCGCAGCAGCCGACGTCGACGAGTTCGACCCGACGCTCTACGGCATGACCGCCACGTACGACGAGCAGGGCAACTACGTCTACCCCGAGGGCTTCGACTCCGAGACCGGCGAATGGCTCGAGGGTTTCGACGCTCAGCGCGCCACGTGGGAAGAGCAGTACGCCAAGGCTCACACCCGCTGGGAAGCTCACGTCAAGCAGCAGGAGGAGGCCAAGAAGGCCGAGGTCGAGGCTGGCGAAGCCACGTCCTACTCCTCCGGTGGCACCGACACCGAAGAGACCGGTGGCACCGAGACCAGCGGTTCGCTGGCCTCGGACGAGGCCCTGCAGGCGCTTCGCGAGAAGCTGACCGGTGGAGCAAGCTGATCGGCTGAACTAGTGCACCATGCGACGGCCCGCCGGGGATCCCCGGCGGGCCGTTCGGGTGCTGCGTCGACGGGAGAAGCGCTCAGCGCCCGCGGCTCTGGTGAGCCGTCAGCGAGTTCCGCCTGACCTTGCCGGTGATGGTCATCGGAAGCTCGTCGAGGCGGACGTACTCCTTGGGCCTCTTGGGTGGAGCGAGCACGCTGCGGGCATGGGCGTCGAGCGCATCGGCCTCCACATCGCCCACGTAGGCAGCGCACACGCGCTGGCCCCAATCCGGATCGGGCAGGCCGTAGACGGCGACGTCGAGAACTCCTGGCACTTCCCGGAGAGCAGCCTCGACCTCCAGTGGGTAGATGTTCACCCCGCCGGAGATGATCAGGTCCTCACGCCGCCCCTCGAGGTAGACGTACCCGTCCTCGTCGACACGGCCGGCGTCACCGACAGTGAATGCCGGACCCTGGGCAGTGTCGCGCCAGGCGGCCGCGGTCTGCTCGGGTGCGCCGAGGTAGGTGAAACGCGCATGCGGCGGTACGACGCACCACAAACGTCCATCTTCATCCACGCTGAGAGAACGTCCCGGTCGAGCCCGACCCACGGTCCCGGGACGCATGAGCCACTCCTCGGAGCGACAGGCAGTGAACTGACCCTCGGTGGATCCGTAGAACTCCCACGTCGAGTCAGGGGGAAAGAGCTCGATCAGTTGGCGCTTCACCGGTGCGGGACAGGGAGCGCCCGCGTGCGCGACCAACCGGAAGCACGACAGATCCGGCACTCCGACCTCTGCCCAGTGGGCGAAGAGACGGTGCAGGTGTGTGGGGACACAGAACATGGTGGTGGGCCGCTGGGTGAGGATGGCCTCGGTGACACGTGCGGGGTCGAAATGCCCTGGCACGAGAATGCGGCCCCCCGCCAGCAGAGTGCCCATGGCGAATCGCAGCGGAGCCGAATGGTGCAGCGGGCTGAGCACGAGGTTGACGTCGTCGGGTCCGAATCCCCAGAGGTCGCGTTCCTCCTGGACGAGTGCGGCGGCGTCGACCTCAGACAGCGGACCGGAGTAGACGCCCTTCGACGTGCCGGTGGTGCCACTGGTGCAGTGGATGGGCCGACCACGGGGGAGTCCTCGGACGAACTGGGTCGGGGTGTCGGTGACCATCCGTTCCACCTCTGCCTGCGTCGTGACGACCAGGTCCGGTGCGATCGGTGCCAGGATGCGGCGGCGCTCGGCCTCGCTCAGTGCCGGATCGAGCGGAACCGGAAAGATGCCAGCCGCCAGCAATGACATCACCAGGTCGACGTAGGCTGCGGAACCCGGGACGAGCAGGGCAATGCGCGACCCCGGATGGAGCTCGACGTGACTCATGCCGGCATTGTGCCTCCATCTCCAAGACTGCCGAAGATCCGGTCACGGGCATCCGTATCCTTTGTCAGGTGACCGAGACTGCACTTGCTGACCTGTCCGCTGACGATCTTGCTGCCCTGCTCATCGAGCAACGCACGGCCTATGCCGAGTTGAAGGCACGTGGACTCAAGCTGGATCTGACGCGCGGAAAGCCGTCGAGCCAGCAACTGGACCTCTCTGACGAGCTGTTGCGGTTGCCGTCCACCACGAAGGACGCCGCCGGCACCGACGTACGCAACTACGGCGGTCTGGCTGGACTGCCCGAGATCCGGGAGATGTTCGCCGATCTTCTCTGGGTGGAGCCCGAGCAGATCGTGGCGGGAGGAAACTCCAGTCTCACGATGATGCGCGACTGCCTGACCTTCCTGATGCTGTTCGGTGGCGTCGACTCCGAACGGCCATGGAGCCGTGAGGAGACGGTCCGCTTCGTGTGTCCCGTCCCCGGCTACGACCGTCACTTCACGCTGCTGGAGAGCTTCGGCATCGAGATGGTGACAGTGCCGGTGAATGAGGATGGTCCGGACGTGGATGCCGTGTCTGCCCTCGTGGCGGACGACCCGAGCATCAAGGGCATGTGGGTCGTGCCGACCTATGCCAACCCGAGCGGAGCCGTGGTCAGTCACGAGGTTGCTGCGCGACTGGCAGCGATGCCCGCCGCTGCTCCGGACTTCAAGATCTTCTGGGACAACGCCTATGCCCTGCACCACCTCACCGAGGACGAGGCCAAGAGTGCCGACATCCTGAGTCTGGCGTCGGCCTCCGGCCATCCCCATCGGCCGATCATGTTCGCGTCGACCTCGAAGATCACCTTTGCCGGGGCGGGGATCGGCTTTCTGGCCGCTTCCACGAGCAACATCGCCTGGTACATCGACCACTTGGGCAAAGGCTCGATCGGACCGGACAAGATCAACCAGTTGCGTCACGTGGAGTTCTTCGGTTCACCCCAGGGCGTCCGCGACCACATGGTCCGGCACCGTGACATCATCGCGCCGAAGTTTGCGGAGGTTGATCGGGTGCTGTCCGAGCGGCTCGGTGGGCTGGGAGTGGCCACCTGGAACAATCCCACCGGCGGCTACTTCGTCAACCTCGACGTCGTGCCCGGCACTGCAGCGCGGGTGGTGGCGTTGGCCAGGGAAGCCGGTGTCTCGCTCACTCCGGCTGGATCTTCGTTCCCCCACAGACATGATCCCGCAGACTCCAACATTCGGCTGGCGCCGACCATGCCGCCGGTGGCCGAGGTGACCGAGGCGATGGAGGCCGTGGCGATCTGCGTCTTGCTGGCCGCGGCCGAACAGCGGGGGTGATGAGCCGGTGAGTGTGCGTGTGGGGCTGACCGGGGGAGTGGCCTCGGGGAAGAGCACGGTCTCAGCGATCCTGGTCGAGTTGGGTGCTGTCCTGATCGACGCCGACCTACTGGCTCGAGAAGTGGTGGCGAAGGGAAGCCCCGGCCTGAGTGCGGTCGTGGCCGAGTTCGGCGCCGAGGTGCTGGGACCGGACGGTGAACTGGACCGCCCCGCGATGGGTGCCCTCGTGTTCAGCGACGAAGGTGCCAGACGCCGCCTGGAGGCGATCGTGCATCCCCTGGTGTTCGAGCGGATCGTGGACCTGGAGTCCCGGGCGCCGGTCGACTCCGTGGTGGTCCACGACATCCCACTACTGGCCGAGAGCGGTCGCGCGGACACCTTCGACGCCGTGGTGGTCGTCGACTCTCCCGTGGATCTCCAGATGAGTCGCATGCTGGATGATCGAGGGTGGACGCAGGAGGATGCCGCGTCCCGCATCGCCGCCCAGTCGAGCGCCGAGGACCGTCTCGCGGTGGCCACGCATGTGATCGACAACACCGGCTCGCTGGACGACCTGCATAAGCAGGTCACCGAGTTGTACGCGGTGCTCCGCGAGCGTGCGGTGGGCGGATCTCCTCCTGGGCCGACTGGCGGGTAACCTCGCGAGGTGCGTACACCCGGCTTGGCCTCGCTCGTTCTGGTGGCCTCAGGCGCCCTGTTGCTGAGCGGTTGCGCCGGGGGAGGCGAAATTTCCGCACCCTCCCCGGGCGACAGTTCCACGAAGCCGTCGCCACCACGGACACCGAAGACCATCGACCCGGATACGGCAACGTCGTGGGGTCCTACGGTGGGTGAGCTCGATCGGGCGCGGGCGTTGGTCGCCACGTGGGATCCGGAGCGGCTCGCGGGCCAGGTGATCGTAGGACGCTTCCACGGCACTGATCCCGAAGAGCCGGCTGCCCAGGTGCGGGACCTGCATCTGGCCGGGGTCTCGGTGACCACCGACAACATTGTCGACGAGGCCCAGGTGTTGGCGCTGACGGCCGCGATCACCGAGGCGGGTGCCGCTGACGGGCGAACCTTTCCCCCGGTCATCGGAGTCGACCAAGAGGGTGGGTACGTCTCCCACCTACGCGGCGTAGCCACCGAGTTTCCACACTTCCAGTCGGCGGGCCTGGCCATCGAGGCAGATCCTGACCAGGGTCGTCAGGTCACTCGCGTGGCCGCCTTGTCCACCGGACTGGAGTTGCGCTCACTCGGATTCACCTGGGTCTTCGCCCCCGTGGCCGACGTGACGATCGGCGCAGCCGACCCGACCATCGGATCGCGCTCACCATCACAGGACCCGGCTGTCGCCGCGAAAGCCACTTCCGCTGCGATCAAGGGATTCGACGCTGCCGGGATCGTGTCGACGGTGAAGCACTTCCCCGGACATGGCACCGCCACCTCGGACAGCCACGACACCCTGCCGGTGGTGGGCTCCACCCTCGAAGAGATTCGTCAACACGACCTCCCGCCATTCGCGGCGGCCGTGGCCCAGCACGCGCCAGCGGTGATGATGAGCCACCTCGACCTCACCGCCCTTGCCCCGGGAGTGCCCGCCAGCATGGCCCCAGAGGTGTATGACCTGCTGCGTGATGACCTGGGTTTCGAGGGAGTGGCGATCACCGACTCGCTGGGCATGGGAGCGCTGGGTGGACAGGCCAAGCCGGCAGTGCAGGCACTGAACGCCGGTGCGGACCTGCTGCTCATGCCGGTGGACACCCGCACCACGCATTCCATCATCACCCGCGCCATCGTCACGGGTGAGGTGCCCCGCGAGCGAGCCGAGGAGGCCGCGGCCCGAGTCGTGGCGCTGCAGATGTGGCAGGCACGGATTGCGCAGAAGCGGCCCGTGCCGGACGACGTGGTCGAACGGGCACAGGCCGCGAGCGAGGCGTTGCTGGCCTCGGCGTACTGAGGTGGGTCAGGCGGCCAGATCGGGGTCGCCTGCGCGCCGCAGTTTCTGCAGCGCCTCGCGTTCGAGCTGACGCACGCGCTCGGCGGAGATGCCGTGACGGGCCCCGATGTCGGCGAGCTTGTGCTGTCGCCCGTCGGCGAGTCCGTAGCGGGCACGCACGATGTCGGCGGAGCGCTCGTCCAAGGTGTCCACGAGATCGTCGAGCCGACGCCGAGCCTCGGCATCCAGCACGGTGAGGTCCGGACCGGGGGCGGTCTCCTGTGCCATCAGGTCGCCCAGAGACGTGTCGCCATCCTCGTCGACCGGCGTGTCGAGCGAGACGTGGTCACGCCCCCAACTCATCAGGTCGAGCACCCGATCGACGCCCATGCCGAGCTCGGTGGCGATCTCGTCAGGGTCCGGGTTACGGCCCAGTTGGCGCTCGAGCGTGCGGCGGGCACCACTGACCTGGTTGAGCTCCTCCACGACGTGCACCGGCAGACGTACCACCCGAGCCTGCTGGGCAATGCCTCGCGTGATCGCCTGTCGCACCCACCACGTGGCGTAGGTCGAGAACTTGTAGCCCTTGGTGTAGTCGAACTTCTCCACCGCGCGGATCAGGCCGGTGTTGCCCTCTTGGATCAGGTCCAGCATGGGCATCTGCGAACGGCCGTACTTGCGGGCGATGGACACGACCAGCCGAAGGTTGGCCTCGATGAAGCGGTCCACCGCGATGCGGCCCTGCTCGGCGAGCCACTCGAGTTCTTCTTCATCGGCCCGCTTCGGAGCGCCGCCCTTGCGGCGACCCACGCGGCCGGTGTCCAGTAGGTGCTGGGCCATCAAACCGGCTTCGATGGCCTTTGACAGTTCCACCTCGGTCTCGGCGTCGAGAAGAGGCGTTCGGGCTATCTCATCCAGATAGAGGCCCACGCTGTCGCGGCCCTCGATCTCGCGGGTGGTGCTCGTACGCTTCGCCTGTGCGGTGCTCATCGTCTCGTCCTCCTGCTCGTCGTACGACCATCGCTTGTCGCACTACTGTCCCAACGCCTGTATCCGTTGCGGGATTCCCGTTCGGATTGGTGTCTACAACTGAATTGACGAGCAAGATCGACCGCAAGTTGCCTTGCGCGCGAACTCTCAGGGACTTCTCAGGGCCCGCGGGGGGCCAGCAGGGGCCATCGCGGTCCGTCAGGGGTTCCACACGGCCCTCCCTCGAAGCGGTGCTCTGACCTACTTCGGGCCCGGCGCAAGAAGGGGGTCATCGATCTTGAAGCTGCGTACGGGTCCGGGACCGGTGAGCGCGGTCTCGAAACGCACGGTGACCACACCCGCTCCCGAACCCCAGACCCATCCCGGTCCCATCTCCTGATGGACGACGTCGGAGCCCGGAGCCCAAGTCTCCCGGACCGGCTCGGGGACGGACACCTCTTCTTCCTCCTCATGGGCGACCTCTCCGAAAAGGTCGTCCTGAACCCAGTCGGCCAGGCCGGAGACCCCGACGCCGAGCAGACGTACTCCGCCAGATGTGTCGAGGTCGGCCAGCAGCGAGCGCGCCACCCGCGCGATGGTTCCGATGTCGTCGGTGGGGTTGGAGAGTGTTGTCGATCGGTTGAGAGTGGTGAAGTCATGCATACGGACCCTGATCGTGACGGTGCGACCCGAGTAGCCGCCCTTGCGCAGACGCGTGCCCACTTCTCTCGCCTGGCGGGTCAACAGCCCTGCGAGCAGACGTCGATCGGTGAGGTCGGAGTCGTAGGTCCCCTCCGCGCTGATCGACTTGGTCTCTCGGTCGGCGAGCACGGGGCGCTCGTCGCGGGCTCGCGCGAGGCGCCACAGCCCTTGACCATGAGCCTTCCCGAGCAGGCTGACCAGTTCCGCCTCGCTGATGAGTTCCAGCTCGGCGATCGTGTGGATGCCCGCGCGCCGCAGCCGTTCTGCCGTGGCGGGCCCCACCCCCGGAATGACGCTCACCTTCATCGGACGGAGGAGGTCCAACTCGGTTCCCGGCGGCACGACGGTGATCCCGTCCGGCTTGTCGAGTTCGCTGGCCACCTTGGCAAGAAATTTGGACGACGCGATTCCCACCGTCGCGGTCAGACCCCCGCTGACCTCGTGGACGCGGCGCCGCATGAGCTCGCCCGCGGCCCGCACCGTGTCGACGTCCAGGCTGGCAAGCCCGGCGGCCTCCAGATCGACGAAGGCTTCATCCAGGGAGAGTGGTTCGACCAGCGGTGAGAACTCATGGAGAACGGCCATGACACGCACCGAGGTCTCGCGGTAGGCGTGGAACCTGCCCGACAGGAAGGCCGCATGCGGACAACGGGACCGAGCTTCCCTGGTCGACATCGCCGAACCGACTCCGTAGACGCGGGCCTCGTAGGAGGCCGTGGCAACGACACCTCGCCCACCGGTGCCACCCACGATGACTGGCTTGCCCCGCAGCGAGGGTTTGTCGCGTTGTTCCACGGATGCGAAAAAGGCATCCAGGTCGAGGTGGAGGACCGAGGCGGTGGCACGCATCAGCGTCTCGCCACGAAGGTGCCATCGATCACGACTCTATTGTCGCAGGCCACCTGGTGCGCACAGCGACTTTGCGGAAGCGTCTGTCCACAGGCTCACAGATCGTGGGATTGGAGGTGTTTCCTTGCGGGAACCTGCCAAGGTATGACTTCGACGCCAAAGCCCACACCCCATTCGTTGCCTGCCCGCGCCCTCGTCGCGAAGAGCCCGGAAGATCTCGCCGCGTTCGTGCCCCTGGCGCTGGGCTTCGTGCCGCAGAGATCCGTGGTCATGATCAGCCTGGGTGGCCAGCAGGGAGGACTGCACGCTCGCGTCGATCTTCCGCATGACCCCGATGATGTCGACGACGTGGTCGAGGCTCTCCTGCGACCTGCGCGGCACCACCGCGTGCAGTCTGTGATCTTTGTGGTCTACGACGATGACACCGTCGTGGCTGACGAAGCCTGCTGGAATCTCCAGGAATCCTTCGAAGCTGCCGGGATCACCGTCAGGGACGCGGTGCGCATCCATGAGGACCGATGGTTTGCGGTGCTCCCGGGTCGTTCGATCTCCGACTACGGAGGGACGAAGTTCACCCTCTCCGACCATCATTTCACCGCTCAGGGGGTCTTCGAGGGCAGGGTGACCCATGCCAGTCGTGAGTCGCTGCGCGCCACTCTCGCCCCCGACGCACGAGGAGTCGAGGAGATGTCACGCTTGGTCGTCGATGCCGCGGTGGCGCCGGTAGGTGCCTTGCACCGCATGATTCATCAGCACCTCGCCGCCGGCACGGTCCTCACGTCCGCAGAGCTTGCGTCGCTCGCGGTGACCGTGCGATCGGGGGAGAGGCGTGACGAGGTGTGGGCGTGGCTGGACCGCGCCCAGGCTCGGCGTTGTGTGGATCTCTGGTCGGACGCGGTGCGCCGTCTCCCGCAGTCCCACGTTGCGGCCCCGGCCGCAGTGTTGGCCTTTGCTGCCTGGCTCTCCGGGGACGGCGCACTGGCGTGGTGCGCTCTCGACCGGAGCCGAGAGGCCCAGCCCGAGCACTCCCTTGCCGCCCTGGTCGTCGATCTCCTGGTATCGGCCACTTCCCCGATGACATGGGAACCACCTGGTCCACGCGCACGCGATGCCTCACATCCAGCCGCGTGAGACACACCTTTGGGCGGTTCCCGCAGCCAGTCTTGATGGCTAGGGTGCCTTTATGGGCGAAGAGGTTGAGCAGCAGGAGTTCAGTCGGGCCGACCGGACCAGGCACCGCGAGAAAGTGCGCCGCAACCTCGATGTCTTTGCCCGAATGCTGCGAGAGGCGCGCTTCGACACCGATGACCCGATGACGGGTCTGGAGATGGAACTCAACCTCATTGACGAGGCGGGCGACCCGGCCCTCAAGAACGCCGAAGTGCTCGAGGCGATTGCTGATCCCGACTTCCAGACCGAGTTGGGTCAGTTCAACATCGAGATCAATCTCGCGCCGGCAAAATTGCGGGAGGGCGGTTTGAGCGCCTTCGAGTCCAGCCTGCGGCTGTCCCTCAATGCTGCAGAAGAGAAGGCGGACCAGGTCGGCGCTCACCAAGTGATGATCGGGATCCTGCCGACGTTGGCCGAGGGCCACATGGAACGCTCCGCCCTGAGCGCGAATCCGCGATACAAACTGCTGTCCGAACAGATCCTCAACGCACGCGGTGAAGACATCACCATCAGCATCTCGGGCGAGGAGCGTCTCACCACGACGGCGAATTCGATTGTGCCTGAGGCTGCGTGCACCAGCACTCAACTTCACGTCCAGACATCACCGGACCAGTTCGCTGCCTACTGGAATGCCGCGCAGGCAATCGCCGGAATCCAGGTCGCTGTCTCGGCCAACTCGCCGTATCTGCTGGGCAAGGAACTGTGGCGGGAAACCCGCATTCCGTTGTTCGAACAGGCGACAGACACGCGCAGCGAGGAACTCAAGTCGCAGGGAGTGCGCCCGCGGGTGTGGTTCGGCGAACGGTGGATCACTTCCGTCTTCGATCTTTTCGAGGAGAACGTCAGATATTTTCCGGCGCTTCTGCCGGTCACCGACGACGAGGACCCGCTCGAAGTTCTGGAGGGGGGCGGCACCCCCAGCCTGCACGAGTTGCGTCTCCACAACGGCACCATCTATCGCTGGAACCGGCCCGTCTACGACATCGCCCACGACGTCCCGCACCTGCGAGTGGAGAATCGGCTTCTCGCGGCTGGTCCGACGGTCGCAGACACGATTGCCAACGCGGCACTGTGGTTCGGGTTGACTCGCTACCTCGCTGAGAGCGAGCGGCCGCTGTGGTCGCAGATGTCGTTCTCGGCGGCCGAGGAAAACTTCCAGGTCGCCGCGCGCAGGGGAGTGGAGGCCTTGGTCTACTGGCCCGGGGTGGGTCAGGTGCGCGCCACTGAACTGGTCGTCCGCCGACTGCTGCCGATGGCCCACGCGGGATTGGAAGCCTGGGGTGTCCCCGCCGTGGAGCGGGACCACTACCTCGGCATCATCGAGGAGCGCTGCCTGCTCGAAAGTGGGGGCTCGGAGTGGTTCGTGCGACGTGTCCGCGAGCGCGGGGGCCCGGATCGCTATGACGCCTTGCGAGCGACTCTGCTCGACTACCGCGACCGGATGCACACCAACGAGCCCGTCCACACGTGGGACTGACTTCCATCAGCCGTGGGAGCGCCGACGCAGACGCCGCCATTCCCGGCAGACCCCACTCATCGGATCGAACCACCCCCGACGGGTGACCACGACCAGTCCAACGTCTCGTCCCAACGATGCGGCAGCCCAGAGGACTGGGCCCAACCACGTGAGGTCCTCGTCGTGCACCGAGAGTTCGCCGGGACGGGTGATCCAGACATAGGGGTGTGGCACCCAGGTGGTCACGTGATGGATGAGGGTGAGGGCGACGTCTGCCCGCAACCCTGGATCGGTCACTGACTCAGTCTGGAGATGTGAGGCACTGCGCCCTGGGAGTCCAGCGTGGAGGGTGATCGGAAAACGTCGACGCGACTCTGTCTCGATCAGCTCCAACACCGCAGCACGAAGGACGTCGTGGGTTCGTCGCTCGATGGGAGCCTGGAGTGCCATCTCCTCAGCCTGCCCGAAATGGCGCATCTGGGGAGTGCCCCCTCCACAGGGTCCCCACGGGTCCCCGTGATTGGCTAGGGTGCGTACAGGCCACAGCAAGGGCGCGGTGGCCGCGAGAGGAGACTCCATGGGCACCGTCGTGGTCGGATATGTGGCAAAACCTGAGGGCGAGGCAGCCCTGGCTGCAGGCATCAGCGAGGCCAAGCTTCGCGGCAGCAAGCTGATCGTGGTCAGCTCCCACCGGGGAGGCCAGGAGTTCGATGCCGCCAAGGCCCGAACTGCAGAGGAAAAGATGGGCTCGGTCCGCTCGCTGCTCGAGGAGTCGGGCGTCGAGCACGACGTTCGACAGCTCGTCCGAGGCTTTGAACCGGCCGAGGATCTGATCAGTCTCGCAGAGGCCAACGACGCCGAGCTCATCGTGATCGGGCTGCGTCGGCGCTCACCGGTGGGGAAACTCATCTTGGGAAGCAACGCACAGCGGGTGCTCCTTGACGCGCCCTGCCCCGTCTTGGCCGTCAAAGCCAAATAGTCCTTTCTGAGGATGGGCCGAGGCAGGCGAGATGCAGTCGTTCAGTGATGGCGCGACCGCTTGCCTCGCGCCTGGAGCGGGAGGTTCTCATGTCATTGCACATCTCGGGGGACCCTGCTGCTGACCGAGTGCTGGACGAGTCACCGTTCGCGCTTCTTGCAGCGATGATGCTTGATCAGCAGTACCCCATGGAGCATGCGTTCAGGGGGCCGCTCAAGATCCTCGTCCGACTCGGCAGCATCGAGCCCGCAGCGATTGCGGATGCAGATCCCGAAGAATTCGCCGCGATGGCTGCTGCCACGCCTGCGATTCACCGTTTCCCAGGGTCCATGGCTGCTCGTCTCCAACAGTTGGCCCGGATGGTCGTGGAGGACTACGACGGTGACGCCTCGCGCGTGTGGACGCAGTCCCGGGACGGACGCGACCTCCTCAAGCGAGTCATGGCGCTGCCAGGGTTCGGCAAGCAGAAGTCGCAGATCTTTGTGGCGCTCCTCGCCAAGCAATTGGACGTACGTCCAGATGGTTGGGAGGCGGCTGCCGGCGACTATGCACTCGCGGGTCACAGGTCGGTGGCAGACGTGGTGGATGCTTTGACGCTGCAGAAGGTCCGGGATTTCAAGAAGGCGTCCAAGGCAGCGACCCGCGCCACAAAGTGACCGCATGCCACATCCTGAGGACCTTCGTGGCACAATGAAAGCGCGGTCTTGACGTCACCGGGTTTGCCGCGCCCCGAAGTCGCTGACGAGAGGTGTTCGTGTCCTCACACGCACGCAAGTTGCTCCCTGCCGAGGTGCTTTCGCACCCCTCCATCTCCGCTTTGGTCGCCAGCGGTACCCCCACCGGCACCGTAAGCCCTGAGGAAGTCCGGCGTGCCAGCGAAGACGCCGGCGTAGAGCCTCGCCACCTCAAGGCACTCCTTGTCCATCTCAGTGGGGTTGGCATCTCGGTACAGGTTGATGCCATGACCTCGCGAGCGGTGGCTGCCACCAGCAAGCGGGCTGCCACTTCCGCCACGGCCAAGAAGGCGCCGGCCAAGAAGGCGGCAGTGAAGAAAACGGCCGCGCCAAGCAAGGCGGCTGCCGCGAAGGTCGAGTCCGAAACCGTCGCTGGCGACACCGCGGTGGTTCCGGCGAAGAAGACCGCAGCCAAGACCGCAGCGGCCAAGAAGGCGACGGCCAAGAAGGTCGCGGCCAACAAGGCAGCGGCCAGCGACGAAGCGACCGGCGTGAGCGTCTCCGAAGACAGTGTCGGTGTGGACGGCAAGAAGGCCTTGCCCGACATCCCCGACGTGGAGTTCGAGAAGGACGTGGTGCGGGACCCCTCCATCAAGGAGGACGAGAAGCAGGCCTTCACCGTTTCAGCGGCCGACGAGACAGACGAGCCCGAACAGCAGGTCATGGTCGCTGGCGCGACCGCCGACCCGGTCAAGGATTACCTCAAGCAGATCGGCAAGGTCCCGCTGCTCAACGCGGAGATGGAAGTCGAGCTGGCGAAGCGGATCGAGGCCGGACTCTTCTCTGAGGAGAAGCTGGGCAAGGGCGGCCGGATCAGTCCGAAGATGCTCGAGGAATACGAGTGGATCTCTGACGACGGTCGCCGCGCGAAGAACCACCTCCTCGAGGCCAACCTGCGTCTGGTGGTCTCGCTGGCCAAGCGTTACACCGGACGGGGCATGCTCTTCCTGGACCTCATTCAGGAAGGCAACCTGGGGCTGATCCGCGCGGTGGAGAAGTTCGACTACACCAAGGGCTACAAGTTCTCGACCTACGCCACCTGGTGGATTCGTCAGGCCATCACCCGTGCCATGGCCGACCAGGCTCGCACCATCCGTATCCCTGTGCACATGGTGGAGGTCATCAACAAGCTGGCCCGTGTGCAGCGCCAGATGCTTCAGGACCTGGGCCGCGAGCCCACCCCGGAGGAGCTGGCCAAGGAACTCGACATGACACCGGAGAAGGTCGTCGAGGTTCAGAAGTACGGGCGCGAGCCGATTTCGCTCCACACGCCTCTGGGCGAGGACGGCGACTCCGAGTTCGGCGACCTCATCGAGGACTCCGAAGCCATCGTGCCGGCGGACGCGGTCTCGTTCACCCTCCTTCAGGAGCAGTTGCACGCTGTTCTCGACACTCTGTCAGAGCGCGAGGCGGGAGTGGTGAGCATGCGCTTCGGTCTGACCGACGGGCAGCCCAAGACGTTGGACGAGATTGGCAAGGTCTATGGCGTCACGCGCGAGCGGATCCGCCAGATCGAGTCCAAGACGATGTCGAAGTTGCGCCACCCGAGCCGTTCGCAGGTGCTGCGCGACTACCTCGACTGATCGTTGTGCTGATCCGCCCCGCCGTCTGCAAGGGCTGCGGGGCGGCGTCATGCGCGGCCGACGGCATCCGAATCGGCGCGGTCATGGCGAGGTCACCGTGGAGATGGCAGACTCTGCCCATGTTGAACCGCGCGCTGGTCACCACCGCCGCTGCCCTTCTCGGGACTAGCCTGCTGGCAGCGCCTGCCCGAGCGGAGGTCTACAGCGTCGATGATCCGGCCGACGCCACCGCCTCACTCACCGACATCTATGGGCTCCAGGCTCGGCACGGTTCGGAGAATCTGCTGGTGAAGGTGCGCTTCCAGGAACTCCTGAGTTCCAGTGCTGCCGGAGTTTCTGTCTACGTCGACACCGACCGCGCCCGTAGAGGTCCTGAATTCGTGCTCCACAGCGGTCTGGGGGACGGCACTGACTACGTCCTTGCGAAGGCCATCGGATGGCGGCGGACCGGAGAACCGGTGGACTGCGACTATGTGGCGCGTCCCGTCTGGGACAAGAACACCTTCCGGGCCCGCATCAGCCGCGGTTGTCTGGGGGACCCTTCTGCGGTGCGGGTCTCGGTGCAGATGATTGATCAGGCTGACGGATCCCACCCGGTCACCGACTGGGCACCACGTCGACACCGATGGGGATTGTCCATCAGGCCCGGCCAGAGCGTCTGAACTCAGCCGGCAGCGACGAGGGCCACAGCGAGTCCGCACAGGGCCAGGCCCACGGCTTGAGCCCGGTGGATGTGCTCGCGCAGCACCAGAGCCGCCAACATGATGGTGATGGCGGGGTAGAGCGACGTCACCACTGAGGCCACGGTGAGTAGGCCGGACTGGGACGCCAGCAGGAACGCGACCACCGCCACCGTGGCCAGGAGCCCCGCCGCGATTCCCCAGGCCTCGGACGGGCTGCTGGGCACCCAACGCCCCCCGAGTACGGATGCGGTGACGGCCACACAGGTGACCCCGACAGCCTGCGCAAGGGCAAGGGGCCAGAAGCCGGCGGAGGCCGGCACCTGCCCCATGGCGGCGAACAGCAGTCCGAAACCGAGGCCGGCAAGGACACCGTCGACAATTCCGGAGGCATTGCCACTGGACTCGCCGGGCTCACGGCTGACGAACCAGATTCCCGGGGCGGCAGCGGCAATGCCGCACCACACCAGCATGTCGGGACGCTCGCCGGAAAAGACACCGAAACTCACCGGGACCAGGGCTGAGCCCACCGCCGAGATCGGGGCCACCACGCCCATCCGGCCGGCTGCCAGACCGCGGTATAGGAAGGCGCCGCCCGTACCGGTGCCGATACCGCCGACGGCACCCCAGACGAGGTCGGCCTGGGTGGGTGATCCGCCAGCGACGGTGGCCAGTACGACTGCCCCCCCGAGCGCTGAGCAGCCGCCGACGAAGGCGACCGGCCACGCTGACGTACGGCGCGAGGCGAGGCCACCGATGAAATCGGACAGGCCGTAGGCGAGCGCGGCGACGAGCGAGAACACGACCACCATCAGGTCAGCACCACGCCCGCGACCCAGGTCGCTGCCGCCAGGGAAGCTGCGACCAGTTCGATGAGGATGGACACGGCCACCGCACGGAGAGCGTGGGTCGTGGACGGCCAGGCGCGGGCCGCACCGACGCGGCGGTGCTCGGCGAGATAAACACCCAGGACGAAGCCCACGAGAAGACCCACCACCGGCAGGACGAAGAAGCCCGCGAAGCCGAGCAGTGCTCCGAAGACCAGGGTGCTGGTGGGAATGCCGGATTCCTTGAGCCGCCGGCCCGGCACGGTGTACTTGATCACGGTGCCAGCGGCCAGAAATGTGGTTGCCAGCGCGAAGACAACCCAGGACGTGGGTGTGCCGATCTCAAGGGTCCACGCCAGAATCGCTCCCAGCACGAGCAGAGTGCCGGGCAGTACGGGCACGATGATTCCGGCCATGCCGACAGCGATCAGGACAGCAATGAACAGTTCGGTGGAACTCACGGACGTAGCCTCCCACGACGCGGATGTGGCCCCGGACAATGAGTCCGGGGCCACATTCGAGATTCGATCGGGCGGTGGCTCAGCGCTCGCTGTCGGTCGACGGCGAGGACGGTGTCTGGAGTTTGTGGGTCTCGTCGAGCACGTTTGCGGCGATTTCTCGCAGCTTCTCTCCGTGCTCGCGAGCGTGGTGGGCGCAGAAGAGCAGCTCCCCGCCGGAGTGGAGCTCCACGCGAAGGTAGGCCTGGGCGCCGCAGCGGTCGCAGCGGTCACCAGCCGTCAGTACGGCCTGGGTGGGTGCGGTGGCAGTGGTCACGTCAGCCTCGTTTCTCATCGTCGGTGTCTGGCCCAACGTAGCCAGTGGGATAAAGATTCCCAACTGATGTTGTCGTTCCCGATCGTGACCATCCAATCACGGGGACGCCCCGCGCGCTGTTGTTGTCCCCAACCTTGAGGCTGATGCCAGTCGAATCCCGGGCGTGTCTTGATGGAGGGGACATCGGCTGGCGCGAAGGGGTGTGCCGTCGCAGTCCTTCGGCCCGTCGCGGGTATTCTCAAGCTGACCCGAACACCCGCTCGAAACCGACAGGACGTCCGTGGCAACACCGGCAGACAACACCTACAACGCAGCCCACCTCCTGGTCCTTGAAGGGCTGGACGCGGTGCGCAAACGACCAGGGATGTATATCGGCTCGACCGACACCCGCGGCCTGATGCACTGCCTGTGGGAGATCATCGACAACGGCGTGGACGAGGCACTGGCGGAAGTCGCAACCAGGGTCGAAGTCACCTTGCACGCTGACGGTTCGGTGGAGGTCTTCGACGACGGGCGCGGAATCCCGACCGACAAGGAGCCCAAGACTGGTTTGCCCGGGGTCGAGGTGGTGGCCACCAAACTCCATGCCGGCGGCAAGTTCGGCGGCGGCTCCTACGTCGCGACCGGTGGTCTTCATGGAGTTGGCCTCTCCGTTGTCAACGCCCTGTCGGCACGGATGGACATCGACGTGGATCGTTCACCGAATCAGCAGGGTCTGTCGTTCCAGCGGGGTGTGCCAGGTGTCTTCGATGGGGACGGACCCGCGGCGTCGTTCACTCCCTCTTCGGGCCTCACCCGCAAGGGCAAGCGCGTCGTCAAGGGCAAGACCGGCACGAGGGTCCGATTCTGGCCCGACCGCCAGATCTTCACCAAGGAGGCACGGTTCGAGATGGAGGGTCTGCTGGGACGAGCCAGGCAGACCTCCTACATCGTGCCGGGCCTCGAGTTGGTCATCAGCGATCAGCGCAACGGCGAGGCGGTGGTGGAAAGATTCCGACATGACGGCGGGATCGCTGAATTCGTGGAGTTCCTCTCGCACGGCGAGCCGGTCACCGACATTCTTCGATTGCAGGGCACTGACTCCTTCACCGAGACTGTGCCGCTGCTCGATGATCAGGGCCACATGACCCCGCAGGAGGTCGAACGCGAACTGACCGTCGACGTCGCACTGCGCTGGGACACCGCCTACGACACCGAACTGCGCTCGTTCGTCAACGTGATCGCCACTCCGAAGGGAGGTACCCACGTCAGTGGGTTCGAGAGCGCGCTGACCAAGACGTTCAACGACTCCATGCGGGCGTCAAAGGTGCTGAAGACTGCCGACACCGACGTGATCAAGGATGACGTGCAGGAAGGTCTGACAGCGGTGGTGACCGTGCGCCTGGCAGAGCCGCAGTTCGAGGGACAGACCAAAGAGATTCTCGGTACGCCGGCGGCACGCAGCGTGGTGCGCAAGGTGGTCGCCGGCGAACTCAAGACTTTCCTCACCTCGACCAAACGGGCTGAGAAGGCCCAGGCCAAGCTGCTGATGGAGAAGGTGGCAGGGGCGTCCAAGACACGTCTGGCGGCGCGTCAGCACAAGGAGAACCAGCGTCGCAAGAGTGCGCTGGAGTCCTCTGCGCTGCCTGCCAAGCTGTTCGACTGCCGCAGTTCCGACACTGATCGCACCGAGTTGTTCATCGTCGAGGGTGATTCGGCCATGGGCACCGCCAAAGCGGCGCGCAGTAGCGAGTTCCAGGCGTTGTTGCCGATCCGCGGCAAGATTCTCAACGTGCAGAAGGCCTCGGTGGGCGACATGCTCAAGAACACCGAGTGTGCCTCGATCATCCAGGTGGTCGGGGCCGGTTCGGGCCGGACGTTCGAGCTCGATGCCGCGCGCTACGGCCGGATCATCCTGATGGCTGACGCAGATTCCGACGGTGCCCACATCCGGTGTCTGCTCGCGACCTTGTTCTTCAAGTACATGCCCGAGCTGGTGCGTGACGGCCGGCTCTACTCCGCCGTGCCACCGCTGCATCGCATCGAGTTGTCGAAGCCGAAGAAGGGGATGGAGAAATACATCTACACCTATTCCGACGATGAGCTCCAGCGGACCATGGCCGAACTCAAGCGCAAGAACGTGCGGTGGAAGGATCCGATCCAGCGCTACAAGGGCCTGGGAGAGATGGACGCGGACCAGCTGGCCGAGACGACCATGGACCCCCGCCACCGCACTCTGCGGAAGCTGACGATCGACGACGTCGACGGAGCGAGCCGCATCTTCGAGCTCCTCATGGGATCAGAGGTGGCGCCACGCAAAGAATTCATCGTGCACAACGGAGGACAACTGATGGAAGCAGACCTCGACTTCTGACGTTTCCCAGCGTCGAAGCCGACGGCTGACCCGAGGTGTCAGAACTTTTGGTCCAGCAGACCCGTGTCGACGTCGTAGACGAACCCGCCAACGGCCACGCGATCGGGCACGAGGGGGTGGGTGCGGACGCGACGGACGTCGTCGGCCAGCGCTGCGACCTGGTCGCGGACGACATGGAAGTGCTGCCAGTGCGCATCCTGACCGGCTGAGGCCCCCACCTTGTCGCGCAACTCGTCCTCGGTGGCGCTGGTCATGGCACAGCGAGTGTGGGGGACGATCAGAATGCGTTCGACGTTGAGCAGATGCACACCCAGCACGAGCGCCTCCAACGCAGCCTCTGTCACGCGACCACCAGGATTGCGGAAGATCTTGGCGTCACCGGGCTCGAGCGCCAGCATTCTCAGCGGCGCGATGCGTGAATCCATGCATGTGACGATGGCAACGCCGGCGCGCGCCACACCGTCGAAGCCGCCCAGGTCGAAGGAGTCCGCGAAGTGGCGGTTGGCATCGAGGAGGTCTGCGAATTGGTCCACCCAAGCAGATTAGCGGGACGTCATTTCGCACTGGGTGTGAGGCCGGGCACCGCCACCTGAGTGGGCCCGGCTGAGCGGAACAGCACCAGAGCGAGAACCGCGGCAGTGACTGCACAGCCGGCGGCGCCCCAGAAGACGGCATGCTCCTGCGCGATCCCGGCAAGACGCAGCATGTCGGAGAATTCCGGGCACCGACTCTTGCCGTCGCACACCTGCTGCACGGGTGGCACTGCGCGTTGCTCGGAGTAGTAGCGGCGCAGGCCGATCGTGGTCAGCGCAGAGATCCCGATGAGCATGCCCACCATGCGGGCGACCACCACGAAAGCGCTGGCCACCCCGTGGACGGCATCCTCGGTGAAGGCCAACAGCGCGGCGTTGACCGGAGCCAGCGCCAGCCCGAAACCGAACCCCCCGGTGAGCAGGGCCAGATTGGCGATCGGTTCCTCGATCGTCGTCAGTCCCCACTGGGTCATGAGGACAAATCCGGTGGCGGCGAGCAGCATTCCAACTGCGGTGACAACCCCGGGGGATATACGCCGGATGACATAGCCGCCCAGGAGCGCGCCGACGGGGAGTGCGATCAGAAATCGGACCAGCACCAGTGCTGCGGGCAACTGATCGTCGGCATACACCGTGGTGCGAGCGAACAAGGGGATGTCGATCAGTGCAGCGATGAGGGCTGCGCCGATGAAGAAGCTGACGAGCAGCGCCCCCCATGCCGGGGTCTGGCGCAACGCGCCGCGGGGCACGAGAGGGTGACGGGCACGCCGCAGATGTGCCACGAAGACGGCGAGGGCCACCGCTGCACCCAGGAGGTACCACCGGCCGCTGGGGGAGAACACTTCGACCTTGGGGTCTGCTGTGGCGAAGGCCAGGATGACGCCGCCCAGGGCCACCGCCAACAGCAACGCTCCGACGACATCAGCCTCCCGCAGCACCGCTCGCCAACCGTGGAGATCGAGCAACGGCTGCGGTGCGAACCAGCACCACAGGACCAGCGCCACCAGCCAGCCAACACTGATCACCCCGAGCGGGGTGAGCCATCGCCCATCTCCTGCGAACGGGATGAAGAGTTGACCCCAGGTGACGTCGCGCAGGATTGCTGAGGGTCGGAGGAAGACCAGCGACCCTGTCCCGACGGTGAGCAGCAGGAGAAGTAGCCCGGGGACGTCCGGTCGCCACCGCCCCTCGGTGGGTGCGCTCCTGAGCGCCAGGGCGTGGATGGCCACGGCAAGCAGCAGTCCCACCGCGACATTGATGGCGAAGATCGCGCGCCAATCGGCGACGGCCAGCACCAGGGCACCGAAGAGCGGTCCGATGACGGAGCCGATCTCCTGCACGGCTGACACCACGCCCAGGGGAACCCCACGCCGTTCGGGCGGATAGAGATCGGCGACCAGCGCCAAGGTGGCAGGTACCAGGCCACCGCCACCGACGCCTTGGAGGAAGCGTCCGGAGACCATGCTGGGCATGTCGTAGGCGAGGGTGGTGATCAACGATCCGAATGCGAAGAGCACCAGCGCCATGACGAGTACCGGGATCCGACCGCGGAGGTCTGCGATGCGTCCGATCAGGGGGAGCATGGCGACGTAGCCGAGGAGGAAACCACTCACGATCGGAGCGGCGCGCTGGAGCTGGTCGATGGGCACTCCGACGCCCGTCATCATGTCGGGCAGCGCCAGCACCACGACGTAAGTGTCGGCAGCAGCGAAGGCCACGGCCGCGGATGCCACTGACAGGACCCATCGCGAGTGGCGTGAGACCTGCCCGGTCCCAGACTGCTTCACGGCGCGGTGATGTCCTTCTCGCTGCCGTAGTCATCGAACTCCACGGTGTAGGTCATCACTTCGGTCTGGGGGTAGAAGATGCCCTTCAGGGTGGCCATGCGCAGTTCGCCATCCTCGGTGACCTGCCATTCCACGTCGAAGGAGTCGCCGGAGGAGGACGGGATGATCTGCGCCATCGCATCAGCGGGGACCGTGCCGCTGTAGGTGGTGAGGACCTCGGAGTTGTTGGCCCCGCCTCGCACACTCTGTCCGGCCTTGACTGAATCTGTCTTGTCGAGCAGTCCAGGGAAACCATCCGCCCCGGTCAGCTGCGACGGATCGGGCGCGCCGTACTCCTTGGGGTTGACCTTGTTCCATCCGGGCGCGAACGGGAGCTGCGCATAGACGAGGTCATCGACGGCGATGACGGGGACATCGGCGTTCTGTCCTGCGAACACCACCGTGATGGTGCCGTCGAAAGCCGGTGCCTGGGTCACGATTCCGGCTGCTTTGGAGATGCCGGACACGCCGTCCGGCAAGCTGGTCGTCTCGAGCGTCACGTGGACCCCACTGGTCCCGGTGAGCTTCTCCGAGGCGAGTGCCAGGACCTCTTGCGGACTTTGCGAGGAGGTCTGCTCCGACGAGCCGTCCGAGCACGAGGCGAGAAGAGGGACAGCGAGCAGGCTGGCGCTCACCACGGCAGCGAGACGACGAAATGACATGGACTCAGCCTTCCACACGGGTGGGTGTCTGGACCTGGGATACGACAGGTGAGCAGACTGCGGCGATCGGCTGCGAGACGGGTATCCCGGACCCGTCCCTCTTGCCGGAGGGTTCGGGCAGCTCTATCGGCGCCCCACTGGCGGCAGCCGCGCGCGCCGGTCCCGGGCCCGCCCAGGCGGTCACGAGCACGTCTTCGCCCTTGAGGAATCGGTGGCCGCGCACCCCTCCGGTGGCTCGTCCCTTGCCCGGGAACTCAGTGAAAGGGGCCACCTTGACGGCTCCGACCTCGGTGCCGGGGAGCGCCGTGGAGGACCCCGAGCCCGTCACGACCACCGCATCGTCGATGTCGAAGGCACCGAAGAAGGCTGCGTGTTGACCCGCGCCCACCTTGATGCCCGCCATGCCTCCGCCTGAGCGGCCTTGGGGTCGTACGACGCTGGCGGGGAAGTGCAGCACCTGCGCGTCGGAGGAGATGAAGCAGAGTTCCTCCTCGCCGGTGCGCAACTCCACCGCGCCGATCAGCTCATCGCCCTCCTTCAGACCGATGACCTCCCACTCCTCGCGCGCCAACACCTCCGGATTGACCCGCTTGACGATGCCGCCGCGAGTGCCCAGCGCAAGCCCGGGGCCCTCGTCCGACAGTGAGGTCAACGAGAGCGGCCGCTCGCCCGCCTCGAGCGAGAGGATCTCGCTGAGGGGGAGGCCGCCCTGCAGGTTGGGGTCGTTGGCCGAGTCGGGGAGTTCCGGCATGTCCAACACGCTGACCTTGACCAGACGTCCACGACTGGTGAGCACCCCGACCTCGCCACGGGCCGACGTGCGCACCGCGCTCACGATGACGTCGTGGTTGGCGCGGCCTTCTCCGCGTCCGGGTTCCGAGGCAGAGGAGGAACGGGCCAGCAGCCCACTGGAGGAGAGGTAGGCGAAACAGGGATCATCGGGCACTTCGAGTGACGGTGCTGCGGAGGCGACGGTCGTGCCGGCCGACGCCAGCAGGACGGTCCGGCGCGGCGTGCCGTGGGCCTTGGCCACGGCGCCCAGCTCGTCGGAGACCACTTTTCTCAACAGCTTTTCGTCGCCCAGGATGGCGTCCAGCTGCTCGATGGTCTGCTCCAGCTCGCTCTTCTCCTTCTCCAGCTCGATCCTGGAGAACTTCGTGAGCCTGCGCAGTGGCATGTCGAGGATGTAGTCGGCCTGCACCCCGGTGAGCTCGAAGACCGAGATCAGCCGCTCCTTTGCCGCGGTGGCGTTGTCGGAGGCACGAATGACCTGGATGACCTCGTCGATGTCGAGGATCGCGATCAGGAGACCGTCGACCAGGTGGAGGCGGTCAGCCGCCTTCGCGCGGCGGTGCACCGAGCGACGCCGGACGACGTCCAGGCGGTGGGCCAGAAACACCTCGAGCATTGTCTTGAGACCCAACGTGCGGGGCTGTCCATCCACGAGAGCCACTGCGTTGATGCCGAAGGAATCCTCCAACGCCGTCTGGCGGTAGAGCAGTCCGAGGATGGCTTCGGGAACGAAACCGTTCTTGACCTCGATGACCAGCCGGAGGCCGTGCTCGCGGTCGCTGAGGTCCTTGATGTCGGAGATCCCCTGGAGCTTCTTGGCCAGGACGAGTTTCTTGATCTGTTCCATGACGCGCTCGGTGCCCACGCCGTAGGGGAGTTCGGTGACGATGATGCCCTTGCGGCGCGGAGTGACCGCCTCGATACGCGCGGTCGCACGCATCTTGAAGGTGCCTCGACCGGACTCGTAGGCATCGCGGATCCCGTCGAGGCCCACGATCTTGCCGCCCGTGGGCAGGTCGGGACCGGGGATGAATCGCATCAGGTCGTCGAGACTTGCCTGGGGGTGGGTGATGAGGTGGCGCAGGGCCTGGACGACCTCGATGAGGTTGTGCGGCGCGATGTTGGTGGCCATGCCGACTGCGATGCCGGCGGCCCCGTTGACCAGCAGATGGGGGATCGCTGCCGGGAGGACGACCGGTTCCATCTCGCGCGAGTCGTAGTTCGGCTTGAAGTCGACGGTGTCCTCGTCGATCGAATCTGTCATCGCCACCGCAGCCGGGGCCATCCGGCACTCGGTGTATCGCATCGCCGCAGGGGAGTCGTCGGGCGAACCGAAGTTGCCGTGACCGTCCACGGTGGGCAGGCGCATCGACCAAGGCTGGGCCATCCGCACGAGCGCGTCATAGATGGCGCTGTCACCGTGTGGGTGCAGCCGGCCCATGACCTCTCCGACGACTCGCGCACTCTTGACATGCCCGCGATCGGGACGCAGGCCCATCTCGTCCATCGTGTAGAGAATGCGGCGCTGCACCGGTTTGAGACCGTCGCGCGCGTCCGGGAGCGCCCGTGAATAAATCACTGAATAGGCATACTCGAGGAACGAGGACTGCATCTCGTCTCGAATGTCGGTGTCGAGGATGTGCTCCTCGAAGTCCTCCGGAAGGGGCTGCTTCGCCGTACGTCGTGCCATGCGCGTCATTGTCCCCGGTCACCTCGCAGTCCCCGACATTGGCGCGCCGATGCGCCTCGGGCCGATAGGTTGCTGACGTGACCGATGCGGAGGAACTGCCCACCATGCCGCCCCCGCGCCACTGGGAGGCTGATGTCCTCCTGCGCGACGGACGCACTGCCCACATCAGACCCATGCAGCCCGAGGACCGCGAACTGCTCGTCGAGTTCTACAGCCGAGTGTCGGACGAGTCGAAGTACTACCGATTCTTCTCGCCGATGCCGACCCTGTCCGAGCGTGACCTGGACCGTTTCACCCATGTGGATCACCGCGACAGGGTGGCGCTGATCCTGTTGGTGGCCGGGCAGATGATCGCTGTCGGCCGCTACGACACGATCAAACCGGGACATGCAGAGGTGGCGTTCCTCGTCGAGGACAAGCACCAGGGTCGCGGCATCGGTCAGTTGCTGCTGGAACACCTGGCCCAGGCTGGCCGCGAGCGGGGAGTGCACGAGTTCGTGGCAGAGGTGCTGCCGGACAACCAGGCCATGATCCGGACGTTCAAGGACGCTGGCTACCTCGTCAAGAGCGCCTTCGAGGACGGCGTGATGGAACTCGTCTTCCCGATCGACCCGACGGACACCGCGATGGGAGTGATGGAGCAGCGCGAACATCGTGCCGAGTACGCCTCGATCGAACGCTTCTTCACGCCGCGCTCGGTGGCTGTCATCGGTGCCAGTCGTCGACAGGACACCGTCGGGCGTGCCCTGGTGCGACACCTGGTCCTCGGTGACTTCACCGGCCGGGTCCATGTGGTGAACCCCAACGCCGACTCGGTCGCGGGAATGCCGGCGTGGAAGTCGGTCAGCGAGATCCCGGACGACGTCGACGTCGCCATCGTGGCCGTGCCGGTGGATGCGGTGCAGGACGTCGTGCTGGACTGCGCGGCGAAGGGGGTCCACGGTCTCGTCGTCATCTCCTCCGGCTTTGCCGAGACCGGCGAGGAGGGCCGACTGCGGCAGCGTCGACTCGTCGGGTTGTGCCGCTCGTACGGACTGCGACTGATCGGGCCCAACGCGCTGGGAATCATCAACACCGATCCCGAGGTGTCGATCAACGCCTCCCTGTCCTCGGTGATGCCACCGCGTGGTCGAGCCGGATTCTTCTGCCAGTCCGGCGCTCTGGGCACCGCGATCCTCGAGAAGGTGCAGAACCGCGGTCTGGGCCTGACCACCTTCGTGAGTGCAGGCAACCGCGCCGACGTGTCGGGCAATGACTTGCTGCAGTACTGGGAGGAGGACGACGCCACGGAGGTGGTGCTGCTCTACCTGGAGTCGATCGGGAACCCGCGCAAGTTCTCTCGCATCGCCAGACGGGTCAGCCGTCGCAAACCGATCGTGGCCGTTCGTTCGGGCCGTAGCTCCCAGGGTGTGCCCATGGGGCACGCCGTGCGCAAGATCGCAGCTCCAGCAGCAGCGGTGGATGCAATGTTCCGGCAGGCGGGGATCATCCAGGTGGAGTCGCTGGAGGAGATGTTCGACGTCGCACAGCTGCTCGCGCACCAGCCGCTGCCGCGTGGTCGGCGAGTCGCGATCGTCGGCAATTCCGATGCCCTCGGCCTCCTCGCCAACGACGCTGCGAACTCGGTCGGCCTGGTGGTGAACAAGCAGGTGGCGCTCGGCGCGGACGCCACGGCAGAGGACTTCGAGGACGCACTGGATGCGGCCATCGACGACCCGGAGGTCGATGCCGTGGCCGCAATCTTCATTCCACCGCTCAATGTGCCGGGCGCTCGAGAGGATGTGGCGAATGTCCTTGCTGCCGTCGGCGAGCAGTCGGACAAGCCGATCGTCTCGACGTTCCTGGGCACCGAGGGCGTCCCCGAGCTTCTTCGTGTGCCGGACGTGGCGGGGTTGAGCGCCGGTCGGGGCTCGGTGCCTTCCTATCCCGCGGTCGAGGCGGCGGTGCGTGCTCTGGCGCGTGTCGTCGAGTACGCCGTATGGCTGCGGACCCCCCAGACCAACGTGGCCGACCTTGCCTCGACCGATCGGGACGCAGCACGACACCTGGTCAACGAACTACTCATGCACCACCCGGAAGGCCGGGATCTCGACTATCAGGAGCAGCACCAGTTGTTGTCCGCCTACGGGATAGACCTGTGGGACACCTTCCCAGTGGCGAGCGAGGCTGAGGCGATCGCTGCAGGTGAAAACCTGGGGTGGGACGTGGTCCTGAAGGCGACCGCGGACCACTTGCGTCATCGTCCCGACCTGGCACACGTCTGGCGCAACATCGACTCCCGTGCAGAGATGGAGGATGCCTGGACCACCCTCGGCGATCTCATCACTGATCCGACGCGCGCTGGCTTCGTCGTGCAACGCAACGCGCCTCCGGGCGTTCCCATCACCATCGCGACGATGGAGGACCCGCTCTTCGGCCCGGTCCTCTCCTTCGGCATGGGCGGTCCACTGACCGAACTGCTCGGTGACCGCTCCTACCGGATCCCGCCACTGGCAGATCACGATGCCCAGGACATGGTGCGTGAGATCAAGGCATCTCCCTTGCTCTTCGGCTATCGGGGCAGCGAGATCGTGGACGTTGCCGAGATCGAGCGGTTGGTCCGCCAAGTGGCCCAGCTCCAGCACGACCTTCCGCAGGTGCGGGCGCTCCAGCTACCTCTGGTGTTGGCAGGCGCCGACGGTGCCAATGTGCTCGGCGCGAGCATCCGGGTGGAGCCCGTGCAGGACCCCCGATCCGACTGGTTCGTTCGCCGACTCAGCATGATGCCGGGAGACACACTCTCCGATTGACGCACCCGGCGTGACAGACTGCCGTCATGGCCCGCACCACCCGTGACGCGGACGTCTCCAACGACCTCCGCCAGGAGATCCATCGCACCGGCTACTACCCCGATGTGGTGGCCGACGGCGTCTTCTCGGCGTCCGGGGGAGAGGACGTGCTCTCCTACTTCGTACACCACGAGACGACCTTCGACCATGAAGAGGTCCGCCGTCATCTCACCGCACTGCTGCTGACGCCGACCCGGCTCGTCATCGCGCACACCGACGAGCATCCGGGTGACGAACTTCTTCCCGAGCCCTACACCTCGACGACGACCGAGGCGGTCACACTCACCTCGATCCGTACGGTCGTGGTGACCCGCATGGTGGCCAACCCGACAGCCGGTGTCGCACCGGCCGTGGAGGCGGTGCTCACCATCGGTTGGGGTGGCGTCGGACGGCTCGACCTGGAGCCGGCTGCCTGCTCGGATCCCAACTGTGACGCCGACCACGGCTATACCGGGACCCTGGCCAGTGATGACTACAACCTGCGGGTCTCGGCGGCTGCTGAGGGCGCTGCCTCGGTGGCGGGCCTGCTGGCATTCTCCGACGCGCTGTCAGCGCGCACGCGAGGGTGACAGTGCCCGTCACGGACGGGAAGGGCTTCACCCAGCCTGCCTACGGGGATCGGTCGCTGGCGGACGTCATCCCGGCTGTCGGCAGAGCACTCGGGGTGGCCCTGGACGGTGACCACACCGACGGTCTCGACCTTCCGACTGCTCCGTCCTACGTCGTCTTCCTCGTCGACGGGATGGGAGCAGAGCTGCTCGCCCGTCATGCTCATGCAGCGCCCTACCTGTCGTCGCTGACGGAGGGCGGCGTGATCGGCACGGCCGGCGTGCCCTCCACGACCGCCACGTCCCTGACCTCACTGGGGACCGGACTGATGCCCGGCACGCATGGTCTGGTGGGTTTCACTGCCCGGATCCCGGGGACCGACCGGCTGCTCAACCATCTGGGGTGGGACAAGCACGTCGACCCTGTGCAGTGGCAGCCCCACCCCACCGCTTTCGGTCGCCTGGCCTCGGCCGGCGTCCATGTCACATCCGTCAACAAACGTGACTTCGACGGGTCAGGACTGACGATCGCTTCCCAGCGTGGGGCGTCCTACGTGGGAGCGGACCGGGTCGGTGAGCGGATCGCGGCGGCGGTGGGGGCGTCGCGTGAGAGCCCCTCGCTGACCTACGTCTACGACTCCGACCTCGACTGGACCGGTCACAAGTTCGGTGTGTCGTCGTCGCAGTGGCTGCAGCAGCTCTCGATGGTTGACGCGGAGGCCGAGCACCTGCGCGAATCACTCCCGACGTCCACCCGGCTGCTGGTCCTCGCCGACCACGGGATGGTGGACAGCCCAGAATCCGAGCGCACCGACATCGACGAGGTGGACGGCATGCGCGACGGCGTGACCCTGTTGGGAGGCGAGGCGAGGTTCCGTCATCTCTACTGCGCCGCCGGAGCGGTCGACGACGTGGCGGCGACCTGGCGAGAGGTGCTGGGCTCGCGCGCGACCGTGTTGACCCGCGCGGAAGTGATCGGCCGCGGCTGGTTCGGGCCCGTCGGCACCGCAGTGCTCCCACGGTTGGGCGACGTCATGGTCGCGTGCCACGACGACTCGGCGATCGTGTCCACGAGAGACTTTCCCTACGAGAAGACACTCGTGGGCCTGCACGGGTCGTTGACCTCGGCCGAGATGCTCATCCCGATCCTGCTCGACTGAGAGCGTTCAGCCGAAGGGCAGCGGCTCCGGGGCAAGACTGACTGCCTTGGCACGCGCTGCCGTGAGTCGGCGGCGGTGGTGTTGGCGGCAGAGCACTTCATAGGCCACGTTCGAGGGGGGCTCGTCGGGGGACTCGACGTCTCCGACGACCACCACCTCTCCCTCGACCACCATGGCTCCATCTTCGGTACGTGCGTTGTGGGTGGCGCGTTTGCCGCACCAGCACAGGGCCTCGACCTGGAGCACATTGACGCGGTCGGCGAGTTCGACCAGGCGACAACTCCCCGGGAACAGGAATGAACGAAAGTCGGTCAGGATGCCGAAGGCAAACACGTCGATCTGTAGTTCGTCGACAAGTTTGGCGAGCTGGTCGATCTGGTCACGGGTGTAGAACTGGGCCTCGTCGCAGATGAGGTAGTCGATGCGTTCGCCGCGCGTGAGCGAGTCGACGACGTATTTCCAGAAGTTGAAACTCGCATCCACCTTCAGAGCATCGTGAGTGAGACCCAGTCGGCTCGTCAGCACGGTCTCCCCGCCGCGGTCATGGATCGTGAAGATCCGTCCCACCCGACCGCGTGCGGCGTGGTTGTGGTTGGTCTGGAGCGCCAGCGTCGATTTGCCGGAGTCCATCGTGCCCGTGAAGAAATGCAATTCAGCCATGTCGCGGCGATCCTGCCACAACTGCTGCCCGCACTGCGGGTTACCGTGCCGGACATGGAGCAGGACTTTGCGCAGATCGATCGTATTGCCGAGGAGATCGCCGCCGAGCGGCGTCGCCAGGTGACGCTGTGGGGGAGGCAGGACCATCCCGGCGTCGGCCCGGCCGGGACCGCTCCCTTCGTCGCTGTGCTGAGGCGCTGGCGAGCTGTCAACGATGCGCGCATGGTGTCGGGAGCCCACTCGTGGGACGCGATCTTGCTGGAGGAAGTCTTCGAGGCATTGGTCGAGACCGATCCGTCGCGTCGGCGCGCCGAGCTGGTCCAGGTGGCTGCGGTGGCAGCTGCGGAGATCGAGGCGATCGATCGGCGCGCCGCGGCTGAGCGCTGACCGACCGGATCTGGCGAATGATGGGCCAGCAACCGCCTGCCCAGGCGTGGCACAGTGGGTGCATGATGCCCGGACCCCTGATCCGTCCCGACGAACTTGCGGCCGGCCACGACGCCGTCACCCTGCTGGACGTCCGCTACGTCATGGGCGGGCCACCGGGCGCAGAGGTGTATGCCGCCGGCCACATCGCGGGTGCGCAGTATGTCGACCTGGACGTCGATCTGGCCGACCCGCCGGGACTGGGCGGAAGGCACCCGCTCCCGGACCCGCGCCGTTTCGAGACCGCGATGCGACGGGTCGGGGTGAGCGCCCACCGGCCTGTGGTGGTCTACGACGACTGGCAGGGACGCGCCGCGGCACGAGCGTGGTGGCTCCTCCGTCTCCATGGCCACCAGGACGTACGCGTCCTAGACGGCGGCTGGGCGGCGTGGGTCGCAGCGGGGCATCCGGTGTCGCTGGAAGCGTCCACGCCCGTCCCCGGTGACTTCTGCCTGTCCACCACCGGAGGAATGCCAGTCGTGAGTGCGGACGAGGTGCTCGGCACCAGTGTGTTGATCGACGCGCGTGCCCCCGAGCGGTACGCGGGCACGATCGAGCCCGTCGATCCGGTGGCAGGGCACATCCCCGGCGCGGTCAACGTCCCCACGACCGACAACCTCGACGAGCACGGCTGCTTCCTCGCTCCGGGCGACCTGCGAGAGGTCTACTCGCTGGTCGGCGCAGACGGACGAGACCGGGTGGCTGTCTACTGCGGCTCAGGTGTCACCGCGGCCCACAGCGTGCTCGCCCTGGCCTCGGCCGGAATCCCTGCGGCTCTCTACCCCGGCAGTTGGAGTGGCTGGATCACCGATCCCAGTCGGCCGGTGGCACGCTCTGAGCCGCTCAGCACACGGTCACCGGATCGCCGACCCTGACTAGACCCGAGGTCCGCGGGATGAGATGGATCGCGAACTTGGTCTTCCGCTCGACCAGCCGGTGGCGTGCCAGAGTGCGGATGGGTTCCTTGCCCGTGGACAGGGTGGCCGGATCGATGGTGGTCATCACGCAGCGATCGACCGTCCTCGTGACACGAAATGTCACCTCACCCACGATGACGGTCGACCACGTGTCCTCCGCGAAGGGTTCGGCACCGTCGATCACCAGATTGGGTCGAAATCTCTGAATGGGAAGCGGCGTCGGCGCTTCCTCGCCACGAGCAAGAGCGGCCAGGGCGATCCACTCGTTGAGCCGGGCCAGGGAAGCGTGCGAGGCCAGGGTGACGGGGAATGCATCGGCGAACGCGGTGTGGTCGTCGGTCTCGGAGACATCTGCCGGGAGTGGGCGACGGGAAGGATCGTGACACCACATCACCCGCAGGTCATCGCGGCCCAGGGCTCGTCGTATCCACTCATCGGCTCGGTCCCCGCCGGGCGTGGCCATCAGTTCGTGGGAGTGGAGACGGACGCGGACGGCCCGGCCGTCCGGAACCGACAGGAGAAGATCCTCCATCCCGGGGGCGCGCAGCCGAAGCGCGGCCGTGACGGTGCAGTCGGTAGACGGGGTGTCACCCACGATGCGGAACAACGAATGGAGCTCTCGCGCTGAGACCAGCCGGCCGTCGCCGTCGACCAGCATCCACGAGCGATCGTCCACCAGGCCGCGCGGCAGCACATCCGCAGACTGGACCTCTCGGATCGCTCCTGACTTCAACGGATGGATGTTGAGTCCGAGGAGATGCACGGGGAGTCAGTCGCTCTTGCCGCCGCCGAACATGATCTCGTCCCAACTCGGCACCGAGGAGCGGCCGCGTTTCTTGGCCGGCTTGGCTGCGCGCGGTTCGGGCGTGGTCTCTGCGGACTCCGCGGCGGGTGCTGGTCGGTCCTGGGGTTCGGCGTTGTCGGACCGCGCAGCAGCGGATGACTGGGCCTTGCGCAATTCGGTCTCCCCACGCTCGAGGACCGTACGACCGCCCATCTCCATGGTGGTTTCCGAGGCGTTGGGCGCGTCGTCGTCGGTCACCATCTCGATGGCGTCCTCGCCGAGAGGAACCTCGTCGGTGGAGACGGCGGCAAGTCGGCGCTGGCGCACGGCGGAGAGATCATCAGGGCCCGGCTGGGGTGCAGGGGCCGTGGCCGGAGTGGCCTCACCGATCAACCAGCGCGCCTCCTCGTCGTCGACCGTGACGAAATTGCCGCGTGGATCGTAGGAGAAGGTGGCGCTGCCGTGTCGATCGCGGACTTCGTAGGCGCCGACCAAGGTCCAGCGGCCGTCCTCCCGGCGCCACGCATCCCACTCCACGAGGGTGGGGTCGACGTTCTCCGAGCGCAGGTGCGCCGTGACCGATTCACCCAGAGTCCGCGCACCGGACTCGCCGGATCGCCGACGCACCGAGGACATCTGGGCGCGCTCGGCCATGTAGGCGCGCTCGGCCAGGACCGGTGCGGCCCACGCCATGATGCGATCGAGCGATGTGCCGGCTGCGTGTGACACCGACTCGGGGCTCTCCCCAGCGCGAATGCGCGATTGAATGTCGCGGGGACGAAGGCTTGATTCCATCGGGATCTCCAACTGTCCGTTGCGTTCAGGGGTGCTCGTGAGGGCGTGTCGCAGGCTTTCGTCGATCGCCAAGGTGAACTTCTGGCCCACCTCGTCCACCAGCAGCAAGCGCTTGCCATCTTCGCTGCGTCCGGTGAACGTCAGCTGCGCCATTGCGTGGTGTGCTCCTACTTGCCGTGATGACCACGCGTCTGGAGACGTGCGGTCGTCCGAGCCTACGTCAGCGTGAGTCCGGGCTGTCGCTTCGCGTGCGGCGCGCCTGCGGATGGAGTTTCGCATTGCGCCCGGTTCGTCTCGACACGGGTGAGGCCATAGCCTTCCCACGTGCCGACCACGGAACTCGCGAGGACGCTGGTCGTTTTCGATCTGGTCGGGATCTTCGTGTTCGCCGTCACCGGTGCACTGGTGGCGGTGCGCAAGCGGCTGGACCTGTTCGCGGCCACGGTACTGGCCGGTGTGACCGGGCTGGGTGGCGGATTCATCCGTGACCTGCTGATCGGCGCCACGCCTCCGGCGGCCCTCAACGACTGGCGTTACCTGCTCGTGCCGGTCGCGGCAGGACTGGTGACATTTTCCTTCCATCCCACGGTGGATCGGCTCGAGCGAGTGGTGACGCTCTTCGACGCGTGCGGTCTCTCGCTCTTCTGCGTGACCGGCGCCCTCAAGGCTGTCGACTACGGGCTGGGCCCGGTGCCGGCCGCGCTGCTGGGCATGCTCACCGGCATCGGTGGCGGCGTCATTCGCGATGTCCTGGCCGGGCGCGTACCGGTCATCTTCGAAGGCGTTCTGTACGCCACCCCGGCGTTGGCCGGAGCTGGCGTCGCGGTGCTTCTCGACCGGTTCGGCCTGCCGCTGCCCGTCGCGGCCGGTGCCGGCTTCACCACGTGTCTGGGTTGGCGCCTGCTGGCGCTGGTGCGCGACTGGCGAGCGCCACTGCCCAAGGGGCCGGCCAACGTCTGAGTCCAGTCATGCGGTGGTCAGCGTGCTCGTGCCACTTGGGCGAGCAACGCGCTCAGCACCCCGGCGGACAGCGCCACCCCGTAGGCCGCGGACGCGCCGCTGTGATCAACCACGAAGCCAGCGATCCCTGCCCCGGGTGCCACGCCTGCCACGATCCCGGTGTGGAGGATGGCGATGCCTTCGGTCAGTCTGCTGGCCGGAACTCCCTGCTCGGTCATCGTCATCGCGCTGATCATCGTCGGCGCGATCGCCAGCCCGCCGATCATCAGGACAACGGCCATGAGGGGCACCGACTCGATGAACATCAGTGGCGCCATGGCCAGCGCCATTGCAGCGGCGCCCCACCGCAGTCGCAGGTCCACACTGCTGCGCCACACCACCGCCCCCACGACGAGCCCGGCGACCAGGCTTCCCAGGGACCACGCAGCCAGGAGCCAGCCGGCCGCCCATCGCATGCCCTTTTCCTCGGCGAACGCGACGGTCGTCACCTCCGCTGCTCCGAACAAGGTGCCGAGTGTCAGACAGACGGCCGCGAGCGGGAGGACCAGACGCCACGGCATCGGGTCGCGAGAACTCTTCTCCCGCCGCCGCCGTGCAGGAGGTTCGGTCTTTCGTTGGGCCGCGAACGCCAGGGTGCCGATCAATCCACTGAGCACCGCAGTGGCCAGACCTGCGAGCGGGTGCCAGTTGGTCGCGAGCATCGTCACCAGCACCGGGCCGACGACGAACACCACCTCGTCGAGGACCGCCTCGAGAGCGAAGGCCGTCTGCACCTGTCGAGGTTCGTCCAGCAGGTGCGACCACCGGGTACGCACACTGGCCCCCACCTGCGGCAGGGAAGCCCCCGCCAGCGCGGCGGAGGCGTAGGTGAGCGCGATCGGGTCTCCTCGCTCGACCGTCAGCATCATCATTGTCAGGCCAGCGCCGAAGATCGAGATCGCGAGAGGCAGTACGCGGGCCTGGCCGTAGGTGTCGACCAGGCGCCCGTGCAGCACCGCAAAGGCGGCTTCAGCCAGGACGAAGGCTGCGGAGACCGCCCCGGCCAGAGCGTAGGAGCCGGTGCGCTCCTGGACGAGCAGCACGATGCCGAGCCCGACCATCGACATGGGTAGCCGCGCGACGAGTGCGGCGGCGCTGAAAGCGAGGGCGCCAGGTCGCGCGAGCACCTCACGATAGGAGTCGAGCATTGCAATGATCGTAGAGCGTCCTAGGCTGATCACATGGATGCCGCGGGTTGCCCCGATGTGAAGCCGTACGAAGCGCTGCTGGTGCTGTCGTTCGGAGGACCCGAAAAGCCCGAGGACGTGGTGCCGTTCCTGGAGAATGTCACCAGAGGACGGGGCATTCCGAGGGAGCGGCTCGAGCAGGTGGGGGAGCACTACTTCCTCTTCGGCGGCAAGAGCCCCATCAATGACCTCAACCGTGAACTGATCGCCTCGCTGGAGCGAGATTTCGCGGAGGCGGGCATCGATCTGCCGATCTACTTCGGCAACCGCAACTGGGACCCCTACCTCGCCGACACGCTGCAGAAGATGGTCGCGGACGGGATCACCCGCGCGGCGGTCTTCACCACCTCGGCCTACTCATCATGGTCGGGCTGTCGCCAGTATCGGGAGAATCTCCACGACGCTGTGACACAGACGCCGGACGCCCCTCGCTTGGATCGCCTGCGTCAATATTTCAATCATCCCGGCTTCGTCGAACCCGTCGTGGATGCGTGTCTGGCGGCTCTTGCCGAGCTCCCGGCAGGAGGTGACGCCGCCCGACTGGTGTTCGTCACCCACTCGGTTCCCACCGAGATGGCTGAGACCAGCGGTCCGCCCGTCACCTCGGGCCGGGTCGGTCGAGGCGCCTATGTCAGACAGCACCGCAGCGCCGTGGACGCTGTCGCAGCCCGGGTGAAGCAGGAGACCGGGAGGGCGCACCGTCACGACCTCGTCTACTGCTCACGCTCAGGTTCGCCGTCCACCCCTTGGCTCGAGCCAGATGTCAACGACCACCTCGAAGAACTCGCCAAGGACGGTGAGACCTCCGTCGTGCTGGTGCCGATCGGGTTCGTCTCCGACCACATGGAGGTCATCTACGACCTCGACACCGAAGCGATGGAGACCGCCGAGCGACTGGGGATCCGGGCGTCGCGGGCAGCGACAGCCGGAACCGATCCGAGGTTCGTGGCGATGATCCGTGACCTCCTGGTGGAGCGTGCCGCCACTGAGCGTGGGGAAGATCCAGAGCGTCCGACCGTCGGTGACATGCCTGCATGGGCGGGCGTGTGTGCGGCAGGGTGCTGCCCCAACCCGCGCGGCCCTCGTCCTGCGCTGTGCGGCTCGGACGAGTGAGAGCGAGCGCGACCGAACTGCGCGACCTCGCCGTGCTCGTTGCGACGGAGGGGGCGCACCTTGCTCGTGAGATGCACCACGGTGGGGTCGAAGTGGCCGACACCAAGTCAAGTCCGGTAGACGTGGTCACCGCGGCTGATCAGGCGGTCGAGGCCCTCATTCGCTCGCGCATCAGTCGAGTCCGCAGCGACGATGCCATCCTCGGCGAGGAGGGAGCCGACCAACCGGGCACCAGTGGCGTTCGGTGGGTCATCGATCCGATCGACGGCACGGTCAACTACCTCTACGGCCTTCCCGACTGTGCAGTCTCTGTGGCGGTCGAAGTCGATGGCGAGGTGGTGGCCGGCGCCGTGGTGACCATCCCGACGGGAGTCACCTATGCGGCTGCGCGCGGGTGCGGAGCGACCCGCGACGGCCAGCCCATCGCCGTGCGCCACACGCCTCCACTGGGGGAACGTCTCGTGCTGACCGGTTTCGGTTATCGACGCGAGGTTCGCGCCCATCAGGCGGCCTGCGTGGCCGCTCTGTTGCCGGAGGTGCGCGACATCCGTCGCATGGGTTCCTGTGCCCTGGATCTGTGCCATGTGGCCGAGGGCAGCGCCGATTGTTACGTCGAAGCGGGACCGCAGCCGTGGGATTGGTCGGCAGGTGGGCTAGTCCTCAGGGAGGCCGGGGGCCGGTTCGATCTCCTGGAAGGCAGTTTTGCGCTGCAGAGTGCATCTTCTCGGAATGTCGTGGTCGGTTCTCCGGCCGTCGGGTGGGACTCTTGGGTTGCTGCTCTGGAGGTGGCCGGGTTCTTGGGCGCCTCACGGGAATAGCGAGACCTTCGCCACTGTTGATGCGACACGTCGGGGACCGGCTCATCACCGAACTCCTCGATGGTGCACAATCTGGCGCCGACGAGCACAACAGGTTCACGCCGAGACCGGGATCGGTCGAGGTGGACCAACGCAGGGGAGAGAAGATTCCATGGCTACCGACTACGACGCACCTCGCAAGTCCGAAGAGGACCAGAGCGAGGAGAGCATCGAGGAACTCAAAGCTCGCCGCCACGACAAGAATTCGGGCAAGGTCGACGAGGACGAGACCGAGGCGGCCGAGTCCTTCGAGCTTCCCGGGGCAGACCTCTCGCACGAAGAACTCGCTGTCGAGGTCATGCCGAAGCAGGATGATGAATTCACCTGCATGAGTTGCTTCTTGGTGCACCACCGGTCGCAGTTGGCAGATGAGAAGAAGCTCATCTGCCGCGACTGCGCCTGACGCAACCTCTCGGCGTCCGCCCCTGCAGTGCGGGAGCGGACGCTGAGTGTTGCGCCGATTCAGACGCTCTTGTCCATCTGGGGCGGGAGATGGCCGGTGGACTTGGCGTAGTACGTCGCAGCCCTACGTGCCGCAAGCATCCGCGCGACCGCGATCAGTGTGCCGCTGAGTGCAGCCCACATCAGGGCCTCCCCGATGCTCACCTCGGGGTCAGCCGGATTGGCCGGGGGGTTCTTGCCGGTGGCGGCGCGCCACGACGTGTTGAGGCCCTTCTTGGCGATGGTGGCAGCACCTAGCGCAGCCACCAAGGAGAAGACGGTGTAGAGCTTGCTGTTGGACTTGTCGGCTGAACCCATGGAGACAACCTTACCCAGAAGTGGGCAGTCGCGACGTCGCGCTCAACTCTGGCGGGCCTTGTCCAGCACCGACACGAGTTGCTCGGGACGACGACAGCTCAACAGCCAGTAGGGAGTGGGGTCGCCGGGATCGGCGATGTCGATGCGGACGCCGCGCTTGAGATAGGGGCGCAGCACCAAGTAGGCCCTGGCATCGGCATCAACGCCCGCCAGACGGCGCAGGGCTTGCGCGTCGAGTGAGGTGGCATCGCCCAGGAGATCCAGAGGAATGTGCGCACGACCAGCTCGCAGCTGGCCGTCGTCGACGACCACCCGGACACGGCCGTAGCCCATGAGCAGGGCGATCATCATGATGAGAGCGACGCCCGTCACCGACCATGCCACGACCATCGGCGTGGCCGCCATAACGGCCAGCCACAGTGAGGCAACCAGCATCGTGCCCTGCACCCACCAGCGCAGCGGCACGGTGAGTCGTTCGACGTAGTCCACAACGTAGAGCCTATAGATTCCTCTGTCGTGCCCGCCCATGACCTCGACAGTGACCACTCCGAAAGCCTGGAGGTCGCCGTCGTTCGACTTGATCGTGACCTGCCGCTGCCCGTCTACGCACACCCCGGTGACGCCGGAGCAGACCTGCACACCACGATCGACGTGACGCTCGGGCCGGGGGAGCGGGCGCTGATTCCCACCGGAGTGGCCATGGCCCTGCCGCTCGGCTACGTCGCGCTGGTGCATCCGCGCTCCGGTCTCGCTGCGCGCCACGGTCTGTCGATCGTCAACACCCCCGGCACCGTGGACGCGGGATACCGCGGGGAGATCAAGGTGCTCCTGATCAATCACGATCTCTTCGACACAGTGACCCTGAGCCGTGGTGATCGGATAGCCCAATTGGTGATCCAGCGATTCGAGCGTGCCCGGTTCGTGGAAGTAGGGGTGCTGCCCGACTCCCCACGGGGCACCGGGGGCTACGGTTCTACAGGTATCGGTACCAGCGGTTGAGCTGGTCTGCGACGAACGGAGTGTTTCAGGTGAAGTTCCGCCGCAAGGCAGACGAATCGACCGAAGGGAACTCGGTTCCCCCGGTGTCGGTCCCGACCCCTGACCAAGGTCCCTTCGACGTGTCCGAGGTTGCGGGCGACGACGTCGGACGTGTCGATCTGGGTTCTGTGCTGGTCCCGAGCCTGGAGGGTTTCGAGTTGCGACTGCAGGTCGACGAGCAGTCCGGCGTCGTCCGTGCCGTGATCCTGGCCGGCAGCGACGGCGCGTTGGAGTTCCAGGCCTTCGCTGCGCCACGCAACGGTGATCTGTGGGCCACTGTCCGACCCCAGATTGCTGAAGACCTGGTGCAGCGAGGCGGCCAAGCCACCGAGCGCGAGGGTCGGTGGGGCACGGAACTGGTGTGCCAGATGCCGGTCCAGCGTCCCGACGGCACTGCTGGTTTCCAGCCTTCGCGCATCATTGGCATCAATGGTGAGCGGTGGATGCTGCGAGCCACGATGCTCGGGCGCCCGGCAGTCGAGCCGGAGGCGGCATCCAGCTGGGAAGATGCCTTGGCCCAGATCGTGGTCAGTCGAGGAAACGAAGCGATGCCGGTCGGAGAGCCGCTTGCAGTGAATCTCCCCGACGACGCCCGCAGACTGGGGTGAAAGGTGCCGCAGAAGAATCGTCTGCGTCACACCCTGGCACGGTGGGCAGATACTCAGACCCAACACAGCCGCGATCTTCGCGAGACCCGCACCAGCACCGGGGATCTGGCGATCTCTGATGCTCCTGAGCGTGAGCGAGTGACTGTTTCCGGTGTCGTCCACACCGTCACGCTGCGCCCTCGCGGCGGTGTCCCCGCCCTGGAGGCTGAGCTCGATGACGGAAGTGGCGTTGTGACTGTGGTGTGGCTGGGGCGCCGCCGCATCTCCGGTGTTGAGCCGGGTCGCTCCATGGCGGTGACCGGATGCATCGGACAGCAGAATGGCGTGGCGACGATGTTCAACCCACGTTACGAGCTGCGCGCGTGAGCGCCTCTACGCCCGGCTCGGACGTGACCCTGCCGACCTCGACGGTGGAAGCCGTGGTCCGCGAGCAGCTTGCCAAGGCGTTGGGAGGACGTCGCGGCATGGCAGAGGCTGCAGTCCCGACGATCCTGTTCACCCTGACCTGGCTCACCCTGCGTGACCTCGACACCGCGTTGATTGTCAGCGTGGGCTCGGCGCTGTTGCTGTTGGTCATTCGTCTGGGGCAGCGCACCACTGTGCAATTCGTGCTCAACGCCCTGTTCGGCATCGGCCTGGGCTGGTTCTTCGTGCGCCGCGCCGCGGCTGCGGGTGGCAGCGAGCAGGACCAGGCGCTGGCGTACTTCTTGCCGGGGCTGCTCTACAACGGTGGGTACGCCGTGGTGCTGGCCTTCACCTGCATCATCGGGTGGCCGCTCGTCGGCTTCATGGTGGGCAGCATCACCGGAGATGCCACTGCCTGGCATTCGGACAAGCAGATCGTGCGTCTGTGCTCCCGGCTGACATGGCTGTTGGTCGCACCGTGCATCGTCCGGGTGGCAATCCAGGCGCCGATCTGGCTCGCTGGATCGTCCGGATCGATGGACCCGGACGCGGCCGTGGCAGCGCTCGGAATCTTGAAGATCATTCTGGGGTGGCCGCTCCAACTGGCGGCGCTCGGATCGATGGTGTGGCTGCTTTCGCGCAACCGGACCCCCGTCACCGACCAGCCTGACGCGACCTGACTCGGTCTCTCAGCGCTGACGGTTGGCTGGCGTGAGCAGTCGCGCCAATTCACGCTCGACCTCGGTGGGAACCACGAAGAGGAGTTCGTCGCCCGCCTCGAGGGGTTGCTGAGCCTCGGCCGTATAGACCTGACCGTCGCGCAGGATCGTCACCAGGGCACAGTTGTCGGGGAACGGCACCAGGCCACTCGGGGTGCCGACGTAGGGTGAGTCCTCGGCCAGGGTCAGCTCGACCAGATTGGCGTTCCCCTGCCGGAAGGTGAACAGTCTCACCAGTTCGCCCACCGAGACTGCCTCCTCGACCAGAGCGGACATGATCCGTGGTGTGGAGACGTTGACGTCGACACCCCACGCCTCGGTGAAGAGCCATTCGTTGTCAGGGTGATTGACTCGACCCACCGTACGAGGCACTCCGAATTCGGTCTTGGCCAGTAGCGCGGTGACAAGGTTGGCCTTGTCGTCGCCTGTCGCGGCGATCACCACGTCACAGGTGCCCAGTTCGGCTTCCTCGAGCGATGAAAGCTCACAGGAGTCGGCGAGGAGCCACTCTGCCTGCGGAACCCGCTCGGGGCGTACGGACGTGGGGGACTTGTCGATGAGCAGGACCTGGTGGCCGTTCTCGATCAACTCGACGGCGATGGAGCGACCGACCGCTCCTGCTCCTGCGATGGCGACGCGCATGTGTGCAGATCTCCTGGTCAGTCGTCTTCGGGGCCGTTGTCGAGCACGGCGTAGGCGTGGGCTGCCTGATCCTCGCGAATGACGAGGTGCAGTACGTCGCCCTCCTGCAGCACGGACTCCCGGGTGGGAAGCATCCCTTCGCCGAGCCGATCGATCCAAGCGATCCGGCTGTGCGACTGCATCTGGAACGCCACCGTCCGGATCCCCACCCAAGCCTCCGAGACGGGAACCTGGTCCACCCGGATCGTCCCGGAAGGATCGCGGAAGTCGGGCTCGCCTCCACTGGGGAGGAGCCGACGCAGAACCTGGTCGGCCGTCCACTTGACGGTTGCCACGGTGGTGATGCCTAGGCGTTGGTAGACCTCGGCGCGACCCGGGTCATAGATGCGAGCCACCACCTGCTGGATGCCGAACGTCTCGCGGGCGACCCGTGCAGCGATGATGTTGGAGTTGTCACCGCTGGACACAGCGGCAAAGGCGTCAGCGCGACCGATGCCAGCCTGTTCGAGCACCCGCTGGTCGAAGCCGTACCCGGTGATCTTGTCGCCGTTGAAGTCAGGACCGAGGCGTCGGAAGGAATCGGGCTCGCTGTCGATGACTGACACGGTGTGGTTGCGGTCTTCGAGGCTGCGGGCGAGGGTCGAACCGACTCGGCCACAACCCATGATCACGACATGCACGTCAGAACCGTACTCCAGCATGGATCGTGGTGCAGACGGGTCTAGTCTTGCCCGCTGTGAGTGTCGGCGATGTTTCCAAGCGGATCCTGTTGGGCCGCAAGTTGCGGAGCAGCCAACTGGGCGAGACGTTGCTGCCCAAGCGCATTGCGCTCCCCGTGTTCGCCAGCGACGCACTGTCCTCGGTGGCCTACGCTCCCGACGAGATCTTCATCATGCTGGCGGTGGCTGGCACGTCGACCTACGTCTGGTCGTGGAAGATCGGTGTTGCAGTCGCCCTGGTGATGCTCACCGTGGTGATGAGCTATCGCCAGACCGTGCACGCCTATCCCTCCGGTGGCGGCGACTACGAAGTGGCCACGGTCAACCTTGGCCGCAATGCCGGCGTCACGGTGGCCAGCGCCCTCCTGGTCGACTATGTGCTCACCGTGGCCGTCTCGATCTCTTCCGCGGCTCAATATGCCGCCGGCGCCCTCAACGGACTGATCGGGCACGAAGCCGCCGTCGCCGTCGCCGCCGTGGTGCTGTTGACCGCCATGAACCTACGGGGCGTGCGCGAGTCGGGGTCGTTCTTCGCGGTGCCGACCTACCTGTTCATGGCTGCGATCCTGGGCATGTGTGGCCTGGGCCTGCTGCGACTGCTGACCGGTGACCTCCCGATGGCGGAGAGCGCCGACCTCATCATCGAGCCGTCACCGGGATGGGACGGGCCCTTGACCCAACTCGGGCTGATGTTCCTCCTGGCTCGCGCCTTCTCCTCGGGGTGTGCGGCGCTGACCGGCGTGGAGGCGATCAGCAACGGCGTTCCAGCCTTCCGCAAACCGAAGAGCCGAAACGCGGCAACCACGCTCCTGCTGCTGGGGCTCATCTCGATCACCATGATGCTCAGCGTCATCGTGCTGGCCCGACAGATGGCGATCCGCTACGTGGACCCCCATGAGCTCGACCGGCTACTGACGGCGGGCGGCGGCGCGCTGCCCGCGGATTATGAGCAACACCCAGTGATCGCCCAGATCGCGGCGGGTGTCTTCGACCAGTTCCCGGCCGGATTCTATTTCGTCCTCACCGTGACCGGCGTGATCCTCGTGCTCGCCGCCAACACCGCGTTCAACGGCTTCCCGGTGCTGGGATCCATCCTGGCCCAGGACGGCTACGCGCCGCGCTCGCTCGGTTCTCGTGGGGACCGACTGGCCTACAGCAACGGGATCGTCTTCCTGGCCGCGATGTCGATCCTGCTGATCATCATCTTCAACGCCGAGACCACCAAGCTGATCCAGCTCTACATCGTCGGAGTCTTCGTCTCCTTCAACCTCAGCCAACTCGGGATGATCCGCCACTGGACCAGGCATCTGAAGAGCGAGTCCGATCCCGCCGAGCGGCGCCGGATGATGCGGTCCCGCGCGATCAACACCTTTGGTCTCGGGTTGACTGCGGTCGTGCTGGTGATCGTGCTGATCACCAAGTTCCTGGCGGGTGCCTGGATCACCATCTTGGCGATGGGCTTCTTCTTCTTCGTCATGAAGGCCATCGGTCGTCACTACGCGCGGGTCGAACTCGAGCTGGCCGCCGATGAGCAGGACAAGGTGATGCCCACGCGCGTCCATGCCATCGTGCTGGTCTCCAAGCTCCACAAGCCCACCTTGCGGGCATTGGCGTTCGCCAGGGCGACGCGGCCCAACGTCCTTGAGGGGATCTACGTCAGCATCGATCCGCGCGCCACCACTCGACTGCTGGCGGAGTGGGATGACCGCAACCTCGACATCCCGCTCAAGATGCTGCATTCTCCGTACCGCGAAGTCGTCCGCCCCATCGTGGAATACACCCAGGAGATCCGCCGGGCCAGCCCCCGAGGGGTCGTCGCGGTCTACATCCCCGAGTACGTCGTCGGTCGCTGGTGGGAGCAGTTGCTCCACAACCAGACCGCATTGCGGCTCAAGGGACGACTTCTCTTCACTCCCGGAGTCATGGTGATCTCGGTGCCCTACCAGCTCAGGTCCTCCCAGATCGCCCGGGAGCGTGAGAAGCGCGACGAGGGCCGGGTCCATGCCGGCGACCTGCGGCGCGGTCGGGTCCGGGCCACCAGACCCTCGAGCCAGTTGGAGGACGACGACCGATGACCCGCAACGCGCGTCCTCGTCGCGCACGGGGCCGTACCCGCGTGGGCGAGCGCTTCGAGGTCGAGATCGGGCCCGTGGCTCACGGTGGACATTGGGTGGCGCGATTGCCGGAGCCCGAGTCTCGCGTCGTGTTCGTCCGTCACGCACTGCCGGGGGAGCGGGTGGTGGTCGTGATCACCGAGGGCACCGACGGCGATCGGTTCTGGCGTGGAGATGCTGTTTCGGTGCTCTCCGCGTCGCCCGACCGGGTCACTGCTCCGTGCCCGGTGGCAGGACCTGATCTGTGTGGTGGATGCGACTTCCAGCATGTCGCAGTCTCGGCCCAGCGCGAGCTCAAGACGACTGTGGTGCGCGAGCAGTTGGTGCGACTGGGTCATCTCGCGCAGGACTCACCGCTCCTCGCCGATCTGCATGTCGAGCGTGTCGAGGTCGACGGTCGCCCCGATGACGGGCTGCGGTGGCGCACGCGCCAGCGTTACGCGGCGCTGCCGGACGGGTCACGCGCGATGCGCAAGCACCGCTCGCACTCGTTGGTGGCGGTCGACGACTGCCTGATTGCTCAGCCACAGGCTCGTGCACCCGAGCCCGGGCCGCCGGTGACCGAAACTGTCGCGGGCCGCGACTTCCTGGTGGAGCCGGACGGCTTCTGGCAGGTGCATCCGCGAGCAGCGCAGGTGCTGGTCGAAACTGTGCTGTCAATGCTGGACCCGAGTGCGGGGGAGCGCGTCCTCGATCTCTACTGCGGGGTCGGGTTGTTCGCGCGATTCCTGGGCGAGGTGACCGATGCCCTTGTGGTCGCGGTCGAGGCAGACCGGGCGGCGTGTCGTCACGCGATCACCAACCTCTCGGGGCGCCAGGGTGCCGTCGTTGAGTGTGGTCCGACCGAGGACGTGCTCCGCACCCTGTACGCCGAGCCGTTCGACCTGGTCGTGCTGGATCCGCCACGTGAGGGGGCCAAACGCGCCGTGGTGGAGCAGGTGGTCCAGCGCTCCCCCCGCGCGGTGGCCTACGTGGCTTGCGATCCGGCGGCGTTGGGCCGAGACGTAGCCATCTTTGCCGAGCACGGCTACCACATGACCGCTGTGCGCGCCTTCGACCTCTTCCCGATGACCCACCATGTGGAGTGTGTGGCGTTGCTGGAGCCCAGACGAGGACCAGACGCTGATGGCCCTGGCCGCTCAGAAGCGTCCGGAGTACTGGACTCCTGACGCGCAGCAGTCGACGATGGGCCCTTCGCGACTCGGAACGGCTGGGACGCACGCATCAAGGGGGCCCCGTGGCATCGCGAAGAATTGGACGACTGGTGGTGCTGGGGATGATGGCGGCCTTGATCCAGGTGCCGGCGGCGACAGCGTCAGGGGATGCAGCGGGCAAGGCGCAAGGCTCCGGAGAGCCCCTTGTGGTGACGTCCTGGCCGCTACCCACGGGCAGCGCCGGACTGATCGGGCGCGGGCAGGGCCCGGGCTTCGGACAGGGCGGGATCGTCTCCTGGGACGGTGCCCTGTGGTTCGCCGAGGAGGACGCCGGCAACCTCGGTCGTATCGACACCGCAGGCACCATCACCGAATACGCCATGCCGACGGAGGTCTCGAACCCCGGCCATGGACCTCGCCAACTCTCCGCCTCACCAGCCGGATTGTGGTTCAACGCCGACTGGGCGGCGTTGGAGGGGCGTGCTGGCAGGCTTGATGCCGCCGGGAACGTCGATGTGGGCTTCAACCCGGGCGCGTACGTGCGTCTCGCATCGGTGACGGCAACCCCGAACGGCTCGGCGTGGGTCACCTATCGCGACGGCGAGGGCATCTCGCTGGTCGCGGCCGACGCGAGCCAGACGAAAACCTTCAGCGAGCCACGCTACGGCGGCGACTCTGAGTCGACCCTGGGTCCGGACGGCTCCCTCTGGTTCAGTGACGGGTCGAGCGTCATCCAACGGATCACCGAGGCCGGCAACGTCCGCAACTTCGCCGCGACCGGAGAAGCCGGTGAAATCGTCTCGATGACGACGTCGGGTGGATCCGTCTGGTACGCCAAGTTCAACCCGGGGACCTACACCACCCCGAGTCGGTCCGGTCTGATCGGGAAGATGTCGGCGAGTGGGGTCGCCACGCCGTTCGAGTCTCCCTACGAAGACCTGTTGCCCTCGTCACTGACACCTGCTGCCGATGGAGGAGTCTGGTTCACCAGCGACTACGGCGTCGGCCACCTCAGCCGCACCGGCACCTACCGGATGGCAACGATGCCCAAGGGGCATGCTGCTGACTCCCTGACGGTGGGCCCGGACGGCAACCTGTGGTTCACCGACCGAGCCCTCAACCAGCTCGGGACCATCACCATGGCCTCGTTCGCTGCAGCGAGCGCCTCGCCCTACTCGTCGGCGCCTGTCGCTGCCGGCAACGGAAAGATCGTCAAGAACCGGGCCATTCTTCGGGTGAGTTGCACGGAGGGTGATCAGACGTGCCGCGGCAAGGTCACGGTGAAGCAGGGCAAGAGGACCATGGCGAAGGGTCGCTATGACGTCAAGCCTGACAAGAAGAAGACGGTCAAGGTCAAGCTCACCCGGGACGGGAGAAAGTTCTTCCGTACCCACCACAGGGCCAAACTCACCGTGCTCATGAAGGGCAGGACGAGTTCGTCGAGACGAACGGTGATCTTTCGGCGGGGTCGCTGAGGCTTCAGCGCTCCCGGGTGGAGATATCCCACGACCATGAGGTATCTTGACGTCAAGAGATATCGTTGATGCGGTCCCGCCTGCTGGGTCTTCCCCCGTGGGCAAGGATGGGACGCGAACCCGAGCACACCCGAGGAGATGCGGCTGATGGCCAGTCATGACAGCTTCGGTGCCAAGAGCACCCTGGACGTGGATGGAAAGTCCTACGAGATCTTCCGCCTCGATGCGGTGAAGGGCGAGGGCCTCGATGTCGCCTCGCTGCCCTACTCGCTCAAGGTGCTCCTGGAGAACCTGCTGCGCACCGAGGACGGTGCCGACACCACCGGCGAGCACATCAAGGCGATCGCCGGCTGGGACGCGGATGCCGTTCCCGACCAGGAGATCCAGTTCACGCCTGCACGCGTGATCATGCAGGACTTCACCGGCGTCCCGTGCGTGGTCGACCTGGCCACGATGCGCGAGGCCATGGCAGACCTGGGTGGCGACGCCACCAAGATCAACCCGCTCGCGCCGGCCGAGATGGTCATCGACCACTCGGTGATCGCCGACGTCTTCGGCACGCCCGGGGCGTTCGAACGAAACGTCGAGATCGAGTACGAGCGCAACCGCGAGCGTTACCAGTTCCTGCGCTGGGGCCAGGGTGCCTTCGAGGACTTCAAGGTCGTCCCGCCCGGCACCGGCATCGTGCACCAGGTCAACATCGAGCACCTCGCGCGGGTGACCTTCACCCGCGAGGTCGACGGAGAACTCCTCGCCTACCCCGACACGCTCGTCGGCACGGACTCGCACACCACGATGGTCAACGGCCTCGGGGTCGTCGGCTGGGGCGTGGGTGGCATCGAGGCCGAGGCTGCAATGCTCGGCCAGCCGGTGTCCATGCTCATCCCGCAGGTCGTGGGCTTCAAGCTCACCGGTGAGATCCCGGACGGATCGACCGCCACCGACCTGGTGCTCACCATCACCGAGATGCTGCGCCAGCACGGTGTGGTCGGCAAGTTCGTCGAGTTCTACGGCGATGGTCTCGCGGCGGTACCGCTGGCCAACCGTGCCACGATCGGCAACATGAGCCCCGAGTACGGCTCCACGATCGCGGTGTTCCCCGTCGATGACGAGACCATCAAGTACCTCAAGCTCACCGGTCGGTCCGAGGAGCAGTTGGCGCTCGTCGAGGCCTACTCGAAGGCCCAGGGGCTGTGGCACGACCCGTCGGTCGAGCCGCGGTTCTCCGAGCGGCTCGAGCTCGACCTCAGCACGGTGGTGCCGTCGATCGCCGGACCGAAGCGTCCCCAGGACCGGGTTTCCCTGACCGACGCCAAGCAGTCCTTCCGTGGCGCTCTCACGGCCTATGTCGATCACGAGGCGCCGACCGTCTCGGGCTCCTACGACGAGGCGCTCGAGGAGTCCTTTCCCGCATCGGACGCCCCGGCAGCCCACGAAGATGTGCATGGGCAGACGCCCAGCCGTGACTACCTCTCGTGTGCCCCGGCCGATGGCGGACGCGCGAGCAACCCGGCCCAGGTGACGCTGGCCGACGGCACGTCGTTCCAGTTGGATCACGGCGCCGTCACCATCGCCGCGATCACGTCCTGCACGAACACCTCCAACCCCTCGGTGATGATCGGTGCGGCTCTGCTGGCCAAGAAGGCCGTGGAGAAGGGGCTGCAGAGCAAGCCCTGGGTGAAGACGACGCTGGCTCCGGGCTCGAAGGTCGTGTCGGACTACTACGAGAAGTCGGGCCTGACCCCCTACCTGGACAAGCTCGGCTTCAACCTGGTCGGCTACGGCTGCACCACCTGCATCGGCAACTCGGGGCCGTTGATCCCCGAGGTCTCCGTCGCAGTCAACGAGAACGACCTCGCAGTCGTCTCGGTGCTGTCGGGCAACCGCAACTTCGAGGGCCGGATCAACCCCGACATCAAGATGAACTACCTCGCCAGCCCGCCCCTCGTGGTGGCCTACGCGCTGGCCGGTTCGATGGACGTCGATCTGTTCAACGACCCGCTGGGTCAGGACACCGACGGCAACGACGTGTACATGAAGGACATCTGGCCGACGCCTGCAGAGATCGAAGAGGTCATTGCCGGAGCGATCAACCCCGAGATGTTCGACGAGTCCTACGCCGACGTCTTCGCCGGCGACGAGCAGTGGCGTTCACTGCCCACCCCGGAGGGCAAGACCTTCGAGTGGGACCCGAAGTCCACCTACGTCCGTAAGCCTCCCTACTTCGACGGGATGGCTGCGGAGCCGAGCCCGGTCACCGACATCGAGGGCGCTCGCGTCCTGCTCAAGCTCGGTGACTCGGTCACGACCGACCACATCAGCCCTGCTGGTGCGATCAAGAAGGACAGCCCGGCGGGTCACTATCTCGCCGAGCACGGGGTGGAACAGCGTGACTTCAACTCCTACGGCTCACGCCGAGGAAACCACGAAGTCATGATCCGCGGCACCTTCGCCAACATCAGGCTGCGCAACCAACTCGCTCCCGGCACCGAGGGCGGCTTCACCCGCGACTTCACCGCCGGCGGAGAGGTCACCAGCGTCTTCGAGGCCTCGGAGAACTACATCGCCGCGGGCATCCCGCTGGTCGCGCTGGCCGGCAAGGAGTACGGCTCAGGGTCCTCGCGGGACTGGGCCGCCAAGGGCACCGCGCTGCTCGGGATCTCGGCCGTGATTGCCGAGTCCTACGAGCGCATCCACCGCTCCAACCTGATCGGTATGGGTGTCATCCCGCTGCAGTTCCCCGAGGGCAAAACTGCCGAGTCGCTCGGTCTGACCGGCGAGGAGACCTTCTCGATCTCGGGCATCACCGTGCTCAACGACGGGGTCACGCCCAAGACGGTCAAGGTCACGGCCAGCGATGTCGAGTTCGACGCTGTCGTACGGATCGACACCCCGGGTGAGGCGAACTACTTCCGCAACGGCGGAATCATGCAGTACGTCCTGCGCAACCTGCTCAAGGGCTGAGTTCCACCGTCTGAGTTGGCGGGTGGGTGTCGAGAACCTCGACACCCACCCGCCATTCGGCATTTCGGCACGATCAGAATCCCTTCAGGTCACGACCCAACCTTTCGCTGTCCTCACGTCGTAGTGATCAGTGGGACAAGCTGAGGAGAGGTGCCAGGCGCTGTGGACGTACGGGACAGGTTGGCCGGGTTCGAACCGGTCGTGGACGACGCGATCGCATCCGTGCAACCCCCGATGCCGGGCGAACTGTGGGCCCGTGGGCACGCGTGGTCGACCCGGCGGCGACGTGGTTCGCTGGCGATCGGTGTCGTGGCTGCGGTGTTGTTCCTGGCGGTGATCTCGATGGGCTGGGTGCGGGCGGCCCCGGTGCTGCCAGCGGCTTCCCCCGACACTGAGGTGACGTTGCCGGACCGGGTCTTCGAGGTGCCGCGCTGGCTGCCGGCCGGGATTGCGGGCGAGTCGGTCGTCGCCGTGACTGAGACTGAACGGGCTGGCTGGACTGGGGAGAGCCAGCAACTGGCAGCGCTCACTGCCTCGGGCCGCTACCTCTTCCTTCACCTCCCCGGCTACGCAGATGAGGGCTTCGCCCTGTCCCCGGACGGTCGCCACGTCGGCTACTGGACGACGGGACCGCCGTCCGGTGACCCCCACACGAGTGATGGGCAGGGGTTGCCGGTGACCGGGGTGGCCGTGTACGACGTGGTGGCCGGGACGACCGTGCGACACGAGTTCGAGACCCGGCACGGCCTCTCCCCGCATGGTCTGATCTGGTCCGACACGCAGACCGTCCTCGGGACTCACCTGCAGTGGATGGGAGGTGACCATGCCACGAATGCGATAGCTGCCGGAGGGGCCACCAACCCGAGGTCGTGGAGCTGGCTGATCGGCGAGGAGGGAGCCTCCACACTCGAACTGCCCCGCAACCAGTGGATCACCTGGTCCGCCGAAGCCCAGGACGGGGTGCTCCTTCTCCTCGAAGATGACCGCTCCTGGCGCATCGAAGTGGGGACCGGACGCACGACTCGTTTCACGCTCAGGAGTCAGACAGGGAGCATCGGGACTTCGGGGTCGAACTCAGACTTGGCTGCGGACGGCACTCTTGTCACGGTCGGTGATCCAGATCTGCCGGGCAGGATGCCCAACCGGGTGCGCGTCACCTCGATCGACCGCACGGGACTGACATCGCGACCACGCGTCGTGCCAGGGTCCGATCGCACGTACCAGGTGTTGGGGTGGCGAACCCCCGGCACGCTCCTGTTGGTTCGCGCACACGGAGATCGCAGTCGTCGCTACAGCATCGACGCCGTCGACGTCGAGACCGGCGAATCAGAGAAAGTGGTGGCGCTGGGGTCGACGGCAGGTTTGGGCTGGAGTTGGGCCGAAGATCTGCTCACCGCCGAGGTGGTGCCCGGCGTCGCACCACCTTCGCCGATGGACCCGCGGGTCCTGGTCGGCCGGTTGATCGCGATCGTCCTCGCTGCAGGGCTTTCTCTGGTGTGGTGGCGGCGACGTGGCCAGCCCTGAGTCATTCGAGGAGTTCGTGGCCGCGCGCTACCGGGCGCTGGTCCGCACGGCCTATCTCATCACCGGCAACCACGAGGACGCCGAGGACCTCGTGCAGACTGCGCTGGCCCGCTGTGTCGGCGCCTGGCCGCGGATCCACGGCAACCCCGAGCCGTACGTACGTCGCGTCCTGGTGCGGGAGAACGTGACCCGCTGGCGGCGGCGACGCTGGCGCGAGACATCGACCTGCCTACTGCCCGAGCAGGTGGCCGCCACCCCCGACCTCGACTCGCGGATGGAGCTCGCCGCAGCCCTGCGCCGGCTTGCGCCGCGACAGCGCACGGCCGTCGTGCTGCGCCACGTGGAGGGGCTCACCGAGCGCGAGACGGCGCACCTGATGGGCTGCTCGGTGGGCACGGTGAAGTCGCAGGTGCACACAGGTCTGGCACGACTTCGAGACCTGCTCGGCGACGGCCTCCCGGCGTCGGCCGGAGCACTCGCTCAGTAGGGTGGTGGCCATGGTTTCTGCTTCGAGTGCCGCCCCTCAGACCCTGGCAATCCGATGAGCGATCCGGCCGAACTCTGGTGGCGACGCGTCCAGGAAGACCTCGACGGTGAGGGTCGCCCGACTCCCGGTGGCATGACTGAGTGGGAAGTTTTTCCTTTTGAGCGTGAGGGCCTGCTGCCCAAGGCGCTGGGGGAGCGGGTCGTGCCCGAACCGGACCGCTCACGGTCCGCCCAGGAGTGCGGCACGTGCAAGGCACTGGCCCGTGCTGACCTTCTCCTCCATACCGGTGACCGGCTGGCAGTGATTCGGCCCGGCGGCACCAGCGTGATGTTCGTGGCCAGCGTCGTCGCGCGGGCTCACCAGCGGCTCGACGATCTCGACGACGACGCAGATGTCGAACTCGGCCGGCTGATCGCCCGCACCTACCGCGCGCTCAAGGCGCTGCCCGGGGTCGGCAACGTGCACGTCAACAAGTGGGAGAACGGCGGCGGGCACCTCTCGGTGAACCTGCTGGCACGTCCCCTCGGGGTGCTGGGGATGCGCGGCTCGAACCTGCCGATCTGGGCTGACATGCTGCCCAACATCCCCGCAGAGGAGAACGACGCGCGCGCCGAGACCCTGCGCACAGCGCTCGCGACGTGATCGCCGGCGTCACGTTCGAGGTCGTACTCCTGATCGGCCTCATCGTGGCCATCGGATCCTTCATCCAGTCCGCGGTCGGGCTGGGGCTCGGATTGTTCGGCGCCCCGCTCATCACGCTGGTCGAGCCCAGCCTGGTCCCGACCATGCTGCTGTTGCTCGCCATCGTCGTCTCGAGCGGAGTGCTGGTCACCGAGTTCCGACACGTCAACTGGCGGGTCATCGCCTGGGCACTTCCCGCCCGGATCCCCGGCACCTTTCTCGGAGTGTGGTTGGCGACCAGCTTCAGCCACCGGGCGCTCGGCATCACGGTCGGCGTCCTGGTGCTGGCAGCGGTGTGGTTGTCCTTCCACAGCGTGGAAGTGCCCCAGACTCCGCTGACCCTGTTCGCTGCGGGACTGGCGGCGGGCACCGGGGGAACAGCCGTCGCGATCGGTGGCCCGCCGATGGCGCTGGTGATGGCCCACCGGCCGCCGGCGGAAGTGCGCGGAACCCTGTCCTTCTTCTTCGTGATCGGTTCGATCATGAGTGTGGCGTGGTTTGCCGTGCAGGGTGAGCTGCCTCGTGAGTCCGTCGTGCTCAGCCTGGTCTACCTACCCCTCGTCGGCGCGGCGTTGCTGGTGGGCTCGTGGGCGCATCGCCGGGTTCCTCGTGAGGCCTTCAGAAGAGTGGTGCTGGTGCTGTGTGCGGTGTCGGCAGGGGTGCTGCTCGTCAAATCCCTGCTGGGATGAATCAGTACCCTGAGGTGGTGACCGAGGCCGATCTGCCATCATCCGATCCGCTGCTGTCGGACCCTCCGTCGGAGATGCAGGAGTCGCAGTCCCGATCGAAATGGCCGCTGGTGCTGGCGACCGGCGCCAGCGTGCTCGTGTTCGCGGCGGCGCTGGTGGCACCCCTGGTCGACCGGGCCCTACGCGGGGACGAGCAGGCGCAGCGTGCCCGAGACCTGACACGCGTCCAGACCTGGGCCATCACCGACCGCACGCACACTGGTGACGACGTCACCTATGCACAGGATCCTCCTGCCGGGGGTCCGCACGCTGACGTCTGGTTGGCCTGTGGCGCCTACGACGAACCTGTGCGCGAGGAGAATGCCGTCCACGATCTTGAGCACGGAACCGTGTGGGTCACCTACAGCCCCTCACTGTCGCCGAGCGAGGTGGCCTCGCTGGAGGCTCAACTGCCGGACAACGGCATTCTCTCGCCACGCGAGGGCTTGCCGTCCCCTGTCGTCATCACGGTCTGGGGAGCCCAGTTGCACCTTCGTGGTGCCTACGATCGACGGATCGGGGTTTTCGTCGAGGAGTACGGCGACGGGCACACCGCCCCAGAGCGTGGCGTGGGCTGTCAGGGCGGGACGTCCGACCCCGCCGGGTCACCGACCGAGGCCGGCGTCAACGCCTGACCTCGACCGCCTCAAGACCTCAGGCAGCGCGATAGCGTGGCGCCATGATTGTCGCCATCTCACTCTCGCCCATGTCCAGCGACCCGACCGGCTCGGTGACCGAGGCGGTCGCGGCTGCAGTCCGCGTCATCCGCGAGTCAGGGTTGCCGTGCGAGACGAATGCGATGTTCACCAACATCGAGGGGGAATGGGACGAGGTGATGGCCGTGGTCAAGCAGGCCGTGGATGTCGTCACTGCAGTCTCGCCGCGTGTGGGTCTGGTCCTGAAGGCCGACATCCGTCCCGGCCATGACGGCCAACTCACCGCCAAGGTCGAGCGGATCGAGGCGGCGCTGGGTGGACAGTGAGGTCCGCCGGTATCGCACCGGTACCTCGGAGTCCGTCCTCGACCTGACAAGTGCCGCGGAGGCCTACGTGGCCGGCCGTGGCGACGGACTGCTCCACGTCTTCGTGCCGCACGCCACCGCCGGACTGGCGATCCTGGAGACCGGGGCAGGCTCCGACGAGGATCTCTTGGCTACCTTGGCGGACCTCTTGCCGGCCGACGATCGGTGGCGACACCGTCATGGCTCGCCCGGTCACGGTCGCTCGCACGTGATGCCGGCGTTGGTGCCGCCTTATTGCACCGTGCCGGTACTGGACGGGCGCCTTGCGCTGGGCACCTGGCAGAGCATCTGTCTGGTCGACCTCAACGTGGACAACACCGAGCGCGACGTGCGGTTCTCTTTTCTTGCGGGATGAGACGGGCGGTGGGTCCCGAGGTGCCACCTTGCGGTCCGTCACATCAGGATGGACCCATGGCTGTCTCGGAAACGTCTGTCCCGCACACCTATGTCCGCTACCAGGCGGCCTACCGGGGACGTCTGGGTGTCGAGGTCGGGATCTTTGTCGCTGTCGACCATCTCCGGCGTGCCGAGCAGCTCTCGGCGGAGCAGCAGGCCTCCTACCTCGACATCGATGAGTGGTTCGACGAGCACCTGCCGAATCCCGACTTCTACGCCGACGGCAACAGCATCGGGGCGATCACCTGGTTCAAGACCCCGGCCCCGGTCCAGATGCAGTCCCGGGTCGACACGTTGTGCGCGATCCTGCGCTCCCATGACGTGCAATTCGATGTCGTGAGCTCAGTGGACCCGGGTCGCGTCGTCTATGAGGACGAGTTCCAGATCGGCGTCGTCCCCTACGTCCGCAAGTCGCCGACACCGCTGCCCGGGGGAGCGACGATGACGCCGACGAGCCCCGGTTCCAAGAGGCTGGTCGCCACCTCCCGGATCCTGCACGTCCTCTTCGACGCCGACGGTGTTCTCCAGGACATGCCGGGCGGCTGGTATGCCGCCCTGGAACCGTACGTGGGCGAGCGTGCGCGCGAGTTCTGCCACCAGACGTGGAAGGACGAACTGCCCACGCTGGCAGGGCGGGGGGACTACCTGCCCCTGTTGGCTGCCGTGCTCCTCGAGTACGGCGTCACCGAGCCGGTCGACCTCGTGTATCGACAGGTGTGGCAGCGCATCGAGCGCGATGATGCATCCTTCGGGATCGTCGCGGCGCTTCGTCGTAACGGATATGGCGTTCACCTGGGCACCAACCAGGAGCGCCGTCGTGGCGACTACATGCGCACCGAACTCGGCTACGATGCGCTCTTCGACACCAGCTGCTACTCCTACGACGTGGGCGTCGCGAAACCGGATCCGTCCTTCTTCACCGAAGCAGCGCGTCGCATCGGCGCCGATCCGTCGACGATCCTTTTCATCGACGACAGCGCAGCGAATGTCGGAGGAGCTCGGGCTGCCGGCCTCACAGCCGTTCACTGGGATCTCGAGCAGGGACACGACGCACTCGTCGACCTCCTGGCGCAGCACGGAGTCGCTGCTCGCCTCACGGCGGGGTGAGTCGGCACGGGGAGCGCACTGGTTCCTATTTGTCGGGGCAGCGCGTCGCATCGGTCCGATCGGTCGAGGACGGATACGTTCGTCGGGATCGGAAACTCGGGACCGAAGGAGCAGGAATGTCCATTCATTTCAGACCAGCGCGCCATGTCGCGCTCGCCGCGACAGCAGCGTTGCTGTCCACTACCGCGCTGTCCAGCACTGCCCTCGCCACAGCAACGCAGGCTGCGACACCATCCGGCAGTGGAAATAGCCAAGCAGTCACCCATCCGAAGGATCCCGTGGCGAGGGACTCCGCGATATTGCGCTGGGCAGTGACCGTGCGCGGGATGGAGCGGCACCTGCGTGCTCTGCAGGCCATCGCAGACCGACACGGGGACCGTGCTGCGGGACGGCCCGGCTATGAGGCCAGCGCGCGCTATGTCGAACACACCTTGCGGTGGGCGGGCTATCGGACCGAGCGCCAATACTTCGACTTCGGCTATGAAGAACTGCTCGCTTTGTCGGTGAAGCAGAACTCACCCACCGCTCGGACCGTCGTGCCGGGCGAGATGTCCTACTCGCCGGACACGCCGGTGGGTGGGGTCACCGCCGACATCGTGGCGCCGGTGGACCCACTCGGGTGCACGGCGGATGCATGGGATGGCGTGGAAGCAGCAGGAAAGATCGCGCTGGTCAGTCGCGGTTCGTGCACGTTCGCGGCCAAGAGCCTTGCCGCTTCGGCCGCAGGGGCGTCTGCCATCTTGATCTACAACAATGCTGCCGGGACTTTCGGTGGCACGCTCGGCGGAGCGAACCCCGACTTCGTCCCCACCGCAGGATTGCAGCAAGCCGAGGGTCAGGCTTTGGTTGCCGACCTCGCTCAGGGACCGGTCAGTGTGTCGTTCGAACTCCGGGTGCTGCGAGAGACCCGACGGACCTTCAATGTGCTGGCTGAGTCGCGTCGCGGAAACCCGGACAATGTCGTGATGCTCGGCGCGCACCTGGACGGCGTCCAGGACGGACCAGGCCTCAACGACAATGGCAGTGGCACGGCAGCCCTGCTCGAGGTCGCCACGAAGCTGACGAGCTTCCACCGGTTCAACAACAAGGTCCGCTTCGCCTGGTGGGCAGGCGAGGAGGAGGGTCTGTTGGGTTCCACCCACTACGTCAACGACCTGGTGACCAATAATCCCCAGGGGCTCGACGCGATCGCGTCCTACCTCAACTTCGACATGCTCGGCTCGCCCAACTACGTCATCGGGGTCTACGACGCCGATGCGTCGACCTACGAGCCGACAGCGCCGGTGCCGCCCGGTTCGATCGAGACCGAACAGCTTTTCCGCGACTACTTCACCTCCATCGGCCAGCCGGTCGTGGACCAGCAGTTCTCCGGTCGTTCGGACTACCAGGCCTTCATCCTCAACGGGGTGGCTGCCGGTGGTCTCGCCACGGGCGCCGACGGTGTGAAGTCCGAGTCGGAGGCGGCAATCTTCGGGGGTACGGCCGGGATCACCTATGACCCCAACTACCACAAGCCTGGAGACAACATCGCCAACGTCTCGCGCAAGGCGCTCGACATCCAGTCGGACGCGATCGCTCATGCCGTGATCCAGTTGTGCTATGACACCTCCGTGATCGACCCGCCCGCAGCCAGCGGTGAGAAGACGCGGTTCCGTACGGTCTCGCCGCAGCTGCTCGATCGACGATGAGTTGATCTCGACATCCGCCCATCCTTTCGAACGCATGTTCGATAGGATGGGCGGATGTTCCCATCTCCCCATGCCCGACCCCGGCGCGATCTGCCGCAGGGTCATCGTGGGGTTTCCCCGCCAGGATGGCCGGGTCAGGTCAGGCCTCCGGATGCGCCTGACTGGGAAGCCACCGCGGTCAACTGGCTGCTCGATGTGTGTCCGTCCGAATACCGCCGCTTCTCCGGGTTGCGTCGACACGTGGTGGTGCTGGCCCGGTTCGCGGTGTTGCACGTCGAAGCGCAGCAGGCTGCCACCAGACGAGGGCTGAGCGAGATCCGCAGCGACCTGAAGGATGTGGCCAACGAGGCCGTGGTCGAGGCAGCGGTGCAGACCTTCCAGCTCGAGGACGCCCGGTTGCTGGCCCTGCGCCGCGAGGTGGGGTTGGTCGAGGAGGCGCTGCGCGGGCGTCGCTACCGGGTGCGGCTGTGAGATCTGGCTAGGGTCGCCGGATGCATCGCTCTGCTGACATAGCCCTCTTTGACCACCGCGGCTGGCTGTTGCTGCAGGAGCGAGGCGATGACGCCTTTCACGACCCGGGCTGCTGGGGCTATCCCGGGGGTGACCTGGAGCCGGGCGAGGACTTCCGCGCTGCCGCAGTCCGCGAACTGGCCGAGGAGACCGGCCTGGTGGTGAGTCCCGCGCTCCTCCAGTCTCTCGGGGTGAGCCTTTTCCACAGTGAGTCGTGCGGAGAGGATGACGAGTTCGAGCTCTTCGCCGTGCGACTGGACGTGACCGACGCGGACGTGGTGTGCGGCGAGGGTCGTCAGATGAAATTCTGCGACCCCGCGCGATTGGCCGAACTCGACCTGCACCAAGGACTCAGCCTCACGCTCCCGCAGGCACTGGCGTGGCAAGCGAATGCGGTCCGGACCGACTTCGTCATGGTCACGCTGGTGGACCCCCGCGGCCGAGTGTTGATGCAGGAACGCGACGAGCACGCTCCGGTGTGGCCGGACAGGTGGTGCTTCCCCGGTGGCGGTCTTGAGGGGGACGAGGAACCGGTGGTTGGCGCCGCACGTGAGTTGGCCGAGGAAACCGGCATCGCGCTGCAGCCGGATCAGCTCACCGACCTTGGTCTCTTCGAGGTCGGCTCCGAGCACGGCACCTTCCAGTTCCATGTCTACGCCGCAGCCACGACGCTGAGTGACGACGACGTGGAGTGCCACGAGGGGCGTCAGATGGTCTTCGTCGACCCGGTGCGTTGGCCGAGACTCGACCTGGTGCCCTCCACGGGTGTGGTGGCGCCCGCCCTGGCCGCCTGGATGGCTGCGAACCCCTTCGTGCCGGCGCCCGATCAACGACACTTCGCCGGCGTGATCCTGGTCGACCCCGCCGGCCGGATCCTCCTGCAGGAACGCGACGAGCACCCCCGCATCGACCCCGACACGTGGGGACTGGCGGGCGGCCATGTCGAACCTGGGGAGGACTTCGAGACCGCTGCCTACCGCGAGTTGGAGGAGGAGACGGGCGTGCGACTGCCGCCAAGAACGCTGCAACTCTTCAAGGAGTTCACCGTCGACCACCGCCGGGCCTACGGCACCTGGGACCGGATGCAGGTCTTCGTCGCAGCCAGCGACCTCACTGACGCAGACATCGAGTGCCACGAAGGCAGACAGATCATCTTCGTCGACCCCGACCACGCGCGGACGTTGGAGCACAGCAAGGGCGCGACCGACATTGTGCCGGCCTTCCTCGACTCACCTACCTACCCACGACTCCGGGACCGACTCGAGGAGCAGCCATGACCTGCACCGTCCTGCTTGTCCCGACCACAACAGTCGGGCGAGCGACTGTTGATCTGCGTCACGATCGCCAGCCTCCACGAAGCGGCGGTGGGGGTCCGCGACCACACATGAAATAGACTGCACCTCATGGGACAACTCGAGTCGATCACGTCGCCGCGTGACCTGCGCGGCCTCTCAGCAGACCAGCTCGACGGGCTGGCAGCAGAGATCCGCGACCTCATGATTCGCACGGTGGCGACCAACTCCGGACACCTCGGGCCCAATCTGGGGGTGGTCGAGTTGACGCTGGCGATCCACCGCGTTTTCGACTCGCCGCACGACCGGGTCGTCTTCGACACCGGTCACCAGTCGTACGTGCACAAACTTGTCACGGGCCGGCACAGAGAGTTCGCCACCTTGCGCAAGGAGGGCGGCCTCAGCGGCTACCCGAGCCAGACCGAATCCGAGCACGACATCGTCGAGAACTCCCATGCTTCCACCGCGCTGTCCTACGCCGACGGGCTGGCGAAGGCCTATGCCATCCAGGGTCTGGACCGACACGTCGTCGCCGTCATCGGTGACGGCGCCCTCACGGGCGGCATGGCCTGGGAGGCGCTCAACAACATCGCCATCGCCAGGTCGAGCCGACTGGTGATCGTGGTCAACGACAACGAGCGCTCCTACACCCCGACCATCGGGGGCCTGGCGACAGCGCTCACGTCGTTGCGCACCAATCCGCGTTATGAGCAGGTGCTCGACCTGGTCAAGAAGCGGCTCAACTCCGTGCCCGGGGTGGGTTCGGCCGCCTACGACGCCCTCCATGCCGTCAAGAAGGGCATGAAGGACGCGCTCGCTCCGCAAGGTCTCTTCGAGGACCTCGGCCTGAAGTACGTCGGCCCTGTCGATGGCCACGACCGGGTCGCCATGGAGCAGGCGTTGAGCAACGCCAAGCGTTTCGGCGGACCCGTCATCGTGCATGCCATCACCCGTAAGGGACAGGGCTATGACCCGGCAATGCGCCACGAGGCAGACCAGTTCCACGCGCCCGGCCCGTTCGACGTCCAGACGGGTGCGGAGAAGCCCAAGGGCAAGATCTGGACCGACCACTTCTCCGAGGCGATGCTTGAGCTCGGGGAGCGTCGTGACGACATCGTTGCGATCACCGCAGCGATGATGCACCCGGTGGGTCTGGACTCCTTCGCGGCGAAGTATCCAGAGCGTACGTTCGACGTCGGCATTGCCGAGCAGCATGCCGCCACCTCCGCTGCGGGTTTGGCGATGGGCGGGCTCCACCCCGTCTTCGCGGTCTATGCCACCTTCCTCAACCGGGCCTTTGACCAGGTGCTGATGGACGTTGCGCTGCACAAGTGTGGTGTCACGTTCGTGCTGGACCGCTCCGGTGTCACCGGTGACGACGGTGCCAGCCACAACGGCATGTGGGACATGTCCATCCTCCAGGTCGTGCCGGGACTGCGACTGGCTGCGCCGCGTGACATCACCAGGCTGCGTGAGCTCCTCGACGAGGCAGTCCTCGTCGATGATGCGCCGACGGTCATCCGCTTCCCGAAGGGCCCGCCTCCGGCTGACATCGACACGATCGATCGCGCGGGTCAGGCAGATGTTCTGGTTCGTACCGGAGAGCAGGACGTCCTCATCGTTGCGGTCGGATCGATGTGCACCGTTGCGATGGACGTCGCTGAGCGACTGACCTCGCAGGGGATCGGCGTGACGGTCGTGGACCCCCGCTGGGTCAAGCCCGTCGACCCCGCCATCGTGGAACTCGCGCGCGAGCACCGACTGGTGGTCAGCGTGGAGGACAACGGTCGCATCGGTGGTTGCGGAGCCACCTTGCTGCAGACTCTCAACGACGCCGGCGTGACCACGCCCTTCCGCCTGCACGGCATTCCGCAGGAGTTCCTCCACCATGCCAAGCGCGATGTCATCCTGGCCCGCATCGGTCTGGATGCGGACACCATCGAGCGAAGCATTGTCGACGAGGTCGCTGCCCTTAAGGTCACTGGCCTCGAGGGCGTCCAGCCTCTGCAGCGCGTCGACCACAGCGCCTGAGAGGGTTCATCAGCAATCCGCCCGACGCGGTGGCGAGCGTTCATCACCACCGCGCCAGCACCCTCAGGAAGCAGTGTCGAAGTGGATGCCGATCGGTAACTGGAAGTCACCGACGGTGCCTTGGACCTGCTGGCCGGGCGAGTCGCACTCACCATTGAGGCCGTCACAGGTCAGGAGCCGTGCGTTTGCGACGATCTCGCCCTCTGCCCCGTCGGCCGAGATGAGTCGGGTGTCGGGGGACAGCTGGGCAACGTCCGAGGCGGGGAACCGAAGCGTCGAGGACAGTGTTTCTGGCATTGCGATCCATCACCTCCACGTCGCCCGTCTCGGAGTTCCAGGCCAGCACCCCGGTAGCGTCGATGGCCGTGACTCCGGCGGTGACGGGAGAGTCGACCTTCTGAGGAGCCGTCCTGAACTCGTCACTCGCCGTTTCGAACATCATCAGCGAGAGGTTGGGATCGACCCAGGCGCGGACCACCGCACTCAACTTCACCGGTTCCTCGCCAGGACGTGGAGGGTGCGGGCGGTCGCCCAACTCAGCGGCCATGCCGACACGGTGGTGCCGACGTCGATCTGGGTGTTCTGGACGGTCTGGACACTCTTGCCGCGATCAGGCAGGAGGACCGTCCCTGCGAGGGTGGTGACCACGGACGCGGCCACCAGCCCTGCGGCTACACCCTGACGGCGGCGACGGGATCTGGGGTTCACCCGCGGTAGTGATCTCAGCGAGGTCGAGAGCGGGAGCCTCGAGCCGGTCGGCGCGGTCGTGCATCATGTTCTTGAGCAGCCCGGTCATCGGGTCACCTCCATCAGGTGCAACGGGAGGACCTCGGTGTCCGCGCCGTGCACGCCCAGGTCGTCACGGAGTTTGCGGAGCCCGGCCGAGACCTGGCTCTTGATGGCGCCGACGGCGCAGCCGAGGACCACGGCGGTCTGCGGCTCGGTCAGGTCCTCGTAGTAGCGCAGCACGATCGCTGCGCGTTGTCGAGGTGGCAGTCGTTGGAGCGACTGCCAGAGCAGGTCCCTCGTCGCGATGGCATCGTCGTGACCACCGGATTCTCGTTCTGGCACCGTATCGGTGGGTCGCTCACCCCAGCTACGCCGGCGGTACCACGAGATGGCAGGCGTCATGATCGCCTTGCGGGTGTAGGCCTCGGCCTTGCTGGGATCGCGTCGTGGCATCGGTGGGTCCTGACTGTCGGTGGTGGGTCACCCCTACCGACGATCCCACCATGGGAAATGGTTCGCCTGAAATGGGAATCGCCCCGCCGTAGCGGGGCGATCCCTTCACGCCGAACGATCAGTGGAAACGCTGACCCGTGGCCCTCTCGGAGATACCGGCCACGTCGAGCAGGAATGTCAGCCCGCCGTTCCAGAAGGAGAACCCGGCCCCGGTGATCATCGCCAGGTCGAGGTCCTCAGGTGCAGCGACGACGCCCTCGTCGAGCATCCGACGCCCCTCCTGGGCCAAGCCGACGAGCGTCTTCTCGCGCACCTCGTCGGCCGTCAGGACGACTGGGTTCGAGGGCTTCTCCAGCAGTGCCTCGACCTGGGGGTCGAGAGTGCCGTCGGGACCGTAGTACGAGCCCAGCTTGGCTGCCACGATCCGCTGGAGCGCGGGGGAGACGTAGAACCGCTCCGGGAACGCGGCCTTGAGCGTCTCGTTGTTGTGCAGTGCGATCGCCGGGCCGACCAGCGAGAGCAGCATGAAGGGCGGCATCGGCGCAATGCCGGCAAAGGCGTTGTCGGCCACCTCCACCGGAGTGCCTTCGTCGACGATGCGGCCGACCTCACTCATGAAACGCCCGAGCAGTCGGTTGACGATGAAGGAGGGGCTGTCCTTCACCAGGATGCTCGTCTTCTTCAGTGCCCTGCTGGTGGCGAAAGCCGTCGCGAGCGTCGCGTCGTCGGTGGCATCACCCCTGACGATCTCCAGCAGGGGCATCACCGCCACCGGGTTGAAGAAGTGGAAGCCCACGACCCGCTCGGGATGCTGCAGGTCGGCTGCCATCTCCGTGATCGAGAGTGAGGAGGTGTTGGTCGCCAACACGCACTCGGGCGAGACAACCGTCTCCACATCGGCGAAGACTGCCTTCTTGACCCCCATCTCCTCGAAGACTGCTTCGATGACGAAGTCAGCATCAGCAAAGTGCGTGGCTTTGTCGGTGGTGCCGGTGACCAACGCCTTGTGACGGTTCGCCTTGTCCTGACCGATCCGACCCTTCGTCAGCAGTTTGTCGATCTCTGCGTGGACGTAGGAGACGCCCTTGTCGGCGCGCGCCTGGTCAAGATCGGTCAGGACGACAGGCACCTCGAGACGACGGACGAACAGCATGGCCAACTGGCTGGCCATCAGGCCCGCCCCGACGATGCCGACCTTGGTCACCGGACGGGCGAGCGACTTGTCCGGAGCCCCGGCCGGACGCTTGGCACGCTTCTGCACCAGGTCGAAGGCATAGAGCGACGCGAGCAGTTCTGCGGTCTGCGACAACGCCTCCAAGGCATCGTCCTCCGCTGCGAAGGCAGTGTCGCGATCGCAGTCGCGGGCCCCCGCGATGAGTTCGAGTGCCTTGGCCGCAGCAGGAGAACCGCCGCCGGTCCTGCTGGCCACGATGGACTCGCCGCGCCTGATGGCCGCATCCCACACCTCACCGCGATCGACCTCGGCACGCTCGACCAGGCTCTCGCCGCGCAGGATTGCCGCCGCCCAGAGCAGGGACTGCTCCAGGAAGTCACCACCGTTGAACACCGCGTCTGCGAGCCCGAACTCGTAGGCAGCCTGGCCGCCGAGGGTCTTGCCCTGGTTGAGCGGGTTCTCCAAAATCAGCGTGACGGCCTTGTCGGCGCCCAGCAGGTGCGGCACCAGATAGGCGCCACCCCAACCCGGGACGAGACCGAGCATGACCTCGGGCAGACCCAGGGCCGGCGCCGAGTCCATCACGGTGCGATAGGTGCAGTGCAGCGCCACTTCGAGGCCGCCGCCCAGCGCGAGGCCGTTGATGAAACCGAACGAAGGCTTGCCGCCGTCCTGCAGCTTACGGAAGACCGCGTGCCCCAACTCGCCCACCGTACGGACCGCATCGGGCCCACCGCCCTGGATCGAGGTGAGGTCGGCGCCTGCGGCCAGGATGAAGGGCTTGCCGGTCACTGCGATGGCGCTGATCGTGTCGTCGGCGAGAGCTGCGTCGATCGACGTATTGAGCGCGAGGAGCGAAGCCGGGCCAAAGGTGTTCGGCTTGGTGTGGTCCTCGCCGTTGTCCAGGGTGATCAGACCGATGGTTGCTCCGGGCAGGGAAACCTTGCGCAGGGGAGCCTTGGTCACCCGCTCGGCGTCAGAGACGATCGCCCGGGCGCGGGCAAGAAGCTCGGCGTTGTCGGATCCAGTGGTACTCACTTGATTTCTCCCGTCTCGTCAGTGTCAGTGGTGGCGCCGCTCCAGTGCGGGTTCTCCCAGATCACGGTGCCGCCCATACCGATGCCGATACACATGGTGGTCAGGCCGTAGCGGACCTCGGGGCGCTCCGCGAAGGTGGCTGCCAACTGGGTCATCAGCCGGACTCCGGAGGAGGCAAGGGGGTGACCCATGGCGATCGCGCCGCCGTAGGGGTTCACGCGGACGTCGTCGTCGGCGATGCCGTAGTGCTCAAGGAAAGCGAGCACCTGTACGGCAAAAGCCTCATTGACCTCGAAGGCCCCGATGTCGTCGATGGTGAGACCGGCGAGCCGGAGTGCCTTTTCGGTCGCCGGGATCGGGCCTGCGCCCATCACCTCGGGTTCGACACCGACATAGGAGTAGGCGACCAGACGCATCTTGATCGGCAGGCCCAGGTCGTGGGCGGTCTGCTCATCGGCCAGCAGTGCAGCGGTCGCGCCGTCGTTGATGCCGGCCGCGTTGCCGGCAGTGACCTTGCCGTGTGAGCGGAACGGCGTCTTGAGACTGGCGAGCGACTCCATGGTCGTCTCGGGGCGCATCGGCTCATCGAGGGTGGCGAGTCCCCAGCCGGCATCGACCGAGCGGGTGGCGACCGGCACGAGGTCGGGCTGGATCTTGCCGGCGTCGTAGGCAGCCTTGGTCTTCTGTTGGCTGCGCACGGCGTAGGCGTCGACGCGCTCCTTGGTGATGCTGGGGAAACGGTCGTGCAGATTTTCCGCCGTCTTGCCCATCACCAGAGCATCGGGGTCGACGATCCGCTCGGAAAGGATCCGGGGGTTGGGGTCGACACCTTCTCCCATCGAGTGGCGACCCATGTGCTCGACGCCGCCGGCGATGGCGACATCGTAGGCACCGAAGGCAATGCCGGAGGCAGTGTTGGTGACCGCCGTCATCGCACCTGCGCACATGCGGTCGATGGAGTAGCCGGGCACGCTCTGGGGCAGACCGGAGAGCAGGGCCGCGGTGCGACCCAGGGTCAAACCTTGGTCACCGATCTGGGTGGTGGCGGCGAGGGCCACCTCGTCCAACCGCTCGGGCGGCAGTGAGGGGTTGCGACGCATGAGTTCACGGATGCACTTGATGACGAGATCGTCGGCGCGGGTTTCGGCGTACTGGCCCTTGGCCTTGCCGAACGGGGTGCGCACGCCGTCGACGAAGACGACCTCTCGCTGCTGACGGGCCACTGGCTACTCCTGATGTCTGTGGAAAGGACATCACAACGTTACCCCTGAGTAACTATGTCCCGACAGAGGTGCGGGTGTGTGTCCGCTCACTGGGTTCCACACCCTAGTGTTGACCCATGGCCGACCGACTCGTGCACATCATCGACGACGCCGAGGTGCTGGCCGCGTCCGGCGAGCTCACCCTGGTGTGCGTGCTGACAGGATTTCTCGACGCGGGCAAGGCCGCTGAGATGGCTGCGGACCACCTTGCTGGCCTCTCCGACGGCGTGGTCGTCGCCACCTTCGACGTCGATCAACTCCACGACTACCGAGCTCGGCGTCCGCCGGTCAGTTTCGTCCGCGACCATTACGCCGACTACCTCCCGCCGCGGCTGGTCGTGCGTGCTCTCCGCGACTCCGGAGGGACCCCGTTCCTGCTGCTGCAGGGCCCCGAGCCGGACATCCGGTGGGAGGCCTTCGCGAGATCTGTGCGGGAGGTGGTCGAACACTTCGGCGTCTCGCGAGTGGTATCGCTCGGTGCGGTGCCCATGGCCGTGCCCCACACGCGGCCCATCGCGATCACGCCCCATGCCAACCGTCCAGAGCTGGTGCCCGGTCAGAGTCCGTGGCAGGGCGAGTTGCGGGTGCCGGCCAGCGCCCAGGCGCTGCTCGAGATCCGGCTGGGGGAGTGGGGACTCGATGCACTGGGCTTCGTCGCGCACATCCCGCACTACCTCGCGCAGATGCAGTATCCGCAGGCGGCGCTCACTCTGCTTGAGCACGTGGAGCGAGGTGGCCGACTGAGCATCGACCTCAGCGACCTGCGTGAGGCCTCGCAGATCACCGAGACGGAGGTGGACCTCTACCTCGCCTCGCACGACGAGGTCGGCGAAGTGGTGCGTGGGCTGGAGCAGCAGTACGACACCTTCCGCGAGGCCGAGGCGGCGGGCACCTCACTCCTGGCGGGTGACGAGCCGTTGCCCACGGGTGAGGAGATCGGGACGGCCTTCGAGGAGTTCCTGGCCGGACTTTCCGAGCGTGACGACGATGTGCCCGACTCCGGTTGGGAGGATCGCTGATGGCTGGGTCTGCCGCCGAACTCGTGAGCCTGCTCGACCTCGAGCAGCTGGATGTTGATCTATTCCGGGGACGCCAGCCGGCCACTGGGCGTCAACGTGTCTTCGGGGGACAGGTCGCAGCACAAGCCGTCCTGGCTGCCATCCGCACCTCGGACCCCGACGTGACGCTCCATTCGCTGCACTCCTATTTCCTGCACCCCGGTGATCCCGCAGTGCCGATCATCTATGACGTCGAACGCATCCGTGACGGACGGTCGTTCTCCACCCGTCGTGTCTTGGCGCGCCAGCACGGACGCCCCATCTACTACCTCTCCGCCAGTCTGCAGCGCGCCGAGAAGGGGTTGGCGCACCACGACCGGATGCCTGACGTCATTCCCCCAGATCTCGCCATGCCGATCCGTGAGTTGGCCAAGCAACAGGGCAGCGCCGCGAGCCAGGAGTGGGAGCGGGAATGGGCGGCGCTCGATGCGCGCTACGTCGGCACCTCTGCCGTGGGGTTGGCCGCCGACCCCGACCGGCCGGCGCGCTCGCAGTTGTGGCTGCGCGTCGACGGAGACCTCGGCGATGACCCGGCGACCCAACTCGCTGCCTTCACCTACGCCAGTGACCTGACCCTGCTCGGTGCCGCCCTCACCCCGCACGGAGTCGACATCATGTCTCCCCGGCTGCAGGCCGCGTCGCTCGACCACTCGATCTGGTTCCACCGGCCCTTCCGCGCCGACGACTGGTGGCTCTATGACCAGACGTCCCCCTTCGCAGGCGGGGGGCGTGGACTGGCGACGGCGCGGGTCTTCACCCAGTCCGGCGACCTGGTCGCGACGGTGGCCCAGGAGGGCCTCATCAGAATCCACGAAGAGTGATGTAGCACTACACCGGTGTAGTTCAAGTCATTGACGAGACGGGCCGATCAGCGGTGACTGGGACAGCAACGAGACCATGTACGGTGCGATTCGGAACACCGCGCCGCTGACCCCTGCAGCTGGTGGCAGTTCAGGCAGGAACCGTGTGCCCCAGCAGGTGTGGGGAGCCGTCGCGTGGGTTGGTGAGGGCGAAGGTGAAGCCGTCGTGGTCAGGTTGCACCGCGTACGCGACCGTTCCGGGCAGGAACACCGGCTTCTTGAATGCCACTTCCACCGTCACGGCGTCCGGGAGACGATTCTCGATGGCTGCGATGCAGCGCGCCAAGGTCCACATGCCGTGGGCGATCTGGCGCGGGAAACCCAGTGCCTTGGCAGTCAGTGGGTACAGGTGGATCGGATTGGCGTCGCCGGAGACGCCGGCATAGGTCCGTCCCAGGTTTGCCGGTAGCCGCCACTCGATGCCGCCCCCGGGCGGGTGGTCGATCGCCAGACCAGGGACAGGGTCGCCGGCACACCAGGCGCCCCGTCGGAGATAGGTGGACGTCGACTCCCAGGCCAGAGAACCACACGCCGACGCCGTCGTGACGAAGTCGACAAGCGTTCCCTTGGCGTGCGAACGAGGGCGAGCGACAGTCGTAGAGACGTCCAGCACCTCACCTACGCCGATGGCGCGATGGGCGGTGATCGAGTTCTCGAGGTGCACCATCCCGATGGCGCGATAGGGGAAGCGCGGGTCGCTCATGATGGCCATGTGCAGGCTGAAGGCCAGCAGATGCGGATAGGTCAGGGGGACAGTGTCCTTGTGCGGAAAGCCGCACACGGAGGCGTACGCCTCGACGTCACTGCGGATCACCTCCACGCCGAGACGCGAGTAGGTGAGCTCGGTGAAGTCGCTCACCGCCACCTTCTTCACTCCCGGCAACTGGTTGATGCCGGGCACCGCAGGCAGCGCTGCCTTGAGCAGCGTGCTCAGCCCGCCGGGCTCACCGGCGAGGATGTTGCTCGTGGGCATCAGGCCCCCAACATCATCTGGCCGCACACGCGCACCACGTTGCCGTTGACGGCCGTGGAGCCGACGCTGGCCAACCAGGCGATCGTCTCGGCGACGTCGACGGGGAGACCGCCCTGTGACATCGAGTTGAGGCGCTGTCCGACCTCGCGGGTGGCGAAGGGAACTGCGGCCGTCATCTGGGTGATGATGAAACCCGGTGCCACGGCGTTGATCGTGATGTCGTCCTTGACCTCGTCGCGCAAGCTCTCCACCAGCCCGATGACGCCAGCCTTGGAGGTGGCGTAGTTGGTCTGACCGAGATTGCCGGCGATGCCGGCGATCGAGGCGACACCGATGATGCGGCCCCCCTGGTTGATCACGCCTACGTCGAGCAGTTCGCGGGTGATTCGCTCCGGTGCGGTGAGGTTGACCGCGATGACGCTGTTCCAGCGATCCTCAGCCATGTTGGCGAGCTTCTTGTCGCGAGTGATGCCAGCGTTGTGCACGACGACGTCGACGCCGCCGTGGTGCTCGGTGAGATGGTGCGCAATGCGTTGTGGCGCGTCCTTCGCGGTGATGTCCAGTACGAGGTGATCGCCGTCCAGTTCGGCCATGACGCTCTGCAACTCGCTGGCCGCCTGCGGGACGTCGACGCCGACGATCGTGGCACCGTCACGATGCAGAACCCGGGCGATCTCCTCGCCGATGCCGCGACTGGCGCCGGTGACGAGGGCCACCTTGCCGGCCAGTGGTCGAGTCCAATCGGCGACCAGGTCGGCCTCGGAAGAGCCGTGGATGCCGATGCGGATGACCTGGCCGGAGACGTAGGCAGACTTGGGAGAGAGGAGAAAAGCGAGCGTGGAGGCAGTCGCCTTCTCGGCCTTCGGGGCAACGTAGACGAGCTGGACGGTGCCGCCATGACCGATCTCCTTGCCCAGCGAGCGGGTGAACCCCTCCAGTGCTCGCTGAGCGATGAGTTCTGGCCCGGACGCCAGTTCGGGAGGAGTGCCGAACACGACGACGCGAGGGCAGGAGTCGAGGCGCCGCATCAGCGGGGTGAAGAACTCCTGAAGCGCCACGAGGTCGGCTGCGTCGGTAATCGCAGTCGCGTCGAAGACGAGGCCCTTGGCGCGGGCACCCTCTTCCAGCGATTCCGTCGAGGCGATGCCGAGATCGTCGAGCATCGAGGGCAGCGTCGCTGCCACTCGACCATTCCCGCCTGTCACCACCAAGCCGTCCACGAGGACCGCGCCTGGAGACCAGCGTTCGAGCGAGGTGGGGTTCGGCAGACCGAGGTTCTTGACGAGCAGTTGGCCGATCGAGGTGGACGCGAAGCCCCGGTAACGATCACTCATGTGATGGATCCTCTGCGACAGATAGGTGGTGGGACTATGTAACTCGGTGTGCAACTGGGTGTCCACTTTTGGTGACGTGGCCCTCACACCATTGGCGAGAAGTGCCTCACACGCAAGGATGGGCACATCTCACGTGACCCTTGACGAAGCTGGAGCCACCATGCAGTCCACCCCCCGCCCCGTCGCCGTGGTCGGCGGCAACCGTATTCCGTTCGCCCGTTCCAACACTGTCTACGCCGGAGTCTCCAACCAGGAAATGCTGACTGCGGCCATCGACGGGCTGGTGGACCGCTTCGGACTGCAGGGCGAGCAGGTCGGCGAAGTCGTGGCCGGAGCCGTGCTCAAGCACTCGCGCGACTTCAATCTGACGCGTGAGTGCGTGCTCGGCTCCACGCTGGCGCCGCAGACTCCGGCCACCGACATCCAGCAGGCGTGTGGCACCGGGCTCCAGGCGGCGATCCAGGTGGCCAACAAGATCGCCCTCGGGGTCATCGACGTCGGGATCGCCGGTGGCACCGACACCACCTCGGACGCGCCCGTGGCGCTCAGCGACAAACTCCGCAAGAAGCTCATGAAGTTCAATGCGGCCAAGGACACCCCGGGTCGGCTCAAGGCGCTCGGGTCCATCCGTCCCGGTGACATCGGGATCGACATCCCGCAGAACTCCGAGCCGCGGACCCGGCTCTCGATGGGGGACCACGCTGCGCTGACCGCGGTGGAGTGGCGGGTGAGCCGAGAAGCCCAGGACGAACTCGCTGCGCGCTCGCACCACCAGTTGGCTCACTCCTACGAGACCGGCTTCCAGGACGACCTCGTGACGCCTTTCCGTGGCGTGGAGCGTGACAACAACATGCGCCCCGACTCCTCGGTGGAGAAACTGGCTACTCTCAAACCGGTCTTCGGCAAGGGAGCATCCGCCACGATGACGGCCGGCAACAGCACGCCCCTCAGCGACGGCGCCTCCGTCGTTCTCCTGGCAACCGACGGGTGGGCCGAGGCGCGGGGCCTTCCCGTGTTGGCGCATCTGGTCGACGCCGAGACCGCAGCCGTCGACTACGTCAACGGCCACGAAGGTCTGCTGATGGCTCCTGCCTATGCAGTTCCTCGCATGCTCGAGCGCAACGGGCTGACCTTGCAGGACTTCGACTTCTACGAGATCCACGAGGCTTTCGCCTCGCAGGTGCTCTCGACCCTTGCCGCGTGGGAGGACCCGGTGTTCTGCAAGGAGCGCCTGGGTCTGGATGCACCCCTGGGTGCGATCGACCGCGACAAGTTGAACGTCAACGGCTCCTCGCTCGCCGCGGCACACCCGTTCGCTGCCACCGGTGGACGCATCCTTCCGGTGGCTGCGAAGTTGCTCGCCGAGAAGGGGAAGGGCCGTGCGTTGATCTCGATCTGCGCAGCCGGTGGCCAAGGCGTCGTCGCCATTCTCGAGCGGTGAGGGGTGGGGTAAGGTCGTCCTGATCGACATCCTTTAACGAGCCGTCCGGTGAGGCGGAGAAGGAGGTCCGGCGAGCAGATGCCTGCCCCCGACGAGACTGTCCGCACCGTTCTGGACGCCCGTGACATTTCCCGGGCCCTGACACGCATCTCCCACGAGTTGCTCGAGCGCAACAAGGGAGCCGACGACCTGCTCCTGCTGGGCCTTCATACCCGGGGGGTTCCGCTTGCGCGGCGTCTCGCCGAGAGAATTGCCGCGGTGGAAGGGTCCCCGGTCCCGGTCGGCGAACTCGACGTGACGATGTATCGCGACGACCTGCGCTCCCAACCCACCCGGCGGGCCTACAAGACCACGCTGCCGCCCGAGGGGATCGACGGGAAGGTCGTCGTCCTGGTCGATGACGTGCTCTTCTCCGGGCGGACCGTCAGGGCGGCGCTCGACTCGCTGGCCGACCTCGGGCGGCCTGCCGCCGTACGTCTCGCGGTGCTGGTCGACCGCGGGCACCGCGAATTGCCCATCCGGGCCGATCACGTCGGCAAGAACCTGCCCAGCGCGAGAACCGAACGTGTCAGCGTGAGTCTGACCGAGACCGACGGGATCGACGAGGTGACCATCTCGTGAAGCATCTGCTGTCCATCGATGACCTGGACGTGGCTGAGATCGAGGCCATCTTCGCGACCGCCGCGGAGATGCACGACGTCCAGACGCGCGACGTCAAGAAACTCCCCGTGCTGCGTGGTCGCACGGTGGTCAACATGTTCTTCGAAGACTCCACCCGCACCCGTTCCTCTTTCGAGATCGCCGGCAAATGGCTCTCGGCCGACGTCATCAACATCAGCGCCAAGGGATCGAGCACGTCCAAGGGCGAGAGCCTGCGTGACACCGTGCTGACGGTCTGCGCGATGGGGGTGGACGGTCTCGTCATCCGGCACCCGGCGAGTGGCTCGGCACTCCAGGCCAGCCAGTGGGTCGACGCGGCTGTCGTCAATGCTGGTGATGGTCAGCACGAACACCCCACCCAGGCCCTGCTCGACGCCTATACGCTCCGGCGTCATCTCGGTTCGCTCCGCGACCGCCATGTCGCAGTCATCGGAGACCTGACCCACAGTCGGGTCTTCCGTTCCAACGTGCAGTGCCTGACCAAGCTCGGCGCCCGCGTCACCGTCGTGGCCCCGCCGACCCTCATGCCCGCAGGGATCGTTCCCTGGTCGCGGTCGGCCGGCTTCGAGACGTCCTACGACATGGACGAGGTACTGCCCCGTGCCGATGCGGTCATGATGCTCCGTGTCCAGCGTGAGCGGATGTCGGGCGCGTTCTTCCCCAGTGCTCGCGAATACACCGTGGGCTACGGACTGACCCGGAACCGGCTCTCGCTACTCAAGCCGGACGTCCCCATCTGTCACCCGGGGCCGATGAATCGCGGTCTCGAGATTGCTGCCGACGCCGCCGATGCGGCCCAGTCGGTCGTCCTGGAGCAGGTCTCCAGCGGACTGGCGATCCGGATGGCTGTGCTCTACCACCTGCTGGCCGGAGAGGAAGTCTGATGGCGCTCGTGATCAAGGGGGCCTCGCTGTTGGGCGAGACCACTGCAGACCTCTATGTCGATGATGCCGGCCGGCTCGTCGACAGCGCACCCGATGGTGCCGACACACTCGACGCCGACGGACTCGTCGCGCTGCCGGGTCTTGTCGACCTGCACACGCACCTGCGCGAGCCAGGCAGGGAAGATGCCGAAACGATCCTCACTGGTTCGCAGGCCGCCGCGCTCGGGGGCTACACCGCAGTGCTGGCGATGGCCAACACCTCACCCGTCACCGACACGGCGGAGGCTGCGCTGCGGGTGTGGGAGCTGGGCCGTGAGGCCGGACTCGTCCACGTCCAGCCCATCGGCGCAGTCACGCGTGGTCTCGGGGGCGAAGAACTGGCCGAGCTCGGTCTGATGGCGCGTTCACGCGCCCAGGTGCGGGTGTTCTCCGACGACGGCAAGTGCGTCCACGATGCCCGCGTCATGCGGCGAGCCCTCGAATACGTCAAGGCGTTCGACGGCGTCATCTCCCAGCACTCCCAGGACCCCACGCTCGCAGGCCCGAGTGCCTGCTGCCACGAGGGGGAGATCTCCGGAAGACTTGGCCTGGCCGGCTGGCCAGGAATCGCCGAGGAAGTGATCGTCGCCCGCGACGTGATGCTGGCGCGTCACACCGGATCCCGCGTCCACGTCGCCCACGTCACCACTGGTGGCTCGGTGGAGGTCATCAGGTGGGCCAAGGCGCAGGGCATCGACGTCACGGCCGAGGTCACGCCGCACCACCTGATGCTGACCACCGACCTGCTCATTGGCTATGACCCGACCTTCAAGGTCAATCCACCCCTGCGTCCCGACGAGGACGTCCAGGCATTGCGGGCCGCTCTCGCTGACGGCACCATCGACGTGGTCGCCACCGACCATGCCCCGCATGCGCGCCACGACAAGGAGCACGCCTTCGCTGACGCAGCCTTCGGGATGCTTGGTCTGGAGACAGCCCTCAGTGTCGTGCGCACGGTGATGGAGGACTTCTCCTGGGCCGACATCGCTCGGGTCATGTCCACCACGCCGGCACGCATCGCCGGGTTGTCAGGTCAGGGACAGCCATTGATGACCGGTTCTGCGGCCCACGTGGTGCTCATTGACCCCGACGCCCAGGTCACCGTCGACCGCGACTCGTCAGTCTCGCTCTCGCGCAATAACCCGTGGCACGGTCGTACGCTGACCGGCCGCGTGGTCCATACCGTCTACGGAGGCCGGGTCACGGTCCGCGACGGCGGGCTCGTCTGACTCTCGTTAGCTCTACGCCGCTGCCCCGCCGCCCCTTGTAACGCGCTGTTAGTTGCACTCCCGCGCGGTAGCAACGGCGCGGAGGTGCAACCAACGGCGCGTTACATGCAGATGGCGCTCCGCGTTGCACAGGTGCAGATGCGCCCGGACTTCACGGCGCCGCACCGCGCTTGCCTGGCACGGCACCGTTCTCGAGCGCTGGCGTTGGGCGCCAACGAACTTCCGGACCGCTCGGGTGATGGAGAAGAACCGCTCTACGTCTTTGCCGACCCCGAGGGCCACCCGTTCTGCATCCTCGTGGGCTGACGCGGGGCTCAGTTCGACATGCGCCAGGGTGGATTGTGACGGTTCTCGCCTGCCCAAAACAGGCAGATCACATTTCCCGACGGATCGGAGAGCCGTGCTTCACGCCATCCCCACGGTTCATCGGTAGGAAGCTGGGTGAACTCGACCCCGTCTGCGATCAGGCCAGCGACGCGAGCGTCGAGATCCGCCTCTTCGAAGAAGACAACCACCCCAGTCTCCGAGGGAGGACGCTCCACCTCATGCAGCGAAAAGGTGGAGTCGCCCTCCGGGCACTTGAAGCGCGCGTAACCCGGCGGGGAGTGGACGATGAGCGTGAAGCCCATGGCACGGTAGAAAGCCACGCCTTGTTCGAGGTCAGAGACGGGCAGAGTGACCTGGTTGAGGTTCATGAGCCCATACCTTGGGCATCAGGCGCGGCGCTTGACCTTGACGACGTTGTTGGCTCCGCGATTCGACACCTTGGTCTTGCCCTGCTTGACCACGGCCAAGTTGTTGCTGCCGTTGATCTTGAGCACGGGGAGGCGAGTGAGGCGGACCTGATTGTTGGAGCCAAGGATGGTCACCTTCTTCGCCTTTGCGGCCTTCAGATTCGTGTTGGCGCTCTTGATGGTGGCAGCGCCGAGCACGGATGCGTTGATCGCGTGGTTGCCGCCCGTGACCGTGAGCCGGCTGATGGAGGCAGCCTGCACGGTGGTGTTTCCGTTGGAAAGGGTGGCCCGGGCGACGTCTGCATCGAAGGTGAGCGTGCTGTTGCTGGCCGTGACGCTCACGGTGTCGGCGCTGGGTGCGGTCAGAGTGTTGTTTGCTCCGCCGTAGGTGAGGTCCCCGATCGGGCCCGACACGACGACGACAGTCTGGGAGCCGGTGATCTGCAAGGAGGCCACGGCCGGGAGCGTCACGCTGTTGTTGGCACCCGTAATGGTCACGTCGGTGCACACGCCGGTCAGCGTCACGCTCTCCGTGGTGGGTGAGAGGTCGAGCGTGACCGGTGCTCCGGCGCAGTCCTGCACGACATCGGCGTGGGCGGGCGCGGACACGGACAGGGCCGCAAGAGTGAGCGCGGAGGAAAGGGCCGCGGAAAGGGCGAGAGCGGTGAAGCGTGATGACACGTGTGACTCCTTGGGAGATATGACGACTCGGTCCTGCCCCGGATCAGGAGCGTTCAAACTACCCTGCCCCGGCGGACTTCGAGCGGGCACACTGATCACCGGCTCGGGCAGGTCCGCTGATAAGGTCGGGGCGTCTCGAACATCCTTTAACGATCCGTCCTGTGAGGCGGAGAAGGAGGTACGGCATGGCTCTGCCTGCCCCAGCGCTCTTGGTCCTTGAGGACGGGCGCACCTTTCGTGGTGAATCTTTCGGTGCCGAGGGCGAGACCTTCGGCGAAGCAGTGTTCTCCACCGGCATGTCCGGATATCAGGAGACCCTGACCGACCCCAGCTACCACCGTCAGGTCGTCGTGATGACGGCTCCCCACATCGGTAACACCGGTATGAACGACGAGGACCAGGAGTCCGCACGTATCTGGGTCGCCGGATATGTCGTCCGCGACCCCGCGCGGGTGCCGTCGAACTGGCGCAGCGTGCGCAGTCTCGACGACGAGTTGCGCGAGCAGGGAGTGGTGGGCATCTCGGGTGTGGACACCCGGGCACTGACCCGCCACCTGCGTGAGCGTGGCGCGATGCGAGTGGGCATCTCCACGACCGAGACCGACGCTGAGCGTCTGCTCCAGCGGGTGCGTGAGTCTGGCGAGATGAGTGGCGCCAACCTCAGCGAGGCAGTCTCGACACGCGAGGCGTATGTCGTCCCGGCACAGGGCAAGAAGCGGTTCACGGTGGCTGCTCTTGACCTGGGGATCAAGGCGAACACTCCGCGGATGATGAGTGAGCGTGGCATCGAGGTGCACGTGTTGCCGGCGACTGCGACCCTCGAAGAGGTGCAGGCGGTCGCTCCCGACGGACTCTTCTTCTCCAACGGTCCCGGGGATCCGGCGGCCACGACCGGACAGGTCGCGTTGCTCCAGGACGCCCTCAGGGCGGGTGTGCCTTACTTCGGCATCTGCTTCGGCAACCAGATCTTCGGTCGCGCGCTCGGTTTCGGCACCTACAAGCTCAAGTACGGCCACCGCGGTATCAACCAGCCGGTCCTGGACCGCACCACGGGCAAGGTCGAGATCACCGCGCACAACCACGGGTTCGCTGTCGACGCCCCGTTGGAGGGCACGACCGAGACCGAGTTCGGCACGGTGAGTGTGAGTCACGTCTGCCTCAACGACGACGTCGTCGAAGGACTCGAACTGCGCGACGCGGCCGGTGGACTGAAGAGTTTCTCGGTGCAGTACCACCCCGAGGCAGCTGCCGGTCCCCACGACGCGGCCTACCTCTTCGACCGATTCTGCGAGCTCATGGACGGGAGCATCTGATGCCCAAGCGCAACGACATCACCAGCGTCATGGTCATCGGTTCCGGACCGATCATCATCGGTCAGGCCTGCGAGTTCGACTACTCCGGCACCCAGGCCTGCCGGGTGCTGCGCGAAGAGGGCCTGCGGGTCATCCTGGTCAACTCCAATCCGGCCACCATCATGACCGACCCCGAGTTCGCCGACGCCACCTATGTCGAGCCGATCACTCCGGAGTACGTCGAGAAGGTGATCGCCAAGGAGCGACCGGACGCCCTGCTGGCGACCCTGGGAGGCCAGACGGCGCTCAACTGCGCCATGGCTCTCGACAAGGCCGGCATCCTGGAAAAGTATGGCGTCGAACTCATCGGAGCCTCCATCGAGGCGATCGAACGGGGCGAGAACCGTCAACAGTTCAAGAAGATCGTCGAGGAACTGGGCGGTGAAAGTGCCCGCAGCGTCATCTGCCACTCGGTGGAGGACCTGCTCGTTGCCGCCGAGGACCTCGGCTACCCGATGGTCGTCCGGCCTTCCTTCACCATGGGAGGCACCGGCTCCGGCATCGCCTACGACGAGGCTGGTCTTCGCCGCATCGGCGGATCGGGCCTGGCCGCCAGCCCGACCACCGAGGTGCTGCTGGAAGAGTCGATCCTCGGTTGGAAGGAGTACGAACTCGAGGTCATGCGCGACAGCGCGGACAACTCCGTGATCGTGTGTTCGATCGAGAACCTCGACCCCATGGGGGTCCACACCGGCGACTCGATCACCGTCGCGCCAGCGATGACACTGACCGACCGCGAGTACCAGAAGATGCGCGACCTTGCCATCGCCATCGTCCGCGCGGTCGGTGTCGACACCGGCGGCTGCAACATCCAGTACGCCGTGAACCCTGTCGACGGTCGGCTCATCGTCATCGAGATGAACCCGCGGGTCTCCCGCTCCAGTGCGCTGGCGTCGAAGGCGACCGGTTTCCCGATTGCCAAGATCGCCGCGAAGGTGGCCATCGGCTACACCCTCGACGAGATCCGCAACGACATCACCCAGGAGACCCCGGCCTCTTTCGAGCCGTCGCTCGACTACGTCGTGGTGAAGGTGCCGCGCTTCGCCTTCGAGAAGTTCCCCGAGGCCGATCCCACCCTCACCACCCACATGAAGTCGGTCGGAGAGGCGATGGCCATCGGTCGCAACTTCACCGAAGCCCTGCAGAAGGCTTTGCGTTCGCTGGAGAGCGTGCACGCGCCCTTCGACTGGCACAAGCACTATGACGACGACCTTGCCTCCGCCGAGTCGAGGGCTGCGCTACTGGCGGAGATCAAGGTCCCCCATGACGGGCGTCTCAAGAAGGTGATGGATGCGATCCGCGCCGGCGCCACCCCCGAGGAGATCTTCGAAGCGACCGCGATCGATCCGTGGTTCCTCGACCAGCTCGCCCTCATCAACGAGGTGGCAGTCGAACTGACCGACGCAGCCGAGCTCACGCCCGACCTGCTCCGTCTGGCCAAGCGGCACGGATTCTCCGACGAACAGATCGGCAAGATCCGCGGTGCGAGTGCAGATGTCATCCGAGGTGTGCGACACGCACTCGGCATCCGACCGGTCTTCAAGACAGTCGACACCTGTGCAGCCGAGTTCGCGGCCCAGACGCCGTACTACTACTCCTCCTATGACGAGGAGAGCGAGGTCCGGCCGCGGGCCGAGGGCAAGGAAGCCGTGATCATCCTCGGTTCCGGGCCCAACCGCATCGGCCAGGGCATCGAGTTCGACTACAGCTGCGTCCATGCCTCCATGGCACTCGCCGAAGCGGGCTACGAGACGATCATGGTCAACTGCAACCCCGAGACCGTGAGCACCGACTACGACACCTCGGACCGCCTCTACTTCGAGCCGCTGACACTCGAGGACGTCCTCGAGATCGTGCACGCCGAGCGCGCCGCCGGCCCGATTGCAGGGGTCGTGTGTCAGCTGGGCGGCCAGACCCCGCTCGGTCTGGCCCAAGGATTGGCCGACGCAGGGGTGCCCATCGTGGGCACGACTCCGGAGTCGATCCATCTGGCCGAGGACCGCGGCTCGTTCGGTCAGGTGCTGGCCGATGCGGGCCTGCCGGCTCCCAAGCACGGCACGGCTACGTCCTACCCCCAAGCCCAGCGGATCGCACACGAGATCGGTTACCCCGTGCTGGTGCGTCCCTCCTTCGTCCTGGGCGGCCGTGGCATGGAGATCGTCTACGACGACGCCGCGTTGGAGGCCTACCTGGAGAAGTATGTCGCCAGCGGTCTGATCTCTCCTCGCCAACCGGTGCTGGTCGACCGGTTCCTCGACGACGCCGTCGAGATCGATGTCGATGCGATCTTCGACGGTGAAGAGCTGTTCCTCGGTGGCGTCATGGAGCACATCGAAGAGGCAGGTATCCACTCCGGAGACTCCTCGTGTGCGCTGCCACCGATCACCCTGGGCCGGGAGGAGATCGACCGGATCCGCACCTCCACCGAGGCCATCGCGCGTGGGCTGGATGTCCGAGGCCTGCTCAACATCCAGTACGCGCTCGTTTCCGACGTCCTCTATGTGCTGGAGGCCAACCCGCGTGCGTCGCGGACGGTGCCGTTCGTCTCCAAGGCGACCGCCACCCCGCTGGCCAAGGCAGCGGCTCGGGTGATGCTCGGGGAGTCGATTGCCGAACTGCGCAGGGCGGGAGTACTTCCCGCGCACGGCGACGGCGGTCACCCGGCCGATGGTTCGCCGATCGCGGTGAAGGAGGCGGTCATGCCATTCGATCGTTTCAAGACCAGCGACGGCCGCACCGTCGATGCACTGCTCGGCCCCGAGATGCGCTCCACCGGTGAGGTGATGGGCTTCGACGCGTTCTTCGGGACTGCGTTCGCCAAAGCTCAGGCGGCAGCGTACGGCCCGCTCCCGCTCTCGGGTCGCGTCTTCGTGTCGGTCGCCAATCGCGACAAGCGCCACATGATCTTCCCGGTGAAGCAGATCGCCGACATGGGATTCGAGGTGCTCGCCACTGCCGGCACCGCGGAGGTGCTGCGTCGCAACGGCGTGGAGTCCACCGTGGTACGCAAGCAGTCCGAGGGCCCCGGTCCCGACGGTGAGCCGACAATCGTGGGCCTCATCCTGGATCGCCAGGTGGATCTGGTGATCAACACTCCGCACGGGTCGACCAGTGGTGGCTCGCCGCGTATGGACGGCTACGACATCCGTACCGCAGCGGTGCTCACGAATATCCCGTGCATCACCACGATCCAGGGGCTCGGCGCGGTCGTGCAGGGCATGGAGGCCACCCGGCGCGGCGACATCGGCGTGCGCTCCCTCCAGGACTGGGCGATCCTGCTGCGCGGCGAGGAATCTGCGTGAGGCCCTACGACGTCCTCTTCGAGCAGGTCTTCAAACGGCTCGATCCGGAGTGGATCCATCATCGGGCCTTCCAGGCGATCCGCGCCGCTGAGCCGCTCACTCGCCGGGCCCTCGGATCTTTGCCGCGGTCCGCCAGCGCGGCCACGCAGGTGAACGCCATGGGCCTCACCTTCGCGCATCCACTCGGACTCGCTGCCGGCTTCGACAAGAATGCGGTCGGGATCGACGCACTCGCTGGCCTGGGATTCGCCCACGTGGAGGTCGGCACCGTCACCGGGCGGCCCCAGCCCGGCAACCCCCGGCCTCGACTGTTCCGCCTCCCGACCGACCGGGCCATCATCAACCGGATGGGCTTCAACAACGACGGGGCGCAGGCCGTGGCCCTCCGTCTGGCCGAGCGGCGAGGGCGGATCGAGCGAAAAGACGCCGGCCAGCGTCCTGCAGCGGTCCTGGGCATCAACATCGGCAAGACGAAGGTGGTCTCCGAAGAGGACGCGATTGGTGACTACGAACTGTCGGCGGGCCTGTTGGCCCCGCTTGCCGACTATCTGGTGGTCAATGTGTCCTCACCCAACACCCCAGGTCTGCGCGACCTGCAGGCCGTGGAGAAACTCGAGCCGCTGCTGCGTGCCGTGCGCCGCCGTGCAGATGAGGTCCGCGTCGAGGACCGGGTGCCGCTCCTGGTCAAGATCGCTCCCGACCTCAGCGACGAGGACGTTCTGGCAGTGGCCGACCTCGCGCTGGCGATCGGGCTCGACGGGATCATCGCCACGAACACGACCATCAGCCGCTCAGGGTTGGCGACCCCCGACGCCGACGTCGCACGGATCGGGGCAGGAGGGCTCAGCGGACGCCCCCTCACCGCACGTTCGGAAGACGTGATCCGCGCGTTGCGCGCCCGCGTCGGTCCCGACTTCACGCTCATCGGGGTGGGTGGGATCACCACCGTCGAGGATGCCCGCCGTCGACTCGAGGCGGGCGCCGATCTGCTCCAGGGCTATACCGCCTTCATCTACGAAGGCCCGCTGTGGCCGCGACACATCGCACGGGGGCTGTCGGGAGATGTCTGAGGTGCGCGATCCCGTGCATGTCGACGGGGAGGTGATTGTGTCGAAGAAGATCGGCGCCTACCGCCACCTGACCATCGCCGCACCGGGTGTCCCCGAGCGCTTCCGTGCCGGCACCTTCGTCGTGGTGACGATCCCGGGTCACCTCCTCCGGCGGGCGCTGTGGGTCCATCGGGTCCGTGAATCAGGTGCCTTCGGGCCGACCCTTGACGTGGTGGTGGATCCGCGGGGGAGTGGCACCCGTCTGCTGGCATCCCAGCCGGTCGGCACCCGGCTCGCGGTGACCGGGCCGCTCGGCAGGGCCTTCGCACTGCCGAAGGAACCGGTCGCGTGCCTGCTGGTCGGCGAGGGATACGCCGCGGCACCGCTCTTCCCGCTCGCCGAGCGGCTGCGCGAGCGTGGTTGCGCCGTCACCCTGCTGTTGTCTGCCCCTGACGAGGCCCATCTGCTCTCCGCGCTCGAGGCGCGGCGTTCCGCCCGTGCCGTCACCGTGTTGACCGCCGACGGGTCGGTCGGTCAGCGCGGCACTGTCGCCGATGAGGTCGAGGCCCTGGTCGGACGCAGCAGACCTGACGTGGTCTACGCGGCCGGCCCGAAGCCGGTGCTGCATGCGGTCGCCGCTGCAGCCGAACGCGCCGGGGTCTGGAGCCAGGTGGCGGTCGAGATCGAGTCACCGTGCGGCACCGGACTGTGTCACGGATGCCCGCTGCCCGTCATGGGCGAGGACGGTGTGGAACGGGTGGTGCGCGCCTGCACGGAGGGGCCCGTCGTGCGTGGAGACCGTGTGCGGTGGGACGCGCTGTGAACCGCGACCTGCCGGGCCCGGTCATGGTGGCGTCCGGCTGCGGTGGGACGGGTCGCGAACTGAGGGCCTTCGTAGACCTCGTCGGACTGGATTTCGCGACCCGGTCGATCACTCTCGACGCCCGTACCGGGGGCCTCGGGCCGCGCCTGGTGGAGGTCCCCGGCGGGGTCGTCCACGCGGGAGGGCTCCCCAACCCGGGCCTGGATCACTTTCTGGCCACTGAACTGCCCTGGTTGGTGCGAGCCGGAGCGCGCGTGTTCGTCTCGATCGCCGGTGCCACGATCGGCGAGTACGCCGACCTTGCGCGCCGTCTCAGTTCAGCGCCCGGGGTGGCCGGGATCGAGGTCAATCTGGGTGCGCCCGACGAGCTCAGCTCAGGACTGTTCGAGGTGCGCGAGCCCTACCACGCGGCGAGCGTGATCGCTGCGGTGCGCCGCGAGATCCCTGCAGATCGCCCGGTGCTTGCCAAGATCCGGCCCGACGTCTCACGAGTCGTGGAAGGCGCGCGGCTGTGTCAGGAGGCGGGTGCGACCGCCGTAGTGGTCGGAAGTCCCCTTCCGGCGGCGCTTCCTGACGGGAGGGAGGCAGGGCTGGGCGGACCAGCTGTTGCGCCCGTGGTGTGGCGGTGCGTGGTCGAGGTCCGCAGCGCCCTGCCCGACGTGCCACTCATTGCCTGCGGGGGAGTGCATGACGTTGCCTCCGCCCGGAGGTTCCTCGATGCGGGAGCGGTGGCTGTCCAGCTCGGCACCGCCCTGCTCCATGACCCCACCACCTTGGCCCGGTTGCGGGCCCAACTCCAGGAGGACGAATGACCCCCTTCGGCACCAGGCTGGCCGCCGCCATCGACGCCCGCGGGCGATTCTGCGTCGGGATCGACCCGCACGCGCAACTCCTGCTCGACTGGGGACTCAACGACGACGTGGCGGGGTTGGAGCGCTTCGCTCTCACCGTGGTGGAGGCGGTGGGACCGGTCGTCGGTGTCGTCAAGCCCCAGAGCGCCTTCTACGAGCGCTTCGGCAGCCGTGGCATCGCTGTCCTCGAGCGTGTCATTGTCGAGTCCCGAGCCGCTGGCGCCCTGGTGCTTCTCGACGTCAAACGGGGAGACATCGGCTCCACCAGCCAGGCCTATGCCGACGCGTACCTCGACCAGACGTCGCCATTGGCCGTGGATGCGATCACTGCCAGTCCCTATCTGGGGTTCGGCTCCCTCGACCCGATGGTCGAGTCCTGTCGGCGCCACGGGGCTGGACTCTTCGTCCTGGCGCTCACCTCGAACAAGGAGGGGCCCGAGGTGCAGCACGCCCGTACCGGCAACGGCACGGTGGCGGGAACGATCCTCGAACACCTGCGACGTCTCAATGCCGATGCAGCGCCGATGGGCTCGTTCGGTGCAGTGGTCGGCGCCACGATCGGGGCGAGCACCGAACGGTTCGACATCAACGGTCCGTTCCTGGTCCCCGGCTTCGGTGCCCAGGGTGGCACCGTGTCGGATCTCGAGAGGATCTTCGGGAGCGCGGCACGTTTCGCCCTGCCGAGCTCATCGAGGTCCGTCCTCCAGGCCGGCCCGGCTGTGTCGGCGCTGCGTGAGGCCGCCCAGCGCGGCACCGAAGCGGTCGCCGCTCTCGGTGCGTGAAGTGACCGAGACCATTGTCTCGTTCATCACGTCCTACGAGCGACCCGATTGCCGGGCTCGACGGGTACTGACTACATTGGCCCGGACCGCATGACCCTGTAGCAGAAGGACCTATTCGTGGCCTTGCCCTCCTTGACGCCCGAGCAGCGCCTGGCAGCCCTCGACAAGGCTGCGGCCTCCCGGCGTGAGCGTGCCGAGGTGAAGAATCGTCTGAAGAATTCTGGTGGCTCGATCCTCGATGTGCTCCATGAGGGCGAGACCAATGAAGTGATCGGCAAGATGCGTGTTGTCGAGTTGCTCCAGTCGGTCCCGGGTCTGGGCAAGGTTCGGGCCCGCCAGGTGATGGTGCGCCTGGGCATCGCCGAGAGTCGTCGAGTCCGAGGGCTCGGGGTCAATCAGATCGCCGCGCTGGTGCGCGAGTTCGGCCCCGACGCGTCGTGACCGAGCCCGCGCAGGACCTCCACGCCAAGGGCCAGTCGCGACTCATAGTGTTGGCCGGACCCACGGCCGTCGGCAAGGGGACCGTCGCTGCTGACGTGCGTCGGACCCACCCGGAGGTCTGGATCTCCGTCTCCGCGACGACCCGCGCTCCCCGCGAGGGAGAAGCGAACGGTGTCCACTACTGGTTCGTCTCCGACGCCGAATTCGACGCGATGATCGACAAGGACGAGTTGCTCGAGTGGGCCGTCGTCCATCGCGCGGCGCGTTACGGCACCCCACGTGGTCCGGTCGAGGAGGTGCTGGCCGTTGGCCGACCTGCGATGCTGGAGATTGATCTGCAAGGGGCCCGTCAGGTACGCCGATCCATGCCGCAGGCCCTATTTGTCTTCCTGGAGCCTCCGTCTTGGGACGAACTCGTCCGGCGACTCGTAGGGCGTGGGACCGAGGGCGAGAAGGAGCGGGAGCGGCGACTGGAGACCGCGCGTGCCGAACTGGCCGCCGGGAGTGAGTTCGACGTCACCATCGTCAACCATGAAGTTCACGAAGCCGCGGAGCAGTTGGTAGCCTTGATGATTCATGGCGAAGACCCCCGCTCCAGCGGGCCTGCCTGACACACTTGCGGGCATCTCCTTCCCGTGACCAGGTACGGCTCCACCGGGTCGCACCACCCAGTTCACCGACAGACAGCGAGGCACGTGACCGTGGCTTCTCCCACCATCGCCGCAGAGGGCGTCACCAACCCCTCGATCGACGACCTGCTCACCAAGACTGACAGCAAGTACAAGCTCGTCCTGTACAGCGCCCAGCGTGCTCGCCAGATCAATGCCTACTACTCCCAGCTCGGCGAGGGCCTGCTGGAGTATGTCGGGCCGCTGGTGGACACCCACGTCCAGGAGAAGCCGCTCTCAATCGCCCTGCGCGAGATCAACGACGACCTGCTGACGTGCGAGGACATCGATCCCGCCGCGGAGGCTGCCGCTGCCGAACAGGCCAGCGACGCCACGGAGTGATTCGAGCCACACGGTGACCGTGCGCGTAGTTCTGGGAGTCTCGGGTGGCATCGCGGCGTACAAGGCCTGCGAGTTGCTTCGTCAGTTCACCGAGTCCGGGCACGACGTCACCGTCGTACCCACATCCGCTGCGCTGGAGTTCGTCGGCGTCGCCACGTGGGCTGCGCTGAGCGGGAAGCCGGTATCCAGCGACGTGTGGGCCGACGTGCATGCAGTCCCGCACGTCCAGATCGGGCAGCAGGCCGACCTCGTCGTCGTGGCTCCCGCGACGGCAGACCTATTGGCCAGAGCTGCTCATGGTCTGGCTGATGACCTGCTGACCACCACGTTGCTGACCGCAAGGTGCCCGGTGGTCTTTGCTCCGGCCATGCACACCGAGATGTGGGAACACCCGGCCACCATCGCCAACGTCGCCACGCTGCGTGAGCGCGGGGCCGTGGTGATCGAGCCTGCCGAGGGCCGGCTGACCGGCTCCGACACCGGCAAGGGACGACTGCCTGATCCCGTGGAGATCTTCGAGTTGGCGCTGGGCGTGCTCAGCCGCAAAGGCTTGGGTCCGGACCTGATGGGGCGCTCGGTTGTCGTGTCCGCCGGTGGAACGCGCGAATACCTGGATCCGGTTCGGTTCCTGGGCAACCGGTCCTCCGGGCGCCAGGGCTATGCCTTGGCTCGAGCCGCTGCCTCACGAGGTGCAGACGTCACCCTGGTCAGCGCCAATGTCTCCCTTCCTGACCCTGCTGGCGTGAGTGTCGTGCGAGTGGAGACGACAGCGCAACTGCGCGAGGCTGTGCTTGCTGCGGTCATGAGCGCCGACGCGGTGGTGATGGCCGCAGCGCCGGCCGATTTCAGACCACTTTCGGTCAGCGATGACAAGATCAAGAAGTCGGCCGACGGCTCTGCTCCCTTGATCGAACTGACTCAGAATCCCGACATCCTCGCCGAGATGTCGCGCGGTCCCGATGCGATGGTCGTGGTGGGGTTCGCCGCCGAGACAGGGGACGCCAGCGGCACTGTCCTCGAGCTCGGCAAGGCCAAGTTGGAGCGCAAGGGCTGCGACCTGCTGGTCGTCAACGACGTCAGTGGGGGAGCGGTCTTCGGCAGCGCCGACAACGAGGCGGTGATCCTGGGTTCCGACGGTTCGTCGATCCAGGTGGCTCGCGGGAGCAAGTCTGCGCTGGCTCACGTGATCTGGGACGAGGTCGCCCGACGATTCGTTGGGTGAGATGGCCGTCCCGGATGTTGGACGGCAGGTACCGTTTGACCATCAGTTCGACGACAGAAACGAGTACGACGTGGCTGGGCGCCTGTTCACCTCCGAGTCGGTGACCGAGGGTCACCCGGACAAGATTGCTGACCGCATCAGCGACTCGGTCCTTGACTACCTCATGACCCACGACTCTGACCGCGAGAACTTGCGTGTGGCGGTGGAGACCCTGCTGACCACCGGACTGGTCGTGGTGGCTGGTGAGGTGCGCACCACCGCGTACGCCCCGGTCGCCGACATCGTGCGCAAGGCGATCCTCGACATCGGCTACGACTCCTCCGCGAAGGGCTTCGACGGTGAGACCTGCGGAGTGCAGGTCGCCATTGGTGCCCAGTCCTCCGACATCGCTGCCGGTGTCGATGAGGGGCACGAGTCGCGGGTGGGGGATTCCGATGATGAGTTGGACCAACGTGGAGCGGGCGACCAGGGGTTGATGTTCGGCTATGCCTGCGACGACACCCCAGAGCTCATGCCGTTGCCCATCACGATCGCGCAGCGGTTGGCGCAGCGACTGAGCGAAGTCCGCAAGCACGGGATCCTCGACTATCTCCGTCCCGACGGCAAGACGCAGGTCACCATCGAGTACGACGAGGATGACCGCCCGGTGCGCGTCGACACCGTGGTGCTTTCCACCCAGCACGGCCCGGGGATCGAGCACGCCCAGCTGGAGGCCGACATCAAGCAGCACGTGATCGACCCGGTGCTCGCCGCCTTCGACATCCCCTCCGACGGCTACCGGATGCTGGTCAACCCGACCGGAACGTTCGTCATCGGTGGTCCGATGGGCGACGCCGGGCTGACGGGCCGCAAGATCATCGTCGACACCTACGGAGGAATGGCTCGTCACGGTGGGGGTGCCTTCTCGGGCAAGGATCCCTCCAAGGTCGACCGTTCGGCCGCCTACGCCATGCGCTGGGTTGCCAAGAACGTGGTCGCCGCCGGTCTGGCCCGTCGTTGCGAGGCACAGGTCGCCTACGCGATCGGCAAGGCCGCACCTGTCGGTGTCTTCATCGAGACCTTCGGGACGGGCATCGTCTCCGACGAACGCATCCAGCAGGCAGTGCTGGAGGTCTTCGACCTACGCCCCGCGGCGATCATCCGGGACCTGGACCTGTTGCGCCCGATCTACGCCCAGACCTCCGCCTACGGTCACTTCGGGCGAGAGCTTCCCGACTTCACCTGGGAGTCGACCGACCGGGCCGACAAACTGCGTTCAGCGGCTCACCTCTGACACCGCCCCACCGGCGTCGCAGGACGCTGGTTCAATGCGGCCCATGAACAACGCACACGAGGCCGGTCAGGATCCGGGGCAACCCGAGATGCTGCCCGGACTTCGTGCTGCGGTGGATGATGCGCGCGCCAAGGCGGCAGCCACGCGCACCCGCAAGGCTGCGGCCTGGGAGCCGGCCGAAGCCGACCCGGTGGCCAGAGTGTTGGTGGACATCGGACTCGCTCACCTCGATCGACCTTTCGACTACGCAGTCCCACGCACGATGGCGGAGTCGGCCGTCCCCGGAGCTCGGGTGAAGGTGCGGTTCGCCGGCCAGGATGTGGATGGATTCATCCTCGAGCGCAGCTCGGTGACTGCGCATACCGGACGGTTGCAGCCCCTGCGCCGCGTCGTGAGCGCCGAGCCGGTGCTGGCTCAAGAGATCGCCGCCCTCGGTGACACCGTGGCCCAACGCTGGGCGGGGACTCTCTCGGATGTCTTGCGGCTCGCGGTCCCACCGCGCCACGCTGCGACCGAGAAGCAGAGTTCGTTGCCCGCGCCGTCCTTTCTTGCCGCCCCGAGCGCGGCCTGGAGCGATGTCGAACATGCCAGTGCCTTCCTACATCGGCTGGGCGACGGAGATGCCCCGCGTGCGGTGTGGTCCGCGGCTCCGGGTGATGACTGGCCCGCCATGCTGGCCGAGGCGGTGGCCACGACGTACGCCTCGGGGCGTGGAGCCGTGGTGTGCATGCCTGACGGACGAGACGTGGCTCGTGTCGATGAGGCACTGCAGAGTCTGCTGGGCGAGGGACACCACGTCCGGCTGACCGCCGATGGCGGCCCGGCCGGGCGGTACCGGGACTTTCTCGCGATCTCCCGCGGCGCCAGGCGCATCGTGGTGGGCACGCGTTCCGCGGCGTTCGCGCCGGTGCATGACTTGGGGCTGGTGGTCATCTGGGACGACGGTGACGACCTCTACGCCGAGCCCCGGGCGCCCTATCCGCACACCCGCGACGTCTTGCTGCTGCGTGCCGAACAACAAGGCACTGCGGTGCTGATCGCAGGGTTTGCCCGGACTCCTGAGGCTGATCAGCTGGTCGCTGCTGGATGGGCCCACGAGTTGGTGACGCCCCGGGTCGAGCTTCGTCGACGGGCTCGTGTCGAAGCCGTTCCTGCCGAGGACCGCGCCGTCGGCACCCGCATCCCGCGCCCGGCCTACGACGTCATCCGTCGCGGACTGGAGACGGGCCCGGTCCTCATCCAGACCCCGAGGGCAGGCTACGCGCCGTCGCTGGCGTGCGAGCAATGTCGCGTACCGGCGCGCTGTCGATCGTGCACCGGACCGTTGGTGTTGGCTGGCCCCACCACGCCGCCCAGTTGTCGCTGGTGCGGTGAGGTGGAGTCCGTGTGGACCTGCGCGACGTGTGGTGGGCATGGACTTCGGGCTCCTGTGCGTGGCGAAGCCCGAACAGCCGAGGAATTGGGACGGATGTTTTCGGGCATCACCGTGCGGAGCTCGAGCGGGGACCGTGTGGTCGACACCGTCGGTGAACGGGCCGATATCGTCGTGGCCACCGTGGGTGCGGAGCCCGTCGCCGCAAGGGGCTATGCCGCGGTCGTCATCCTCGACACGTGGCTGACATTGGCGCGTGAAGACATGCGGGCCTCCGAGGAAGCCTTGCGCCGATGGCTCAATGCCGCGGGCTTGGTGCGATCCGGGGGTCGCGTGGTGGCGGTCGGGGACCCCGCCCATCCTGCTCTGCAGGCTCTCGTGCGGTGGGACACTGCGGGCTTCGCCCGTCGTGAGACGGAGGAGCGCGCCCAGGCGCATCTGCCGCCGGCGGCCCGGCTCGCCACGATCACCGGTGACATCGGTGCTCTCGACGATGCTCTCATCCTCCTGGACCTGCCGGAGGGTGCCGAGGTCCTGGGGCCGGTCACGCTGAAGGACGCACACCGGGTGGTGCTGCGCGTGCCACGTGTCCACGGGCCCGCGTTGTCCCGGTCACTGGGTGATCTCCAGCGCGTCCGGTCGGCCCGCAAACTTGAGGCCGTCCGCATCCAGGTAGATCCTCTCAGCATTTAGCAGGTCGGGTCGGGCAGCCCGCCATTGGACCGGATGACGCGAGGGTCTGCCTCCGGGCTTGCGAAGTCCCAGTGGGTCGTCCATGCCACTCGTTCGAGAAGCGTCGCGACGGCAGGTTCCGCCAGTGGGCGATACGGCAACAGTCGCAGTCTCTTAATCGCCTCGTCGACCGGGAACCACCGTGCTTCCTGAATCAGCAGGTCAGGGTCCTGAACCCGGAGTGTCGAGACGTCGACGTTGACGTCGAAGTTCCAGGAGTGCACGGTCTCGCCGTCGACCACCACCGTGGTGGTCGTGCGCAACTGGAGACAGTGAGGAGCAACCCGGACCCCGGTCTCTTCAGCGAGTTCTCGGGCAGCGCCCTGGGAAGGCGTCTCGTGCGCCTCGATCATTCCACTCGGGACGTTCCAGAACTCTCCGCCCACCGAGGGTGACTCTCCCGGACCAGGATGACCTCACCGCCGCGGTGGGCAAGAACTCCTGCGAAACGTCGCTCGGCAGGGAACGCCATGGGAATCCTCTCGGCAGACGAAATGACAAGCGTCACCCGATCGGGTGCTGACCGCGAACTCGTGAGCCGTTCTACCTCACTCCCTGCACCGATCTCTAGACTGGGGCACTTCGTCCGCGATCTGAGGAGTTCCGTGGCAGTCCAGCCCATCCGTCTGTTCGGTGATCCCGTGCTGCGCCAACGTGCGATCGAGGTCGACAGTTTCGACAAGGATCTGCGCCAGATCGTGGTCGACCTCACCGACACCATGCTGGCAGCCCCCGGCGCAGGGCTGGCGGCGCCTCAGATCGGGGTAGGGCTGCGCGTCTTCACCTGGAACATCGAGGGCGAGTTGGGCCACCTCGTCAACCCGGCCCTCGAACTCTCCGACGAGACTCAAGACGGGGCCGAGGGCTGTCTCTCGCTGCCGGAGATCACCTATGACTGTCTGCGGGCGCTCTCGGTGATCGCCACCGGCTTCGACATGCATGGCGAACCGCAACGGATCGTGGCCTCGGAGTTACTCGCGAGAGCACTCCAGCACGAGACAGACCACCTCGATGGAATCCTCTTCATCGACAAGCTCGACACCGTCGCCCGCAAGGCCGCGATGAAGCAGATTCGCGAGGCCGAGTGGTTCGGTCTGGAGAAACCCACCATCAAGGTCAGCCCACACGCCACCCACGGATTCGGATTCTGATGCGCCTCGTCTTCGCCGGCACCCCCGAGGTCGCCGTTCCCGCCCTTGACGCGATCGCGAGCAGTCGCCACGACCTCGTCGGCGTCATCACCCGGCCGGATGCCCCGAGTGGGCGTGGCCGCAAGCTGGTCGCCAGTCCGGTGGCACAGCGCGCCGAAGAACTCGGCGTCCCGGTCCTGAAGCCTGCGCATCCGCGTGAGCCTGAGTTCCAGGCAGCGTTGCTGGCACTGGCTCCCGATGCCTGCCCCGTGGTGGCCTATGGCGCGCTGCTGCCACAGTCGGCCCTCGATCTGGTTCCGCACGGGTGGATCAATCTGCACTTCTCGGTACTGCCGGCGTGGCGCGGGGCTGCGCCGGTCCAGCACTCGCTGTGGGCCGGAGACGAAGTCACCGGTGCAACGACCTTCCGCATCGTCAAGGAGCTCGACGCCGGTCCCACCTTCGGTGTGATGACTGAGCGCATCCGACCCGGTGACACGTCTGGAGACCTTCTCCAGCGACTCGCCGAGGGTGGTGCTGGTCTGCTGGTGCAGACCTTGGACGGCATCGAGGACGGCTCGCTCGAAGCTCGCGAGCAACAGGCGGAGGGGGTCAGTTTCGCCCCCAAGATCCTTGTGGACGACGCCCGCATCGACTGGACCCATCATGCCGTCGCCATTGACCGTCAGGTGCGCGCCTGTGCTCCCGCTCCCGGAGCATGGAGTCTGCACGAAGGTGAACGGATCAAGGTCGGGCCCGTGACGCTGACTGATCGTCCGTCGTTGGCACCCGGCACGTTGGAGGTCACCAAGAGCGAGATCTTCATCGGAACGGGCACTTCGCCGGTCCGACTCGGTGAGGTGAAGGCGTTCGGGAAGAAGCAGATGCCCGCCGCCGACTGGGCTCGTGGAGTCCGCCTCGAGTCAGGCGTCCGGTTCGGTGACTAGGCTCCCTCGCGTGAGCAGCGCAGCACGTCCAGAAGACATTGATGAGATCTGTGGTGCCCTGCCGGAGACCGAGTTGGGGGTCTCCTGGGGTGATCGTCCGACGTGGAAGGTGCCTCGTGGAGACAAGGGCAAGGGCTTCGTGGTCTATCGGGCACCGGACCGGACCGCGATCGATCTTGGCACTGGTGAGATGTTCGACGACCTGGTGGTGATCATCACACCCACCGAGGCCGAGAAGGTGGCGCTCGTCGAGGACGAATCCAACCCGTTCTTCACCATCGACCACTTCCGCAACCACAACGCCGTCCTCGTCCAGCAGTCCCGACTGGGTGAGATCAGCAGGGACGAACTGGTCGAGGTGATCACCGAGGCGTGGGCCCATCGCGCGCCCAAGCGCCTGGCTCGGGAGATCTTCGCCGATGAGTGAGCCTCGTCGTCCACGCGTCGACCTCGCCCGTCAGGGTGCCCTCGACGTGCTGTCCGCTGTCCGGGCAGAGGATGCCTATGCCAACCTGGTCCTGCCACAGATCATCGCCAAGCACCGCCTCGAGGGCCGCGACGCTGCCTTCACGACTGAGCTGGCCTCGGGCGCCATCCGCATGCAGGGTCTCTACGATCCGATCATCGACGCCTGCCTGACCAAGCCGAAGCTCCAGCCCCAGGTGCGCGACGTGCTGCGGCTGGGGGCCCACCAGTTGCTCTCGATGCGCGTTCCCGACCATGCTGCGATCTCCACCAGCGTCGACCTGGTGCGTGCCAACGTCGGCAAGGGCCCTGCGGGTCTGGTCAACGCCGTGCTGCGCAAGATGAGCCAGCGCGATGCCCTCGGCTGGATCGCCGAGGTGGCACCCGACCGGGCCGTCGATCTCCACGGACACTTGGCCATCATCCACTCCCACCCTCGGTGGATCGTGGAGGCACTGGCTGCCGCGCTCGACCAGCCCGACCAACTCGAGGCGCTGTTGGCTGCCGACAACGCACCGCCCCGGGTGACGTTGGTGGCGCGCCCCGGCGTGTCGACCGTCGCCGAACTGGAAGCCGCGGGAGGCATGGCGACCACGCTGTCGCCCTATGGCGTGGTGCTGGACGGCGGAGACCCGGGCGCGATTCCAGCCGTGGCCCAAGGCCGCGCCGGAGTCCAGGACGAAGGCTCCCAACTGGTCGCCGTGGAACTGGCAGACGTGGAGATCAGCGGCCGCGATCAACGTTGGCTCGATCTGTGTGCCGGTCCCGGCGGGAAAGCAGCGCTACTGGCTGCGTTGGCTGCCGAGCGTGGCGCCCGTGTGCTCGCCCACGAGCGTCAGCCCCACCGGGCGGCGCTGGTGGCCTCGGCCCTACGCGCACTGCCGGCCGGGTCCGTCGATGTGGTGACAGGAGATGGCACCCGCCCTGCCTGGCTGCCCGGCACCTTCGACCGTGTCCTGGTGGACGCGCCGTGCTCGGGCATCGGGGCGTTGCGGCGTCGACCGGAGTCGCGGTGGCGGCGCACGCCTGACGATGTGAAGACCCTGGTCGGGCTGCAGAGGGCATTGCTCGACGCGGCACTCGAGTCTGTGCGGCCGGGTGGCGTCGTCGTGTACGCCACGTGCTCGCCCCTGCTGGCCGAAACCAGGGGAGTGGTCGAGGCCGTACTGGCCGATCGCGGGGACACCGACGAAGTGCGCAGTTTCCAGTTGTGGCCGCACCGTGAGGGCACCGACGCCATGTTCGCCGCCACCCTCCGGCGGCGCGAGCGCGAGTCCTAGCTGGCAACAGAGGGTGACCTGCCCGGGAGTCCAGCCAGCACGACCCACCGGGCGCGCCGCGTAGGGTCGAGCCCATGGCGTCCCCCTTCATCGAGATCGAGGTCGAGGATCGCGTGGTGAAGGTGACCAATCCCGATCGGATCTACTTCCCGGACTCGGGGGCCACGAAGCTCGATCTGGTCAACTACTACCTCGCCGTGGGCGACGGCATCGTGAATGCGCTGTTCGAGCGGCCGTGCATGCTCCATCGCTTCCCCAAAGGTCTCGACGGTGACAAGGTGCACCAGAAGCGGCTGCCGGCCGGTGCGCCTGAGTGGATCGAAACGGTGGAGGTGTTTTTTCCCCGCTGGAAACGCACGGCCGATGAACTCTGCGTGACCGAGTTGGCCAGTGTCATCTGGGCCGTGCAGATGTCGACGGTGGAGTTCCATCCCTGGAACAGTCGCCGCGCCGACACCGAGAAGCCCGACGAGTGGCGCATCGACCTCGATCCCGGTCCGGAGTGCGACTGGGCCACGGTGCAGCGAGTGGCCCTGGTCGCCCGCGACGTACTCGACGAACTCGGTGCGGTCGGCTACCCGAAGACCAGCGGCGGGTCAGGAATACACATCTATGTCCGGCTGGCTCCCGACCACGGCTTCCAGGAGGTACGCCGCGCCGCATTGGCCTTTGCGAGGGAGGTCGAGCGGCGAGCCGAGGGGGAAGTGACCACTGCCTGGTGGCGCAAGGATCGTGATCCCGCCCAGCTCTTCGTGGACTACAACCAGAACGCACGCGACCACACGGTCGCTGCGGCCTATTCGGTCCGGGGTGTTCCCGCCGCTCGAGTCTCTGCCCCGATCGCCTGGGAGGAGGTCGGTTCGTGTGTGCCCGACGACTTCACGATCTTCACGATGCCGCAGCGATTCGCCGACAGGGGAGACCTGCACGCCGACATCGATCGTCACGTTTTCGACCTCGACCCGCTGCTGGGCTGGGCCCAGCGTGATGAGGACGAGGGGATGGAGACGCCGGCCTCGGCCGAGTCATGATGGCCACGGAGCGTCGTGCTCGACCTCGATTCTCTGTCACCAGAAGTTCGGCACGGTTCAGTGTGTCGATACGCTTTCGACATGTCGTCCGTCTCTCCAGAAATCGACCAGTGCCGCAGTGGTCACATCCAGATCACACCGAGCATCCTCAACGCCGACCTCTCTCGTCTGGCCGACGAGGTGGCCCGGATCCCCAGCGCGGACTGGGTGCACGTCGACGTCATGGACAATCATTTCGTTCCCAACCTCACGCTCGGACTGCCGGTCGTCGAGTCCTTGAGCAAGCACGTGAGTCAGCCCCTCGACGCGCACCTCATGATCGAGGACCCCGACCGGTGGGCGCCGGCGTATGCCGAGGCGGGCTGTGGGTCGGTCACCTTCCATGTGGAGGCGGCCCGGGCGCCCGTACTACTGGCTCGCGAGATCCGCGGACAGGGCGCCCGCGCTGGCATGGCTCTCAGACCGGCCACCCCGATCGAGCCCTACGAGGCTTTGTTGTCCGAGTTGGACATGCTGCTGATCATGACGATCGAGCCCGGCTTCGGCGGTCAGAAGTTCCTTGACCTGTGCTTGCCCAAGATCCGCACCGCGCGCGAACTCATGCGCAAGCATGGGGTGCAGACGTGGCTCCAGGTCGATGGTGGGATCTCCGTGGAGACGATCGAGCGCTGCGTCGAGGCCGGTGCCGACGTGTTCGTGGCTGGCTCTGCGGTGTACTCGGCCGAAGATCCTGACGCGATGGTTCGTGAGCTCAAGGCGCTCGCAGAGGCCGCCAGCGCTCCGTGACCTACCCCATCGGATAGGTGTCGTGGCGGTCACTGATGTGGACGCCGGTGGCCTGCTGGTGCTCGTCCCGTCGCTGATCGGCCAACAACTCCTCGCCGGCGATCTCATCGGCGACACGTTGCACGGTCTCCAGCCGCAGGACCCAGTCGGCTTGGGCATGCGCAACGTCGTCGAGTCTGGCACCGGGAATGACGATCGAGTCACCGGTCGGTCGGCACTCACTGTCGAGGGTGGCGAGCGCAGTCATCTCGTTGGCACTGAGAGGTCGGCTCAGCCGCAGGGTCACCGGGTAGGTCGCTTGATCGACATCGGCAGGATCGACGGCGAGTTCTCGGATGAAGAGGGGCCCGGGTTGGCGAAACAGGCGTCGTGACATGGCAACTCCCTGAGTCGTGGGTGGATGACTCCACCATCTCCCTTCCTCCTGTCGCTGGCAAGGAGACCCGTTGTCCACGTCACACCCCGGGGTGGGTGCGCAGCCCAGCGTCTGTGGCAGAGTTGTGTCCAGTTAGAGCTTGCGTGCTCTGGGGGCGGTGAAAGTCCGCACCGGCGGTGAAAGTCCGCGACCCGACCACATCCAGTGGCCGGTTGACCAGGTGTAATTCCTGGACCGACGGTCAAAGTCCGGATGAGAAGTGCACGCAGACGGTGATCGCGCCCTGGGCGTGTTCCGTCGATGCCCCCATGAGTCCGCGACCGGACCGGAGGCAGAGATGACGATCACCGAGGCAGAGCACCAGGCCATGCGCCGTGCGCTCGCACTCGCGGCGACGCCGGGAGTGCCACTGGGGCCCAACCCGCGGGTGGGCTGCGTGCTTCTGGCACTGGACGGAACGACCATCTCGGAGGGCTTCCATCGCGGTGCCGGCACCGCCCATGCCGAGGCGGCTGCTCTCACTGAGGCGGGTTCGGCGGCAAGGGGCGCGACCGCCGTGGTCACGCTCGAGCCCTGCAACCACACCGGCCGCACCGGCCCGTGTGCCGAGGCGCTGATTGCTGCTGGGGTCCGACGCGTGGTGTTCGCGCAGCCCGATGCCAATCCGGTAGCTGTCGGCGGAGCCGGTCACCTGCGAGAGGCAGGCGTCGAGGTGCTGGGCGGACACCTCATCGACGAGGCACAGGCGCTGAACAGGGCCTGGACCTTCGCGGTGGCTCGGCGCCGTCCCTTCGTGACCTGGAAGTTCGCCGCAACCCTGGACGGGCGGAGCGCGGCAGCGGACGGGACCAGCCGATGGGTGTCCAGCCGCGCAGCGCGACTGGACACCCATCTGCAGCGAGCGTTGTGCGACACCATCCTGGTGGGCACCGGCACCGTCGAGACCGACGACCCGCTGCTCACTGTGCGTGATGAGTTGGACCAGCGTCTGGACGTCCAACCCCTGCGGGCAGTGATGGGCCTGCGTGACCTGCCGGGTACTCGGCGGATCTTCAACGACGACGCTCGGTCGGTGCACCTGCAGACCCGAGACCCCCGCGCGGCACTGGACCAGCTCTACGTGCTCGAGAGCCAGCACGTCTTTCTCGAGGGGGGACCGACCTTGGCGCGAGCCTTTCTCGAGGCGGAACTGATCGACGAAGTCATCGCCTACGTCGCACCGATGCTGCTCGGAGCGGGTGCCAGCGCCGTGGCCGACCTGGGCATCAAGACGATGTCCCAGGCCCTGCACCTGCACGTCACCGATGTGGCCGTGCTGCGCGGCCACGACGGCGAGGACACGAACGTACGCCTGAGGATGAGGAGGAAGTGATGTTCACCGGAATCGTCGAAGAGTTGGGGTCGGTGGTGACCGTCGAGGACCAGGGGGACGCCATGCGTGTCACTTTCGCAGCCACCACCGTCCTCGACGGCACCGGCCTGGGGGATTCGATCGCGGTCAACGGCTGCTGCCTCACGGTCGCAGAGCTCGGTCCAGGCACGTGGACGGCGGATGTCATGCAGGAGACCCTCGACAAGACGTCCCTGGCAGGTGTGAGCGCCGGGGACCGGGTGAACCTCGAGCGTGCCGTCACCGTCGACAAGAGGTTGGGCGGCCACATCGTCCAGGGTCACGTGGACGGGGTCGGAGAGATCATCTCACGCAGTCCCAGCGACCACTGGGACCTGGTCGAAATCTCGCTGCCCGCCGAACTCAGCCGTTACCTCGTCGACAAGGGATCGATCACCGTGGACGGCGTCAGCCTGACAGTGGTGAGCGCCTCCGCCGACCGTTTCACCGTCAGTCTCATCCCCGAGACGCTTGCTCGCACCACGCTCGGCGCCCGCCAGCCCGGTGCGCGCGTCAACCTCGAGGCCGACATCATCGCCAAGCATGTCGAGAAGTTGCTTGCCAGCGGGCTCATCGCCCGATTCACCCCCCAGGAGGACAACTGATGGACCTGCTCGAGTGGTTGATCCACGGCACGATCCCGGTTCCCGGCGGCTCGCTCAGCGCGCCCGAGGTGATCGGAAACCTCTTCGGTCTCGCGAGCGCCGTGTTCGGCATGAAGCGACTGGTCTGGGCCTGGCCGGTCGGGGTGGTGGGCAACACCTTGTTGTTCATCGTCTTCGCCTCGGGTGAGCTCTCCGGTGTGGTCAGCGAACCCTTGTGGGGACAGGCCGGTCGACAAATCTTCTTCGCCGCGGTCGCCGTGTACGGCTGGTGGCGCTGGACACACGTGCAACGCAGTGGCGGGGCCTCGGACGGTGGCGCGATTGCTCCGCGGTGGGCGACCTGGAGCGAACGCGGTCAACTCGTCGTGCTCGGCGTCATCGGTTACGCACTGGCCTATGTCGTGCTCAGCCGAATCGGTTCGTGGGGGCCGACGACGGAAGCCTGGATTCTCGCCGGTTCCATGCTGGCGACCTACGGCATGGCGCGCGGGTGGGTCGAGTTCTGGCTCGTCTGGATGCTGGTCGATGTGGTGGGTGTCACCACGCTCGTCAATGCAGGCTATTACCCGACCGCTGCGATGTATCTCGTCTATGCGGCGTTCGTCATCGTGGGCTTCTTCGTCTGGAAGCGGGCCAGCGTCACGGTGGAGCAGGTCAGTGCTGTCGGGAACGAGCCAGAGGCGGTGTCGGTATGAGCGTGCGACTCGACTCGGTCGAGCGGGCCATCGAGGAGATTGCCGCTGGCAGAGCCGTCGTCGTGGTGGACGACGAGGACCGCGAGAACGAAGGCGACATCATCTTTGCGGCCGCGAAGGCGACGCCCGAACTGATGGCCTTCACGATCCGCCACTCCAGTGGGGTGATCTGCGTGCCGATGCCGGCCGACATGCTCGACCGGCTGGAGATTCCACTGATGACGCCGCACAACAAGGACAAACTTCGTACTGCTTACACGATCTCCGTCGATGCCCGCGACGGTGTCAGCACGGGCATCAGCGCCGCCGACCGCGCGCACACCGCGCGAGTGCTGGCGGACTCGGCGACCGAGCCGTGGGAGCTCACCCGCCCCGGGCACGTCTTCCCCCTGCGATATCGCGAGGGCGGGGTGCTGGTGCGCCGTGGCCACACCGAGGCTGCGGTCGATCTTGCCCGCCTGGCCGGACTGACCCCCGCCGGCGTGTTGGTCGAGGTGGTCAACGACGACGGCACGATGAAGCGGGCTCCTGAACTGCGTGCATTCGCAGACGAGCATGGCCTTGCCATGATCTCCATCGAGGACCTGGTGCGCTATCGCCGGCGGCACGAACGCCATGTGGAACGAGCGGCAGAAACCCGGTTGCCGACGACGTACGGTGACTTCACGGCCGTCGGCTATCGCATCACCATCGACGGCAGCGAGCACGTGGCCCTCGTCCACGGTGACGTGTCCGGGCCCGAGCCGGTACTCACCCGGGTGCACAGCGAATGTCTGACCGGGGACGTGTTTCGCAGCAAGCGGTGTGACTGTGGCCCCCAACTCGACGAGGCGATGCGAACGATCGTCGCCGAAGGCAGGGGAGTGGTGATCTACCTCCGTGGTCATGAGGGCCGTGGCATCGGTCTGGTCGCCAAGCTGCAGGCCTATCAGCTCCAGGACGGCGGTCGCGACACCATCGATGCCAACCTCGACCTGGGGCTGCCTGCGGATGCCCGCCATTACGGCACCGCGACCCAGATCCTGCGCGATCTGGGCATCCACGCGGTGCGCTTGATGACCAACAACCCCGACAAGGTCTCGAGCCTCGAAGACTTCGGGATCAGCGTGGCAGCACGCGTGCCGCTCACCCCTCATCCCAACGACCACAACCTGACCTATCTGCAGACCAAGCGCGACCGGATGGGTCATGACCTGCCGGATCTCGACCTGCGCACCCCCCACGCCGACCGAGGAGAACACGCATGAGCGGAGCAGGAGCACCCAGTTCCCAGCCCTTCGACGCCAGTGGCCTGAAGGTCGGCGTCGTCGCCGCCAACTGGCACGTCGAGGTGATGGCGGGTCTTGTTGCGGGCGCCGAGCGCGCACTCGCCGCCTACGGCATCTCCGAACCAGAGATCATTCGCGTGCCGGGGACCTTCGAGTTGCCGGTCGTTGCCGCAGCGCTGGCCCGTGCCGGCTACGACGCGGTCATCGCGCTCGGGGTGGTCATCCGCGGCGGTACGCCTCACTTCGACTACGTCTGCTCAGCCGCGACCGACGGTCTGACCCGAGTGAGCGTCGAGCACGCGATGCCGGTCGGCTTCGGGGTGCTCACGTGCGACGACGAAGCGCAGGCCCTGGACCGTGCTGGCCTGGCGGGGTCTGCCGAGGACAAGGGCTGGGAGGCAACAGCCGCGGCGCTGGACACTGCCCGGGTCCTCGCGGTGCTGCGTGGCTGAACAGGGTGGCGAGCCCCGGCCCCGCCACGTCGACAGGCAGACATCTAGGCTTGGGCCCGTGAAGACGTTCGAGGACCTGTGGGCCGAGTTGTCCGCAAAGGCACAGGAGCGCCCCGAGGGGTCCGGCACCGTCAAAGAGCTCGACGCGGGCATCCATGCCATCGGCAAGAAGCTTCTCGAAGAGGCGGCCGAGTCCTGGATGGCGGCAGAGCACGAGGGCAAGGACGCCACTGCGCTGGAGATCAGTCAGGTGCTGTATCACGCCCAGGTGCTCATGATTGCCTCCGGACTTACTCTCGACGACGTCTACGCCCACCTGTGAAAGCCCCGGTGAGATTCGCATGACCCTCCGCATCGCCGTCCCCAACAAGGGAGCCCTGTCCGTAGCCGCGACAGAAATCCTCCGTGAATCCGGTTACCGCCAGCGCACCGACGCCAAGGAACTGGCTCTGGTCGACACCGACAACGATGTCGAGTTCTTCTACCTACGACCCCGCGACATCGCTCTGTATGTCGGCGAGGGAACTCTTGACGCCGGCATCACCGGACGCGATCTGCTCCTCGATTCCCGGGCTGCGGCGACGGAGGCGATGAAACTCGGCTTCGGCCGTTCGAGCTTCCACTTTGCAGGCCCGTCGGGTGCGCACACCTCAGTGGCAGACCTGCAGGGCCAACGGATCGCCACCTCGTATGTCGGCGTGGTCGAGGACTATCTCTCCACTCACGGCATCGAGGCGAGCGTGACCCGCCTGGACGGAGCCGTGGAGACCAGCATCCAGCTCGGCGTGGCCGATGCCATTGCCGATGTTGTCGAGACGGGCGCGACGCTGCGGGCTGCGGGCCTGGCCACTTTCGGAGAGGTGATTCTCGAGTCCGAAGGGGTGCTGATCAGGCGTGGCGGTGAAGTGCCTCCTGGGTTCGACATATTCATGCGTCGGATCGAGGGAGTCATGGTGGCTCGGAGCTACGTGATGATGGACTACGACATCGAAGAGTCCCACCTCGAGCGTGCCACGAGCTGTGCGACCGGGCTGGAGAGCCCGACGATCTCCCCGTTGGGCAAGGCCGGCTGGGTCGCCGTCCGGGTGATGGTGCCGCGTGCCGGGTCCCAGCGACTCATGGACAAGCTCTACTCCGTAGGCGCTCGCGCCATCCTGCTGACGGACATCCATGCCTGCCGACTCTGAGACCTCGCTGCCGTCGCTGCCACACACCTGGCGGCCCATGGGAGTGCGCCTTGCCGTGCTGGGCTTCGCCCTGATCCTGATCATCGTCTGCGCGGCCGCCTGGTTCGGTTTCGATGCGTCGGTGCGCGAGCGTTTCACCTTCTTGCAGCGGGCCACCCTCTTCGGGTTCGGTGCTGGATCGGCATTCGTCGGATGGGCGCTTGCTCGCGCCCGTGTGACCGCCGAGATGGAGAGCCTGGTCGTGGTCAATGGCGTGAGGCGGCACGAATTTGCGTGGGAAGAGGTCTTGGCGGTGCACCTTGCGCCGGGCGCTCCCTGGGCCACTCTTGACCTTGCCAACGGGACAACTGTCTCGGCCATGGCATTCCAGGGATCTGACGGCCGCCGGGCTCAGCACGACGTGCGACAGTTGCGTGCCCTGATCAACCGCTGACGGCGTTCAGTACGACGTCTGCGGTAGTACGACTCGGATACCCCAGGAAGCCGAGAGTTCGTCTCCGGTCGATCCACTCGGTGCAAGCACGGTCAGGTCATCGCCCGAGTTGAAGGCATCGGGCGGTGCAGTCATCGGCTCCACAGCGATGCCCGGTCGTGGACCAGACTCCACCGGCGGCGTGAAGACCTGCACCCACCGGTGGTGTTCATCCATCCACAACGACACACCGCGGTCGGCGGCGGGGTCTCGCAGAGTGATCGTCGCGACGCTGTCAACACGAACCAGAGCGCCGTAGGCCGCGTCGATTACCGCGTCGCCGATCGCCCTGGGTGTACGGAAGTCGAACGCACCCTCGGACGCCACCAGATCGCAGGGGAGCAGGCGGTCATCGACGAGCAGGTGCTGCTCTGCCGGGACGTGGAGTTCGAGCGTCTCGATGGCATCCCCGACCCGGAGGTACGGGTGCGCTCCGCCGGCGTAGGGCGCCGGGTCGCTCGAAAGATTGGTGGCGGTCTGGGTGACCTGCAATCCGTCGGCCGAAAGATCGTAGAGGACATGCAAGTCCACGGTCCACGGATAGCCGCTCTGTGCCATCAAACGATAGGACAGCGAGACCGAGGTGGCAGTGCGCTCCTCCAGCGTCCAGGCGACCCAACGGACCAAACCATGGGAGGCGTTGCCGTGCGCAGGATCGGTGAGACCCAGCTGGAAGGATCGGTCCTGGAAAGAATATCGACCATCACGGATCCGGTTGGGCCATGGCATCAACAGCTGGCCCCTTCCCCCTGACGCCATCTGTTCCTCGTCGAAGCCGTGGAGCAACTCGCGTCCGGCATGTGACAAAGACCGCAACCCGGCGCCGCTCTCGGTGATGACGGCGGAGTAGCCCGCGGCTGCGATCTCGAACTGATCTCCGCTGGGCGCCACCATGGGCCACAGCCTAGACAGCGTCGGTGGATCCAGGGGGATCTCAGCGGGACCGAGGCGTTCAATCCGCCGTGGACACGCTCAGGTCGGCATGCGAGCGGGTGTTCAATCGGGAGAAGAGCCTGTCCTCGTCGCGGCGCCACTGCAGCCATTGCGCATGCATCTGCTCGCCGTCACGGGCCAGACCGCGCGTCAGGCGGACGGTCGAGGGTGCCTCCACCCAGACCAACATCGTGACCAGGTGCGCGATTTGCGGGGACCAGCAACCCACTCCGTCGAGAACGAGCAGACCACCCGGCTCCACCGAACGAGTCTCCGCCCAGCAGTCGGCTGACCAGTCCCAGCGACGCCAGGTGCCGCGACCCTCGAGAGCCAACGGTTCGAGGAGGGCGGAGATCGAGTCAGCGAGCCCGGGAAGGCCGCGCCATCCCTCGAGCATTTCGTCGCAGTGGACCACCTGCGCGGTCGACATGCGGACGGCAATCGACTTCGCGAGCGTGGTCTTGCCGGAGCCGGCGGGACCGTCGATGCAGATGAGGTGACCCGATCCCAACGTGGCGGGGGATCGCAGGGCTACGTCGAGGACGGAGGAGGCCACCAGCGAAGAATCAGAAGGCAACGTCACAGCCGCGGTAGGAAGGCACGGTGTCGGTGACAGACGTGCCACGCACCAGGTGGACGTTCCGTACGTGCTCGAAGAGTTCGCCGGACTTTGCGTGACGGAACCAGACCAGGTCTCCGATGCCGAGCGCGTCGGCAGGGTGGCCGGTGAGGGGGGTCTGCACCTCGCCGGCACCCTCCAGGCTGGTCAGGCGCAGACCGGGTGGTGCCCAGGGGACGGGGGAGCGGTCTGCATGCGTCGGACCGCTCGCGATCAGCCCACCGCCGTGCACGGTGACGAGACCGGGCCCGGGCCTTCGGGTGACTCGTAGGCCGAAGAAGACGGCGGGACGCGGGGTGAAGGATGCATAGTGATCGAAGGTCGCCGGCACCAACAACCCTGAGCCAGCCGCGATTTCGCTGACCGCACTGTCGGCTGCGGTCGCTTCCACCGAACCTGAGCCTCCACCGTTCCAGAACTCCAGATCGACCACGTCGGCCAGCGCGTCGGCGAGCGCGCGTCGACGAACTGCCAGTTGCGCCAAGGAAGCCTGCTTGAGACGTCTGATTGCCAGCGACCTGGCCCGCTGTGTGGGGACGCTGTCCTGGACGCCGGCGACCTGACCTTCGTAGGTCATCACACCCACGAGTCGGAAGCCGTCACGCGCCACCACCTGCTGGGCCAGCGCCACCACATCGCTGGTCAGGAACAGCGGAGAGCGCTTGGGACCCACGTGCTGGCCACCCCACCGAAGTCCTGCATCCAGATCGAGGGCGATCCTGACGGGTTGTGCAGGCGCAGACCGGGCCGCGTCCACCAGGTCGAGGTGAGCAGGATCATCGACCATCAAGGTGATGGCAGCCGCTGCAGTCGGTGACGCGGTGAGGCGACTCAGTGCGCCCATGTCCACGGTGGGATAAGCCACGAGAATGTCATCGCTGATGTCGTGTTCGTGCAACCAGAGTGCCTCGGCCAAGGTGAAGGCGAGGATGCCGGCGAATCCGTCGTGCGTCAGGGCTCGCTCGATGAGGGCGGGCACTCTGAGCGACTTCGAAGCGACGCGGATGGGTTTGCCTGCCGCCCGCCGCGCCAGGTCTGCAGCATTGGCGTCGAACGCGTCGAGATCAACGACCGCGATCGGGGTCGGGGGCGCATCCGGGAGGTCGGCGACGGCTGCACCCAGGCGCGCCGAGAGCCGATTGCGCCCAACGAAATCGTCCTTCACTGAATCCCACGCTTCTTCAGGAGTGCTTCGATGTCGGCGAGTTCGTCGTCGACGGGGGAGCCGAGGGCGGACTTGGGCGCACCTGGGGAAGTGGGTGGCAGCGTCGCGTGGTCGGCGGTCGCTGCCCGTCCGACACTCGGGGGCGCTACTTTCTGGCCGCGGGCAAGTTGCCGGTCACGGATGACGCCGCTGATCACGAACAGCACGCCCGCGAGGCCCCCAAGGCCCACGCCTGCCCAAGTGAGGGTGTTGAAGACAAGACCGGTGGCCCAGTCGCCTATCGATCCGGCAATCTCCACGAACATCTCCAGCGTCCCGGTCAACCAGGCAGCGGCCGGCAGCAGGGTGAAACCGAGAGCCCGCAGCCCGTTGGCCGCTCCCCGGCGCCTGAAAGCGATCCAGGTCCAGATCGCACCTGAGATGGTCAATGCGGCCGTCAAGGCCGTCCAGATGGTCCCCTCCACGTGCCCACGATCCCACAGGAGACAATCACAGGGTGACCCCCGACCACGCAGGGACCAGTCCCGACTCCGCACGCATCATTCCTGACCCCGGTTTCGCCGGCGACAGCGGCGAAGCCGACCCGGCGCTGGCCCGACTGCTCGCCCAGCACCAGAGTCACGACGTCTCCTCCGGGAGCGTCCTTGCGGTGCTGCAGGACTCCCGGCTCCTGGTGCCTGTGGTCGCGGTCCTGGGGGAGGTCGAGTTCGACGAAGACGGACTCGCCCACGACAAGTCCTCCGACATGGCTGCCGTCCTCATCCAGTCATCCCACGGGGCCACCGGTCTCTTGGCGTTCACCTCCTCGGCGACGATGGCCAGATGGGATCCGCAGGCCCGCCCGGTGCCGGTGACGGCCGCCACTGCTGCCACCGCAGCGGTGCAGGACGGAGCCGCTGCGCTGTTGGTCGACCTGGCCGGACCCGCCCCGTTCGTCATCGACGGTGACGACCTGGGTCGATTGGCGGCAGGCTGGCGCCTGGTCGCCGTAGGTGAGGGCCACGGCTGGATTGGCATCGCGTCGTCATGATCGGCTAGAGTCATTCCTCGACCGACCAGTGTTGTCATAGTTGTTCGTCAACACAGGTCCAGCCAAGCGGAAGCATGCTCGACTCGCCTCCCACCCGCAGCGATCGCCCTGCACCACAGATCGTCGGGTCACGGTCTCCAGTAACACGTAAGTGACATGAGAGTCCCGCGAGGGGTGACGTGTCGTGTCTGGCTTCCGCTTGGATCAAGCGGGAGCCATTGTTCATTTCCGCCGCGAAGCGGACGAACAAGGGGTCTCACCCACCTGACACACTGGAGGACCCATCAGCACCGAGCTGCGCATCAACGAGCGGATCCGCGTACCCGAGGTCCGGCTCGTCGGACCCAACGGCGAGACCGTCGGGATCGTGCCGACCGATCAGGCACTCAAGTTGGCCCAAGAGGCTGACCTCGACCTCGTCGAGATCGCCCCTCAGGGACGCCCCCCGGTCTGCAAGCTCATGGATTACGGCAAGTTCAAGTATGAAAACGCGCAGAAGGCGCGCGAGGCTCGCCGCAACCAGACGAACGTGATCATCAAGGAGATGAAACTTCGTCCCAAGATCGATCAGCACGACTACGAGACCAAGAAGGGTCACGTCGTGCGGTTCCTCGGCGCCGGCGACAAGGTCAAGATCACGATCATGTTCCGCGGTCGCGAGCAGCACCGACCCGAATTGGGGTTCCGACTGCTGCAGCGCCTGGCCGAGGACGTCGAGGAGCTCGGCTTCGTCGAGTCGTCGCCCAAGCAGGATGGCCGCAACATGATCATGGTGCTCGGCCCGCACAAGAAGAAGGCAGACGCCAAGGTCGATGCCGACGCTGCCCGTGCCGACAAGGCTCAGGCCCGCGCGGATCAGAAGGCCGAAGAGGCAGCCGATCGTGAGGCTGCGCACGCAGCAGGTCCGGTGGCGCAGAAGAAGGAGCGTCGTCGCTCCGAAAACATCGACGCCGACATGGACGCCTGACCCGAGCCCAACGTTTCCGCAGTCCCGGCGATGAGCCGGGGCAGCACCGATGAGGAGAGAACAACATGCCGAAGAACAAGACCCACTCGGGCGCCAGCAAGCGTTTCAAGGTGACCGGCTCGGGCAAGATCCGTCGTCTGCAGGCGGGTCGCAAGTCCGGTGCTGCGTTCGCCTCCGCGCCGACCACGGGTAGCCGCAGGAAGCACCGCCGCAACGCCGGCATGGTTGAGCTGGAGAAGTCCGACGTGAAGCGTGTCAAGAAGATGCTCGGCATCTGAGTCTTCGCCCGGCACACATTCCCCCCGGTGGCCCCACAGCGTTACAGCATCGTTGGTCCAGCCACCGCCCTGAGCATCAAGGAGTTCCACCATGGCACGCGTCAAGCGGGCAGTAAACGCCCATAAGAAGCGTCGTACCACCCTCGAGCGCGCCAGCGGCTACCGCGGCCAGCGCTCGCGTCTCTACCGCAAGGCCAAGGAGCAGGTCACCCACTCCCTGGTCTACAGCTACAACGACCGCCGCAAGAACAAGGGCAACTTCCGCAAGCTATGGATCCAGCGCATCAATGCCGCGGCTCGCGCCAACGGCATGACCTACAACCGTTTCATCCAGGGTCTCGGCCTGGCTGGCATCGAGGTCGACCGCAAGATCCTTGCCGAGCTTGCCGTGAACGACGCGCCGGCCTTCGCGGTCCTCGTGGAGGCTGCCAAGGCAGCGATGCCCGAGGACGTCAACGCGCCCAAGGTCTCCGCCTGAACGACATGGCTGTCCCACTGATCGCGGGCATGCCCCTCACCGTAGGGAACGCCCGCGTCAAGGACGCCCGCAAGTTGAGCCGCCGCTCGGTCCGCACCGAGCGGCGGCTCTTCCTTGCTGACGGTCCCAGATCACTCGAGGGTGCACTGTCCGTCGCAGGATGTGTGGTGGAGGTCTTCGCCACCGCTGCCGCGTTCCAGCAGCACGCCCCGCTGCTCGGTCAGACGGAGGTCACTCTGGTCGACGAGCGGGCCATGGCGTCGCTCTCCGACTCGGTCAATCCTGCGGGGATCGTCGCGCTGTGTCGCCACCTGGACGCGCCCATGGACCACGTGGTTGCGGCGTCCCCACAGTTGCTGGTGATCTGCGCGGACGTCCGTGACCCCGGCAATGCCGGAACTGTCCTGCGCACAGCGGATGCCGTTGGCGCGGACGGCGTCATTCTGGCCGGACACTCGGTCGACGTCTACAACCCGAAGACCGTACGTGCCACGGTCGGGAGCCTCTTCCACGTCCCCATCGCGCTCCAGAAGGATCCTGCTGTCGCGGTCGAAGCTGCTCGACAGCGCGGACTCACCGTCCTCGCAGCCGACGGAGCAGGTGACGTCGACCTCTTCGACGCCGACCTGGCTGGACCCACCGCCTGGCTCTTCGGCAACGAGGCCTGGGGGTTGCCCCCCGAGCTGTCGTCCCTTGCGGACCAGCGCGTGGCGATCCCGATCCATGGGCGAGCCGAGAGCTTGAATCTCTCCACAGCCGCTGCGGTCTGTCTCTATGCCAGCGCCCGGGCGCAACGCCCGAGCCGATGATTCTCATCGATCCGCCAGCGGTGCCCAGGTGGGAGCGGATGTGGTCACACCTGGCCAGCGACACGTGCTTCGACGAGGCGCACGACTTTGCGGCCGCGCACGGCATCCCCGCACGAGGCTGGGACCGCGACCACTACGACGTCCCTGCCGAGGTCTACGAGACTCTCGTCGCTCTGGGCGCAGTTCCTGTGAGCTCGCGAGAGCTCGTGGCTGCCCTGCGCGCCGCGGGCTTACGTCGCCCCAAAGGTCTCCACCGCGACTAGGGTGGCGCTCGTGCCGGGCTCCGCCGCTGATTCCTCCTCCGGTGCTCCATCGCGCCTGCAGGCGCTGGCCGACGCCTATCCGGACGGCATCGTGGGAGCCACTGGCGACGGCACAGTGACCCTGCTCAACTCCGAGTGTGCGCATTTCCTGGGCTGGGACATCTCGGAGGCCCTGGGTCGTCCGCTGGCCGAGGTGCTGCGACTCCAGGATCAGGACGGACGCTCCTGGCTCGATTTCAATCAGCCGTACGCGACGATCAACATCGTCCACGGCATCCCGGAGCAGGCCTGGCTCACGCTCTCCGGCGAGGAAGTGCTCACCACGGCGCGGCTGACGCGCAGTGCGGATCGCACCAAGGTCGAGATTCTGGCGATCGGCATACGGGGAGGGCGCGGACGTGCCCACCTTGATCGCGAACGGTCCGACCTGGTGGCGACGGTGGCTCATGAGCTGCGATCACCACTCACGGGAGTGAAGGGCTTTGTCCAGGCACTGCTCAATCGGTGGGACAAACTCAGCGATGAGCAGCGCAAACTGATGCTCATGACGGTCAACGCGGATGCCGATCGGCTGACACGTCTCATCGCTGAACTGCTCGATGTGGCCCGCATCGACACCGGTCGGTTGCAGCTGTATCCGCGGTCGGTCTCGGCCGAACTTCTGGTCGGACGCGTCGTGGCCTCGATAGGGAGCAGCAGCTCGCGCGAGCTGTCCGTCGAGTGTGCGGACAAACTGCCGGAGATCTTCGCCGACCCCGACAAGTTCACCCAAGTGGTGACGAACCTGGTGGAGAACGCCATGCGACACGGTCAGGGCAAGGTGACCGTGAGCCTGCAGACGCACGAGGGAGGGACGCCGGGGGTGAGGATCATCGTGGACGACGAGGGCGAGGGCATCCCGACCGAGTTGCGACGCCGCGTCTTCACCAAGTTCTGGAAGACGGGAGAGTCCAGCGGTAGTGGCCTGGGCATGTACATCGTTGGTGGCCTCTCCCAGGCACACGGGGGCGACGTGCTGATCACCGAAGCGCCCGGGGGCGGCGCCCGCGTGATCGTGGACTGGCCCACCGACGACCGGCGTCCCGGCTGATCTCCACACAACCTTCACGAGTCATCCCCGACTCCTGACGTCGGTGACTCCTAGGGTCGTCCCATGACCCCCCACACCGCCCTTGTCGTGGAGGATGACCGTGTCATCAGCCAGGCTCTCACGCAGCGCCTGCGCGCCGAGGGCTACAACGTCCACCAGGCCTTCGACGGTCCCTCCGCAGTGGCTTCCGCGCTCTCCGTTCGTCCCGACGTCGTGCTGCTCGACGTGATGCTGCCGGGCTTCGACGGGCTGGAGGTGTGTCGCCGCATCCAGACCGACCGACCGGTGCCGGTGCTGATGCTGACGGCGCGTGACGACGAGACCGATGTCCTCATCGGCCTCGGTGTCGGGGCCGACGACTACCTCACCAAACCCTTCTCGTTGCGAGAGGTCGTGGCGCGTGTGGCAGCGCTGCTACGTCGAGTCGACCGGGCGCGTGCACTCGCGGCCAGCGCACCAGCCGTGATGTCGGTCGGCGCGGTCGTGATCGACGCAGGCGCGCGGCGGGTTGCGGTGGCGGGAGGCTCGGTGCACCTGACGCCAACTGAGTTCGACCTACTCCTGTGCCTGGCTCGCGAGCCAGGTCAGGTCCTCACCCGCGAGAAGCTGCTGCGTGAGGTGTGGGACTGGGGCGAAGGCTGGGGGAGTAGCGGAGCCGTCCGCACCGTGGACAGCCACATCAAGGCATTGAGGTCCAAACTCGGTGCCGCTCGCATCCGGACCGTCCACGGGGTGGGTTACGCCTTGGAGATCATGCCGTGAGCGCCGCTCTCGATGTCGTCACCAGTATCAAGGTCAAGCTGGGTCTGCTCGTGGTGGCCTCGGCGTTGGTGGCAGGAGTCCTGACCCTGCTGGGTTCGGCCGCTGACGTCTCCGCGCTGCTCGTGCTCCCGGTGACTGTTGCCCTGGCCCTGGGGGTGACTCAACTGCTCGCTGCGGGGATGGTCGCCCCGTTGCGTCAGATGACCGAGGTCACCCGTGCGATGGCACGCGGTGACTATTCGGGTCGGGTGCACACCACCTCCACCGACGAAGTAGGTCAGCTCGCAGCTGCCTTCAACCGGATGGCCGAGGATCTCGCCACCGTGGATCGGGAACGTCGCGAGCTGATTGCCACGGTCTCCCACGAGTTGCGCACTCCCTTGACCGCGATGACTGCGCTGTTGGAGAACCTCGCCGACGGCGTCGTCGTGGCCGACGCGGAAAACCTGGGTGGAGCCCTCGAGCAGGCTCGACGACTGGGTGCGCTGGTGGCTGATCTCCTGCAGCTCTCGAGGCTCGAAGCGGGAATCGTGGATCTTGATCGCCAGCCAATCATCCTGCGTACCTTGGTCGAAGAGTGCGTGGAGCAGGTGCAGGCAGTGTCGCGGACCGGAAAGTACGACGTCCGAATCCCGCCAGATCTCGTGGTCAGCGCCGATCCGGCCAGACTGCGTCAGCTCGTGGTCAACGTCCTGGACAACGCGGTCCGGCACAGTCCGTCGAAGTCTGCGGTCCGTGTCACCGGCGGAACCGGACCCGGCAATTGGTGGCTGGTCGTCACCGACGAAGGCTCCGGCGTCATGCCGGCGGACCGGGAACGAGTCTTCGACCGCTTCGGCACCGACGGGGCGGGTGGCACTGGCCTGGGTCTCGCGGTGGCGCGGTGGGCGGCTCAGATCCATGGCGGCAGTCTCCGTTTCGTCGATCCGGCTCCAGGGGTCGGGGCGCAGCTTCGGCTCGATGTCCCCCTGTCTCCCCCGATTCCTCCCCGGACCCTGACCCACACCACTTCCGCGACACGTGTCCAGACCCCTTCCCCGCCCTTGGAGGCCTCCATGTCCACCACCCGCACCGCACATCCCCAGCGATTCGACACGGTGGTGCAGCCGCCGCGTGATCAACCTGCGATGGATGCGATGTTCGGGAGATTCTGGCCAGAGACAGGATTGCCGTCAGGGCTACGGACAGTGGTGGCGTCGCTGGTGGCAGGAGTGTTCGCCGGTTCCGCGCTGTCACTCACCGCGGTCGGCATCTCCTGGACACTGGTGTTCCTCACGTGCGGGATCGCTGCGCTCCTGACGGCGCGGCGTCATCGCGAGCCGTGGACCCTGACCTGCGCCGCACTGGCGCTGCTGCTGGTCCTGCCCACCGCACTGCTGGATGCCTGGTGGATCCATCTGGTCGGCATCATCACGGCCACCGTGGTGTTTCTCTGCGGGATCACGGGGGCCCGCACGGCACCCGGCATCGTGTGGTCAGCGGTCGCCTGGCCACTTGCGGCGTTGCGCGGACTGCCTTGGTTCGGCCGGTCACTTCGCGTCATCGGAACCGGTAATCGCACACCTGCGCTGCTGCGCACCTTCGCCTGGTCACTGTTGGGGCTGGCTGTCTTCGGCTCGATCTTCGCCTCGGCCAATCCCGTCTTCGGCTCCTGGGTCGACGAACTGGTGCCCAGCCTCAGCTTCAACGACCTGGTGGGCCGGACCTTCCTGGCCTGTGCCTTCTTCGCGATGACCCTCGGTGCTGGCTACCTCGCACTCAATCCTGCACGGGTCGAGTTGTGGAGTGCGCGTCGTCCGACACCCCTGTCCAACCGGTTCGAATGGCTCGCACCTGTGCTGGTGGTGGACGCCGTGTTCGTCGCCTTCGTCGGTGCCCAGGCGCGCGCCATCCTGGGTGGGCACGACTACGTCGAGACGACCACCGGCCTCACCTACGCCGACTACGTTCACCAGGGCTTCGGCCAGATCACTCTCGCCACCGCCCTCACCGTCCTGGTCGTCTGGGTCGCCTCGCGGCGCGCGGGTCGCGACATCGTCGACCAGTGGTGGCTCCGCGCCTCGGTGGGGCTGCTGTGTGGGCTGACCCTCCTGGTGGTGGCGTCGGCACTGCACGGCATGAGCGTGTATCAGGACGCCTATGGCTTCACCACGTTGCGGCTCTTCGTCGATGTCTTCGAGGGCTGGCTGGGCTTCGTGGTGCTCGCCATCATGCTCGCCGGGCTGTTCGGCGTCGGCCGGTGGCTGCCTCGGGTCGCGCTGGTCTCAGCAGCAGTGGCGCTGATCGGCCTGGCAGCCATCAACCCCGACGCCTGGGTGGCTGGTCGCAACATCGACCGCTATGACGCCACCGGCAAGCTCGACACCTACTACTTGGGGTCGCTCTCCGCCGATGCGATTCCCGTCATCGCAGAGCGGCTCCCTGTGGATGTCGCCGGGTGCGTACTCCAGTGGATGCCCGGGCAATCGTTCTCCGAGGAAGTTCTCGGCGACGCCAGAGCCTGGAACCTGAGCCGCCAACGTGCCGAGGTCGCCGTTCGTCGTCTAGGCCTGTCGATGGACAACGCTTCCATGGGGGACTGTGCCCTCCCGGAGTACGGCAGCGGTGGCGAGTAGGACGCTGACGTGCTCAGGTGCAAGATTCGGGGCGTCGGACTGCTCAATCAGAAGGGCTGCTCGGGGTCGTCGCCGGTGGAGCGTTCGAGCTCTCCGAGAGCGGTCCGCAGCGAGTCGAGAGACGTGTTGACGGCCGCAACCGACCCGTCGGCGTCCTGGCTCCCGGACATGTGCGCGGTGGCCGAGAGTTCCAACAGCTTGGTATAGACCTCGGCGGTCTCCACGACCGCAGTGTTCAAGTTGTCGATGAGTTGCTGACGGCGAGAGACCATCCGCTCCTCAGCCTGGCGCACCCCCGCGGACGCCTGACCGAGACGCGAGCGGGTGCGCGCCTGATGGGACCGGTCCAGCGCCTGGTCCAGCGCCTGGACGGCAGCAGCGACCTGGGCGGCGTTGACTCGAGCGTCATTCGCCGCGACCAGCGCCTCGATCACCGGATCGATGACCACGTCAGGTAGATCGGACTCCCTCAAGCGTGTCAGGTCCTCGACATAACCATCCAGGGCAGCAAGCAGGAGCCCTGGCTGCGTGTGGGCACCAGGTGCTGCCAGCTGCTTCTTCTGGACAGGTCCCATGCCCCCGGTCAGCACCTTGACGCCCGCGCCGACGCCGAGTCCCACGACCGCGACCACGACAGCCAGGAACGAGATCCCGACAGCCCACCCGACCCCGCCGATGACAGTGGCGCCGAGCAGCAGCCATGGGTCCAGGGCCGCCCGGCCCATCAGACCCGGCAGCGTCTGCTGTCCGGGGTTGCGGGGGAGTAGTTCCTTGCCCATGAGATGGCTCCTGGTTGGCAGGCGGGTCGGCAGGCGGGTGGGCGGGCAGATCGGCAGGCAGATCGGCGGGGGGTCAGAAGTTGGACAGTACGGCGGTGAACACGGCTGCGATGTTGGCCGGATTCGTCGCGTCGTACGCCTTGGCGCCGGATGCTTCGGACATACGGCCCAGGGTGGCGAGGTCAGCGCCCTCGCCGTAGGCGATGGTGAACACGCGCAACTTCGCCTCCGACGACCCGGCGCCGAGTTCGTCGAGCAGGCCTTCCAAGTTGGTGTCCTGCGGATACTCGTTGCGCCCATCGGTGAGCACGACCACGGCGTTGATCCTGTTGGGGTCGAGCCGTGACGTCATCTCCTTGACCGCCAACCGGGTTGCGGCGTACAGCGGGGTCCCGCCGAGCGGGATCAGACTGGCGACGGACTCCTCGACCTCCGCCCGCTGCTGGCCGATGGGTGCTATGTCGGTCAGGGGGAGGGTGACGTCGTCCCCGTCACCCAACTGGGTCGTGAAGGCCCACACCCCCAGATCGTCCTTGTCCGAGAGCTGGTCCAACGCACCGATCGCGGCCTGCTGAGCGAGCTCCAACTTGGTCTTCCCTGCTGAGCCGACGCTCTCACCCATGGAACCGGAGACGTCCATCAGGAGAAGGACCTGCGCCTTCTTGCGCAGCTCGTCCCAGGTGGCACGCACGCCGTCAAGGACCTGCGGCGAGGGCGGGGAGAGGACCACGTCGACGGGACCCGAGTCCACGAACGTGGAATCCTGCAGAGCAGCGCCGGCCTTGCCGTCGTAGGAGCGGAATCCGGCGTCGGCGAAGACCTTCTGGGAGTCAGCAGTGCGCAGGAACTCCCCGAAGTCCCTGGCTGCGGCCTTCTGCTCGTCGGTGACCCACTCGGCGTCCAGCACGACCCACGGATTGTCCGACATCAGGGTGCCCTCACGCGGGTGGATACCGACCAGCGGGACACGCGGCGCCTTGTGGTCGCCGAGCGTCTCGGGGTTGCCGGTGGGGTTGCCGAGGTTGTAGTCGTACACAGACTTCTCCTCCACCGCGACAGCGGAGACATAGCCGAGACCGGCACCTGAATCGTCGGCGCGTTGCAGGTTCGACAGGTACGTCAGGGTGGTGTCGCCATAGTGCAGCACGGCCTGTTCGGCATCGGCGGCGAACTTGCGGATCTTGGGGTCGGCCAGGTCGGCGGCGGTCAGGTCCGAGGACCGTCCGGTCGCAGCCACGAGGGTGCCGACAGTCGCAGCCAGACCCGAGGTGGACAGGTGCGGGTTCGTCTTGCCCAGGGTGAAGCGACCCCACTCAGGGTGGCCCACCGATGCCCATCCGTCGGGGTCCTTGGCCAGAGCGGTCATCTCGGTCCACCCGATCGGCTTCTCCGGCCACCCGAGCGCCTTGGCCATCGGTTCTGGCATCGCTATCACCAGGGGGGTGGAGGCAATGGAGGTCACCTCGTCCGGAACAAGGTTCGCCTTGTCGGTCTTGGCGAGGTCCCCACGAAGAAGTCCCACCCACGTCGACGCGGCGGGAGTCCACACCGTGGGTAGCGGGCCGTCGACCTTGTCGTCCCAGCCGCGGGCCAGGGCCTGTTCGGCGCCGCCAGAGGCAGCGGTGAAGACGGCAACATCGACGCACTTGTCCGCGACCTGGGCGCTGGTGGAGTACTTCTTCGCAATCGCGGAGAGCAAGGCGGCCTTCTCGCTGGACGCCGCCACGGTCACCGGGATACAACCGGCTCGAAATTTTGGAGTCGCGGACGAGTCCGCACTCGGCTCATCAGGAGCGTCGGCGCCGCCGGACATGAACGCGCGGATCGCGAATACGAGAATGAGGCCGACGACCGCAGCGGCGATGATGGGTAGCTTGGACTTCACGTACGACTCCTGGAACGCTGGGAACAGATCACCTCATCGTGGCCCACCGCCTCCTCCACCCACCTACGAACGGTGGGCATGAGCCGGTACTGACGGCTGTCATGCCGTTCGCCGCAGAGCTATGAGGACTCGGTGCTGTGAGGGTCTGGTGGCCTGCCTCTGATGAGGATGGGGATCGTCCCCCGGGGGGCAGCCTATTGGGTACCTGGTGCGGGGTGTCCGGAAGCGTCGTGTTCATGCCCCGTTAGACTCCATGACGCCCTGTCTGCCGCTGGAAAGGGAGCCATGTCCGGCCCCAACACCGACTATGACCCTGTCGAAGTGACCCCGCTCAAGGCCGAAGAGGTGGAGGCGATGCGTGATGCGGCGGTTGCCGCGATCACTTCCGCTGCCGACCTCGATGCACTCAAGCAGGTGCGGATCGACCATGCGGGCGACCGTTCTCCGTTGGCGCTGGCCAACCGGGAGATCGGTGCGCTTCCACCGCAGGCGCGCAAGGACGCCGGTCGACGCGTCGGGCAGGCCCGTGGCGCCATCAACCAGGCACTCGCCTCGCGCCAGGTGCTGCTCGAGGCCGAGCACGAGGAGCGCATGCTGGTCGAGGAGACCGTCGACGTCACCCTCCCCACCGCTCGGCGGCGCCGCGGCAGTCGCCACCCGCTGACCTTGCAGTCCGAGTTGATCGCCGACCTCTTCGTGGCCATGGGCTATGAGGTGGCGGAAGGTCCTGTGGTCGAGGCCGAGTGGCTCAACTTCGATGCGTTGAACCTTGGACCTGACCACCCTGCCCGCACCATGCAGGACACGTTCTGGACCGAGCCTGCCGAGGATCACATGGTGTTGCGCACCCAGACCTCACCGGTGCAGGCGCGCACCATGTTGACCCGCACACCCCCGATCTACGTCGTGTGCCCCGGTCGCGTGTTCCGCACCGACGAGTACGACGCCACCCACTCGCCCATGTTCCACCAGGTGGAGGGTCTCGTCGTGGACGAGGGCATCACGATGGCCCACCTGAAGGGCACACTCGACCATTTCGCGTCGCAGTTGTTCGGCGAAGGCATCGACACCCGCTTCCGCCCGTCCTACTTCCCCTTCACCGAACCCTCTGCCGAGGTCGACATGCGGTGCTTCGTCTGTCGTGGCGCAGGGGACCAGGGTGACCATGTTGACCAGGGAGACCCCGACTGCCGCACCTGTCGCGGCGAAGGCTGGATCGAGTGGGGCGGCTGTGGGGTGGTCAACCCGCGAGTGCTGACGGCCTGCGGCGTCGATCCGACTGTCTACAGCGGCTTCGCCTTCGGGATGGGCATCGAACGGAGCTTCATGTTCCGCCACAACCTGGAAGACCTGCGGCCGCTCTTCGAGGGCGACGTCCGCTTCAGCAGCGCTTTTGGCAGCGAAATCTGAGAGGGAGATCTGACATGAAGGCGCCACTTTCCTGGATCTTGGACTACGTCGACGTCCCCGCCGAGGTGACCACCGACCACCTCACCCACCGGCTCACCCTGACCGGGCTCAAGCTCGAGGGCATCGAGAGTCCTGGCCGTGAGATCACCGGTCCTCTCGTGGTGGGCCGGGTGCTCACCATGGACCCCGAACCGCAGAAGAACGGCAAGACCATCAACTGGTGCACTGTCGATGTGGCTGACGCCAATGGCACCGGAGAACCGCAAGGCATCGTGTGTGGAGCCCACAACTTCAAGCCCGGTGACCTGGTGGTCACCGTGCTGCCCGGTGGCGTGCTGCCCGGCGGCTTCGAGATCAGCGCCCGCAAGACCTACGGCCACGTCTCGGCCGGGATGATCTGTTCGGCCGCCGAGTTGGGCCTGGGCGCGGACCACGACGGCATCATCGTGCTCCCGACCGACGCCGGGACTCCCGGCCAGGACGCTCGCCCGCTCCTGGGTCTGGACCAGGAGACGATCGAGTTCGAGATCAACCCCGACCGTGCGTACGCCCTGTCCCTACGAGGCATTGCGCGCGAGGTGCTGGCCTCGGTCGAGGGCGCGAGCAACTTCCGGGACCCGGCATTGCGCGAGACCCCGTCAGCCAACGACGACGGACACCCCGTGCGGGTCGAGGACGAAGACGGCTGCCCGGTCTTCGTGGCCCGCAAGGTCACTGGATTCGATCCCGTTGCACCCACGCCGGACGTCATCGCGCAGCGGATCACCGCCGCCGGGATGCGCCCGATCTCCCTCGCGGTCGACGTCACCAACTACGTCATGCTCGAGACCGGCCGGCCGATCCACGCCTACGACGCCGACAAGGTGCAGGGGCGACTGATCGTCCGTCGTGCACATGCGGGGGAGCGGCTCACCACCCTCGACGGCACCGACCGCGCCCTGGACCCGGGAGACCTCGTCGTCACCGACGACTCCGGGATCATCGGACTGGGCGGCGTGATGGGGGGCGAGACCACCGAGATCTCCGGAACCACCACTTCGGTCCTGGTCGAGGCAGCCCACTGGGATGCCGTGTCGATGTTCCGCTCCGGCAAACGGCACCGCATCTCCTCCGAAGCCGGCAAGCGCAACGAGCGAGGCGTCGATCCGACGATCTGTGCAGCCGCGGCCGACCGCGTCGTCGAACTCCTCATCGAGCACGGGGGTGGCCGGGCTGACACCGGTGTGACGGTCGTCGGCACTCCTCCAGCGATGCCGACCGTGGACGTACCCGGAGATCTGGCCGCACGTGTCTCAGGCATGGACATCACCGAAGAACGCTCCGTCCAGTGCCTCCGCGCCGTCGGCTGCGTCGTCGAGGGCTCCGAGACGCTGCGCGTCACCCCGCCCCCGTGGCGTCCCGACCTCACCGACACCCAGGACTTCTCCGAGGAAGTCATTCGCCTGGTCGGCTATGACCACGTGCCCTCGATCCTGCCCACCCCACCTTCGGGCCGGGGACTGACACAGGTGCAGAAGTTGCGCCGTCGGATCGGTCGCACGCTGGCGGGGGAGGGCTATGTCGAGGTGGTGAACTTCCCGTTCATCGGGACGAGCGACCTCGATTCCCTCGGCCTGCCTGCCGACGACCCCCGTCGTGCGCTCGTACGCCTGAGCAATCCGCTCAGCTCCGAAGCCGATTCGATGACCTCGACGCTGCTCCCGGGGGTGTTGCGGGCCGCCGGGAAGAACGTCGGCCATGGCACCACCGACCTGGCGATCTTCGAGACAGCCACGGTGACGCTGCCTCGTGGTGCAGGTCCGGCCGCGATCCTTCCGGTCGACCGGCCACCCACGAGGGCTGAATTCGCAGCCTTCGACGCCGTGCTGCCTGCCCAGCCACTCCACCTGGCCGTCGTGGCGCTGGGCGAGGTCACCACCGGTGGCTGGTGGGGCGAGGGTCGGCAGGCCATGTGGACCGACGCGGTGGACGCCGTGCGAGCGGTTGCCGACGCACTGGGCGTGAAGGTCACGTCCGCTGCGGCCTCCCTCGCTCCGTGGCACCCGGGTCGGTGCGCAGAGCTCTCCCTCGATGGTCTCGTCATCGGACACGCGGGTGAGGTGCATCCCACGGTCTGCCAGAGCTTCGGGCTTCCCAAGCGCACTGTTGCTGCCGAGGTCGATCTCAACGCACTCATCGAGCGGGCGGTGCACCTGCGACCGGCGCCCCAGTTCTCGTCCTACCCGGTGGCCAAGGAGGACGTCGCGCTCGTCGTCGACGACTCCGTCGCAGCGGCCGATGTGGAAGCGGCGCTGCGCGAGGGCGCCGGAGACCTGCTCGAGTCCATCCGACTCTTCGACCTCTACACCGGAGACCAGGCGGGGCCGGGCAAGAAGTCGTTGGCCTTCGCACTGCGCTTCCGAGCGCCCGACCGCACGCTCAAGGAAGGCGAAGCGACGGCAGCCCGTGATGTGGCGGTCGTGCTGGCCGCCGACCGGACTGGCGCCGTTCAGCGCTGACCTTCACTGTGTCGCACTCCGATTCCCGTCGCGAGGCATCACCTCGCGACGGGAATCGGGCGCTTTCTCAGAGCAACGAGCCGGTTGTCAGGGGAGTTCGCACCCAGACAGCTTCTCGCCGATGCAGAAGTCACGACCCTTTCCACCCTTGATCGTGTCGTATCCCTTGCCACCGATGAGCCGGTCCGCACCGGCGAGACCGAACAGACGGTCCTCACCCGGGCCCCCCACGAGCTGGTCGCGGCCCGAATGCCCGCGCAGAGTGTCGCGGCCGGGGCCCCCGAGTTGCGTCACGACAACCTTGCGGTTGCGACTGTCACCCTCGATCTGGTCTGCTCCGTCTCCACCGTTGATCCGGACCGGCCCGGCGTGACTGGTCCACGCCTCGAGAGTGTTCGGCCCCGATGTGCCCACCAACCGCAGTCGTCCTCGCGTGTCCACAGAGGCGTCTTCCCAACCACGAGTGCGCACCGAGGCATTCGCGCTTCTGGTCCTGCAGTGGCTGGTGCCACTGAGTCGGATGACAGCAGTGCGACAGTTCTGCACCCACAGGAAGTCGGTGCCATCGCCGCCGTCAAGGCGACCGTTGGCCATACCCTCCAGCGAGACGCGGTCGTCGCCACCGCCCATGTCGATTTGAGTCTCGAGCCCAGCCGGTGGGCGGCCCATCTCGGTGTTTGATCCCAGGTCGAGGGACTCATTCTCATCGGTGCCGGTGAACGAGGTGAGGCGGGTGGAGACCGGGAGGTAGAAGGAGTTCACGTTCGTCCAAGTGAGCAGCACCTCACTTCCGGACATGGCGCGGCCGGTGCGGTTGTCCACCAGGACGTCCCCGGTCCACGCCTGGGTTGCCTTGGCGCCGCGCCAGTCCGAGACGATAACCAGGGCGTCGGGCTCCGGGCCGTTGATGATCGTGCCCCCGGTGCCGGACCATCTGACATGGTCCCTGCCAGCTCCGGTGTCAATGGTGTCCTCGTTGCGGCTGCCAGCCACGACCGAGCCGCTGTAGATGGTGTCCTCTCCACCGTTGGTGGCCACCTGGTCCACCTCGGTGTCTTCGGTCTCGCCAGGCGTGGACGAGCCCCCTGTCGTGACGCTGTCGACCGTCTCGCTGCCGGAATAGGTGTCCTTGCCGTTGCCGAGGTAGACCGCAACAGGGACAGTGGCACGGTTCACCACGATGTCGTCCCCGGGGCCGGCGTCCAGTCCGAACAGGGGGTCACGACCGCGGACAAAGCGGTCTCCCACGATGCAGACCACGTCGTTGCCGGCACCGGCTGAGACGGAGCGATTGTCGGCAGTATTGATCAACAGGACGTCATCACCGTCCGTGCCGGTGCTGTTGGTGACCAGCAGACCCTGACAGGTCTCTGTGGCGGCCTGGGACGGCAGACCGGTCAACGAGATCGAGAGGAGTGCAAGGCCACAGGTGGTGACGGCCAAAGGATGCATGCGCTTCATGAGGATGATTCCACCGTTCGCTTGATGAGTGCTGTCACGACGATGCGGAAGCGGTCGTAGAGATCTCGGTCCCCGGGCGACCAACATTTCCCCATCGTTTCCACCGTGCCACAGCCGGGCTTCCAAGGCAGCGGTCGGCCCGTCGATCACCACGTCGGGCTCGATGTCAGCCCGGGAGGGGGAGGAGAGCCACGACGGGATCACAGACGAGATGGACCCGATGCGATATACGAATCGATGTATAGTCATACATATGCCTGTGTCAGTCGCCGTCGCCGGAGCCAGTGGATATGCCGGGGGAGAAGTGCTGCGCCTGCTCCTGGCTCACCCCGAGGTCGAGATCGGTGTGGTGACAGCCGGATCCAACGCCGGCGAAACCCTCGGTGCCCTGCAAGCACATCTCGTCCCCCTCGCCGATCGTGTCCTCGCGCCGACCACGGTTGATTCACTGGCGGGACACGATGTGGTCTTCCTCGGCCTTCCCCACGGCCAGTCGGGGGAAATCGCCCAGGCCCTCGACGACGACGTACTGGTCATCGACTGCGGAGCGGACTTCCGCCTCACCGATGCCGCCACCTGGGAGCAGTTCTACGGCGGGAGCCACTCGGGCTCCTGGCCCTACGGTCTCCCGGAACTGGCCGATCAACGTGCGGCCCTTCGTGGCGCACGAAGGGTGGCCGTCCCGGGTTGCTATCCCACTATCGCCACGCTCACGATCGCCCCGGCGCTGGCCGCCGGTCTCATCGAACCTGACGTCGTGGTCGTGGCCGCGAGCGGCACCTCCGGCGCAGGGAGAGCGGCAAAGACCCATCTTTTGGGAAGTGAAGTGATGGGCAACGCCAGCGCCTACGGCGTGGGTGGCACGCATCGGCACAGCCCGGAGATCGTCCAGAACCTCCAGCTCGTCCACGACGGCGACGTGCGGGTGAGCTTCACACCGGTTCTCGTGCCGATGGCCCGCGGCATCGTGGCGACGGTCTCCGCTCCGCTGGTCGCCGCCACCACCCAGCAGGAGGCGTACGACATTTTCGAGGCCGCTTACCGCGACGAGCCGTTCGTCCACCTGCTTCCAGAGGGGCAGTGGCCCCAGACGAAGTCGGTGCTCGGCTCCAACGCGATCCAGCTCCAGGTGAGCGTCGATGAAGCAGCCGGGAGGCTGGTTGCCGTGGGGGTGGTCGACAACCTGACCAAAGGCACCGCAGGTGCGGCCGTGCAGTGCATGAACCTGGCTCTCGGCTTCGAGGAATCCACCGGCCTTTCCACGATTGGACTCGCACCATGACGGTCACCCACCCGAGGGGTTTCGCAGCGTCGGGTGTCGCCGCCGGCCTCAAGTCCACCGGCGCCAAGGACCTTGCCCTCGTGGTCAACCAGGGACCCACCTTCGACTCTGCCAGCGTCTTCACCGCGAATCGCTGCAAGGCCAACCCAGTGCTGTGGAGCCAGGAGGTCGTCAAGGACGGTCAGGTCCGCGCCATCGTGCTCAACTCCGGTGGTGCCAACTGCTACACCGGTCCCGAGGGATTCCAGACCACGCACGCCGTGGCCGAGCAGGTCGCGTCGGTGTTGGGCGTCGGTGCGATCGACGTGATCGTTTGCTCGACCGGGCTGATCGGGTTGGCCAACGACCGTGACGACCTGACCTCCGGCGTGGTCGAGGCCTGCGCCCAGCTGTCCTCGGACGGGGGACCAGACGCCGCGCTCGCCATCATGACGACCGACTCCGTGAGCAAGAACGTGGTCGTCGAAGGCGCGGGTTGGTCGATCGGGGGAATGGCCAAGGGCGCCGGCATGCTCGCACCCCAGCTCGCCACCATGCTCGTCGTGTTGACCACTGACGCCGTCGTGCCGGCAGCGGACCTCGACGTCGCCCTTCGCGCGGCGACCCGGGTGAGCTTCGAGCGGCTCGACTCCGACGGCTGCATGTCGACCAATGACACGGTGACGGTTCTGGCCAGCGGTGCGAGTGGCATCACGCCACCTCTCGAGGACTTCACCGACGCGCTGACGGGCGCGTGCACCGACCTGGCGATGCAGTTGCTCGAGGACGCAGAGGGCGCAGATCACGAGATCGCCATCACCACCTTGCATGCTGCGTCCGAGGACGAAGCGGTGGAGGTCAGCCGCAGCGTCGCCCGGAGCAACCTCTTCAAAGCAGCGATCTTCGGCCAGGACCCCAACTGGGGGCGCGTTCTGGCCAGCATCGGGACGACCGGTGCCCAGTTCGACCCGGCCGACCTCGACGTGGCGATGAACGGGGTCTGGGTCTGTCGCAACTCCACCCCGGCCGCGGACCCGGCCGCAGTCGACCTGTCCGGGCGCGAAGTCACCGTGAGCATCGATCTCAAGTCCGGCGATGCCCGAGCCACGGTCTGGACCAACGACCTGACCCACGCCTACGTCCACGAGAACAGTGCCTACAGCTCATGACACAGACCAACGCTGCACGAACCAACTCTGCACAAGCGGTGCCCACCCGCCCCGACCCGGCCAAGGCCAGGACGCTGGCGGCTGCCCTGCCGTGGCTCAAGCGCTACCACGGCCGCACGATCGTGGTGAAGTACGGCGGCAATGCCATGACCGATGATTCCCTCAAGGTCGCTTTTGCCGAAGACATCGCTTTCCTCCGCTTCGCCGGATTCAAACCCGTCATCGTGCACGGTGGTGGCCCGCAGATCTCGCGGATGCTCGACAAACTGGGGATCAAGTCGGAGTTCCGGGGTGGTTTGCGCGTCACCACTCCCGAAGCGATGGACGTCGTTCGCATGGTCCTCGTCGGACAGGTCCAGCGGGAGTTGGTGGGCCTCATCAACCAGCACGGTGCCCTGGCCGTCGGGCTCTCCGGTGAAGACGCGGGTCTGTTCACCGCCGAGCCCACCAACACGATCATCGACGGCGAGGAGATCGACCTCGGTCTGGTCGGTGAAGTGGCGAAGGTGCGGCCCGAAGCAGTGCTGGACCTGATCGAGGCGGGTCGGATCCCGGTCGTCAGTTCGGTGGCTCCCGACATCCACGGTCAGGTGCACAACGTCAACGCCGACACCGCGGCGGCGGCGCTGGCCGTCGCACTCGGCGCCGAGAAGCTCCTCGTACTCACCGACGTCGAGGGCCTCTACCGCGACTACGGCAACTCCGACGACGTCATCCAGGAGATCAGCCCCGAGGCGTTGGCCGAGATGCTGCCCTTGCTCGACGCCGGGATGGTGCCCAAGATGCGAGCCTGCCACGAAGCCGTGACCGGGGGAGTGCCGCGCGCCACGGTGGTGGACGGGCGCGAACCGCATGCGGTGCTCCTGGAGATATTCACCGACGAGGGAGTGGGAACCCAGGTGCTGCCCGGCGTCGCGACCGTCCTGCGCAAGCCCTACGCCACTGAGGACCATTCATGACCGTCCAGGACCGCTACGCCACCTCCGTCATGAACACCTTCGGCCCCCCGGCGCTTGCCCTGAGCAGGGGAGCGGGAGCTCGACTGTGGGACGACGAGGGCAAGGAGTACGTCGACCTGCTCGGTGGGATCGCCGTCAACACGCTGGGGCACGCCCACCCGGCTCTGGTGGAGGCTGTCACCACGCAGTTGAGCACCCTGGGTCATGTCTCCAACTTCTTCACCACCGAGCCGCAGGTCCGTCTCGCCGAGCGTCTCCAGGCCTTGTTGGGCTGGAGCGACGGCAAGGTCTTCCTCAGCAATTCCGGCGCCGAGGCCAATGAGGCAGCTCTCAAACTCACCCGCCGTACCGGCCGTACCCGCGTGGTCGCCGCAGAGGGTTCGTTCCACGGACGCACGATGGGAGCGCTCGCGCTCACCTCGAAGGCGGCCTATCGCGAGCCGTTCGAGCCGCTTCCCGGCGACGTCACTTTTGTTCCCTACGGTGATGTCGATGCCCTGTCCCGTGCTGTCGACCACACGTGTGCGGCGGTCCTCCTCGAGCCCATCCAGGGAGAGGCCGGGGTGGTCATGGCGCCGGACGGCTACCTCGGCGCAGCCCGAGAGATCGCGACCTGCAACGGTGCCCTGTTGTGGCTCGACGAGGTGCAGACAGGCATCGGCCGCACGGGAGCCTGGTTCGCCCACCAACTCCCGTTCGCCGGGGGAGCAGTTCCCGACGTGATCACGCTCGCAAAAGGTCTCGGAGGTGGCATGCCCATCGGCGCCACGGTGGCTCGCGGCACGGCCGCCCATCTGCTCGAGCCGGGTAGTCACGGCTCCACCTTCGGTGGCAACCCAGTCGTCTGTGCGGCGGCGCTGGCGGTGCTCGACGTGATCGGGGCCTCCGACCTGTTGACGGCAGCGACAGAACGGGGAGAACAGTTGGCCGGGATTCTCGCGGCCCAGCACGGTGTTGCGGAGGTGTCCGGTGTCGGACTCATGCGTGGTGTCGAACTCGACGGTGACTATGCGCCGCAGGTGGTCATTGCCGGCCGTGCCGCAGGGTTCATCCTCAACGCGACCGGACCTTCACGCCTGCGCTTCGTTCCTCCGCTCGTCATCACCAGCGAGGACCTCGATGAGCTTGCTGCCGCGTTACCCGTGATCCTGGACCAGGCTCGGGAGGCCGCGTCGTGAGCCGTCACTTCCTGCGTGATGACGATCTGTCCCCCGTCGAATTGATCGAGGTGCTCGATCTGGCTGCGCGGCTCAAGCGCGAGCCGTTCGACCACAAGCCACTCGCCGGCCCCCGGACGGTGGCGCTCGTGTTCGACCGACCGACCTTGCGTACGCAGGTCTCCTTCGCTGCTGGCATCGCCGAGCTCGGTGGAAATCCCATGACCGTGGACGGCGGACTTGCCGCCATGGGTCAGCGCGAGGGGGTCGAGGACGTCGCTCGCGTACTGGGACGACAGGCAGCGTCCATCGTGTGGCGTACGGCCAGTCAGCATGACCTGGTGACGATGGCACAGTTCGCCGGAGTGCCCGTCCTCAACGCTCTCACCGACGAGTTCCACCCCTGCCAACTGCTGGCCGATCTGCAGACTGTGCGTGAGCACAAGGGGAAATTGGCGGGGGTCAGGGCCGCTTTCGTGGGCGATGGGGCCTGCAACATGGGTAATTCCTGGGTGTTGGCCGCAGCCAATGCCGGAATGCACATCGTGATCGGCACTCCTGATGGCTACGCCCCAGATGTCGACGTGGTGGCGCGTGCTCGTGAGATCGCGGAGGACACCGGCGGATCGATCGAGATCATCAGTGACCCCGTCGAGGCCGTCACGGAGGTCGACGTGGTCGTCACCGACTCCTGGGTGAGCATGGGGCGCGAGGAGGAGTCGATCGACCGGCTACGGGTGTTTCCCCCGTACAGCGTCACTCCCGAACTCATGGCCCACGCCCGATCCGACGCGATCGTCATGCATTGTCTCCCGGCCTATCGAGGCAAGGAGATCGCCGCAGAGGTGATCGAGGGCGGACAATCGGTCGTATGGGACGAAGCAGAGAACCGGCGCCACGCCCAGAAGGCTGTCCTGACGTGGCTCCTGGAGCGCTCATGAGTGCAGTGAGCCCCCTGACCAAATCCGCCCGCCACCAGCACATCATCGAGTTGGTCACCACTCATCCGGTGCGGTCCCAGACCGAACTGGCCGACCTGCTCAGCGATCTCGGCGTCCGGGTCACGCAGGCCACGTTGAGCCGTGACCTCGTCGAACTGGACGCGGTCAAGGTGCGCGGCGCGGACGGTGCACTGGTCTATGCCGTTCCCGGTGAGGGAGGGGACCGGTCCCCGGTGGTGCCCCGGGAGAGCGCGGCATCGCGCGACCGATTGGCTCGACTGTGCGCCGAACTGCTGGTCAGCGCGGAGGCCAGCACCAACATGGTGGTGCTCCGGACACCGCCGGGCGCAGCGCAGTTCCTGGCCAGCGCCTTCGACAAGGCCGAGCTGGGTGACCTGCTGGGCACCATTGCCGGCGACGACACGGTTCTGGTCATCGGCCGGGACCCTGCAGGAGGGAAAGCACTCGCCCAGCGTTTCCTCGACATGGCCAACGATCCCCATCACTCCTCTGCAAAGGACAACCTGTGAGCAAGGTCCTCACCTCCCTGCCGGCCGGCGAACGCGTCGGCATCGCCTTCTCCGGAGGCCTCGACACTTCGGTGGCGGTGGCCTGGATGCGCGACAAGGGGGCCATTCCCTGCACCTATACCGCGGACATCGGCCAGTACGACGAGCCGGACATCTCCGGGGTGCCGTCGCGCGCGATGCAGTACGGCGCCGAGATCGCGCGCCTGGTCGACTGCAAACGTCAGTTGGTGGAAGAAGGGCTGGCGGCGCTGGCGTGCGGTGCGTTCCACATCCGCTCGGGCTCTCGCACCTACTTCAACACCACACCTCTGGGACGTGCGGTCACCGGCACCATGCTGGTCCGCGCCATGCATGAGGACGGCGTCGACATCTGGGGTGACGGGTCGACCTTCAAGGGCAACGACATCGAGCGGTTCTACCGCTACGGACTGCTCGCCAACCCGGCTCTGCGCATCTACAAGCCGTGGCTGGATGCCGACTTCGTCCACGAGTTGGGTGGACGGCACGAGATGAGTGAATGGCTGAACGCGCGTGGGCTGCCCTATCGCGACAGTCAGGAGAAGGCCTACTCCACCGACGCCAACATCTGGGGCGCCACCCACGAGGCCAAGACCCTCGAGCACCTGGACGTTTCACTCGAGGTGGTCGAACCGATCATGGGGGTGAAGTTCTGGGATCCGGCGGTCGCGATCGAGACGGAGGACGTCACCATCGGTTTCGACCAAGGACGGCCGGTCTCACTCAACGGCACCACCTACGACGATCCCGTGGCCCTGGTCCATGAGGCGAACCTCATCGGCGGCAGACACGGCCTGGGGATGTCGGACCAGATCGAGAACCGGATCATCGAAGCCAAGTCACGCGGTGTCTACGAAGCACCCGCCATGGCTCTGTTGTGGATCGCCTACGAGCGCCTGCTCAATGCCATTCACAACGAGGACACCATCGCCAACTACCACGCCGAGGGTCGGCGCTTGGGCCGGTTGCTCTACGAAGGCCGCTGGCTCGATCCGCAGGCGCTCATGCTGCGCGAGGCGATCCAGCGCTGGATCGCCTCCCTCGTCGTGGGAGAGGTGACGCTGCGACTGCGGCGGGGGGAGGACTATTCGATCCTGCGTACCACGGGACCGTCGTTCTCCTACCACCCCGACAAGCTCTCGATGGAACGCACGGAAAACGCCGCGTTCGGTCCCACCGACCGCATCGGGCAGCTCACCATGCGCAACCTGGACATCGCTGACTCCCGCGCAAAGCTTGAGTTGTATGCCGGGCAACCGTTGAACCAGGGGCAGGTCCTGGTGGAGAACGGCACCCTGTTCGGCGAAATCGAGTCGGGTGGCTATGACCTGATCACAGCCAATCCTTCCGCCGAGGCAGAGGACGAGCGTGCGTTGGACCATGCCGCGATGGAGTTCGGGACCGACTGATGGCTGACATCTCCGGCTCGACAAACGAAGGGGCTCTGTGGGGCGGTCGGTTCGACTCCGGCCCGTCGCCCGAACTGCAGGCGCTCTCCAGATCCACCCACTTCGACTGGCAGCTCACGCCCTATGACCTGGCGGGATCGCGGGCACACGCGAACGCGCTGCATCGGGCCGGACTACTCACCGATGAGGACCACGTCGAACTCGTGCGCGGTCTGTCTGCTCTCTCCGAACGGTATGTCGCCGAAGTGCTGCACCCGGTGGAGTCGGACGAGGATGTCCACGGTGCCCTCGAACGTCTCCTTCTGGAGGAGGTCGGGAGCGAGATCGGCGGTCGTCTCCGGGCGGGACGGTCGCGCAACGACCAGGTGGCGACTCTCTTCCGCGCGTATCTGCGCGACCACGCCAAGGTCCTCGGCAGGCTTCTGCTTGACCTGGTCGACGTGCTCAGCAACCGGGCCGAGGAGCATCTCGGCGTCATCATGCCCGGGCGTACACACCTACAGCACGCCCAACCTGTGCTGCTCTCGCACCATCTGTTGGCCCACGCCTGGCCGCTGCTGCGCGACGTGGAGCGACTGCGCGACTGGGATGCGCGCGTGGCCGGAGACTCGCCCTACGGCTCTGGCGCGCTGGCCGGTCAGACGCTGGGGCTCGATCCGGAAGCGGTGGCCCTCGAGTTGGGGTTCACCGGGTCGTCCGCGAACTCGATCGATGGGACGGCAGCGCGCGATTTCGTCGCCGAGTTCGCCTTCGTGTGCGCCCAGGTCGGCGTGGATCTGTCCCGGCTGTCCGAAGAGGTCATTTTGTGGACCACGCGCGAGTTCGATTTCGCGAAGCTGCACGATTCCTGGTCGACGGGATCGAGCATCATGCCGCAGAAGAAGAACCCGGACATCGCAGAACTGGCCCGCGGCAAGGCAGGGCGTCTGATCGGCAACCTGGCTGGGCTGCTCGCCACGCTCAAAGGACTCCCGCTCGCCTACAACCGGGATCTCCAGGAAGACAAGGAACCGGTGTTCGATTCGGTGGGCACCCTCGAAGTGCTGCTGCCCGCAGTGACCGGCATGGTGGCGACCCTGACCTTCAACGTCCCCCGCATGGAAGAACTTGCTCCGCAGGGTTTCTCCCTCGCCACGGACGTGGCGGAGTGGTTGGTGCGGGAGGGGATTCCATTCCGGACCGCCCACGAGGTGGCCGGGGCCTGCGTCCGACGGTGTGAGGAACTGGACTGTGACCTGCCCGACCTCACGGACGCGCAATTCACCGAAATATCACCCGACCTGACGCCTGCTGTGCGTGGCGTGTTGAGCGCTCAAGGTTCGGTCGATTCACGATCCGGCCGTGGAGGCACTGCTCCCGCTCGTGTACGCGAGCAGTTGTCCGAGATCCGACAGAAGGCCGGCGCCCAGCGTGACACGCTCGCCTGACCTGGCCTTCCTGTCCGGATCAGCACTGGACGTGGCCCCCCGGTTGCTGGGGGCGGTGATCCGGCACGCCGGAGTAGCGGTTCGAGTCACGGAGGTGGAGGCCTACGACGGTGCGAACGACCCTGCCTCCCACGCCTACCGTGGACAGACTCCGCGCAACAGCGTCATGTTCGGTCCATCCGGGCACCTCTACGTCTACTTCACCTATGGCATGCACCACTGCTGCAACGTGGTGTGCGGCCAAGAGGGCAGCGCCACGGCGGTGTTGCTCCGGGCGGGCGAGGTCGTTGAAGGCATCGAACTGGCCCGGGAGCGACGCATCGGCATCCGGGACCAGGACCTCGCTCGGGGCCCTGCCTGCCTGTGCCGCACCCTCAGTATTGATCGCAACCAGAACGGTGCTGCTCTGAACGCGGGAGTGGTGAGGCTGACGCGACCGACGCATCAGCCCCTGGTCGGACCAGCGGTCCGGACTGGTCCTCGAGTGGGTGTGAGACAGGGAGCCGAACTGCCCTGGCGCTTCTGGATCGACGGGGAGGAGACGGTCTCCGCCTACCGACCGGCAGCACCCAGGCATGCCACAAAAGGGGCCTGACCTGCGGTTATGTCCTGAGTGCACCCCCCGGTTTGCCACCTCGCGCACGGCCGGGCTAATGTTCCTCTTGTCGCAGCAACGAGGCGCCGGGAACTTGACCAGAAGGTCAGTGAGAACCGGAGACCGGCAGCGGCCACCGTGGCACGTAACCAGCAAGTTTGACTGCTGGCCAAAAGCCCGGTAAGTTTTCGCAGGTTGCCCCGCGACCTAGTCAGCGAAGCTGGCGAGGAACGGGTGCGTCTGATTCTTGAGAACTCAACAGTGTGTTTGATAGTCGACGAATTAGTTTGTTTTGCCCTAATTCTCGGCCTGGTTCTGGTGCTGCCTTTGGGTGGTGTTGGGGTTGTGGTTGGGTTTTAGTTTCTTTGACGATGA
>JBBSSH010000011.1:0-116133 GCA_038242265.1 Propionibacteriales bacterium
GCAAGCGCAAGGCCAGCGACTCCCAGATCATCCGTCGTCGCAAGTCCGGCAAGGGTAGGAAGTAACCGACATGCCTCGTAGCCTGAAGAAGGGTCCCTTCGTGGACGGCCACCTCATGAAGAAGGTGGACGCGGAGAACGACAAGGGTTCCCACAACGTCATCAAGACCTGGTCGCGCCGGTCGATGATCGTGCCGGCCATGATTGGCCACACGATCGCCGTCCACGACGGCCGCAAGCACGTTCCCGTGTTCGTGACCGACTCGATGGTCGGCCACAAGCTCGGCGAGTTTGCCCCCACCCGCACGTATCGCGGGCACGTCAAGGAAGACCGGAAGGGACGTCGTCGATGAGTACCTCCGAGCGCACCCGCACCAGCGCACGCCGCGAGACCATCCTCGGCGACCAGCCCGGTGCCTTCGCGAGTGCCCGCTATGTGCGGATCACCCCGATGAAGGCCCGCCGTGTCGTCGACATGGTGCGCGGACTTCCCGTCAGCGACGCGTTGTCGCTGCTGGAATTCGCCCCGCAGGCGGCTTCCGAGACGGTGTACAAGGTTCTCGCCAGTGCGATCCAGAACGCGGAGACCACCGAGGGCCTCAACAAGGTCGATCTCGTGGTGACCGTGGCCATGGTCGACGAGGGCCCGACCATGAAGCGTTGGCGTCCGCGTGCCCAAGGCCGCGCGACCCGCATCAACAAGCGCACGAGCCACATCACCCTTGCGGTGCAGCCGGCTCCCGCGCGGACCACCAAGAACGGAAAGGGTGCCTGATGGGCCAGAAGATCAACCCGAACGGCTTCCGCCTGGGCATCTCCACCGACCACAAGAGCCGCTGGTACGCCGACGCGCTCTACAAGGTCTACGTGGGCGAGGACGTCGCGATCCGCAAGCTGCTCTCCAAGGGCATGGAGCGGGCCGGCATCTCCAAGGTCGAGATCGAGCGCACCCGTGACCGAGTGCGTGTGGACATCCACACCGCGCGTCCGGGCATCGTGATCGGTCGCCGTGGCGCCGAAGCAGACCGCATCCGTGGTGAGTTGGAGAAGCTCACCGGCAAGCAGGTGCAGCTCAACATTCTCGAGGTCAAGAACCCCGAGATCGACGCGCAACTGGTCGCCCAGGGAGTTGCTGAGCAGCTCTCGGGTCGCGTGCAGTTCCGTCGTGCCATGAAGAAGGCCATGCAGACCTCGATGCGTTCAGGTGCCAAGGGCATCCGTATCCAGTGCTCGGGTCGTCTCAACGGCGCGGAGATGTCGCGTACCGAGTTCTACCGCGAGGGCCGCGTGCCGTTGCACACCCTGCGGGCCGACATCGACTACGGCTTCTACGAGGCCAAGACCACCTTCGGTCGTATCGGCGTCAAGGTCTGGATCTACAAGGGCGAGGTGGCAGCGACCCGCGCCGAGCGCCAGGCCCAGCAGGCCGCCCGCGCCGGTGCACCCGGTCGCGGCGGCGCTGGCGGAGGACGTCCCACCACTCGTGGCGGCGAGCGTCCCAGCCGTGGAACCCGTGGGGATCGTGCTCCTCGCACCGAGTCGACCGAGGCCCCGGCCCCGGCCGCTGCTGCGGTGGAGACCGCAGCTCCCACCACCGGAACGGAGGCCTGACCTCATGTTGATGCCCCGTCGTGTCAGGTATCGCAAGCAGCACCACCCCAAACGCCGCGGCGTTGCCAAGGGTGGCACCACGCTGGCGTTCGGTGACTTCGGAATCCAGGCAGTCGAGGGTCACTACGTGACCAACCGCCAGATCGAATCGGCCCGTATTGCGCTGACCCGCTACATCAAGCGCGGCGGCAAGGTGTGGATCAACATCTACCCTGACCGTCCGTTGACCAAGAAGCCTGCCGAGACCCGCATGGGTTCCGGTAAGGGTTCCCCCGAGTGGTGGGTGTCCAACGTCAAGCCCGGCCGCGTCATGTTCGAACTTTCCGGTGTCGACGAGCTGACTGCGCGCGAGGCCATGCGCCGCGCGATGCACAAGCTTCCGATGAAGTGCCGGTTCATTTCCCGTGAGGCGGGTGAATTCTGATGGCTACCAAGCTGAACGCCCACGAGCTCGACGAGCTCGACGCCACCGACCTCGAGACGAAGTTGCGCGAGGCGAAGGAGGAGCTGTTCAACCTCCGATTCCAGGCGGCCACCGGTCAACTGGAGAGCCACAGCCGGCTCCGTACGGTCAAGAAGGACATCGCCCGTATCTACACCGTGGTGCGCGAGCGCGAGCTCGGGATTCGCAACACGCCGGGCGCGAACACTGAAGAGGCGAAGGCATGAGCGAGAACACCACCGAGCAGCGCAACCAGCGTAAGACCCGCGAGGGTCTGGTCGTCAGCGACAAGATGGACAAGACCGTCGTCGTCGCCGTCGAGGACCGCGTCAAGCACGCGCTGTACGGCAAGGTCCTGCGCAAGACGTCGCGTCTGAAGGCGCACGACGAGGCCAACGAATGTGGCGTGGGGGACCGGGTCCGCATCATGGAGACCCGTCCGCTGTCCGCCACGAAGCGCTGGCGCCTCATCGAAGTCCTCGAAAAGGCCAAGTGACATCCGGGTGCCACCCCAGCAATGACGGGGCAGGGCGCCCACTCATACCGACCAGTTCGGCCAGGCTCTCGGCCCAAGAGGCCCTGAGAACCAGCTCGACAACCAGGAGAAACCAATGATCCAGCAGGAGTCGCGACTCAAGGTCGCCGACAACACCGGTGCGAAGGAAATCCTCTGCATCCGTGTTCTCGGTGGCTCTGGCCGTCGCTACGCCGGCATTGGGGACGTCATCGTCGCCACCGTCAAGGACGCGATCCCCGGTGGCAACGTCAAGAAGGGCGACGTCGTCAAGGCCGTGATCGTACGTACCGTCAAGGAGCGTCGTCGCGCCGATGGTTCCTACATCCGCTTCGACGAAAATGCTGCCGTCATCCTCAAGACCGATGGGGAGCCGCGCGGAACCCGCATCTTCGGCCCCGTAGGTCGTGAGCTGCGCGAGAAGCGTTTCATGAAGATCATCTCGCTCGCCCCGGAGGTGTTGTGAGAGATGGGTAAGTACATGAACATCAAGAAGGGCGACACCGTCAAGGTGATCGCCGGCAAGGACAAGGGTGCCCAGGGCAAGGTCATCCAGGTGCTCCGCGAGGAGGACCGGGTGATCGTCGAGGGCGTCAACCTCATCAAGCGTCACACCAAGTCTGTTCAGCAGACCGGGACCACCGGTGGCATCATCACGCGTGAAGCTGCCATCCACGTCTCGAACGTCATGCTGATCGAGGACAAGGGTGTCACTCGTGTCGCCTTCCGTCGCGACGAGGTCACCAAGCGTCGTCCCGACGGTTCGACCTACTCTGCGACTCGCTCCGTGCGGGTCTCGCGCAAGACCGGCAAGGAGATCTGAGATGGCAGAGACCACCTCCCCGCGTCTCAAGGCGCGTTACCGCGAGGAGATTCTTCCCGCGTTGCGCACTGAGTTCGACATCGCCAACGTCATGCAGGTACCCGGGCTGACCAAGATCGTGGTCAACATGGGTGTCGGCGAGGCAGCGCGTGACTCCAAGCTGATCGAGGGCGCCATTCGCGACCTCACCGCGATCACCGGTCAGAAGCCGGCTGTGACCAAGGCCCGCAAGTCGATCGCCCAGTTCAAGCTGCGTGAGGGCATGCCGATCGGCTGCCACGTCACCATGCGTGGGGACCGGATGTGGGAGTTCCTCGATCGCCTGCTGTCCTTGGCACTGCCTCGCATCCGTGACTTCCGCGGTCTCTCGCCCAACCAGTTCGACGGGCGCGGCAACTACACCTTCGGTCTGACCGAACAGGTCATGTTCCATGAGATCAACCAGGACAAGATCGACCGGTCGCGCGGTATGGACATCACCATCGTGACCACCGCCACCAACGACGACGAGGGCCGCGCGCTGCTCAAGCAGCTCGGCTTCCCGTTCAAGGAGAACTGACATGGCGAAGACTGCACTCAAGGTCAAGGCCGCTCGCAAGCCGAAGTTCAAGGTACGCGGTTACACCCGCTGCCAGCGCTGCGGCCGTCCGAAGTCTGTCTACCGCAAGTTCGGCCTCTGCCGTATCTGCCTGCGCGAGATGGCCCACCGTGGCGAACTGCCCGGCGTGACCAAGTCCTCCTGGTAATCACCTCACCCCCGTTGAAGGTCGCGCGGCCCTGAGCTTGCGCGAAACCACGACGAGAAAGAATCCATCATGACGATGACTGACCCGATCGCAGACATGCTCACGCGTCTGCGCAACGCCAACCAGGCGTTTCACGACGAGGTCGCGATGCCGTACAGCAAGATGAAGGCCGGCCTCGCGGAGATCCTCAAGCAGGAGGGCTACATTGCTTCCTACGACGTGCAGGACAACACGACTTCCGAGGGCGAGCCTGCCGTTGGCAAGACGCTGACCGTCACGTTGAAGTTCGGCCGCAACCGGGAGCGCGCCATCGCTGGCGTGCGCCGCGTCAGCAAGCCCGGTCTGCGTGTGTATGCCAAGAGCACGAACCTGCCCAAGGTCCTCGGAGGCCTGGGTGTCGCGATCATCTCGACAAGCCAGGGTCTGCTGACCGACCGCCAGGCGCACCAGAAGGGCGTGGGCGGAGAAGTCCTCGCCTACGTCTGGTGATCCGGACCTACTGAGACCAGGAAGAGAGAGAAGCATGTCGCGTATTGGCAAGCTCCCCATCGCGGTCCCGTCCGGTGTCGACGTCGCGATCGACGAGTCACTGGTGACCGTCAAGGGGCCCAAGGGCACCTTGACGCACACTGTGGCGAAGCCGATCACGGTCGCCGCGGGCGAGGACGGCATTCTCGAAGTGACCCGTCCCGACGACGAGCGCAACAGCCGCTCGTTGCACGGACTGACGCGCACCCTCATCCACAACATGGTGGTGGGCGTGACCGAGGGTTACGAGAAGAAGCTCGAGATCGTGGGCGTGGGTTACCGCGTCCTGCCCAAGGGCCCGACCCAGCTGGAGTTCCAGCTCGGCTACTCCCATCCCATCATCTTCGACGCCCCTGAAGGCATCATCTTCAGCGTCGAGGGTCCGACCAAACTCGGTGTCGTCGGCATCGACAAGCAGCTTGTGGGCGAGGTTGCGGCCAAGATCCGCAAGCTGCGCAAGCCTGAGCCCTACAAGGGCAAGGGCGTGCGTTACTCCGGCGAGCACATCCGCCGCAAGGTCGGAAAGGCTGGTAAGTGACATGGCTATCTCCTTGTCAAACAACAAGCACACCGCGAGTCGTGTGCGTTCCCGTCTGCGCCGTCAGGCGCGGGGACGCAAGCGCATTCACGGCACCACCGAGCGTCCGCGCCTGGTGGTCACCCGGTCGGCTCGTCACATCTCGGTCCAGGTCGTAGACGACCTGGCCGGTGCGACACTGGCCTACGCCTCCTCCATGGAGGCCGATGTCCGCTCTGAGGGCGGCGACAAGACCACCCAGGCCAAGAAGGTCGGCGAACTGGTGGCCCAGCGTGCCAAGGCGGCAGGGATCGGGGACGTTGTCTTCGACCGTGCCGGCAATAAGTATCACGGCCGCATCGCGGCCCTTGCTGACGCCGCTCGTGAGGGCGGCCTCCAGTTCTGATCGCACGACCACCCGGAATTCTGATTAAGGAGTTATTCTCATGAGCGGAGCCCAGCGCGGACAGCGCAGCGGCGAGCGCCAGTCTGGCGGCGGTCGCGGGCGCGACGGTGGTCGCGGTCAGACTGACAAGACCGCCTACATCGAGCGCGTCGTGACGATCAACCGTGTCGCGAAGGTCGTAAAGGGTGGTCGTCGCTTCAGCTTCACCGCCCTCGTGATCGTCGGTGATGGCGATGGTCTGGTCGGTGTCGGCTACGGCAAGGCGAAAGAAGTTCCCGCGGCGATCGCCAAGGGTGTCGAGGAAGCCAAGAAGAGTTTCTTCAAGGTGCCTCGCATCCAGGGCACCATCCCGCACCCGGTCCAGGGTGAGAAGGCGGCAGGCGTTGTCATGCTGCGGCCCGCTGCCCCCGGTACCGGTGTGATCGCAGGAGGGCCCGTGCGAGCGGTGCTCGAATGCGCCGGGATCCACGACGTGCTGAGCAAGTCGCTCGGTTCCTCGAACCAGATCAACATCGTCCACGCCACCGTGGCCGCGTTGCGCATGCTGGAGGAGCCCGAAGCTGTTGCGGCTCGCCGTGGCATGCGGGTTGAGGACGTCACCCCGGCTGCGCTGCTCAGGGCGCGCGCCGAGGGCAAGCTCGAGACCACGGCGGGAGCGCAGCAGTAATGGCTCAGCTCAAGGTCCAGCAGAATCGCGGCAAGGTCGGCATCAAGGCGAACCAGCGCGAGACCCTGCGTTCGCTCGGTCTCAAGCGGATCGGTGACGTCGTCGTCAAGGAAGACCGCCCGGAGATCCGTGGCATGGTCAACACTGTCCGTCACCTCGTGACGGTTGAGGAGGTGGAGTGACATGACGCTCAAGCTGCATCACTTGCGTCCCGCTCCGGGCGCCAAGACCGCCAAGACCCGTGTGGGTCGCGGTGAAGCGTCCAAGGGCAAGACCGCCGGTCGTGGTACCAAGGGCACCAAGGCCCGTTACCAGGTTCCGGTTGCCTTCGAGGGTGGCCAGATGCCCATCCACATGCGCCTGCCCAAGCTGAAGGGGTTCAAGAACCCCAACCGCGTGGAATTCCAGGTCGTGAATCTCGACCGCCTCAGCGAGCTCTTCCCTGAAGGTGGCTCGGTGTCGGTGGAGACTCTGGTCGCCAAGGGCGCGGTCCGCAAGGGCCTGCCCGTCAAGGTGCTCGGTCAGGGCGACATCTCCGTCGCCGTCCAGATCAGCGTCAACGCCTTCTCGAACTCCGCCAAGGCGAAGATCGAGGCTGCTGGCGGCTCTGTGAGCGTGGCCTGAAGGCCCGTTCTCTCGCACATCCGGTGAAGGCCTGGCCGCACAGTGGGAACTGTCGGTCGGGCCTTCGTCGTTACCGGAGAACAGTGCAGATGTCCGGCTGTTAGGCTGCCCCGGGCTTTCACCGGAGCATGGTGAAAGTATCTCGTACGCTCACCTCACCTGGTGGGCACCCGAACGAAAGAGGAACCAGTGCTAGGCGCCTTCGCCAACGCTTTCAAGACGCCGGACCTGCGGCGCAAGCTGCTCTTCGTCCTGATGATCATTGCGATCTTCCGGCTCGGTTCCCAGGTCCCCACCCCGGGTGTCCATGTGGCCAACGTCCAAGCGTGTCTCGCTGATGTCGGTGACAACGGGCTGTACAGCCTGATCAACCTCTTCTCGGGCGGCGCGCTGCTCCAGTTGTCGGTGTTCGCGCTCGGGATCATGCCGTACATCACGGCCTCCATCATCTTGCAGTTGCTCGTCGTGGTGATCCCACGACTCGAAGCGCTCAAGAAGGAAGGCCAGGCCGGGCAGACTGCAATCACCCAGTACACCCGTTACCTCACCCTCGGCCTCGCGCTGCTCCAGGCGACCGGGATCGTGGCGCTGGCTCGTAGCGGCGCCCTCCTGCAGAACTGTGATCGCTCCCTCCTGCACGACAACAGCACCACCACGTTCCTGGTGATGGTTCTGACGATGACCGCCGGCACGACCGTCATCATGTGGCTCGGTGAGCTCATCACCGACCGGGGCATCGGTAACGGCATGTCCATCCTGATCTTCTGCCAGGTGGTGGCGACCTTCCCGGGTGCGCTGTGGGGCGTGCAGACCACGCAGGGCTGGGCAGTGTTCAGCATCGTTCTGGTGATCGGGCTGCTGCTCGTCGCCGGCGTGGTGTTCATCGAGCAGGCGCAGCGCCGCATCCCGGTGCAGTATGCCCGCCGGATGGTGGGCCGCAAGATGTTCGGCGGCAACTCCACCTACATCCCGCTCAAGGTCAACCAGGCCGGCATCATCCCGGTCATCTTCGCCTCCTCGCTGCTCTATCTCCCCGCAATGGCGGTCCAGTTCAACCCTGACAGCAAGAACCCGGTGCTGGACTTCCTCGGCACCTATCTCGTCAACGGGTCGCACCCCCTGTACATGGTGACGTACTTCTTCCTCATCATCTTCTTCACCTACTTCTACGTCTCCATCACCTTCGACCCGGTCGAGGTGGCGGACAACATGAAGAAGTACGGCGGGTTCATCCCGGGCATCCGCGCCGGCAGGCCGACCGAGGAATACCTCTCCTACGTCTTGTCCCGCATCACGTTCCCGGGCTCGCTCTACCTCGCCCTGATCTCCTTGATCCCCCTGATCGCCTTCGCCTCGATCGGGGCGGACCAGAACTTCCCCTTCGGTGGCACCTCGATCCTCATCATGGTGGGCGTGGCACTGGACACCGTGAAGCAGATCGAGAGTCAACTCCAGCAGCGCAACTACGAAGGGTTCCTTCGTTAAATGAGACTCATTCTCATGGGCCCGCCGGGCGCAGGCAAGGGAACGCAGGCCAAGGTCGTGGCCGACCACTTCGCGGTGCCGGCCATCTCCACCGGGGACATCTTTCGGGCCAACGTGTCGCAGGGAACGCCTCTGGGTATCGAGGCCAAGCGGTTCATGGACGCCGGAGACTATGTCCCCGACGAGATCACCAACCTGATGGTGCGCGACCGGATCGATGCCGAGGACGCGCAGCCGGGATTCCTTCTCGACGGCTATCCGCGGACCTTGGCCCAGGTCGAGGAACTCGACGACATGATCTCCTTCACCGGGCACCGCCTCGACGCCGTCGTGGTGTTGACCGTCGACCCGGAGGAACTCGTGCAGCGGCTCATGCAGCGCGCCCAGATCGAAGGGCGAGCCGACGACACCGAGGACGTCATCCGACGTCGCCAGGAGATCTACGCCGACCAGACCGCGCCGCTGATCGAGGTCTACCGCGACCGGGGGATCCTCCTCGAGATCGACGGCATGGGCGAGGTCGACGCGGTCACCGCACGAGTGTTCGACGCTCTCGACGTCGTCCCGCAGAGCTGAGGTCGCACCTCATGGGTTTTCGCGATCGAGGTCTGGAGATCAAGAATCCTGAGCAGATCGACAAGATGCGGGTGGCTGGACTTCTGGTGGGCCAGACGCTGGAGCTGCTCCGCACGTCGGCGCAGGCGGGGATGACGACCCAGCAACTCGACACCCTGGCGGAGACGCACATCCGCGACCACAGCGGTATCCCGTCGTTCCTCGGCTACGGTGTGCCTCCCTTCCCCGGCACGATCTGTGCCTCCGTGAACGACGAAGTCGTGCACGGCATCCCGGGCGACCGTGTCCTCGTCGACGGTGATGTGGTCTCCATCGACTGTGGAGCGATCGTCGAGGGCTGGCACGGGGACGCGGCCATCACCATCGCCATCGGCGACGTGGCTGCCGACGTGCTCGAGTTGATGCGGGTGACCGAGGAATCGTTGTGGCGCGGTATGGCCGCGGCGCACCTGGGCGGTCGGGTCACCGACATCAGCCATGCGATCGAGACATACGTCGATTCGCAAGGGCGTTACGGCATCCTGGAGGACTACACCGGTCACGGCATCGGTACGGAGATGCACATGGCCCCCAACGTCCCCAACTACGGCAGGCGAGGCCGTGGACCGGCCCTGATCGAGGGTCTGGCCCTTGCCGTGGAACCGATGATCACGTTGGGCAGCAAGCACACCGACACCCTTGACGACGACTGGACGGTCGTCACGGTCGACGCCTCGGTAGCCGCTCACTTCGAGCACACCTTCACCCTGACACGGCAAGGTGCGTGGGTGCTCACCGCGATCGACGGCGGCAGGTCGCGACTTGCCGAACTCGGCGTTGCTTTCGGCGGCCGCTGATCCCTGCGGCGAACCGTCTTGGGAGAGCGTGAAACACTACCGTGCAGGAGGGGAGTATTCCCCCGTGGTGGTGTCGTCAGTACGGCACACGCTTGCGCGTGTGCCCGGTGCCATCGGTTCGCACTTTTAGGGTGAGCGGAAGAGACCTCCGGGGGCTGCGCGCTGCGCACACCTCCGCTTTCCCCCCTCTAGCCTCCTAGGAGCAGCAGCGTGGACGTCCCCATCTGGGTGTGGATCACCACCGCGATCGTCACGATCGCCGTCTTCACCTTCGACCTGGCCGTGGTCGGTCGCCGCCCGCACGAGCCGAGCCTGCGTGAGTGCTCCCTCTACCTCACTCTCTATGTCGCACTGGCGGTGATCTTCGGGCTCGGCGTGTGGTACGCCGCCGGCGGTACCTCGGCCCTGGAGTTCTACTCCGGTTGGCTGGTGGAGTATTCGCTCTCCATCGACAACCTCTTCATCTTCATCATCATCATGGCCAAGTTCGCGGTGCCACGTGAACTCCAGCAGTACGCCCTGATGGTGGGGATCGTGATGGCGCTGGTGATGCGCGCGATCTTCATCGGGGTGGGCGCGGCGGCCATCAACGAGTTCAGCTGGGTCTTCTATCTCTTCGGACTGTTCCTCGTCTTCACCGCGGTCAAGCTGGCCAAGGAAGGCGCCGAGGACGAGGACGACGGCGAATTCGAGGAGAACCGTCTCGTGGCCTTCATCGAACGACGTTTCCCGGCGACGTCGGAGTGGCACGGCAAGAGCATGTTCACCACGGTGGACGCCAAACGGATGATCACGCCGATGTTCATCGTCATCGTGACCCTGGGCACCACTGACCTGCTGTTCGCGCTCGACTCGATCCCGGCGATCTTCGGCATCACCAAGGAGCCCTACCTGGTGCTCACCGCCAACATCTTTGCGTTGATGGGCCTGCGCCAGCTCTACTTCCTCATCGGCGGCCTGCTCGAGCGGCTGATCTACCTCTCCTACGGTCTGGCGTTCCTGCTGGCCTTCATCGGCGTCAAGTTGATCCTGCACGCCATGCACGAGAACGAACTGTCCTTCATCAACGGCGGGGAGCCCGTCGGATGGGCCCCGGACATTCCGATCTGGCTCTCCCTCGTGGTCATTCTGGCCACACTCGCAGTGACGGCTGTGGTGTCCCTGGCCGTTTCCCACCGGATGTCGACACAGGACCAGGATCGACTCAGCGGTCCTCGGCGGGATTGGGACAACGACTGAGTGCAAGTGGCGCGGGTGTGCTGCTCAGGAAACCGACACACACACGTTGGCGCTGGGGGACCGGTCCGACCCCCGTGTCATCCATACCTCGAGGCACACGTCCTTGTCGGTACGCAACAACAGACGCTTCTTCCTCGTTGTCTCGAACCTGTCGGGTGTGTCGCTGTGCCAGGTGAAACTGTCACCGGGCTCGAGCCTGACCGGCGATGTCCAGCTGAAGAGCACGCCCCCCGGCCGCCGGACGCCCCTCAGCCTCGGAGCCTGGACCAGGTCATCGGGGATGAGGTCGTCGGGGGTCTGTGACTGGGTGGGAACGATCACACCGGGGTCCTCGCCACGTCCATCTCCGCGCGAGACCAGGAAACCGATGAGGACGGCCAGGAGTGTGACCCCGACTCCCGCCCATACGAGGGAGGACACACCTCCAGCCTCCTGTTCGGTGGCCATCGACGGGCCGGGGTCCTGTGGCGCGAGCCGTCGTGGCCCACTCGCCGAGATGACCGTCACCGGCTTCATCGCCGTGGCGTCCTCCGGCGACTCGGGGACGTCGCGGACGGCCACCGAACTGTCCGGACGGTCGCCTTCCACGGCGACCGCAGTCCGGGACCATCCGGCGGATGACTCGATGCGTTGCAGCGCGCGCGCCAGTTCCAGCGCACTGGATGGCCGGTGGTCGGGTCGCTTGGCCAGGCACTGCTGCAGCAGACGATCGAGCGCCGGGGGGACGTCCGGACGCTGGGTGGCCGGGGGCGTCGCGTGGAGGATGCGGGCGCTGAGCGCGCGTGTGGAGTTGTCGCCGGAGGGGATCGAGAAGGGTGAACGCCCCACCAGCAGGTGCCAGATGGTGGCACCCAGCGAATACACGTCGGAGGCGACCGACCCGTTGGAACTCCCGTCGAGCAACTCCGGGGGGGACCAGGGGTAGGAGATTCGTACGTCGTTGTCGCCGTCGACATCGGCCATGTGGCCGGCGATGCCGAAGTCGGTCAGCGCAGGTTCGTGGTAGTTGGTCACCAGTACGTTGCTGGGCTTGATGTCGCGGTGCAGGATGCCTGAGCGGTGGGCCGTCTCGATCGCACTGGCGAGCTTGATGCCGGTGGCGACTGCATCGGCCGGCGACATCGGGTGCGTGCGCACCCGTACTCCCAGGTCCGGCGGCGGGCAGTAGCGCATCACCAGGAAGGGTCGACCGCCCTCTGCAGTGACGCCGGCGGTGATCACCGAAACGATGTAGGGGTGGTCCGCCAGACGTGCCATGGCGTTGGCCTCAGCCGTGAAGAGATACTTCTCGCGGTCGGTGAGCGGGACGTCGGGACGAACGACCTTGACCGCCACCCGCTGGCGTGGCCACTGCTGCTCGTAGAGGAACACATCGGCGAACCCGCCGCTTCCCAGGTGCTCGATGAACGTGAACCCGGGGATGATCGGTGCGCTCACCCGGGTGTGGTTCCGGTCTCGAAGCGCACGGCGTAGACATGGGCCATGTCCAGGACCGAACCTGGTGCGAGGACGTAGGCGTCACCAGGGCGCATCCGCTGCGCGTCGCGCCCCGGTGGCGTGAGGGTGGTGCCACCGCGGCTGTCCAGGTCACGGGCGATGACGTCCCACCCCTCGACGTCGATCTGTAGGTGGCGTCGTGACACGAACGAGTGGGTGGATGGCAGGTGCACCAGGTGGGGCCAGTCGGTGCTGCCCTCGGCAGGAGACGGCTTGCGACCCAGCACGACCCCCCGATCCAGGGGTACGACCTCGCCCGTGGGTAGCCGGAGCCCTCCCGGCGTCGGTCGGTGCACGCGGCGAGCTTCCTGAGGTGCCACCCGCTGGTGACACACGCGGCACGAGGGCGACGCCGGCGGCGTGAGGTGGCCCAGCGGACAACTCACTGCCAGGACGGTGGGAGCAGTGTTGTGGGCCAGATGGGCCGGGCGCACGGTGGTGTCCCCGTCATGGACATCGCGATGCTCGTCGTCCTGGTCCTCGGGGTGGCGTTCGAGGGAGCCGGGGTCTTCGCGGGGAACTGTCGGCGGACGGATCGTCGTGTGGGCGCCCTCTTCGATCCGTGCGGTGAACAACGGGTCCGGCTCGGAGGTGTCCTGGAGCGACCCGGTGTCCTCACCCTGATGGTCGCGCCGGCGAGGTGTCCTGTTGCGCGGGGGTGGCCCGTCCGGCCCCTTGGCGGCCAGGATGGCGTCCGGGATGCCGTCGATGAGGGCCGCGCCCGCTGTTGGGGCCTCCGTCTCCTGCACGCGAGCAGGCGGGGCAGGCCTGGCGGACAGCGGTCTGACCTCGACCCGGTCTGCTGCCACCACACCCCCGATGAGCCGACGAGGTGACACCAAGGTGTCCGGATCAGCTCCGGCATCGAGGCTGAGGACGCGCCCTGCGCCGGCCAGTCGTACGTGCCCGGCTCCGCGCGAGAGCGCGGTGGAAGCCCCGGAGGTGAAGTCGACGATGGCGAGCCCGGGCGGTTCCCCGCCGAAAGCCTTCTCCACGATTGCCACCAGTTGTTCGACGATCGAGGAGTCGGAAGGAGTGGTGATCGACAAGACGTCCCAGAGACGCTGGACCACCTGCTCATCGCCGGGATCGCTGAGCAGGACCCAGTGGGCGCCACTGCCGAGAAGGACGCCGGTGCCCCCGACATACCTGGCTTCCACGATCACCGTCGGCCCCCCTCGTCCACGCCCACCGCACCATCATCCCTCATCCGAGCGCTTGCTCGCATCCTGCCCGACTTGTCCGAACGTCATTTCGCTACATACTCTCCCTTGAGCGTCCGCGACGTGCGCACGGGCTCAAGGGGAGTGTCATGGGGCGAGGTAGAGCAGTGAAGCTGGGTCGGGCGCGGGTTGCCTCAGGGCTCGCACTCACCCTCGCTGTGTCCGCGGGCGTCGTCTACGCCGTCATGGCGGACGGCTACAAGGCGCACGAGGCCGACCTCAACGATGGCGGCGTGTGGGTCGTCAATGGTGACAGGGGATGGTCGGGTCGGCTCAACAAGCCGATCAACCAACTGGACGGTGTCGTGCCCAACGAGGGCGGTAAGACGCGCATGGACATCATTCAGGACGGCGCGGCCGTGGTGACCCTCGACATCGGTTCTGCTCGTGGCCAGGCCATCGAGCCCAGTCGACTGGAGACCCGCGACGGCAGCGGGGCCGCTGTCCCCGCGGCCGGCGACGTCCAGATGGCTGGCGGCACCCTCGCCAGCGTCGACCTCGAGAGCGGCAAGGTCTGGGGAGTGCGCTACGACGATGGCGTCGGCAGCCCCTCCATGAACAGCATCGATCGTCAGTCCAAGGCGCTGGCCTCGGGCGGCAAGCAGGCGGCACTGGCTGTGAGCGTCAGTGGCACTGTCGTCGTGACTTCGGCCGACGACCTCACCTTCACCACAGTGGCGCCGGCGGGCGTCGCCTTCGCGAAACCGGTGACCCGGGACCTCCCCACCAGTGCAGGGGAGGTGTCGGCCGTCACCACCGTGGGCGAACGCATCGTCAGCCTCGATGTCGACGCCGGCACCATCCGTGTCCTGGACGGGGCCAGCGCGACGGTTCCGACCGGAAGCGTGCTCCAGCAGCCTGGTCCGGACGCAGCGTCGGTGCTCGTGGCCTCCGGGCAGTCGCTCCTTCAGGTCGGTCTCGACACCGGTGAAGTGAGCACGGTCCAGGAGTCGTCGGGGGAGCCGGTCGAACCGGTGCGGTTGGGCGCCTGCATCTACGGCGCCTGGTCCGGTGGTCAGGGCAACGTCGTCGTGCAGTGCGGATCACAGGAGGCCGATGTCTCCGAGTTGGGTGGAGACTCCACCCACCTGGCTTTCCGGGTGAACCGCGGCGAAATCGTGCTCAACGACGCCATCAGCGGCGCGGTGTGGGACGTCGACCAGGACACACCGGTCAAGATCGACAACTGGGAGTCCTTCACCTCGAAGAAGAAGAAGAACGACGACGACAAGAAGGACAGCGAGGCAGAGGCTGCAGACCGGCGCCCCCCGCTGGCCAAGGCGGACACCTACGGCGTCCGCGAGGGACGTACCACCATCCTTCACCCTCTCGACAATGACTCCGCTCCGGCAGGGCGTCTGCTGAGCATCGTCAACGTCGATCAGCCCGGCCGTGGGGCTCGGGTCGAGATCAGCCCCGACGGCCAGACGTTGGTGCTGGTCATGCCCGAGCGCGCCACCAGGACCTCGTTCGACTACTACATCGACGACGGCCGCAGCGGAGCACGAGACAGCGCGACCGTGACGGTCGACGTGCGCGAGCCCGGCAGCAACACGGAGCCGGATGTCCGCCAGGGCTACCTCAAACCCACCTACAAGGTGCCGCACGGCGGCGCCCTCGCCGTCCCGGTCCTCTCGGACTGGCGCGACGACCGGGACGGGGATCCCCTGCTGCTCGACTCCGCCGTTGCCGTAGGGGGTGAGCAGTCCGGCGCCATGGCGCGAACGACCTCCGACGGGCGCATTCGATTCACTGCGCCCACCAGTCGCGACGAACCCGCCCAGGTGGTGCAGGTCGACTATGCCGTGAGCGACGGACGCTCGGGTGCGGTCAAGCGGTCCATCAACTTCGACGTCCAGGGTCCTCGGGACCAGGAGTCGTTCCCGCCACAGGCCGAACCGGACATCGTACGCGGCGAGGTCGGCAAACCGATCAAGATCCGCCCGCTGCTCAACGACCTGCCGGGATCGGACCCCAACACGTTGAACGCCTCTCTCATGCTCGCCGGAAAGGTGCCCCAGCAGCCGGGTGCGAAGATCTCATCCGATCTCGAAGCCGGAGAACTCACCTTCGTCGGTGATCGAGCCGGCACCTACTTCATCAAGTACGACGCCGGATTCGGTGACGCGGCCCTGGACCAGGGCACCATCCGGGTCGATGTCAAGGCGCGTCCCAAGCGTGCGAGCGATCCGATCGCCATGCCCGACTCCTTGACCATCTACGGCCAGGCGCCGGGAATCGTCGACGTCCTGTCCAACGACCTGGATCCTGCTGGCGGGTTGCTGGTGGTCCAGCGGGCAGAACCCGGCAGCGCCGACAGCCTCGACGTGGCGATCATCGACGGTCGTTGGCTGCGCATCGCCTCCCGCCAGCCCGACATGGCTCCAGCCACCCAGACCGTCAGCTACACGATCAGCAACGGTGCCAACTCCGCAGTGCGCGGCGAGGTCGTCGTGACCCAGCGCACCGCTCCACAGGACAACAGTCCGATCACGGTCACCGATCGTGTTGTCGTGCGCGCTGGGACAGCTGTGTCAGCCCCGGTCCTGGACAACGACACCTCCCCGTCGGGAGACCGACTCTCCCTGCTCACATCCTTGGCTGACGGGACGCCGGGCGAACTGCCTGTCACCGTTCCTGTCGATGTCAAGGGTGACGTGGGCCGAGCCTTCGCGTCCGGTCGCCTCGTGCGCTACGTCGCACCTGCTGCGATCAAGGAGCGCGACACCTTCGAGGTCCCCTACATCGCCCAGAACCTGGACGGCCTGCGAGCCACCGGTCGACTGATGGTCACGGTGGTGCCGGCAGACGAGCCCAACCAGGCTCCGGAGCCCCCGACGCTCGAGGGCAGGGTGGTGTCCGGCGACACGGTCAAGGTCCGTATCCCTGGGGTGGGTGTGGACGCCAACGGTGATCCGGTCACCGTCACGGGCATCACCTCGGCGCCCGCGCTCGGCCGCATCGTCGCCTACGGCGGCAACTTCTTGCAGTACCAGGCCTATCCGCGCACGGTCGGCACCGACGAGTTCACCTATGCGGTCGTCGATTCCAACGGTGCCCTCGGCACCGGCCTGGTGCGGGTCGCCGTGGTGTCTCCGGGTGAGCCCCAGCCTCCGCTGGCGGTCGAGGACCGGGTCACTGTCGAGCCCGGACGTACCGCGATCTTCGACCCGTTGGCCAACGACTTCATCGCTGCGGGTGACACCGTACGCATCGAACTCCTCGATCCTCCTGCCGGCGCCAGCCTGGACCCGTCGACCAACCTGGTGAGCGTCAAGGCGCCGAAACTGCTCACCGCACCGTCGGTGACCCTCGTCTATCGCGTCACCAACGGCATCAGCGATTCTCGCGCCACGATGACTCTGGACACGGCAGCGGACTTCAACAATCCACCCGTCATCTATGACGCCTTCGGGCGCGCAGATGACAGCGGGAGCCTCGTCATCGATGTGCTCAAGGGCGCCTATGACCCTGATGGCCGCGCGTCCGACCTCACGGTCACCGACGTCTACGGAGACCCGTCGGCCACCGTCGTCGACGGTGTCGAGGTCAAGGTCAATCGCTCTGCTTCGCCGAAGGTGCTCCTGTTCCGGGTCAAGGATGCCGACGGTGCCGCTGCGTCGGCCTCGGTCTACGTCCCACCGACGGGGAAGGGCCTGCCCTACGTCCGGCCCGGTGCGCTGATCGAGATCGACGCGGGAGGGACGGTCAAGGGCAATGTCACCGACTACGTGCGGGCGCCCGAGGGCGCCAGCGTTCGACTCGCCGCCGGTGACCGCTCCTGGTTCGCCTCTCCCCTCGGGCTCTCCGTCCTGGCAGGAGAAGGAACTCGGTTCGCGCTGAGCGCGCGCTCGGGCTTCAGCGGTCCTGGTGCCGTCCTGGTCGAGGTCACCACGGCCAGCGACGCCAGCGGGAAGCAGGATGCGAGCACGGCCGAGGACGGCAGCACGGCGTTGCTCTCCATCCCGGTCCAGGTGGGCGAATCCGTCCCGGTCCTGGAGTGCCCCTCCACACCGATCGCCCTCTCGGCCGGTCAACAGCTCGACTTCGACATCTCCAACTTCTGCAAGGTCTCCTTCGGCTCCGGCAACGGCGCCGGGCTCGCCTTCCAGGCCGCCTGGACCACCCGCGTCGACGGGGTGGAGGCGGCGGCACCCCAGGGGTCGGTCGTGGCCATCACCGCGGACGAGGACGCCTCGGGCGGCGGCGAAGCCGTGCTGAGCGTCAGCGTCGGGGGAAGCACAGCGGAAGAGGTGCGCTTCCGTCTCGACCGGGCGCCGCCCCCGTCGTTGTTGCCGATCAAGGTGGAGACGATGGAGGTCGGGGAGACCCGCCAGATCAACCTCGCCCCCTATCTGAAGGCGGGGGTGGCACAGCCTCGACCCACGATCGTGTCGGTCCGTTCGCAGGGCAGCCCCGCAGTCAGGGCTTCCACGAGTGGCAGCACCCTGACGCTCACTGCGACCAAGGAAGCCGGTGGCGCCAAGGCGAGCTTCGCGGTGTCGATGAGTGATGTGTCCTCCGCGAACCCGCCCAAGGACCGGATGGCCGAGGGCCGCATCGCGTTCGAGGTCGTCAGCCCTCCCGGGGCACCGGGAGCACCGTTCGCCCTGCCGAACACCGAAGCCGAGACGGTTTCGCTGTCGTGGAGACCGCCGTCGGACAGCGGAGGTGCCCCGATCCTCTACTACCGGGTCAAGCAGGAGGGCACCAATTCGGAGCAGCGGTGCGACACCAACAAGTGCGTGATCCGCAAGCTCAAGAACAACGCGTCCTACCGGTTCCGCGCCCGCGCCGTGAACCGGGTAGGAGCCGGGGACTGGAGCGAGGTCTCGAGATCCGCGCAGGCGTACACCGTGCCTGGGCGGGTGGAGAACATCCGCATGGTGAGTCGCGGTGACGGCACCATCACCGTCGAGTGGGACAAGCCGAGCACTGCCACCGGGAAGATCCTCGACTACACGATCTCGTGGAAGGGCGGCCAGGACATCGTCGTCGGTGCCACCAGCTACACGGTGAGGGAACTCGACAACAACGAGAAGTATTTCTTCAACATCAAGGGCCGCAACAAGGCCGGTTTCTCTCTGTTGAGGTCGTCTCCGCCCATGCAGTCGGTGGGCACGCCGTCAGCACCCAATGGACTGTCGGCCACCGACCTGGATGCGGGAGTCGAACGCACCGATGTGCGCCTGGAGTGGGCCGCCACGCTGCCAGAGGGCCCGGCACCCACCACCTACAGCCTCTATGTGGCTGATGGTGCGAACAACACGCCAGTGCCCGGGTGCCAACGGATCACGTCGGTCTCGTGCATCCACTCCGGTGTCACCTACGCCGGACAGATCCTCTCCTACACAGTCATGGCCTACAACGAGCCAGGAAACCGCTCCGTTGCCAGCGCCCCCGCGCCCTTCCAGGCCGTGGGCAGACCTGCGGAGTGGGGCAGTTATACCGCTCTCCCGACCGGGGCGAACCAGACGATCCAGATCAACTACACGGTTCCGGACTCGCGCGGGACGGTCAGCAGGGTGGAAATCCTGGTGGACGGCGCGTTGAGCAAGCCTTTCTCCGATCAGCGAGGGACTCGCAGTACGCAGGTGCTGGTGGGCAACAACGAGAACCCCCACAACATCCAGTTGAAGGTCTGCAACGAAAAGACATGCACGCTGAGTGCTCAACAACAGGTGCAGAGCTACGGCGGCCTCGCGGACAGCCTTGCAGGTATCAGCGAGCCCGTGGTCGACGGGAGGCAGGTCACCTGGACCGTGACCGGCACCAGCAACGGCAACCCGGCCGAACTGGTAATCCGGATCGATGGCGGTCCCGCCCAGGTCATCGCTCTCAGTGGCGTGGGGGCATTCAGCCAGCCGTTCAGCACCACCACCAAGGAATGGGGGCAGGACGTCAAGATCGACGTCACCCTTCAGGATCCGTCCCCGGGTGGACGAGGGAGCGCCTCCAAAATGCTGTGGAGCAGGAGCGGTCCGCCGCCGGCGCCGACGCTGAGCGTGAGCCGGGGTGCGTTGTGCAACGATATGGATGGCGACTCTGCGAATGACTGCGGGAGCGGGGTACAGCCTCAGTGTGATTCCGCAAGTTGTGGTTACGTCAACTACACCGTCTCGGGATTCTTGGACGACTTCGGGTGTCGGGTGTCCAACCCGGACAAGTCGTGGTGGTGGAACGGGTCGGTCCAGCCCCACCCCGCTGGCGATTTCGGGACGATGAACACCTGGTGGTACTACCCCTCGGGATACGTCACTGTCACCTGTAGAGCTAACGGCGGTTACCAGCAAGAAGTCGCCGCGTCCATCAACTGGCCGTGACTACCGTCCCGCCCACGACCGCCGCCCCTTCTTCTCGCGACAGGAACGCACATGACGATCAGCCAGGAACAGGCCGACTGGTTCAAGACCACGTTCGACCAACTCACCGACAACATGGAGAAGGCCGTCCTCGGCAAGCGCCACGTGGTGCGACTGGCGTTGACGTGTCTGCTGTCGGAGGGGCACATCCTGCTGGAGGACTTCCCCGGCACGGGCAAGACCATGCTGGCGAGGGCGTTGGCGAACACCGTCCAGGGCAGCCACGCCCGTATCCAGTTCACTCCTGATCTACTGCCCTCCGACGTCACGGGCGTCACGGTCTACGACCAGCACAAGGGCACCTTCGACTTCCACCCCGGACCCATCTTCCACACCATCGTGCTGGCCGACGAGATCAACCGTGCCTCGCCCAAGACCCAGTCGGCGCTGCTCGAAGTCATGGAGGAGGGTCGGGTCACCGTCGACGGCGTGGCGCACCCCGTCGGAAAGCCGTTCCTGGTGATTGCGACCCAGAACCCCATCGAGCAGGCCGGCACCTATCGACTGCCCGAGGCCCAGTTGGACCGGTTCCTGATGAAGACCTCGCTGGGCTATCCCGATCGTCAGGCGACTGTCGAGCTTCTCAACAACGCCGCCGTACGAGACCGCGCCGCATTGGTCACGCCGGTCATCACCGCCGCGACCATCGCCCAGATGAGCGGTCTGGCAGACCAGGTCTATGTCGACCCCGCCGTGATCGGGTACGTCGCCGAACTGGGCGAGGAGTCACGCCGTCAGCCGCACGTCAAGCTCGGGCTGTCTCCGCGCGGGTGCCTGGCGTTCATCCGGGTCGCCAAGACGTGGGCGGCAGCCGATGCGCGCGACCACGTCGTGCCTGATGACATCAAGGACATGGCCGAGCCGATCCTGTCCCACCGGCTGCTCCTCGACGCCGAGGCCCAGTTCAGTGGCGTCGATGTGCAGACCGTGATTGCGCGCCTGTTGGACGCCGTGGCCTCGCCCACCGATCGCATCGGGGTCTGACCCTTCGATGAAGCGGGTGAACCAAGCACTTGAGGTGGTCAGGCCGGTGGGTTGGCTGGTCCTCCTGATCGGGGTCGGGGCGGGGACGGTCGCGTCGTTGACCCATTGGCGTGAGTTGGCCGTACTGGCCATCGCCTGCCTCATCCTGCTCCTGGTGGCGAGCCCCTTCCTGCTCGGCCGCACCTCGGTCAGTGTCGACCTCCGCCTCCAACCTGAGCGCGTTGCTGCGGGGGAGTCGGTCGCCGCGGGTGTGTCGGTGCTCAACCGCGCCAGTTCGCGCCTGGTCCCGACCATGCTCGAAGTGCCGGTGGGCTCATCGATCCACCGCTATGGCATCAGTTCGCTGGCCACCGGCGCGGCGCACGAGGAGTCGTTCACCATTCGCACCGAACGACGTGGGGTGATCGCGGTCGGCCCAGCCATGACCCGCCGTGGCGACCCGGTAGGTCTGTTCTCGCGTGATGTGGTGTGGACTCCTGTCCGCGAGGTATTGGTACGCCCACCCCTGCTGCCGATGGAATCTCTCGGCGCAGGTCTGCTGCGCGACCTCGAGGGTGTCTCGACCGATGCGGTCAGTCAGAGCGACCTTGCCTTCCACGCGTTGCGTGAGTACGTCCCTGGCGATGACCTGCGCCACATCCACTGGCGTTCCTCCGCCAAGGTGATGGCATCCACCGGCGGGTCCAGTCTGTTGGTACGTCAATACCTCGACACCCGCCGCAGTCATGCGACCATCGTGGTCGACGACCGGGCAGAGTCCTGGGCCGATCCGGAGGACTTCGAGACCGCAATGGCGGTGGCTGCCTCCATCGCGGTACGCGCGGTGCTCGACGAGTTCGACGTCTCTTTCGTGTGCGGAAACCACGCCTCGAGCGGGTCGGAGGGCCACCTTGCACTCGATGCGGTGTGTCGTGCCGACTTCGGCGACCGGGGCGTCATCGAGTCGGGTCGCCAGGCCACCCTCTTGGCGCCCGACACCAGTTTGTGCTTCTTCATCGGCGGCAGTCGGACCACCTTCAACGACCTGCTGAGAGCGGCTGCCGCATTCGCACCGGAGGTGCGACGTATCGCCATCGTGGTGGATCCCGAAGAAAAGTCCCGAGTGACCGAAACTGGTGGGTTGCCGGTGCTGCATCTGGCGGCCAAAGAGGACATCGGAGGACTGTTGCGGTGGACCGTACGATGACCGGCGAGGTCAGGTCGAGCACCGGGACCCGTACCCGCACCCGCTCCGGACGGGTGTGGCCGGATGCGCACTCGGGTGTCGACATCGCCTTCACGTTGGTGCTCACCGCAATTGCCCTGAGCGCCTTCGGCTCGTCCTTCTCGGGCTGGACCTACCTGTGGGTCGGCATGCTGGGAGCCGTCCTCGCTACAACCGTTACGCACGTGGTGCGCGCGTTCGGTCTGCCGTTCATCGCCACCGTGGTGATCTGCCTGGTGCTCTTCTTTCTGCTGGGCGGACCCCTGTGCCTGCGCTCGTTGGGAGACTCCGCGGTCATTCCCAGCACGACCACCCTCGCGCGAGTGGCCGATGAAGCGGTGTTCGGGTGGAAGGACCTCCTCACCACCTTGCCGCCGATCAACGGCACCGGTCCGCTGCTGGTCCTGCCATGGCTCGCCGGGATGGTCGCTGCGATGGTCGGTCTGGGTCTGGCCCACCTCACGGTGCGTCGCGCCTGGCTGGATGCGTTGCTGCCGGTCCTCGGGATCACGCTCGTCCTCATGGGCGCTCTTCTGCTGGGCGTGCGTCATCCGCACTCCGTGGTCGTCCAGGGCGCCATCTTCACTGGGTGCGCCCTGATGTGGTTGGCGCTGCGGGCACGTCGATCCAGTGCGGTGGTGCAGGGTGGCGTCTCCTCGAGAGTGCGGATCGTCGCTGCGGCCGTCATGATCGCCGTGGCCGCCGCGTTGGCGGTGCCCGCGAGCGCCTTGGTGAGCGATGACAGTGGCCGAGTCGTCGCGCGCGACTGGGTCGAGCCTCCTTTCGACATCGGGCAATATCCCTCCCCGCTGGCAGGCTTTCGCAAGTACGTCGATCCCAAGGGACGCCAGGACTCCACGAACCTCTACGACAAGACCCTGCTCGACATCGACGGCGTCCCTGTCGGCACGCGCTTGCGGTTCGCGACGATGGACCGATATGACGCGATGGTCTGGGGTGCCACCGACGATGCCCTCCCCGGGGCTGCCGACGACTCCTTTCAGCGGGTCTCCTCCACGATCGACAACCCCGTCGCCGGCCAGCCGGTGACGGCGACGGTGACGCTGGGGGAGGGCTACTCCGACGTATGGCTTCCCACGGTCGGCGCGCTGCAGTCGCTCAGCTTCGAGAGCAGCGACCCCCTCGGCAAGGCCGAGGTCTTCCGCTACAACCTTGCGACGTCCACCGGAGTAGTGCCGACGGGGCTGAGCCAGGGTGACAGCTATTCCTTCACCGCCGTCCGACCCGATGACTCCCTTGATGCCTCGACGGTCGGCTCCGCGGAGGTGACGACGATCCCCCTGAGCGCTGCCTTCATCCACGGTCCCGCCGAGAAATGGACGGAGAAGGCTGCCAACGACCCGATGGGCCGGGTGTTCGCCGCCGCCGAGCATCTCAAGGCGGAAGGCAGATACAGCGACGGGATCGGTCGTACCGAACGGATCTACGTCGCGGGGCACAGCGTGTGGAGGCTGTCGGACCAGTTCGTCAACGCCCCACAGATCGTCGGCAACGACGAGCAGTACGCCGCCACCATGGCGCTGATCGCGAGTGACATCGGTGTTCCCTCGCGAGTGGTGCTGGGTGCCGTGGTCCCCGAGGGCGGTCGGGTGACTGGCAAGGACGTCTCGGCCTGGGTCGAGTTGCGTGCCGCGGACGGTTCGTGGCGCACGCTGCCCACCCAGCAGTTCATGTCCACCACGCCCCCGGCAGATCAGATCCCCCAGACCGACACGCCCATGACGGGCACAGTCATCCCGCCACCGAATCCCATCCCGCCACCGTCCGACGCCGGTGACCAGACTGATGCGGACCTCAAGGAGCGCAAGGCCACCCGCAAGAAGGCCGAGGAGAAGGAAGGAATTCTTGCCGAGGTGCCGGCCTGGGTAGGAGTGATCGTGCGATATGTCGGTGGACCGCTGCTGGCGCTGCTCGCTCTCCTCGCGCTGGTCGTGGGTCTGAAGTTGCTGCGCCGTCGCCGACGGCGCAGTGCCGGCACTGCGTCCGCCCGGTTCGTCGGAGGATGGCGCGATCTCGTCGACCATGCCCGCGACCTGGGCCAGGTGATGCCGCTGGGGCCGACCGTCACTCGGCGCGAGCAGTCCGTGGACATGGTGTCGGAACGTTCGCAGGACCTGGCGCGTCTCGCGGACAGCAGCGTCTTCGGACCGAATGCCCCGCAACTCGCTGGAGCTGCGACGTTCTGGGAATCGATCGATGCCGAGCGCAGATCGATGTCCAGGGCGGTGGGGCGTCGTCAGCGAATGCGTGCTGCGATCAGTCTGCGCTCCTTGCGCCGGGCGGGTGCTGCTCGCACGCCGCCTACGCGCTGATTGGCGTTCGAGTCAAGATTCGGACTAAACTCGCACCTCGGCCCAACGTGGGCTGTGTTTCGTGGTGCCTCGTGGCTGCCCGGATCTCGCGCGATTCGTCCCAGACGACTCTCGTGTGCTCGGGAAAGAGGTCCCCGCAACCGCTCACGAGGTCCACCGGTTCCCTGCTCGCAGGGTATCGGGCGGTTCCCGGGCCAACGGTAGACAGCACGATGTCGGGTCAAGCACTGCAACAGATTGTGGAGGACATGCCGAAGAAAGAAGGCGTGATCGAGATCGAGGGCACCGTAGTGGAGGCCCTTCCCAACGCCATGTTCCGCGTGGAACTGACCAATGGCCACAAGATGCTTGCCCACATCAGCGGCAAGATGCGCCAGCACTACATCCGTATCCTCCCTGAGGACCGGGTAGTGGTGGAGCTCTCACCGTACGACCTCACGCGGGGTCGGATCGTCTACCGCTACAAGTGATCCATCAGCCGAAATAGCAAGGGAACGTTGACATGAAGGTCAAACCCAGCGTCAAGGCCATCTGTGACAAATGCACGGTCCTCCGTCGTCACGGACGTGTCATGGTCATCTGCGAAAACCCCCGCCACAAACAGCGCCAGGGCTGAGCACGACCAACTGCACAAATCCATCACGTGATCGCTAGGCCAGACACCGTCTGGACCGAAATCACCTCCGGAGCTTTGGCCGGAGCTCACCCGAGGCGGGCTGAGACGCGACACGACCGAAACCAATGCGAGAACAGACAGGAAATGCCACATGGCACGCCTCGTTGGTGTTGACCTCCCGCGCGACAAGCGCATCGAGATCGCACTCACCTACATCTACGGCATCGGCCGTACCCGCTCGCAGCAGCTGCTCGAAACCACCGGCGTGGACCCGAACGCTCGCGTTCACACGCTCGGTGACGAGGAGCTGGTCAAGCTTCGCGACGCCATCGAAGCCAACTTCAAGATCGAGGGCGACCTCCGACGTGAGGTTCAGGCTGACATCCGTCGCAAGATCGAGATCGGCAGCTACCAGGGTCGCCGCCACCGTATGGGCCTCCCGGTCCGCGGACAGCGCACCAAGACCAACGCGCGTACCCGCAAGGGCCCCAAGCGCACTGTTGCCGGCAAGAAGAAGACCAAGTGATCCACGCGCCTCTTGTGGCGCCGTGCTGATCACCGCAGTCTTCCCAGAAGCTTTTCGACCAGACCTCATCAGGAGTTAGTGAATGCCTCCCAAGAGCCGCGCGACCAAGGTCCGCCGCAAGGAGAAGAAAAACGTCGCTCAGGGCGAAGCCCACATCAAGAGCACGTTCAACAACACGATCGTCACGATCACCGACCCGACCGGTGCGGTGATTTCGTGGGCCTCGGCCGGCACTGTCGGCTTCAAGGGTTCGCGCAAGTCCACCCCGTTCGCCGCCCAGATGGCTGCTGAAGCTGCTGGTCGTCGAGCGATGGATCACGGCATGAAGAAGATCGACGTCTTCGTCAAGGGCCCGGGTTCGGGCCGCGAGACCGCGATTCGTTCGCTGGGTGCCATCGGCCTCGAGGTCGGCACCATTCAGGACGTCACACCCACGCCCCACAACGGATGCCGGCCTCCCAAGCGCCGTCGCGTCTGACCCCGAGACTGAGAAAGAGAGACTGACATGGCCCGCTATACCGGACCCATGACCCGCAAGTCGCGCCGTCTCGGTGTCGACCTTGTCGGCGGCGACGCTGCCTTTGAGAAGCGCCCCGACGCTCCCGGCCAGCACGGCCGCGGACGCATCAAGGAGAGCGAGTACCTGCGCCAGCTTCGTGAGAAGCAGAAGGCTCGTTTCACCTACGGCGTGATGGAGAAGCAGTTCGTCCGTTACTACAAAGAGGCAAGCCGTCGCCAGGGCAAGACCGGCGACAATCTGCTCCAGCTGCTCGAGTGCCGTCTCGACAACGTCGTCTACCGTGCCGGCTTCGCCCGTACGCGCCGACAGGCCCGTCAGCTCGTGGTCCACGGTCACTTCGTGGTCAACGGCAGGAAGGTCGACATCCCGTCCTTCCAGGTCAGCGAACACGACATCATCGACGTGCGTGAGAAGTCGCTGGAGATGACGCCGCTGATCGTGGCTCGCGAGACCCACGCCGAGCGCGTGACTCCGGCCTGGCTCACGGCGATCCCGGGGCGCATGCGCATCCTCGTGCACCAGACTCCGATCCGTGCACAGATCGACGTGCCGGTCCAGGAGCAGCTCATCGTCGAGTTCTACTCGAAGAAGTGAGTCATTGTCGGTGGTCACCCTGTGTGGGTGGCCACCGACACCCTCTTCCACCTCAACCTCCTCTGGTTCGGATCCGTCAAATATTGGGTGGATCCGGAAAGGAAATGCTCCGTGCTCATTGCTCAGCGCCCGACCCTCACGGAAGAGACCGTCGACGAGTTCCGTTCGCGGTTCGTCATCGAGCCCCTCGAGCCCGGCTTCGGCTACACGCTCGGCAACTCGTTGCGCCGTACGCTCCTCAGCTCGATTCCCGGTGCCTCGGTCACCAGCATCAAGGTCGACTCCGTCCTTCATGAGTTCTCGACCATCGAGGGCGTCACCGAGGACATGACCGAGATCATCCTCAACCTCAAGGGGATCGTCGTCTCCTCCGAGCACGACGAGCCGGTCGTGATGTATCTGCGCAAGTCCGGTGCCGGCGACGTCACCGCCGCCGACATCACCCCGCCTGCCGGCGTCGAGGTGCACAACCCCGACCTCAAGCTCGCGACCCTGTCCGACAAGGGCAAGCTCGAGATGGAGCTGGTCGTCGAGCGTGGCCGTGGGTATGTCTCCGCAGTCCAGAACAAGGGCGCCGACAACGAGATCGGCCGGATGCCGGTCGACTCGATCTACAGCCCCGTGCTGAAGGTGACCTACAAGGTCGAGGCGACCCGTGTTGAGCAGCGCACCGACTTTGACAAGCTCATCATCGATGTCGAGACCAAGACCTCGATCCGGCCCCGCGACGCCATCGCGTCGGCCGGCAAGACGCTGGTGGAGCTCTTCGGTCTGGCACGCGAGCTCAATGTCGAGGCCGAGGGCATCGACATCGGTCCCTCGCCCGTCGACGAGCAGTTGGCCGCAGACCTGGCTCTTCCGGTCGAGGACCTGCAGCTCACGGTCCGCAGCTACAACTGCCTCAAGCGCGAGGGCATCCACACCGTGGGTGAACTCATCGGGCGTTCGGAGCAGGACCTGCTCGACATCCGCAACTTCGGTGCGAAGTCCATCGACGAGGTGAAGGCCAAGCTCGTCGAGATGGGTCTCTCGCTCAAGGACAGCGCTCCCGGCTTCGACCCGCACGCTGCCCTGGCGGCGTACGGCGAGGACGACGACGACGACGCGTTCATCGAGGACGAGCAGCTCTGAGTCTCCGCTTCACCATCCACACTGACCGGCGCCTTCCTCTGGGGCCGGTCGTCTACCCGGGTACCTGACACGGCCCGAGAGTAAGGAAGGCACCACATGCCCACTCCCAAGAAGGGCAAGCGTCTCGGCGGTAGCGCGGCCCATCAGCGTCTGATGCTCTCGAACCTGGCGACCGCCCTGTTCGAGCACGGCCGGATCACGACCACCGAGACCCGGGCGCGCACGCTGCGTCCGGTGGCGGAGAAGTTGATCACCAAGGCCAAGAAGGGCGACCTGCACAACCGTCGCGAGGTCATGAAGACCATTCATGACAAGTCGGTCGTCCACGCGCTCTTCACCGAGATCGGCCCGTCCATGGCAGAGCGTCCCGGTGGCTACACCCGCATCACCAAGATCGGCCCCCGCAAGGGCGACAACGCCCCCATGGCGGTCATCGAACTGGTGACCGAGGCCTACAGCCCCAAGGCTCCGTCGACGAAGAAGACCGAAGCTGCGGCCGCCCCGGCGCCTGCTGTCGAGGAGTCGCAGGCCGAGGTCTCCGCAGACGAGGCGAGTGTCGAAGAGGTCCCGGCCGCTGCCGACGCTACGGCTGAGAGCACCGAGAACGCCGAGAACACTGAGGACGCGCCCAAGGGCGAGTGATCCAACTCTGTTTCTGCACGAGGCCCGTCACCCTGTGGGTGGCGGGCCTCGTAGCATGTGCGGTAGACAGCAGGACATGGATGACGTCGCGCTGGTGATGGGTGAAGCGCTGGTCGATGTGGTGTCTCACGACACCGGCGCGGTGCCCTTGCCCGGTGGCAGCTCCGCCAACTGTGCTGTCGCCCTCTCGCGTCTAGGTCGGCTGGTGTGGTTGTCGACGTGTTGGGGGACAGACCCCCACGGCGACCTGTTGGAGCAGCATCTGAACGACAACGGCGTCGGCCTGGCCGGCGATCCTCGCCGTGCGGCCCGCACGTCCTCGGCGCTCGCGTCCCTGGGTGCCGACGGGTCAGCGAAGTATGACTTCGACATCATCTGGGAACCGGGGCCGGTAGTGCTTCCGGCCGATGTGACAGTTGTCGTGGTCGCCTACGGCTCGCTGGGTGCCGTCCTGCAGCCTGGTGCTGCCGTCGTACGGGCTGAGGTGGCTCATCGTCGTGCCACGGCGTTGACCTACTACGACCTCAACGTCCGGCCCCAGGTCACTGGTGTCGGTCAGGACGTGGTGGCTGGCGCGGAGACGATGGCGGGGCTGGCCCACCTGGTGAAGGGGAGTGACGAGGACCTGGCCTCGCTGTGGCCGGATCGTGGCGAGGACGAGGTCGCGCACCGGGTGTTCGACCTCGGGTGCTCGGCGCTGGTGGTGACCAAGGGAGCCTCGGGTGCCACCTGGTGGTCACCCGACGGGCGTGTCGACGTCGAGATGGTGCCGGTCCGGGTGCTCGACACCATCGGCGCCGGAGACACTTTCGGGGCGGCGATGCTCGACTCGCTGTGGTCGCTGGGTGCCGTGGGTGCGACCGCAGGGCAACGGCTGGCATCACTGGGAGCAGCCGAGGTGCAGGCGGTGCTCGTCCATGCCGCTGCTGCTGCGGCCGTCACGGTGTCGAGGGTAGGTGCCGACCCGCCTCACGCGGCCGATCTGCGGTGATGTCAGAGACCGCCGGCAGCGAGGAGATCATCCAGTTTGGCGTACCCCTGATGGATGCCGACCTCCATGCCACTGGACAACATCGCGTCGCGTCCCTCGAACGAGTCGCACAACGAGAAGCCGTGGAGGCGGGTACGGCCATCGCCGAGGTCCTCGAATGTCATCGTCTCCAGCGCGATCGCTTCGGGCATGCCCTCCCACGCGAAGGTCTGCACGATCTTGTCCTGTCCGATGTGCGGAAAGGTCCCGGAGAAGGCGTGCTCCTCGCCGCCGGCTGAGGCGATGTAGCGGTAGGAGCCCAGGCTGCGACAGTCCCACTGGTCGATACGGGTCGTGAGTGCGTCGGGACCGATCCATTGCGCGAACAGTGCGGCATCGGTGTGGGCCTTCATGAGTTGCGCGGGTGTGGCGCTGAAGTCACGCCAGATGTGGATGCCGGGCACGTGCTCGTCGGCCGTCACGGTGGCCTGGTCGTAGCGGTCAAGGTGGTGCTGGGTGGTCGTCATGAGATGGCTTCTTCCTGGGTGGTGGGAGGGGTGTCGCCGTCCTGCAGGCCAGCCAGTACGTCGTCGAGACGCTGGTAGCGTGCGTCGGCCCGTTCGCGGTAGCGCTCGATCCATTTCGTCATCAGGTCGAACACCTCGGCCTCTAGGTGCACCGGGCGCCGTTGGGCCTCGCGAGTGCGAGTGACGAGCCCAGCCGCCTCCAGGACCTTGAGGTGCTTGGAGACCGCCTGAAGACTCACGTCGTAGGGCGCTGCAAGATCGTTGACGGTGTGGTCGGCCAGGCTCAGCCGGGTCACCATGTCGCGTCTCGTCGGGTCGGCCAGAGCGGCAAACACCTGGGAGAGCTGGTCGGTCATCGGAGATCACCTTTCTCAACTGAATGGTTGAGTAAAAGGTAGTGCCGGGCTTCTCGTTCGTCAACCTTTTGGTTGAATGCAACGATCGGTGGGAATCACCGGGTACCCGGTGATCGCCCGGGTTATCGCCCGTTGCAACGGGCGATAACCAGATGCAAAGGGCTGGAACCTCAGCTCCGGCCCAAGCTCCGGCTCAGCGACGTCGACGCGGTACTCGGACGGCGCGCGACGTTGCGTTCGTGCATTCCGCGACACCGGATGAGTACGACGGGGAGACGGTGACGTAGTAGCGGGCACCGCGGGGCACCTTGAAGCGATGCCGACCCTGACTGTTGGCGTTGACGACGACCAGTCGTACGTCGCGCTTCTTGCGCGCGCGCCAGAGGACGATCCGGGCATTGGCGGCACATGAGGCCACGGGGGAGGAGATGCGGACCTGAAGCTTGTTCTTCCCCTTGAGGTAGCGCAAACCTGCTCTGCGAGATGCCGACGGACACCCGGTGGGGTTGGCTGACGCAACGATCGGACAACCGTCGCCGAGGTTGGGCAGGTTGTCGCCGTCCATGTCGAGGTCGCAGGCATCGCCGAGCGCGTCGAGGTCGTGGTTGGCCTGGTCGTTGGGGACGGTGAGGCAGTTGTCGACGCTGTCCTCGGTCCCGTCGCCGTCGATGTCACAGGTGGCGTAGGTGAGGGTCAGGGTGAAACTGCGGATGGTTCCCGGCGACGCGTTGTAGTTGTTGATCCACAGACTCCATCTGCCTGCGGCCGGATGCCCTTCGAGGGCAGCCTCGGGTGTGATGGGCAGATAGGTGCCGGGCGCCGGATTGGCCCCCGAGATCGTGGCTGCACCGACCTCCTCGTCGAAGGTGTAGACACCGTTGAAGGCGCCCGACGCCAGGCCGGGGTTCATGGCTTGGACCGTGGGCTGCAGTGAGGGGTACTGGGTTTGTGGAGAGAGGAGATGCAGGCTCAGCGCGGAGGCGTCGGGATGAGTGAGATCAGCGGTGATGTCGATGTCGGTCACCACGCGTGAGTCGGTGATGTTGACGTCGACGCCGAGCCAGGAGTGGTCGCTATTGGGGTCAGGGCCCGTTGGTGTGGGAGCGATCGGTGCGCCGGTGTTCGAGTAGGACACCGTGCAGGGTTGGACTTCGGCCTGGGCAGGAGCCACGGGGAGGACCAGCGGGAGGAGGGGTGTCGCCAGAAGCAGGCTCAGTGTCCGGGTGAGGAGTGTCATCGGCGTACCTTGCGTGAGTTTAGGGTGGTTTTGTCGCATTCGGCTTGGCTGACTTCGTAGCACTCGCCCACGCGGAAGTAGTATTTTCCGACACGGCAGGGTGTTCTGGCCTGGTACCGGCCGCCGGACTCGAGCTGGCGTAGCTTCGCGCTCCGGGGTGCCGTCGGGAAGTTGGTGACGGTCGCCGCTCCGGTGAGCACGGCGAGCAGGGTGGCGAGCAGTCGAGAAGAGTTCATGGCGCCCGCCAGCCTAGGCAATGACGCCGACGGGCGACACCTCTTCGCTCAAGCCAAAGTCCACGGCCCTAGGATCTGGACGTGCGCCTGAGGATCGATTGTGCCTATGACGGCACTGATTTCTTCGGCTGGGCGACCCAACCCGGGCTCCGTACGGTGCAGGAGACCGTGGAGGAGGCCCTGATGATGGCGCTACGCCTGCCCCTCGTGCGCGTCCATGTCGCAGGTCGCACCGACGCCGGCGTCCACGCTCGTGCCCAGGTGCTCCACGTCGATGTGCCGCCCGGGGCCGTGGCGGATTCGGTGGGACGCTCGAGGGACACGCCCATGGTCGCGCTGGTGCGACGGCTCTCGGGCATACTGCCCGCGGACGTACGGGTGCACCGGGTGAGCGAGGCCGCGGAGGGATTCGACGCGCGGTTCTCTGCCAACTGGCGGCGGTACGTCTACCGCATCGCTGATGCCCACGAGTTGGCTGATCCACTGGTGCGCAGTCACGTCCTGATCTGGCCGCGCCCGCTCGACCTCGAGGCGATGAACGAGGCCTCGGCCCCGCTGCTCGGCCTCCACGACTTCGCGGCCTTCTGCAAGCGGCGAGAAGGCGCCACCACCGTACGTACGTTGCTCGACCTGGCGTGGACTCGCGACGAGAATGGCCTGGCGATCGGCACCGTACGGGCCGATGCGTTCTGCCACCACATGGTGCGCGCAGTGGTTGGCAGCCTGGTCCCCGTCGGCGAGGGCCAACGCGCCGTTGACTGGCCGACGCAGGTCATGGTGGAACGCAAGCGGCACCCGGCGGTCACCGTCATGCCGGCTCGCGGTCTCACGCTCGAAGAGGTCGACTATCCCGACGCCACTGAACTCGCGGCGCAGGCAGAGCTCACCCGGGCCCGACGAGAGGCGATCGATGTCTGAGCACGAGCACTACTTCTCTGCCGACCCCGACGTGCCCTTCAAGCGCGAGAGTTTCACCGCGGACATCTGGGGTCACCAGCTCACCCTCGACACGGGATCGGGCGTCTTCAGCCGTGGCCATCTCGACCACGCGACCGCCATGCTGTTCCGTGAGCTCGAGCCGCCGGTCCAGGGCCAGTTCCTCGACCTCGGCTGCGGCTATGGCGTGATTGGTCTCGCCATCGCCCTGGCGGTGCCGTTGGCGTCGGTGATCGGTGTCGACGTCAACCGCCGCGCCGTGCTCCTCGCCAACGACAACGCAAAGAGCGCCAGCCTCGACAACCGCTTCGTGGCGTGCACCCCCGAGCACGTGCCCAGTGACCAGGTCTTCGACGAGATCTGGTCGAACCCGCCGATCCGCATCGGCAAGGAAGCGCTGCACGAACTCCTGCTCACCTGGCTGCCTCGTCTCGCACCGCAGGGGCGTGCGGTGATGGTCGTGGGCAAGTTCCTCGGTGCCGACTCGTTGCAGCGGTGGCTCACCGAGCAGGGGTGGCCCACCACGCGACTGGTCAGCGCCAAGGGCTTCCGGGTGCTGGAGACGCGTCGCCCCGCATAGGCCGCAACAATCCGGCCCGAACGATCCCGGGCTGTCGTGCAACACGACGCTGCTGACCAGCGTTGACAGAGCATGACAACCATCACCGAGACGAGGAGTGCGCTCGTGGACGTGCCTGACTTCGACAGCTGGGTGGCGGCCAGGGGGCCCAGTCTGCTGCGTCTGGCCTACGTCCTGACCGGCAACCAGGCCGATGCCCAGGACGTGGTCCAGGACGCGTTGTCCCGGGCACTGCCGAGGTGGTCGCGTATTTCCACGGTCGAGGATCCCGACGCCTATGTACGCCGCATGGTCGTCAACGCCCACATCTCGTGGTGGCGCAAGTTCCGCCGCCGGGAGTCACCCGTCGACGAGGTCCATGACCGCGCTGCGCCCACCAGCGCGTCCTTCGAGGACCGTGACCGGATCTGGCAGGCCTGCCTGAGGCTGCCACCCGACCAGCGCACCGCCATCGTGCTGCGCTTCTACGAAGACCTGGACTATGCCGACATCGCCGCCCTGACCGGCGTGCGCGAGGGCAGTGTGCGATCGCGCGTCTCGCGCGCCATGACTGCGCTCCGAACCGAATTGGGGGAGAACGATGAATGACTTCGAAGCACGACTGCACGAGACCCTGGACCACAGGGCCGGCCGGTCGATGGACGCGTCCGTCCTGGCCGATGGTGCCCGCCGACGGGTGCGTCGGCGGCGTACGACCCGCACGGTCGTCGCTGCGGCGGTCGTGGCGGTGGCGCTACCGATCGGATTCAGCCAGTTCGGCGGCCTCGGGTCTGGCGGTGCCGACCAGGGCACGACGGTGGCCAGCAATGAGAACAGTGGCATCCGGAAAGCGGCTGACGGTTTCCGCTACGAGACCTGGCACGGCGTGAGCGTGCAGGTGCCCACCGAGTGGGAGGCTGGAGCGATGAGCGCCTGGTGCTCCGGTGTCGATACTCCCGAGGAAGTCACGCCAGTCGTGACTCGGCCGGACACCATGGCGATCCGGATCGCGTGTGAACCCGCCAACGGCTACGGCGTCACCCTCGGCCAGCCGACCTCCGACAACTTGGACTATGACAAATCTGACGGTGCCGGTGACGGGTTTCGGTACGCCTACCTGAACCGCGACAGCCAGCGCTACCCACAGGGAGCCTGGATCGGCTCGTGGATCGATGGCGACGAGTCAGTCACCGTCGTCACGCAGGACCGCGAACTGACGCAGCGGATCATTGACTCAGCAATGAGGGTGGACCAAGGGCCGACAGGCGGCTGTCCCGTCCAACTGAATGGCGAAGGGATCTCACTGTGCCGCTATCGCGTCAACGAACTGTTGGCGACCCGGACACTCACCGGTGAGCAAGCCGCCGCGGCGCTGGAGGTACTGACCTCGTCCCCCGTCCGTGCCAAGGAGGACCGGTGTCTCCCAGCGGAGTCGGACCAGACGGCTGGCCCCGATGACCGCACGATCGTCTACCAGGATGGAGAAATGGTGGCGACAGCCTACTTCCGAGGGTGCGGAGAAGTGCTTGTCGTGGACTCCACGCAGAAGGAGGGCCTCATCATGCGGAAGATGACCGAGGACGTGCGCTCGTTGGTCGATCTGGACTGATGGCGATATCCCCGCGACGTATCGATGCCCCGTCAGGGAGGATGTCTCCTCGTGGGACACGTGGACGTTGCCGGAGTGCGTTATGAACTACCTGATGGACGGGTGCTGCTCGACGAGGTGAGCTTCCGGGTCGGTGATGGTGCGAAGGTGGCGCTGGTCGGCGCCAACGGCGCGGGGAAGACCACTCTGTTGCGCATCATCACCGGCGATCTGACTCCACACGCCGGTGCGGTGACCCGTTCCGGTGGGCTGGGCGTGATGCGCCAGTTCGTCGGCCACGGTGGTGGCGAGGAGACCGTGGCCGACCTGCTGTTGAGTGTGGCTCCACCCCGGGTTCGTACGGCCGCTGCCGCCGTCGATGCCGCCGAGCTCACGCTGATGGACACCGACGACGAACGCTCCCAGATGGCCTATGCCAGTGCCCTCGCCGACTTCGGTGACGCCGGCGGCTATGACCTCGAGGTCACCTGGGACGTGTGCACCATTGCATCGATGGAGTTGCCGCTCGACCGGGCTCGCCGCCGCCTGCTCTCCACCTTGTCCGGGGGAGAGCAGAAGCGGCTCGTGCTCGAATACCTGCTCCGCGGCCCCGACGAGGTGTTGTTGCTCGACGAACCGGACAACTACCTCGACGTGCCCGGCAAGATCTGGCTCGAGCAACGCATCCAGGAGTCGCCCAAGACGATCCTGTTCATCAGCCACGACCGCGAACTTCTCGCCAACACCGCCACCCGCGTCGTCAGCGTCGAACTCGGCAGCGCCGGCAACCTCGTGTGGACCCATCCGGGCGGGTTCGCGAGCTATCACCAGGCTCGCAGCGACCGGTTCGAGCGCTTCGAGGAGCTGCGGCGGCGCTGGGACGAGGAGCACGCCAAGCTCAAGGCGCTCGTGCTCCGCTACAAGATCAAGGCCGAATACAACGACGGCCTGGCCTCGCAGTACAAGGCCGCACAGACTCGCCTCAAGAAGTTCGAGGAGGCAGGCCCACCGGTCGAGCAACCGCGCGAGCAGCAGGTGAAGATGCGGCTCAAGGGTGGTCGTACGGGCAAGCGTGCCGTGGTCTGCACCGACCTCGAACTGACCGGCTTGATGAAGCCCTACGACCTGGAGGTCTGGTACGGCGAGCGGGTGGCGGTGCTGGGCTCCAACGGATCGGGCAAGTCGCACTTCCTGCGGCTCCTCGCAGGCGGCGGGAGCGATCCCGACGTGGAGCACCGGCCCGTCGGAGTGCCGCCTGCACCGGTGGCGCACACCGGCAACGCCAAGCTCGGGGCGCGGGTGCGTCCCGGCTGGTTCGTGCAGACCCACGAACATCCCGAACTGGTCGGCCGCACCCTGCTGGAGATCCTGCACCGCGGTGATGACCACCGCCACGGGATGGGTCAGGAGGCTGCTGCTCGGGTGCTCGACCGCTATGAACTCGCCCATGCCAGTGAACAGAAGTTCGAGTCCCTCAGCGGCGGCCAGCAGGCACGGTTCCAGATCCTGCTGCTCGAGCTCTCCGGCGCCACCCTGCTCCTGCTCGACGAGCCCACCGACAACCTCGATGTGCAGTCCGCCGAAGCACTCGAGACGGGGCTGGAAGCCTTCGAGGGCACGGTGCTGGCCGTCACGCACGACCGCTGGTTCGCCCGGGGCTTCGACCGCTTCCTGGTCTACGGCTCCGACGGCGAGGTCTACGAATCCGACGGGCCGGTCTGGGACGAAGGTCGAGTCAGACGAACGCGCTGACCCCGGTCTCGGCCCGCCCGATCAGCAGTTTCTGGATCTGGGACGTGCCTTCGTACAGCGTCATCACCCGCGCATCGCGAAGATATTTCGCGACGGGATAGTCGTCGACGTAGCCGGCGCCGCCATGCACCTGGACGGCCAGATTGGCGGCACGCACTGCTGCCTCGGAAGCGAAGAGCTTGGCCTTGGAGGCAGCGGTGCCGAACGGTTCTCCTCGGTCGATCAGGTCGGCGCAGCGCCACACCAGCAGCCGGGCCGCATCGGCATCGACCGACATGTCGGCGATCATGTCCTGGACGAGTTGGAAGGCCGCGATCGGTTTGCCGAACTGGGTGCGGCTGGTGGCGTAGGCCACGGAGGCCTCCAGACAGCCCTGCACGATCCCGACGCACCCGGCAGCGACCGCGAGCCGGCCCTTGTCGAGGGTGCCCATCGCGATCTTGAAGCCTTGCCCCACCTCGCCGAGGCGCGCTGAGTCGGGGACGCGTACGTCACTGAGGAACAGCTCCGCCGTCGCCTGACCGCGCAGACCTAGCTTGCCGGTGACCTCGCGTGCCTCGAAACCAGGGGTGTCGGTCGGCACGAGAAAAGCTGTCACGCCGCGTGGTCCGTCGTCGCTCGTACGGGCGAAGATCAACGCCACATCGGCCCAGGTGCCGTTGGTGATGAAGAGCTTCTGGCCGTTGAGCACCCAGTCCGATCCCTCACGAACGGCTCGGCTGGTGAGGTTGCCCGCATCCGAGCCGGTGTCCGGCTCGGTCAGGCCGAAGCAGCCCAACTTGGTGGCTGCGGCCAGTTGCGGCAGCCACTCCTGCTTCTGCTCCTCGGTGCCGTGGAAGAGGATCGACTTGCCGACCAGCCCGCTGCTCACCGACACGATGCCCCGCAGCGCCGAGTCGGCGCGGCCCAGTTCCTCCATCGCGAGTGCGTAGGTGAGGTAGTCGCCACCGACACCGCCGTACTGCGCGGGGATGGTGAGCCCGAAGAAGCCGACCTCGGCCATCTTCGGCACGATCGCCAGGTCCACGGATTCGTCGTGGTCCCACTGGATGCGGTGCGGAATGGCCTCGCGTTCGAGGAAGGTCCGGGCGAGCGTGCGGAAGGCCTGCTGTTCTTCGCTGAGGGAAAGGTCCATCTCAGCTGAGCGCCTCGACCATCTCGTGGTCGGTGACGCGCCCGGACAGTCGGGTGAGGTGGTGGTGTCCGTTGCCCAGCCACTGTTCGAGCACGACGAGGTGCGCAGTACCGACACCGACGGAATACTCGGCCGTCATGGCGATGCCGCCGTGGAGCTGGATGGCCTCCTGGCCGATGTGACGACCGGCCCGACTGATCTGAAGCCCGACGCGGTCGGCCGCATCAGCGACCAGGTCGCGGTCACCTGCGGCGATCGTCATCGTGGCCCAGTCGACCATGCTGTGGGCCAGCTCGAGGGAGACATACAGGTCTGCGGCCCGGAAGGTGAGGGCCTGGAAGGTGTTGAGGGTGACCCCGAACTGGGTGCGGCTCTTGAGGTAGTCGGTGGTCGCGCGCACCTGGCTCTGCAGCACCCCGAGGGCCTGGTTGGCGCCCATGATCCGGGTCAGGTCGCTGATCGTCGCGATGCTCGGGCCCAGATCGCGCCCTGGCTCGCCGAGCGGCACGGCGGGACTCGCATCGAAGCGCACACGTGCGGCACGGGTCAGGTCGGCAGCGGCATAGCCGGTCCGCTCGACGTCCTCGGCGGCGACGAGGAAGACCCCGGTACCCGCGTCGTCAGGCAGCGCAGCGGTGACCACCAACTGGTGGGCCGACTCCCCGGCGACCACGGGGTCGCAGACGCCGGACAGCGTCCAGGTGTCGCCCTTCCGTTCGGCCCGCACCTGCTGGCCTTGTCCCTGACCAACGCTGGCGCTCCACCTCCCACCGGGCGAAGTGTCGGCGGCCGCCAGCACGAGGTCGCCCGTGGCCACCCGGCCCAGCAGGTCGGCGCGTTGTTCGGCGGAACCGAGTGCCGCGACGAGCCCACCGGCGTGCACCACACAGGCGAGGTACGGCTCGGGGGCCAGAACACGTCCCAGCTCCTGGCACACGATGGCGATCTCGACCGGCCCGGCCCCGACACCACCGTCGTCCTCGCTGAAGGGAAGGCCCAGGATGCCCATCTCGGCCAGTCGCCCCCACAGTGCCTGGTCGAAGCCGGGTTCTGTGGCGACGGTGCGTCGCCTGTTCTCGTGGTCCGCGTACGTCGTGGACATCAGGCCGCGTACGGCCTCGCGCAGTGCCTGCTGCTCGTCGTCGTAGGTGAAGTCCATGTCGATCTCCTCAGAGTCCCAGGATCGTGCGGCTGATGATCTGGCGCTGGATCTCGTTGGACCCGCCATAGATCGAGGCCTTGCGGAGGTTGAGATAGGTCGGCGCGCTGCGTCGAGCCCAACCGGTCAGGGGCGAGTCGTCATCGGCGTGAGCCCCCAGTGATGCCGGACCGGCGAGGTCGAGGGCCAGCTCGGTGACGGCCTGCTGGAGCTCTGAGCCCCTGAGCTTGAGCACCGAGGAAGCCGGATGCGGCTCTCCGTCCGTGGAGTGCGCCACCACCCGCAGCGCCGTCAGCTCCAGGGCGAGCAGGTCGTTCTCCAACTCGGCCACCCGCGCCCGGACCAGCGGGTCGGTCATCAGGTCGGCGGCGTTCTCCTTCAACGTGGCCAACGCGCGTTTGGTGGCGCCGACCGGTGCGACCCCCACGCGTTCGTTGCCGAGGAGGAACTTCGCGATCGTCCAGCCGCCACCGGGTTCGCCCACGAGCAGGTCGCCGGGCACCCGTACGTCGGAGAACCAGACCTCGTTGACCTCGTGGCCGCCGTCGATGAGTTCGATCGGTCGGACCTCGACGCCGGGCAGGGTCATGTCGATGAGGAGCATCGAGATCCCGGCCTGCTTCTTGACCTCCGGGTCGGTGCGGACGAGGGTGAAGATCCAGTCGCCGTACTGACCCAGCGTGGTCCACGTCTTCTGCCCGTTGACGATCCAGTCCTCGCCGTCGCGCACTGCAGTCGTACGCAGGCTCGCCAGGTCGGAGCCGGCGTCGGGCTCGGAGAATCCCTGCGACCACCAGATGTCGAGGTTGGCCGTGTCGGGCAGGAACCGCTGTTTCTGCTCATCGGTGCCGAACTGCGCGATGACCGGACCGATCATGGAGGCGTTGAAGGCCAGCGGAAGTGGCACTCCAGCGCGCTGCATCTCCTCGTGCCACAGGTGGCGTTGCAGGTCGGACCAGTCCTGACCGCCCCACTCCTGTGGCCAGTGGGGCACGGCCAGGCCTTCGGCGTTGAGGATGCGCTGGGTCTCCACGATCTGCTCACGGGAGAGGTGGCGACCCTCCAGCACGGTGTCGCGAACCTCCTGCGGGACCCTGGTGGTGAAGAACTCCCGCAACCGATCGCGGAAGTCGGCATCGGCCTGGGTCAGTTCGAGTTGCATCGGACTCCTCACGTCGTCGCTGGCACGGGGCCGGACCCACCATCATGGCGCGGCAGACCCAGCGAGGCCAGAGAACGGGATCAGAGTGCGCGCCCGACCCGCTCGTGATCAGCTGGTCTTGGCGTCGGAGTCCAGCGTCACCGTGGCCTCCATGGCCGCGCCTGCCCGCTCCCACGAGAGAGACACCGAGTCGCCGGGACGGTAGGAGCGGATCGTGGCGACGAGGGAGTCGGCGCTGTTGATCTGCCGGTCGTCGAGCGCCACGATGACGTCGCCCTTCTGGATTCCTGCCGCGGCTGCCGTGGAGCCGTCCGTCACCTGCTGGATCTGGGCGCCCGTCTCGGAGTCCGGTCCGGAGTCCGAGATCTGGATGCCCAGCCGCGCGTGCGTGGGGGTCTGTCCCTTGGCCATCTCATCCACGATCGGCATCACCTCGTCGATCGGGATCGCGAAGCCCAGACCGATCGATCCCGAGGGGCCGGGCCGGCCGTCGGGTGAGCTGGCGGAAGCGGTCCGGATCGAGGAATTGATCCCGACCACGGCACCGGTCATGTCCGTCAGCGGACCGCCGGAGTTGCCGGGATTGATCGCGGCATCGGTCTGGATCGCGGGATAGGTCGTGCTGTTGCCCTGCTGGTCTGACCCGACGTTCACGGGCCGGTTGAGGGCGCTGACGATGCCGCTGGTGACGGTGGCGTCGAGGCCGAAGGGCGAGCCGATCGCCACGACGCCCTCGCCCACGCCGAGATTGGCTGACTTGCCGATCGTGGCTGCCTGGAGGTCGGAGACATCGGCGGCCTTGATGACCGCGGTGTCAGTGAGTGGATCGGTGCCCAGGACCTCGGCGTCGGCCGAGGTGCCGTCGGCGAAGTGCACGGTGATCGAGGTCGCACCCTGACCGTCCATGTCCACGACATGGTTGTTGGTCAGGATGGTGCCGTCGGAGGTGAGGATGATCCCCGACCCGGAGCCCGAACCCTGGGCGCCGGTGACGTCGATCTTCACGACGCTGGGCAGGACGTTGGTGGCGACCTGCTCGACGGAGCCCACCCGGGTCGGCGCGTCCGACTGGTTCGCGACCCGCGCGGTGCCGGCAGGATCAGCCCGGGGCGAGGAGGCCGGGGCCGGGTGCGTGAGATCCCACATGGCGGCCCCACCGACGCCCGCGCTGCCGCCTACGAGAAGCGAGGTGGCCACCACCGCCGCAGCCAGGCCCGTACGCCGACGACGTGGGGGAGGAGGTGCGCTGACGTAGTAGGGGTTGCTGGCCGGGTAGGAAGGAAATGCATCGCTCATGTCATCGAGACTGCGTCGGCTCCCTGTGGATCCGCTGAGAGCCTGCTGGGCGGAACCGAAGAATCCACTTGCCTTCATGGAAAGTCATCTCTAGAGTTTCCATCATGGAAAACCACTCGTCGGATGATGCCCGACGTTCCCTTGAGACCATCGGCGCCTCGCGTCAGGAGATCGCCGGGCGGATGACCAGGCCACGGTGGTACTACCCCGTGATGGGCGTCCTCATGGCCCAGTTGGTCCTGGTCTACGGGCTGTACGAAGAGCTGAGAATGTTGTCCCTTGTCCTGTGGTTGATCGGGGCATTCTGGTTGCCGCGCCTCTATGTGGCCCGCACCGGGGTGGTGGGGCGGTTCCCCGCGACGCTTCGCAGCGGTCTGGTGTGGACGCTCTTCCTCCTGGGCCTGCTGATACCGATGGGGGTGACGGTGTTGCGCGACGACCTTTCGGTGGGCGTGGTCGTCGTGCTGGCCCTGACATCGTTGATCTCCACCATCGTGATCGGCCAGACCCTCGACGTCGCCTACCGGGCAGACGTCTGCCGGGACAAGGAACTTCCGTGACCGAGCCCCGATTCAACGAGGTCATCCACGCGCCCAACCGCCTTCGGATCTGCGCGATTCTTGCCGCTGTCGACCGAGCAGAGTTCGCCACCCTGCGCGAATCCCTCGGGGTCGCCGACTCGGTGCTGAGCAAACATCTCGGCGCGCTGGTCGTGGCCGGCTACGTCGTGCTGGACAAGCCGACCGGAAAGGGTCGGGTGAAGACCTGGGCCACGATGACCGGCGCAGGCCGTGAGGCGTTTGCCGGCCATGTCGCTGAGCTTCAGCAGATTGTCACGACCGCGGAGCTCGGATCGAGCCCTCTCAGCCGCGGTGAGTGAGGCTGATTCCACTCGCCTGGAAACCCGCCTCACCCACCGCTCCGGCCGGGCGCTCGCGGCAGCGGTGAGTGAGGCGGGTTCCGGAGATGAAGAAACCCGCCTCACTCACCGCTCAGCGGCAAGTAGGGCGGGCTTCAGGACCAGTGATCAGGCCCAGCGCTCGGAGGCAGGGATGAAATCCAACTGACGCTCGCCCGTGTAGATCTGCTTGGGGCGGGCGATCTTCTGTTCCTTGTCCTGGACCAGCTCGGACCACTGGGCCAGCCAGCCCGGCGTACGCCCGATGGCGAAGAGCACGGTGAACATCTCCGGCGGGAACTGGAAGGCCTCATAGATCAGACCGGAATAGAAGTCGACGTTGGGATAGAGCTTGCGCTTGACGAAGTACTCGTCCTCCAGCGCGATCTTCTCCAGCTCCTTGGCGATCCCGAGCAGCGGGTTGACCCCGGTGACCTCGAAGACGTCGTCGCAGGCCTTCTTGATGATGGTGGCTCGGGGGTCGAAATTCTTGTAGACCCGGTGGCCGAAGCCCATCAGCTTCTCGTTGCCGTCCTTCACGCCCTCGATGAAGGCGGGGATGTTCTCCTTCGACCCGATCCTGCGCAGCATCCGCAGCACGGCCTCGTTGGCACCGCCGTGCAGCGGGCCGTAGAGGGCGCCGACACCAGCGGCCACGGCAGAGTAGGGGTCCACCTGTGAGGAGCCGACCGAGCGGACCGCGTTGGTGGAGCAGTTCTGCTCATGGTCGGCGTGCAGGATGAAGAGCACGTCGAGCGCCTTGACCAGCCGGGGGTCAGCCTCGAACTTCTGCTCGCTCATCTTGAAGAGCATCGAGAGGAAGTTGGCGGTGTAACTCAGGTCGTTGTCGGGGTAGACGAACGGCTTGCCCTGGGCATGCCGGAACGACCAGGCGCCCAGCGTCGGCATCTTGGCGATCATCCGCACGATCTGCATGTGGCGGTTGCCGGCATCGCTGATGTTGCGGGCGTCGGGATAGAACGTCGACAGCGCGCCGACCGAGGCCATGAGCATCCCCATCGGGTGCGCGTCATAGCGGAATCCGTGCATGAAGCCCTTGACATTCTCGTGCACGAAGGTGTGGTAAGTGATCTCGTGCGACCACGCCTCGTACTGCTCCTTGGTGGGCAGCGAGCCGTTGATCAGGAGATAGGCCACCTCGAGGAAGTTGGACTTGTCGGCCAACTGCTCGATGGGATAGCCGCGGTATTCGAGGATGCCCTTGTCGCCGTCGATGAACGTCACCGCTGAGCGGCACGAAGCGGTGTTGACGAAGCCGGGGTCGTACGTCGCCAGACCGGGCACGTCCTCACCCGTACGGATCTGGCCGAGGTCCTTGGCCGCAATGGTGTTGTCGGTGATCGGGAGGTCATACTCCTGGCCGGTCCGGTTGTCGCGGACGGTCAGCGAGTCAGAGTTGGCCGCTACGTCGGTCACGTCGGCTCCTGTCCATCAGTCTTTTGGGTCGCTCCAACCTAGCCGCGCGCCTCGAAGCATGGCGAACCGGTAGGGGGTGGTTCGCGGTCGAGCCCGATCTGGGTACTCGCCACAGGCCGCAGTGGCGTTTTGGCCATCTTGCGCTTTGAGTCGTATTCTTGGCGGTCGCGACTCCTGCCGTGCCCGTCCTCATTCGAGGGTGGGTGCAGATCCGTACGTCATCCCTCATGTCCGGGGGAGCGATCCGGGCCGTGTTCGTCAGAAGTCGTGAGCTCCACACCAAGCGGGACATCTCCTGCTTGGACCAACGAACCAGAACGGGAATACAGCCGTGCGCACGTACAGCCCCAAGCCCGCTGACATCCAGCGAGAGTGGCTCGTCATCGACGCCACCGACGTGGTCCTTGGACGCCTTGCCGTCCAGACCGCCAACCTCCTCCGCGGCAAGCACAAGCCGATCTTCGCGCCCCACATGGACGTCGGCGACTTCGTCATCGTCATCAACGCCTCCAAGGTGTCGCTGTCGGGAGACAAGAAGACCAAGAAGATGGCCTACCGCCACTCCGGTTATCCCGGCGGCCTGTCTGCGACGCCTTTCGGCGAGCTCCTCGAGAAGGATGCCCGCAAGGCCATCGAGAACGCCGTGTGGGGCATGCTGCCCAAGAACAAGCTCGGTCGCCAGATTCTGAAGAAGCTGAAGGTCTACCCCGGACCCGACCACCCGCACCTGGCCCAGCAGGCCGTCCCGTTCGAGATCACGCAGATCTCCCAGTAAGCGACTGAGGACTCACAGATGACTGAGAACAGCACCGAGGTCGAGGAGACCTTCGAGACCAACTCCGAGGGCGTTTCCTTCACCTCCGAGAGCGACGCTTCGGCCGACGCGCCGGTTCGTCCGGCCACCATCGAGCCCGGCGCAGCCACCGGCCGCCGCAAGGAGGCTGTGGCTCGTGTCCGCATCGTCCCCGGCACCGGCGAATGGACCATCAACGGTCGCTCGTTGGAGAACTACTTCCCCAACAAGCTCCACCAGCAGATCGCGAACGAGCCGTTTACCGAGCTCCAGCTCGAGGGACGTTTCGACGTGCTGGCTCGCATTCACGGCGGTGGCATTGCCGGCCAGGCCGGCGCGCTGCGTCTGGGCGTGGCACGCTCGCTCAACCAGATCGATGAAGAGGCCAACCGCCCGGCACTGAAGAAGGCCGGTCTGCTGACCCGCGACGCCCGCGTCGTGGAGCGCAAGAAGGCCGGACTCAAGAAGGCCCGCAAGGCCTCGCAGTTCAGCAAGCGCTGATCACATGGAGTCTCGTCCCGCAACGACGCGACTCTTTGGCACGGACGGGGTCCGGGGTCTGGCGAACGGTCATCTGACCGCAGAGCTGGCCCTGGACCTTTCCGTCTGTGCAGCGCATGTCCTGGCCGACCGCGGCGAATTCGCGGGGCATCGCCCCGTCGCCGTGGTCGGGCGTGACACGCGCATCTCCGGACAGTTCCTCGAGGCGGCTGTCGTCGCCGGCCTGGCCTCGGCCGGGGTGGACGTGTTCCTGGTCGGGGTGCTCCCCACGCCGGGAGTGGCCTACCTCACCGACCGGCTCGGCGCCGATCTCGGCGTGATGCTCTCCGCCTCCCACAACGCGATGCCCGACAACGGCATCAAGTTCCTGGCGCGCGGTGGCCACAAACTCGACGATGCGATCGAGATCGCCATCGAGCGACGGATGGGCGAGCCCTGGGACCGCCCGACGGGTGCGGACGTGGGTCGCGTGAGCGTCTACGAATCCGCGGTGCAGGACTACGCCTCCCACCTGGAGAGCACGATGTCCCACCCGCTGGTCGGACTCACCGTGGTCCTCGACTGCGCGGAGGGCGCAGCGCATGCGGCAGGCCCGCGGGCCCTCGAAGCTGCCGGCGCCACCGTGATTGCCATCCACGCCGAGCCCGACGGGCTCAACATCAACCACGCGTGCGGTTCCACGCATCTGGAGTCGCTCCAGGCCGCAGTCCTGAGCCACGGTGCGGACGCCGGCTTCGGCCTCGACGGCGATGCCGACCGCTGTCTGGCCGTGGACCACGAGGGCAACGTCGTGGACGGGGACCAGATCCTCGCCATTCTCTCGCTCTCGCTGCTCGAGCAGGGTCGGCTGGCCAAGGACACCGTGGTGGCCACGGTGATGAGCAACCTCGGCTTCGTCCAGGCCATGAAGGCCGGGGGTGTGGGGGTGCGTCAGACGAAGGTCGGCGACCGCTACGTCCTGGAGGCGATGAAGGTCTCCGGCTATTCGCTGGGCGGTGAGCAGTCCGGTCACGTGATTCTCCGGGACCACGCCACGACCGGTGACGGCATCCTGACCTCTCTGCACGTGCTGGAGCGGATGGCCACCACCGGCAGGACCCTGGCAGATCTTGCCGCCGTGATGGTCCGGCTGCCGCAGGTGTTGCTCAACGTGCCGGGCGTCGACAAGGCGCGGGCCGACGACGACGCCGTGGTGGCCGCAGCAGTGGCGGAAGAGGAGGCAGGCCTCGGCGAGCGCGGCAGGATCCTGCTGCGCCCCTCCGGCACGGAGCCGATCGTACGAGTGATGGTAGAGGCACCGACCCACGACGAGGCCCAGACTGTCGCCGAGCGACTGGCAGCCGTCGTGGCGCACGAACTCGCTCTCTGAAGGATCCGAGTAGCAGTGCTCACGCCGAGCCCCCGGTTCGCGACGAGGATGGGCGCATGAGCCTGCCCGACACCCTCGCCACGTCCGAGCCTCCGAAGCGTCCGGACACCCATGTCGGGTTGCTGGTGGTGTGGACCCCTGTCCTGACCTTGTTGTTCGCGGCGGTGTTGCTGGTCGCGCTCGGCTTCGTCATCGACGAGAGCAGCCTGGACCAGCCGTCTGACTCTTGGGGCTATCTCTTCGGGGCCGTGGCTGTGACGGTGATGTACGGCGCTCCCGTGCTCGTGGGGGCGTTGTGCTGCGCGATCGCCGGCAGTCTGTTCAGATCAGCGAGCGCCAGGATCGCCCTGGCGGTGGCCGGTGCCGTGGTGGTGGCGCTCGGAGGGCTGGCCCTGGTGGGTTTCATGGTCTCTCTCGTCTTCAATGAGCCGCAGGCCGGCCAGGTCTTCGGTGCAGGTGCGATCGTGGTCGGCCTGGGGTTGCTGTTGCCGCTGGTGTGGTGCCTGCGTCGGCGGTCCACCCTGCTGAGCAACCAGCCATGACGGACGTCCGGACCCCGGTCGTCGACCGTGCACCAGCGACGGTCCGCCGCCCCAACACCCTGTCGATGTGGATCCCGGTGCTCGCCTGGGTGGCGGGAACAATCGGTCTGTACGCATTGGCCATCGTCAGCGACCTGAGCAGTCGGGAGCCGTCGCTTTTTCCTTGGGGTTTCGCGTACGAGTCATTGGTCTTCACCCTGTTGGTCGGAGGGCCGCTCTTCGCGCTGGCGTTCCTCTGCGCGATCCTTGGTTGCGAGAAGGTCGACCAGCGAGTTCGTGTGCGCTATGTGAGCACCGGAGCCGCGTCGGTCGCGTGCTTCGGAGCGGCGATGGCAGCTCTCTCGTCCCTCTTCGTCATCGATCCCGAGGTCGAGACCGAGCGGGTGTTCGGCACTGGAGGGGTCGCGATCGGCCTGGCGCTGCTGTTGCCGCTGGTGTGGTGCCTGTGGCTGCGTCAGAGCTTGCGCAGTCGCACGTAGCGCACCGAGTGGTCGGAGTCCTTACGGAGCACGAGGTTGGCGCGGGACCGGGTGGGGGCGACGTTCTGGACGAGGTTCGGCTCGTTGATGGCGTTCCAGATCTGGGTGGCCTGGTCGACCGCCTCGTCGTGCGACAGTGAGGCGTACTTGCGGAAGTAGGAGGCCGGGTCCTGGAAGGCGGTCTCGCGCAGACGCAGGAAACGATCGACGTACCACCGCTTGATGTCGGTCAGCGCCGCATCGACGTAGACGGAGAAGTCGAAGAAGTCGCTGACGGCCAGACCCGTCACACCGTCCTCACGTGCTCGTGCGGGCTGCAGGACGTTGAGTCCTTCGATGATCACGATGTCGGCGTGCTTGACGATCACCTTCTCGTCGGGCACGACGTCATAGACGAGGTGGGAGTAGGTCGGGGCCTCGACCTCGTCCTTGCCGGACTTGATGGCGATGACGAACTTGAGCAGGGCCTTGCGGTCGTAGGACTCCGGAAAGCCCTTGCGGTGCAGGATGCCGCGGCGCTCCAGCTCGGCATTCGGGAGCAGGAAGCCGTCGGTCGTCACCAGCGCCACGTTGAGGTGCTCGGGCCAGTGCTGCAGCATCTGTTGCAGCACCCGGGCAGTGGTCGACTTGCCGACCGCCACCGATCCCGCGAGACCGATGACGAAGGGCGTACGTGGGGGAGTGACGCGGTGGAGGAACTCCTCCTGCTCCCGGTGCAGCCGCGAGTTGGCCGCGACATAGAGGCTGAGCAGGCGCGAGAGGGGAAGATAGACCTGCTCGACCTCATCGAGGTTGAGGGCGTCGCCGAGTCCGCGGACCCGCGCAATCTCCTCAGGAGTCAGAACTGTTCGGTCCTGGGGGGCCAGAGCCGCCCAGGCGGCTCGGTCGAGCTCGACGTAGGGGGAGTCCTCCCCGCCCGTGGGGTGGCCGGCTGGCGGCGCCGGGGCCTCAGGCATAGCGGTGATTGTTGCACCGCTGCCGTGCGCGGAGTGCCAGTGCCCTGCCGATAGACTCCCGCGCCATGTGCGGAATCGTGGGATACGTCGGTGACAAGTCGGCTCAGAGCGTGGTCATCGAAGGTCTACGACGACTGGAGTATCGCGGCTACGACTCCGCCGGGATCTCGCTGATCCAGGACGGGGCCCTGGTCGGTGACAAGCGGGCCGGCAAGTTGGCCAACCTCGAGAAGGCACTCGCCGAAAACCCGCTGCCGACCTCCACGACCGGCATCGGCCACACCCGTTGGGCCACGCACGGCGCTCCCACCGACCGCAACGCCCACCCGCACTACGGCTCGACGCGACGGGTCTCCGTGGTGCACAACGGCATTCTGGAGAACTTCGTCCATCTGCGCACGGAGATGGAGAACGAGGGGATCGAGATGTCCTCCGACACCGACACCGAGGTGGCGGCCCACCTGCTCGACCGCGAAGTGCGCACCGGCGTCGACCTCACCACCGCGATGCAGCGCGTCTGCCAGCGCCTCGAAGGCGCGTTCACCCTCGTCGCGATCGATGCAGCCGACCCCAGCCGGGTGGTCGCCGCGCGGCGCAACTCTCCCCTCGTGGTCGGGATCGGTGAAGGGGAAAACTTCCTCGGCAGCGACGTGGCGGCCTTCATCGAGCACACCCGTGAGGCGATGGAGCTCGACCAGGACCAGGTCGTCACGATCACCCGCGAAGGCGTCAGCGTCACCGGCTTCGACGGCACTCCTGCCGAGGGCCGTCGCTACCACGTCGACTGGGATCTTTCGGCGGCAGAGAAGGACGGCCACGACTGGTTCATGCGCAAGGAGATCTTCGAGCAGCCGAGCGCCGTCTTCGACTCGTTGCTGGGTCGTCGTGACGAGGCGGGGCTGCTGCAGCTCGACGAGATGCGCCTCTCCGACGGAGAGCTGCGCGACATCGACAAGATCATCATCATCGCGGCCGGCACGTCGTTCTATGCCGGCATGGTCGCCAAGTACGCCATCGAGCACTGGTGCCGTATCCCGGTCGAGGTCGAGCTCGCCAGCGAGTTCCGCTATCGCGACCCGATCCTGACGGCCGCCACCCTCGTGGTCGCGATCAGCCAGTCGGGCGAGACTGCGGACACCCTGCAGGCCATCCGTCACGCCCGCGTCCAGCGGTCGAAGGTCCTCGCGATCTGCAACACCAACGGCTCCACGATCCCGCGCGAGTCGGACGGTGTCATCTACACCTACGCCGGGCCGGAGATCGGCGTGGCCTCGACCAAGGGATTCCTCACCCAGCTCGTCGCCTGCTACCTCCTGGCCCTCTATCTCGCCCAGGTCAAGGGCACCCGTTTCGGCGACGAGATCACCCAGGTGGTGGATCAGCTCGAAGAGATGCCGGCCCACATCCAGACGGTGCTCGACAAGGCCGACGAGGTCTACGAGCTCGCGCGTGAGCACGTCGGCACCCGGTCGGTGCTCTTCCTCGGTCGCCATGCCGGTTTCCCGGTGGCGCTCGAAGGGGCGCTCAAGCTCAAGGAGCTCGCCTACATCCACGCCGAAGGCTTTGCCGCCGGTGAGCTGAAGCACGGTCCGATCGCCCTGATCGAGGAAGGGCTGCCCGTGCTGTGCATCGTGCCGCCCCGCGGACGCGACCAGCTCCACGCCAAGATGCTCAGCGGGATCCAGGAGGTCCGCGCGCGCGGTGCGCGCACCATCTGTCTCGCAGAGGAGGGCGACACCTCGATCGAGCCGTATGCCGACGTGCTCATCACCCTTCCGCAGGTCCCGGTGCTGCTCCAACCGCTGGTGGCCACCATCCCGCTGCAACTGTTCGCCTGCGAGCTCGCCACCCAGATGGGCCACGACGTCGACCAGCCGCGCAACCTGGCCAAGTCCGTCACGGTGGAGTAGCCATGCCGATCATCGGGGTCGGGATCGACGTCGTCGACATCGAGCGTTTCGTGCAGTCACTCGACCGCACGCCAGCGCTGCGCCAGCGCTTGTTCACGCCGAACGAGGCGCATCGTTCGCCTGCCTCCCTCGCGGCCCGCTTCGCCGCCAAGGAAGCCATGGCCAAGGCGCTGGGGGCACCGGTCGGCATGGCCTGGCGCGACGCGGAGATCGTGTCGGAGGAGACCGGCCGTCCGCGTCTGGAGATCCGCGGCACGGTCGCGGCCACCGCCGAGGCACTCGGGGTGGCCCATGTGCACGTCTCGCTGTCCCACGATGCCGGGATCGCTTCCGCCGTCGTGGTGCTGGAGAGCTGAGATGCTGCGCGCCCACACCGTCGAGGACGTACGCCGCAGCGAGCAGGTCGCGATGGCCCACCTCGCGCCGGGTGCACTCATGCAGCGCGCCGCCGCAGGGCTGGCCGCTGCGGTGCTGGACCTGCTCGGCGGCGGCTACGGTCGACGCGTCCTGCTCCTCGTCGGGTCTGGTGACAACGGAGGCGATGCCCTGTGGGCCGGGGCCCGGTTGGCGGGTCGCGGCGCTCGGGTCGAGGCCCTGCTGTTGGCGGACACGGCGCACGAGGCCGGGCTGGCCGCCCTCCACGCAGCGGGAGGCACGTCCACGCGTGATCTCGCCATGCTGCATCCCGCTCCTGACGTGTTGGTGGATGCCATCGTCGGGATCGGTGGACGCCCTGGGCTACGTCGCGAAGCCGTGGCTGCCCTCGAGCGTTTCTCGCAGGTCCGCGTCGTTGCCGTGGACGTGCCCTCCGGCGTCGACGTCGATACCGGAGGGACCCAGGGGTCGCACGTCCGTGCCGACCTGACGGTCACCTTCGGCACCCACAAGGTGGCCCACCTCGTCGATCCGGCGGCGCTCGCCTGCGGTGCTGTCCATCTCGTCGACCTGGACCTGGTCCTCGACGACCCGGCAGTCGAGGCCCTCCAACCTGCTGACGTACGCCACCTCCTGCCGGTGCCGCACTCGCGGGACCACAAGTACACCCGCGGTGTGGTCGGCGTACGTGCTGGCTCCGACACCTACCCCGGCGCTGCCCTGCTGGCCGTGGCCGGCGCCAACTGCGGTCTGGCCGGGATGGTGCGGTTCGTGGGCCCCGACCAGCTGGCGGACCGGGTGCGCGCGGCACATCCCGAGGTGGTCGGTGCCGGACGGGTCCAGGCCTGGGTCGTGGGACCGGGTGGCGGCGACGATGCCGCGCGGATGCTGGCCCTGGCGCAGGTCGACGAGGTCCCGATCGTGGTGGATGCGGATGCGCTCGCCCAGGTGCAGGGCACCCTGCCCGGCTGCGTCCTCACGCCGCACGCGGGTGAACTGGCAGCGATGCTGGGGCGTGAGCGGGCCGAGATCGAGGCAGCACCACTGCACTGGGCGCGCCTGGCCGCGCACACCTATGACGCTGTCGTGCTGCTCAAGGGTCGTCGCACCCTCGTCGCAGACCCGATTGGCCGCGTCCGCGCCACCACCTCCGGAGTCCCCTGGCTGGCCACGGCAGGCGCGGGTGACGTCCTGTCCGGGCTGATCGGCGCACTGCTGGCTGCCGGGCTCGACCCCTTCGACGCAGCCTCCGTGGGCTCCTGGGTGCACGGGGCCGCGGCCGCCCTGACCTCCCAAGGTGGTCCGATGACCGCCAGCAGGCTTGCGGTGCAAATTCCTGGGCTCGTCCGCAGGACGCTCGAGGGTTTGGAAGAATCCGGCCCATGACAGATCTCGCGCCTCCCCGTGCCGAGATCGTGGTCGACGTCGCAGCCATCCGGCACAACGTGCGGGTCCTGGGCAAGTGGGTCGCGGCCGGCACGTCTGCTGCGGCTCTCGGCGAGCCTGCGGTGGCCATGATGGTGGTGGTCAAGGCCGATGGCTACGGCCACGGACTCGAGCAGTCCGCCCGGGCTGCACGCGCGGCCGGGGCAGCCTGGCTGGGAGTGGCCACGGTCGAGGAAGCGTTGCGCCTGCGCGCGGCGGGTGACCGGGGTCGGGTGCTGTGCTGGTTGACCACACTGGGCGACGACCTGAGCGCTGCCGTGGCGGCCGACATCGATGTGACGGCCTACTCGGTGGTCGAACTCGACGCACTCGCCGCCGCAGGAATCGCGTCAGGAGAGCGGCCGCGCGTGCAACTCAAGCTCGACACGGGTCTCTCGCGCGGAGGCGCCTCTCCTGCGCACTGGCGAGCACTGTTCGACGCCGCTGCCCGGCTCGAGCGCGAGGCGCGGGTCGTCATCTCCGGGATCTGGTCGCACTTCGCGGCCAGCGACGAACCCGCTCATCCGGCGAACGACGCCCAGGAGAAGTCGTTCCGGGAAGGATTGGCACTGGCGGATTCCTTCGGACTCGACCCGGAGGTGCGCCACCTCGCCAACTCGGCTGCTGCGATCCTGCGCCCCTCTGCGCGCTTCGATCTGGTCCGCTGTGGGATCGCGTCCTACGGGCTCGACCCGGCACCCGGTCACACCCCTGACCTCGGGCTGGTGCCCGCGATGACCGTCCAGGGAAGGCTGGCGCTCACCAAACACCTCGACGGCGGCGCAGGTGTGTCCTACGGCCATACGTGGCTGACCGGGGAGGCCACCACGGTGGGACTCGTCCCGCTGGGCTACGCCGACGGAATCCCGCGGCGCGCCAGCAACCGGGCCGAGGTGTGGGCCGGGGGTCGGCGCAGACCCGTGCGAGGACGTATCTGTATGGACCAGTTCGTCATCGATCTCTGTGGAGATGAGCTCCGCCCCGGCGACCCGGTGGTCGTGTTCGGCCCGGGCACCGCCGGTGAGCCGACGGCCCAGGACTGGGCCGAGGCCGCGGACACGATCTCCTACGAGATCATTACCCAGGTCGGCGGCCGGCTGGTCCGCCGCCATGTGGACAGCGGCCTGGACGGCAATGAGAGCAAGGAGCAGCGGTGAGTCTGAGAGGGAGGATCCTCGGCGCCGCTGCCGGCGCGGTCGGACTGGCAGCTGCCGCCGGAGCCGTCGAGATCGCGCGCCAGAACCGGGAGATCGGCCACCGCTCGCCCGGAGAACACGTCGCCTTCGGTGAGCTGCACAGTCCCTCCCTGGCGGTGGTGGCCGATGACGGGGTCGACCTCCATGTCGAGATCGACGAGCCCGACGACTTCGGGGGACAGCCGGCCGACGATGACTCGGTCACCATGGTCTTCGTCCACGGCTACTCCCTGAATCTCGACTGCTGGCACTTCCAACGCGCCGACTATCGCGGTCGGATCCGGACGGTCTTCTACGACCAGCGCAGCCACGGCCGCTCGGCCAGATCCAGTGAGAAGAACGCCACCATCGACCAGTTGGGTCAGGACCTGCACCGGGTCATCGAGGCCACCGTCCCGGGACGGTGCGTCGTGATCGGGCACTCGATGGGAGGCATGAGCATCATCTCCCTGGCTGACCAGTTCCCCGAACTCTTCGGTGAGAAGGTGATCGGAGCGGCGCTGATCTCCACCACCGCTGGGGGTCTGGACCCCGGGCGGATCCTGTTCCCCATGCTGCCCCTGGGCCTGGGCGGGGCCTTCATGGGCCGAGCCGTGCGCACCCTGGACCGTGGTCACCGCATCGTCGACCGGGCCCGGTCCGCCGGGCATGCAGTGGCCGACGTCCTGACCGACAGGTACGCCTTCGGTGACGACGTGCCGGCCGACTACGTCGAGTTCGTCTTCTCGATGCTCAACGCGACGCCGTTCGAGGTGGTGGCCGACTTCTATCCCGCCTTCGCCAGCCTCGACAAGTTCGCCACCCTGGAGCCGTTGAGTCGGATCGCGACCTCGATCATCTGCGGCACCCATGACAAGGTCACCTCGGTGGGCCACAGCCGCAAACTGCACAGCCGTATCCGTGGATCGAGTCTGCTGGAGTGTCAGGGGGCGGGCCACATGGTGATTCTCGAGCGCCATGACGAGGTGACAGCCGAACTGGACGACCTCTTGGCGCTGGCCCTGGACAAGGACGACCCGTGACCCCGGACGTACGACGGGTGGGTCCGGAAGCGGCGGCAGTGGTTCTCTCGGTCGTGGAGCAGGCCTTCGGTGCCCGGCCGCTGCTCGATCCACCCGCCGACGCAATGAACGCGGACGTCGAATCCGTCGCGTCGATGTTGGGAGTGCGTGGCGGACTGGTGGCCTCCCTGGACGGCGTTCCGGCTGGATGTCTGATCTTCGACGTTGCCCCGGACGCACTGGTCCTGCGTCGTTTCGGGGTCACTCCCGAGGCGCAGGGACGGGGGGTTGCCGCGGCGCTGGTGCAGGCGGCACTCCGGGCCGCGATCGGACGGGCGTCGTTGCTGGTGGTGGCACGCGAGGAACTGCCCGGGACCATTGACTTCTGGCGGCGTCACGGTTTCGCCGAGCACTCCCGCACCAGCCCTCGCGTCACACTGCGACGCGGACTTTCCCAGACCTTCGACGTGCCTGACGGCGAGGAGATGCGCGCGCTGGGTGCGGAGGTGGGTCGGTCGCTCACCGCCGGTGATCTGGTGGTGCTGACCGGCGAACTCGGAGCCGGCAAGACCACCTTCACCCAGGGTCTGGGTCTGGGCCTGGGCGTCCGGGGTGCGGTCACCTCACCGACCTTCGTCATCGCCCGGGTCCATCCCTCGTTGGTCGGTGGACCTGAGCTGGTGCATGTCGATGCCTATCGACTCGGTGGCCTCGACGAACTCGACGACCTCGATCTCGACACCTCACTGGAAGGCGCCGTCACGGTGGTGGAGTGGGGTGCGGGACTCGCCGAGGGCCTGGCTGATTCGCGACTGGAAGTCATCATCGAGCGTGCGCTCGGCGAAACGACGAGTTCGGACGAGGATCCACGACGCGTGTCCATGCGCTGGGTCACCAGCAAGTAGCCTCGCTGTCGTGCTTCTTGCCTTCGATACTGCGACTCCTCTGGTCACTGTCGCCCTTCATGACGGAGAGCGGGTGGTGGTCGAGCATGTTTCCGAGCAGCCGATGAAGCACGGTGAGCAACTGGCTCCGCTGATCGCGCGCGTGCTGGAAGAAGCCGGCATCGTGCGACAAGACCTCACTGCCATCGCAGTCGGTGTCGGTCCAGGCCCGTTCACGGGGCTGCGCGTGGGGTTGGTCACAGCGCGCACGCTCGGTTTCGTCCTGGAGATCCCGGTCTACGGCGTCTGCTCGCTCGACGCCATCGCCGTCGAGGTAGTGCACACGGGCACCGCCACAGGCCCCTTCCTGGTGGCCACCGACGCTCGGCGCAAGGAGGTCTACCTCGCCTCCTACGACGAGTCCGGACGCAGGCGTGCTGGCCCGGTCGTGACGCGTCCTGACGAGGTGGCGACCTCCACGGAAGTGGCCGGAGCCGGTCCGGACCTTTATCCTGAGTCGTTCCCGAACCCGATCCAACCGGTGCGACCCAGTGCCGGGTGGCTTGCTGAAGCAGTGAACAGCGAGTTCGTGGACGTGCTCGACCCCGATCCTCTGTACCTCCGACGACCTGATGCGGTCGCCGCCGCTCCCAGAAAGCCCCTCTCGTGATCCGTTCAGCTTCCCTCGCCGACCTGCCGTTCCTGACTGCACTCGAAGACGAGTTGTTCGGGATCGACGCCTGGAGTGAAGAAGCGATCCGTGAGGAGATCGAGGGCTCAGGGCGACGCTTCGTCGTGGCCGACGACCTGTCCGGCCGGTTGTCCGGCTATGCCGTCACGATGACCGCGGGAGACATCGTCGATCTGCTCCGTATGGGCGTAAGACCGCAGGCACGCCGTAGTGGTCTGGCGACCGCCTTGTTGGACATGCTGCTGGTCGACACCGAGGATGCCACCCGCATGCTGCTCGAAGTCAGCGTGAGCAACGCCGAGGCGCTCGGCTTCTACGTTGCCCGCCAGTTCAGCGTCATCGACGTCCGCCCGCACTACTACCGCGACGGCTCCGAGGCACTGATCATGTGTCGCTGGTTGCCAGGAGCAGTGCGGCCCGAAGCCGACGCACCCCACGGCCGACGCTACCCATGACCGACGGGCCTCTCGTCCTGGGAATCGAGACGTCGTGCGACGAAACGGGCGTCGGGATCGTGCGTGGCCACACCCTGCTGGCTGACGCCGTCGCGACCAGCGTGGAGGAGCATGCCCGTTTCGGCGGGGTGGTGCCCGAGGTCGCCAGCCGCGCTCATCTGGAGGCCATGGTTCCCACGATCGAGCGCGCCTGTGAGGTCTCCGGCATCGCGCTCTCCGACATCGATGCCGTCGCGGTCACCAGCGGCCCCGGTCTGGCCGGTGCGCTGCTGGTGGGGGTCGCGAGTGCCAAGGCACTCGCTCTCGGGCTGGGCAAGCCCATCTATGGCGTGAACCACCTGGCGGCGCACGTGGCGGTGGACCAACTCGAGCACGGCCCGCTGCCCGAACCCTGCCTGGCGCTGTTGGTGTCCGGCGGTCACTCGAGCCTGCTGGAAGTCACCGACGTCACCATTGGTGTGGAGCCGATGGGTGCCACGATCGATGACGCTGCCGGCGAGGCCTTCGACAAGGTGGCCCGGCTGCTCGGGCTGCCGTTTCCCGGTGGGCCGCACATCGACCGTGCCGCCCTGAGCGGCAACAGCATCGCCATCGACTTCCCTCGTGGGCTCACCGCGAAACGCGACCTGGAGCGACACCGATTCGACTTCTCGTTCTCGGGACTGAAGACGGCGGTCGCCCGGTGGGTCGAGGCACAACAGCGTGCAGGTGCGAGCATCAATGTCGCGGACGTGGCGGCCTCGTTCCAGGAGGCGGTCTGCGACGTCCTGACGCGCAAGGCTCTGGACGCTGCGACGAGCCGGGGGATCGAGGACATCCTCATCGGTGGCGGCGTGGCGGCCAACACGCGCCTGCGGGCCATGGCGACCGAACGCGCAGCCGAGCGCAACATCCGCGTACGGATCCCGCGGCCTGGGCTGTGCACGGACAACGGCGCCATGGTTGCTGCGCTGGGTGCCGAGCTAGTGGCTCGCGGCCGCGCACCCTCACGCCTCGATCTGCCTGCTGACTCGTCCCAGCCGATGACGACGGTCGTTGCCTGAGTCCTCAGTCGAGGACCCCGGGCGCCACGTCATCGTCGCCGAGCCAGTCCTGGTCGTAGACCAACCCGTCTCGTTCCTGATTCTTGTCGCGCTCGCCCTTGCGACCACCGCGACCGCCCGCACCAGAACCGCCGCCTCGGCCGCCGCCGCTGCCGCGTGACCCGCCACCGGCAGAACCGGCACCACGCGCGCCTGAACCGCCGCGACCTGCCGCGCTGCCCGGACGTGCGGCTGGGCTGGCACTGGAGCCTGCGCTCCTCGACAGCGCGCCAGAACTACCGGCGCGGCCGGTCGAGCCGATCGAGCGCACGGGTGCCGATCCCGCGCGGGTGGGTGCCCCGGGGCTGGCGGAAGCGCTACGGATGCCACCTGCGCTCAGAGCGCCCGCTCCACCAGCCATCCCTGCGGCGCCCATGGCGCCCGGTGAGGCGCTCATGGGTGCTGAGGAGCCCGAGACCGGCGTCGAGATCTGCGCGCCACCACTCGGGTTGACCGCGATTCCGCTCTGCGAGCTGCCACCCACCGTCGTGGTCGAACCGGAGTAGGGATCGTGAGGGGGAAGCGAGTTCGGGTGATGGGGACCGGTGGGGTCGGGTCGCTCCGGGTCGGGCTTCTCGGGGTCGGGCTTCTCGGGGTCGGGCCGCTCCGGGTCGGGCTTCTCGGGGTCGGGCTTCTCGGGGTCGGGCTTCTCGGGGTCGGGCTTCTCCTTGTCGGGCCTCTCCCTTTCCGGCTTGTCCTTGTCCTTGTCTCTTTCTTTGTCCTCATCCGGGTCCTTGCCGATGACGCCATCGGGCCTACGACCGGGGGGCGGTGCAGTGTCTGGGAGGTACGGGCCCTTGTGCCCGGACGGCACCTTCGGCGGCGGCTCGGTCGGGTCCTGTTGACCGTGGATCTCCTTCATGGGCGGGATGGCACCCAGGAAGGAAGCGTCCAGCCTTGTGGTCAGACTGAGCGCTCGAGTCTCCTGCCGGTCGAACTCCGTCTGCCAGCTGGTTCGCTCGTTCTGACTTGCCTGGGAGGCGGCAGCCTGCGCCGTCATCTCCTCAGGAGTGGGAGCTGAACCGGACGCCGCGGCAGGGGCTTGGTAGGCGGGTGGCTTCTCGATGAGACACGGAAGGGCGTCTCGCTTTGCGCGGACCTCGCTCAACTCAGTACTGACATGCCTCAGGGCTTGGCCTGCCGTGTGCAGTTGCTCGGCCTTGGCGGCCATCGAGATCGATGTCTCCTCCATGCCTTGACGCATGGCGGGGCCGGAGAGTGTCTGGTCGCCGATGCGAAACTCGACCTGCTGTGCAGCCTTCTTCATGAGCTCTGCCAGATCGCGGAGGTCATCAGCGGTCTGTTTCCAGTCGTCGCCGGATGACTTGAGCGCGTTCTCGCGGGCACTATCGACGTAGGTGTCGAGTTTGAGACGGTTCGGGCCCTTGCCTATGGCCATGCTTCAGCCCTCCCTGTTCGTGGGAAGGCTGCACTGGCCACCGTCGAAGGTGGGGGAAGCCACGCATTCGGTGCCGTTGCGGAAAAGAACACTGGTGTTGGCGCTCTGGTCGTCGGCGTTTTCGAAATCGTTGCTGATCGCTTGCACCGCCTCACCCATGGCTCGCAGGCCGACGGCCATCTTCTGCAACTCGTTGGTCACCGCTTCGTGCGCCATCGTGGTGTTGGTCGCCAGACGCTGTCCACCGGTGTAAGAACCGCCGAAGGCGGTGGGGGACACCGCTTGGACTCGATCGCCCTCCAACGAGCCCGCGAACAGGTCAAACTTGCCCATCAAGTTTTGCATCGAGGCCGCATCGAAGTTGAGACCCTTCATGGCTTGGGTGAGTAGTTCTCGGTCATCTGGCGGCAGCATGCTTTGGTCCTTCCCCCGGGCGCTTCAGTTGAAACCACTTTAGCCGTGTGATTGCTGTGACAGGGATGGCTCCGGAACATGGGAGAGGGGAGACCGGGCCACCCCGGTAGTCTCCCCTCCATGATCTCTCGGGGAGTGGGGCGCCTGACGATGTGCGCGATCGCCACGTGCGGGGCGGTGCTGATCCTGTCGGCGTGTCAGTCCCAAGGCTCTGACGGGAACACACAGCAGTCTTCGACGAGCCCGTCACCGACCACCAGTCTGACCGTGCCGAGCCCGACCCCGTACGTCGAGCACGCCCAAGGGCCCACCATCAAGGTCATCGGCGCCAGGATGCGCGGACTCAAGAGCTATCGCTTCGACTCACGCATTCCGATCGTCGCCAGGTACGGCGACGAGCAGAGTGCGGTGACGTTCGCTCCCACCTTTGACTTCAGGTCATTGGAGGCGATGGCCAGATCAGAGACCCGCACCAGGGCGAGTTGGTCCAAGTACACCAGGCTGGAGGACGTGGTGGTCGGGGGTGGCCAGTACCGCTCCTACCACATCCTCGACACCGGCGACCCTCTGGTGGAGAAGCATCTCTACGGAGTCCGTTATCTCTACGACGGCTGGAAGATCAAGTTTTCCTTCCCCGAAGACATCCCGGATCCACTGACCGACGAAGAACGTCAAGAGGTCATGGACAGCATCCTCGTGACGTTCACTCCGCACCCCGATTTCTAGCACGGATTGCTATCGGGCCGCTGCGATCGGCGGGTGAGAGCGGGTGGCGTCGGATGACGTGCGGGGTCGTCGCCATCCACCCCGTCGCCCTCCACCAGCCTGACCGTGCCGAGCCCTACTCCTTATGTCGAATCCGCCGATGGGCCGTTGATCGACTTTGACTCTCCTCGATCCACGGGCTCAAGGACTACCGATTCCGTCTGCGGCTCATCGACATCCAGGAGTGGGGGAGCGAGACGAGTGGGGTGATGATCATGCCCCTCAACACGCCTGACTCGCTCGATGAGATGGCTCAGGACCAGTTCGACAGAAATCCAGCCGGGCGAGGTACCAGCGCCTGGAGAACGTGGCCGTCGCCGGGCGTACAGCGCTTTTCACATCCTCGATACCGGCGACCCCATCGAGGAGTTGCATCTCTACGGAATCCGATATCTCGACTGGTCCTGGATGATCGATTTCGTCTTCTACAACGACATCCCGGATCCACTGACCGACGAAGAGCGTCAGGTGGTCATGGACAGCATTCTGGCCTCCTTCGAGACGCACCGCGAGTCCGCCACCTCGTCCGCCCCTTGATTGTGGGCCGTGAGGTTGTCATGGTCTGAGGACCGACTCGAGGAGAAGACACTGATGCAGCAGGTCCAGGCCGTCGTGGCCCTTGCCCAGGGCGAGCCCGTCACACTCACGACCATCAACGTTCCCGACCCCGGCCCCGGCGAGGTGTTGGTGCAGGTACAGGCCTGCGGCGTCTGCCACACCGACCTGCACTACCGCGAGGGCGGCATCAACGACGAGTTCCCCTTCCTCCTCGGCCACGAAGCGGCCGGGATCGTGGAGGCAGTGGGACCTGATGTGACCAGTGTCGCGGCAGGTGACTTCGTCGTCCTCAACTGGCGGGCGGTGTGTGGCACCTGTCGGGCCTGCAACCGCGGCGAGCCGTGGTACTGCTTCGACACGCACAACGCCACGCAGCAGATGACGCTCGAGGACGGCACGCCACTGAGTGCGGCCCTGGGGATCGGAGCGTTCGCCGAGAAGACCCTCGTCGCTGCCGGTCAGTGCACCAAGGTCGATCCTTCGGCGCGCGCGGCCGCGGTCGGACTGCTCGGCTGCGGGGTGATGGCCGGTCTCGGAGCGGCGATCAACACCGGCAACGTGGGTCGCGGCGATTCGGTGGCCGTCATCGGGTGTGGCGGCGTCGGTGCTGCAGCGATCGCGGGTGCGGCGCTCGCCGGAGCCTCGAAGGTGATCGCCGTCGACCTCGACGACCGCAAACTCGAGATGGCCAAGCGTCTGGGCGCGACCCACACCGTCAACTCGAGTGAGAACGACCCGGTGGAGGCCATCAAGGCGCTCTGCGCGGACGACGGCTCGGACGGCGCTGACGTGGTGATTGACGCAGTCGGCCGCCCAGAGACGTGGAAGCAGGCCTTCTACGCCCGCGACCTGGCCGGCACGGTCGTCCTGGTGGGAGTGCCCACCCCCGACATGATGATTCCCGAGATCCCCCTGATCGACGTCTTCGGGCGCGGCGGATCGCTCAAGTCGAGCTGGTACGGCGACTGCCTGCCCTCGCGTGACTTCCCGATGCTTGTCGATCTCTATCAACAGGGACGACTCGACCTGGATGCTTTTGTCAGTGAGGAAATCGGTCTGGGCGACGTCGAGGCGGCCTTCGAGAAGATGCACCAGGGTGAGGTTCTTCGTTCGGTGGTGATCCTGTGAGCGCGCGGGTGGACCATGCCGTGGTGTCCGGCACGTTCTCCCTCGACGGGGAGACCCACGACGTCGACAACAACATCTGGGTCGTCGGCGATGACGAGCAGTGCGTCGTGATCGATGCGCCCCACGACGTGGACGCGATCATGAAGGTCGTGGCAGGTCGCGACGTGAAGGCGATCATCTGCACCCATGCCCACGACGACCACGTCCGTGTGGCCCCGGCCCTGCGCACCCGCACGGGGGCGCCCATCCTCCTGCACCCCGACGACCGGCCCCTGTGGGAGCTCACGCATCCCGACGAACTCTGGGACGCCGATCTGTCGGACGGTCAGTCGATCAAGATCGGCGGTGCCGCCATGACGGTGATCCACACCCCGGGCCATGCCCCGGGTGCGGTGTGTCTCTATGTCCACGACCTCGGGTGCGTCTTCTCCGGTGACACCCTGTTCGAGGGCGGTCCGGGAGCGACCGGTCGCTCCTTCAGCGACGCCGACCTGATCAAGGAATCAATCCGTACGCGGCTCTTCGACCTGCCCGACGGCACCGTCGTGCACACCGGTCACGGAGCCGACACCACGATCGGAGCCGAGCGGGACAATTTCTGACCGCGTCTGAGGGCGTCTGGAGGATCGCTGCCCGCGAGCCAGGCGTAGGACCATGACGGCGAGGATGGCCACGCCCGCCACGAGGACGATGAGCCACCTCAGTCGAGACGCCTCGAAGTCTGGCGAGCCCAGGGCGACGAAGAGGGCCACGTCATCGGGCAGGAGGAACAGCACGGCTGTGATGAGGCCCAACGCAGGCAGGTTGACGGCGCTGGCGTCGCCGGCGTCGTCGCGTCCCAGCCGAGCCGTCCCCGCAGCCCACACCAGAGCGATGATGCCGAACGGCTCGATGAGCATCCCCCACGTCGAATAACCCGCCGCGGTGGGGATCAAGCGCGGTGCCAATATCAGCTGTGCGGTCCAAGACACGGTGAAGACTGCGAGAGCAGCGCTCATGCGGATGGACGTGGTGAGCGCCGCAGACTGAGGCAGAGTCCGGGTGAGGGACAGGGCGCGATTGTCGAGGACGAACACCAGCCCGGCACAGGTGACGAGCATCGTGAGGCGCAGCATCAGGCTTGCATCGAGGAGATCGAGCCGTAGGCCACGTGCCACCGGGAGGCCGATCATCAAGGCACCGGCGCAGGCCGAGACCAAGAGTGGGGTCGAGCGGGTGGCCCGTAGCGACGCGAGGATGGTCGATCCGAACTGACGAAAGCCAGGGCTCACGAACACTGCTCACTCGCAGCGCGCTTCGAGGATCCCGGCGGCGGGTCGACCCCCAGTAGATCTGCAGCTTCTTGAACCGTGGTGCTGGGGTTGACCAGTGTGGACCAGGCCTCGGTGAAGCGCGCGTGGAGTTGCGTAGCGGGCATCTGGAGGGCGGATTCGAGGACTGCGCGCTCCAACGGTCCAACGGACAAGGACGTGCTGGAGTTCAACACCGATATCTGGATCGATCCGTCCCCGCCGATGGTGTGAGCGGCCAAGGTCTCCAGCGCGCCCTGCGCTGCCGGGCTGGTGCCCAGAGCCAGGATCAGGAGACTGACTCCCCGACCGCCGCAGTACGCGCCTCCCACAGGTGCCGTCTCGTCCGGCGTCAGCACGCGCGCGGCGAACGACATGGAGAAGGCCAGCACCTCCTGGGAGTCAAAGTCATCGGCACGACCGTCCTGCCACCGCGTCGAGACCGGCACGGAGTCGGGCGTACCCGCTCGTTCGTCGTCCACCGCCCAGGACTCCTGAGGCAGTTGTGGCGAGATTCCCTCTCCGTCGCTGGGGAGTTCGAGCCGCTGACGGACGTAGAAAGGGCCTGCGGCGATGCTGGAGGGAACGATCGCCAATTGCGCTTCGGTGATGCCTTGCCAGGCTGACACTCGGGAAGAGAAGCCCTCGAAGAAGCAATACGTCACCGGATCGTGCTCGACGCAGGTCTGTCGATCCGCGGGCGAGGCGAGGGCATCTGCATAGGCCGCGGTCGCGATGGGCGCAGGCACGCCCCACTGGGGCGGGACGGAGAGAGCCGCCAGCGAGATCCCCACGGCCAGCCAGGGAACAGCCACCCGCCATGGCAGTCGCTGGACGACCAGGATGATCAACGAGACCAAGGCGGCGAGCGCGACCAGCCACAGCGCGTGCCACAGCGAAGGGCGCATGGCAAGGTCGACGGGCAGCGGAGGTGTGGTGAAGGGGTTTTCCGAGACCATGGGCGTCAGCCATCGCCAGACTCGCCCCTCGGTGGCGAGGCCGGCCACGAGAGCCACTCCGAAGATGACGAAGCCGATTGCTGCTCCGACCAGGTCTTGGCTCAGATGCACCGACACCACGGCTATGCACGCCGCGAGGACACACACCGCAGCGGTGCTGAGTACCTCACCCCACAAGATGGTTCCTGCAGCGCCGGCACGCGAGCCGAGGATCAGCAGACGCACCCCGCCGAGAGCCAGTGCAAGGGGAGCGAACGCCAGGACGGCGGCGGCCAAGGTGGCTGTCGTCTGAGCCCAGCGCGGCATCGTCGTGGTGGATTCCTGTGCTGCAGTCGCATGACGATGACTGCGCACAGCCGTCAGCGCTGCGGCAAAGAACGCGCCCGTCACGAGGAGCAGCATGGAATCTTGCAGTTGCCACGAGACATTGGTGAGTACCGGAAAGGACTGCTCGTGCCGCAGATCGGCGCGCACCCACAGCAGTACCATCGCGACCGTGCTCGCGATGGTGGCCGGGTGGCGGAGCAGGCGTCTGGTCTCAGCGCGCCACAGGGACAGCCACGGTGTCCACCTCATCTCGACCCCGCGATGGAGGAGTCGGCAGATGCGGTGAGGACGAGGTAGCCGTCTTCGAGGGTGGGTGCGGCCAACTGGGCAGCCGGTGGCGGGTCGCCCACATTGCGATGCAAGCCCGAGCCGTCGGACCACGAGGCCAACGCACCGGGCGCTCGACGATCCTCCAACCAGACTCGTCCATGGGCCCGGGCGATCAGTTCGCCGGGTGTGCCGTCGAAGTGCAGGCGTCCGTCCTGGAGCACGACCACGCGCCCGCAGACCGCGGCGATGTCCTCGGTCTGGTGCGTCGAGAGGACGAGTGTGCTGGTGCGTCCCGCCTCGGCGACCACTTCACGGAACTGGGCTCGCTGCTGGGGGTCGAGCCCGACCGTGGGCTCGTCGAGGATCAGCAGATCCGGCGATCCGAGCATGGCGCAGGCCAGCGCCAAGCGCTGCCGCATGCCTCCCGAGAGGCTCTTGATGCGGTCCCGGGAACGATCTGCCAGACCGACGGCGGACAGGACCCGTTCGACCTCGGTCCGCCGCCGCGACGTGGGCGCGATCTCCTTGAGGATGGCGACGTGGTCGGTGAACTCGGCCACTCGAAAACGCGGGTAGAAACCGGGATCCTGTGGCAGGTAGCCAATGCGGCGACGGGCCTCGCGCTGATGACTGGGCTGGGTGAGTTCGAGATTCCAGGCGTGGATGTGCCCGGCGCTTGGCCGTTGCGCCGTGGCCAGACAACGGAGCAGGCTCGACTTTCCGGCGCCGTTGGGGCCAAGGATGCCGGTGACACCTGGGTGGATCGTGACATCGATGGCATCCAATGCCACGCGGGGGCCGTAGGCGACCGTTAATTGTGCAATGTGCACGGCTACATCCATGGATGCATCGTTTCGCAGGGCCTCATGGACTGACTATACACACAATGAATACACTCTATGAATAGTGCGATGCCGCGTACAGGATGTGCCGCCCTGACGCCCGGAGGTGCCTGCTCATGGGTCAGGATGGCTCAGTGCTGCCACCCCGACGATCCACTGTGAGTCGTACGGCGTCGGTGGTGGCACTGCTCCTCACCTTGGGTGCCTGCTCCACCGGGCACGACACGTCGGTCGACCCGAGCGGTGACTCGAGTCAGCCACCCGCATCCGCGACGGAGCCGCCGCCGGCGAGCCCGTCCGAGAAGCTCGGGTTGACCGAGGGGTGGGGTCCGGACCGCGCCGAACTCGATCGCGCTGCTGCGATCGCGGGAAGGATGCCTCTCCCGGATCTCGCAGGTCAGGTCATCGTGGCCCAGTGGAGTGGCACCCGAGCCCCGGTAGCCCTGGTGCGACGACTCCACCTGGGTGGTGTGATCGCCTTCGACACCAACGCCACCTCTGCTCGACAGATCACCGCAGTCAACCGTCAGTTGACCCGACAGGTGCCCCGGCGCTGGCCGTTGTTCCTGGGCGTGGACCAGGAAGGTGGAGTGGTGGAGCGGCTGCGGGCGGTGGCCACCCGATTCCCGACCTTCATGAGCGCGGGCGCCGCCGGCGATCCCACGCTGACACGGACGGCGTACGGGGCCAGCGGCGCCGAGCTGCGCGGCCTCGGCTTCACCGTCAATTTCGCCCCCGACGCCGACGTCACGTCGGGTCCGCACGATCCGACCATCGGTTCCCGCTCGGCCTCCTCGAATCCCGCTTTGGTGGCCGAGCAGACCGTGGCGGCCGCCGAGGGCTTCATGGATGCCGGTGTCGTTCCGGTGCTCAAGCACTTCCCCGGTCACGGTTCGGTCCCGGCCGACAGCCACCTGACCCTGCCGGTCCAGCACCGCACCCGGGCCCAGCTCGACAAGGCGGACCTGGTGCCGTTCCGTGCCGCAGTGGGGGCGGGTCTGCCGGCGGTCATGACCGGCCACCTCGATGTCCGCGCCATCGACCCTCGCGTGCCGTCCTCGCTCTCCCACGCAGTGATCACCGATCTGCTGCGACACGAGATGGGCTTCGGCGGCCTCGTGGTCACCGACGCGCTCAACATGGTGGGCGTGACCCGCGGTCGCGACGAGGGGCGTACGGCTGTCCAGGCCATCCGCGCCGGCTCCGACGTGTTGCTGATGCCACCCTCTCCCGACGTCGCCCGTGCCGCGCTCATCAGGGCGGTACGGACCGGCTCGCTGCCGCGACGACGTCTCGAACAGGCCGCTGCTCGTCAGATCGCCCTGCTGTCCCACATCGACGGTGGCGCCGGGGCGCGGATCGGATCGGCGCGGGCCTCCTCACAGGAGCTGTCCGCGGCCGCGGTCACGATGCTTTCGGGCTCCTGCTCCGGGAGGCTGGTCAAGCGCGCAGTCGCGCCCACCGGAAACTCCGGTGCGGTGGGCGCGTTCGTGGCTGCGGCGCGGCGAGGGGGTCTGCCGGTGTTCGTGCGCCGCTCTGCGCCGCGCGGGCTGTCGGTCGCCAGACGGGAGCCACGTCGGGGGAGGAAGGAAGGCAGACAGGTCTTCCGCAAGCGGCACCGGGTCTGGCGGCTGGCAGAGGCGGGTCGGACGCGTCGGCTGGAGCGCTGGCAGTCGCGCGAGCGCACGCGTGTCGCCGGGGCCACCTCGGTCGCGCTCATCGGATTCCACGGCGCTCCTCTGGACGCGGAGGTCGTGGTCGCCACCGACAGCCCTTGGGTCCTGGGTCAGGTCAGGGCGCCCGTACGCATCGCGACCTACGCCGACACCCCGGGCGCGATGGACGCCCTGGTGGAGGTGCTGCTGGGACGGGCCCCGGCCCCGGGAAAGCTTCCCGTGCAGGTGCCCGGCGTGCAGCGACGTGGGTGCGGGTAGGAGAGGTCAGTAGGGCTGAACCAACAGTGCCGTCCCCTGACCAGCGACCCGGGTCAGCACGAGGGTGGCTTCTTCGTCGCCGCGCAGCGCCAGACGCTTGCGCAACTCTTCGGGAACGATCTCCACACCGCGCTTCTTGATGGTGAGACGCCCGATGCCACGCTCGTGCAGCGCGGCCCGGAGTTGTTTCTCGCGATAGGGGAGCTCTTCCACGACCCGGTAGGAGCGGGCGAACGGGGTGCGGAACGGCTCGTCGCTGGTGACGTAGGCGATGTGCGGGTCGACCAGTCCGCCGTCGACCCCTGCTGCCACCGCGGTCACGAGACCGGCCCGGATGACGGCGCCGTCGGGCTCGTAGAGGAAGGCGCCGACTTCGCGTACGGGGCGATCGGCCTCGAGATAGGGGTCGTCCTCGTCGGTGAGCGTGGCCAGTCCGCCTTCACCGATCACGGTGGCGCGGCGATCGGTGGTCGCCAACCCGCGTGACCAGAGCACAGCCTCCTTGACCTCCCCGGCGTCGCTGACCCATTCGGCCTCGATGCCCGGGGGGAGTCGGTCGTGGGGGATGCCGGGTGCGACCTTGACCAGGCTCCGTCCGCCCAGCAGATTGAGCACCCACGACCACGACGGGGACCACCCCTCGACGTCGAAGATGCGCCCCCGGTCGCTGCGCCGTGCCGGATCGGCGAAGGCTGCGTCGAAGCCGCTGGGGTCGGTCCTGGTCGCATCGCCGACCTGCACTGCTCCGGCCAGGCCCAGTGCGGCCAGGTTGGCCTGCGCCATCGCCACCCGCATCGGATCCTGGTCGATGCCGGCGGTGATCAGGCCGGCACGGGCGAAGGCGATCAGGTCGCCGCCGATGCCACACCCCAGGTCGATGACGCTGCCTGCGGGGATGGCGGCAGCGAGCCGGGCCGCGCGGTGGTTGGCCACCCGCAGTCGTGTCGCCTGCTCGAGCGCGTCGGGGGTGTAGAAGAGGTGCGGCGCCGCGTCGCCGAACTTGGCTGCGGCACGCATGCGCAACCTGACCTGGGTGGTGGCGGCCGCCGCCTTCTCCGCGTCGGGCTCGCGTCGTCGGACGGCCGTGGCCACGCGGACGGGGTCGCCATCGTGCTCGTCCCACATCCGGGTGGCGTGCTCGAGCAACATGCGACCGTCGTCGCTCTGGAGCCAGGCCAAGGTGTCGATGTCCACGGCCGCATCTTGTCAGGGCACTCCCCAGCGAGTTGTGGCTGGCACTCGATCGGCCTGAGTGCTAACGTCTGACGTGGCACTCTCGTCTTGAGATTGCCAATGCGAGCGAGCCACCACACGACCCCCGCGACGGCGTGTAGTCGGATCGCGAGCCCACGTCCTGGGAGCCCTTACAAGCTCCTGAAGCATCTCGCGAAGAGAAAGTGGAGGTTGATCCGAAGTGTCGATCAACATCAAGCCCCTCGAGGACCGCATCGTCGTCCGCACCCTCGAAGCAGAGCAGACCACGGCCTCCGGCCTGGTCATCCCGGACACCGCCCAGGAGAAGCCCCAGGAGGGCGAGGTCGTGGCGATCGGGCCCGGTCGAGTCGACGACAACGGCAACCGCGTCCCGCTCGACGTTGCCGTCGGTGACAAGGTCATCTACAGCAAGTACGGCGGCACCGAGGTCAAGTACGCAGGCGAGGAGCTCCTCATCCTGTCGGCCCGCGACATCCTCGCAGTCGTTTCCTGAAACACACCCTGAGTTGAGTGCTGAGACGGTCGCTCCGGCGCCTGCCTCAGCACTCAACTGCGTTGAGAAGGAGCAGATATGCCCAAGATCCTGGAGTTCGACGAGAACGCGCGACGCGCTCTCGAGCGTGGCGTGGACGCCCTCGCCAACGCAGTCAAGGTGACGCTCGGCCCCAAGGGCCGCTATGTCGTCCTCGACAAGAAGTGGGGAGCCCCCACGATCACCAACGACGGTGTCACCGTCGCCCGTGAGATCGAGCTCGACAACCCGTTCGAGAACCTCGGTGCCCAGCTCGCCAAGGAGGTGGCCACCAAGACCAACGACGTTGCTGGTGACGGCACCACCACCGCCACCGTGCTCGCCCAGGCCATGGTCCACGAGGGCCTGCGCGCCGTCGCTGCCGGTGCCAACCCGATGGGTCTCAAGCGCGGCATGGACGCTGCGGCCGAGGCCGTCGGCGACGCGCTGCGTGAGGCGGCCCGCGAGGTCGAGACCCGCGAAGACATGGCAGCGGTTGCCACCATCTCGAGCCGCGACAGCCACATCGGTGACCTGCTCGCGCAGGCCTTCGACAAGGTTGGCAAGGACGGCGTGATCACCGTCGAGGAGTCCAACACCATGGGCACCGAGCTGGAGTTCACCGAAGGGATGCAGTTCGACAAGGGCTACATCTCGGCCTACTTCGTCACCGACCCGGAGTCGATGGAGACCGTCCTGGAGGACGCCTACGTCCTCCTCCACCAGGGCAAGATCTCCTCCATCCAGGAGCTCCTGCCGGTGTTGGAGAAGGTCATCGCGACCGGCAAGCCGCTCTTCATCCTTGCCGAGGACGTCGAGGGCGAGGCCCTGTCCACCCTGGTGGTCAACAAGATCCGCGGCACCTTCAACGTCGCCGCGGTCAAGGCACCTGCCTTCGGTGACCGCCGCAAGGCGATGATGCAGGACCTCGCCATCCTGACCGGTGGTCAGGTCGTCGCTCCCGAGGTCGGCCTCAAGCTCGACCAGGTCGGCCTCGAGGTCCTCGGTCAGGCGCGTCGTGTGGTCATCACCAAGGATCACACCACGATCGTCGAAGGCGCGGGCGACAGCTCGGCCGTCGAGGGCCGCGTCAACCAGATCAAGGCCGAGATCGAGAACACCGACTCCGACTGGGACCGCGAGAAGCTCCAGGAGCGTCTGGCCAAGCTCGCCGGTGGTGTCTGCGTGATCAAGGTCGGCGCCGTCACCGAGGTGGAGCTGAAGGAGAAGAAGCACCGCATCGAGGACGCCGTCTCCGCCACGCGTGCCGCGATCGAGGAGGGCATCGTCGCAGGCGGTGGCTCCGCTCTTATCCACGCCGTGTCGGTGCTCGAGGACAACCTCGGCCTGACCGGTGACGAGGCTGCTGGTGTGCGGGTGGTCCGCAAGGCGGCCGACGAGCCGCTGCGCTGGATCGCGGAGAACGGTGGCGTCAACGGTTACGTCGTCACCGCGAAGGTGCGCGAGCTGGGCGTCGGCCACGGCTACAACGCCGCGACCGAGGAGTACGGCGACCTGGTTGCCCAGGGCGTCCTGGACCCGGTCAAGGTCACCCGCTCGGCTCTGGTCAACGCGACCTCCATCGCCGCGATGCTGCTCACGACCGAGACGCTGGTCGTGGACAAGCCCGAGGACGAGGACCCGGCAGCTGCCGGCGGTCACGGCCACGGTCACGGGCACTGATCGACCCTGCCAAACACCGCAGGCCCGCACCGATTTCGGTGCGGGCCTGCGGCTTTTCTGCGTCAGAGCAGTTCGCCCAGCCAGGTGGTGGCTCCGTGCCCCCGGTTGACCGGGGTGCTCCACAGGAGGAGGTCCTCCGGACTCGGTCCGCCGCCTGTCTCCCACGACGAAGTTGCGTCGCTGATCTTGATGAACCGACCGTCGGTCGTGTCGTAGAGGTAAGTGCCACCGGCCTCCGGGCCATCGACCATGAGCGTCAGGAAGCCACCGTCTGCACTGAGTTGAGCGTAGGCGAGTCCGCTGACCAGCGCGTTGACCACCTGCTCGCCATCCGTGGTCATCACCTGCACCCGGTCGTCGCGCAGGCCGCTGTCATCGAGCCCGCAGAACTGCAACATCGACAGGTGCTCCCCAGCCACCTCGATGTCGATGACGTCACACCCCTCACCCAGCTGGGGGTCGAAGGAGGTCTCCACACCCGAGGTCAGGTCGCGGACGTGCACCTGGCTGGTCGCACCATTCGTGGAATCGGTCCACACCAGCGAGGTGTCGGTGAAACCGATCGCTCCGACGCGCAGGTGCTCGTCCCGCACGTCGGTGCCATCGGTCGGTGAGACCGACCAGAGGTCGAAAGTGTCCCCGTCGGCGTCTCCGGGGCGAGGCGAAGCCTGCGTGGTCGGGATGGGCGTGTAGAGCCGTCCGTCGGGTCCGGCGGTCATCGACGGCCGGTCCGTGGAAGGCAGCCCGGGCCACGTCGTGCGACTCCACCGACGCGTCGCGCGGTCGAACGAGGAGGCCATCAGGTTGCCAGCGCCTCCTGTCTCGCTGTCGGTCGAGAACAGCACCAGACGTTCCTCGCCCAGTTCCACCGCAGTGGTGTGGTGTTGGCCGATGTCGAGCGCGGGGAGCCAGTCCTTGATCCCGGTCCCAGGGTCCATGAGGGCGAATCGTGGGAAGAGTTGCCCGCTCCGTGGGCCGTCGCGGAACAGGATGAGCCCGTCATCGGTGACTCCGTCGAGGCGTTGCCCATTGTCCCGATCGAGACTTTCGTTCGTGGTGGACGTCAGCAGGCGGTAGTCCGTCCCTTCGACCGCTGGCAGGGCGTCGCTCAGTTGGACACTGTGACCCCCGGGTCGAGTGACCTGGGCAGAAGTCAGATCGCCAGTAGCTGGGTTGAGCCAGCCGAGCGAGACCAATGAGATGGCCCCCACAGCGAGGGCAGTCCCTCCTGCGATGCCCACCCGGCGCACTCGCACCCGACTACGGCCACGGTGCAGGACAGCACCAATGTCGCCGAGGTCATGGGGAGCGTTCCGGCTCGCGTCGTGCATCAGATCGTGCAGATCATTCACCATGAAAAGATTCCTTGGGTCAGCTCGCCCTGGGGCGAGTCTTCGAACATGGACCGGAGTGAGGACAACGCGCGGGAGGTCTGGCTCTTGACGGTGCCTTCGCTGCAGCCCAGGAGAGCGGCGGTCTCGACCACGCTGAGGTCCTCGAAGTAGCGCAGGACGACACACGCGCGTTGCCGTGGCGCCAGGGCGGCGAGGCTCTGCATGAGGGATTCACGCGTGACCACCTGGGCTGCGACGTCCTGCCCCGAGACCAGACCGGCGGCAAGTCCGGAGTCGGGCTCCATTGCGATCTCGGTACTGGACCGGCGCCGCACATGGTCGAGGAAGGCACTCACCACGGCTTTGCGGGCGTAGGCGTGCTCGCCCCCGCTGCGCTCCAGCCGTGGCCATCGCACGTAGACCCGGATCAGTCCTTCCTGGACGAAGTCGGAGGCCTGGTCCCAGTCGCCACACATCAGATAGGCCGTACGACGTAATCGTTCCCTTGCACCGTGTGCGAACTCGACGAACGCCGCCTCGTCACGCATTGTTTTGCTCCATGTCAGGTCAAACGGGGTGAGAGGCCGGCCAGGTTGCGTGCGCTGCGTGACTTTCGCTGGAGCGGTGGATCAGTCGTTCCAGATGGTGCGCCAGGGGGAGTCGCAGTCCACGTCGAGCTGAAGGGGTTCGACGGTGTTGAGGTGGTAGACCCGATAGCGGCCGCAGGCGGTGCCGACGAACTCGTACTTGCTGATCAAGGACCGCTCGATCGGCCGGGTGCCGATCTCACTCCAGGTGTCCAGTCGCGCCGCCTCGACGAACCAGGTCGGGGCCTCGGGTCCGGCCAGCAGTTGCTTGAGTTCGCCGAGATCGGGATCCAGGGTCCGCATCGGCAGTGACCAGAGATAGGGGTAGGGGGACTGTGCTCCGCTGGCCCACTGGAGGTCGGCGCGACCCCCGTAGACCATGACCCGGTCACCGGGGCGTGCTGCCGCGGCGATGGCCTGACCGGTACGCACCTCGTACGGCACGGCGCCATGGATCCACGTGGACGTCCACCCGGCCAGGGAGGCGACGCTGGAGACCACGACGGCGAGGGGGATGACCGGGGTCAAACGCGCCCGCACCGTGTGCGGATGGACCCGGTCGCTGTGCATGAGCAGGGCGAAGGCCAGCGCCAGCCCCGGCATGGGCACGAAGAGATAGGGGCTCCAGTAGCTCCCGCTGGCGGCGACACCGGCGAGATCGACGACCAGCATGACGGTGACTGCGACGGTCGCGACAGCGTCCTGGCGGACCAGGTCGCGCAGCCGGAGCAGGAACCAGAGCAGCAGCAGTGCCATCGCGGTGCACACGCTGATGAGCACGAGCGTCGAGGCGCGGCTGGTGGCGGCCCCCGCGTTCTCGGCGGCGAGGATCTGGCTCGCGTCGGAGCGGAAGGAGACCACGACATAGAAAAGCGTCTGGAGTCGCACCCCCGACGCGACCGACCAACTGATGACCCCCAGGACGGGTATCGCCACACCGGCGGTCGCTGCCGCTGCGTGGCGGAGTCCGCAGCGCCATGACAGTTGACCGGCCACGACCGAGCCGACCAGCAGGACTGTCCCGAAGACCAGCCCACCGACGATGCTCTGCTTGAGGCCGACGGCCAGCACCCCCACAAGCCCGGCCATGAACGCATCGCTCGGTCTGCCTCGTCGCACGGCTCGCAGGATCAGCCAGCAGGCCGTCATGACCAGCGGGATGCCCAGCAGTTCGCCCTTCGCTGCCACGGCATCGATCTGGGCGTTGCTCACCAGCGCCGCGGCGACCACAGCCGTCCAGGCAGCGGTGACGCGCTCGATCCGGGGCTGATCCTTCGCGGCGCGGCGGACCAGTTCGCGGGCTGCGGCAGCGGCGGCGAGGACGAGGAGAGAGCAGCCGATGGCGCCGAGGAAACGGTGTGCGTACGGTCCGCCGACAGCGTCGGTGGCCCGCATCAGCCAGATCATGGGCGGCGGTCGGTCCACCCAGTAGGGGCCGTAGAGCGAGGCGGGCGCCGGTAACCAGGCGCGGGCCACGAGGAGAAAGCCGGCCTCGTCGGGGCGCAGCGGCCACAACAAGGAAGGAAACCTGGCCAGAAAGGCAGCCAGCGCTGCGAGCCAGACGATGCGCGGGTGGCCCATGAGGTACACCTTCGCAGACGGCCCGAGGGCCACCGTAGAATGCGCGAGTGGAGATCCCCGAGAAATTTGCCGCGCTGGGCCTCACCTACGACGACGTGCTGCTGCTGCCGGGGGAATCGGATCTCGCTCCCAGCGACATCGACACCACGACGCGCCTGACCCGCGAGATCTCGTTGCGAGTGCCGCTGGTCAGCGCCGCCATGGACACCGTCACCGAGTCGCGGATGGCCATCGCCATGGCACGCGAAGGTGGCATCGGTGTGCTGCACCGCAACCTCTCGATCGAGGACCAGGCGCGCGAGGTCGACCTCGTCAAGCGCACCCAGACCGGGATCATCTCCAACCCCGTCACCATCGGCCCCGACGCGACGCTGGAGGAGCTGGATCAGATCTGCGGCGAGTTCCGCGTCTCCGGGCTTCCCGTGGTCAACGCCGACAACTGCCTGCTCGGCATCATCACCAACCGCGACCTGCGCTTCACGCCGGTGGCCGAGTGGGCGACGTTGAAGGTCAGCGACGTGATGACCAAGGAAGGCCTGATCACCGGACCGGTCGGGATCTCGCGTGAGGACGCCACCGCGCTCCTGCGTGCCCACAAGCGCGAGCGGTTGCCGCTCATCGATGCCGATGGCCACCTGGGTGGATTGATCACGGTCAAGGACTTCGTCAAGAGCGAACAGTTCCCACATGCCTCCAACGACGCTGACGGTCGACTGCTCGTCGGCGCCGCCATCGGCTACTTCGGTGACGCCTGGGAGCGGGCCACGACCCTGGTGGAGGCCGGGGTCGACGTCCTCGTCGCCGACACCGCGCACGGACATGTGCGCCTGCTGCTCGACATGGTGCGCCGGATCAAGTCGGACCCCGCGACCCGACACGTGCAGGTGATCGGCGGCAACGTCGCGACCCGGGCGGGCGCGCAGGCCTTCGTCGACGCCGGCGCGGATGCCGTCAAGGTAGGCGTCGGTCCTGGCTCGATCTGCACCACCAGGATCGTGACCGGGGTGGGGATGCCCCAGGTGAGCGCGGTCTACGAAGCCTCCCTGGCGACCAAGCCGGCCGGTGTGCCGCTCATCGCCGACGGAGGTATGAAGCACTCAGGCGAGATCGCGAAGGCGCTGGTCGCCGGGGCGGACGCGGTGATGGTCGGCTCGATGCTCGCCGGGTGTGAGGAGTCGCCGGGCGAGGTGGTGTTCGTCAACGGCAAGCAGTTCAAGTCCTATCGCGGCATGGGCTCGCTCGGCGCGATGAGCAGCCGCGGCAAGAAGTCCTACTCCAAGGACCGCTATTTCCAGGCCGAGGTGACCCGGGACGACATGATCGTGCCCGAGGGCATCGAAGGTCAGGTGGCCTATCGCGGTCCGCTCTCTGCAGTGGCTCACCAGCTCATCGGTGGGCTCAACCAGTCGATGTTCTACGTCGGCGCTCGCACCATCACCGAGTTGCAGGACAAGGGACAGTTCGTACGCATCACTTCGGCGTCGCTGAAGGAGAGTCACCCGCACGGCGTACAGATGACGATCGAGGCGCCGAACTACTCCATCGGTTGACCCGGGGGGTCCGGCCCCAAACGTTGTCGAAAAAATTGTTGGGCGACTGTCCAAGTTGGCCGTCCCAAACGATTGACTCATCGTGATCTGCGCGCCATGCTCTGGTGACCCAGATCACAGATGAGGACGAGGATCCATGCCGGCTGCCCCCGAATCTCCAGCTCAGCTCTCTGTCAACCGCCGAGGCCGGTTCACCCGCCGCTTGGCCATCCCCTTCGCGACCGTGCTGATGCTCGGTCTTCTGGGGGCGGTGACCGGCCTCCAGGGGTTGGGGTCCTCGGAGGTCGCGGCCGAAGCGGCCAACGCTGCCACCACCGACTGGTGGAACCCACCGAACCGACCGCAGAACGACTCCCAGATCAACGCCACCGGTGCGCCCTTCACGGGGCTCGACACCAACGGCAAGGTGCGTGGCTGGATCGACAGCCACGACCACGTCAACTCCAACGAGGGCTTCGGTGGCCGACTGGTCTGCGGAGCGCCGTTCGCTCAGGGGGGTATCGGTGAGGCACTCAAGGATTGCCCCGACCACTATCCCAACGGCAACTTCGCGTTGTTCGAGAACCTCACCGGCGACAGCGACTGGCACCACGACCCGGTGGGTTACCCCACCTTCAAGGACTGGCCCAAGACCACGTCGATGAGCCACCAGGCCGGCTACTACGCCTGGATCGAGCGCTCCTGGCGCTCCGGCCAGCGCGTGCTGGTCAATGATCTTGTGTCCAACCGGGTGATCTGCGAACTTCCGATCCTGCCCAAGGACACCGGCTGCAACGAGATGGACGCCATCCGTCGTGAAGCGCGCAAGACCCGCGAGATGCAGGACTACATCGACACCATCTATGGCGGTCCCGGCAAGGGTTTCTACCGCATCGTGCAGACCCCCGAGCAGGCCAAGCAGGTGATCGCGGAGGGCAAGCTCGCGGTGGTGCTCGGAGTCGAGACGTCCGAGCCGTTCGGCTGCCGCCAGATCCTCGGCGTGGCCCAGTGCTCCAAGGCTGACATCGACCGCGGGCTCGACGAGCTGCAGGACCTCGGGGTCAGCAGCATGTTCCTGTGTCACAAGTTCGACAACGCCCTGTGCGGGGTGCGCTTCGACACCGGCGCGCAGGGCACCATCATCAACATCGGCCAGTTCATCTCCTCGGGCACCTGGTGGACGACGGAGAAGTGCACCACCGCGATGTCGGACAACCCGATCGGCAACGCCAAGGCACCTGTCGAGGTGGAGGAGCAGTTGCCGGAGGGCGAAGAGGTTCCGGTTTACAACAACACCAACAAGTGCAACGTCCGCGGCCTGACTGCGCTGGGTGAATACACCCTGAAACAGATGGTGGCTCGCAACATGATGGTGGAGTTGGACCACATGAGCGTCAAGGCCGCCAACCGCTCCCTCGAGGTCCTCGAGTCCGCTGGCTACCCCGGCGTCCTGTCCAGCCACAGCTGGGCGGACAAGAAGTTCACCGAGCGGATCTATCGCCTCGACGGCTTCCGCACCGGCTACCCGATGGAGCCCGACGCGTTCCTCAAGGAGTGGCGTGACCAGGCTCCCTTGCGCGCCAAGTACGACAAGGCGTACGGCTTCGGTCTGGACTACAACGGCATCGGCTCACACCCGGGCCCCCAGGGAGCGGATTCGCCGATCAAGGTGACCTACCCGTTCACGGCCATCGACGGCACCACCGTGATGGACCGTCAGGTCACCGGCGAGCGCACCTGGGACGTCAACACCGATGGTGCTGCCCACTACGGGCTGGTGCCCGACCTCATCGAGCAGTTGCGCAAGGCCGGTGGCGGGCAGCCCCTCGTCGACGACCTGATGGGTGGCGCGCAGGACTATCTCGACACGTGGTCGGCCACCCGGGCCTACCAGGCGCCGACGAACCTGGCGCTCCAGAAGATGGCCCAGGCCAGCTCGCAGGAGTGGACCATCAACAACCGCCTCCAGGCCAAGTCGGCCAACGACGGCAACAGCAACACTCGCTGGGCGAGTGGCAACTGGGGCGTGGATCCGCAGTGGATCCGTTTCGATCTGGGGTCCTCCATGACCGTGGGTCGAGTGAGCGTCGACTGGGAGGGCGCCTACGCCTCCTCCTACGAGATCCAGGTCTCCGACGACGCCACCACGTGGCGCACCGTGTGGTCGACCAGAGCCGGCGACGGCGGGTTGGACACGGCCATGTTCGATCCCACCCAGGCTCGCTGGGTCCGCGTGCTGTGCACGCAGCGCGGGACCAAGCACGGCTATTCCATACACGAGGTGGGGGTGTTCGGAAGCTGATTTGGAGGGGGGTCCCCTAGTCTGTGTCGCCCACGGGTGAGGAGCGGGTCAATGGCACGAATGACGGGCGAGGAACGACGCGAGCATCTGCTCGACGCCGCCGAACGCTTGATGACCCGTGAGGGGGTGGCGGCCGGCACCACCCGAGCCGTCGTTGCCGAGGCAGACATGCGGCCCTCCGTCTTCCACTACTGCTTCCGGTCCCGGGACGAGATGATCAGCGAGCTGATCATCCGTCTCGGGGGCCGGGAGCGGAAGGCGGTCTGGGACGGAGTGGTGCCCTCGGAGGATCTGCGGGAGATGTTGCAGAGCGCGGTGGAGGCCTATCTCGGCCATCTCGCTGCGCACCCGGAGCAGGAACTGGTGCTGCTGGAGCTCAACCACTACGCCCAGCGGACCCCGGGTCTGGCCTATCTCGCGGCCCGGCAGTACCAGATGTATTTCGCGACAGCGCAGGAAGTGCTGCTCCTGGCTGCCGAGGTGACCGGTCAACGCTGGACCAAGGACGTCGCGGTCATGGCACGGATGGCGGTCGCGATCCTGGACGGTGTCACCACGACGTGGCTGGCCGACCGCGACACCGACCCGACCCGAGAGGTGCTGGCCAGTCTGCTCGACCATGTGGCCCAGTTGGCGGTGCCGGTGGACGAGCCGGTGGGCGCCGATAGGCTGCTGCAGTGACCGAGATCGAGATCGGCCGTGCCAAGCGCGGTCGCCGTGCCTACTCCTTCGATGACATCGCGATCGTGCCCTCGCGGCGCACTCGCGATCCGGAGGAGGTCAGCACCGCCTGGCAGATCGATGCCTACCGTTTCGACATTCCTGTCCTGGCCGCGCCGATGGACTCGGTGATGTCACCGGCCACGGCCATTGCGCTGGGTCAGATGGGCGGCCTGGGCGTGCTCAATCTGGAAGGTCTGTGGACGCGCTACGACGATCCGACCGACCTGCTGGACGAGGTCGCCGGTCTGCAGGGTGTCGACGCGACACGTCGTCTGCAGGAGATCTACACCGAGCCGATCAAGCCCGAGCTCATCACGGCACGCCTCAAGCAGGTGCGTGCTGCCGGGGTCACCGTCGCCGGCTCGCTCTCACCGCAGCGGACCAAGGAGCACGTCCGCGCCGTGGTGGAGGGGGGCGTGGACATGTTCGTCATTCGCGGCACCACCGTCAGCGCCGAGCACGTGAGCAGCCAGGCCGAGCCGCTCAACCTCAAGGAATTCATCTACGAACTGGACGTCCCGGTCATCGTGGGCGGGTGCGCCACCTACCAGGCGTCGCTGCACCTCATGCGAACCGGCGCTGCCGGTGTGCTCGTCGGTTTCGGTGGGGGAGCAGCCCACACCACCCGCACCGTCCTGGGCGTCGCAGTTCCGATGGCGAGCGCGGTTGCCGACGTGGCTGCCGCGCGCCGCGACTACCTCGACGAGTCCGGTGGCCGCTATGTCCACGTCCTCGCGGACGGCTCGATCGGCAGTTCCGGCGACATCGCCAAGGCCATTGCCTGCGGAGCGGACGCAGTGATGATCGGCTCACCGCTGGCCAGGGCACACGAAGCGCCCGGCCGGGGCTTCCACTGGGGCAGCGAGGCCACCCATGCCGAGCTGCCGCGTGGCCAGCGGGTCCAGTTCGCGCCGATCGGCTCCCTGCAGGAGATCATGTTCGGTCCCTCGCGCACCGCTGACGGCACGATGAACCTCGTCGGTGCCCTGCGCCGGGCCATGGCGACGACGGGCTATACCGACGTCAAGGAGTTCCAGCGCATCGAGGTTGTCGTCCAGGACTGACGGCCACCGGGCGGCTGACACACTGACGTCATGACGATCACGCTTGGCCCCGACGCCCGTGCCCAGGCCTTGGTTGCGCTGGGCTCCACCACGGCCGAGCAGCCCGTCGACGTGCTGGTGGTCGGTGGCGGCATCGTGGGCGTGGGAGTGGCCCTGGACGCGGTCACGCGCGGGCTGTCGGTCGGCCTCGTGGAGCAGCGTGACCTCGCGTCCGGCACCTCCTCGCGTTCCTCCAAGCTGGTCCATGGTGGCCTGCGCTATCTCGAGATGTTCGACTTCGCGCTCGTGCGTGAGGCGCTCGCCGAGCGGGGACTGCTGCTGACACGTCTCGCTCCGCACCTGGTCCGGCCGGTGCCTTTCCTCTATCCCCTCAAGCACGCGTGGGAGCGTCCCTACGTCGGCTCGGGCATCGCGCTCTACGACGCGATGGCGATGACCGGCAAGTACGACATGGGTGTCCCGAAGCACAAGCACCTGTTCCGCAAACAGCTCGCGCGGATGGCTCCCGACATCCGCACCGAGGACCTGCACGGGGCGATTCGTTACTACGACTGCCAGGTCGACGATGCGCGTCTGGTGATGACGATTGCCCGTACGGCCGCCAACAACGGTGCCCATGTCGCCACGCGGACCCAGGTCACCGGTTTCCTGCGTGAGGGTGACCGGGTCGTCGGGGTGCAGGCCCAGGACCTGGAGAACGACGTCGAGGTCACCATCCGGGCCCGGACGGTCATCAACGCGGCCGGCGTGTGGACCGATCAGGTCCAGGACGTGCTCGGGGGCGAGGCGCAACTCGACGTCGACGCCAGCAAGGGCGTCCACCTGGTCGTGCCGCGCGATCGGATCCGTTCCGAGTGCGGGTTCATCACCAAGACCGAAAAGTCGGTGCTCTTCGTCATCCCGTGGGAAAACTTCTGGATCATCGGCACCACCGACACGCCGTGGGACCTCGACCTGGCGCACCCCGCGGCGAGCAAGGCCGACATCGACTACCTCCTGGGTCACGTCAACAAACTCCTGAGAGATCCGCTCGACCACCGCGACGTCGTCGGCGTCTACGCCGGACTGCGCCCGCTGCTCAAGGCGTCCAAGCGATCCGGCTCAGGTGATGGTGGGGAGACCACCAAGCTCTCCCGCGAGCACACCGTGGCGAACCCGGTCCCCGGACTGGTGCTGATCGCCGGCGGAAAGCTCACCACCTACCGGGTGATGGCCAAGGATGCGGTCGACCATGCGATCCGTGGGTGGGAGCGCCGCCCACCCAGCATCACCGAGCGGGTGCCCCTGATGGGCGCCTACGGCCATGAGGCTCGAAGCAATCAACGCGTCTCTCTCAGTCGCGCCTCGGGTCTCGAGGTCGGGGTCATCGACCATCTGCTGGGACGCTACGGCGGTCTCATCGACGAGGTGCTCGACCTCATCGCGAGCCGCCCCGAGCTCGGCCACGGCCTGTCAGGGGCCGGCGACTATCTTGCTGCCGAGGTCGTCTACGCCGTCACCCATGAGGGCGCGCGCCACCTCGACGACGTGCTGACCCGGCGCACCCGCGTCTCCATCGAAACCTTCGACCGCGGCATCGACGCGGCCCGACCGGCCGCTGAGTTGATGGCGGGAGAACTGGGCTGGGACGTCACCCGCACCGACGAGGAGATCGACCACTACCTGCGCCGGGTCGAGGCCGAGAGGCAGAGCCAGCTGATGGCCACCGACCAGGAGGCCGACGAGGCACGGGTGCAGGCGCCCGACATCGTCTGACCCGGCCAGGTGTGATGACCAGGGACGTGTCAGAGACGCTGACTGGGGCCGGCGGGCTCGAGGCCGAAGTCCTCGCGCAGGTAGGACTGCTGACCGGCAGCTTCGAGCGCTTCCGCGGTCTTTATCACCGGGCGCGACCACGGCCATGCGTGCACTGCCAGCAGCACGAGTGCGACCACGGCGGCACAGACATAGATCAGGAAGCCCTCCCGAGGCATCACCACGGCGACGACGGTCGCGACGATCGCGAACGACTCGCTGATGCCCAGGCGCATCACCATGCTGGTCTGCCAGCGTTCGCGGCCAGCAGCGGCAGCCTCGTCCCGGGTCAAACCCGGCGTCAGAGCCTCCACGCGGTAGCCGATCGCCTCGAGCGCGAGGTGGACGGCGATGCCCGCTGCCACCAGTGCAACCGGCACCCACAGCGGCGGAGCTTCACGGAGCGGCAGGAAGAAGTAGAGGAAGATCGCGATGCCGACCGCCCCGCCCATCACTGAGCCGACCAGCACGCGGTTCATGTGGGAGTAGGGGGGAGCTGCGGGCGTGAGGGGCTCAGACATGGGCGCGAGCGTAGCGAGTCCGGTTCCGTGACCACGCAGGTAGGGCAGGAGGCAGGGACAGGAGTGTGGAGGGTGTCGCATGGTGGGAAGATGTGACTGGTCAGTAGCCTGCGCTGGATTCGCGGCCTACGCTGCAAGGATGAGCGAGCAGAGCCCCACCTCTGGACATACCTCTGGACACGCAGTAGAGGGTCCGTACGACCCGGAGCACGACAGCACTGCGTCCTATGCCCTCGATCGTGCCTATGTCGAGCGGCTGACACGGCGGGTGCTGAGCACCAGCGGTGAGACCCATGCGGTGTTCTCCCCGATCGGTGGAGCGCCGCTGGCTCACATTCCGCAGTCGAGTGACGCCGACGTCACCGAGGCGTTCGCCCGCGCCCGCGCGGCCCAGACGGCATGGGCGGCGACGTCTCTCGACCATCGCGCGGCGATCCTCCTGCGCCTGCACGATCTCGTCCTGGAGCGGCAGGAAGAGCTCATCGACCTCGCCGTGTGGGAGTCCGGCAAGGCTCGCAAGGATGCTTTCCTCGAGGTCGCCCACGTGGCCCTCACCGCTCGCTACTACGCCCGTACGGCCCACGAACACCTCGACAGCCGACGCGTCGGTGGCATGTTCCCGGTGCTCACGCGCGCCGAGGTCCACCGACTGCCCAAGGGCGTCGTCGGCATCATCTCGCCGTGGAACTACCCCCTGACGATGGCCGTGTGCGACGGACTCCCGGCGCTGTTGGCCGGCAACGCCGTGGTGGCCAAGCCTGACAGCCAGACCACGCTCACCGCCCTGCTGGCTGCCGAGCTGCTCGAGGAGGCGGGTTTCCCGGCCGAGCTGTGGCAGGTCGTGGCCGGGCCCGGGGCCAAGGTTGGCGGCGCGCTGGTGCAGGCCGCCGACTACATCTGCTTCACCGGCTCCACCGCGACAGGCCGCCTGATCGCGGGCCAGTGTGCGGAGCGGTTGATCGGATGCTCGCTCGAACTCGGTGGCAAGAATCCGATGCTCGTGCTGCACGACGCCGATGTGCAGCGTGCCGCCGAAGGTGCGGTCCGCGCAGTGTTCTCCAACGCCGGTCAGCTCTGCGTCTCGATGGAGCGGATGTTCGTCGCCGACCAGGTCTATGACCGCTTCGTCGACGCCTTCGTGGCGCGCACCCAGGCGCTGACGCTGGGCGCGAGCCTCGACTGGAGTGTGGACATGGGCTCGCTCATCTCCGCCGACCAGGTCGACGCCGTCGCGGCCCACGTCGAGGATGCCGTGGCCAAGGGCGCGCGTGTCCTCACCGGCGGCAAGGCCCGCCCCGACCTCGGCCCCTTCGTCTATGAGCCCACCATCTTGGAGGGGGTCTCTCCCGACATGGAGTGCTTCGGCAAGGAGACCTTCGGGCCCGTCGTCTCGCTCTACCGCTTCCACAGCGAGGACGAGGCGATCGAGCGTGCCAACGACGGGCTGTACGGCCTCAACGCTGCGGTCTACACCCGTGACGCGGCTCGTGGGCGCGCGCTGGCTCTCCGGATCAAGTGTGGAACGGTCAATGTCAACGAGGCCTATGGTGCGACGTTCGGCTCGCTCGGGGCGCCGATGGGTGGCATGCGCGAGTCCGGCATGGGCCGTCGTCAGGGTGCGGAGGGGATCCACCGCTATACCGAGGCGCAGTCGGTCGCGACCCAGCGGGGGATGGCGATCGCGCCCCAGATGGGCATGTCGGAGGAGACCAACGCCAAGGTGATGACGAGGGCGTTGCGTTTCCTCAACAGACTGGGCCTGGCATGACGCACTACGACGTGCTGGTGGTCGGCTCAGGCTTCGGTGGCTCGGTCACCGCGCTGCGGTTGACCGAGAAGGGGTATCGCGTCGGGGTGCTGGAGGCAGGCGCTCGATTCGAGGACAGCGACTTTGCCGCCACCTCCTTCGACGCCAAGCGCTTTCTCTTCGCGCCGTCGCTCGGGATGTATGGCATCCAGCGCATCGACATGCTCAAGGATTCCCTGATCCTGGCCGGTGCCGGCGTGGGCGGAGGCTCGCTGGTCTACGCCAACACCCTCTACGAGCCTCTCGATGCCTTCTACCGTGACCCGTCGTGGGCCCACATCACCGACTGGAAGAGCGAGCTGGCGCCCTACTACGACCAGGCCAAGCGGATGCTCGGAGTCGTCCAGAACCCGCTGCACACGCCGTCGGACGTGGTCATGCAGCAGGTGGCCGAGGACATGGGCGTGGGCGACACCTTCCACCCCACCCCCGTCGGCGTCTTCTTCGGCGGCCCGCAGGCCAGCGCGAACTCTCCCGACGGCGAGGAATCGCCCGACCCGTACTTCGGCGGCGTCGGGCCCGCCCGCAATGCGTGCCTCAACTGCGGGGAGTGCATGACGGGTTGTCGCCACAACGCCAAGAACACGCTGGTGAAGAACTACCTCTACCTCGCCGAGCAGGCGGGCGCCCAGGTGCACCCGCTCACCACCGTCACCCGCGTACGTCCTCGTGCCGGTGGAGGTTATGAGGTGCAGACCCGCTGGACCAAGGCAAAACTGTCGCGGCGCACCGCCACCAAGACGTTCACGGCCGACCAGGTTGTCTTCTCCGCGGCCGCCCTCGGCACCCAGAAGCTCCTGCACCAGCTCAAGGGCGAGGGCGACCTGCCGCAGATCAGCGACCGGCTCGGGTTGCTGGCCCGCACCAACTCCGAATCGATCCTGGGCGCCATCGCACCGGACCGCTCGACCGACTACACCCGAGGCGTGGCCATCACCTCGTCGTGGCACCCCGACGAGGTCACCCACATCGAGCCCTGCCGCTACGGCAAGGGGTCCAACGCGATGGCGCTCCTCCAGACCGTCCTCAGCGACCCGGTCCCGGGGGAGTCACGGGTGCGTACCTGGCTGCGTGAGTTGTGGGTGCACCGCAGCGACCTGCGCGACCTCTACGACCTGCGGCACTGGTCGGAGCGCAGCGTCATCGCGCTGGTGATGCAGTCGGTGGACAACTCGATCACCACCAAGGGCGTCAAGGGTCGTTTCGGTTGGCGGATGACCAGTGAGCAGGGTCATGGTGAGCCCAACCCGACCCACATCCCGATCGCCTACGAGGCCGTACGCCGGATGGCCGACGTCGTCGGTGGCATCCCGGGCGGCAATGTGGGGGAGCCTTTCAACCGTCCCCTCACCGCGCACTTCATCGGTGGCTGCACCATCGGGGACTCTCCTGAGACCGGTGTGGTGGACCCGTGGCAGCGCCTCTACGGGCATCCGGGTCTGCATGTCGTGGACGGCTCGACCATCTCGGCCAACCTGGGCGTGAACCCCTCCCTCACGATCACTGCCCAGGCGGAGCGGGCGATGGCGTTCTGGCCGAACAAGGGTCAGGACGATCCGCGACCCGAACTGGGTGCGAGGTATCGCCAGCTCGTCCCGGTGGAGCCGAAGAATCCGGTCGTCCCCGAGGCGGCCCCGGGTGCGTTGCGGTTGCCGATCGTCGGGGTCAGCTGAGCCCACCGGTCGGCGTCGATAGACTTTCCCCGTGACCCACGCCGCAGAGCACGATCTGGTCCTCGTCGTCGATTTCGGTGCGCAGTACGCCCAGTTGATCGCCCGACGGGTGCGCGAGGCCCGGGTCTATTCCGAGGTCGTGGCGCACACGCTCCCGGTCAGTGAGATGCTCGCGATGGGTCCCACGGCGATCATCCTCAGCGGTGGGCCGTCCAGCGTCTACGACGACGGCGCCCCCGGGCTCGACCCGGCGATCTTCGAGGCCGGCGTCCCTGTCTTCGGGATGTGTTACGGCTTCCAGTTGATGGCTCGTGGCCTCGGCGGCGAGGTGGCCCACACGGGTGCGCGCGAGTACGGCCGTACGCCCGTCCGCGTCTGCGAGCCGGGCACCCTCCTGGCCGGTGTCCCGGCCGAGCACAAGGTCTGGATGTCGCACGGCGACTCCGTGGCCCGCGCCCCCGAGGGCTTCACCGTCCTGGCCTCCACCGACGACACTCCCGTCGCCGCCTTCGAGGACCTCACCCGCCGCTTCGCAGGTGTCCAGTGGCACCCCGAGGTGATGCACTCCGAGCATGGTCAGGTGGTGCTGGAGCACTTCCTCCACGACATCGCCGGCTGTCGCCAGACCTGGACGATGGTCAACATCGTCGAGGAGCAGGTCGACAAGATCCGCGCGCAGATCGGCGCGGGCCGCGCGATCTGTGCGCTCTCCGGTGGCGTCGACTCCGCCGTCGCTGCTGCCATCGTGCAGCGCGCGATCGGTGATCGCCTCACGTGTGTCTATGTCGACCACGGCATGATGCGCGCCGGTGAGACCGCCCAGGTGAGGCGAGACTTCGAGGAGGTCTTCTCCGCGCTCGACGTCGTCGACGCCGCGGACCAGTTCGTGGGCGCCCTCGCTGGCGTGACGGAGCCGGAGGAGAAGCGCAAGATCATCGGCCGGGAGTTCATCCGGACCTTCGAGGCAGCCGAGGTGCGGGTCTTCGGTGATGCTCACGGCACCGGCTATCTCGTACAGGGCACGCTCTACCCCGACGTGGTGGAGTCCGGTGGGGGAGCCGGCACCTCCACCATCAAGTCACACCACAACGTGGGCGGGCTCCCGGACGATCTCGACTTCGAGTTGGTCGAGCCCCTGCGCGCGCTCTTCAAGGATGAGGTGCGCGCCGTCGGTGAGCAGCTCGGTCTGCCGTCCAGCATGGTGTGGCGCCAGCCCTTCCCCGGACCCGGTCTCGGCATCCGCATCATCGGTGAGGTCACCCACGAGCGCCTCGACATCCTGCGCCGTGCCGACCTGATCGCACGTGAGGAACTGACCCTCGCCGGCCTGGATCGTGAGATCTGGCAGATGCCGGTGGTGCTGCTGGCCGACGTCCGCTCGGTGGGCGTCCAGGGTGACGGTCGTACGTACGGCCATCCCGTGGTGTTGCGACCGGTGACCTCCGAGGATGCGATGACCGCCGACTGGGCCCGGCTGCCCTACGACGTGATGGAGCGCATCTCCACCCGGATCACCAACGAGGTGGCCGAGATCAACCGCGTCACCGTCGATATCACCTCCAAACCCCCGGGCACCATCGAGTGGGAGTGAGCCACACCGTCTGACGCCCAGCGTTGGGACGTGACTCGACATGGACGTGACTCGACGGGGACGGACCCGAAGGTCCGTCCCCGTCGAGACGAGGGTGCGGGTGATCAGCCGATGCTGGCGACCGGGATCGCGATCAGTTTGACCTGCTCGGCGAACCCGTTGCCGTTGGCGACCGTGCAGGACAGTCGGGCCAGCCCGGACGAGGGCGTCACGCCCGTCAGCACGACCAGGTTGCGCAGGTTCGGCGCAGCGGTGGTGATCTGGACCCGGTCGATGACATCCGGGCCGGAGCGGAGCGTGCAGGAGTGCGTACCGGCCGCTGACGCGAACAGGTCGAGCTTGGCGGTGAACAGGTAGGGCTTGCTCGAGGGGAGGATCTTGTCGATCAGGACCTCCGGAGCATCCGCGATCAGTCCCTCCTGGGTCAGCGTGCCCGAGTAGACGTTGGTCAGCACTGCAGGCCCGGCAGGCCCGGCAGGCCCGGCAGCCCCGGCAGCACCGGCGGGTCCACCAGGTCCAGCAGGTCCGGTTGCTCCGGCAGGTCCGACGGGTCCGGCGGGCCCGCCAGCCGCACCGGCAGGACCGGCAGGTCCAGCAGGACCGGTCAGGGACTTCTTCGCGCCGGCGCTCAGATCAACAGCGCCGATGCTCTTGTTCTTGATGTCCTGACCGGTGACGGAGCCGTTCTTGATGTCCTTGCCGGTGATGAGTCGGGCCGCAGTGGCCGAGCCGGCGGAGATCAGGACGATGCTCAGGATGCCCACGAACAGGGCCAGCGCGGAGCTGCGCAGAGTGTGGAATGACATGGAGTTCCCCTCGAAGAATGTGGTGACGGTGGCTGTCCGCCGCGGTCAGCGAGGACATGAGGAGAGCCTGTCGCGAATGCGGTTCGGTCGCCTGAGGGATCGACCCCCAACCTTGCGACCCCCCATCTCCCAGCCGCTTCGGTGGGGGTGGGGGTGAGGGTGGGGTTATACCGGAGGCTCGCTCAGCCGCGCGGGAGCCAGCGCGACGCGCCGGTGTGCGGGGCGTAGTCGGAGTCTGACCCGTTCTCGGTGAGCACCGCGAACCGGATGGCGCCGTACTCGCCCTCGTGCAGGCATGCCGAAGGCAGCACCAGCCGCACTGCCTTGGCACGCCAGCGCACCTTCATGTCTTTGCCTCGACACGTCACGGCGGACCCGGGGTCGTCCCGGTTCGTGAAAGCCCCCGGAAGCAGGTACGACCGCCGGGTGCCGTCCTTCTTGCGGATGGCGACCAGGCGTACGCCCTTGGCATCTCGCGGGTCGACACTCACGATCACGCTGCCGGCGACACGTTCGGCGAACCGTACGCGCGTCACGATGCGACCCTCGGCGTTGTTCACCTTCACCGCGACGATGTCGAGACGCGCAGGGCCGCCTGCGTCTCCAGCGTTGTCGGTGATGGTCGAGATCCCCGCCTGCGCAGGCGCAGCGAAGCTCATGGTCATCACTACGGCTGCGCTCAGAACAGCCGCCTTCAGTGCTCTCGGAGTCCACATGTCTGCACTCTCGCACACCCCGACCCGGGCAGCGCCGGAGTGGGATCAGCCGAGCCCGGCGAGCACCTGTGCGATGACGATCTTGGTGATCATCGCGACCGGATAGACCAGGGCATAGGCCACCCCTACGCGCGTGTCGTGCCCGGTGCGTTCGTTGACGAAGGCGAGAATCGCGGGCTGGGTCTGGGCCCCGCCCAGTGCACCTGCGGTCTCGAGCCACGGCATCCGGCGCAGGACGTGCATGCCGCCCACCAGCACAGCGGCGGCAGCGCACGTGAGGACGAGACCCAGCACCGCCACCCGCCAGCCGGAGTCGGAGGTCAGCGCTTCGGTGATGGTGCCGCCGGCGCGCACGCCGGCGTAGGCGAGGAAGGTCACCATGCCCAGTGCCGAGAGCGACTGCGCAGCCCCGTGCGACATCGAGGTGATCACCGGCCCGACCCGGCCGAGGCGTCCGAAGATGAGACCGACCACGAGGGTGCCCATGGCGGGGCCGATGGTCAGGCCACCGCCGGGGGTGGGCAGGTGGACGAGCCCGAGCGCCAACCCGGCAGCGAGCCCGAGGGCCAGACCGCCGACGTTGATGTCGGACATCCCCCGGTCGCTGTCGCCGAGGTAGGTGCTGATCTCCGCCATCCGCTCCTTCGGGCTGATGACCCGGACACGATCGCCCATGGCGAGCACGAAGGTGCTGTGCGCGACGAGGTCGAGGTCCCCTCGGCGTACCCGGCTCACGGTGGCCCCGAACTTCGAATCGAGTTCGAGCTCGGCGATGGTGCGTCCCACGAGCGGCTTCGATGACAGCGTGATCCGGCGGAAGTCCAGGTCACGCCGGTCGTCGACGATGTCGTGCGAGGAGTTGTGCCCCAGCCGCACGGCAACGGCGTCGAGCAGGTCGGGTGGGCCGACGAGGGTGAGCAGGTCGCCGCAGAGGATGGGTTCGCTGGGCGCCGGCACGATCGTCGGGCCCGGCTGGTCCTCCCGTTTGAGCCGGGAGACGCTGATCTGGAGCAGTTGCTCGAGCGTCAGCGTGGCCACGGTGAGCGGCTCGTCGACCTCGACCCGCACGGTGAGGTGCCTGATCTCCTCGCGGCGGGCTTCGGCGCCGGGTCGGCGCAGCGCCCACGCCGCCACGACCATCATCACGATGACGCCACCGAGGTAGGTGATCGAGTAGCCGACCGTCGGCAGCGCGGGGTCACTGGCCCGGGCGGAGGCCGCCGCCAGTGCGGGTGTGTTCGTGAGGGCCCCGGCATAGGCACCGGCGACGGTGCCCGGGGCAATGTCGAGCGCGCGACCCAGCGCCACCGCGAGGGCACCGACCAGGGAGAGGCCCGCCGCGACGACAAGCATCGTCGGCCACCCGCTACGCAGCGAGGAGAAGAAGTGGGTGCCCGAGACGACGCCCACGGTGTAGGTGAAGAGGATCAGCCCGAAGATGCCGATGACTTCGGGGATCTCGAGTTCGACGTCGAAGGACGTCGCCCAGGCGGAGACGCCCAACGCGGCGAACAAGACCGCAGCGGGGCCGAGGTGCACTTCCTTGACCTTGACGTGGCCGATGGCGGCACCGAGTGCGAGGAGGACTGCAAGAAGAAGGAGCGGCTCGTCGGCCAGCACCTGGAGGACGTGCTGCATGGGCCCATCGTCCCACGCAATCAAGCGGCTGTGACCGGTATCGAGTGTGGTCCGCAGCACCGCTACGGAGCTCTGCACACCAGGGCTAGGGTGCCCACATGAGTCGCGCCGTTCACCACATCGACCTCTGGGTGCAGGACTTGGGCATCGCCCTGGCGGAGTGGGGGTGGTTGCTGGGTGAGATCGGTTGGGAGGTCGAGGACGAGGGCGCCGCCTGGGTGGCGGATGACGGCACCTATCTCTTCCTCGAATGCTCGCTCGACCAGATCGATGCACCTCACGATCGACTACGCCCTGGCGTCAACCATCTGGCCTTCACCGTGGAGTCCCGCGAGTTGCTCGACCGTCTGCGCGCGTCCTCCACCGAACACGGCTGGCACGAGCTCTTCGCCGACCGATACCCCCACGCCGGCGGCCCGGACTGTGTGGCGCTCTACGTCGAGAACTCCGAAGGCTTCGAGGTCGAACTGGTGGTGGAGGAGCCCTAGTCGCAGATCAGCTCGGTCTGCTCTGCGGCCAGCAGGACTGCGCCGACCAGGGAGGCGCGCTCCCCGAGTTCTGAGGCGAGTACGGGCGTGGCCGCGACTGCGTCCAGTGCGTGGCGCCGTAGCCCGATCCGGGCCGAGTCGAGCAGCAGGTCGCCGGCCCGTGCCATCTCCCCGCCCACGACCACGAGCGCAGGATTGAGCAGGTTCACCACACTGGCCAGGGCCCAGCCGAGATGGCGGCCGGCGTCCTCGAGCGCGCGCAACGCCGAGGCATTGCCCTGCTGTGCGGCGCTCACGATCTCGCCCACACTGGCGCCGGGCAACTGCTGGTGCATCATTGCCTGGACCGCGCCGGTGGAGGCGTAGGCCTCCAGGCAGCCACGGCTCCCACAGCGGCAGACCGGCCCGTTCTCGTCGAGCGTCAGGTGGCCGATCTCGCCGGCAGTCCCACTGCTGCCGTGGAAGAGCCGGTCGTGCAGGACGATTCCTGCACCGACGCCGGAGGACACCTTGACGAACACCGTGCTGTCACTGCCGCGGGCCACGCCGCGGCGGTGCTCGGCCAACGCGCCGAGGTTGGCGTCGTTCTCTGCATGGGCGGTGCACTCGAAGCGCTCCTGCGCGGCGTGCTGGGCGTTGACGCCGACCCAGCCGGGAAGGATGGCCGAGGAACGCACGATCCCGTCGGTGACGGGGGCGGGCAGGCCCAACTCGATCGTCCGGATGACTGACTGGTCCTCGCCGAGTTCGCTCAGGACGTCGGTGAGGAGGAGGGCGGCGGCGTCGAGGCCTTCGTCGCTGGGGTGTGCGGCACCGACCGCGATGCGGCGCTCGGACAGGATCTCACCGGTGAGGTCGCCGACTGCCACGGCCACGTGACTGTGGCCGAAGTCGAGACCTGCGACGAGACCTGCGCTGCGCGACAGGGCCACGGTGGTGCCGCGCCGTCCGCTGCCGGGCTCGGTGCTCACCAGGTCAGCGGAGGACAGTTCGCGCACGATGCTGGACACGGTGGCCGGCGCCAGCCCGGTCTTGCGGGCGAGGTCGGCCTGGGTCACCTGCCCGCCCTGGCGCAGCACTGCGACCACGCGTTGCTGGTTGGCCGACCGCAGTGACGCGGTCGAGCCGGGGGATCCTCCTGCGGACATGGCGAAACTGTGAGCCACTCACCCCGTTGTCGTCAAGACCTACGCGCTAGATCGGGTTAGATCACATTCTGGACGACTTTGTGTTCGACTCTTGACGACAACGGGCGCCGTGATCACACTCAGAGGGAAATCACTGGCTCACGTCGGGCCATCACACTCAGGAGACCCACATGTCACGTACGTCTCGCGTCGCCGGTCTCGGCGCCGCTCTCTTGATCGGCGCGCTGAGCCTGACCGCCTGCGGCGCGAACGAGGCCCAGACCGGTGGCGACGGAGCCGGATCCGCCAGCAGGACCATCGCGCTGCTGCTGCCGGAATCAAAGACCACCCGCTACGAGACCTTCGACCGCCCGTTGTTCGAGGCGAAGGTCAAGGAGCTCTGCTCCGACTGCAAGGTCGTCTACTACAACGCCGACCAGGACGAGACCAAGCAGACCCAGCAGGTCGACGCAGCGATCTCCGAGGGCGCCAAGGTCGTCGTGCTCGACCCGGTCAACGGTGCCGGCGCAGGTGGCATGGTCACTTCCGCGCAGGACTCCGGGGCCAAGGTCATCGCCTACGACCGCCTGATCACCAACGCCGACTACTACATGTCCTTCGACAACGAGACGGTCGGCAAGATGCAGGCCCAGGCGCTGGTGGACGCCATGGGTGACGAGGGCAACATCCTGATGCTCAACGGAGCGCCGTCGGACCCCAACGCCGCGCAGTTCAAGAAGGGCGCGCACAGCGTCCTCGACGGGTCGGGTGTGAAGATCCTGCAGGAATACGACAACCCCGACTGGAGCCCGGAGAACGCCCAGACGTTCGTGACCGACATGCTCAGCAAGTACGACGCCAACAAGATCAACGGCGTCTACGCCGCCAACGACGGCCAGGCCGGCGGCGTGGTCGCTGCCCTGACCGGCGGCGGTGTCAAGGCAGACGCACTCCCGCCGATCACCGGCCAGGACGCCGAGGTCGCCGCCATCCAGCGCATCCTCGCCGGCGAGCAGGCGATGACGATCTACAAGCCGATCCCGGTGGAGGCCGACAAGGCGGCAGAGGTCGCGGTGGCGCTGGTCAACGGTGACGACGTCGGTGACACCAGCGACTACGAAGGCGTCGCATCCTTCATCTTCGACCCGATCATCGTCACCCAGGACAATGTCGCCGACACCGTCATTGCCGACGGCTTCTACACCGCCGACGACATCTGCACCGGTGAGTACGCCAAGGCGTGCGAGGCGGCTGGCATCTCCTGATGTCCGAGCCAGTCCTTTCCCTGACCGGCATCAGCAAGCGTTTCGGCGCCGTCCAGGCTCTCAGCGATGTGAGCCTGGACGTGCGGCCCGGCGAGGTGGTGGCACTGGTGGGCGACAACGGCGCCGGCAAGTCCACCCTGGTGAAGGTGATCTCGGGGGTCTATGCGGCCGACGAGGGCGAGATCATCTTCGACGGCCGAGCGATCAGGGTGACCGGTCCTGCGCACGCACAGTCCCTCGGGATTGCCACGGTCTTCCAGGACCTGGCGCTCTGCGACAACCTGGATGTCGTCGCCAATCTCTTCCTCGGCCAGGAGAAGACCAAGAACCTGCTCATCGACGAGGTCGCCATGGAGCAGGAGTCCTGGCGGCTGCTCAAGACCTTGTCGGCCAAGATCCCGTCGGTGCGGATCCCGATCGCCTCGCTGTCCGGTGGGCAGCGACAGACCGTGGCCATCGCCCGCAGTCTGGTGGGCAGTCCCCAGGTGGTCATGCTCGACGAGCCGACCGCTGCGCTGGGCGTGGCCCAGACGGCCGAGGTGCTCAACCTGATCGAACGACTGCGTGAGAACGGGTTGGGCGTGATCCTGGTCAGCCACAACATGGCCGACGTCCAGGCCGTGGCCGATCGCATCGTGGTCCTGCGTCTGGGTCGCAATGCTGCCGAGTTCCGCGCCGCGGACGCCACCACCGAAGACCTGGTCGCGGCCATCACCGGCGCCTCCGACAATGTCGTGTCGGCACGCGCCGACCGCTCCCCGAAGGGAACGCCGCATGAGTGAGCACGAGGGTTCGGCCGGTTCGGGAGCTGGTTCCGTGGCAACAGACCTGGCCGACGAGCGTCTGATCGCCAGCAGCGGGCTCGTTGGCGCGCTGCGCCTGTTCCTCAACCGCGTGAAGGCTGGTGACCTGGGCAGCCTGCCGGTCGTACTGGGGCTGGTCATGATCAGCATCGGCTTCTACGCCGCTGAGCCTCGGTTCCTGTCCTCGCGCTCGATCGTCTCGATCACCCAGTTCGCCGCGCCGGTCGGCGTGATCGCCCTGGGCATCGTGCTCGTCCTGCTGCTGGGGGAGATCGACCTCTCGGTGGGTGCCGTCAGCGGGTTCGCGGCCGCCAGCTCGGCCATGCTCCTGGTGCACCAGGGTCAGTCAGAAATCGTGGCCATTGCGGCGGCGATCGGGATCGGTGTCCTGATCGGCGCGTTCTATGCGCTCCTCTACACCCACCTCGGTGTGCCGTCGTTCGTGTTCTCCCTGGCCGGCCTCCTCGGCTTCCAGGGTGCGCTCCTCTATGTGCTGGGCAAGAACGGCACCGTCAACCTGCCCTCGGATTCGTTCCTCGTGGACTTCGCACGCTTCAAGTTCGTCGGTGCGACCACGTCGTACGTCCTCGTGGTGGCGGTCGTGGCCGTCTACGCCCTGAGTCAACTGTGGTCGAACCGTCAGCGGTCCGCGGCCGGACTGAGCAATCCGCCCGTGGCGATGCTCGTGGCGAAGGCCGCCGTGCTGCTCCTGGGCCTGGGACTGTTGACCTACTACGTCAACATCGACCGGGGCTGGACCTATCTGTGGGTCTTCTTCGTGGCCCTGGTGGTCGTGATGGACATCGCCCTGCGCCGGACCCGCTGGGGTCGGCACGTCTTCGCTGTCGGCGGCAACGAGGAGGCGGCGCGTCGCTCAGGCATCAAGGTCAGCGGCATCTACCTCTCGGTCTTCGTGCTCTGCTCGACCCTCGCAGCGATCGGTGGGCTGCTGGCAGCGGGCCTCCAGACGAGCGTCTCCCAGGCCAGCGGCACGACCGACACCAATCTGACGGCGATTGCGGCTGCCGTGATCGGAGGGACCTCCCTCTTCGGCGGCCGTGGATCGGCCTATTCCGCCATGCTGGGGATCATCGTGCTGCAGGCGATCCAGACCGGACTGAACCTCGTCGGCGTGGACTCCTCCGTGCGTTACATGGTCACCGGTGGGGTGCTCCTGGTCGCGGTGGCGATCGACTCGGTGTCTCGGCGCGCACGATCTTCCAGCGGGAGGGGCTAACCTCCTCGGAATGCGCCACGTCCATGCTGCCCGTCTTCCTCTGGTCCTCAGCCAGGGTCTGGCCCTTGCCCTGCTCGTACCGATGCTCTCGGGGTGTCTCGCCGCCAAGCCGACCGTGGCACTGCTCATCTCCGAAGATTCGGCGGCGTCGGCGCAAGCCCTCGACGTCGAAGTGTTCACGGCGCGCGTGAAGGCAGTGTGCGACGAGTGTGTGGTGAGCGTCTATGACGCAGAGGACGACGCCGCCCAGCAGAAGAGCCAGGCGCGGGAGGCACAGGCAGAGGCCGCTGATGTGCTGGTGGTGGCTCCGGTGGACCCCACCGACATCGAGTCGATCACCACCGGCAAGACGCCGGTGATCTCGGTAGGCACTCCGTTCCCGGGTGCAGCACACCACATCGGACTCCGGGACGCGGCCACGGGCAGTGACAAGTTGGCGCCCGTCGTCCCCGACCTCGAGGCGGCACGTGACCTGGTGCTCGGAGCGAGCGACTCGATGACCTACGTGCCCACCGCGGAGATGAGTGAGCAGGCCGCAGACCTCGCCCTGTCCCTGCTGACCACCGAAGACATCGCCGGTGGTGAGGACGTGGCGGGGGTGCGCTCATGGCTCTACGACTCCCAGGACGTCACCCTCGATTCCCTCACCAGCGTGCTCGTCGGCCAAGGAGTGATCACCCTTGACGAGCTCTGCGACGGCACCACGAAGGCGCGGTGCGAGAAGCTCGGGTTCCGCTGACGCCCTGACTCCCGTCGCGGGAATCGACATCGCGCGAGCATCAGGTGGCGAAGGTCGGCGGCACGCTGCGGCCCGCGGCGGCGAGGACCGTACGCAGTCGGTCGGGACGGTTGGTGATGATCCCGTCGGCGCCGACCCGCACCAGGTGACGCATCGTCGCCTCGTCGTCGACGACGTAGGGGATCACGGACAGCCCTGCTGCGTGGGCCCGAATGATGAGTTCCTTGCTGGCGAACGGCTGGTAGTCCGGGTCCTCGACACCGCTGAGGTAGGGGGAGCCGTGGATCGGGGAGATCGCGGTGAAGCCCTCGGCGGCCGCGGTGTCGACGAAGTCGCGGTCGACTGCCAGACCGTCGAACCAGGGCGACGGAGCATCGGCGGTGGCCTTGAGATAGCGGGGCGACACCAGCAGGTTGCGACCCAGTTGCGGCTCGGACTCACCCACCCGCGCGAGCACCCCCCAGTCGAAGCACTGGATGCTGGAGCGGCCCACCAGCCCGTCGATGCGTACGGCCTGGATCACCCGGGAGACGAATGCCCCGCGGGTGGTGAGCCGGGCCGCGTCGAGAGCGTCGTACTTGATCTCCAGGTTGATCCGGACCGGATCGGCATGCCGATCCTGCAGCAGCGCAGCCACCTGTCGCAGCAGTGGCATCGACGGCGGCAGTTCTGCGCGGGTGAGCTGTCGGATGCGTCGCGCGTCGGCCAGCATCGGGTCGTGCGCCACGACGACGTCGTCCTGGGCGGTGAGGTGGACGTCGAGCTCGAGCGTGGAGACGCCCAGCGCGAGCGCCCGGCCAAAGGCTTCGAGAGTGTTCTCGGGCCAGAGCCCGGCGCCGCCGCGGTGCGCCTGGAGGTCGAAAGAGGTCACACCTCAGAACCGTAGAGGGCCTCCACCACGTCGGCATACTTGGAGTTGACGACCCGGCGCTTCAGTTTCAGCGTCGGGGTGAGTTCCTCCGACTCGGCCGTCCACTCCTGCGGCAGCAGTTCCCACGCCTTGACCTGCTCGGGGCGCGAGAGCCGTTCGTTGGCACGGTCCACCGCGGCCTGGGCCATCGCCCGGATCTCCGGCTTGGTCGACAGGTCGGCCAGGTCGGTGAACTCGAGGCCCATCTTGGCGGCGACGATGGGCGCGATCTCCCCGTCGAGGGTGAGGATCGCCACGACGTAGGAACGGTTGTCGCCCAGTGCCATCGCGTGACCCACGAGAGGCGATTCCTTCAGGTAGTTCTCGATGTTGGAGGGCGCGATGTTCTTGCCCGAGGAGGTGATGATGAGTTCCTTCTTACGGTCGACGATGGCGTAGAAGCCGTCCTCGTCGACGGTGCCGATGTCGCCGGTACGGATCCAGCCGTCCTCGTCGATCAGGTTGCGGGTGGCCTGCTCCTGAAGGTGGTAGCCGGGGGTGTTCACCGGTCCGCGGCACAGGATCTCGCCGTCCTCGCCGAGCCGCACCTCGATGCCGGGATTGGCGCGCCCGACCGTGCCGAGGCGAAACCCGTCCGGGCCGTTGGCCGTGAAGGCGCCAGCGGTCTCGGTCATGCCGTAGACGTCGTAGACCTTGATCCCCAGGCCACCCATGAACAGGGCGACGTCGAGCGGCATCGGTGCCGCGGCGCTCGCAGCCCAGGTGACCTGGTCCAGGCCCAGCAGCAGTCGCAGGAAGCCGAGGATCGCCTCGTCCGCCTGGGCGAAGGCCGCCTCGATCTCGGGGGTCATCTCGTTGCCGAACTCGTGGGCCCGGGTCCACGCCAGGCCGGCGGCCATCGCGTCGGTGACCATCTTCTGGTTCTCAGGATCGGGGTCGTCGGCCAGCTTGGCCGAGATTCCGGTCTTGATCTTTTCCCACACCCGCGGAACCCCGAAGAAGGCGGTGGGGTGCACCTCGCCGAGTGCACCCAGGAGCCCGGCCGGGTCGGGGATGGCATGGACGTGGTTGCCCAGGAACGGAGGGCCGTAGGTCGACAGGATGCGCTCGGCGACGTGGGCGAGCGGGAGATAGCTCACCGTGCGCTGCTTCGCGCGCAGCCCGGCGGCGTCGAGGGTGGACACCGCTTCGTACATGACGTTGTGGTGGGTGAGCACCACGCCCTTCGGATTGCCCGTGGTCCCGGAGGTGTAGACGTAGGTGGCTGGCAGGTCGGGCGTGATCTGGTCCATCCGCCCGGCGACTGCGCTGGTGTCGCCGCCACGGGAGATGAAGTCGGCCCACGTCATGACGCGCTCGTCATCGACCCTGTCAGCGTCGCTGAGCATCACCACGTGTCGGATCGAGTCGACCTGGGCCAGTGCGCCCTGCCAGCGCTGGTAGCGGTCGTGGTCCTCCAGGAACACGACGACCGGACGGGATTCGTCGGCGATGAACGCCACCTGTTCCTGGGACAGGGTGTTGTAGATCGACAGTGGCACGGCAGCGGCCGCCATCGTTCCGTAGTCGGCCAGCGTGTGCTGCGTCCGGTTGGTCATCATCAGGGCGACCGGGTCGCCCTTCTCCACGCCCAGCGAGATCAGTGCCGCAGCGACGCGTCGGGTCTGCTCCCACGTCTCGGCCCAGGACAGCGTCGACCAGGTCTCTCCCTCGGGCACGTCGAACTTGTCCGAGAAGGCCGGCTCGTCGCCGTAGGTCTGCGCAGCCTGACGCACCATCGCTGGCATGTGCAGGTCGAGGATGCGGGCCTCGTAGTCCGCGCGGGCAGTCGCGACATCGGCGGGCATCTCGTAGGTCATGGGGTCTCCTCGGTGACGGGGGTCACATCATGGCCGGATGTCTGCGTGCTGGCTAGAGGCTGTCCGGGTGATGGAGGGAGCCCGATTCCTACAGATGGACACCGTGTCGGGCCGCCAGTCCGCTGATCAGGTCCGGGTAGGGCTGCTGGCCGTATCGGCGCGCGATCTCCTGCATGGCTTCCGGGTCGGCACGCGTGAGGGCGCCCATTTCCTCGAAGAAGTGCTCGAAGCCGGCTGGGCTGATGAACTCGACCACCACGACGGGGTGGTCCGTAGGGTTCCACAGCGCATGCACGATGCCGCGTGGTTTGAAGAGGAAACCGCCTTCTTCGACCTCGATCTCGTCCTCGCCGACCAAACCGCCGATTCGCCCCCGGTGCACGAAGGTGAACTCGTCTTCGTGCTGATGGCTGTGCGGTATCACCAGTTCTCGTGGCGCGAGCACGGCTGACTGTGCAGAGAAACGCTCGTCCGTGTCCTCGCCGGTGATGAGGTGCCGAAAGACCGTGCCGGGGATCGCGGGTCCGTTGTCCCAGGAGACCGATCGTGCAGACACCCTGTCCTCCTCAGCCAAGCCTGATGGTCAGATCATCACTCTCGTCCTACCAGCAAGCCGGTGGCAAGGCAATGACGAGACTTCGCTCGGTCGAACGCGGAGGTCCGACGGTAGGACGATGCTCTGCACGCGGATCATGGTCGGGCAGCCCGGCGGGCCTCGGCCACGAGATCGTCGAGGCTTCGTCCGGCGCCGCCGATGACGACCGGGATGCCGGCGCGACGAAGCGTCGTGGCCAGGTCTTCTGCGTCGTCGGCCACGGTGCTGTTGGTGACCGACAGGATGGCGACTGACACGACGTGAGAAGCGCAGAAGTCCACCAGTTCCTCGGGCGGCATGTTGGCACCGAGATGCTCCACGTGCCAGTTGTCCGCCCGCAGGGTCGCGGCCGCCATCGCCGTGGGGAGAGCATGCAGATCGCCCGAGACGGCCGCCACCATGGCGGTCCCACGGCGACGCCCTCGCGGGGTGGGCGTCAACTCTCCCAGGATCCGCTCCACGATCGCAGTAGCGCGATGCTCGACCCAGATCGAGATCTCGCCGTCATGCCATGACTGACCGATACGCAGAAGAGGCGGGCTCAGGACGTGCATGATCAGGTCGGCGACGGTGGTGCCCTCCTCATCGAGCGTGCGGGCGATCTGGCGTGCCGTGGTGTCGTCGCCGGTGCTCAGAGCGTCGTGCATCCGCTCGGCCTGGCTCGTCAGTCGGCGGTGACTGGGCGCAGGCGCGGGTGAGGGTGCGGCGCGGTTGCGCGCGAACTGTTCCAGGTCGGAGCGCTCCACCTGGTACCTGCCCGCCACCATCGCAGCCGGCAGTCGGCCGGTACGGACCCAGCGATAGGCCGTTTGGTAATGCACTCCCAACTCCGCCGCCGCGGCGTGAAGCTCGACCGGAGAGGGCGTGACCATGCACGCAATCGTAGCGTCAGGAGTAATTGAATGCTAACGCCTACTAATTCAGACTAAGAGGTGCTAACTTCGAGGTCAGCCGCTCTTCGCGGCAACCACGCCTTCAAAGGAGCCCCCGTGGATCTCACGCTCAGTACTGGTCAGTACGACTTGGTTTACAACTCGTTCTCGTTCGTCATCGCCTCCATGGGGGCGTCCCTGCTGTTCTTCCTGCTCATCCGGGGTCGAGTCGCGCCCCGTCACCGGATAGCCCTCACCCTGTCCACCATCGTGGTCGGGATCGCGCTCTACCACTACGTGCGCATCTTCAACTCCTGGGTTGATGCGTTCACCTACACCGGCGGTCAGTACGTCCAGATGGGGGTCCCGTTCAACGAGGCCTACCGCTACGTCGACTGGTTGTTGACGGTTCCCCTGCTGCTGGCCGAGCTGGTCGTGGTCCTCAGGCTCGACCGAGGCAAGACCCGTAGCCTGCTCGTCCGATTGACGGTTGCGGCACTGGCGATGATCATCGCCGGCTACCCCGGAGAGCTCGCGGCCGCAGACAGCACAGCGAAGATCGTCTGGGGAATCGTGGGGACGCTGCCGTTCCTCTACATCCTCTACGTCCTCTTCGTCGAGCTGGGCAGGTCCTTGGGCCGGCAGGCTCCTGGCGTCGTCCGGTTGCTCGGTGGCCTGCGCTGGATCCTGGTGGGCACCTGGACGGTGTACCCGGTGGCCTTCATCCTGCCTGCGATCATCGACGACCCCGTGACCGCCGAGGTCGCCCGCCAGGTGGGTTACTCGGTCGCCGATGTCCTGGCCAAGCCGCTCTTCGGACTGTTGGTCCTGGCCATCGCTCTCGCCAAGTCGCGTGACGAGGGATACGTCGAGCCTGGCGAGGTCCCGGCCGTCGAGGAGCCGGAGCACCTGGCTCCGCTGGTCTGAACCACCCACATCTGTTCCCTGGTCCCGTTGTCCAAGATGTCACCGGGACCGGGGAACTTCCACAGCAAGGGTGACCATGAGCCAAGAGTCCCGATCCACCACTTCCCCCTCGTCCTTCCTGGACGACCCTCCCGCGGAATTTCGCGACCAACCCTTCTACGAGGAGACCCTGACCCTGCTGCGCTGCGTCAGGGACCGCGACTTCGACACCCTCGCCGACCTGTGTGACGACGATTTCGGCATCGTGGACGTCGATCCCTCCGGAGCAGCACGCCCCATTCGCGATCGCGCCGGCTGGGAGCAGTGGTTCCGGGAGTTGTTCGCGACACTGGTCGAGATGGGCGCAGACACCGACTCGATCGTTCTCGACTACCGGGCGTTGGAGGCCGGTGACCTGGGGTACGGGGTACTGGAGTTCGAGCAGACACTCACCATCGGTCCCCACACGGCGCGCTTCCAGTGCGTCGCCACGATCATCTGGAAGTCGACCGCGCAGGGCTGGCGCGAGTCACGCTGGCACGCGTCGGTGATCTCGTCCCAGGTCCCCGCCGAACTCCAGCCTGCGGCACCGTAGGGCGCAGGACCGAAGCCCTCACCGGGTCGGGGCGGGGCTGCCTGCGGCGTACCACGCAGCAAGCCGTTCGAATCCGGCGTCGATCCCGATCTCGGGCGCCCACCGCAGCACCGCGCGGGTATGGCGTTGGTCGAACCAGTGCGCCGTCGACAACTGCTCCGCCAGGAAGCGCGTGAGCGGCGGAGTGTCGGTGCGTCGGGTGACTGCCCAGATCAGGTCGATGGTCGTTCCGGCTGCGAGAGCAAGGAGGACGGGGACATGCCGGCGCGGCGCAGGGACGCCGGCCGCGCGGCACACCCGCTCAAGGATCTCGGCCACCGGACGCGGATCTCCGCTGCTGATCACGAGTGCCTCGCCGTGGGCCTCCGGTCCGCACGCGTCGACGGCGGCCACCAGGGCAGATGCTGCATCGTCGATGTACGTCGTGTCGATCAGGGCGGCACCGTCACCCAGCAGCGGCAGACGCCCCGAGCGCGCGCGCGACACTAGCCGTGCGACCAGCTGGGTGTCCCCGGGGCCCCACACCAGGTGGGGTCGCACGGCGAGCACCGCCAGGTCGGGAGAATCGGCGGACAGTGCGAGGAGTTCGGACTTCGCCTTGGTCCGCGAGTAGTGACCGCGGGCGCTCGCCGGGTCGGCCGGTTCCGCCCCGGCCCCGGACAATGGTCGTCCGGCATGGGCCACCGACGGTGACGACACCTGGACGAAACGCCCCACCCCGGCAGTGCGGGCTGCGGCTACGACGGTCGCGGTGCCCTGGACGTTGGCGCGCTCGTAGTCGACTCCGGCGCCGACGACGTCGACCTTGGCTGCGAGGTGCAGGACGGCGTCCTGACCGCGAACGGCGCGCGTGACTGCGTCAGGATCGGAGACGTCCCCCAGCACCTCACGACACCTCAGACCGGCGCCGCGACGCTGCATGACCGTGACGTCGTCACCCCGAGCGACGAGCAGTTCAGCGGTCGTGCGACCCAGCAGCCCGGAGGCTCCCGTGACCAGAACCTTCACGCACCACCACGGCCGGCGAGGGCCTCAGCCGCCTGACGCGCCACCTCGGTCCGGTCGATCTTCGATGCGTGACGGATGTCGAGTGGCAGCCGGTCGGCGCTGAGCACCGCCGCCACAGTGGTCCCGGCGACGCGGCGGACGTCCTCGGCAAGGTCGAAGTCGGCGACGCGGAGACGCATCGTGTGGCGACGTCCCAGGCGGCTCCGCACGGCATTCGTGGGGACGATGACGGCGACGAGGACCTGAGCGCCAGCCGGGCCGACGCCCACGACGGCGGCCGAACCGACCGACTCGAGGGCTTCGATGCGCTGCTCGATCGCGACCGGTGTCACGAAGGCGTCGCTCCGACTGATCACATGCACGCGGCGCCCCTCGACCCACAGCCTGCCCTGCTCATCCAGATGACCGACGTCGCCGGTGGCATGCCAACCGGTGTGACGTGTCGAGGAACGTTCGGTCGCCCAGAGGGAGTCGTAGCGATCCTTCACGTGGGCAGCACGGACGCAGATCTCGCCCGTCACCCCGGGCAGGTCGGTCAGTTCGGTGCTCGTGCCGTCGAGCGGCTCGACGGCGACCTCGACGCCCGGCAGTGGCAGACCGACGCACACGCCTTCGCCCGCTCCGGCCTCCTTGATCTCCGCGTAGGAGATGTCGGTGACGGGCAGCACCTCGGTCATGCCGTAGGGGGTGTGGAGACTCGCGTTCGGCAGCACTCTCCCCAGTGCATCGAGCAAGGATGCTGGCACCGGCGCACCGGCGGACATCAGCAGCCGCACCCGGGACAGGGTTTCGCGCTGGCCCGAGGTCAGGTCGGCGCTGGTGGCGACCACGCGGCGCAGCGCCGCAGGCGAGGCAAAGACCACGCGTGCGTCCACGGCCGCTGCAGCGTCCGCCAGCAGGGGAGCAGTCAGGGTGTCCGGCGCGGTGACGTCGATGTCGGGGACCGACGACCCCAGCCCGAGCGCAGGGCCCAGGAGGGAGAAGGGCGCGAAGGCCGCGACGAAGGTGTCGTCGGGTCGTAGGTCGTACGTCGCGCGGACCAGGTCGACCTGCGCGCGGATCTGGCCGTGCTTGTAGACGACGCCCTTGGCCGGACCCGTTGCGCCGGAGGTGAAGACGACCGCGCAGTCCGCGTCGGGCCCCGGCGCCGTCGGCTGGGCGGCGCTACGACCGCGGCGGGCCAACTCGTCCAGGTCGTGGTCGACGCCGAGCAGACGTCGCGTGGTGGGGGACAGAGAGCCCACGGCGATGCGGGTGCCCGACAGACCCATGGCTCGGCCGGCGGCGAGACCGGCCTCCGCAGCAACGAGATGATCGAGACCGGCGCCACGCAGCGCGCGACGCATGCCAGCGAAGCCGAGCCCCTTGTCGGCGACCACGACGACCGCGCCCGCGCGCCACACGGCGTAGACGATCGACGTCAGGTCTGCGGACGGCTCGACCAGGAGGCCGACCCGGTCACCCGGACGTACCCCCGCATCCGCCAGCCCGGCCGCCAGATCGGCGACCCGCCGGGACATCGCGGCCCAACTGACGACGGTGCCCTGGTGGGACACGACGGGGCTCGAGTCCTCGCAGCGGCGATCGAGCTCCGCCCACAGGGGCTCCAGTGCTGACGGCTGGGCATCGCTGGTGTTTCGTGGCGTGGGGGAGGGCGCAGTTGCGGGATCAGCAGAGGAAACATCGAGCTCCCGCAACCAGTCGGCCACCAGGTCGGCGTATTCCGGGGCGTCCTCGGTCACGAGGTGCGAGGCGCCCTCGAACCGGTGGACCTGCGCATGGGGCAGCCGCTCGAGCAGGTCGGTGAGGTAGCGCTCACCGAAGACGGGGTCGCGCGGACCCCAGAACATCAGGGCGGGCACGTCGAGGGTGCGCACACCTTCGGCGAGCTCGGACACGGCGGGGTAGGACGGGTGACCGGGGGAGAAGGGGATGTCGGCGACGAAGGCGCCGACCGCCCGGCGACTCTCGACGGTGTCGTAGGGCAACGCCAACGCGTCGCGGATCTCGCGCGGCAGGGAGGGTCGGGACAGGGCCGTGGTCCCGCGGACGAAGAGCGGCGTGGCGACGCAACCGACCGAGCGCACGCCCGGCAGGTGGGCCAGCCGGATCAGCGGCGGGCCGTGGTCGCCCTCCGGTTGTGCGACCGCCGTGTTGCCGACGACCACACCCCGCAGTTGGTCGCGGTGCGCCAACGCCCAGCCGAGCGAGAGGATCCCTCCCCAGTCGTGGCCCACGGTGACGACCGGACCTGTGACGCCGAGGGCCTCGGTGAGGCAGCCGAGGTCGGCGACTCGTTGTGCCACGGTGCGGGGGGCGTCCGGGCGTTCGGAGAATCCCATCCCGAGGTGGTCGGGCGCGATGACGCGCCATCCGGCGGGCGCGGCGGCGATCAGGCCGCGCCACAGGTAGGACCAGGTGGGGTTGCCGTGGATGCACAGCAGGGTGCCGTGCGTGGGCTCTGCCCCGTTGTCGAGCACATGCCACTCCCGCTGGCGGCCCTCGGCGTCGGGAGCCGTGACCATCCGCGACCAGGCGGGGTCGAGACCGGGTAGATCCACCAGCGCGGTCACCAGACGATTTCGAGGCAGCTGGCGTTGAGCCCGGAGCCGATCCCCAGCAGGAGGACTCGGTCGCCGGCCTTCAGGTCATCGGCGTTGCCGGCCATCGTGAACGCCACCGAGGCTGGCCCGATGTTGCCGAATTCGGGGAAACTGCGGGGAGCGCGGTCGGGCTCGATGTTCAGACGCTCGCAGATCGCTGCGGTGTGGACCTGCGAAATCTGGTGCAGGAAGTAGCGGCTGATCCCGGTGTCCCAGCCGAAGTCGCCCGCGGCCTCCTGCCAGAGTTCGGACGACAGGTCGAGGCCCGCCTCCAGCAGGCCCTTGAGGTCGGTCTTCATCACGTCGTTGTCGCCCACACATAGCTGGTGGTGCTGGGTGGCTGCGCGGCTCACGCCACCGACGAGCCGGTGGCCCTCGGGGTGCTGGTCGGCGCGACCGAGGACCATGGCCACGGCACCCGAGCCCAGGGTCAGCGCGGCGAACTCCTCCATCAGGTCGTTCGCGGTGACGTCGTCGTTGGAGCACAAGCGCTCGATCGTCGACTCCTGGACGGGTCGGGAGTCCTCGCTGTCCACCACCAGCGCGTGGTCGATCAGGCCCGACTCGATCATGGCGGCTGCGATCTCCATACCGTTCATGAAGCCCAGGCAGGCGTTGGTGACGTCGAAGTTCTGGCAGCTGGGCGGAAGCCCGAGGGCGTCGTGGATGACGACGGCCGTCGAGGGCTCCAGCCATTCACGGCTCAGCGAGGTGTTGATCATTAGCCCGATGTCCTCGGCCGCCACGCCGCTGGCCGCCAGAGCGGCTCGCCCGGCAGCGACGGCACCGTCGATGAAGGAGCCGTCGTCTGCCCAGTTGCGTCGCTCACGGATGCCGACCAGTCCTTCGAGCATGCCGGCCCGCAGGCCGGTGCGCTGATAGACGTCGGTCAGGCGCTCGTCGAGTTCGGCGGATGTGATCACCACCGGAGCCTCGACCCGCTCGACCCCCAAGAGGACGGTACGGTCGTAGCGATGCGTCGAGTTCTGGGTCATCAAGGCTCCTGGAAACGCGGTTCGATTGCCCTGTGACAATACGGGGTTGCGCCATCTGTGCCCGCAAGAAGGCCGAACCTGCAGCGACTGGGCCCCATGCTTCGCCTGAGCCGAGCGGTCAGGCGCTGTCCTCGGTCAGGGTCGTGGGCGGCAGCCAGTCGGCCCCGAGGAGTTCGGCAAGGGCGGTGAGGCCGGTGGTGTCGCTTCCCACCGTGTCGGAGGCGGCGGCGATGCGTTCCACCATCACCTTGCCGACCTGCTCCTCGACGGTGCCCTCTGCGTAGGCGATGTGCCACGGCGAAACCTGGTGGTCGCGGTGGGTACGGCCGGTCACCTGGCGTGCGGCGATGCCGGAAAATCGAGCTTGGTGGAAGACGCCGACCCGCGGCTCGGTGCTCGCCCGGCGGCCCTCGGTGAGGGTCTCGCCGGCGTGCAGGCTGATCGAGGCGACCGTGGTGAAGACGCAGACCTTGGCCTGCCCGGTCTGGAACCGGAGCCGCTCGGCCTCGGGGTCGAACCGGCCGTGGCCGTAGATGGTGGCCACGTCGATGCCGGAGTCACGCAGCCGATCGGTGATGGGGTCGGCGGCAGTCGCGACGAACTCGACCGAGCACGCCACCTGTCGCTCCGCCTCGACCTGCTGGGCGATCCAGGCGACCGTCGAGTCGACGCGGAGCAGGCCGGCCTTCTGTCGGAAGCGCAGCAGGGCGGCACGGCCCTTCGCGGTGTTGCGTCCGCGTCGGGCGATGTCCATCTCGCGACAGAACTCTCCCCAGTCCGCTTCGTACGCCGTGCGCTCGACCGGCGTGAGTGCCACGGGCATGCCGGAGATCGGCACCGGCCCCCAGGGCGCGGCGCGGTGCAGCATCGCCGGGGGCCGCTCCTCGTCGAGCCAGCCGCGCACCAGTTTGAGGTCCGCGGTTCGCCGGGCCGGATCGGTGGTCCACGTCGCGCCGTAGCGTCCCTGTTCCACCCCGACGCCGTGGCGCTCGAGAGCGGTCGCGAACGTGTCCCCGGGCTTCGCCGCGGAGGTCCACATCTGTATCGACTCGCCCAGCGCCTGCGCATAGGCCGGAGCCAGGTAGGGCAGCTCGAGCGGCGTGTGTCCGGGCGTCGCAGTCGTCGCGATGACGAACGGGGCCTTGTCGTGCGGGCGCCCGTGGCCCGAGACCCGCGCCCAGAGCTTCCACCTCTTCGTCGTCGTACGGCGCAGCGCGTGGGCCTCGTCGGCGATGATCACGTCCCACGTGTGGTCCTTGACCTTCTCGAGTCGATCCCACGTGATCACGACCCACTCCAGACCGCCATGCCCCAGCGCCGTGATCGTGCGGCACCAGTGGCCGATCGTGATCGCGGCGGGCCGGTCGGCCACGACCAGCACCCGTCGCGCACCGCGGAGGTCACCCACCGCCGTCGCCCCCAGGACCGCGGAGATCGTCTTGCCCACGCCGGGCTCGTCGGCGAGCAGGAACTGTCGTCCGCCGGCCGCGGCACGCGCGGCGATCGCATCAGCTGCCTCGAACTGGATCCTCCGAGGCTCCAGTTCGTCGGTCTGCTCGGGGTCGGGCGTCGGATGGTCAGGATTGAGGGTGTTCTCGATGAACCGACCGAGCGTGTACGGCCCCGGAGAGTAGGGCACAAGGTGCGCGGGCAGGTCGCTCCCGACGTACAGATGGGTCTTGACGCCAGGGTGCCAGGTGGCGCCGTCGACCTGCGTGCCGTACGGGACGTCGAGCACCCACAGTCGCTCGCCCGGCCCGGCAACCGGCAACGGCCGCTGCTGTCGAGCGCCGCTCCTACGTGAAGAGGTGCTGCGTCGACGGGCGCTGGTTCGTCGAGGGCTGGATTGGCGAGAACTGGCCACCCCCGGACGTTATCCGGGCCTTGTCCACGAACGGGGCCGGCTCGCCCACGTCTGCAGCGCGGTCGAGGCGCATGCCTGATCTACTGCTTTGCCCGACGGCGCAGGAGTTGATTTCCGCAGACCAGTACACCTGCTGCTCCGAGCACGGTTGCCGCCGCGGGTAGGCGTCCCCGAGGTGTCAGTGTGGCGGTCTCAGGCGCCGAGGAATCGTAGTGAACGACGATGACCAGTTCGGTCTTCCCGAACAAGATCCGAGAACGAAAGTCGCACCACTTCTCCTCCTGCGACGTCTGGGTGTGGAAGGAGTTCTCGTCAACGGTGTATTTCACCGTGAGGTAGCACCCGCTTCCGTCTAGCTGTGCGCCGATTCCTGAAACCTCACCCACGGTGGTCGCGTCGGTGCTCGGAGTACGCAGGATTGAGAAGAGGCCGAACAAGAACACCGCCAGACTGATCAGCAGCCACCGCGCCGGTTCGGACTTGAGAAATCGCATGGGGAGCACCGTTCCACGTCGGCCTTGCTCACCCCCGTTCCGGTGCCAATGATGGCCGTGGTCATGTCAAGGGCCACCGACGCATCTTGCACAGTCGCCGGGATCCGGCTTAGTCCCTGCGCGCGGACAACACGCAGCCGTTAAACGACTCCGAGCCGGTCCGTGGCCGCAAGGAGTTTGCGGATTCTGGTGGCGAGGTCGACGTCGAAGGCCCCGGCGTGCGCCTGCCAGGCCCAGTTGCCCTGTGCCGTGCCGGGTGTGTTCATCCGGCTCTCGCTGCCGAGTCCGAGAAGGTCCTGGGCCGGTACGACACTGAGTCGGGCCGTTGACTTCATGGCGAGCCGGATCAACGCCCAGGGCATCGCCTCGTCGGGATCGGAGAGACGGGAGCGGACGCTGTCGCGGGTCTGCTCGTCCAACAGCGTCCACCACCCCAAGGTGGTGTCGTTGTCGTGGGTGCCGGTGTAGACGACGCTGTGCTCACCGTGGTGGCCGGGCAGGTAGGGGTTGTTGCTGTCACCGTCGAAGGCGAACTGCAGGATCTTCATCCCGGGCAGCGCGAACCGGGTCCGCAACTCCTCGACCTTCGGAGTGATGAATCCAAGGTCCTCTGCCACCAATGACCCTGGTCCTGCGGTGTCGACCAGCACGGACAGGATGTCTGCCCCGGGCCCCGGGACCCACTGGCCATCCCGGGCTGTGGGTGCGTCGGCCGGCACGTGCCAGGCCGCCTCGAACGCCCGGAAGTGATCGATGCGGACCAGGTCGAACAGGTCACGCTGGCGCGCGATCCGGCGCCGCCACCAGTCGAACCCGTCCGCCGCCATCGCCTCCCAGTCGTAGTGGGGGTTGTTCCAGCGCTGTCCCTCGGCCGCGAAGTAGTCGGGCGGGCAGCCGGACACGGTGATCGGTCGGCCGTCCTCGCCCAGTTGGAACAACTCCCGCGAGGCCCACACATCGGCACTGTCGAGGGACACGAAGATCGGCAGGTCCCCGAACAACAGCACACCCTTGGACGCGGCGTACTCGCGAAGGCTCGCCCACTGCACAGCGAAGACCCACTGTTCGAAGCGCAGCGACTCGAGTCGGTCGCTGAGTGGAGCCAGCGCCTCCTCGACCGAGCGCGGGTCGCGGTCGCGCAGGGCCGGGGCCCAGGACAGCCAAGGGGCGTTCTCGTGCAGTTCGCGCAGGGCCATGAACTCGACGTACGGGTCCAGCCAGTCGGCTTGCGCGGCACACCACGACGCGAAAGCGGACTGCTGGCGTTCCTCCAACGCTGACGGAGCCTCGAAATGGTGAGCGGCCCGGTGTGCTGGGCTGATCATCGCGGCGTTGCCCGCCATCGCGGACAGTGCGTTGTAGGGCGAGCCATCACCGGGGTGCGTTGGCGCCAGTGGCAGCACCTGCCAGACCGAGCAACCGGCGGCGGCGAGGAAGTCAACGAACCGGTAGGCCTCGTCACCGAGATCTCCAGCATTCGCACTCGCGGAAGGCCCGTGTCCGGGCAGTGACGTCACATGCAGAAGGACGCCTGCCAGACGGCGATCGAACGGCTTGCCCTGCTCAACCATGACACTCCCTGCGTCGAAAACGCGAGCGTAGCCGAGCGCGCCGCTGCGCAATGACCGAGGATGTGGAGAGTGACTCGACTCCATGACCCGGACCAACGCGGCTTTGCCTCCGACAACTATGCGGGTGCACACCCCGAGGTTCTCGCTGCGATCGCCGCGGCCAACGGCGGCCACCAGGTGGCGTACGGCGAGGACGACTACACCGTCCGACTCCAGCAGGTCATGAAGGAACACTTCGGTAGTGCGACCGAGACATTCCCGGTGTTCAACGGAACCGGTGCGAACGTGACCGCACTGACGAGCCTGCTCCCGCGCTGGGGTGCCGTCATCACGGCGTCGACCGCGCACTTGCACACTGACGAGAACGGCGCTCCTGAGCGGATCAGTGGCCTCAAGCTCCTGACCGTCGACACGCCGGACGGCAAGCTCACTCCGGACCTCATCGACCAAGAGGCGTGGGGCTGGGGAGATGAGCACCGGGCCCAACCTCTCGCCGTGAGCATCACCAACACCACGGAACTCGGCACGCTCTACTCGCTGGAGGAGATCGCTGCCATCGCCGACCACGCCCACGCGAAGGGCATGCACCTCCACCTGGATGGCGCGCGGATCAGCAACGCCGCTGCAGCGCTCGGCCTCACGTTCGGCGAGTTCACGACGCAGGCAGGCGTCGACATCGTCAGCTTCGGCGGCACCAAGAACGGACTGCTCTACGGCGAGGCGATCGTCGTGCTCAACCCGAGCGCATCCGAGGGTCTGCTGTTCTTGCGCAAGCTCAACATGCAGCTCGCCTCGAAGATGCGATTCGTGTCCGCCCAACTGATCGCCCTGCTCACCGACGACCTGTACCTGCGCTCGGCCATCCACGCCAACGCGATGGCCACGCACCTGCGCGACTCCCTCGAGCGGCGTGACCTGCCGGGACTCGAGTTCACCCAGGCCACCCAGGCCAATGCCGTGTTCGCCGTCCTCCCGCCCGGCGTTGCGGATGCGCTTCGCGAACGGTTCCGCTTCTACGACTGGAATCCCGCCACCGGGGAGGTGCGGTGGATGACGTCCTTCGACACGACCCGGGAGGACGTGGACGCGTTCGTGGACGCCATCGCCGCGGCGCTCGTCTCTCGGTGACGTGACCACGGCAGGATGGCGGAGTGACACCACCAGACAAGACCTGTGCCTCGTGTGGGCGTCGAATCGAGTGGCGCAAAAAGTGGGAACGGGACTGGGAGCAGGTTCGTTACTGCTCGAGTACGTGCCGGCGGCGCGGAGTGACGCCCATCGACCAGGCTCTCGAGGACGCGCTCCTCGAGCTCTTGCGGGCTGCGGGCGCGCGGCCCGTCGATGTGGACGAGGCCGCTGGTGCAGTCTCGGCAGCCACCGGAAAGCCGCGTCACGAGTTGGACGAGCCAGCCCGACGCGCTGCTCGACGTTTGGTGTCGCGTGGCGAGGTCAGCATCGTCCAAGGAGGCAGGGTCGTGGACCCTTCCACCGCCAAGGGGCCGATGAGCGTCCGCCTCACCCGGTGAAGCGGCTTTGCCGAAGTGCGTGGACGTCATCACCGGAGTATCTGCTTGAAAGCGCACAAGTTTTCGCTCGCTCTGCGCGTCCGGCATGTGGGGGCATGGGCTAGGTCGGGCTAGCACCAGTTCGTGCGGCAGTCCCGATCGACTATGGCGGCTCTCTGGTTGATGGTTGGGAGCCTGCGGCACTGCATCCGGGCGAAATTCTGAGATTCCCGATGAGAGCGGTGGGCATCGCGATCCATCGGACGGCTCCACCACCGCCGCCGCGTCGGGCAAGACCGCGTAGTCGAGGACAGCGGAGTGTTGCTGAATGACTGAGATCGTCGGCCGATCACGGAGTATTGACGTCCTCCGACCTATGACACCTCACAGCTTCGAACACGCCAACGGAGACTCATCGTCCACGACCGAAATAGATTCCGAAGAGGGCAGCGGCTACGGCGCGTGGGTTGCTGGCTCATTGGCCGGCTTGGTCGTTGGCGGCCTAGGCCTAGCCCTCGGTGACAACACCTGGTACCGGTGGGTGCGGGCCTTCCCGCTGCTTGGGTTCGTTCTTCTCGCTTCAGAGTTCACCCTCACCAAGAGCCAGGAAATCGAACTTGTGAAACGATATGCTGGTCCTAAGGCGCTAGCCGCTGCATGGCTAGTGTTCATGACCGGCGTGGCCGATGCGTCTGGTCTAAAAAACTAGCACCACGTAGGCGGTGGATTGACACCCGTAGAAGTGCGTGCGGACTGCAGCAAAGGCGGCTGATTCTTATTAGCCTCGCCACGTGCAACGTCGAGCTCAACTAGTTTCAGCAGGCACGAAAAAACCCGCTTGAGTTGTTGAACAACTGGACACTCATGGACACGTGAGCGAGCCTCGAGGCCGCCGCGCCGCAAGGCGAATGCATAGGGTAGGGCCTGCTGAACCCGAAACTCGACCATAGCGTGTAGCAAGCTGGGAGCGAACCGAATGCTGTGCACAATCGTGTGGGACGTCTACCGCGACGGCGAGCGTCGCCAGGTTTGGCAGGCCCTCCGGGAGCTCATTCCCGCGGCCTCGCCTGACTGGTCGCAGAAGGGCGTTTACGCCTATTGGGATCCCGACACTCATGAACTCATGTACGTAGGCTTAGCGACCTATCTTCCTGAGCGCTTCGGCCAGCACAACCGGCTGATCCCGCATAATGGCGGCAATAAGGCAGACAAGATCGACAAGTGGTTCTCGCGGCATGAACGCCTGGGGGTCACGATCCTGATGCAAAGTGCGGCGGTGGAGACAGCGGGTGATCTGAACTCAATCGACCCTCTTCTCGGTACTGAGGTCAGCACGGTCTCGCGCATCGCTGAAGGTCAGTTAATTGAGTTGCACAAGCAGGTGCACGGTCGTTGGCCAGCTTGGAACCGAGTCGGTGGGTCCGTGAAGGGTGCAGAGTGGGCGAATCCCAGCGCTCGTTCCGTGATCGGTTTGCTGAGTGCCGCCGACGAAAATCTCTTCGTAGCTCGGCGTTCGCTACGCGCTTTGATTGGTGACCGAAACGCGTTGCGTTACGAGGCGATAGTGCACGCCGCCCGCATGGAGGCACTAATGGAACGACACCAGGTCGACGATGCGGTACACCTGCCTCCACAGGAACGCGTCGAGCAGATCGGGCGCTTCCTTATGTTGAGCGCAGGCAAACTCGTTGATGACCTGGTCGGCTTGGACGATTTGATTCGTGTGTGGGTTGAGCGGCTATCCGACGCCGACGCTATGGCACTTCGGCGGCTCGGGTCGGTCGTCGAAATGCAGCGGATGGCAGAGGAGTCGGGAAACATCAAGGACCAACGGTCATCGATGTTTATCGCTCGCTTACTCCTCGACGGAAGCGACGACGAGGATGCTCGGACAGCAGCCGAGGTTCTGACGAGCGGATACCTCAACCAGGGACCCATTATTCCTTCCTGAGCCTCGCTCGAAGAGAAGTTGACTATAGTCCTTGACGGTTCCGTTTAATGGCAGGGGCCAGCCGGATCAAGGGGCTTACGGTTGCTGGAGCAGTGGGAAGGTCACAGAGCCGAAGTGAACCCAACCGATTCGACCCGCAGGGGTGACTCCCATGTGGCGCAAGACGAATCGAGGCACTCATTTCGCGCGGTTTTCTAAATACTATGCCGCTGCGCGACTCAGGCACCGACGGTTGCTGCTTGCGATTCGATCATTCGCAGGAGTGCCGCTAGTTCCTCTGGTATTTCGTCACGACGGTGTGCACGAGCTAGGCCAGCGAATGAAACAGTTTTGAGACCCTTAGCTTGCAACTTGTTATTGAGTGCCGAAATGACTTGTTTCGGAGGGCAAATGGTCAAACGATACTGAGCGTCAGTCCAAGTGGCGTCAAACTCGGACTTAAAGTCGGCCGTGACGGAGACCGCGTGATTGCTTCCGGTGACGTCGCTCTTCTGTCGTTCATCGAGAAGGCGGCCAAAGACATCACTCTCCATGCTTCCGGTGATCTTATTGATCCACTTAGTGATCGATGACGGGCTCGCCCCAGAAAGCCGCGCGATAACCGCGGTGTTCAACAGGTAGCTCTCAAGTTCCTTGCGCTCCCAAACATGCCCACGGATGCCGGTCGCCGAAAATCGATCCATGACGCCCTGGCGAACGCTTTCGGGCCTATAATCTCGGTCAAGTATGACGAACGTGTGCAATGCCTCCGGCAGGAGTTCGTCACAGAGCCACTTGAAGGGCTCGACCTGCCCCCAGTTGCTGTAGCCGTGTAGAGGAATAACTGTCACCCCGGCCTCTCTCTCGAGAGCTGGCAGTCCCAGGGTCTGTGCCAGTCGTCGAAGGATGGCCATGTCGTGCCCCTCCACGAACACCGCCACACGCGAGCGAAGCGCCTTGGCGAGTCGCAAGTTGAAGGCGGTACCAAGCATGGCCGATAGCATCTCGTAGTCGGCGTCTGAGCGAGCCCGAATCGCGCGCCGACGGGTGCGGTCAATCAGGGTTGTCAACCGTCCGTCTGATTCCGCGACCATTTCGGTCGAGTGCGTTGCCACGATGACCTGTCGCCCGGTGGATTCAAGAAGATGCACCAGGCGACGCTGGAGGTCTGGATGCAGGTACACTTCTGGTTCGTCCAGGATGATCGTGTCGCGACCTTGTACCCGATAGACGTGGTAGAGAAGTTGCAGCCAGACCTGGACGCCGTCACCGGCCCATACAATCTCTTTCGGGATGCGGCTCCCGGATTCGAAGAAGAATGCGTCGACAATTAAGCCCTCGTCAGACATGTGCTGGCCGAGCGTATCGAAACTGAGATCACCTAGCCACGGTTGCGACCACGCTAAAAAAGCTTGCAACTCCGCACCGTCATCAAGTAGTCGAAGTTGATTACGGAAGTGACGGCTACTCAACCGACCAGCAATATTTTTCCTAACGTAGTCTTCCGCGAGGAGGTTCTCATCATGTTCCGTCGGGCCAAGAATCGGGATTACGCCAAGCGCGGGGAAATTCGCCTTAGCTTGGTTGGGGGTCGTCACCGGCCAGCCTGACGATTGGGTGAGGTAGAAAAAGGCGTCTGCCTCATCGTAATCTTTATCTTCAGGCCAAACTACCGTGAGTTTTGCTCCCGATTTCCACTCCAGCTCCAAGCGAGTCTCAGCAGTTCCAAACTCGAACCTAAGACTATCCTGTAGGGCTGGGAACTCCCGCAAACTGACCGGGTAGCCAAGAACCGAGATCTCACCGTCCCGTCCGCGGCGATCTGGTTTTCGACGGTAGGAGTAGCGAAGTAGGATGTCGGCAGTGCGAAGGGCCGTAAGAAGAGTCGATTTGCCCGCGTTGTTCGGGCCGACTAGGTATGCGCCTTCCCCAAAGGAGACCCGGAAGTTTTCGAAAGCGCGGAAATTGACGAGGTGTAGGTGTTTAAGCACGACTGTGGGCCCCCATTGTGGACATACGACTGATTGAGTGAGCCTAGGCCAACTCGACCTGAGGGGGAGCGGAGGCGCTTCCCGGCATCCAGCACCTTGGCGAACTCGCCGCCGCGCGACGCGCCAAGAGTCGGCAGCGCTGAAAACACGCCCATAGTGAGTTACTAGAGGATTCCCTCAGGGCCGGCGTCTGGCCAGACTCGGTCTAGGTGCTCGGCGGGTTCGCTCTCTATTGGGCTGCCCACCCGTTCGCGGGTGTGGCTCGCTATCGGTCTGCAGCCCGCCGGGTGCCGTTGACGAGGC
>JBBSSH010000012.1:0-107716 GCA_038242265.1 Propionibacteriales bacterium
GCCCAGCCATGACCCAAACGCACTCCGACTACCAGTTGAGTCAGCTCGACCAGCTCGAGGCCGAGTCGATCCACATCTTCCGTGAGGTCGCCGCCGAGTTCGAGAAGCCGGTCCTGATGTTCTCCGGTGGCAAGGACTCCATCGTCATGCTCCGCCTGGCGGAGAAGGCGTTCTTCCCGGCCAAGCTGCCGTTCCCGCTGTTGCAGGTCGACACGGGTCTCGACTTCGACGAGGTGCTCACTTCGCGTGACTCCTGGGTCGAACGACTGGGCTGTCGCATGGTGATCGCCACCATCGAGGACGCGATCAAGGCCGGTCACGTCATCGACGACGGCAAGACCAGCCGCAACCGGATGCAGATCGGCACCCTCCTCGGCGCGATCGAGGAGAACGGCTTCACCGCCGCCTTCGGTGGCGGCCGCCGTGACGAGGAGAAGGCCCGCGCCAAGGAGCGGGTCTATTCCCACCGTGACGAGTTCGGTCAGTGGGACCCCAAGATGCAGCGCCCCGAGCTGTGGAGCCTCTACAACGGACGCATCCATGCCGGCGAGCACATGCGCATCTTCCCGCTGTCGAACTGGACCGAGCTCGACATCTGGCACTACATCCACCGCGAGCAGATTGAGATCCCCTCGATCTATTTCGCGCACGAGCGCGAGGTCATCGAGCGCGACGGGATGCTGCTCTCCGTCGGCCCCGAGATCCAGCCGAAGGCCGGCGAGCAGGCCGTCACCAAGATGGTGCGCTTCCGCACGGTGGGTGACCGCACCCAGACCGGTTGCGTGGAGTCCGTCGCAACCGACACTGCCGCGATCATCGACGAGATCGCCATTGCCCGAGTCACCGAGCGCGGCGCCACTCGTGGTGACGACCGGTTCTCCGAGGCAGCCATGGAAGACCGCAAGAAGGAAGGCTACTTCTGATGGCCAGCACCGAATCCCACAATCCCGACGACATGGATCTCCTCCGTTTCGCGACCGCTGGTTCGGTCGACGACGGCAAGTCCACCCTCATCGGGCGTCTCCTGCTCGACTCCAAGTCGATCTTCGAGGACCAGCTCGAGGCGGTGGAGTCGACCAGTGTGTCCAAGGGCTATGACTACACCGACCTGGCGCTGCTGACCGACGGTCTGCGTTCCGAGCGCGAGCAGGGCATCACCATCGATGTGGCGTATCGCTATTTCGCCACGCCCACGCGCAAGTTCATCATCGCCGACACCCCCGGCCACATCCAGTACACCCGCAACATGGTCACCGGCGCTTCGACGGCCGACCTGGGTCTCGTGCTGGTCGACGCCCGCAACGGCCTCACTGAGCAGTCACGACGGCACGCGGTGCTGCTCTCGCTGCTCCGGGTGCCCCACCTGGTGCTGGCGATCAACAAGATGGACCTCGTCGACTGGTCACAAGAGATCTACGAGAAGATCCACGCCGAGTTCACCCAGTTCGCCACCAAGCTCAACATTCCCGACCTCGAGGTCATCCCGATCTCGGCGCTGCAGGGCGACAACGTGGTGAACCGCTCGGAGAACACGCCGTGGTATCACGGGCCGACGCTCATGCATCACCTCGAGCACGTGCACGTGGCTTCCGACCGCGACCTGGTCGACACCCGCTTCCCGGTGCAGTACGTCATCCGCCCGAAGTCGGACAAGTACCACGACTACCGCGGCTATGCAGGCCAGGTGGCCGGTGGCGTGCTCAAGCCCGGCGACGAGGTCGTGGTCCTGCCCAGCGGCATGACGTCGAAGATCTCCAGGATCGAGCTCTTCGACAAGGACCTCGACCAAGCATTCCCGCCCATGTCGGTCACTCTCCACCTCGAGGACGACGTCGACGTCTCGCGTGGCGACATGATCGCCCGCCCCAAGAACGCACCCAAGCCGAGCCAGGACATCGACGCGATGATCTGCTGGATGACCAACGAGCCGCTGCGTCCGCGCCAGAAGCTGCAGATCAAGCACACCACCCGTTCGGGTCGTGCCATGGTCAAGGACATCCAGTACCGCCTCGACATCAACACCCTGCACCGCGACATGGAGACCAATGAACTCGGTCTCAACGAGATCGGGCGCGTCCAGATGCGCACCACCATGCCGCTGCTGTGTGATCCCTACTCAAAGAACCGCGCCACGGGGTCTTTCATCCTCATCGATGAAGCAACCGGGGTTACTGTGGGTGCAGGGATGATCAACAGCGGCAGCTGAGACATCCCGTGGTGTGACCTTTGATCGGGCAACGGGAGACGCGTTGAAGACTGACAGAACCGACGTATCAGCACCACGAGTTGCTCTGGTGAGTGGCTTCTGGGGGCAGAATATCGGCAATGCCTTCTTCAACGTGGGTGGTAAGTGGATTCTTGAGCGCTTGTTCGGAGAAGACAAGGTCGACTTCATTCAGGACCAGCCAGGGTATCGAACCTTCCACGACGCATCAAAGGGAAACCCCAAGAACGACTTCGGGCTCCTCGCGCATCTGGATGTTGATTACATCGTCCTGCAGGGCCCCGTCCTGACAGAGCACATGCTCAAGTTGTGGGGCCCGACCCTCGCTGCGCTCACGGCTCGGGGCACGAAGATCATCCTGCTGGGGGCAGCGTTCTTCAAGTTTCGCCCTGCCGAACTTCAGGCGGTCCGCCACTTTCTGGATCTCTATCCCCCGGCCCTCATCTCGACACGAGACCCGGACTCCTATGCAGTTCTCAGGGGTTGGGGTCTCCCCATGCCTATCTACAGCGGTCTCGACAGCGCATTCTTCGCACCCTTGGCCTACACACCGTTCACATTGGTCGATGCTGAGTACTACGCCTTCAATTTTGACCGGTACCCAGAGCCCACTGTCCGCACTGGGACCCATGCGACCAGCGACATCAGTTTCAGTTTCGACGACGTGACCTGGAACCTCGATACGCCTAGGCTCGTCTCCAAGCTCGCCCATCGGTCAAAGGTGCAAGCTTATCTTGGCCATGCGCTTGACAGGCGCAGCCTTCCCATTGAATTGAATGGGCACCGCATCGTCCGCCCGGAGCACCGTTTTAATCCTCACATGACTTATAAGATCTATCAGCACGCCAATGCTGTGGCCTCGGATGAGCCCTGGACGTACTTCACCCTCTATGCAAACAGCCGACTGACGCTGGCGGACCGCGTACACGCCTGTGTCATCACTTTGGCGTACGGCGGAACGGCCATGCTTTTCACCCCCAGCCCGCGAGCGGCGCTCTTCGAGCGTGTCAATTGTTCTGACATAAGGAAGCATCCGGTGTCCCTCGACCGGGCATACCTGGATGAAGAACGAGAGACGCAATTGCAATGGCTTCAGGCGAAGGTTTAGGCACGCCCACCGCTCGTCGAGCCCAGTCCCGCCTACTCTTGGCTCGACGATCAATGATGACCGTAGTGGCGCGGGCCAGTGGCGCTTTCCTCACGGCATTTCTCACCGTGTACGTCGCTCGCACTCAAGGTGTCGAAGCCTCGGGTGACTTCTTCGTGCTTGTCTCATCGATGACTGCGATGAGTGTCGTGACCCGATTAGGATCCGATGCCTATCTCAGCCGCTTGATCGCTGGCCAGCGACTGACCCACCGGCAAGCGATCGCTCGAGCAGTCTTTGCAACCTACCTCGCCTGCGCTCTTCTCATTCTCGTCTTGGGCGTGGCGCTCACAATTTTCAGATATGCCTATCCAGACGCGTCGGCCGGTTTGTTGCGAGGGGTTAACCCAGCCCTCTGGACTGCCGCCGTTCTGGGACTCAACGGGATGTGGATCGCCGGGGCATACGCACGCGCTAGAGGTCAGGCCGCCACATCAGTCTTCCTCGAAACTGCTCTATTTTCGCTCTGGCTGCTCACGACTCTTGTTATTCAGGATGTTTCCGGAATTGCCTTGAGCAGTGGAAACATCATCTTTGCCACTGCTCTGCTTGTCCCAGCACTCGCACCACTGGGACTGATTCTGATCCTGCGGTCGAACGATCCTCGCCCGCGTCGCTCGGATCTCCTCGCAGCAATGTCCGGGATCGTGAGATTCGGAGCGGTCACCGTGATGAATGGAGCTATCGCGGTCATTCCGCTGCAAACCCTAGGGGCACTTGATCTGGAGTCCGAGGCCGGAGTTTTCAACGCGGCCTTGAGAGTGTCCATGGTTATCGGAGCTTTCGGCGTGGTGGTTCGGAGTCTGGTTGTTCAGGCGCATTACAGAGGTCGCGACGTGCAGCGTTCACGTCGAGAGGACCTGGTTTCAGCAGCCAAATCGACCGCACCTTGGATCGTCGTGTCGATACTCCTGGGAACCCAGGCGGACGTACTCGTACGAATTTTTGGTTCAGACTTCGCGGACCTGGGGGGGATCCTGACCCTCATGCTGGTGACTCAATGCGTCTTTGTTGGTGGAAATATGATCGAAGCGAAGGCAATCCTTGCGAATGAGATTCACATACTCAACATCGTTAGTGCCGTCACGGTAGTCGTTGCGCTCCTCGCGACTCCTGCTCTCGTCTATTTCTTCGGCTTGCCGGGTGCAGTAGGCGCTTTCGTCATCATCGTGACGACAAATAGAGTGCTGCTAGCGGTACTTTATCTAAGGTCGAGCCCAGATAGAAGCCAGCGCACGCCCGCGGTCGCTTAGACTGTTACCGTACAAGCGTTACTTTTGACTTCGAGTACCGCCTGCCGTCGCAGCAGTAGGGAGAACCCGTGCCACCCTCCTTGAAAGGTACGACGCGAGTGAGTCCTCAGCAGAAATCACAGATCGAAGGAAGCGATGTCCCTGGGCGCGCATCGAACCATGTTCTGCCAGGTCGGCCTCTCGTCATCGCCTGGACGTACTGCGCGGTGATTTCTTGCTCGCTCCTCGTGCTGCTTTTCGCCACTTCGTCCCGGCCTACCTCGACTCAGAAGCTGGCACAGGCCGCTGTTTTTCTCTTCTTGTTTGTCTCCGCATTGCCTCTTCTGACCCTTGGCCTACCCCAGCGCGTCCAGAGGCTCACCCTGCTGACTTATGCGGCGGGCTTGGTTCTGGCGACACCGGCAATCACGCAATATTACTTCAATTATGAGTGGTTCATCGGCGATTTGCTTTTGGTCAGCGTCCCTTTGTTGATCGGCATTGGATTGTACGCCGCCTCCCTGTACAAGCCACGAATCTTGATCCACGCTCTTCGTGCAATTTTGGCTTGTCTATTCACGGCCGCTATCATTAGTCGCTTTTTTCCTGACCCTCTCGATTCATTTCGTTTCGTCCCTCCGGCGCCGCTACTCATGGCGGCACTGTGGACCTATTCATTCGCCTTGAAAGGCGTCAATCGACTCATTATGGCCATTGGCTTGACAATGGTGGCGGCCCTCACCTTGCAATCGCAATGGAGAAGTTCGGCTTTGGTTTTCGCCTTTATCGGCATAGGTGCAGCATTTTATTTTTTGCGTGGCAGAGCCCGATCTGTCATCGTAGCCGCCACGACAGCGGCCATTTGCGCGTTAATGTTCTTTGGGTTCTCGCTTCCCGGGCTGTCATCCTTCTCGGGAGACAGCAGACTCATTCAGACTTTCGAGAATGGTGGACTCGCTCAGGATTCTTCCACCACCTTTCGATTCGTGGAAGCAAAAGCCGTTCTGGCAACGGCCACCGCTGAGTGGTCTCCCCTCAACTTGCCATTCGGGTCTGGTCACGGCGGCACGTACGATTTCTCCAAATTGGACAGGATGCCAGGTTCCAAGAATTTTGGGGACCGAAATGGAGAAGACGGCCGCGTACACAATATTCATTTGGGCCCAGCTCTTCTCTTGTACAGATACGGCGTGGCGGGCGCGCTGTTTGGATTAGTCGCCACTCTCACTGCCGTTCGACGTGCAATACAGGCAGGAAGAGAACAAGAGCCAGAGATATTTATTGTCGCCGTAGGCATGGTCGGTTGCATTCTGATTGGTGTGGCCAACAACGTATCCACACAGATCCACTTCTCGCTCACAGCCGCCCTATTCGTGGCACTTGTTGTCTCGAGATCCGCTCCTCGTCGTCTGGCGGACGCGAGAAGTGCCACATGATTTAAGCAGAAGTGAGCTGGTGTACCCAGGAACTCAGAGAGTATGCGTCCAAGTGCACCTCGGGTGGCGCAACGCCGCCCATCGCGAGCAGCTTGTCCGATAACTGCTCTCCACTCCAACTTTCATCGATGACTAGCACTCGCGATTCGTCGTAGAACGACTCACGTTTCACTGCTTCGTTCGTCGTTACTAAGATGGCTCTGGATGCGAGCACCTCGAAGGTCCGCATGGTCAGACCGGACTGACCCTTGCGTTGCACATCCAGCACTGCCCGTGAGTCCGCAAACACTGAGGCTATCTCCTCCTTGGTCATCGACGAGAATGACACGTCGCGCCAAGGTACGAATCGGTGCTCCCTGGTGACATATTTTGTCATCGCAAAGTACCATCGCGCCTGCACGTAAAAGAATTCGAATGTGTCGTGCCGTCCCGCCATTAGTTGCTTCGCAACCCTATAGCGACCGGAATGTAGCGTTCCGATGAAGCTCAACCCGTACTTGCAGTCTTGGCCACTCGTGGAGACATTAGCGAACACGGGCGCAAAGAAGAGGGGAAGGTATTGGAAGTTCTTGGGTTCACGCGCCACGTCATCCCGATCAAAGCTGAATCTGCGATCGAAGTGATGCAATATTTTGCGACAGTTGCTGGAGTTGTTGAGCGAATCGTAGGTGTAGAAAACTAGATCAACGTCCGGATTCTTCTCTCGCACTCGCTCCAGGAACCAACCGGGGACCACCTCGCCCTTGATGACCAGCACCAAGGTGTAGGCATTGGACTGCAGGGCTTCCCACGCGCGCTCGTAATACTTGTCGATACGCTGATGGATCAGTTGGGGTCGGATCCGCATGAGGGCTCGCGCGAAAGAAGAATTGGACGGTCGTTCGTCGAGAAAATCGGCGGCATACCCTTGGTTCCGCAGTTCATTGACCACGTCCTGCTCGTATCCGAAGAACGAAGGAGAGATGACCAGGGCCGCGGGCGCTGCGTCATGCCTCTGCCTCGCGTCGGTGGAGTGCGTCGCTTCAGCATTCTCTCCGTCCGCCATGCGGCCTCCCAGGCTGGCAAGCGCGCTTATCGGTCGATCAAGTGAGCGCGCGCTGATTGTCTCGACCTCTGCATATCAGTAAGCACCGTCACTGGCCAGCACAGCGCGCAGCGTCCGCCACAGAATCATCATGTCGCCGGTGATCGACCAGTTCTCCACATAGTGCACGTCGAGTCGGATGGCTTCCTCGTACGACAGGTCTGATCGCCCCGAGACCTGCCACAGCCCCGTCATGCCGGGACGCACCCGCAGGCGTCGTGTGGCGATGTGGTCGTACTGCTCCACCTCGAAGTCACGTTGCGGCCGTGGTCCCACCAGGCTCATGTCGCCATTGAGGACATTGAAGAGTTGCGGCAGTTCGTCGATCGAGAACCGTCTGATGAACCCGCCGATCGGAGTGACACGGGGATCGACCTTCAACTTGGGCAGCTGTGCAAGGCTCTTGCCCTGGTCAGCCAGCATCTTGGCAAACTCGGCGTCTGCACCGACCCGCATCGAGCGGAACTTGATCATGGAGAACGGCGTGCCGTCTCGACCCACACGCTCCTGGCGATAGAAGGCCGGGCCTGGGCTGGTCAGCCTGACTACCAGATAGCTGATGATGAGCACTGGCGCGAGAGCAAGCACGATCAAGGCAGCTCCAACGCGGTCAAAGACGATCTTCCCCCATCGGGCTGCGCCGGCATACTGCGGTTCGCTCACATGCAGCATCGGCATTCCCGAAACGTCGTGCAGCCGTAGTCGCGAGGAGGCCACATCAAGCACATTGGGGGAGACCACCAGGTCGATGCCCGTTCCGTCGAGCTGCCAGATGAGTTCGCGCAGGATTTCGTCTCCGTGCTGCTCAGTGTCGGTGACCACCACCGTCGAGGCCTTCGACGAGTGCAGGGCCGCATCCAGGTCGTGTCCTGATGCTTGCGGAGCCCACTCGCCCGTGACGCGATATCCAGCCGCGGGATTCTTCGTAAACCACTGGGCCAGTTGCGCCGCAGATCGCTCTCCCCCGATCACCAGAACGTTCGCCATCGCACCGCCACGGATGCGCTCGCGGTGCAATCGACCCCGCCAGAATTTGCGAGCCAGCAGTAGACCCAGCAGGCCCAACGGAAACGCCGTCGCCAGGTAGCCGCGCGATGCGTCGACCTTGAAGGCCACCGACAACAACGCCAGCGTGGCGAACAGACGAAAAGTCGCAACGACGACTCGCTGATATTCCTCCGGTCCATGACCGAGAATGGCGTCGCTCCGTGTCTGGTGGAGCTGCAGCGAGACCCACCACACGGCCGCTAGAAGCATGCCCAGGGCTTGATAGTGGACGTCGAGTCCGCTGACCTGCTTGTCGCTTCCTGCTCCGAAGTTCGCTATTTGAGCTAGCCCGAGCGCGACGAGTAGGACACCCAGGTCACTGATCAACAAGGCTCGGGAGTAGCGCGAGCGCCACGTCGAACCCGTTGTGGCCCCGAAGGTCACGCGGTCCGTGTCAACCACCGGGGAGCGCGGTGAGAAGGCCTGCGTTGCTATCGGATCGAACCGGCTCGCCAGCGACATATTTCCCCCATGGAACTTCCAGAATGGCCCGAAAACTTGGCGGTCCGAACGAGCAATGGATGCTCACCGCCACTGGACTTCACCCTAGGGGGAAAACCAAGAAATAGTCAAGGTAGCGTCAAGGAAACATCTAGAAATTCGAGTCAAGCAGACGAAGGTCCGAGCTTCGGTAGCAGCACGCGGACCGTGGTGCCCTCTCCCACGGCGCTGTCCATCGACACCTGCCCATCGTGGGCCTCGACGATCGTTCGCACGATGTGAAGCCCCAGCCCAGCCCCTGGCATCTGCCGCCTACGCGCATTCTGGCCCCGGAAGAACCGGGCGAAAATCTCATCGAGATCCTCCTGGTCGACTCCTTCGCCGGTGTCGGCGACCTCAATCTCCACCAGGTCCTCGCGCTCACTCAGAGAGATGCGCACTACCCCGCCATCAGGCGTATAGGCGATTGCGTTCGCGATCAGATTGTCGATGACCTGGCTCAACCTCAGTCCGTCCACCACCATGGTCAAACTTTCGGGCAGGTCGAGCTCCAACCTCACGCCGGCCTTGTCGCTGGCGAGGCCGGCAGCGTCCACCGACAGGGAGATCACTCGAGCCAGATCGACCTTGAACGGCCCGATCAGTGGTGCTCCGGAGGTGGCGCTTGCGGTATAGAGCAGGTCAGCGACCAGGTGCGTGAGACGCAGAGCGTTGCGCCGCGCCGCGGCGATGCGACCATGCACCTCCTCGTTGAGCCCCTCGCTACCATCCAGAAGCTCAAGATAGGCCAGCACAGAGGTCAGGGGGGTGCGCAGCTCGTGGGACACCGAGGCAACGAAGTCATCACGCACGTTGACGGCCCGGGTCATGTCGGTGACATCGTGATAGACCAACGCGGCACCCGAGAAGCCTCCGAGCCGATCGCGCACCGAGCGCGCAGACACCGAGAGTGCACGACGAGTTTCTGGATCCGCGCCGACCCAGAACACTTCGTTCTGGAACTCCTCACCCGCAGCCGCTCTGGTCGTCGGCAGTTCTTCACTCGTGGCCCGGCGCGACAGGTCGGCAAGAAACACGTCACCGACCTGACCGGCACGCCCCAAATGCCCCTCGGGAAATCCCAACTCCATGAGTTCCTGATGCCGAGCGTTGAAGCTGTGATAGCTGCCATTGGCGTCGAGAAACAGCAGGCCAGCCTCGACGGTGCCGTAGATAGCCTCGGTCCTGCGACGCTCGGCGTCCATCTGATCCTCGGCAGCCTCCAGACGTGAGGCAAACGCCAATCGTTCGGACAGGTCGACGATCTGGAAGATGAAGTGGACCGGCCGACCCTGCTCGTCGCGCAGCAACGTCACGGACAGGTCTCCGACCACGATGCTGCCATCCGAACGGATATACCGCTTCTTGACCCGGTAGGAGTTGGCCCTGCCGGCGAGCATGTCGTGGGCCAACTGGTGGTCGAGATCGACGTCGTCGGGGTGGGTGATGCTCAAGAAGTGCATCGCCGCCCGATCGGACGGGTCATGGTCCAACAGGTCGCACAGGGCGAGGTTGGCAACCATGAGCTCACCCTGGGGCGACACGAGCGCCATGGCGATGGGCGAGTGCTCGATGGTCATGCGCCACAACTCGCTCGAGTCGGCGATATCTTGACGATGCGGCAACTACCTCACCCCTGTGGCGACACGACACTCCCGGATAAGTGACTTTATGGACCGCGCAGAACTGACACGTCGCCTTGACTCGAGATTGTGGAACAACTGACAATCAGGTTACTCCGGAACCCGGGGAAAAGAGCCTCCAAACCGAGCTGATCAATTGCTGCAGGTGCTGGCAAACCGCGAACCGCCGCTGCCCGGGACCACGCTGGGGGTGATCCCCACCTCTCCGGAGCCTGTCTGCCCTGGTCCCGTCGTCATGTCCCATTCCACCTGGACCGCACGGATACTGGAGATCAAGACCGCAACCGTCGCAACCGGCCTACCGTCGAGATCTACCGACTGCGTGAGAGGGATGCGCTTGCCGTCCACCCGAAGTCGCGACACGGTCCCACCGAAGGGGCCGTACACCCGCACGAACACCATCTGCTCGCCCGTGGGGATCCCGCTCAGGCCACGCCCGGTGACGCTGGGCGGCAACTTCGCCGCCTTCCTCGATGATATTGCTTGGGTCAGCGTCACCGCTCCTGCCAGACGTTGCTTACCATCGACGCATTCGGTGGATCGCACCTCGGCCTCGAAGCGCAGGTAGTACGACATTTTCGAGCCAGTGCCGTCGTTGAGACCTACGTCCACATGGGGAGTTCGTCCGTCTTCACCGCTGAGGGCACCTGCAACCCTGGCATCAGCCCAACGTTCCTGCTCGTCGTCGTGAAAACTGCGCACGAGCAGCCTGCCCTCACTGGCTGAACGCCCGAGCGCGCGGGCGAACTTCATCGGATCCCGCACATCGGTGGTCACGGCGGCAAAGATCGCGCGCGAGGCTCTCCCGAAGTAGGCGTCCTGCTCCAGGAAAGACATCGTGACGTAGGGGTCGTGCAGGAGGGTGCGCACCACCGTGGTCGGCTTGAGGGTGACACCATCCACCTTCACTGGCCCGGTGCTTGTCAACAGGTAGGACAACATGACCGGATCGACGGCCACGACGCCATCGATGCGTCGGCCCACATTGACCTCCTCCCACCGTGTCCGCATCAGGTCAGCAGCCCGCGGATAGTCAGGGGTGAAGTTGGCGTCCAGAAAATAGCTGCCGAGCTGGGGACCGTAGACGGCTCTTTCCGCAGCCGTGATCGGCAGTGGTGGACGACGCTCGGTATAGATCCGGATGTCGCGTCCCGAGGCAACGGCAAGTCGCCCCTCCTTCACCGTCACCTCGAGGTAGCTCCCCGGCATGCCACCCGTCGCCCGGATCTCGGCATTGTTCTGGAAGGCCAACAAGTAGCGTCGCTGCCCTGAGGCTCCGAGCATGACCGGCAAGACCTCCACGGTGGTGGCGGCATCGTGGAGTGCCGCGGTCGTCGAGGTGACGGAGTCGACGTACGCCTCGAACTTCGGCCGCAGAGCGCTGTGGAAGCCGCTGGAGTCCACTTTCTCCACCTCGCCGCCGGCGCGCGCCATGGACCGCTCCGCCTCTGCCAACGGCCCGCGAAGAGCTCTAATGGCCTGCAGGTCGACGCCCTGGGCGGTCGGTACGTCGTGTGCCTCCCGAACCACCTGCAGCAGTGCGGGCACCGCATCGCTGGCCACGCCGTCGAGGGAAACCGTCAACGCGCGGACGCCGGCGACATCGTCGCCCACAGAGGGCAGATGCGACATCGCCCCCCACCACCGACCGCCCGCACTGTCGCGCGCAGCACCGGCTTCGGTCGCCATCGACTCACCGGCCGCGCTCGCAGCCTCATCGTCGCCCTCGCTCAGGGCAGCGGTCAGGTCGCGATAACTGGAATCGGCCGCGCGCAAGTGCTGGACAACCGAAGAGGTGATCCAGAATGAATAGGCCAGCACCGCCACGAGAGGCAATGAGACCAGCGCCACCAGGCGCCACCGAGATTTCGACATGGATCCAGAGTCTCAGAGCATCGACACAACGTTGAGGCCCCGACACGCTCGTGACGGGGCCTCATCGCAGTGATCGTGCGCTCAGACGACCCGGGTGTAGCTGATCGAGGTGGAACGCTTGAAGATCGACTTCTTGAAGGGAATGAACTTGGTGATGATCTTGTACTGACCCTTGGGCAGCTTGCCCAAGGGATAGCTTCCACGCGCGGGGTCGTAGTTGTAGGACACGCGCTGGACGAGCTTGCCGCTCTTGCGGTTCACCGCCTGGATGACGATCTTGCCCTTGGGGACCTGCGTCGAGGGAGAGGCAATCTTGATCTTGATCCTGACCCTCTTGTTCGCCTTCACCCTCCCTGGCGCCTGGCTCGACGTCTGCGTAGGCACAGTGCCGGTGTAGGGACCCGCAACGGCGGTGACCACGGGGGCCATGGCGGTGGCAGCCGGCGCGGAGACAGCAAGGACTCCGGTCAGCAGCGAACCCGCGAAGAGGCCAATGAACGTCTTCTTCATGAGTAACTCCATCTGATTGTGGGACGAGTCGTGCTTCGTGCGCCTGTCAATCGGTGAGCCTAACCGTTTTGGTCGCGAACCGGAAGTATCTGAGCAAGATTGCCACAAGATACCGTCAAGGATTCACCTAAGGAACGCAGCAACCCGCTCGTGGTATCCGGGCGGCTGCAGGAGGAACGAGTCGTGGCCCTGCGACGAGGCCAACTCGGCGAAGTCGACCTGCACCCCGAGCTCTTCCAGTTGTGTTGCCAGTCGCTGCGACTGCGCAGTGTCGAAACGCCAGTCGGTGTCGAAGGACGTGACCTGGAATCGGGTCTCGGTTGCAGCCAGGCGCGCTGCGGTCTCCGGGTCGGCAAATGGGTTGAAATAGTCCAGCAGCCGGGTGAGGTAGAGATAGCTCAGAGCATCGAAACGGTCCAGGAACGTGTCGCCCTGGTGCTGGAGGTAGTGCTCGACCTCAAAGTCCGCGCCCAGACGCCACTGGTCGTCCTCCACACGGCGCTCTCGACCGAACTTCGCCTCGAGCGATCCCGGCGAGACATAGGTGATGTGCGCCATCATCCGGGCGACCTTCTGACCACGCCACGGAGTGACGCCCTGCTCGAGATAGCGCCCGTCGATGAAGTCGGGGTCGCTCATGATCGCCTGACGACCCACCGCGGAGAACGCGATGTTCTCCGCCGTCAGCAGGGACGAGGCAGCCACGAGCATCGCCCGGTCCATGGCGGCCGGGTCATCGATCACCCACTGCAGTGCCTGCATGCCACCGAGCGATCCGCCCACGACGGCGTGCAACCGCTCGATCCCCAGATGGGCGACCAACCTGCGGTGCGCCGCGACCAGATCAGTCATGTGGAGCATCGGGAAATCCAGGCCATATATCCGCCCCGTCGCCGGATTGACCGAAGACGGGCCGGTCGTGCCCGAGCACCCTCCGAGGAGGTTGGCAGAGATGACGAAGAACCGATCGGTGTCGATGGGCCTGCCCGGTCCGATGATGTTGTCCCACCAGCCGCGCTTCTTGGCCCCCAGGTGGAGACCGGCCGCATTGGCGGTGCCGGTCAACGCATGGCAGACCATGATCGCGTTGTCGCGCGCCTCCGACAGCGTGCCGTAGGTCTCGTAGGCCACTTCGACGTGGTCGAGCCGGCCGCCACCTCGCAGCGTCAACGGATTGCTCTCGTCAGCGAGAACGACCCGCTGCGTCGCGACGTACCCCAGCCCACCACTCACGCAGGCGACTGTAGGAGCCTTCGCCCCTGCCCCGGCACAGGTCTCACCATCCGGCAGGAGACGCACCGCGGGCCCCGACCTGGTCAGGTCGAGGCCCGCGGTCGGGTGTGAGGGGAGGCTAGTTCCTGCCGCCCTTCTTGCCACCCTTCTTCTTGAGCTTCTTCACCTTGACGACTGCCTGCGACTCCACGAAGTTGGACCCGGAGAAGACGAGGACCAGCTTGGCCCTCTTCGCCTTCTTGGCGCCCATCTTGCGCAGCTGCTTGCGCAGCTTCTTGTTCTTCATGATCTCGGAGACCTTGACCGAGGCCTTGCCGTTCTTGACCTTGACGCTGCCGACCTTGACCATCTTCTTCTTGGTCTTGGCGAGCTTGATGGCCACCGTGCCGTTGATCATGGCGGCGGGCACGTCGCCAGCGGAGACGACGATCTTGACCTTGCTGTTCTTGGCCTTCTTGCCCTTCTTGATCTTGACCTTGGCCTTGGTGTCCGTCTTGGCCTGGACCACCTTGGTCGAGTCACTGACGGCCGTGCCGCGGAACACCGTCTTGGCGGCCTCCACCTGGCTGGTCACCCGCACCGCGATGGTCTTGCCGAAGTGGGCGCTGGTGAGCAGGAGCGACGGCCCAGTGCTGACCGCGACTCCGTTTGCCAACCACTCGTAGGAGTAGGTGGCACCGGCCATCAGATTCCACGTGCCCGGGGCTGCCGTGAGCGTCGAGCCGACGAGGGTCTCCCCAGCGACGGTCGGTCGGTCCACTGCCACGAGCGACTTGATGAGCACCGCGTTGATGCCGGTGGTCACCTTGGCGGAGGTGACGACCACGAGCGTCGCCTTGGCACGAACCGTGTCGTTCCAGGACTCGGCCAGGTGGTCCTTCGCCCCAAAGCTGACGAAGTAGTTGCCCGGCTCGAGCGACTGGGTCTTGTACGTGCCGTCGGTCTTGACCAGGAGGTCCTCGGTCCAGACCTTGTTGCCGTCCGCGTCCTCGACGGAAACCGACACGCCCTTGAGCGGCGTTCCAGTGTCGGAGGTGACAGCGCCGCTGATTCCGCCATTGGTCACCAGACGGATGTCGGCTCCCGTACGGGGGAGCGCGTTGGTGGCGATCGGGGTGGCGGCGTCCGAGGCCTGGACGTTGCCGAACCAAGCGCCCTGGACCCCGAAGGTGTCCTTCTCGCGAGGCAGGAAGCCCTTGGCATAGACCTTGACTGCGTCGTCGGCAACGCCGTCGATCTTGTCGAGCTGATACACGCCCTTGCGGTTCGTCGCCGTGGCCTGCACCCGCTTGACGTCCTTGGCATCGGCCGGGGTCGTCGAGGCTTCGACAGACACGCCCACGAGGGGCTTGCCGGTCTCGTCCACGACCGTGCCGGAGATGTCGACACCGGTCTTCGGCTCGACGGGCTTCGGGGCAAGCGACATGTTGATGCCGCCCACGGTCTGGTCCATGGCCACGGTCACCGGTGCAGCGTTGACCTGCTCCTGGGTGTTGTCGAAGTACTCGCCGATGTATTCATCCAGGCCGTCACTGGCCCGGATCCGGTAGGTGCCGGGCTTGAGCCCTTCGACCGTGTAGGCGCCGCTGGCGTCGGTCTGGTCGAAGGAGGAGTCGCCCGAGCTGACGTTCGTCGCCTCGATGCTCACCAATTCGATCGGTCCGCCGGCGTCGCTCGTCACGACACCGGAGATCTTGGCCCCCTGGGTCAGCACGATGGTGCCCAGACCGCCGCCCTCCGCCGTCGGCGTGACCGCGGTGGCAGCAGCGAAGGTGGGCTGGTCGTTGAACCACTCGCTGGCGAAGTTGGAGCCCGAGCTGTTGGCCGAGATCTTCACCTTGACCGGCGACGAGGTGCCGGGCGCCGTCCGGAACACGCCATCCTCATCGGTGTAGACGCTGCGCAGCTCGTTCTCAGCAGCGGCCTCGAACACCTGCACGGTCGCGTTCCTGATGGGCCCACCGGCCGAATCGGTCACGACACCACTGACGAACGGGGCGTAGTTCACCGTCCACGGCGACATCTGGACCACACCGGCACCCGAGGTGATCGGGTTGGCGCTGTCGAGGACGGACTGGTCGAGATAGAACTCGGTCTGCAGTGCGCGGTCGTCCGGGACGAACTTCACCCGGAAGTCACCAGACGTGGGGATCGTGGCTTCGATCCGACCGGCGTTGGCGTAGGTGCTGCCGATCTGCGCGCCAGCCGCGTCATAGATGTAGGCAAGGCCGCTGACCGGGTTTCCCTTCGGGTCCACGACCGCGCCACGCAGGTTGCCATCAGCCGCATAGGCGGGTGCGACAGCCATCGTCAGAGCACCGGCGACCAGTGCGCCGGCAGCTCCCGCCGACACCAGTCGGCGTACTACTCCCCCGTTGTGGTTTCTCATTCTTTGCCTCTCCCCCTGCGCGCCCATGCCTTGGTGGCAGGGCATCTCTGGGAGAGGACGCTAGAGCGAACAGGCAGAGTCTGCAAAACAAGGGTCACACACCCAAGATTGCGCAGCGCGGGCCCCGATCTGAGCCCGCTCGGGGCCCGCGACCAAGTGTGGGAGGGACTAGTTCTTCCCGCCCTTCTTGCCGCCCTTCTTCTTCTTCTTGCCCTTGGTGAGCTTCTTCACCTTGACGGCTGCCTGGGACTCCACGAAGTTGGAGCCGGAGAAGACGAAGAGCAGCTTGGCCCTCTTCGCCTTCTTGGCACCCATCTTGCGCAGCTGCTTGCGCAGCTTCTTGCTCTTCAGCAGCTTGGCGACCTTGACCGTCGCCTTGCCGTTCTTGACCTTGACGCTGCCGACCTTGACCATCTTCTTCTTGCTCTTGGCGAGCTTGATGGTCACCGTGCCGTTGATCATGGCGGCGGGCACATCACCAGCGGAGACCTTCAGCTTGACCTTGCTGTTCTTGGCCTTCTTGCCCTTCTTGATCTTGGCCTTCGCCTTGGTCATGGTCGTGGCCTGGACCGCCGCGGTCGACTCACTGACTGCCACGCCGTTGAACACAGCCTTGGCACTCTGGGTCTGGCTGGACACCCGCGCCACGATGGTCTTGCCGAAGTGCGCACTCGTGAGCAGGATCGACGGGCCAGCGCTCACTGCGACTCCGTCAGCGAGCCACTCGTACGAGTACGTGGCACCGGTCATCATGTTCCACGTGCCCTTGGTGGCAGTAAGGGTCGAGCCGACGAGCGCGGTCCCGGCGATGGTCGGACGATCGACCGCCACGAGCGACTTGGTGAGCACCGCGCTGATGCCAGTGGTCATCTGCCCGGAGGTGACGACCACAACGCTCGCCTTGGCGCGCACGGTGTCGTTCCAGTATTCACCCACGTGCTCGTCGGCGGTGAAATAGAGCGAGTAGTTGCCGGGCTTGAGAGCCTGGAACTTGTAGGTGCCGTCGGACTTGGCCGAGACGGTGCTCACGCGGACCCCGTCCTCGTTCTCGATGCCGACATAGGCGCTCTTGAGCCGTGCGCCGGTGTCGGAGGTGACGGTGCCGCTGACTCCACCATCGGTGACCAGACTGATGTCGGCTCCTGCGCGAGGCAGGGCGTTGATGGGGACGAGGGTGGCCGCGTCAGAGGCCTGCACGTTGCCCAACCATGCTCCCTGCACCCCGAAAGAATCCTTCTCTCGAGCGGCGTATCCGCCGGCATAGACCTTGACCGCGTCGTCGGGGATGCCGTCGACCTTGTCCAGCTGGTAGACCCCTTGACGGTTTGTCAGAACGGACTGGACCAGGCTTCCGCTCTTCTTCGGGTCAGCCGGTGTGGTTCGGGCCGACACCTCGACGCCGACGAGGGGCTTGCCGGATTCGTTCACGACCGTGCCGGAGATGTCGACACCGGTCTTGACGGACGGATCGGGAGCAAGAGACATGTTGATGCCGCCCACTGCCTGTTCGCTCGCCACACCCACCGGCGTCGCAGCAGCGGAGTTCGCGGCATCGAGGTAGTACTCGGACAGGTACTCGCCCACGCCGTCGTAGGCGTTGATCTCATACGAGCCAGCAGTCAACCCTTCGAGGACGTAGGCGCCGTTCGCGTCGGTGTCGTCCTGCGCATACATGTCGGTGACGGGGTCGTAGGCCTGAACGGTGATGAGCTCGAGCGGAGCGCCTGCGTCGCTCTTCACCACACCGGAGACAGTGGCGCCGCTCGTCAGAACGACGCTGCCCACATCGAGGCCGGCCGATGTCGCGACCAGCGCGTCGGCTGCGGCGATGGACGGCTTGTCGTTGAACCACTCGGACGCGTAGTCATCGGCTTCGAAGCGAAGCTTGACCGGTGCGGAAATGGAGGTTCGGGTCTGGAAATTTCCATCCTCGTCGGTGGTGCTGGTGCCCAGGTAGTTCTCGGTGTCGGCAGTGTAAATGCCGACCTCGACGTCGTCGATGGGCTTTCCGGAGGGATCCGTGACAACACCGCGGATGTACGGTGCGAAGTCAATGGTCCAGGGCTGCATCTGGACGATCCCGGCTCCGGACGTGATCGAGTCAGCCGCGGCCAAGGTCGACTTGTCGAGGTAGTACTCCGTGGTGAAACGACTGTCGGACGTTGAGAACTTGACGCGGAACTCCCCGGCTTCGGGGATCGTGGCCTCGATGCGGCCAGCATTCACCATTGCACTGGGTCCGACCTGGGCGTTGGCAGCGTCATAGACGGAGACGTAGCCGTTGAGCGGATTGCCGTTCGGATCGACGACGGTGCCTCGCAGGTTGCCGTCTGCCGCCTGAGCGGGCACTGCTGCCATGGTGAGCACACCGGCGACCAAGGCCCCGGTCGCCCCTGCTGTCACAATTCGGCGCAGCGCGCCCCCGTTTTGATTTCGCATCGTCGACCTTCCCCAGTGCCCCCCGGCCTTGCTGGCAAGGAGCCTTGGGACAGGACGTTAGAGCGGAAACACGGTTCTTGCTGAGAAACAGAGGACTTGCGGACGTTTTCCAGTGAATTCAGACACATTTCCACCGGCACAACGGATTCGGGCCCTGGCCAGGAGGGTGGGGCCTCCTGACCGGGGGCTCTTCACCTGGTGGCAGCCAGCGCCTGTTCGAGATCGGCGATGATGTCGTCGACGTGCTCGACGCCGATCGACAACCGGACCATGTCTTCAGGCACGCCGGCAGCCGCCAACTCCTCGGGCGTGAGCTGACTGTGGGTGGTCGTGGCGTTGTGGATCGCCAGCGACTTGGTGTCACCGATGTTGGCCAGATGACTGAAGAGCTCGAGCGACTCGATGAAACGTACGCCACCCTCGCGTCCGGACTTCACCCCGAAGCTGACCAGTCCCCCATAGCCACGCCCAGTGGAGATCCGGTCGTACGTCTCCTTGCCGGGGTCCTGGTCCAGGCCGGGGTAGTTCACCCACGAGACCTGGTCGTGCGCGGCGAGGTACTGCGCCACCGCGAGCGCGTTCTCGCTGTGCCGCTCCATGCGCAGGTGCAGCGTCTCCAGGCCCTGGAGGAACAGCCATGAGTTGAGCGGTGCGATGCACGCGCCGGTGTTGCGCAACAGCACCGTACGGGCGCGGATGATGTAGGCAAGATTGCCGACGGCCTCGGTCCACACCACCCCGTGGTAGGCCGCGTCGGGCTGCGTGAGCCCGGGGAACCGCTCTGAGTGCGCCGACCAGTCGAAGTTGCCCGAGTCGACGATCACTCCGCCGATCGACGTGCCGTGACCGCCGATGTACTTGGTCGCTGCGTGCACGACGACGTCGGCCCCGTGCTCGAAGGGCCGCACCAGGAACGGGGTGGGCGTCGTGTTGTCGACGATCAACGGCAACCCTTCGGCATGGGCCGCATCGGCCCAGGCAGCGACGTCGACCACGTTGATCTGCGGGTTGCCGATCGTCTCGGCGAAGACCAGCTTGGTCTTCTCATCGACGTGCTGGGCCAACTCCTCGGGCTTGTTCGGGTCGACGAACCGCACCTCGATACCGAACTGCGGCAACGTGTGCGCGAAGAGCGCATAGGTGCCGCCGTAGAGCGTCGAGATCGCCACGATGTTGTCGCCGGCATAGGTGAGGTTGAGCACCGCGTACGTCGTGGCGGCACTGCCACTGGCCGTCGCGAGCGCCCCGACTCCCCCCTCGAGTTGGGCGATGCGCTCCTCGAACACCGACTGGGTGGGATTCATGATCCGGGTGTAGATGTTGCCCGGCTCAGCCAGGGAGAACAGGTTGGCAGCGTGCTCGGTGTCGTTGAAGACGTAGGACGTCGTCTGATAGATCGGCACGGCGCGGGCGTTGGTGGCAGGGTCCGCCTCCTCCTGGCCAGCGTGGATGGCGATCGTCTCGGGCTGGTGGGTCATGGTGTTCGCTCTCTTCTCGGACTTCGGTCAGCGGGACAGGGTGGACGGGGCAGCGTGGGAGAGCAGGCGCCGACGGATCGCGAAGAGTTCGCAGCCCAGGCAGAAGCCGAAGGCGGCATTGAGCAGCGCCGCCACGGCGGTGAACACGAGCCCGAGGGTCTGCGCGAACCGCGGACCCTCGGGCGCCTCCCAGTCGGCGGTCGGCGCCAGCCGTGGGCGTACGAACGTGCGGAAGACCCACGCCTGCGGGGTCGCCTGCACACCGCGCAACGCACCCTGGGCGAAGGCGGCCCCCTGGGATCAAGGGCACCGGGCGGCTGGTCGCCCGATGCTGGGACTGGTGCCGGGCTGGTCGAGATGGTGGCGCTCGAAACGAGACTGGACAAGACTGACTCCTGCGCAATGATCCTCGGTGGGCTCGGCCGCGATGGCACGGGCCTCCGCCGCACATGGCGGCCGTTGCAGGACGCGTCGGTGTGCCGGGGGCGGGGACCCGTCAGGGCATTCGACACAGCGCCGAGCGCGTACGGCAGTGATCCACTGCGCGGCGCCTGGTCAGCAGGATCGAGGACATGACCAGAACAGTAGGGTCGCCTCCGCAGACCTTTCGGTTCGTCTCATCAAGCGAGACAGGCATCCGCCTGATGAGATCAGACGTGCGCGAGGGTGGCCAATACCTGCCTGCAGGTCGGGGCGCCCGCAGCTCGCGTGACTTCGGCTCCGGTGGCGTCGAGGACCACGGTGGTGGGCGTACAGGTCACGTGGAAGGAGCGGGTGGCGTCCAGGTGCAGGTCGGCATCGATCTCCACATGGGTGACTCCGTCGACGATCCCGACGACCTCGTCCAGAACCCGGCGGGTGACCCGACACGGCGCGCAGAACGCGCTGGAGAACTGCAGCAGGGTGGCCCGCTCCCCCAGCACTCCACCCATGGCCACGACCAGGTGGGCGCCCATGGTGGTGAGGTGATCGTGCGGTGTCACGAGGCCCATCGCTCACCCTCCTGCGAAGGGAGGCAGCACTTCGATGACCGACCCGGGCGGCACCTGGACCTGCTCATGGTCGCGCGCACCGACCGGCTGATCGCCCACCAACACCGAGCACATGCCCAGCACCTGAGCCATGCGTGGCTCGGGATGGACCACCAGGACACGCTGCAGGACCTCGGCGAGCGAAAGGGTCCCCTCGACGAGAAGTTCGTCGTGGCTGACACCGGACGCGGCACGCGCGGCGGCCCAGTAGCGCACCATGACGCTCATGCCACCAGACTCCTCGTGTGTCCCGCTGTCGGTCATGGTCGCTATTCTTCCCCATGTCCACGCAGTGAGGAGGACCGCATCATGCCCGCACTCTTGCTGCTCACCAGCGCGCTCCGCCCCTCCGCCGAGGTGCTGCCCGCGCTGACGCTTCTTCCGCATGCGGTGCGAGTCATCCCTGCCGAGGCCGGCGCCCTGCTCGACGCGCCACGGTCCGACCTGATCCTTCTCGATGCGCGCCGCGACCTCGTCCCGGCCCGCGACCTGTGCCGCCTCATCCGCGCCACCGGCTCCAGCGCCCCGGTCCTGCTGGTGGTGACCGAAGGCGGTCTCGCCGTCGTCACCCATGACTGGGGCATGGACGACGTCGTCCTCCACACCTGCGGGCCCGCCGAACTCGATGCCCGGATCAGGGTCTGCCTGGGGCGTGCGCACGACACCTCAGGAGCCGACGCCCCAGCTCACGTCATCAGCCGCGGTGAGCTCGTCGTGGATGACGCCGCCTACACCGCCCGCATCAGCGGCCGAGCGCTCGACCTGACCTACAAGGAGTTCGAGCTGCTCAAATACCTCGCCCAGCACCCGGGGCGCGTCTTCACGCGCGCGCAGTTGCTGCAGGAGGTGTGGGGCTATGACTACTTCGGCGGCACCCGCACAGTCGATGTCCACGTCCGTCGCCTGCGCGCCAAGCTGGGCGTCGAGCAGGAGCACCACATCGGCACCGTGCGCAACGTCGGCTATCGGTTCGTGGTCCCCATCGCCGAGACCGACGGGGACGGCTCGCGAGCCGGATCCGCGAGCGCACCCTCGGCCGGCCGGCCGGATCAGTCGATGGACATGCGTCCGTAGCTGACGCAGGCCACCGCCGCCGCCACCACCAGGATCTCCGGTTAGCCCAGGCCCGTGCGAGTTCCCGAGAGCGCGGGGCTCCACTGGCGCGAGATCCCCTCGCCCTCGAGGAACTTCATCAGCCACTCCGCCGCCGCGCCGTTGCCCGGCAGATCGACCACCAGGGCTTCGACGTCCACCTCCACGCCCGCTTCATCGACCAACACGTCGGCGCGGTCCCACCGCAGGACGTAGGACGCCTGGCCCGAAGACAGGAACGCGGCGCTGACCAGCACGGCGAGAATCTCGCGCACGAAGGGCAGCGTCTCCTCCTCCGGCACCGGACCACCAGCGAGCAGCCGGATCACGTCCGGGCCGCTCCCGTGGGCAACGGCGGACAATGCATCGTTGAGGTTGGCGGGATCGGGGCCGAGATCGTCGAAAGCCGACATGACCTGCAGCGCACGTTCCTCGGTGCGGCGTCGGGCACCCCGCGTGAACAGGTCCTTCCACGGCACCGCGACCAGCGAGTTGTTCTTCCACATGAGGTTCTCCACCGCGGTCGTCACAGCCACCGCATCGTGCAGCAGCAACAGGGCCGACTCATCGACATAGGAGAGTGTCGACTGGTCCATCAGGATCCGGCGCTCATGGAGCCGCGAGATCCGGCGCGAGGTGAGGGGGTGCGTGTCGGAGGGGGCCGGCTGCTCGGCTGCGATCAGCGCGTCGACAGCGAGCGGCGTGCGGAGCGGGTCGGACAAGAACTCCGAATAGCCCCCGAAGAGGGCTTGGGGCGCCAGCCCGATGCTGACCCCGACGAGGGCGTAGTCGCGGGAGAACTCCTCGTACGTCAACGCCGTCTCGACGATGGTGCGCAAAGCGGCGATGCCGTCCTCCGAGCCAGCCAACTCCGCTGCCCACCGGTCCGCATCGAGCTCCTGGCGGCGTCTGATCGACAACAGCACCTTGGCGTAGAGCTCGTAGTAGCCACCGAAGATCCGGCCCAGCACCGTGCGTGGTCCGAGGTCGTCCACGGTCTGTCCCAGCGCCACCATCCCACGTCGGGTCACTCCGCTCAGGGCGGTGTGACGCTCGCTGTAGTGGCCCATCTCGTGACTCAGTACGAAGAGCATCTGGTTGCGCGTCAATGTCTGGAACAGCGGCACGCCGATGTGGAGGACGCGCAGTCCTCCCACCAGACCAAGCCAGCGGGAGTCCTCCATGACCGAGGCGTTCGCGTCCTGGACCAGCCGGATCTCATCCGGCGCGCGGGTGCCAACGCCGTCCGCAGCGCGGCGGACCGTCGCCCAGAGCTCTGGTTGGTCGGTGGGAAGAAGCGGGACGCCGGTGCGTTCGAGCGAATCGTGGCGCAACACCCGGCGCAGACTCATCACCACGATGAAGGCCACGCCGCTGGTGAACGCGCCCAGCACGACCGCATTCACGCCGTGCCTCAGGAACCAGACCAGAACGGCGACCAGAACGACCAGAACGGTGACGGCCATCACGAAGATTCCCACCAACATCACGAAGGCCAGCCACGTGCGTAGCCGCGTCATGTCTTCCCTTCGCCTGATCGGTCCTGAACGGCATCCATGATGGCCCAGAACCGAGCTCAGTGCGGTGGAACCAGACAAACGGGACGCAGTCAGCGGCGGGCGTACATCACATGGGTGTCCGCAGCAGCGTGCGTGAACCCGAGGGCTGCGTAGGTCTTCAGAGCGGCAACGTTGTCCGATTCCACATAGAGCAACACCTCACTCAGGCCACTCTCGCGCAGATGGCGCAGCCCCGCGAGAGTGAGATCGCGACCCAGCCCCAGACCCTGGGCCCGGGGGTCGACGGCGACGACGTAGACCTCGCCCTGCTTCTCATCGTGTCGCTTGGTCCAGTGGAACCCCAGCAACTCCTCCCCGTCGAAGGCGAGGATCAGCCCCCGCGGGTCGAACCAACCCTCCGCCGCTCGCGCCGCGAAGCCGTCAGCGTCCAGGGCCCCCTGCTCAGGGTGGTGTGCGAAAGCTGCCGCATTGACCCGAAGCACCTCGGGAAGATCCTCGGCAACGAAGCTGCGCAAGGTGCGGGTCGTCTCCGGGAGCGGCTCGAGAAGGGGGCGTCGCATCACCCACAGGTCACGGACCCGCTCGAACCCGAATCGCGCACCCAACCGAGCCGCACCGGGGTGGTTGCCGTGCGACCACGCCTGCGCCGGACCGGACACCTCGCCCAGCAGGCGCGTCCCGATCCCTGCGCGGCGATGCTCCGGGTGGACGCACAGATGGAGTTGCTCGTCGCGGCGCAGGAGGAAGCCCTCGGCCGTGACGACGCTGTGTGCCCACCTCTGCTCATCGGCAGCGCGCAACCACAGCCAGGTGTCCTCGTCGAGCGGGGCCACCGCATCGGACGCGGTGGCCGCAGCAGCAACGGACTCCACCAGGTCGAGGTTGGTCACAGGCGCGGCCGTACGTGCAGGCCGACGTCGGGGTCGACGATGACCTCCTGCGTTGCGGGCATGCCATCCACGCTGAGCTGGGCGTCCACCGAGACGTTGCGCTTGACCAGCGCCAGCGCGATGGGGCCGAGCTCGTGGTGACGCGCCGAAGAGCCGACAAAACCGACGTCGCGGCCCTCGAAGGACAGCGCAGTGCCAGCAGCCGGGAGCCGGTTCTCCGATCCGTCGAGGTGCAACATCACCAGTCGGCGCGGCGGACGCCCGAGGGTGTGCACCCGTGCGACGGTCTCCTGACCGCGATAGCAGCCCTTGTCCAGGTGCACTGCGGGGCCGATCCAGCCAGCCTCGTTGGGAATCGTGCGGTGGTCGGTGTCGAGGCCCAGCCGCGGTTCGCCGCGCTCGATGCGCAGCGCCTCGAAGGCCCAGAGGCCACAGGCCGGACCAGCAGCCTCGGCGTAGGCCAGGAGCTGGTCGCGGGGCACCAGGTCGTACTTGCCGTCGTACTTGCTCTGTGACTTATCGGGCCTCTCACCCGGGCGCCACATCACCGCAAGGTCGTCAACCAACTCGATGTCGACCCGCGTCATGAACTTCATCCGCTCTAGCCACTCCAGCAGCGCCGGCGCAGCCCCCGGCTCGGTGTGGGCGACGAAGGCCTCTCCGTCGTCGACCCCGGTGAACTCGTGCTCGACGTGCCCCTTCGGGCTCAGCACCAATGCCTGGGTCCACACGCCGGGCGCCAGGTCGAGGAAGAACTGGGTGGTGAGATTGTGCAGCCAGATGAGGCGATCAGGCCCGGTGATGCGGAAGACATCGCGGTGGGAGAGGTCGACGAAACCGTCGCCCCCGACCAGCGTGCGTTGCTCGGTGTTGAAGGAGCCGTAGTGGGCCGGGACGGGCGCGTCGACGCCGTCGCCCGCGACTGCTCCGGGCAGGGCGAGGAGGGGGCTTTGCATGTCCTCGAGTCTAGGCCGGGGCCCATTTCGGCTCGGTGGCAATCACCGGGTACCCGGGTACGGCCGAGGTTATCGACCGTTGCAACGGTCGATAACCCGAGCAATCACCGGGTACCCGGTGATTGCGACAGACACCCCGAGCAGGCGCCGAAGATCGCCAAATGCCCCAGATCGACCTCGAAGCCCTCCACCTCACGCAGGGCTTCGATCAGCGGCGCAGCGACCTCGGGATCCACCGACCGTACGACGTGACAGTGACGGCACACGAGATGGAAGTGCTCCGGCTCGCTCGCCGAGTGATACGTCGGGGCCCGATCGCTCAGGTGGGCGTGACGGACCAGGCCCAGCCCCTCCAGCACCTCGAGGGTGCGATAGACCGTGGAGGCATTCACCGAGCTTGCCTGGGCGTGCACATGGGCCAGCACTTCGTCAGGGGTCGAGTGGCCCAGATCTTCAACCGCACGCAGGATCAACTGCCGCTGGGGCGTGAGCCGCAGCCCGCTCTCCCGCAGCCGCGCGGCGAGGTCCCCGCTCATGGGGTGCTCATGCCCGCTTCAGGCGCGCCCAGAGGTGCGGTTGGAGGTCCTGGCCCACGGCTTTCATGTCGTAGGCGTAGAGCAGGTCACCCTCGACGTTGCCGTACATCCGCGACCCTCCGGTCACTTCCTTGGCCGTCTCGGTGAAGGACACGCCGGCGGTGTGCATCTCCACCTTGCCGGCGCCGGCGTGGCCGTACCAGATCTCGGAGAAGCCAATGTTGTGCGCCAGCAGGAACTCGAGCTTGCCCGGCTCGGGACAGCGCAGGAAGCCCGACTCCATGGCCGCATCGCGAACGAACTCGCCCTCCTCGTCCACGATCCAGGAACGGGCCATGTAGTGGAAGAAGGGTCGTCCGTCGTGGGTGAAGATCAGTTCCTGACCGAACTGGAACGGCTCGATCGTGGGGTAGTCGCCGTGACCGTTGCCGCGCCAGGTGCCGAGCAGCCAGGCGACGGGACCGCAGTTGGGGTGAAGGTTCTCCGGGAGCTCGAAGGGCATGGCGTCACTCTAGTGTGGGGACATGGCTCGTTCACTCGTCATCAAGGTCACCTGCGCAGGCGAAGACGCCGAGCGCTGCAACCAGGCGTTCACGGTCGCGGCCGCAGCCGCAGTCGCCGGCGCAGAGGTCTCGTTGTGGTTGACCGGCGAGGCGGCGTGGTTCGGTGTTCCGGGGCGGGCCGAGGACTTCAGCCTTGAGCTGGCGGCTCCGCTGGCGGATCTGCTCACCACGATCGCCGAGCTCGGCGAGGTCAGGGTCTGTACGCAGTGCGCGTTGCGCCGCGGCATCGCCGAGGCCGACCTGCGCGAGGACGTCACGATCGCCGGCGCCGCCGTCTTCGCCGAGCAGATCCTCGGCGAGGGCGTCCAGGCGCTCGTCTACTGAACCAGCCGTTTCACCCGTCGGTGCCACACTGGCCCCATGCCCGACTCGGACATCCTTCCCAGCGCGACCTCCACCTCCGTCGAGGACGGCCCGACCGACGCCCCCTTCAGCCACCCCACCGACACCTTCGACGTCGAACCGCCGTACGTTCCGGATGCCGCCCAGGTCGAAGCGGTGGAGAAGTACGAGGATCGATTCATCGATCGCGAGGTCTCCTGGCTGCACTTCAACCAGCGGGTGCTCGAACTGGCCGAGGACTCCGCAGTGCCGTTGCTGGAGCGCGTGCGGTTCCTCGCCATCTTCGCCAGCAACCTCGATGAGTTCTTCATGGTCCGAGTCGCGGGACTCAAGCGACGCATCGCCGCCGGTGTCGCCCTACGGGCCGCCAGCGGGCTGATGCCGCGCCAGCAGTTGGACGAGCTGTGGAGTGACTCGCGCGCGCTGATGGAGCGCCACGCCCGCACCCTGGACGCGCTGATGCCAGATCTCGATGCCCAGGGCATCGAGATCGTGCGGTGGGCCGAGCTGGACCGTGAGGAGCAGAAGGTCTGCAAGAAGCTCTTCAAGGACCGCATCTTCCCGGTGCTCACCCCACTGGCGGTCGATCCTGCGCACCCCTTCCCCTACATCTCCGGTCTCTCGGTCAACCTCGCCGTCGTCGTACGCCACCCCAAGACCGGCACCCGACACTTCGCCCGCGTCAAGGTGCCGCCCACGTTCGGACGGTTCGTCCTGCTGGGCAACCAGCGCTTCGTGCCCCTCGAGGACGTCATCGGCGAGCACCTCAAGAAGCTGTTCCCCGGCATGGAGGTGCTCGGCTCCCACACGTTCCGGGTCACCCGCAACGAAGACCTCGAGGTCGAGGAGGACGACGCCGAAAACCTGCTCAAGGCACTGGAGAAGGAGCTGCTGCGACGCAGGTTCGGCCCGCCGGTCCGTCTCGAGGTCGAGGAGTCCATCGACCCGAAGGTGCTGGAGTTGATCGTCTCCGAACTGGGCGTCGCCCGCGACGAGGTCGTCTCGCTGCCCGGGCTGCTCGACCTCACCGGACTGCACTCCATCGCGGATCTGCCGCGTGATGATCTGAAGTACGCCGGTTTCCTCCCCTCCACGCACCCGAGCCTGGCCGAGGTCGAGTCGGCCTCGCCGGTGGATGTCTTCGACGCCGTCTCCCGCCACGACGTGCTCCTGCATCACCCCTACGACTCCTTCGCCACGTCGGTCCAACGCTTCCTCGAGCAGGCCGCAGCCGACCCGCACGTGCTGGCGATCAAGCAGACGCTCTACCGCACCTCCGGCGACAGCCCGATCATCGACGCGCTCGTCGATGCCGCTCAGGCGGGCAAACAGGTCCTGGTGATCGTCGAGATCAAGGCGCGTTTCGACGAGGAGGCCAACATCCGGTGGGCCCGCAAGCTCGAACACGCCGGCTGCCACGTCGTCTACGGCCTGGTGGGCCTCAAGACGCACTGCAAGCTCTCGATGGTGGTGCGGGACGAACCCGAGGGCATCCGCCGCTACGTCCACATCGGCACCGGCAACTACAACCCGAAGACCGCCCGCCTCTACGAGGACCTCGGCCTGCTCACCTCCGACCAGGAGATCGGCGAGGACGTCGCCCTGCTGTTCAACAACCTCTCCGGCATCAGCCGCAACACCACCTACGACCACCTGCTCGTGGCCCCCGACAGCGTCCGCGACCGGCTGATCGCCCAGATACACCAGGAGATCGTCAATCACGAGGCCGGCCGCAGCTCCGGGATCCGGATCAAGGCGAACTCGGTGGTCGACGAGGCGGTCATCGATTCCCTCTACCTCGCTTCACAGGCCGGCGTCCGGGTGGAACTGCTCATCCGGGGCATCTGCGCCCTGCGCCCCGGGGTACCCGGTCTGTCGGAGACGATCCGGGTGCGTTCGATCCTCGGCCGGTTCCTCGAGCACAGCAGGGTCTTCTGTTTCGACAATGCGGGGGACCCCGCGGTGTGGATCGGCTCGGCCGACATGATGCACCGCAACCTGGACCGGCGCGTCGAGGTGCTCGTCCGGCTGCGTGACCCGCACGTGATCGCCGAGGTCGCCGGTTTCCTCGACCTGGCGCTCGACGACGAGACGAGTTCGTGGGCGCTGGAGCCCGACGGCGAGTGGAAGCTGAAGCGGGGCGTACGCCACCTCCACGACGAGCTGATCGCGCGCCAGCGGTCCCGGCGGGGCTGAGCGCGTCCGACATCACACCGCCACAGCCCCCTTTGAGGGGCTGCAAGTTGCAGTCTCGGACCGATCACCCCCTAGCATGACCGAGGTTCATCCGCCCCTCGTTCGGAGTTCACCGTGCGTTTCAAGTTTCGCCCCGTTGACGGCTCGTTCTACGACTTGTTCAGCGAAGCCGCCAATCACCTAGTCCTCGGCGCCCAACTCCTCAGCGAGATGCTCGTGGAGGGCTCGTCCAAGCCCGAGATCGCGCAGCGCATGCGCGAGGCCGAGCACGCCGCGGACGAGACGACCCACTCGATCATCAAGCGCGTCAACAGCACCTTCGTGACGCCCTTCGACCGCGAGGACATCTATTCGCTGGCCTCGGCGCTGGACGACGTGATGGACATGATGGACGAGGCCGTTGACCTCGTACTCCTCTATGAGGTCACCGCATTGCCGCCCGAGACCGCCCAGCAGGTCGAGGTGCTCCAGCGGTGTGCCGAGTTGACCGCTGCCGCCATGCCGGCGCTGAAGTCGATGCAGTCGCTCGAGGACTACTGGATCGAGATCAACCGTCTGGAGAACACCGGCGACAAGTCCTATCGAAGGATGTTGGCCAACCTCTTCACCGGTGAACTCGAGGCCCTCGAGGTGCTCAAGCTCAAGGACGTCATCGAGTCTCTCGAAGGGGCGATCGACGCCTTCGAGACCGTGGCGAACATCGTGGAACAGATCGCCGTCAAGGAGTCCTGACCCTGATGGAAATCGGGATCATCATTGCCGTCGTCGTCGTCGCGCTCGTCTTCGACTACACCAACGGCTTCCACGACGCCGCCAACGCCATCGCGACTTCGGTCTCGACCGGCGCCCTGACCCCACGCGTGGCGCTTGCCATGGCCGCAGTCATGAACTTCCTGGGCGCGTTCCTCGGCCAGAAGGTCGCCCACACCGTGTCCGACACGATCGATCCCGGACCTGGCAGTCACGGCCTGGTGATCGTCATGGCAGGGCTGTTGGGGGCGATCACCTGGAACCTCATCACCTGGTACTTCGGCCTGCCGTCCTCCTCCTCGCACGCCCTGATCGGTGGGCTGGTCGGTGCTGCTCTGGCGGCCGGCGCGTACGCCAACTGGGCGATCGTGATCGAGAAGGTCGTCATCCCGATGCTCGTCTCCCCGATCGTCGCCTTCGGCCTCGGCTTCGCGGTGATGCTCTCGATCATGTGGATCTTCCGCAACGCCACGCCTGGTCGCGCCAACCGAGGCTTCAAGATCGCGCAGACAGTGTCAGCCGCAGCCATGGCCCTGGGCCACGGTCTGCAGGACGCCCAGAAGACGATGGGTGTGATCTTCTTGGCACTGCTCACCGGTGGCTACGTCTCCAAGTCCGACGGTCTGCCGCTCTGGGTGATCATCGCGGCGGCCTCCGCCATCTCACTCGGCACCTGGTCGGGCGGTTGGCGCATCATGCGCACGCTCGGTCGCCGCATCATCCACCTCGACCCGCCTCGTGGCTTCGCTGCCGAGTCGGTGGCAGCGTCCGTCCTCTACACCACCGCGTACGTCTTCGAGGCGCCGATCTCCACCACCCACACCATCACCTCGGCTGTCATGGGCGTGGGCGCCACCAAGCGCCTGTCCGCGGTCCGCTGGGGCGTGGCGAAGTCGATCCTCATCGGCTGGGTGCTGACCTTCCCCGCGGCAGGCCTCGTCGCGGCCATCGCCTACTGGATCGCTCACCTCTTCCTCCCCTGATGACCGGCACTCTGGTAGCCAAGAACCTGGCAGGTGGCTACGGCCACCGCACCCTCTTCGAGTCCCTCGACCTGACCGTCGCTCCGGGCGACGTGGTCGGCGTCGTTGGAGCCAACGGAGCCGGCAAGTCCACCTTGCTGCGGCTCCTCTCCGGCGCTGACGTCCCCCTGGACGGCAGCGTGTCGAGCGCTCCCGCCGACGCCTTCGTGGGGTGGCTTCCCCAGGAGCACGAGCGGCTCGCAGGCGAGACGGTGGCGGCGTACCTGGCCCGGCGTACGGGTGCGGCGTCCGCGACCGAGGCGATGGAGACTGCGGCTGGCGCGCTGGAATCCCCGGATCCTGACGCCGGTGACATCTACGCCGTGGCGCTCGAGCACTGGATGGCCAGCGGCGCTCCCGACCTGGAGGACCGTGTCCCCGCCACTTTGGCCGACCTCGGTCTCGACGTGGGTCCGGACGCCTTGATGACCACGCTCTCCGGCGGTCAGGCTGCCCGCGTCGCGTTGGCGGCGCTGCTGCTCAGCCGGTTCGACGTGGTGCTGCTCGACGAGCCCACCAACGACCTCGACCTCGACGGGCTCGAGCGGCTGGAGTCGTTCGTCCGTGGGTTGCGTGCCGGCGTCGTGCTGGTCTCCCACGACCGCGAGTTCCTGGCCCGCTGCGTCACCCGGATCGTCGAACTGGATCTCGCGCAGCATCAGGTGTCGGTCTACGACGGCGGCTATGACGCCTTCCTCGAGGAACGGGCCGTCGCCCGCCGCCACGCGCGCGAGGCGTACGACGACTTCGCCACCCAGAAGGCTGACCTCCAGGGTCGGGCCCGCACCCAGCGGGAGTGGAGCTCCCAGGGCGTACGCAACGCCATGAAGAAGTCGCCGGACAACGACAAGATCCGCCGTCGCGCCCAGACCGAGTCGAGTGAGAAGCAGGCCCAGAAGGTACGGCAGATGGAGTCGCGCATCGCCCGCCTCGACGAGGTCGAGGAGCCTCGCAAAGAGTGGGCGTTGCAGTTCGACATCGCGACTGCCCCGCGCTCCTCCAGCGTGGTGGCCACCCTCGACGGTGCGACAGCGCAGCGTGGCGACTTCACCCTCGGACCGGTGTCGGTGCAGGTCAGCGCGGGTGACCGGATCGGTATCACCGGTCCCAACGGTGCGGGCAAGACCACCCTGCTCAGGCTGCTGCTCGGCCATGATGCGCCCGATTCGGGTCGTGCCGCACTGGGCGCGAGCGTGGCCGTGGGCGAGATCGACCAGGCCCGCACCGGACTCGACGAGGACATGGGGCTGGGCGAGGCCTTCGAAGCAGTCGTCCCGGACATGACCTCTGCCGAGGTACGCACACTGCTGGCCAAGTTCGGGCTGAAGGCCGACCAGGTCGCCAGCCTCGTACGACGGCTCTCCCCCGGCGAACGCACGCGAGCGTCGATGGCGCTTCTCCAGGCCCGCGGCGTCAACCTGCTGGTGCTCGACGAGCCCACCAACCATCTCGACCTGCCCGCGATCGAGCAGTTGGAGCAGGCGTTGGAGACCTACGACGGCACGTTGCTGCTCGTTTCCCACGACCGGCGGCTGCTCGAGAACGTCCGGCTGGACCAGCGCTGGCACGTCGAGGGCGGCCAACTCACCCTCGGCTGAGGGGCCCGTGGTCACGCGCGCTGGCCCCCACCACGGAAGTCAGCCGAACCGACCCGAGATGTAGGCCTCGGTCGCCGGGTTGTCCGGGTTGGTGAAGACCTTCTCGGTGGGATTGAACTCCACCAGGTGCCCCGGTTCGCCGACCGCCTTGAGGTTGAAGAACCCGGTCTCGTCCGAGACGCGGGCCGCCTGCTGCATGTTGTGGGTGACGATCACGATCGTGTAGTCGTCCTTGAGCTGCCGGATGAGTTCCTCGATGGCCGAGGTCGAGATCGGGTCGAGCGCAGAGCAGGGCTCGTCCATCAGCAGGATCTGCGGCTCCACCGCGATGGCGCGGGCGATGCAGAGGCGCTGTTGCTGACCGCCGGACAGCCCCATCCCGGCCTTGCCGAGACGGTCCTTGACCTCAGTCCAGAGATTGGCGCTGCGCAAGGCCTTCTCCACGAGCTCGTCGGCCCGCGACTTCGACATCTTCTTGGCGTTGAGGCGGTGGCCGGCCAGGACGTTCTCATAGATCGACATCGTCGGGAACGGGTTGGGTCGTTGGAAGACCATCCCGATCTGGCGGCGTACGGCGACGGGGTCGACCGAATCGTCGTAGAGCGACTGTCCGTCGACCACCACCGAGCCCGTGACGTGGGCGCCGGGAATGACCTCGTGCATCCGGTTGAGCGAGCGCAGGAAGGTGGACTTCCCACACCCTGACGGCCCGATGAAGGCGGTGACGGACCGGGCTTTGATCGTCAGCGAGACGCCCTCGACGGCGAGGAAGTCGCGGTAGTAGATGTTGAGGTCGGAAACCTCGATGCTCTTGGCCATGCGGGTCCAGCTCCTTCAGCGTCCGGTCTTCGGCGCAAATATTTTGCCGATGACCCGGGCAGCGACATTCAACAACAACACGATCATGACGAGAATCAGGGCGGCGCCCCAGGCAATGTCGAAGTCCTCCGCGTGTCCCTTCTGGAACTGCGAGTAGATCATCACGGGGAGAGTGGTCATGAACCCGTCGAAGGGATTCAGGTTGGTACGCGTGGTGAGGCCGGCGATGAGCAGCAGCGGGGCGGTCTCACCGATGACGCGCGCGGTGGCGAGGGTGACTCCGGTGATGATTCCGCCGAGTGAGGTGCGCACCACCACCTTGGTGATGGTGCGCCACTTGGGGGTCCCGAGTGCGTACGCCGCCTCCCGCAGGTCGTGCGGCACCAGCCGCAACATCTCCTCGGTCGAGCGCACCACGATCGGGATCATCAGCAGCGACAGCGCCACGGCGCCACCGACACCGGAGCGGTAGCCGGCGCCGAGGAAGGAGGTGAACAGCGCGAAGGCGAAAAGCCCCGCCACGATCGAGGGGATGCCGGTCATCACGTCCACCAGGAAGGTGACGGCCGCGGCCAGCCGGCTGCCGGCGGCGTACTCGACGAGGTAGATCGCCGCGAAGATCCCGATCGGCACGGAGATCGCGGCCGCGGTCAGCGTCACGACGAGGGTGCCGACGATGGCGTGGTAGATGCCGATCGGCTGGTCCAGGCTGGTGCGGAAGGCCGAGAAGGTCACGAAGGTCGCGTTGATCTGCGGCAACCCCTTGACGAGCACCTTGGCGATCACTGAGACCAGTGGCACCAGCGCGATTGCGAAGGCCGTCCAGACCAGACCGGTCATCAGCCGGTCGACTGCCGCGCGACGATTCTCCACCACCCAGGACCAGAGCGTCATGGTGGACAGGTAGAGGACCGTCGCGATGACTGCCCACGTGAGGAGCCCGCCGGCCCCCACGAGAGGTACGAAGCCGCCTGCGGCGATGACCACGACCGCGCACAGCGCTGGCGCCCACTGGGGCAGGCGGGCCTGTGCGAGGGAGAGGCTGACAGGCGGGCTCTCGGGGACAACGGTCATCGGTGGAGCCTCCGTTCGCTGCGCGCCACGATCGCCCGGGCCGCGAAGTTGATGAGAAAGGTGAGGATGAAGAGCACCAGCCCGGTCGCGATGAGCACATGCACCTTGCTCGGGGTGGTCTCCTTGTACTGCGAGGCGATGTTGGCTGCGATGCTTGTCGGGTTGGCCTGACCGATGAGGTTGAAGCTCACCAGGCCCCCTCCGGACAGCACCATGGCGACCGCCATCGTCTCCCCGAGCGCCCGACCCAGACCCAGCATCACCGCCGAGACCATGCCGGAACGTGCGTGGGGAAAGACAGCGAGGCGGATCATCTCCCATCGCGTGGCCCCCAGTGCCAGCGCCGCTTCCTCGTGCAGACGAGGAGTCTGGGCGAAGATCTCGCGCGAGATCGCAGTGATGATGGGCAGGACCATGATGGCGAGTACGAGCCCGGCCGTGAGGATCGTGGTGCCGACCGGGTTCACCGGGCCTCGGAAGAAGGGGAGGAATCCTGCCTCCTCCTCCAACCACGCATAGATCGGCACCAGTCGGGGCGCGAAGACGTTGATGCCCCAGAGGCCGAACACGACCGACGGCACGGCCGCCAACAGGTCCACGACGTACGCCACTGGCCCGGCGAGCCACCGCGGGGCGTAGTGACTGATGACCAGTGCGATCCCGAACGACAACGGGACCGCCACGATAAGGGCGATGCTGGCGGCGAGGACGGTGCCGAAGAGCAACGGCCAGACGTAGCCGAGGAAGTTGCCCGCGTCACCATAGGCCGAGGAGTCCTGGACGAAGCCAGGAGCACCCTTGACGGTCAGGAAGACGAAGACACCCGCCAGCGCGGCAAGGATCGCGAGCCCCGCACCCCGCGCGAGGGCCGCGAAGATGCGGTCCCCGCGCTGGGTGGGAGCGTTCGCCGCGCTGTGCGGGGCGGAGCTGGGCGAAGCGGTCGAGCTCAACGGTTCTCCTCAGTCCTCATCCGGTCGGCCACTGCCTCACTTGACGGCGATGGCGTCGACGATGCCGCTCGCCTCTTCGACGATCGCCGCGTCGAGAGGCGCGGACCCAGCAAGGTCGGCGGCGGCGTCCTGGCCCTCGGTGGAGAGGACGTAGGTCAGGAAGCCCTTGACCAGATCGGCTTCCTCGGTGCTGGCGTAGTGCTGGCACCCGATGAGGTAGGAGGCCAGGATCACCGGGTAGGCGCCTGACTCGGTGGTGGTGCGGTCCACGTCGAGCGCCATGTCGGTGTCGCCTCGTCCCTCCACGCGCGGCGAGACAGCGATGACCTTGGCTGCTGCCTCGGCGGACGGGGCGACGAACTCCTCGCCGACCTTGATGCTGACGACGCTGAGGCCCTCGGTCTGGCTGTGGTCGGCGTAACCGATCGTGCCCTTGCCGTTGGTCAGCGCCGCGACGACCCCCGACGTCCCCTCCGCTGCCACGCCCCCCTTGACGGGGAAGGCGTCTGCGGCTTCGTACGACCAGGAGTCGGGCGCCGCCTTGCCGAGATAGTCGGTGAAGTTCTTCGTGGTCCCCGAGTCGTCCTGGCGGTGCACGGTCGTGATGGCGAGGTCCGGCAGGTCCACGCCGTCGTTGAGCGCGGAGATGGCCGGGTCGTTCCACTTGGTGATCTTCTGGTCGAAGATCTTCGCGATGGTGTCGGCGTCGAGGTCAAGGGTGTCTACGTCGTCGAGATTGAAGGCGACCGCGATCGGGGAGACGTAGGCCGGCACCTCGATGATGTCCTCGCCGCCACACCGCTGGTTGGCGGCGGAGAGCTCGCCCTCGTCATCGTCGAAGTAGGAGTCGGACCCGGCGAAGAGGGTTCCTCCCTCGACGAACTGCGTACGTCCGTCTCCCGAGCCAACCGGCGCGTAGTTGAGGGTCACGTCGGGGTTGAGACCCTGGAACCCGGTCGACCAGGCCTCCATGGCCTTTTCCTGTGACGACGCGCCGGCGCCGTTCAGATCGCCGGACAACCCGCCCGCCTGGGCGCCCGCTGCGTCGGCGTTCTCATTGCTGGCGCCGCACGCGGAAAGGGACATCGTGAGGGCGAGAACTGCGACGCCCAGAATGATCTTGGGTGGGGTGAGCACAGGTGGGATAGGCACAGCGCGGACAGAAGTGCGATTCACTTCGATGCTCCTGAAGTCTGATGATTGCTGACGTCGGGGACGTTAGACATCTCAGGAGAACGCCTGCGGCGGCGTCAGTGAACGAACGGTGAACTCAAGCAGTCGGGTTGGCGCGGTGCATCTCGGTGGCGACCACTCGACCGCCACGGTGGTGGACCACCAGGAGGGCACCGGTGTCGAGCGTGGTGTCGGGGGCACCCAACGCGTCGAGGACTGTGGGCAACACCGGGCGGTGGGTGCACAGGACCGTGTTCTCGCGTGCCTCGATCACGGTGTCGACCAGATCGACGATCCCCTCCACCGAGGCCTTCTCCTCACTCAACTGAGGATGCGAGGTGACGACACATTCTGCCGCGTCCATGAAGGGAAGGACGGTCTGTACGCAACGGACGGTCGGGGAAGTGTGGACCGAGGTGACGCCGAAGGCGGCAAGCAGGGGGACCAGTTGGGCGGCCTGTGTCTTCCCACTGTCGGCCAACGGCCGGTCCCGGTCCTTCCCCTTCCACTGCCGCCGCGGGTGGGCCGTGGCGTGGCGCAGGACCACAACGGCACGAGTCTTGTGGCGCACGGAGCGAGCCTCGACCAGCGTGTCGCGGTCGTAGGGATAGGTCAGCCGGGCAGGGGCCGTCTTCGCGGGCACCCACTCGACCCGGTCTATCTCGTCGTTGGGGAGGTAGTGACTCACGTCGTCGTCGCCGACGACGCGTGCGGTCCAGTAGTCGACAGCTTTCGTCCGGCCGTTGGCCATGTCGTAGCACTGGGCCGCCAGGGCCGGGCCAAGGCGGATCTCGAGACCGGTCTCCTCGCGGACCTCGCGCACCGCAGCCGTGACTGCGTGCTCACCCGGGTCGAGCTTCCCCTTGGGGAAGGACCAGTCGTCGTACTTCGGTCGATGGACGAGCAACACATCGCCGCCCTTGCGGGTGACGACCGCGCCAGCCGCGCGAACGACGCCTGGTTCCATGGCCCCAGTCTAGGGGCAGGTCACTCCGAGGGACGGCGCGGGACAACACCCAGCAGCCGGTCGATCTCATCCGGGGAGAGGGGGCCCTCGGATTCGCTCGCAGCGATGATCAGCGTCGTGGTGAGCTCCACCTCGCTGAGCAGGTCACCGTCCTCGAGGGTCACGTCGAACTGATCGTGCATACCCTCACCTCCAGACGATTGGGACCAAGACCGTGGCGCGCGCATAGTCGTCCGGCCAGTATTCCGGATTCTGGGGCTTGAGCCAATGACCCTTTTGAGTCATCAGTCTCCCCTATAGACCAGTGAGGTCCCACCCCGAAAACGGGGTGGGACCTCACTCTTGATCAGATCTGGACGGTGCGTCCAGGGTTCAGCAGATCAGATGGCGTGAACGTTCTCTGCCTGCGGGCCCTTGGGACCCTGCGTGACGTCGAACTCAACCTTCTGGTTCTCGTCCAACGACTTGTAGCCGTTCGACTGGATCGCCGAGTAGTGCACGAAAACGTCGTCGCCGCCGTCTTCCTGCGCAATGAAGCCGAAACCCTTTTCGGCGTTGAACCACTTAACGGTGCCTTGAGCCATGATGCTCGGTACTCCTGATTATCGGAACGAGAGCCGCCACTTCAGCGGCCCACACCAGATGCGGTGACACGTCGCTCCGACTTGCAAGCTCGAAGGCCCGAAGAGGAAACGCCGTTGGATCACAAACTCCGCGGGCGTCAACCTGCTGGAACTTGCACCTGTTGCATAAAGAACCCTACCAACAAAACGCCCAAACACCTTCCTTGACGCGAACCTGTCCAAAAACAGTGGTCCAACTTCGGTCGCGCTGCGGGACTGCGGGAGCCGCTTGGGTAGCGTTCACCACTGCCGCACCCCGCTCGTGCAGGCCTCGGGCGAACCGAGAATGCTGGCCGACACACTCTGGGAGTTGAACGCGATCTTTCCTTCATCCGTGCGGAGCGCGGCGATGCGATGGGCGGTCGGCAGACGAGCCGCCGTCGACATCACCACCGTGCGCCGCGTCCCCGCCCGCTCGTCGTACCCGTTGCGGCGCGACGGAGTGCACCCGGTGCCCGAGCTGGGTCGTACGCGTGAAAAGAGTCCCGTCACCGGGTTGGCACGACTGCTCGGCATGAACATCTGGCTGGTCAGCGGCTACGAGGAGTCACGCTCCGTCCTCGCCGACCACACCACCTACAGCAACGACATGCGACACCTGCTGGGCGCAAGAAGCCGATCAGACGCCGAGGGGATCGGCGGACTCGGCATGACCGACCCACCCGAGCACACCAGGTTGCGCCGCCTACTCACACCCGAATTCACCCAGCGCCGGCTCGCTCGCCTCGACGACACCATCAGCACTGTCGTCCAGGAGACCCTCAACGACATGGACCGTGCGGGACCCTCCGCAGATCTGGTGCCCGACTTCGGATTCGTGATCCCGTTCCGCGTGATCTGCGAACTCCTCGGACTTCCGGTGGCAGATCACGAAGCCTTCTTCGCCCTCGGCACGGCGCGCTTCGACGTGACCCACGGTGGCGTCGGCGCGTTCGGTGCCGCCACTGAGTCACGCGAGTTCCTCATCGATGCCGTGGCTCGTCAGCGACACCAGCCCGGCGACGGCCTGATCGGCGCCCTCCTCACCAAGCACGGGGACGAGTTCGATGACGTGGAGCTCGGCGGGCTCGCCGACGGCGTCTTCCTCGGCGGCTACGAGACCAGCGCGAGCATGCTGTCGATGGGCTCCTACGTCCTCAGTCAGCACCCGGAGATATTCGCTGTCCTCCGTCACGGCACCGTCGAGCAGGCCGACGCCGTCATCGAAGAGTTGCTGCGCTTCCTGTGCCCGGTTCAGGTGGCATTCCCGCGGTTCGCGCGTCACGACCATGACCTGTTCGGAGCGCGGGTCAAGAAGGGTGACGTGGTCATCGTCTCCCTGACCGCGGCCAACCGGGACACACGAGTGTTCTCCGCGCCGGACACCTTCGACCCGACCGATCCCACGACGGCGCACCTCGCCTTCGGGCACGGGATGCACCGCTGCGTGGGCGCCGAACTGGCGCGCATGGAGTTGCGCGCGGCACTGCGCGGTCTGGCGCGACGGTTCCCCGACCTGCAGCTCGCGGTCGACCCCACCGAGTTGCGTTTCCGCGAGTTGTCGCTGGTCCACGGAGTCGAGTCGTTGCCGGTGCGACTGCGCGCCGACTGAGCACCTGTGCCGGGGCCCTACCGGCGCTCCCCCAGAGCTCAGTCCTCGCGTTCGGCGGACGCAGCCTGTTCGGCTTTCTGCGTAGCGCGGCGCTCGTGCAGACGCTGCTGGGCGGCCGACAGGAAAGCCAGGCACGGAGCGTCGACTCCCGGGTGTTTCTCGTGCAGGTGGAGGATCCACCGATCCATCGCCGCCAGATATCCGTTGTCCTCACCCGGACGATAGGTCGACCACTTGCGGTCAGCCTTGACCAGACATTCGAAGCAGTTGATCTTGTAGACGAACTTCTGGTCCGTGTCGAGGTCGATCTTGACCTTGGCCAGCGGGCCGGCATCCGCGGAGGCCCGGCGCTCACGAGCGGATCTGCTGGCAGTCATGGGCTCTCCTCTTACAGGTGGACAGGCGAACCCTAACGGTGGCTGGCTAAGTCGTGGAAAGCACCAGCGCGGCCCCCAGGAACACGAGGGCTGGCAGGAAACCCGCCAACGGGACGACACCGAGTTCACGGCGACGGGTCCAGCCAAAGACGGTGGCTGCGAGGGCGACCAGCAGGCTGAAGACCAGCGTCCCACCTCCGACCGCGTTGGTGGCCCAGGTCAGACCGACGCCCACAGCCAGCACGTATCCCACCGGGTGTGGGCGCGGTCTGCCCTCCATCGTGATGGACAGAGCGCCCAGTACGAGCGCCACTCCCCCGAACCACACGTAATGGCCCACCACTTCGTCCCACAGGTGCGACACCTGTCCCGGGTCCTGGTTGCCGATCGAGTTGGCAGCCAGATGGATGCCGTGCCCGGACGTGTAGGCCACCACACCGGCTCCGAAGACGACCCACGACCGGGCATTGGCCGGGGCGGCCCACATCGCCACCGCCGCGGGCCCCAGCACCAGCCAAGGAACTACCAAGTCCAGCCAGTCAGCCCAGCGAGTGCCCTCCGGTGCCGATCCCAGCCCCGCCGGCAGGAGGCCCAGGTGGTGGAGCACCGCGTAGACCATCGCGGTAACGACCAGCGCCCGCGAGTACATGGGCACAGCATGCCCCGTTGCCCGCGACTCCTTCTGACTGGTTAGGCTGTTGGCCGAGGGTTGTTCCCAGGGTGCTGGCCTTCGATACGACTCAGCACCCTTTCAGCACCCCGGGCCTCTAGCTCAATGGGTAGAGCACCGGACTTTTAATCCGTTGGTTGTCGGTTCGAGTCCGACGAGGCCTACCGGAGTTGACCTGCGGTTTGGCGAACCCAGGGTCACCTCGTAACCGCTCGTCGACCATGCGATGCTCACTCTCTGCTAACACGGGGTCCGTTGTGGCGAGCAGCAGCCGAGCGACTAGGTCGGCAGCCTCGGCGTGTACTTCGGGCAGCACGTGGGTATAGGTGTCGGCCGTGAGCACCATCGAGGAGTGGCCGAGCCGCTCCTGCACGACCTTCATCGACACGTTGGCTGCGAGCGCGTGGGTCGCGTGGGTATGGCGCAGCCCGTGGAACCGGATCTTGGGTAGCCCGGCCTCTCCGATCAAGGTCAGGAAGCGCTTGTAGATCGACTCCGGAAGTAGTGGGAGTCCATCTGGTCGAGTGAAAACTGTCGTGTGTGGCGCCGGTACCAGACCCAGCAACGCAAACTCCGCCGACTGGGTGACTCGGTGATACCGCAGCGTTTCCACCGTTGCCGGATCGAGTGGCACGGTGCGACGACCAGCCTTGGACTTTGGCTCGGATACCAAGATCGCTCGTCCAACTTGGGTGTGCTGCTGCCGCACCATCAGTCTCCCCGACGCGAGGTCCACGTCCACCCATCGCAAACCCGCAACCTCACCGCGCCGCAGACCCGTCGTTCCAACAAGTCGAAACAGCGGACCGAGCCGATCATCCTCGACAAATGTGAGGAACCGCTGGAGGTCGGCGATCGACCACACGTCAAGCTCTCGCTTCGGAACTGAGGGCAGGTCCACATACCTCGCTGGATTCGCTCGCAACAGGCCCTTGCGCACGGCGTCGTTGAGCGCCGAGTTGAGCGTGGCTCGTACCCGCTGAAGGGTGGCAGCAGAAAGTGGCGTGCCTGCTCGCTGCCGCAGGTCAACGAACAGCCTGTCGACGTGCACGCTCCGCAGGTCGTCCATGCGCACGTCTCCCAGGACAGGGCGCAGATAGAGCCGAATATGGCTCTCGTATGCCTGCAACGTCGTGGGCCGTAGCGAGGCTCGTCCTGCGAGCCAGTCCGTCAGGTACTCCCCGACCGTCAGCCGCCCATTCGCCACGAAGGTGCCCTTGTCGAAGGCATCGAGTGCCTCCGTCAACGCCCGTTGAGCGTCCCTTCTCGTACGGAATCCGCCCTTGGTCTGCTGCTTGCGCTTCCCCCCGACGCGCCCTGCATCAAAAACGTACGCCCACGTCGGGTGACACCCCACGCGATGGTCACGGACAGACTTGCCGCGCTGGTCCTTCTCGATGTCGCCAGCCGTATCTCTGACGACCGGGCACGCGCAGCGCTGGTGGATCGTTCCTCTCATCAGACCTCCTCCGTCGAGGGAGTAGCGGCACGGGCCTTGCCCGGGGTGGTGGGGGGCAGTAGAGCTCGACGCCGTGCCTCGCCTATCCACCGCGAAGCCGTCGGTTGGCTCACGTGCATGACCTCCGCGACCGCTTTACGGGGCGAGGCCCCGCGGTCGGCAGCGTGGGAGTAGACACGGGCGACTGCCTCATAGTGCTTATCGTCCAGTTGCGCGGCGCGTCGCACGGGGCGGTCGGTCCACGCTCGGGCCTCGCGATCTACCCCAGGTGGGATCGACGCCTCCTCGTCAGTTCCGGAGAGTGCTTCGATGACCGGCCCCCACGACGCTTCGTAACGTACGTTGCGGGCCTCTCGAACCAGGCCCCCGAAAGGCAACGCCCGGAGGAGTGCGGCGGTCAGCGACCGTGCTTCGCCCTCATGCGCCAGCTCGACGCCCACGCACTCAACGAAACCGTCTACTTCGCCCCACCGCAGGACGACTCGCCAAGACATCTCGTCGTGATGCCACGTCACCACGCTCGGTTCAAGCCAATCTGTCATTACTGCCTTTGGCACTTCGTACCTCATCGTTTTCGCTGACCGCCCCATCTGAGATGATGAGGCCTTGTCTGTTCCTTATCGGAACACGGATCATCATCCACATGGACACAGCAGCAGTCAAGAAGTCCCACCCGGACTGGACGACCAAGACCACGCTCAACGTCGACGAGGTTGCGGTGGTGGTCGGCATAGGCCGGAGCGCTGCCTATGAAGCCGTCCGCGTCGGCCAGATTCCAAGCATTCGGATCGGTCGCCGAATCCTCGTCCCTGTTAGCGCCTTGCGGGCGCTCCTCGAAGGCAGTGACCGCTGAACCTTGGGCGGCATGGCCTCAACACTTCTCTGACAGGGGACCTGCCGCCCCAGAAACTGGGGTTGGCTTCGACACGGTCCGGCTCCGCGGGCCAGCTCGACCGGAGTTGCTCCACTACCTCGACGAGCAGCAGGTGCGGCGCTTGCCGAGCAAGGGCACCACCTACACACGCGCTGGCTGGAGCCGATTCCGGGTGGGCCAAACGCACGTGCGAGTCAACTGCAACTCTCGCACCGGCCCACTGGAGGTGGCAATGGAGTTCTCAGGGCCGATGGTGCGTCACGGTTCGAACGTCCGCGGGCTCGCCTTGCACGAGCTTTCCGACGTCATCACCCTCGTGGTCGAGACTCTGGCGGAGGATCTGCCCGGCCACTTGCGCTTGGAAGCCATGCGCATTATCCGTCTCGACCTCGTCAGGGACTTCACCGACATCGGCGACGCCTCCGCCATCCTTACTGCCTTGGCTCGCCTCCCGTCCACGGGCAGGTATCGGCAGGAAACGCACTCCCGTCCCGGCGCGCCGACGCACGTCCAGACGCTCACGCGCGGCATTCCCAGGCGCTGGCGCGCCAACGGCTACGACAAGGTGCACGAGCAGGACGAGCTCGCTGTGCGACGTCAGGAAGCCCGTGGTCAACGCCCGCATATGGCGAAGCCGTCGCACTTGCGCTGGGAGGTCCAGCTTCTTCATCGCACCATGCGGACGCTGCGCGCGGAGCACGGCAACCTGGTTGAAGGCAGCTCGCAACTCCTTGGCGACATCGCTGCCGCGTACTTCGAGAGGTCCGAGTTCAACAAGTCCTTCAACGGAGGGGCCACCGTGTTGGTAGAACTCATGCGCGAGCTTTCCGAAACTCGGGAGGGCAAACGCCACGCTCAGACGATCGCTGCCTACTACGTCGCCGAGATCAGTGGCGCTGAGATGCAAAGTCACAACACCGTCGACACAGCGCGGAGATTGCTGCGCGACCGCGGCCGCACCGTTGCGGATCTGATCAGGTCTCCCGGCGCGCCGGCCCGGCTGGACTTTTCTACGGGGCGGCTGGAGGAGCCGTCGTGAACGGGCGTTCGCGCATGCCCACGCAGATCTGCCCGGAGGAGGAGTCCCACGCAGGTTTCTGGAAACAGCATCCCCCGCAGGCCCCGGAGCACAGCGGTACCGCCTCGGCGCGTTAGCGGGACGTTAGCCACTGGGCCATCTCCGCAGGTCAGAGCGTTGGCAGCGGATTCAATATCCGCAGTCGCAGCTCTATCACCTGATCGGACAGGACCAGTTGAGCCGTGGCCTCGCCCACCTTGGGGCCTCAGGGACGGAATCACCGAATGCCGCGCGCGGCGCGCACCGTCTTTTGCGATGGTTCCCGCGACAAAGATGGGAAGCCGCAGTGCACGTGCATTGGCTATAGCTGTTGTCAAACTCTTCAACGCAACTTTCAACGTCCGTGCGAAGCGCCTCGCATGCGGTACGCTCTTGGCAGACGATCCGAAGGAGCAGGCATGGCATTCGAAGTGTTCCAAAAGGGCAGTGCACCCGTTTCCACTGTGCCGTCCGCAACAATCCAGAAGCGCGGCATCATCTCCCTCAACCGTGCGGCGTTCGATCTCATCGGGAAGCCTCCTGCCATTGAGTTGCTGTGGGACAACGATCGACGGGTCATCGGCCTTCGCCCGGCCCCGCTCGAGAGTCCGAACGCATACCCTGCTCGCCCGCAGTCGTCTTCCGGCAAGGGGCCCATCCTGATCGCCGGCAGCTTGTTCACCAAGTACATCGGCGTCGGCACCTCGGAAGCCGCCCGATACGTCCCCACGCTCGAGGACGGGATTCTGTGCATCGACCTCAGCACCCCCGGCCAGCGCGTAACCAGCAACCGGTCGCGATCCCGCGTGGAGGAAGGGGCTCCGCAGGATAATGAGTAGCCCGCCCGAAGATGCGCCCCCCGGCGGCCCCGGGCCTGGAGCATCTAACCCAGCCGAAACTGGAGTCACCGTCGACCGGCGGACGCTCAGCGAGCACGACTGCGACCGCATCCTGTACTCAGACGAGTTGCGGCGCCTCGGCGGCGTCACCCAAGTTGTGGCTGTTGGCGAGATGCCCCTCTTCCACACCCGGCTCACTCACACCCTGAAGGTTCAGCAGCTCTCCAGGCGGATGGCGGAACACCTGTCCAGGATCGAGGAGAACCGCGACGTCATCCTAGCTCTGGGGGGACTGGATACCAGTGCGGCAGAGGCCGCGGGCCTAGCTCACGACTTGGGACATCCACCCTTTGGACACGTCGGGGAGAGCGCCCTGAATCGACACTGTCGCAGCAACAATCTCGACGGCTTCGAGGGGAACGCGCAGACGTTCCGCATCCTCACCAAGCTGGCACGGCGTGGCGCCGAGAACTCCCATGGTCTCGAGCTGAGTGACCGCACTCTGCTCGGGGTGATCAAGTACCCGTGGCGAAAGATCGGCGCACACGAAACCGACGGCAAATGGAACGCGTACCCCACAGAGGCCGAGGTGTTCGACCGGGTCCGCCTCGGGCTGGAGGGAGAGGCACGAAGCCCGGAGGCCGCGATCATGGACTGGGCTGACGACATCACCTACGCCGTGCACGACCTAGAGGACTTCATCCGCTCGGGCAGGGTCCCCATGGTCTCGCTCGCGAGCGACAGCGTAGAGCGTGCCGAGTTCACCACTCGCGCGGTCGAGAGGCTTCAAGACAAGACCAAGTTCGCGGACGTCGACTGGGCGGGGGCGGTCGACAACTTCGAGCTCCTGGTGAAGACCTTTTTCGAACAGTTCCGCCGGCACGCGGGTGGGTCCGAGGATGTGGCACGCCTCCGCTCCGTAAGTCGCAAGCTGATTGACACGTTTATCAGCCCGATTTCGCTTAGAGAGGGACCGGAGCCGCTAGTGGTTCCCCCCGACACGCGGGGGGTGGTCGAACTGTTCAAGCAGCTGACTTGGCACTACGTCATCCACGACCCTGCATTGGCGACGTTACAGGAAGGGCACGTGCTCGTGCTCGACGCCCTTTTCGAGAAACTCCTGGGCTGGCTGGCCGAGGCCGAGCGAGACAAGACCCTGTACCGCTTGCCTCGCCGGCTCGCCGATCTCCACGCGCGAACCGCGTCAGAGCCCGGCCACGAGCACTACCCCAACCCGGAGGCCCGTCGGGCCCGGGCAGTCGCGGACTACATCGCGTCACTCACGGAAACCCAGGCGATCGACCTGCACGAACGACTCTTCGGGGCGGGGGGCCACTCGGTTTCAGACCCGTGGCTGACCTACTGAAGGTCAGTTAGCGAGCGTCACACGGAGATCGTGCGTCAGTCGGACTCCTGGCGATGCCAGCAGCGGCGCCAGTGCACTACTGATCAAATCATCCTCGGGAACGATTCCCCGGAGATGTTCAAAGAGAGCGCGTAGGGGAGCTGTCCCTTCATGCTCTTGGAGGTAGCACACCGCCGCGCATCGCAACTCTTCCACGGTCGAGTCCACGCGCTGCCTGGCTTGTTCTGGTGCTGCGACGAGACTTGTCATCGACGTACGCTCCTTGCTTCAGGGCTAGTTCGACCCGCAACTGACATCTTCTTACGCAGCACCGACATCATGATGCATTCCACCATACTGGCGCGGCGAAGTGCGAGGTGCGAGACCTCACAATTGTCCCACTTGCGGTGCCCGACGAACCCATCAGGGGGCCCGATGCCCCCGCCTTACTATCGGCAGGTCCGCCGGTGGGCACGGCACCGTACGGCAGGGCCTCTCTCGCGATAAGCAGCTGTCAGGTCTCCACTACACACTTTCAACGGGCGTTGACAGACCTCTGCTTACGCTCGGCCCGAGGTACGCTGGCGCCGCGCACCTGAGCGCCAGCGAGTCTTGAGGCTTATCAAGGAGATCTCCTCGTCGGCAGAGACCCCACCCGAGCCGGGCGAGCCTCGAACGCCACAGGGCGCTAACGGATCGGCTAACGCACGAGCCACGGCGCTGCGCGACGAGACGGACAGGAGGTCACGCTCTTTGGACCGCCTACGACTCAAAGACACGGGTCATCATCGTATCCGTCGATGGGCTCGGGACTTTTAATCCGTTGGTTGTCGGTTCGAGTCCGACGAGGCCTACTGAAATCGCGGGTCAGGCGGTCGCTCGTCCAAGAATGGCGTTGTCGCTACTTCTTGGTCAGGCAGCTGGGAGACCCGACGCCAATCTGCGATGCAGGTCGTCACCCTCGTCTATCGTCAGCGGACCGTCGGCCTGCAACTTCGGGTAGAGCTTCTTCGGCCAGAGGACCTCGACCTTGCGAATCGTGAACGAACCGCCGAGCACTGGCCAGTCGGCACCGACGAAGCACAAGGCACCGTGAATCGGGACGTCGTCACCGACGATCTCGCGCACCACCTCGATCTGCTTGAGCACGCCATCGACGAGCTTGGTGCAGTCCCGACTGCCCACGAGCAGCTTCTCGACCCTCGGGCGCAGCAGCCCACCTTCGACCTTGAGGCTGGGGCGGCCCTTGTACTTCTTCGGGTCGATCACCCACACGCCGGTCGCCGCGACAGCGATGTGGTCGATGTTGGCGCGACTCCCCGGGATACGTCGGTCATGCAGCACGCGCAAGGACTCAGATGAAAGCTCGTTGAGTCGAGCACCGACCCGTTCCTCACCAACCGCACCCACGTCCCACGACTTCGTCGACTGTGGATCATCGCTCAACGCCAGGATGAGCCCGCCGATCCTCGGATGCTTGGACCGGATCCGCTCCTCACGCTTGCCCTGGCGTCGTTCGAACTCACGGCGCGCCGAGGCGCCCGGGGTTCCGACAACTGTGATTTCCTCGCCCTCCGGCGCGACACAGGGCACGACGGTCTCGGCCACCGCCGAACCGCAGTCGACGCAGCGCACCGTCTTCGTCGTGCGCTCGTAGATCGCTTCGGTCTTCGCCGTCAACCCGAAACCGCACACGCGACACGTCCCGGCGTACCGCAAGCGCATCCGCTTCTCGTCCAACGTCGTTTCCTCGTTCACGCTGGAGACGCTATCCGCGCACGAGTGGGTCTGCGGTGCGATCACTTGAACGTCTACCCTGAAACGTTCGACGCCGCGACCGCCGTGCGTTCGCGCAACAGACAGGCGGCGCTCCAAGCAAAGCCGTGGCGGATCGCATCCGTCGGGTCCATCTCGCTCGCATTGCGAGCATTTCCAACGTGACTGGGGCACGAATAAGGCTCGGCTCTGGCGCCGGTCTTCGACTCGATGGACTCGGGAGATAACGCCTATTCAGTGGTCTGGGACAAGAGGAAATGATCCGATTCGTCCGCGCTCATGGTCGTCACCATGCGCCAACGGCGAGGGCAACAGTTGGCTTTCGGTGTGCAGGGTTGTCGCTGACTACCCACGAGCTGCGACGTACGACGGAGCGAGGTCAAGCCGCTGACCACGAGCAGTCCGGTAGGCATGGCTGCGGCGTTGGCTTCGCCGAGCGGCGGCTCATCTGCGACGAGCCTCGAGAGCACCAGAGCATGCGTCCCAACATGCAGTTAACCATGTGGTTGACAACTATCGCGGAGCCCCGTCGGGGGTACTCGGCAGCGTTATCCGCACGGTCGTGCCTTCGCCGGGCGCGCTGCGCAACGACACTTGGCCACCGTGGGCCTTGACGATCATGCGCACGATATGAAGTCCCAGCCCAGTGCCCGGAATCTGGCGTCGACGCGCATTCTCGCCCCGGAAGAATTTGACGAAGACCTCATCAACATCCTCCTGAGCGACGCCTTCGCCGTTGTCGGTGACCTCGATCTCCACGTGGTCAGTGTGCTCTCGCAGGCTGACGACAACCCCGCCTCCACTGGGCGTGTAGGTGATCGCGTTCGAAATGAGGTTGTCGAGGACCTGACGCATTCTGAGCCCGTCCACGACCGCTGGCAGGGTCTCGGGCACATCCACCTCAAGACTCACGCCCTCGCGGTCCGCGACCGAGATGGCGGCCTCTGCTGCCAGGCGGATGACCGTCGACAAGTCGACCCGGAAGGTACCGATCAGCGGCACACCGACGTCGGCGCTGGCGCTGTAGAGCAGGTCTGAGACCAGCTGCGACAGGCGCAGCGCATTGCGTCGGGCGCCCACGACCCGTTGTTGCGCCGCGGCGTCGAGGCCCTCAGTGCCTTCGAGTAGTTCGAGGTAGGCCAGCGCCGAGGTGAGGGGGGTCCGCAACTCGTGCGACACCGAGGCGACGATCTCGTCACGCACGCTCATGGCTCGCATCATTTCGGTGATGTCGTGATAGGCCAGAGCAGCACCACTGAAGTTGCCGAAACGGTCCCGCACCGATCGAGCTGAAACCGAAACCGCTCGCCGCGCGGCAGGATCGGCACCCACCCAGATCACCAAGTCGGAGAATTCTTCGCCCTGGGCGGCTCGGAACGTCGGTAGTTCCTCGCTGCTGGCCTTGCGCGACTGGTCCGCCACGAAGATTTCCCCCGTCTCACCCGCCTGACCACTGAAACCCGAGGGGAACGCCAGATCGGCAAACTTCTGGCTCCGCGCGTTGTGGCTCTGGTGGGCACCCGTGGCGTCCAGGAGCAACAGGCCCACATCCACACTGTCGAAGACTGCTTCAGCTCTGGCTCGCTCTACATCGACTTGGCCTTGGACCGACTCCAGTCTCTCTGCATAGGCTTGGCGTTCGCTCAGGTCAACGAGTTGGGAGATGAAGTGGATGGGAGCACCCTGCTTGTCACGCAACAGTGTCACGGACAGGTCACCGACCAGGATGCTTCCATCCGCACGTAGGTAACGCTTGACGCTGCGATAGGACTGGAGCCGACCCGAAAGCGCTTCAGTGAAGAACTTGAGGTCGGGCCCCAGATCGTCGGGATGAATGAGGTCCTTGAACGACAGCGATTCTATGGTGTCACTGGTGTAACCCAGCATCTCGCACAAGGCGGTGTTGGCGGTGGTGAACTTCCCCTCTGGGGACACCAGCGCCATGCCGACCGGTGAGTGCTCCATGGTGAGACGCCACAACTCGTTGTTCTCCGTGACCGTCTGGCGGTACGCCACCTGCCTCACCCCTGACTCGACACGCTTCACGCCCGAATCAACGACACTAAAGTCCGGAGTGAACTGGCGTCTCACTTTGGCTCAAAATTGCCAAGCATTGGCAGCCAACGTACTCCGAATTCTTTCGTCGCGTCTTCCAGTGCAGAGGATCATGTCGGACATGACGTCGTCCCTTCATCCGAACGTCCCGGGGTCGAGTCGGCTCTCTCCGTCGCAGAGGCGATGGATGGAGCGATCGAGCGTCTACTCCAGCAGGATCTCGAAGCCGGTGATCTCGCGTACGCCCGACGCATCGAAGGCACGACTGCAACGTGTTCTAGGCTCGACCCATGATCGGTTTTCTCGTCGATGACGCCACGCCAGAGGAAATCGAGGCCGAGCGAGCCACGTACGGACCCATTGCGCAGGTGTTGCGCGAACTGGCGCAGGCCAGCATCCGTACGACGGTGGCCCCCGAAGTAGCAGCCGAAGCAGTGGCCCAGCTCGCGGCAGTCCGCGACCTGCTCAACGCCGAGGTGGGCGGTGCATCGTACGGCCTGAAGTTCTCCCGACAGGGCATCGGCCGGCCGTGGGGCAACGCCGTCGTCGGGGTGCGCAACCCCGTCGCTCCGCCGCTCGACATCGTGCACGAGGAGGACCGCGTGCACTCCCGGTTCGTCCTCGGACCGCAGTACGAGGGCCCACCGACCTTCGTCCACGGCGGCGTTGCCTCCTTGATCCTCGACCAGATGCTCGGCGAGGCGGCGGCGGCGCGCAAGCGTCCCGGCATGACCGGCACACTCACCCTGCGCTACCTGCGCCCGACTCCCCTGGGCCCGCTGACGGCCGAAGCCAGCATCGACCGGGTCGAGGGGATCAAGACCTTCGCGATCGGGCACATCGCCGACGCCGAGGGTGTGTGTGTCGAGGCAGCAGGCGTCTTCATCGTGCCCAAGTGGGCGCGCGCCGATGGGAAGGGCCAGCCCCGCTTCGAGTGAGCCCGTCGAGTGAGCCCGTCGAGCGGGGATGCCTGCGGGTCGGTGACCCCTCAGACGGTTTCCCGTACGGACTCCGGCACGCCCCGGACACCACTGTCGGTGAGTCTGGCCTCTTCCCTGGCCAGGTCCTCCAACTCGACCCTGCGACGCTCTTGGGCAGCGGCCCGCTCCGCGTCGTAGTTGCCCGGCGCGGACACCAGATCGGTGGCTCCGCGCTCGAGGCGACTCAGCGCCGTCCGAGCGAAGATCTGCTGCTCGGTGGTGGTCCGCTCGGAGCGGCTGTTGCTGATGAAGGTGATCGCCCAGCGCATGAGCGCCGACACCCGGTTCTTGAAGCCGGTCAGATAGACGAGGTGCACGCCCAGCCACATCAGCCAGGCGATCAGCCCACTGATGCGTACCTTGCCGACCATGGCCACCGCACTGAAGCGGCTGATGATCGCCATCGAGCCCTTGTCGAAATAGGAGAAGGGCTCCTGCGGCGCCTTGCCCTCGATCCGGTGGCGGATCTCCTTGGCGGCGTACTTTGCCCCCTGGATCGCGACCTGGGCGACGCCGGGAAGGTTGTCGAGACTGATCATGTCCCCGACGACGAAGACCTCAGGGTGTCCAGGCAGCGTGAGGTCGGGGTTGACCCCGATCCGGCCGGCGCGATCCAACGGAGCGCCCGTCTGCTCGGCGAGCTGCTGACCCAGCGGGCTCGCCTGTACGCCGGCGGCCCAGATCTTGGTCACTGCCGCGACGCGTTCGACATGACCGTCCTTGAACTTCACTTCGAGACCACGCTCGTCCACGTCGGTCACCATCGCGCCGAGCATCACCTCGACACCGAGCTCTTCCAACTCGACCTTGGTCTTGGCGCCGAGCCGGGCACCGAAGGGCGGGAGCACCTGGGCAGCCGCATCGATGAGGACCACGCGCACGGTGCGGGTGTTGATCGAGCGGAAGTCACGCTTGAGGGTGCGGTGGGCCAACTCTGCGATCTGGCCGGCCATCTCCACCCCGGTAGGGCCGGCGCCGACGACGACGAAGGTCAGCAGGTGGTCGACGTCATCACCACGCTTGGCGCCCAACTCGGCCATCTCGAAGGCTCCGAAGATGCGTCCGCGCAGCTCGAGCGCATCGTCGATGCTCTTCATCCCGGGAGCGAACTCGGCGAAGTGGTCGTTGCCGAAGTAGGACTGGGTGGCGCCGGCCGCCACGATCAGGGAGTCGTAGGGCGAGACGGTGTCGCGACCCAGGACGCGGGAAGTGACCGTACGGGCCTCGAGGTCGATGTCGGTGACCTCACCGAGCAGCACTTGCGCATTGCTCTGGGAGGCGAGGATCTCGCGGGCCGGCGGGGCAATCTCTCCCTGGGAGAGGATGCCGGTCGCGACCTGGTAGAGCAGCGGCTGGAAGAGGTGATGGGTCGTCTTGGCGACCATCGTGACCTCGACGTCGGCGCGGCGCAGCGCCTTGGTGCCGAAGAGGCCACCAAAGCCTGACCCGATGACAACCACCTGATGGGGAGAGATCGGCGACACGGTCATCAAAACTCCTGGTGTGGGTGGGTCGGTGAGCGATCATTGTCCTCTCCTCGACTGGCTGCAGCCGAATCTGGCGGACCCCTCCTTGCTCACACGAGCGTGGATCTTCTGCAAAGAGTAAAGTCAATGGCAATGTTTCGTTGAGTGACTATGTGGGTATTGACTACCCGCTGGACTGAAAGCATCCACCATCCGTCGAAATGAGTCCCGGTGCCGTTGAGCTCTGAGCTGACCCTCGAGGCGACGACGCGCTCTGCGTCCGAAGCCCGTCGTTGGGTCAGCGACGTGTGCCGGCAGCTGGAACGGCCCGATCTCATCGAGTGCGCGGAGATCGGAGTCTCCGAACTGGTGGCCAACGCGGTCATCCATGCGATCGAGCCCTACGCCGTGCGGGTGCGCGGGACCAAGAGCCATCCCCGGATCGAGGTCGTCGACGGCTCCACAGCTCCACCGGTGCCCTATCAGGCACCCGACACCGACGATCTCGATCTCTTGCTCACCTTCGGTCGCGGCTTGGCCATGGTGTCTCAGTGTGCGGTTGCCTGGGGCGCCAGTATCGGGAGCCGCAGCAAGGTCGTGTGGTTCGAGCCCGCCGCGACCATGCATGAGAACGACATGCTCCAACTGGACGTCGACCGGCATGAAGCACCGTCCGCCGAGCCCGTCAGTGAGGACGCGATCCAGATCCGGCTCCTCAATGTCGACGTACGACTGCACTCCTCCGTGGTCAGGCAGTACGCCGAACTGCGCCGCGAGTTGAGGCTGTTGTCGCTGTCCCACGAGGCCGACTACCCCCTCGCGGCCGACCTCAGCGCGATGTTCACCACCTTCGAACGACAGTTCCCCGAGGCGTTCATCGCTCAGGTCGCGGCGGCCCAGGAACGGCACCAGACCCACGTCGACCTGGTCTTCCCGATGCTCCCTGAGTCGGGGCCGATCTTCGTCACCATGACCGAGATGTTCGAGGTGGCGGATGCCTTCTGCAGCGCAGAACGACTCCTGGCACTGGCACGCACCCCGCTCCAGCGCGAGTTCGACCTCTGGATGCTCGATGAGGTCATCGCACAGCTGGTGGGAGCGACTCCACGCGCCTGGCGCGGCTCCCGGCTCGAGAGCGAGCAGGCCTCCTCGATCCGGGTGGGCTGAGCTGCCCAGCGAACTGCGCCCGGCGCCCCGCTGTGTGTGGTGACCGTACGATCGGAGCGTGGTTGACCTGACCGTCTCTCGGATCCGTGCAGTTGCCCCTGCGCGGAGTCGCAGTGTCGGGTTGGCGGCCCTGTTGATTCTGGGCATCCTGGGGATGCACGCACTTGCCCAGCACTGTGCGGTCTCGGCAACCGACCCCGGTGCCGCTCCGCTGACGTCCGAGGCGTCAATGAGTGTCGCCATGAGCAGTGGTGTCAGCGCCCACGCGCACACGCTGACCAGCGAGCCCGTCAGCGCTGCCATCTCCACCGCGGTTGCCACCGGCATCTCCACCCTCAGCCCCATCTCCAACTTCATGGCCGGTCCCGACCTGGGCCAGCAGGTCCACGCCATGGTCATGCTGTGCGCGGTCATGATGTTGACCGCCGGCACGGCGCTCTTCGCGCTTCTGGGCTTTCGGCGGGGCTGGCCGCGCGGCTGGTCGATCGGTCGGGCGTGGCCCTTGCTGGCCCAGCACGTGCCGGCGCCACTGGGCACCGGGCCGCCGTACGTCGTGGCTTTCGCTGTCATCAGGTGCTGAGGAGGGTGGCGCGGTTCACAGGTCTGCGCCGACCCTTCTGCAACCACTCACCGATGACATCCGACGGAGACAATTCATGCGTACCACCCGTGCCCTGGCGGCACTCACCCTGACCCTGACCCTGGGCCTGGCCGGCTGCGCCGACGACGGCGCTGCCGACGACGGAGGCAACTCGCGTGGCGAGACCAGCGCAACCGAGCACAACGACACCGACGTCACATTTGCGACGGACATGATGCAGCACCACGCCCAGGCCCTCCAGATGGTCGACATGACCGTGGGCCGCGACCTGGACCCCGACTTCGAAGAGATCACCACGGCCATCCGCGACGCCCAGGGACCCGAGATCGAGACCATGACGGACTGGCTCCAGGACTGGAACGAAGAGGTCCCGTCCACCGTCCGTGACCATGTCAACTCCCACGACGGAGACGAAGGCACCGACGAAGGTATGGCCGGCATGGATGGCATGGACGACACCGGCATGGAGATGCCGGGGATGATGAGCCCAGAAGACATGACCAGTCTGGAGAACGCGCCCGACTCCGAATTCCAGGACATGTGGCTCACGATGATGATCGAGCACCACGAAGGCGCGATCGAGATGGCCCGCACGGAGCAGTCGGAGGGCAAGTACGCGCCTGCAGTCGAGCTGGCTGACGACATCGCAGCCGCGCAGGAGACGGAGATCGAGACCATGCGCGCGATGGTGTCGTAGCCCCACTGAGCTCCGTCTGAGGGGTGGGGCGACTGCGTCAGCCAGGCGCGGTCGTCCCGCCGCTCGACGGTGCCGCATCTCACCTCTGTTGCATCTATACCCCAGGGGGGTATCGTCGAACCATGAGCGAGCACACCACCGACCCAGGGACGGCAACGGATCCGGTCTGCGGAATGAGCGTCGACCCGGCCACCTCGACCCGTATCGCGAAGCATCACGACACGACCTACCACTTCTGCTCGGAGAGTTGTCTGGCGAAGTTCGAGGCCGACCCCCCGCAGTACGTCCATCCAGCATCGCCCGACGTGGGCCGTCAGCGTCCGCACGCGTCGGCGTCGGACGAGCAGGAGTTCACCTGCCCGATGCACCCCGAGGTCCGTCAGGTCGGGCCGGGCTCGTGCCCGATCTGCGGGATGGCCCTCGAGCCGGTGACGGTGAGCGCCGACACCGGTCCCAGCGACGAGTTGGTCGACATGACCCGCCGGTTCTGGGTCGGTCTGGCTCTTGCCCTGCCCGTGTTCGTGCTGGAGATGGGTGGGCATCTGTTCCCGTCACTGCACCAGGTCGTCTCACCTGAAGTGTCGACGTGGATCCAGTTCGTTCTCGCCACCCCGGTGGTGCTGTGGGCCGGGTGGCCGTTCTTCGTCCGTGGCGTTGCGTCGGTGCGAACGATGAACCTGAACATGTTCACGCTGATCGCGATGGGTACGGGCGTCGCCTGGCTGTACAGCGTCATCGCCACCCTGTGGCCGGGAATCTTTCCCGATTCCTTCCGCGGGATGGACGGCACAGTCGATGTCTACTTCGAATCAGCCGCCGTCATCACCGTCCTCGTGCTGATGGGTCAGGTGCTGGAACTGCGCGCCCGCGAGCAGACGTCCGGGGCCATCAGGGCGTTGCTGGACCTGGCACCCAAGACTGCGGTCCGGATCTCCGAGGACGGCACCGAGGACGAGGTCCCCCTCGCCGACGTGCAGGTCGGCGACCGGCTGCGGGTCCGGCCCGGTGAGAAGGTGCCGGCCGACGGCGTGGTGGAGGAGGGCCGCTCCTCGCTCGATGAGGCGTTGGTGACGGGTGAGTCGATGCCGGTCACCAAGTCGGTCGACGACAAGGTCATCGGGGGCACCATCAACCAGACCGGATCTCTGGTGATCCGCGCCGACAGCGTCGGTAGCGACACGATGCTGTCGCGAATCGTGACGATGGTCGCCCAGGCGCAACGGTCGCGGGCGCCGATCCAGAAGATGGCCGACCGCGTCGCCGCGTGGTTCGTGCCGAGCGTGCTCGCGGTCGCGTTGATTGCCTTTGTCGTGTGGGTCTCGGTGGGCCCGGAGCCACGGTTCGCCCACGGCCTGATCGTGGCCGTCGCCGTCCTGATCATCGCCTGCCCCTGCGCGCTGGGTCTGGCCACACCGATGTCGATCATGGTCGGCGTCGGTGCCGGTGCCCGAGCCGGCGTACTGATCAAGAACGCCGAGGCCCTGGAGACGATGGAGAAGGTCGACGTCCTGGTCGTCGACAAGACCGGCACTCTCACCGAGGGAAAGCCTTCCGTCACCCACATCGAGACCGCTCCCGGGTTCGATGCTGACGAGGTCCTACGTCTGGCTGCTGGGGTGGAACGGGCCTCCGAGCACCCCCTGGCGCCGGCCATCGTTGCCGCGGCCGAGGAGAAGGGGCTCGTGGTGCCGCTCGTCACCGACTTCGACTCCCCGGTCGGCCGGGGTGTGGTCGGTGTCGTCGAAGACCACCGCGTCCACGTCGGCAGCGCCAACTACCTCGCCGACCAGGATCTGGACTCCGCTCCGCTGGCCGACGCCGCGGACGAGCTCCGCAAGGACGGCGCCACCGCCATCTTCATCGGCATCGACGACCAACTCGCCGGAATTCTCGCGATCGCCGATCCGGTCAAGGAGACCACCCCCGGTGCGCTCGAAGCCCTGCGGGCCGAGGGCATCGAGGTGGTGATGCTGACCGGCGACAACCGGACCACCGCGAACGCCGTCGCAGCACGGCTCGGCATCGACCGGGTCGAGGCGGAGGTCCTGCCCGACCACAAGAGCGACATCGTCAACCAGTTGCGTGACGAAGGGCGGATCGTGGCCATGGCCGGGGACGGAGTGAACGACGCCCCCGCCCTGGCCGCCGCCCATGTCGGCCTCGCGATGGGCTCGGGCACCGACGTGGCCATGGAGAGCGCCGGCGTGACGCTGCTCAACGGCGACCTGACCGGCATTGTCAGGGCCCGCAAACTCTCCGAGGCGACGATGCGCAACATCAGGCAGAACCTGTTCTTCGCCTTCGCCTACAACTCCGCCGGCATCCCGATCGCCGCAGGAGTCCTCTATCCGTTCTTCGGGATCCTGCTGTCCCCGATCATCGCAGCCGCTGCCATGTCCTTCTCATCGGTCAGCGTCATCACCAACGCACTCCGACTCCGCACCCAGACCTGAGGACTGACCCATGACGAAGATCAAGCTCACGACTCCAGCCATCGCGGTCGCCGCGCTCCTGCTCGCCCTCAGTGGCTGCGCGGCCGACTCCGGCCCGGCCAACTCCGACCCGGCCGACTCCCCCCGTCCTTCCGAGACGTCCGGCGGAGCCGCTGGTGAGACAACCGCTCCCGGCGAGTTGACCCAGGTGATGTCGCAGTACGACCTCGACAAGATGGGCGCGGTGGATCTCATCGACCACCTGGACCGTCTGGGCGGGGCCGACCGCCCCACCGAACTGATGGCATCCGTACGTCCCGGTGAGCTGGTGCTCTCCGCCGGCGAGGAGGAACAGACCCTCGACGTACCGGGAGACCGGTTCTATCTCTCGCTGGCGCCCTACGTCGATGAGACCCACGAGTGTTTCCACCACTCCCTCACGACCTGTCAGGGCGAGCTGATTGCCCAGGACGTCCAGGTGCAGGTCGAGGACCGGACGAACAAGACCGTGCTGGTCGACGACACCCTCACCACGTTCGACAACGGCTTCGTCGGCATCTGGCTCCCGCGCAACATCGAAGGCACGATCCGAGTCACCCGCGACGGCAAGTCCGGCGAGGTCGACTTCACCACCGATGACGACGCACCCACCTGCCTCACCACGCTGCGCATGGTCTGAGCCTGCCCGGTCGGCGCCGGCCGGCGCTGGTCGGCGCTGGTCGACCTCACGACCAGCGAGCGTTTCAGTCCGAGACCCGCACACGTGCGGGTCCACCCCACTCCAGCGCGAGCGACGAAGACCTGCAGTGCCTCTCGCCCGACTTCAGGGCCCTTCCCAGACGGGGGCCACGCCCGCACACTGGAAGCGTCCCCCATCCCGACGTTGGAGTCCCCGTGAGCATTCGCATCGAATCCGTGCACGCCGTCGAAATCCTCGACTCCCGAGGGCGGCCGACGCTCTCGGTCTCGCTGGCGACCGATGACGGGGCCAGCACCCGCGCGGGCGTACCGTCCGGTGCGTCCACCGGAAGCGGCGAGGCAGTCGAGTTGCGTGACGGCGACCCGGCGCGGTTCGCGGGCCAGGGGACGCTCGCTGCCGTCGGACATGTCAACGAGGAGATCAACGCCGCACTCACCGGCCGCGACTTCGCCGACCTGGCCGCGCTCGACCATCACCTGATGGAAGTGGACGGCACTGCCAACAAGAGCCGGCTGGGCGCCAATGCTCTGGTCGTTGTCTCGATGGCCGCAGCGCGCGCTTTCGCTGCGGCCCAGGACCTTGAGTTGTGGCAGTACCTCACACCGGAGGGCGTACAGGCGAGGCTCCCGGTGCCGCACTTCAACGTCCTCAACGGGGGTGCGCACGCACCCAACTCCTTGGACTTCCAGGAGTTCATGATCGCTCCGATCGGCGCGCCGAGCTTCGCCGAGGCCGTCCGCGCCGGCGCCGAGGTGTACGCCGCACTGAAGGCACGCCTCACGGCGGACGGCTTCGCGACCGGTTTGGGCGACGAGGGCGGTTTTGCTCCCGACATCGACCAACCTCAGGAGGTGCTGACCACCATCGTCGCGGCGATCCAGGACGCCGGCCACGTTCCCGGACACGAAGGGGTCGCCATCGCCCTGGACCCGGCGGCCAGCGAGTTCCACCGGAGCGACCACTACCTCTTGGCCGGGGCAAAGTTGAGCACCGCCGAAATGATCGACTACTACGTCGACCTGGTGCGTCGCTTCCCCATCTGGAGCATCGAGGACGGCCTCGCGGAGGCGGACTGGGCTGGCTGGGTGGACCTGACTGCCCGTATCGGTGACACCACCCAGATCGTCGGCGACGACATCTTCGTCACCAACCCCGCGATCATCCGTGACGCCATCACTCGCAAGGTCGGCAACGCCGCCCTGATCAAGGTCAACCAGATCGGGACGGTCACCGAGACCCTGGAGGCGTTGGCAGTGTGTCGAGAGGCAGGCTACGCCGCAATGATTTCGCACCGCTCGGGTGAGACCGAGGACTCCTTCATCGCCGATCTCACCATCGGGTCAGGCTGCGGCCAGCTCAAGTCGGGTGCTCCTGCGCGCGGTGAGAGGGTCGCGAAATACAACCGTCTCCTCGAGGTCGCCGACTCCAATCCGGGCTTGGCGATGGCCTCGCTCTGAGGCGCACCAGACCTGAGCATGGTAAGAGTTCGTGTGCCCACATCAGCTGATGCGACCGGCCCGTGCAGCGACGGGACGGACTCGTTGCCTGTCGACTCCGACGTCTCCGCCACCGAAGCAGCCGCTCTCCCGGCCCACCAGCGAGGCGCCGCGTTCCTTCGTTCCCGTGGGGACATCCTGGTCGCCATCGCCGCGGGCGGAGCGTTGGGGAGCCTCGCGCGCCTGGGAGTTTCCACGCTGCTCGCTCCCGAGCCCGGGCGCTTCCCCTGGTCGACTTTCGTCGAGAACGTCTCCGGGGGCCTCGCCCTGGGCTGCCTGATGGTCCTGGTGCTCGATGTGTGGCCCTCGCACCGCCTCGTACGACCATTCCTCGGGGTGGGGCTGCTCGGCGGCTACACGACCTTCTCCACGTACATGCTCGACACGCGGATGCTGCTTGCCGAGGGACACGCTCTCACCGCGATGACCTACCTCTTCGCCTCCTTGTTCACCGGCGTCATTGCCGTCTGGATCGCCATCGCTCTGACCCGTCAGGCGGTCGACGGCGCGCGTCAGCGGCGCGTACGCCGTCGCAAGGACGCCCGGCCCACGACGCCCCTGAACCACGACCGGAGGAACAACCCATGACGCTACGAGGATCCGCCAGTCGACTGACCATCATGGTCGGGGAATCCGACCAGGCCGGGCATCATCCGGTCTACACCGAGATCGTCCACCGCGCGCACGCCGCGGGACTTGCCGGCTCCAGCGTCTTTCGCGGCGTCGAGGGGTTCGGCAGGTCCAACCACATCCACACCACCAGGATGCTTTCGCTCAGCGAAGATCTACCGGTCGCCATCGTCATCGTCGACACCGAGGAGCGGATCCGGGAGTTCCTGCCGGAGCTCGAGGACCTCCACATCGAGGGACTGATCCTGCTGGAGCCCGTCGAGGTGGTCCGCTACGCAGGTAGAGGGGCCGACGGGGACGCGACGGCGCCATGACCGTGGTGATGGTTCTGGTGGGCGGGGCGATCGGCGCGCCGCTGCGCTACCTGACCGACCTCCTGGTCCAGTCTCGGCACGACAGCGTCTTCCCCTGGGGCACCTTCACCGTCAACGTCGCCGGCTCTCTCGTCGTCGGCGTCCTGGGTGCGCTGGTGTCCGGACCCGGAACACCGCCCTGGGTGTTCGCCCTGGTCGGGACCGGCTTCTGTGGCGCTCTCACGACGTTCTCGACCTTCGGTTTCGAGACGGTCCGTCTCATCGAGGAAGGCTCGATCCTCGTCGCTGCCACCAACGCTCTGGCGAGCCTCTCAGTCGGTCTGGGTGCCTGCGCTGCGGGATTCGCTGTCACCCACGCTCTCCTCTAGCCCCAGCCGAGTTCGTCCAACTGGGCATCGTCGAGCCCGAAGTGATGGGCGACCTCGTGCACCACGGTGATCCGCACCTCCTCCTCCAGTCCCTCGACGGTGTCGGCCATGTCGAGCAACGGGCCGCGAAACAGCAGGATGCGGTCAGGGAGCATGCCCGCGTGGTTGGCCTGGCGTTCGGTCAGGGCCAGACCGTCGTAGAGGCCGAGCAGGTCCGGGTCGTCGGCCGGCGCTTCGTCCTCGACGAGCACGACCACGTTGCGGACCAGACGCACCAGCTCGTCCGGCAGATCGTCGAGCGCTCGCCCGACCATGGCATCGAACGCGGCCGGGTCGAGGTCGAGGGACATACGCACAGCCTAGGCAGGCGCCGGACTGGGGAAGCACGGCCCGAGAAGCGCAGCCCGGGAAATGCAACACAGGGTGAGCCTGAAGGCTCACCCTGTTGGAAAATACTTGTTGCACACACACCAAATGGCGACCCCGACGGGACTCGAACCCGCGACCTCCGCCGTGACAGGGCGGCGCGCTAACCAACTGCGCTACGGGGCCAGGTTGCTACTGGTGAAGCGGGTGGAACTCTAACCCATGCCCGACTTCGGCTCCCAATCGGGAGTCATGTCGAGCCACATCCGTACCCCCAACGGGATTCGAACCCGTGCTACCGCCGTGAAAGGGCGACGTCCTAGGCCGCTAGACGATGGGGGCCCGCGACTGGTGGGACGAACCCGCCTGAAGCGACATTCAGCATAGAGGACACCCGCCCCGCGATCCCAACCCGCGCGTCCTGGGCACCGGCGCCAACCGGGCGATTGACTCCACCCTCGCCGCCTGTTGTATTCTTCCAGCGCTTGGGCAGGTAGCTCAGTTGGTACGAGCGATCGCCTGAAAAGTGATAGGTCGGCGGTTCGATCCCGCCCCTGCCCACAAGCAAGAAGGGCCCCGATCGCGTCCCGATCGGGGTCCTTCGACGTAGACCGGCTCTCGCTCTCGCGACTCCACGCGACAAGATGATGGCGTGCTCCCCCGCTTCGAGATCGTGCGCCGGCTGCGGCCCGTCGACCTCGTGGCGCCGGGCGATGTCCGGCTCCGTACCGCCGGGGCAGGTCTCCACGCGATGGCGGCACCTGCTCCCTACGTCGCTGCGCTGAGCGACATCGACGAACTTCCGTGCGAGGTGGCCTTCCACCTCGGCGGGCACCGCCTCGCCGCGCAGTGGCGCGACGGGGAGATCCAGTTGGCTGTCGACCAGCGGCCCATCCGGAGTCGACGGTTCGCCCGCGCCGAGAAGCCGAGCAGACTGGGCATCACTCTCACCGGCGTCCACCTGACGGCCTGGTCGGAGGAGGCCGACTCGTGGGTCGCCCGCGCACGCTACGACCTCGGCGACGACCTCGACACGCACTCGGAGTCACTCCTGGCAGGTCTGGAGGTCGAAGCGCCCGCGGGGGCCACGATCGCCGGTGGCTTCGGACAGCTGGGACTGCGAGACGTGCGCCTGGTCTCCGAGTCCGACGGCACGGCGGTGCGCGACGGTGGCGACCTCTGGCTGAGTGCGACCTCCGCCGGTCCGGGATTCTTCGACACCGCCCACACCAGCATCTGGCGCCTCGACCCCTCCACCCACGACCTCACCCACTCCGCCGACCTCTTCTTCCGGCGGCCGGACCGTCCGGGGGTCTTCGGGGACCACGCCACCCACCTGACGCGCCACGAGGGCGGCTGGCTCGTGGCGACGAGCACGTGGGGAGACTTCGAGGAACCGACGTCGCGTCAGCAGCGGCGCGCGCAGTCCACGCTGCGCATCACCCTCGCCGAAGTGTCAGCGCCCGGCCACCGGGACCTGCTGCGCGGCACCCACGTCCTTGACACCCGCGAGCTCCCGATGCCGACCGACGGTCTCGTCTCCATCGCGACATGGGACCCGCACCTGGTGCGCCGTGAGGGCCAGTGGTTCGTCGGCTTCGTCAGCGCGAGCCGTTTCTTCGACTTCCACCCGGCACTCGCTGCCGGGCCGACACTGGCGGATCTCAGCCTGGTCGGCTCACGCGCAGACCGACGGGCCACCGAGGGCACCACCCTCGTCGAGATCGACGGCCGGTTGGTCGTCCTGGCCAGCGACGGACGCGACGGACGGCGCGGCCAACGAGCCCGGTTCCCCATCTTCGACACCACCCTCACCGAGCTCGGCGCACTCGATGCCCCCTACCCCACCAACCTGCCGTGGCCCACCGTCGTCCCGGTCGACGACGGCTGGCTCATGGTGACCTTCAACGGTCGTCCCAGAGACGGAAAGCTGCTCGGCTACGGCACCCACGGCGACCTCGTGGTGATGCGGGCGAGGTGATGGTCGGGCCCCGTCGGGCCACGACTAAACTCGGCTGTGACGGCGGTCACCACCCACGACCGCGCCGACACGGTCGCTCACCTGCGACCGCTTCACACGTAAAGGACACCACCCCCATGTCTGGAACCACCAGCACTGGCGTTGACGTCTTCGAGCTCGGCAACGAGCACGAACAGGTCGTCTTCTGCAATGACCACGCCAGCGGCCTCAGGGCCATCATCGCGATCCACTCCACCGCCCTCGGGCCGGCGTTGGGTGGCACCCGCTTCTATCCCTACGCCAGCACCGACGACGCCATCACCGACGTCCTCAACCTCTCGCGCGGCATGTCCTACAAGGCCGCTCTCGCCGGTCTCGACCTCGGCGGCGGCAAGGCCGTCATCATCGGCGACCCGGCACAGCTCAAGAGCGAGACCCTCCTGCGGGCCTACGGGCGCTTCGTGCAGTCCCTCAACGGCCGCTACTACACCGCCTGCGACGTCGGCACCTTCAGCGTCGACATGGACGACATCGCCCGCGAGTGCGACTACGTCACCGGTCGGACCCTGGCCCACGGCGGCGCCGGAGACAGCTCGGTGCTGACGTCGTACGGCGTCTTCCAGGGCATGCGGGCTGCGGCCGAGCAGGTCTGGGGCAAGCCGACCCTCGCCGGGCGCACGGTCGGCGTGGCCGGCATCGGCAAGGTCGGGCGCCACCTCGTCGCTCATCTGGTCGAGGACGGCGCCTCGGTCGTCGTGACCGACGTGCACACCCCCTCGATCGAAGCGGTCTGCGAGGAGTTCCCCCAGATCACGGTCGTGGCCTCCACCGACGAGTTGGTCGCCTCCGAGATCGACGTCTACGCCCCCTGTGCGATGGGCGGAGCGCTGAGCGACGAGGTCGTCTCGGTGCTGAAGGCACGCATCGTGTGCGGCGCCGCCAACAACCAGCTGGCCCATCCCGGCATCGAGAAGCAGCTCGAGGAGCGCGGCATCCTGTACGCCCCCGACTACTGCGTGAACTCCGGTGGGCTGATGCAGGTCGCCGACGAGCTCGAGGGGTTCTCCTTCGAGCGCGCCAAGCAGCGTGCGTCAGGCATCTTCGACACCACCCGGGAAGTCTTCGAACTCGCCAAGACCGACGGTGTGGCCACAGCGATCGCTGCAGACCGCCTCGCCGAACGTCGCATGCGCGACGTCGGTCAACTGCGCGGCATCTTCCTGGGCTGACCCAGGGTTTCGCACACGAAGCCAAGAGCCGAGTGAGTGCTGGGGAGCACATGTGCTCCCCAGCACCCACTCGTCACTCTGGCAACTCAGGTGGGACGACTGGCATCGGGATTACCCGGCCAATCGTCCTGATCCGGTTCGACGTCACTCACCCGTGAAGGTGGTGTGTCGCCATTGTGCAGTTCCTTCGCCAGCGCGCCGAAGTCCGTCTCATGAGATCGGTACTTCAACTCGCGTGCGACCTTGGTCTGCTTTGCCTTAGCTCGGCCGCGCCCCATAGGGTCGACCCCCTCGCACACTTGGCCGGGGCTGTCAGTGGAGAACCACGACGCGCCCGGTCTGATCGGTCACATATCGTGTGTCCCACGATAGCCGGTCGGTGGGTGATAGCGCACACCAAGCCCCCGCAATTGGCTCGCAGGGAGCAAATTGACGCTCACCAGCCGGGGTGTTGACCTTCCAGCAGCACGCGTCCACCCTGCGACTCGTCGCTCCTGACCTCACCGGCGACCCAGGATCTGATGCCATGCGATGCCAACAGTTCGATCGCGGCGTCGACATCGTCGGGAGCCGTCAACGACACCATCCCGACGCCACAGTTGAGGGTGGCCTCCAGATCGGGCTGCGAGAGCTCTCCCACCCGCCGTACGACGTCGAAGACGGGCTGTGGGGTCCACGTGGAGCGATCGAGGGTGACCGACAGCTCCACCGGCAGCACGCGCTCGAGGTTGGCGGCCAGGCCGCCACCGGTGACGTGCGACATTGCATGGGTCTGGGTACGGTCGGCGAGGTCGAGGCACGCCTTGGCGTAGATCCGGGTCGGCTCGAGAAGTTCCTCGCCCAATGTGCGGCCGAACTCCTCCACGTCCCGGTCCAGCGCCCAGCCGGCCTGCTCGAGCAGGACGTGGCGTACGAGGGAGTAGCCGTTGGAGTGCAGCCCGCTGGACTCCATCGCGATCACCACGTCACCGGGGCGCACCCGGCCGGGACCGAGCAGTTTGCTGGCCTCCACCACACCGGTCGTCGCGCCGGCGACGTCGTAGTCGTCAGGACCCAACAGTCCTGGGTGCTCGGCGGTCTCGCCGCCGATGAGCGCACAGCCGGCCTCGAGGCACGCCTCCGCGATCCCCTTCACGATGGCAGCGATCCGCTCGGGGACGACCCGACCACAGGCGATGTAGTCGGTCATGAAGAGCGGCTCGGCGCCGCACACGACGAGGTCGTCGACGACCATGCCGACCAAGTCGAACCCGATGGTGTCGTGGACGTCCATCCGCTGGGCGATGGCGACCTTGGTGCCGACGCCGTCGGTGGAGGTCGCCAGCAGGGGCTGGGTGTATTTCGTGAGGGCGGTGGCGTCGAAGAGCCCGGCGAAGCCACCCAGGCCACCGATCATCTCGGGACGGCGCGCCTTCTCCACCCACACCTTCATCAGGTCGATGGCCCGATCAGCTGCGTCGATGGAGACGCCTGCTGCGGCGTAGGCACCTCCCCCGGCATCGCTGTCGTCGCCATGGGCACTCTGCGGCTGATCGGTCACGTCTCTCCTCGGTGTGCCGTGGGACGGCACGATCAGGGGCGCAGGAGCGCGTCGGTCGCGCCCCCGCCGGTCTGGGACACGGTGAGGCCGTCTGCGTCCGTCACGGCCCGGACTTCCAGGATGTCCTTGCCGAGCAGCTCGGGGTCCGGCAACGCGATGGGGTATTCGCCGTCGAAGCACGCCCGGCACAGGTCGTTCTTGGCGATCGAGGTGGCATCGATGAGGTCCTCGAGATCGATGTAGCCGAGCGAGTCGGCCCCGATCGAGTTGCAGATCTCCTCGGGCGTCAGCCCGTTCGCGATCAGCTCGGCACCAGAGGCGAAGTCGATGCCGTAGAAGCAGGGCCATTTCACCGGCGGGCTGGAGATGCGTACGTGCACCTCGAGCGCTCCGGCCTCCCGGAGCATCCTGATCAGCGCTCGCTGGGTGTTGCCGCGCACGATCGAGTCGTCCACCACGACCAGGCGCTTGCCGGCAATGACGTCGCGCAGGGGATTGAGCTTCAGGCGGATCCCGAGTTGGCGAATGGTCTGGCTGGGCTGGATGAAAGTGCGCCCGACATAGGCGTTCTTCACCAGACCGACGCCGTAGGGGATGCCGGAGGCTTCGGCATAACCGATGGCGCTGGGGATGCCGGACTCCGGGACCGGGATGACCAGATCGGCATCGGCCGGGAACGACTTGGCGAGCCGGCGCCCGATCTCGACGCGCACGCTGTGGATGCGCTGACCGGAGATCAACGTGTCCGGCCGTGCGAGGTAGACGAACTCGAACAGGCAGCCCTTGGGCTCGGGCTTCGCGAAGTGCTGTGTGCGCAGGCCGTTCTCGTCGATGGCAATGAGTTCGCCGGGCTCGACCTCGCGCACGAAGGACGCACCGACGATGTCGAGGGCGGCAGTCTCGGAGGCGACCACCCAGCCGCGTTCGAGACGACCCAGCACCAGGGGGCGGATGCCTTGGGGGTCACGGGCGGCGTAGAGGGCGCTCTCGGTCATCCAGACGAAGGAGTAGGCCCCCTTGATCTGGGGCAGCAGGTCGACCGCGCGCTCCTCGACCGTCTGATCGGGGTGGTGGGCAAGCAGTCGCGTCACGACACTGGTGTCGTTGCTGGATTCCGGCAGACCCACCTGCATGTCGAGATGACCGTTGGCCTCGCCCTCGCTCACCATGTCCGCGAGCTCGGCGGTGTTGATGAGGTTGCCGTTGTGGGCCAGCGCGATCGACCCGGTGGCGGTCGGGTGGAAGGTCGGCTGGGCGTTGTGCCAGGTCGAGCCACCGGTGGTGGAGTAGCGGCAGTGACCGACTGCGACATGACCCTTCAGCGACGCGAGAGTCGATTCGTCGAAGACCTGGGAGACCAGACCCATGTCCTTGTAGACCAGGATCTGGCGCCCGTTGCTGACCGCGATGCCAGCCGACTCCTGCCCGCGGTGCTGGAGGGCGTAGAGCCCGTAGTAGCTCAGTTTGGCGACGTCCTCCCCCGGCGCCCAGACCCCGAAGACGCCGCAGGCGTCGCGCGGTCCTTGGTCGTGGGGATCTATTGCGGCGGTGAGACGGCCATCGCCGCCTGTCCGCTTGCTGACCGGGTGAGGCACGTCACCGAGTCTAGGGGCCGACCGGCCCCGGAGCCGAACCGCCGTCGGGCCCCGGGGTCACGTCGCAAGCTCAGAGGTTGCCCAGGTTGCGCAGCAGGAGAGCCTCGGCCAGGACGACCTTCTCGAACTCCGCCAGGTGCAGGCCCTCGTTGGCCCCGTGGGCCCGGGTGTCGGGGTCCTCCACCCCGGTGACCAGGACGCTGGCCTTCGGGAAGGCCTCGAGGAACTCGGCGATGAACGGGATGGATCCGCCGACGCCCATGTCGACCGGGGCCGTGCCGTCCCAGGCCTCGGTGAACGCAGCACGCGCAGCGTCGTACGCCGGGCCGGTGGCATCGATCTGGGTGGCCTCACCCGTGTCGACGACGGTCGTGGTGAGGGTCGCGCCCCAGGGGGTGTGCTCCTCGAGGTGCGCCAGCAGGCACTTCGCGGCACTGGCCGTGGTGTCGCCGGGAGCGATCCGCATGCTGACGCGGCAGCGGGAGTTCGGCACGAGCGTGTTGGAGGATCCTTCGACCTTCGGCGCGTCGAAGCCGGTGATGCTGATCGAGGGCTTGGTCCACAACCGCTCGACCGCGCTGCCGTCCCCGATCCACTCGATGCCGGGTGCGGCACCCGATTCGGCGCGCAGACGCTCCTCGGGGTAGTCGACGTCGGCGGCGGGCCCGGAGTGCAGGCCCTTCACGGCAACGTTGCCGGCATCGTCGTGCAGGCTGGCGATCAGGCGGCTCAACGCCATGATCGAGTCAGGCACCAGGCCGCCCCACATGCCACTGTGCACGGCGTGGGTCAAGGTGCGGACCTCGACGTCCACGCGGACCAGGCCACGCAGGCTGGTGGTGAGCGCGGGCACGCCGATGTCCCAGTTGCCGGAGTCGGCGATGACGATGACGTCGGCCTCGAGCCGGTCCTTGTAGGTGGTGAGGAGGTCCACAAGGGTGTCGGAGCCGACCTCTTCCTCCCCCTCGATGAACATCACCAGGTTGACCGGGAGCTCGTCGCCGAGGATGCGGACGGCGCCCAGGTGAGCTGCGATCCCGGCCTTGTCGTCGGCCGCGCCGCGGGCAAACAGGCGAAGGCCGCCGCGCGCGTCCTCTCGCTCGGTGGGCTCCCACGGCGGGGAATCCCAGTCGGCGTGGTCGTTCTCGGGCTGGACGTCGTGGTGGGCGTAGAGGAGGACGGTCGGTGCACCCTCGGGGCCGGCCTTGCTGGCGATCACCGCGGGCGGTGAACCCTCGTAGGAGCGGACGATCTCGGTCTCGAAGCCCTCGGCCGCGAAGAGGTCGCGCGTCGCCTCGGCGCTGCGTTCGACTTCACCGGCGCGAGCAGGGTCGGCGGAGACCGACTGGATGCGGATGAGGTCTTCGAGGTCGCGGCGGATGCCGGGCAGTACCTCGGCAAGGCGGGCAGTGATGTCGACAGTCATGGGGCCCACCCTAGGACGCGTTCATCGACTCCCACTCGCCGCTCCGCTGCTCCATCATCAGTTGGCGTTCGACGTCTGCGAACCCGAGGCTGCGGTAGAGGCCGATCGCCTCACCGTCGGTGTCGGCGAGGATCACGAGGGTCTTCACACCCACCTCGTCGATGGCGTACTGACCGGCGGCGTACACGACCGCGCCGGCCAGACCCTGACGGCGGTGCTCGCTGTGGGTCTCCACACTCTGGAAGCGCGCAAGTCCTGGCTCGGTCACGAACGCCGCAGCCGTCGACACCAGAACACCGTCGACGAAGGCGCCGAACCGCTGCCCCTGACCTGCGGCAACCAACTCCCGCTCCCGATCGTTCTTCGCGCGCGCAAAGGCGAGGAACGTGGCGGCTGGCGTCTGGGGATAGAGCTGGTGGTTGAGCTGGGCACGCGCCTCCCAGTCGTCGTCCGTGCTCAGGGCCCGCACCTCTGCCGACACCTCTCGGGGAGCCGTGAGGCTCGAGCTGGTCAGGACCGTGCCCACATCGACGATCAGTCCGGCGTCCTCGAACGCGGCACGCGCTGCATCGCTCAGTTCCGGGGTGTCGACGCCGATGCTGATGTGCTCAGCCAAGGGGAACTCGGTACGGAAGGCCCCCACCACCTCACGTTCACCGCCGGCGATCGGAGGCTCGGACAGCAGGATGAAGTTGCCCCAGAAATAGGACGGGTTGAGGGGAGATCGCACCACCAGATGCGTCCCACGGTCCTCGATGATGCTCCCGGTCGCGGACAACAGGGCCAGGTCGGTGCGGAAACCGAGTGATCTCACGTGCATGGTCGGAGATTAGCCGCTGACCTGGTGATGGACCGGCTCGCCGTTCACCAGACGAGCGAGCTGTCGGCGCACCAGGGCCGCCATCCGGGACTCCATGGCGGTCGTGCCACCGCCCAGGTGTGGCGTGATCAGCATCTCTGGTGCTTCCCAGAGCGGGTGGCCCTCGGGCAACGGCTCGGGATCGGTGACATCAAGGGCGAACCGCAGCCGGCCTGCGTGGCGAAGCACCGCGTCGTTCTCGAGCACCGCTCCGCGCGCGACGTTGACCACCAACGCCCCGTCGGGCAGCAGGGCGAGGAATTCGTCGTCGACCATGGCTCGCGTGTCCTCGGTCAGTGGAACGAGCAGCACCACCACGTCCTGCTCGGGGAGCAGCATCGGCAGGTCGGCGACCGCGTGGACACGACCCACCAGGTCGTCGTCGCGCTCCCTGCTCGCGACTGCGGTCACCCGAGCCTTCATCGGCAGCAGGCGCTCGGCCAGCGCGCGGCCAATCGAGCCGTAGCCCAGGACCAACACGCGGGAGTCGGCCAATGACCTGCGCCCCGGCATCCGCTCCCACCGACCGTGCTGGCGCACTGCTTCGGGGATGCCGCGCAGGCTGGCGAGGATGAGGCCGACGGCATGCTCGGCGGTGGCGTCGTCGTGGACTCCTGCGGCGTTGCACACGGTCACTCCGGCCGGCAGCCGCGCTGCCACGCCGTCGTAGCCCGCACTCTGCAACTGCACGACCTGCAGACCCTCCAGGTCACGTCCCTGGTCGATGATGTCGGGGTTGGTGGCGTAGTGCGGCACCCAGAGATCGACGACATCGGTGGGCGCCGGGGCTTCTCCGTCCCAGACCACGATCTCCACGCCGTCGACCTCGCCGACGGCCCTGGCCAGCTCATGGGTGGGCAGGACGGCTCTCATGGCATCTCCAACGGAAGGTAGGGGGTCAGATCGGTGCGTTCGCCGCTGGCCAGGACAGCGCCGGAGTCGAGGGCCTGGCGCCAGGTCAGGTCACCCCGTGCCACCGCGATCCAGGTCGCTGCATCGGTCTCGACGACGGCTGGCGGGGTCCCGCGGGTGTGGCGTACGCCTTCGATCACCTGCGTCGCCGCGAAGGGCGGAATCCGTACCTCGACGGAGTTGCCCGGCGCCCGCTCGGCCAGGATCGCGAGGAAGTGCTTGACCAGGAGCTTGTCCTGCTCGCGGGTGCGCGGGTCGGCGGCCAGAGCTTCACAGACCACGGCAGGGTCGGCGCGGCGAAGTCTGGCGGGCATGTCTGGAGGCTATCTCGCCTCAACCCAGGCCATCGAGGACGGCCACGATCGCGGCCCAGGCCGGGCTCTGCGTATCGATGAGCCCGAAATGGCCTCCGGTGACTTCGATCAGGGTTGCCTCGGCGCCAGCGTCCACGGCGGCAGCGACGTAGTCGGTGGACTGGCTCATCGGCACCGTGTCGTCGTCGGGGGCGTGGACAGCCCAGAGCGGCACGGCGAGGGGGATCTGTCGCGTCGGGTCGGCCAGGCCGTACGACGTGTCGTTCGGGTCGACTGCCATCAGCGCATCGACGGCTCCGTCGCCGAGTCCTTGCTCCTGCGCCGTGGTGAGGTCGAGCACGCCGGCCTGGGCGATCACGTGCGTGACCTCCACCCCGCCGGACCACTCCTCGAAGCGCGTACGGGCTGCCGCCCACGCCGCCAGATGACCACCCGCCGAGTGCCCGAGGGTGATGACCCTGGACGTGTCGACGCCGGCGTCGGGCAGCAGGTCGATCGCTGCCGCGATGTCGTCGAAGGTGGCCGGAAAGCCGCCGCCGTTGCCGGTCCTGCGATATTCCACGTTGAGGACAGTCCACCCTCGCGTGCGGAGGTCCTCGGCGAGAGGCGCCCCGAGCGACGCGTCGTACTGCGCCTTCCAGAAACCGCCATGGATGACCACCACGACGCCGCGGGACGGACCGGTCGGCGTGAAGAGATCGGCCCATTGGCTGGCGTCCTCGCCGTAGGTCAGTCGTTGCACAAACTTCTCCTGCGTCGCTGCATCGTCGTCGGGGACGGTTCCACTCGGACTGGCACACGCAGCCAGGAGCGTGAGGGCAGCGGTAGCGAACAACAGCCGCCGGGAGAGCCTCATGTGATCAAGTCTGCCGTCCGGGCACGAGCGAATCGCGCTGCGACCTCGGAGATTCGCCCGGCGAGTTCCGGCGGCGACTCCACCACGAAGTCTGCATCGACTGCGGCCAGCACCATGATCGGCCAGTCGAGTGAGTCGACGTTCATCTCCAGCACACAGCTCGCGCCGTCGGGCGTGACGGTCCCCCATCGGCCCACCTCACGCTCCACGGCCTCGACCGCGGCTGCCACCCGCACGCGTACCGCGTAGCGCTGAGGAATGGCGCGGATCCCCTGACGGACAAAGGTGAGCGCGTCCTCGGCGGGCAGATCGCGCTGCCGAAACTTCTGTCCGGTGGGTTGCGGCTCGCCGACCCGGTCGAGACGAAAGCTGCGCCAGTCCTGTCTATCGCGGTCATAGGCGACGAGATACCACCGGCGACCGAGCGAGACGAGCCGGAACGGCTCGACACGACGGCGGCCGGGTCCAGCCCCCCGTGCGGTGTAATCGAAGTGCACCAGCTCGTCGTCGCGACACGCCTGAGCCAGCGTCGTCAGCACTGTGGCGTCGAAGGTTGGTGCCCCCGCCCAGGGGCCGGGCGTCTCGGTCTGCGACGACACCGCATCCATCTGACGGCGCAGCCGCGGCGGCATCAGGGCCAGCACCTTGGTGAGCGCCTGCACCGACCAGTCCTCGGTGCCCGACACCGCGCTGGTGGCAGCGGTCCGTAGCCCCACGGCGACGGCCACTGCCTCTTCATCCTCGAGCAGCAACGGTGGGAGCGCGCCCCCTGAGCGCAGCTGATAGCCGCCGGCGGCGCCGCGTACGGCATCCACGGCGTAGCCCAGATCGCGCAGCCGGTCCACGTCACGTCGCAACGTCCGCGGGCTGACCTCGAGTCGGTGCGACAGCTCGGGCCCCGGCCAGTAGCGATGGGTCTGCAGCAGCGACAACAGCCGCAGCATCCGCTCACTCGTACTCATGGATCCAGAATACTTTCAAAGCGGTCACAAACTGACCTGATTGGCTCCTAGCGTCCTCGTCATGACCTCACCAGCCATCACCACTCGTGGCCTGACCCGCCACTTCTCCTCCTCCAAACAGACCGTCGAGGCCGTCCGCGGGCTCGACCTGGACATCGGTCAGGGCGAACTCGTCGCGTTCCTCGGCCCGAACGGCGCGGGCAAGTCGACGACCCTGCGGATGCTGACCACCCTCATTGCGCCCACCTCCGGGACAGCGCACGTCGCTGGTCACGACATCGTGACCGCACAGCGCGACGTGCGCCGAGTGATCGGCTATGTCGGGCAGGGCAACGGCGCGGGACACCGCCAACTCGGTCGGGACGAACTCATCAGCCAGGGCCGGGCCCACGGACTTTCGCGGCCCCGTGCCCGGCGCCGAGCCGCCGAACTGGTGGAGGCCCTCGACCTGGGTGCTGTGGTGGATCGCAAGGTCGCCACCCTCTCCGGCGGTCAGCGGCGCCGGCTGGACATCGCGATGGGACTCGTTCATCTGCCGCGCGTGCTGTTCCTGGACGAACCCTCCACCGGGCTCGACCCGCAGAACCGAGCCAACCTGCAAGACCTCGTACGCCGGATGCACGAGGACACCGGCAGCACCGTCGTGCTGACCACGCACTACCTCGAGGAGGCCGACGCACTGGCCGGGCGCGTGATCGTGATCGACGAGGGGCAGATCGTCGCCGATGACTCGGCGACCCGACTCAAGTCGTCACTGGGCGACCTGATCCGGCTGGGCTTCGCGTGTAGTACTGACGCCACAGCAGCAGCCGTACGTCTGGAGCGTGCGCCCGGCTCCCGGGTCGAGGTTGTCGATGAGCAGGTGACAGTGCGCGTCCCGGACGGTTCGGCTCTCGTCGGCCACCTGCTGGCGGATCTCACCAGTGCCGGGGTCTCCCCAGTCCGCGTCGAGGTCTCGCGACCCACACTCGACGACGTCTTCCTCGATCTCACCGGGCGCAGCCTGCGCGAGACCGCTCCCATCTCTACCGACACCGATTCCGACACCGATTCCGAGAGCGAGGTCGCCGCATGAGCACTGTGACGCCCGACCACGTCCACCCGTCCTCCGCTGCGACTGCCACTGCCCCTGGCGTTGCGGCGGCCACCGACACCCCGCACAGCGGCTTCTGGGCGGACACCTTCAACGTGATGAACCGCGAACTCAAACCGGTCTGGCGTGAGCCGATGTCGGTGATCTTCGCGATGATCCAGCCGCTCGTGTTCCTCGGACTCTTCGCCCCCCTGCTCCCGCAGATGGCGTCGGGCTCCGCGCTCCAGTGGTTCGTGCCGGGCATCGTGGCGATGACCTGCCTGATGGGCGCCTCGTTCACCGGCTCCAACCTGATGGAGGAGATGCAGAGCGGCTCGCACGAACGCCAGTTGGTCTCCCCACTGGGGCGATCATCCCTGCTGGTGGGCCGCGCATTGAAGGAGGCGGTCCCGATGCTGATGCAGGTCGCGATCATCGTCGCGGTCGTCACGCCGTTCAGCTTCGAACTGCACCTGGGTGGCGTCCTGCTCGGCGCGGCTCTGCTGGGTGTCTTCAGCATCGGAGTCGGCGCACTGTCCTTCGCACTGGCGTTGGCGTCGAAGGGTGCCGACTGGATGTTCTGGACGATCCAGCAGACGCTGCTCTTTCCGACCCTGCTCACCGCAGGCGTACTGCTGCCGATCGACGGAGCGCCCCGCTGGCTGGAGATCGTGTCCGCACTGAACCCGATGACCTACGTCGTCGACGCCGTTCGGGCCCTCTTCGACGGGACCTTCCCCGTCACCGTCGTGGCGCAGGGCTTCGGGGGCGCAGCCGCCGTTGCCGCTCTCGGACTCGTGGTCGGTGTGCGCGCGATGCGTAACGCCGACTGAGCCTCACGCTCCGAGTGCGGCCGGCAGGGTCTCCTGCCAGGCCGCCTTGGTGTCGGCGAGCGAGACCTCGAACTGGCCCTCGACGCTGATCGTCTCGCCACCGGTCCGACCCAGGGCCATGATCGGCACGCCGTGACCCTGTGCAAGCTCGAGCAGCGCCTCTGCGTGGTCGTCGGTGACCGTGACGATGGCGCGGGCAGTGGATTCGGCGAAGAGGGCAAGGAACGCGTCACCGCCGGCGACGTCGCCGAGCGAGACGGTCACACCGATGTCGTGGCGGAAGCAGGACTCGGCCAACGTCTGGGCGAGTCCACCGTCGGACAGGTCGTGGGCACTGGTCAGGACGCCATCGCGAGACCCGTCCTGGAGCAGTTGCGCCAGCGCCTGCTCGGCGGCAAGGTCGACCTTGGGTGGGAGTCCGCCGAGGTGCGAGTGCACCACGTGCGCCCACTCCGAACCGGAGAGCTCCTCACGGGTCTCGCCGAGCAGGAAGACCTGCTCACCGGCGGCGCCGAAGCCGGTCGGCGTACGGCGGGTGACGTCGTTGATGACGCCGAGGACGGCCACCACCGGAGTGGGCAGGATCGCGGTCTCGGCCGTCTGGTTGTAGAGGCTGACGTTGCCACCCGTCACGGGAATGCCGAGTTCGGCGCACCCGTCCTTGAGGCCACGGCAGGCTTCAGCGAACTGCCACATGACATCGGGGTCTTCCGGCGAGCCGAAGTTGAGACAGTCGGAGACGGCCAGCGGCTGGGCGCCACTGGTGGCGACGTTGCGGAACGACTCGGCCAGCGCCAACTGCGCACCGCTGTAGGGGTCGAGCTTGGCGAAGCGGCCGTTGCAGTCGGTGGACACTGCGACCCCGAGGTTGGTCTCGGCATCGATGCGGACCATGCCGCTGTCGGAGGGCTGGGCCAGCACGGTGTTGCCCTGGACGTAACGGTCGAACTGGTCGGTGATCCAGGAGCGGTCGCAGAGGTTCGGGCTCGCGACCAGCCTGAGCAGCGTGTCGCGCAGTTCGTCGCCCGACGAGGGCCGCGTGAGGTCCTCGGCACGGTCTGCCTGCAGGCCGTCCTGCCAGACGGGACGGGCGAAGGGGCGTTGATAGACGGGACCGTCGTGCGCCACGGTCCGCGGGTCGACGTCGACGACGGTCTCGCCGTGCCAGTCGATGATGAGACGGTCGGTGTCGGTCACCTCGCCGATCGCGACGGCCTCCACGTCCCACTTGGCGCAGATCGTCATGAAGGTATCGACGTCGCCGGGCTCGACGATCGCCATCATCCGCTCCTGGGACTCGCTCATGAGGATCTCCTCAGGAGCCAGCGTCGAGTCGCGCAACGGCACCAGGTCGAGCTCGACGTGCATCCCGCCGTCCCCGGCCGCGGCCAGTTCGGAGGTGGCACACGAGATACCGGCAGCGCCGAAGTCCTGGATCCCCGCGATGACCTCTGCGGCAAAGAGCTCGAGCGTGCACTCGATCAGCAACTTCTCCATGAAGGGGTCGCCGACCTGGACGCTGGGCCGCTTGGCGGGGCCGTCCTCGTCGAAGGTCACCGACGCAAGGATCGAGGCGCCGCCGATGCCGTCGCCACCAGTTCGGGCGCCGTACATGATGACGAGGTTGCCGGCACCGACCGCCTTGGCCAGGTGCAGGTCCTCGTGGCGCAGCACGCCCACGCAGAGCGCGTTGACCAGCGGGTTGCCGAGATAGGACTCGTCGAAGACCGCCTCGCCGCCGATGTTGGGCAGACCGAGCATGTTGCCGTAGCCGCCGACGCCGGCCACGATCCCTGGCAGCACCCGATGGGTGTCGGGGGCATCGAGCGGCCCGAAACGGAGCGGATCCATGACGGCCACGGGACGGGCGCCCATGGCGAGGATGTCGCGGACGATCCCGCCCACGCCTGTCGCAGCGCCCTGGTAGGGCTCGACGTAGGAGGGGTGGTTGTGCGACTCCACCTTGAAGGTCACGGCGTAGCCCTGACCGATGTCGATGACGCCGGCGTTCTCCCCGATTCCCGCCAGAGTCTTGCCCAGCGGCGTCTCCTGGGGCAGCTCGGAGAACTGCTTGAGGTGCACCTTGGAGGACTTGTAGGAGCAGTGCTCGCTCCACATGACGGAATACATCGCCAGCTCGGAACTGGTCGGGCGACGCCCGAGGATCTCGCGGATGCGGGCGTATTCCTCGGCGCTCAGGCCCAGGTCTGCGAACGGTTGCTCTCGCTCCACATCGGTCGCGGCAACAGCCACGGTGTCAAGGGTGGCAACGGACCGCGGAGCACTCGATTCGGGCACGCTCCCAATCTACAAGCGGTCACTCCCGAGTCGGCCGTCGGGAGCCGACTCGACGATCCTGATCGCGGCGGGGCGGGGCTCGACGCCGTCCTCTGTCGCACCCTCGGGCTCCGTGCTCTCCTCCGAGGTCTCCTTCGTGGTCGGGTCGCGTGGGTCCTCGTCGTGCCGATCCTTCTCGCGGCCGTCCCGCTCGCGCGCCGACCTTCGAGCTGCCCGCTCAGCCCGCTTCGCCTCGATCGCTGCCCGTTTGACTTCCTTCAAGGCGTCCTTGTCAGCGCTGTGGCCAGCGCTGTGGCCAGCACCCGTCGCGGCAGTCATGCCGGCGCTTCGGCCCGTACCCGTCGCAGCCTTCCCGGTGGCGTTCGTGGCGGCGTTCTGGGCGGCGCCAGCACCTCGCGCGGCACCCGACACCCCACTCCCCGGCGCGCCTGTCGTTCCTGTTGTGCCGGTGAGCTTCGGCGGCGGCACCCGGCCCGATCCCCCGCCCGTTCGTCGACCTCCCGCAGCGCCTGACGAGCCACCCCGCATCGCGCCGGCACCGCCCCCGGCGCCCATACCACCGCCCATCCCACCGGCCATTCCACCAGCCATGGGGGGCGTGCTCCCCTGCGTACGGGTGGAGGAACGCCGACCTGCAGCACCCGCTGCCACGGCACCCAGGGAGGGCGTCAGTCCGGTCGCGGCGAGGCCCGAGAGGTGCGGCATGGCGACCGGGGCCGAGGTGATCGCCCCGAGCACGGGGATGGCACTCACCCCGGACTGGGCGCTGCCGCTGACCGAGGTCGAGAGAGTGCCGGTGCCGCCGACCCCGGACGCGAGCGTGCCCACGCCTGCGCCGAAATCGAGCGTTCCGCCGGCCAACTCCGACAGAGCCGTGCGCACCAGGACGAACTCGGACCGGGCCCGGCGCGAGCGGTCGCTCTCCTGGTCGAGTGCCATCGCCAGTCGGCGGCGGATGGCCTCGACCTCTTCGACGCCGCGACGCACGACTTCGCGGTCGTCATCTGTCTCTGACGTGAAGACGAGGGCGCGGTCGGCGCCGATCAACTCGTGCGGAACCATCGCCACCTTGATCCAGGCGCTGTCCAACTCTTTCTGGCAGGAGCCGAGCAGTCCGCTGAGGGCTTGCAGCGAGTTGCTCATCTCACCGGCCAGGGTCGTGAATTGATCGAGATGGGCGATGACCTGGCGGCGATGGTGCTCATAGCTGTCCGCTGCTGCCGCATCCCAGCCGTCCAGGGCTCGGCGCGCCGCGTCCACGATGTCGTCGGCTCGTTGACCCACGTCCCGGGCCACCTCCGACCACCGGACGGCGGCCTGATCTAGCGGCCTGACGTCCGTACGCAACTCCCACTGGTGGGCGATCACCTCAACGACCCCCACCGTGACCGGGAGGAGGTCCGTAGATCACGGGCTGGAGCGAGGTGGTGGTGCGGACGATCTCTGCTGCCACCGTCTCGTCGGCACCGAGTGCGTCGCGTGCAGCGTCGACCAGACCGACAACGCCGACCTCGAGGGCATTCAGGAGTGCCGCGACCGTCTGGTCGGCATCCGCCAGGGATTCGGCGTAGGCCAACTGGAAGTCCTTGATGCCCACGGCGTCGCCCAGTCCCACGCACGCCGAGCTCAGGTCCTCCTGGGCGTCTTCCCAGTCGGAGGCCATGGCGCTGAGGACGCTGTGCGACGACGTGGCCAGCTCGACCAACCTGGCCGGGTCGACCTGCATGGATGCGCGCTTGCCGTGTGCCGTCACGATGTTCCGATACCCCCAGACGAGCGTCCCAAAACCCGCTCCGCCCCATCAGGATACAAAGAATTCGGTGTGACTGGTTTCACGTGGCCCGGATCGGGGAACGAGTTCGGACATCACCCTGTACCCCTAGGAGCCACCATGCCTGCCGTGATGACCGTCGACCTCTCCGAGCTCGACGCCTGGTCGGCCCAGGTGCAACGCGCCGGTGATGATCTGACCGGCGTCAGTCGCAACGGCGGCTCGAATCTGGTCCAGACCGATTTCGGCCCGATCCTCGAAACGATGATGGGTGCCTACAACTCCCTCCTCCCCTCCGTCACCAAGACGTTGGAGGACAACGGAAACGGCATGCGCGAGCACGGCGAGGCGCTGAAGGCCACCGCACGTGACTTCATGCTCACCGAGTCCGGCATCGTCTCGCGTCACCAGGCCACCGCTGTCGACGGCCGGGACGGCTCAAGTCTCTTCTTCGACGTCCGCGACACCACGATCCGCCGCGCACGGCCCACGGAGACCAGCCTTCCGCAGGTGAGCTTCGGATTTCCCTACGACACCGTCTGCGACCTGATCAGGATGTTCACCGGGTTCGACATCCGCGCCGAGTTGGCGGAGAAGATCGGCGGCGATGTGGTGGGCGCCTCCTCGCAGGGATCGTCCTTTGGCTGCCTGGGCACCTCCATGAACGGCGTGGCCAGCAATCTCGAGAACGGCAGCATGAAGATCGCGCAGACGTGGTCCGGCACTGCGTCCCAGGCCGCTGTCGACCAGATGGGCACCTGGGTGAGCATGATCAACGACCAGGCTGGCCAGCTGATCCAGATGGGCCAGAACATCGTGCAGATCTGTCGCGACGCCTGGCAGACCGCCCAAGCGGTGGTGCAGTGCATCAGGTCGGCGGTGCAGACGGTGTCCTCGGCCCTGGCGACGGCCAGCATCCCCGGCGTGGGCTGGGCCCGCATCGCCCAGGCCGTCATGCAGGCCTTCCAGGCCGTGATGAAGGCCTACAAGGCGATCACGAAGCTCATCAACATCCTCCAGCAGTTCAAGTCGCTGATCGAGACCGTGAAGAACTTCTTCGACGGGGAGACCGCACCCAGGTCGACGACCACCGCTCCCACGCTGGGAGACGTCCCAACCAACACGCCGGCGCCTTCGGTCGCGCTCGCATGAGTGCGGAGTTGCGCAGCCAGAACGAGATTCTGGCCGCGCTGGGTGCGGCCCGTGAGGAATTCTCCGTGACCCTGACCGACCTGCAGGAGACCATCGACCAGCTCGACGGACAGCCGCTGCTCTCCGACGAGGAGAAGGCTCAGCTGGAGAAACAGGCAGAGTCGGGCGAGTTGGGCGAGGACATGAAGACGCTCGTGGGCAAGATCAAGGACGGCGAAGACACGTGGGAGAAGGTCTTCTCCGGCGAGTCCGAGAATGGCGCCCTCCTGCAGGGTCACCTCACCAAGATGATGGAGGAGCATGCGGAGGACATCCAGTTGGCCTTCGAGGACCTGATCGACGAGGAGGAGGCCAAGGGCAACTTCATCTTCGACGAATTCGGTCCACCTGAGTCGCGCGGCGAGACGTCGCAGCCGGACGCACCAGGCGCCCCCGGACAGGCCTGACAACTACATCGCTGTAGTTCGCACGAACCTCTGTTGCGCGTGTGACTGATGTGGTTTCGTGGCGCTCACGTGCCCATCTTCTTCGTCCGCTGGAGTCACCATGCGTCACCTCGTCCGCGCGCTCGCCGCCGTGTCAGCGCTCGCTCTCATCGTTCCCCTTGCGGGCCTGACCTCCTCCGGTGCTGCCGCCGAGGAAGCGAGCGCAGCGCGCGCGACGCAGCGCCAGGTCGCACTGGCGACCCCGGGTGACTTCACCGGCAGCGGCTTCGACCAGTGTCTGGCGCCCACCCAGAAGGCGATGACCTCGTGGTGGCGCAACTCTCCCTACGCAGCGGTGGGGATCTACATCTCGGGCGACTCCCGTGCGTGTCGCTCCCAGCCCAACCTCAGCCCGACCTGGGTCGCGACCCAGGTCGCCCAGGGCTGGCGCATTCTCCCGATCGCACTCGGTCCGCAGGCCTCCTGCCAACCGCGCTTCCCTCGCTACAAGGACGACTTCACGATCAGCCCCAAGCCTGCCGCGAGTTATGCCGCAGCAGCAGCACAAGGGGTGGTCGAGGCCGACAAGAACGTCGTCGACGCGGCGGCGTACGGCATCGGTCAGGGCAGCACGATCTGGTACGACCTCGAGGGCTTCAACCTGGGCGACACACATTGCCGGGAGTCGGCGCTGGTGTTCGTGAGCAACTGGGTGACCCGCATCAAGGAGCAGGGCTACACCGCGGGCTTCTATTCCAGCGCCAGTTCAGGCATCAAGATGCTCGACGACGCCCGGACCCAACGCCCGGGCCAGTTCGCCCTCCCCGACCGCATCTGGATCGCGCGGTGGGACGGCGCGGCCAACACCTCCACGACGTACATCCCAGAGGAAGGGTGGCGCCCCGGTGGCCGGATGAAGCAGTACCTCGGCGGCCACAACGAGACCTGGGGTGGTGTGACGATCAACATCGACACCAACTTCCTCGACCTCGGCGCCGGTTCGGTGGCCGTGCCCGAGACGCGCTGCCCCGGCACCAGGCTGGGCTACTGGAAGTACGCCAATCTCCGCCCCGGCACGGCCCAACTGTCCCGCGTCAAGGTCCTGCAGTGCCTGCTGACCGAGCAGGGCACCTACACCGGGCCCATCAACGGGTCCTACGACGCTGAGACGATCGCTTCAGCCCGTGCCTGGCAGTCCTCCCGACGCTTCACGGCGACCGACACCTTCGCGCAGCGACACTGGGTCGCACTATTGTCGGCGGGCACCCGAACCATCATCAAACGCGGCTCGGTCGGCGAGTCGGTCCACCGGCTCCAGCGCGCGCTGAATGCCTCTGGTGCCGGCCGCCTCCGTGCCACCGGGGTCTTCGATGCCAAGACCGAGGCTGCGGTGAAGAAGTATCAGTCGCGGCTGCGCATCAGCGTCTCGGGCGTGGCCACCCCGCAGACGTGGAACAAGCTGTTCCAAGGCAAGTGAGCCTTCAGACCGGCGGACCCAACAGCAGGGCAACAGCGGTCAGTCCGGCCACCGCAACAAGAGCAACGACTGCCCCTTGCAGCGGACGGCGCAGCAGCCACCCGGCGATCGATTCGAGCAAGCCGTCGGGTTCGGCGCTGCGCAGGCGCCACTCATCACTGAGCAGTCCGGACCGTTCGGCATAGCGCTCGAAGGGCACGGTTGCGAAGGGCGGGATCGCAGCCGCCAGACCGAGCAGCAGCCGACTCACCGACCACTTCTGGTCCAGCCACAGCACCACGGTGGTGACGCAGTAGGAGATGAAGACGATGCCGTGCAGCATGCCGAAGACGCGCACGCCCAACTCGGTCGTCTCGGTGACGTACTTCAGGAACATGCCCGTCAGCAGCAGCCCCCAGGTGATCGCCTCGGCGAAAGCCACGCCACGATAGAGCCGACGAGGGCTCACGCAAAGACGCTCTCGACCAGGGACGTGAAGAACCCCAGGCCATCCGTGCCCGGTCCGGTCAGGCTCTCCACGGCGTGCTCGGGGTGCGGCATGAGACCGACCACGTTGCCACGCTCGTTGGAGATGCCGGCGATCTCGCGTAGGGACCCGTTGGGGTTGCCACCGAGGTATCTCGCCACGACGAGGCCCTCGCCCTCGAGCCGGTCCAAGGTCGGCTCGTCGGCGACATAGCCGCCCTCGCCGTTCTTGAGGACCACGGTGATCTCCTGACCCTGGGCGTAGGCCGAGGTCCAGGGGGTGTCGACCCGCTCGATGCGGACGCGCTGGTCGAGGCAGGCGAACTTACGGTGATCGTTGCGGATCAACGCGCCCGGGAGCAGGTGGGACTCGCAGAGGATCTGGAAGCCGTTGCAGATGCCGAGGACAGGCATCCCCTTCCCGGCAGCCTGCACCACCGACGTCATCACCGGAGCGAAACGGGAGATGGCGCCACAGCGGAGGTAGTCACCGTAGGAGAATCCACCGGGCAGGACGACTGCGTCGACACCACGGAGATCTTCATCCTCGTGCCACAGGGCCACGGCCTCCTGGCCGCCCAGACCCACCGCACGGCGTGCGTCGACGTCGTCGAGCGAGCCGGGAAAGGTGACGACGCCGATCTTCATGCGAGCGTCCCGTCGAGGTGGACCTCGAAGTCCTCGATGACGGGGTTGGACAGGAGTTTCTCAGCCATCGCGTGGACCTCCTGGAGGCTGGCGTCGCTGGCCTCACCCTCGACCTCCACCTCGAACCGCTTGCCCTGGCGGACATCGGTGACCCCGGCGAAGCCCAGGCGCGGCAGCGCGCCGTGCACAGCCTTGCCCTGCGGGTCGAGGATCTCGGGCTTGGGCATGACATCGACCACGTAGCGGGCCACGGGCGCTCCTTGGCGTCGGTTGGAAATGCGACCGCAGTCTATCGACGCCTCAGGCTCCCCCGACACGCGGTCGGTGGCGGGTCACCCGGAACTTCTTGACGACCGGACTGCGGTCGACGACTCCGTCGAGCACCGCTCGGACCTTCAGCCGGTGTGTGCCGACCTTGAGACTGGCGGTCCGCACCTTGTGCCTGGGCCTGCACGCCCTCCACTTCCCCCGGTCGACCTTGCACTGAAAGGTGGCGCCCGCAGTGCGTGAGGAGAGCTTGAACACCGCCACCCTGCCCCTGGCGACCTTGGCAGGACCCTTCACCCTGGCCGTGCGCGGAGTCGTCAGGGCAGGTGTCGTCGTCGTAGGCGTAGGGGCCGGAGTCGGGGCCGGGGCAGGGGCCGGAGTCGGGGCAGGGGCCGGTGGGGTCACGACGCCTGCCAACTGAACGGTCTCGCACCCGGTGAGCACGTCGACCACGTCCGCCACCACGATGTCGGCTCCCTCGCCGCACGACACCGTGTCCACCTCTCCGTCGCGGGCCTGGACCGTGTCGTTGCCGGCACCGCCGTCGAGGACGTCCCGGCCAGCGCCGCCGACCAGGGTGTCATTGCCCGGGCCGCCCCTCAGGTCGTCGTCGAGACTCCCGCCGGTGAGCGCATCGTCGCCCGACAAGGCCCGGATGTGTTGGCTGACCGGCGCAGTGGAGCCGTCCCAGGTGTCCGCAGACACTCGCAGGAGCACCAGGTCGACCAGCTCCACACCGGCGATGGGAAGGTCGTCATCGAAGTCATCGGCGCTCAGGTCCAGCCCCAGGGGGCCCAAGGTGAGAGTCAAGGTCTGCAGGCCCCTGAAGGACTGGTCGAAGTCCATCTCCCATGTGTCATGACCATCGCCACCTTCAATACCAAAACTGGGCGTGACCTGGACGAATCTGTCCTCACCCGGACCGCCGACGGCAAGCGTGTCGACCCCCAGGAACACGTCATCGCCAGGACCCCCGACAGCGGTGCCGACGCCGTCGAAGATGTCGTCCCCGCCAGCACCGCTGACGAAGTCCTGCGTCTTGCCGACGAAGGTGTCATCGAACGGCGATCCGAATGCCTGGTCGGCATCGGTGTCGTCCCCGAGTTCGACCAGGTTGCCCCGGAGCGCCGGAAAGGCAGCAGCCGTCACGCTGTTGAGGCTGACGAAGTCGGCGCCCCCGCCAGCATCGACGTAGATCGAGTCCAACGTCGCGCACGGATCACCTGTCGCAGGGGTGCCGGACGACGCGAGCGCGCCGACAGTGCAGGCCACCTTGAGCACGTCACCGTCCGCGTTGCTCTTGACCGTGCGCCCGTAGACGTCCACGACGGCCGCAGCAGGAGCCGCGACCCCGAGAACGAGGAGGACGACGCTGGGAAGAACCACCCGATGAAGTCGCATCCTGCAAAATCTCACGATGAACCACCTGCAACAAGAGTGCTGGCACGTGGTCTGGACCAGGCGTTGCCTCAGTCGTGACGGCGTACGGCCACGAACACCATCGCCACGCCGAGACCGGCCAGGATCGGACCCACGATGGCCCAGATCTCCACGCCGGTCATCGGACTGCCCTTGAGGTAGCCCATGCCCTGCGCCGTCCAGACTGCGCCGGTCAGGATCATCACCGTGCCCAAGGCGACGAACAGGGCACGCATCAGGTGAGCTCTCGTTTGAGGATCTTCCCGGTCGCGGTCATCGGGAGCGCATCGACGAACTGCACGATGCGGGGGTATTTGTAGTTCGCCATCTGTTCCTTCGACCACGCCACGAGCTCCTCCTCGGTGAGGGTGGAGCCGCTGTTGCGGATCACGACCGCCTTGATCTCCTCGCCGTGGCCCTCGTCGGGGACACCGATCACGGCCGCGAGCGAGACGTCGGGGTGGGTGATCAGCACTTCCTCGATCTCACGCGGGTAGACGTTGTAGCCGCCGCGGATGATCATGTCCTTGGACCGGTCGACGATGTAGTACCACCCGTCGGCATCCTTGCGGCCCAGGTCGCCGGTACGGAACCACCCGTCCACGATGGCCTCTGCGGTCTCGTCGGGGCGCCCGGAATAGCCCTTCATCACGTTGGGGCCCTTGATGGCGATCTCGCCGACCGTGTCCTGGCCGCCCTCGTCAGGGAAGACGATGTCTTCGCGCCTACCGGGCTCGGGACTGATGAGCTTCATCTCGACCCCGGGGATCGGCCTGCCGATCGAGCCGACCCGCGCCGGCTCGCCCCAGACCGAGAAGCTCGCGACCGGGGAGGTCTCGGAGAGGCCGTAGCCCTCGAGGATCGTCACGCCGAAGCGCCGCTCGAACTCCTTGTGGACCTCCACCGGCAACGCCGAACCACCGGAGACAGCGACCCGCATCTTGGCCGCGAGTCCCTGGACATCCACGCCGGAATCGTCAAGCACTCCCAGCAGCGCCCAGTACATCGTCGGCACGCCGGCGAAGAACGTGACGCCCTCACGCTCCATCAGCGTCAGCGCAGCCCCCGCCTCGAAGCGGGGCAGCAGGACGACCGTCGCGCCGAAGGCGAATCCGGCGTTCATGATCACGGTCTGGCCGAAGGAGTGGAACAGCGGCAGCGCGCACAGCAGCGTGTCGGGACGCTCGGAGTCGGCGTCGAAGAGTGTGTCGCTCGCGAGGGCATTGGAGATCATGTTGCGGTGCATCAGCTCCGCGCCCTTGGGGTGACCGGTGGTGCCGGAGGTGTAGAGGATGACGGCGGTGTCGTCGCCACTCGCCTCGACGCTCTGGAAGATGGGGGCCTGGCCGACCAGCGCCTGGCTGAATGTCTCGGTGCCCTCGATGGGCGAGGCTGCGGCCGGGTCGGCGGTGATCATGAAGAAGTGCTCGCACTCCGCGCTCTGCTCGAAGCCTGCGTGGCCCTCGGCACCGATGGGGAGTTCGGGGGTGCCCTGGAAGCAGAAGTAGGCCTTCGCGCCCGAGTCGGCCAAGTGGTAGGCCACCTCACGACCCTTGAGCAGCACGTTGAGCGGCACCACCGTCGCGCCGGCCTTGAGGATGCCGTAGTAGATGACCGGGAAGTAGGGCAGGTTCGGGCAACTCAGCGCGACCTTGTCGCCGGGCACGATGCCCCGCGAGGTGAGCAGGTTGGCTACCTGGTTGGCCATCGCGTTGACCTGGGTGTAACTCAGTCGCATGTCGCCGAAGACCAGCGCCGTACGGTCCGGGTAGGTCTGGGCAGAGCCTTCGAGCAGGGACGCGAGGTTGGTCATCAAGACTCCAGGGGTCGAGGGGCTATCCGGGTGGTGGTACCGGGTAGTAATGCCCTCAAGATAGCCGCGCCGCCCACTCTCACGCTCACAGCCCACTCACCGAGCAGCCAGGATCCGTCCTGCCTTGCGCAGGTCCGCGGCGATGGCCACGCCCGCAAGCCGACCGGCCACGGCCGCCGGCACGGACCAGACACCCACACCGGTCACCTCGCCGCTCGCCTCGACACGGCACCCCCGGGCCGTACGGGCGAACTGCAGGCGCAGGGTCGCCGCCACGCCCTGCCAGGTGCCCTTCTCGGTCCACACCCGCTCGGGGTCCATCTCCACGATCTCCATACGCGGACGGACGCCCACCGACGTGGTCTCCTGCCAACGCTGGCCCACGTGCGGAAGTTCGTCGGCGGGCACCGTGACCGAGCGCAGCGAGGACTGCCATTCGGGGCGGGTGCGCGGGTCGGAGAGATAGGCGTACGCCACCTCGATGGGCACGGCCAGTTCCACCGTTGATCGGAAATCAGTCACCACATGCTCCCTGTCAGCAATTCATAGGCCTGGACATAGCGCGAGCGGGTGTGCTCGATGATCTCGTCCGGCAGGGCTGGCGGCGCCTCCCCGGAGCGGGGATCCCATCCGGATGCCGGCGAGGTGAGCCAGTTGCGCACGATCTGTTTGTCGTACGACTCCTGGGGCCGGCCCGGCTGCCACTCGTCGGCAGGCCAGAAGCGGCTGGAGTCGGGGGTGAGCACCTCGTCGGCGAGGATCGTGGTGCCGTCGGGTCGTCGTCCGAACTCAAGCTTGGTGTCGGCCAGAATGATGCCGCGATCACGAGCGATGTCGTGCGCGGTGGCATAGACCTTCATGGTGAGCATCCGCAGCTCGGCGGCCGCATCATCACCGATGGTCTCCACGACCGCCTCGTAGGCGACGTTCTCGTCGTGGTCGCCCACCGCGGCCTTGGTGGCGGGCGTGAAGATCGGCTCGGGCAGGAGGCTGCCGTCCTCCAGTCCCTCGGGCAGGTCAATGCCACACACAGCACCCGTACGGCGGTAGTCGGCCAGACCAGATCCGGTGAGATAACCGCGGGCCACACACTCCACCGGGAACATGTCCAGGCTCTCGCAGATGACCGCGCGGCCTCGCACGGCCTCAGGCACCTGCGTGGAGACGACGTGGTTGCCCACCACACCCGAGAGCTGTTCGAACCACCACAACGACATCCGGGTGAGGATCTCGCCCTTGTCGGGGATGGTCGAGTCGAGGATGAAGTCGTAGGCGGAAAGACGGTCGCTGGCCACCATCAGCAGACGCCCGGAGTGCTCGCCCTCGTCGATGCGATAGAGATCGCGCACCTTGCCGGAATGGACGTGGGTGGCGCCTTCGAGGGCCGGCGCAGCGGGGATGGTCAGCACGAGCCGAGTTTAGGCCGTCACCGGAGAAGCGCGCTCGGTGTGGCGCTGCTGACCACGGTGAGACCGGCAGCCGCAAGAGCGTCGAGCGCGATGGCGTGCGACTGCGCCGTGAAGTCTGCGCAGGCATCCGCGACGACCACGACGTGATATCCACGCGCCTGGGCAGAGGCGGCGGCCAGCGCGACACCGTGCTCGGTGAGCAGGCCGGTGATGACCACCGTCGTGACGTCAAGGCCCACCAGAACCGCCGCCATCTCAGGGTTGGCGAAGATGTCCTTCCCGCTCTTGGTCACTACGTGGTCGTCGGGACCCGGTCGGAGCCGCTGGTCGAAACTGGCCTCCGGCGAGAGTGGATCTGCCCGCGGGCCGGGCTCTGGGTCGAGATACCTCGTGCAGACCCGGGGTCGATGAGACATGGCTTGGCGGACTGCGACTGCGCCTTGGATCACCGCTGGATCGTGACCAAGGCCGATGATCCAGCCCTGGAAGTCGATCTCCACGAGTGCTGCCGCGCCGAGGTCCAGTGACTCCCATTCCTGCACGGTTCAGTACCGGGTGCCGACGGCGATGGGTGCTGAGTCCAGCTCAGCGAGATCGTCGCTCGTCAACGTCAGGTCGACAGCCGCCACGTTGGCGTCGAGATTGCGGATGTTCGTCGTGCCGGGAATCGGCACGAGGTGCGGCCCTTGCGCCAGGACCCAACCCAGGGCAACGGCTGCCGCGGTGGTGTCGTGGCGGGCTGCCACGCCTTGCACCACGTCGACGATGCGACGGTTGGCGGCCGCTGCCTGGTCGGTGAAACGGGGCAGGCTGGCCCGGAAGTCAGCCTTGTCCAGCTTCGCGGCATCGAACTTTCCGGTGAGGAACCCGCGCCCGAGCGGTGAGAAGGGGACAAAGATCGCGTCATGCTCGGCCGTCCATCCGATGATGTCGCCGGTCATCGCCCCGTCGGGCGTCGTTCCGGTGCCTTGTGGATCTCTGGTCCACAGGGAGAACTCCGACTGCACGGCGGCGACAGGGTGGATCCGGTGGGCCACGGTGGCCTCGGCGACGGTGACCTCACTGAGTCCCAGGGCTCGCACCTTGCCGGCCGTCACCAGGTCGGCCAGGGTGCCCCAGCTTTCGGCGAGCGGAACGTCCGGGTCGACGCGGTGGAGGTAGTAGAGGTCGATGGCGTCGACCTGCAGGCGTCCGAGACTGGCGTCGACGGCTTCGCGGATGTGTTCAGGACGAGCATCACGGGTCAGGCGGGGGCCTTCGGGAGTCTCTTCGCCGATGAGCCCCACCTTGGTTGCGACGATGGCCTCCGACCGGCGCCCGGCCAGTGCTCGCCCGACCAGCTCCTCGTTGCGTCCGGCACCGTAGGCGTCGCTGGTGTCCAGCAGTGTCACTCCGGCATCGAGGGCATGCCTGATGACGCCGATGGAGGCGTCAGCATCCCGGTCGGCCGGTGACCCGTAGGCCCAGCTCATCCCCATGCACCCCAGGCCGATCGCACCGGTCGTCCGGGCGAGGGAAGGAATCGTACGGTTCTTCATCGTGCCTCCTGCAGGGCTCGGATATCGATGTCGATCGGCGCGCCGTCGCAATCCAGACCGCGCGAGATGAGGTGTGCGTAGTGCGCGATCTTGAGCTCGAGGGCCTCGGACGCCTCGGCGAGCTGCCGCTGCTGCTCGGCGATGCGTGCCCGGTGCGCCTCCAACACGGCAATGCGGCGCCCGTGTGAAGCCGCTCCCTCGCCGACCAACTGAGCAAACAGCCGCATGTCGGCGGTCGGCATACCGGTCGCTCGAAGCCTGGCCAGCAAGATCACCACACTCGCGACACGTCCGCCGTAGGTGCGATGGCCGGTAGGTCCACGAGGCACGTCGGGCAGCATCCCTTCACGCTCGTACCACCGCAGGGTGTCCTTGCTGAGCCCGGCCATCTCCGACATGTCGGAGATGCCCAGCTGCTCGACATCGTGATCTGGCGCTCGGTTCATGTCGTGAACGCTAGGGGTTGGAGAGCACTCCAACGCAAGGCGTCGGTCGGGGGGCGGCAGCCGGGACACGGTGGTGGCTGCGTCGTAGCCTCGAGGCATGTCCGTCGTGAAGATCAATGCCATCAACGTCCCCGCCCCCGCAGGCGAGGAGTTCGAGCGCCGCTTCGCCTCGCGCGCCGGTGTCGTGGAGGACTCCCCCGGCTTCCTCGGCTTCCAACTGCTGCGCCCGGTCGCCGGTGAGACCCGCTACTTCGTCGTGACCCACTGGGCCGACGAGGACGCCTACGCCACTTGGCGCGACGGTGAATCCCGGGCAGCGCACAAGGGTGAGCACGGCGCCCCCGTCGCAAGCGGCGCCAACCTGCTGGAGTTCGAGCTCGTGATGGACGTCAAGCCCGGCGCGTGAGCCTCTCGCTGCGACCATTGGCGCCCTTGTAACGCGCTGTTCGGTGCACTTCTGCGCGGTTCCAACGGCGCAGAAGCGCACCGGACAGCGCGTTACATGGCTGGCTCGGAATCGACGCTCTGCCTCACGGAGGCACGGCTGATCTCCTCCACCAGCACTGGGGCAATGTCCGTTGCCCCGAGATCGCCGCGTGGATAGGTTCGCCGCCATGCGCAAGCACCTGAGCACCCTTGCCCCAGACGGACGCAGCATCACCCTGCGACCGTTGAAGTCCGAGGACGCCACCCGGGTGAAAGAGGCGTGCTCGGACCCGGAAACGGTCACGTGGCTCGGCAACCACATCATCAACGAGCGCTACAGCCTGGAGCACGCCCACGCGTTCATCGAGCGCACGCTCGCTCACGTCGCGGCAGGCGACTCCATCAGTTGGGCGATTGCCGACACGACGACCGACCAACTGCTCGGGCACATCAGCCTGCTCGGTCGCGGCGGCGACCTGGATGACACCGCCGCCCTGGGCTACTGGGCTCATCCCGCAGCCCGGGGGGCTGGGATCACCAGTGCCGCAGCCGTGACGGTGGTCGACGAGGCACTCTCGCCGACGGACGGGGGTGGCTGCGGTGGCGGGCTGCGTCGTCTCACCCTGCGCGTCGCTGTCGGCAACGTCGGGTCACAGCGCGTCGCCGAGGCGGCCGGGTTCCACCGGACTGGTCACACCCGCCAGAGCGACCCACTCATCGACGGGACCTTCACCGACGAGTTCACCTACGACCTGCTCGCGACCGATCCCCGGCCGGCTCAGGTCGCGTCCGGTCAGAGAATGGCGCCCGGGACGTACGCCGCCGCGTCGGGGTAGCGCGCAGCCAGCTCCTCGATCCGCGTCACCACGGCGCGGGTCTGGGCCACGGCCGCACCAGTGAACTCGATCGGGTCGGCGACGAGCGCGTCGATCTGGTCGCGGGTGAGCCCGAGGCGCTCGTCGGCGGCGAGTTTGGCGAAGACGTCGTTCTCGACCTGCCCGGCGCGCATCGCCAGCGCGGTGCCGACGGCTGCCTCCTTGATCGCTTCGTGCGCAGCCTCGCGGCCCACACCGTTGCGGACAGCCGTCATCAGCACCTTCGTGGTGGTGAGGAAGGGGAGGTAGCGGTCCAGCTCGCGCTGGATGACGGCCGGGAAGGCACCGAACTCGTCGAGCACGGTGAGGAAGGTCTGGAAGAGGCCGTCGGTGGCGAAGAAGGCGTCCGGCAACGCGACCCGGCGTACGACCGAGCAGGAGACGTCGCCCTCGTTCCACTGGTCGCCGGCGAGTTCGCTGACCATGGAGAGGTGCCCGCGCAGGATCACCGCGAGGCCGTTGACGCGCTCGCACGAGCGGGTGTTCATCTTGTGGGGCATGGCCGAGGAGCCGACCTGGCCCTCCTTGAAGCCCTCGGTGACGAGCTCGAGGCCAGCCATCAGACGCACCGTGGTGGCGAGGTTGGAGGGGCCGCTGACCAGCTGGACGAGAGCGGCCACGACATCGAAGTCGAGGGAGCGGGGGTAGACCTGACCGACGCTGGTCATCACCTCCTCAAAACCGAGGTGCGCTGCGACCCGGTGTTCGAGGTCGTCGAGTTTGGCGGCATCACCATCGAGCAGGTCGAGCATGTCCTGGGAGGTGCCCATCGGGCCCTTGATGCCGCGCAGCGGATAGCGGGCCAGCAGCTCCTCGATGCGCTGCACCGAGATCAGCATCTCGTCGGCGACGGTGGCGAAGCGCTTGCCCAGCGTGGTGGCCTGCGCCGCGACGTTGTGGGAGCGGCCGGCCATGACCGTGACCTCGTGCTCGGCAGCGAGTCGGCCCAGTCGGACCAGAGCAGCCACTGCGCGATCGCGGATCACCTCGAGCGAGCGACGGACCTGTAACTGCTCGACGTTCTCGGTCAGGTCGCGCGAGGTCATGCCCTTGTGGATGTGCTCGTGCCCGGCGAGCGCGGAGAACTCCTCGATCCGTGCCTTCACGTCGTGACGCGTCACCCGCTCACGCGCGGCGATGGAGTCGAGATCGACCTGGTCCACGACCTGCTCGTAGGCCTCGACCACGCCGTCGGGCACCGCGATGCCGAGGTCGCGCTGTGCCTGGAGCACGGCGATCCACAGCTGACGCTCGAGGACGATCTTGTGCTCGGGGGACCAGATCTCAGCGAGATCGGCGCCGGCATAACGGGTGGCCAGGACGTTGGGAACGTTCACGCAGGAATTGTCCCATCCTGCGAGGGTGCTGGCGTCCACGTGTCCCAGGGCGACCACCACCGTTCGTCGCGGTCCAACAGTCCGGCCACCTCACTGGCCGCCGTCAGCACTGCGAGCAGTTCGTCGTGCGTGATACGACCCGACGCAAGCGAGGGAGCCAGGTCCTGGACGTCCTTCCACCGCCACGCGCCCTCGGCCGGGATCACCATGTCCAGCTGGAGGTCGTTGACCTCGACCCCGTCGTCGCTGCGCACGTAGGGGGTCTCGAAGTTGACGTACCAGTTGAGGAAGCCCGAGTCGTTGAAGAACTTCCACACCGAATACCAGTCGCCGCGACGGCGTAGCTTGAGCACCGTCGTGCCCCGCCACGCATCCAGATGACCCCACGGATGAGGCACGGCGTGGACGGGGAACACCAGCGGCGTGCCGTCTCTGTGCACCGTGGCCAACACGTCGTCGTCAACGAGGACCGCCTCGCGCCAGGACGCCCACTCGGCCCCGTGCAGCACCTCGCGGATCACGACCTCCTGACCCGGGACGAAGTCGGCCCGATCAGTCACGAGCCGCTGCGCCCTCGACCACACCGAGTGGCTCGGCCGCGATGTCGCGACGCCACTGGGCGCCGGGAAAGCTGATCGCGGCAACGCCCTCGTACGCCTTGGCGCGGGCGTCGGCGACGTCCACTCCGATGGCGCGGACGGCGAGCACGCGACCGCCCGCGGTCACCAGACTTGTTTCTGTCCGGTCGTCCTCCACCACGGCAGTGCCGGCATGGATGACGTCGACATCCGTCTCCCGGTCCAGGGTCTCGGTGCCGACGATGACATCGCCCTTGCTCGAGCCCTCGGGATAGCCGGCGCTGGCCATCACCACCGTCACGGACGCACCGTCCGCAAAGGTCGGCGCAGCGACCGAGCCCAGATCGCCGTCGGCGGCCGCCTTCAACAACTCCCCCAGCGGCGAGGTCAGCAACGCCAGGACGGGTTGGGTGTCGGGGTCACCGAAACGGCAGTTGAACTCGATCACGCGCGGGCCATCGGCCGTCAGGGCCAGGCCGACGTAGAGAGTGCCGACGAAGGGTGTGCCGCGACCCGTCATCTCCGCGAGCGTCGGACGTATGACCGTGGCGAGCACCGTCTCGGCGAGGTCAGGGGGCGCCCACGGCAGCGGTGCGTACGAGCCCATGCCTCCCGTGTTCGCGCCCAGACCCCCGTCGAAGATCCGCTTGAAGTCTTGCGCCGGCGGGAGCGCGTAGGCCTTCGTGCCGTCGCACACCGCGAAGACCGAGACCTCCGGTCCGTCGAGGAACTCCTCGATGACGACGCGCTCACACGACTCCGCGTGCGCCAAGGCCTCGGCGCGATCCGAGGTGACGACGACGCCCTTGCCTGCTGCCAGCGCGTCGTCCTTGACGACATACGGGGCCCCAAAGGTGTCCAGCGCCGCGGCGGATTCCTCGGGCAGCTCGCACGTCAGCGATCCGGCCGTCGGCACGCCGGCAGCGGCCATGACCTCCTTGGAGAAGGTCTTCGAGCCCTCCAGCTGCGCGGCCGCCTGTGAGGGGCCGTAGCAGGAGATGCCGCGGGCGCGCACGGGGTCGGCGACGCCCGCGACCAGCGGAGCCTCGGGTCCGACGATGACGAGGTCGACACCGAGTCGCTCGGCAAGCTCAGCCACTGCTTCGCCGTCCATCAGGTCGACGTCGTGGAGGGTGGCGATCATGGCCATGCCGGGGTTGCCCGGCGCCACGTGCACCTCGCTGACTCCTTGGTCGCGGCTCAGGGACAGGGCCAGCGCGTGCTCGCGCCCACCGGTGCCGATGATCAGCGTCTTCATGCCGAGCCCATGTCGGGAACCACCACGGTCTGCTCACGACCCGGACCGACACCGACCGCCCAGAACTTCGCGCCGGACATCTCCTCCAGCGCACGGACATAGGCCTGTGCATTGGGCGGCAGGTCGTCGAAGGATCGGCAGCCCGAGATGTCGGACTTCCATCCTTCGAACACCTCATAGATGGGCTTGGCGTGGTGGAACTCGGTCTGCGTCATCGGCATCTCATCGACCCGCTTGCCATCGATCTCGTAGGCCACGCAGACCGGGATGCGGTCCCAGGCGCCGAGGATGTCGAGCTTGGTGAGGAAGAATTCGGTGAGGCCGTTGACGCGGGTGGCGTAGCGCGCGGCCACGGCGTCGTACCACCCACAGCGACGCTCCCGGCCCGTCGAGACGCCGATCTCGCCACCGAGCTGCTGCAGCTGCACGCCGTCCTCGTCGAAGAGCTCACTCGGGAAGGGCCCCGCGCCCACGCGGGTGGTGTAGGCCTTGATGACGCCGATCACGCGGTCGATGCGCGTCGGGCCGATGCCAGCGCCGACACACACGCCACCGGCCACCGGGTTGGACGAGGTGACGAAGGGATAGGTGCCGTGGTCAAGGTCGAGCAACGTGGCCTGGGCCCCCTCGAAGAGCACCGTCTGACCCTCGTCGAGGGCGCGGTTGAGCAGCAGCGAGGTGTCGCACACCATCGGTCGAAGCCGGTCGAGGTGGACCGTCAGCTCCTCGACCACCGCGTCAACCTCGATCGCTCGACGGTTGTAGACCTTGGTGAGCAGGTGGTTGCGCACGTCGAGCGCCGCCTCGATCTTTTCGCGCAGGATCTTCTCGTCGAACAGGTCGGCGATGCGGATCCCGACCCGGTTGACCTTGTCGACGTAGGCCGGGCCGATGCCCCGACCCGTGGTGCCGATCTGGTTCTTGCCGAGGAAACGTTCGGTGACCTTGTCGATCGTCGCGTGATAGCTCGCGATGACGTGCGCGTTGGCGCTCACCTTGAGGTCGGCGACCTGCACCCCGCGTTCGATGAGTCCGTCCAGCTCACGGAAGAGCGCCTCGACGGAGACCACCACACCGTTGGCGATCACGCTGGTCGCACCGGGAGTCAGGATGCCGCTGGGCAGAAGATGGGTGGCGTACTTCTCGCCATCGATCACGATCGTGTGGCCGGCGTTGTGGCCGCCGCTGGTGCGGACCACGAAATCGATGCTGGTGTCCTGGGCGAGAAGGTCGGTCGCCTTGCCCTTGCCTTCGTCGCCCCACTGGGCTCCGAGAACGATGATTGCGGGCATTTCAGCCCTCCTCGCACGATTGGAAACAGGGTTCCGGGAACGCAAAGGCCCCGGCGCAAGGCACCGGGGCTCTTGCGGCGTCACGCTACCCCACACCAACCTCGATCACGTCGATGCGATCGCTCGTCTCGATCTCATCGGGCACTGCGGAGGCACTCCCCAGCAGTGGTAATGGGCTACTGTCCGCCAGTGCGCTCCCTGCTCGTGATCACCAACGCCGATGCCGGCACCTCCGACGAGGAAACCCTCGACACGGCGGTGACCGTGCTCCGTCAAGGAGCCTCGGTGGAGGTGGAGAAGACCACCAATCCGGGCGAACTCGACGGCGTCCTGCACCGTGCCGGCGGCCGAACGATCGTCGTCGCCGGCGGTGACGGCAGCCTGCACGCAGTGGTCACCGCCCTGTACAAGCGCAACGAACTCTGCGACGCCACCCTGGCTCTGCTCCCCATGGGAACCGGCAACGATTTCGCTCGCGGCAACGACATCCCCCTCGACATCGAGGAGGCGGCCCGCCTGGTGCTGCGCGGCAAGTCACGCCCGATCGACCTGATCGTCGACGAGACCGGCAGCATCGTGACCAACAACGTGCATGTCGGCGTCGGGGCACAGGCGAGCCGCAAGGGTGCCAAGTGGAAGGGCCGACTGGGCTCGGTGGGCATCGGGAAGGTCAACCTGGGCAAACTCGGTTATCCCATCGGGGCCGCCTTGTCCGTCTTCGACCCGCCGAATTGGCACCTGCGCGTCGAGGTCGACGGCGAGGTCGTCAACGATTTCAGCCGCCCCGTCCTCATGGTCGCGATCGGCAACGGCAGCAACATCGGTGGCGGCACGGAGGTCAACCCTGGCGCCGACCTCGAGGACGGTTTGCTGGACGTGATGATCAGTCGTGCGGTCTCACCGATGGCCAAGCTCGGGTACGTCGCCCGGCTGCGCACCGGAGACCACGTGGAGCGCGACGACGTGATCAGCCTGCGTGGACGATCGGTGAAGGTCAGTGGGGACGAGTTCTGGCTGACGGCCGACGGCGAGATCTCCGGACCGGAACGCAGCAGGAGTTGGCGTCTGGAGCGCGGCGCGTACCGGATGATCCTGGCTTGACGCCTGACCCCTGACCCTCCGCCCGCGGTCCTGGGACTGGGACTCGGACTGGGCCGTAGGGCATCGGGACGGTCCTGAACACCGGGCGATCTCGTCCCCCGATAGCCTTGATCCATGGGACGAAGCAGACAGCAAGGCAACCCGATCGACTGGGTGACGCGCGCAGCCGATGACGCCGTACGCCACGCTGGCGAGGGCAAGCCCGTGACCGTCTCCTCCGGCGCCTCGCCTTCGGGGCCGGTCCACCTGGGCAACCTGCGCGAGTTCCTCACCACCCACTTCGTGGCCGACGAACTGCGCCGCCGCGGTCTCGAGGTGCGTCACCTGCACGTCTGGGACGACTACGACCGTTTCCGCAAGGTCCCCTCCGGCGTCCCGCCCGAGTGGTCCGAGCACATCGGCCGCCCGCTGAGCGGCGTCCCGGACCCGTGGGACTGCCACGGCTCGTGGGCTGCGCACTTCAAGGAGCCGCTGGAGGAGGCGCTCTCCGATCTCGGGGTCGAGATGGAGTCGATCTCCCAGACCGAGCTCTACCGCGACGGCACCTACCGGGACCGGGTCCTCACCGCCGTCCGGGATCGCCACGAGATCGACGCAGTGTTGGCGCGCTACCGGACGAAGAAGGCAGCGCCCGGCACTCCACCCGAGACACAGCCCGGCGCCTCGACAGCGGCGGAGCCCGCCAGCGAACTGGAATCCCAGGAGGCCGCTGCCATGGCGGACTCAGTCGCTGACGCGGACGAGGTCGGCACCACCGAGTTGTCGCGCTTCCCGTTCAAGCCCTACTGCCGCGAGTGCGGGCGCGACACCGTCACCCTGACGTCCTACGACGATGCAGCCACCGACCTCGCCTACACCTGCGAGACCTGCGGCTTCGAGGGCGTCACCAACCTCACCACCCAGAACGAGGGCAAGCTCGTCTGGAAGATCGACTGGCCGATGCGCTGGGCGCACTACCACGTGGACTTCGAGGCCGCCGGCTCCGACCACGCGACCCCCGGCTCGTCGTTCACCGTCGGCCATGAACTGGTCGAGACGTTCTTCGACATGCCCCGCCCGGCCTGGTTCGGCTACGGATTCGTCGGCTTCGCCGGCATGCAGAAGATGTCCTCCTCCGCGGGCGGCGTCCCCACTGCCGCGGATGCGCTGCGCGTGCTGGAGGCGTCGATCCTGCGTTGGCTCTACGTCCGCCGAGCGCCCAAGCAGACCTTCACCGTCGACTTCGGTCCCGAGGTCGTCCGCCTCTATGACGAGTGGGACGCCCTGGGCCGCAAGGCTGCCGATCCCGCCAAGCGGGACGCCGCCGTCCTGGCGTGGGAGCGCGCCTCGAACATCGCCTCAAACATCGCCTCGGACATGGCCTCCGAGCCGCTGCCGACCTCACCGGTCACCGTTCCCTTCCGTACGTTGTCGTCGGTCGCGGACGTCACCGCCGGGTCCGCCGAGCAGATCAGCCGCCTCATCGCCTCGGTGGGTTTCCCCCACGACTCGGTCGAGGACCTCCAACCCCGACTGGGCCGTGCCATCGCGTGGACCGAGGAGTTCGTGCCCGCGGCGGATCGCACCCTGGTGCGCGAGACCCCGGACGCCGAGCGGCTGGCCGCGCTGAGCGAGGACGAGGAACTCTGGCTGCGGATCTTCCTCGACCGGCTGCCCGAGTCGATGGATCTCGCGGAGGTCACCACAGTGGTCTACGGCGTCCCGAAGGTGGCTCGCGGTCTGGGCTTCGAGGACCCGCCGACGGATGAGGTGAAGGCAGACCAGAAGGACTTCTTCCGCCTGCTCTACAACCTGCTCGTTGCCAAGGACCAGGGTCCTCGACTCCCTACGCTCATCCTGGCGCTCGGATCGGACAAGGTCCGCCAGTTGCTCGGTGCCGGCTAGGACGACTCCGGCCCTGACCTCCCATGTAACGCGCGGTTACGTACACTCCCGCGCAGTTGCAACAGCGCACCAGAGCAACCAACAGCGCGTGACATGCGTACGGGTCTCACGCGGACCCGACTCGGCGCCGACCCCGCATTTCCCGGGCCTCATCCTCGAGGTGTCGCGGGAGGGTGTCGCCGAAACGCTGCACCGTGACGGCATACTCCGCCTTGAGCCGCGCTGCGGCCTGGCTACGGCGCGGCCCCCAGAAGTCCTGCCACACGATGTTGCTCAGCCCCAACCCTCGACTGGTCACGAGGCGTTCGCGTTTTCTTTCGTTCCACACGACCGTCTCAGGTGCCGTTGTGGCAACGCCGCCGTCCTCGACAGTCTGCAGCTTGATCCGCCCGTGGATCTCGAACAGGTGCGCGCCCACCCTGATGTCGCACCAGCGCACGCCCGCGTCAGTGCCCACCGGGAACTGCGTCTCGACCGGTCCAATACCGAGTTCTCGTACGAGGATGCGTCCCAATGTCTCTGCCGCTGACTCTGCCCCGGCATCGGCGTCGTCCACGACTGCGCGCGCACTGGTGATGCCGGGCCAGTAGGTCATCTTCGCGAGGATCGCGCTGAGGTCGGCGCGGGTCACGCCGAGACGCAGTGCCCCGTCGGCGGCCACGAGCCCCGCGTCGTAGCCATGCGTACGAGCGATGTCGACCACGGTCCGTGCCTTCGTCAACACCTCGAATGTGCCTATCGTCACCACATCGTCAGGTGTGTACGCCGCTCCGTGGTGGTGGATTCCACCTCGTGTACGGGAGCCGAGCACTCGCGTCCGGGTGATGTGGACGTCACTGGTGCGAACCTCGATCAGCGGAATCTGATGGGCGATCGCCGCTGAATCGTGGCTGAACACGTGCGGCACCGTGAGCGTCAGCTCGGCGGCAGCCATCCGCGCCAACGGCCGCTCCCGAAACTCGTCCCACCTCCCCCAGAGCTCCCGTGTGGTGTAGACGCCGCGCCGCAGAGCGACCAGATCGCCACGGCGGACGAGCCTGGTGATGAGGCGCGGGTCGATGCCGGCCGAACGTAACCGGGCGGTCGTCACCAGGCCGCTCCCCCCGGCGATGAGGATTCGGATACGTGAGTCCATGGCACGAGGTTCGTGGCATTCTCAAGGTGCGGCCATCGTGGCTGGCGCGGCCTGTGGACAACCACTTCGAAGACCCGCCGGTGGACAGCTTGCGGCGCCTGCTGGCCGCGTACGAGCGTCGTTGAACGCCCACCCGGGCATGTAACGCGCTGATAATTGCACCCCTGCGCAGTTGCTACCGCGCAGAAGTGCACGGAACAGCGCGTTACATGGAGTCGGTGGGGAGTGCAGACGAGGGGGTACGGATGCGACCAGCACTCGCACGTCACTCGTGAAGCTTCCGCATGACCCACCGTCTGGCAGGGTGGGCCCATGAGTTCTTTCACCGGTAACGACCTGATGGCCGGTCCCCCGGCGACCCACTTGCCCATCGACCCCGCCGCAGCCGAGCTGAGCGCGGGCGAGGCGCCCGCAGACGTCGTACGCCGGCACCCGGAATCACCGGCTGCCTGGGCTGCGCTCGCCACCCTGGCCCGTGACGAGAAGGCCGACGACGTCACCGTGTACGCCTACTCCCGGGTCGGCTACCACCGCTCGCTCGACATGCTGCGCCGCAACGGCTGGAAGGGCACCGGCCCGGTGCCGTGGGAGCACGAGCCGAACCGCGGCTTCCTCACCTCGCTCGCCCTGCTCGCGCTGAGCGCCCGCGCGATCGGCGAGAGTGACGAGTGGGAGCGCTGCTCGACATTCCTCCGTGACTCCAGCAAGACGGCCGCTGACACGCTGCTCGACTGAGTCGACACCTGACGCCGCCCACGCCCGCCCGAAATCGGCGGGTGTGGGTGGGTAGGTGTTCACTGGACCAGTGACATCTTCAACCATCTCCGAGCGCCCCGGCCAACTCAACCCGTGGCCAGCGCTGTGGGCTCTGTGCCTGGGCTTCTTCATGATTCTGGTCGACACCACGATCGTCTCGGTGGCGACGCCGGCGATCATCGAGGATTTCGGCGCGGACGTGAACACCGTGGTCTGGGTGACCAGCGCCTATCTCTTGGCGTACGCCGTCCCGGTGCTGATCACCGGACGGCTCGGTGACCGTTTCGGCCCCAAACGGATCTACCTCATCGGCCTGACGGTTTTCACCATCGCTTCGCTGTGGTGCGGGTTGACCTCGACGATCGACGGGCTCATCACGGCCCGCGTCTTCCAGGGGCTCGGCGCCAGCATGATGACGCCGCAGACGATGGCGGTCATCACCCGCATCTTCCCGATGGAGCGGCGCGGCAAGGCCATGGCGCTGTGGGGTGCCACTGCAGGTGTCGCCACCCTGGTCGGGCCGATCGCCGGCGGTCTCCTGGTGGACTCCCTGGGCTGGGAGTGGATCTTCTTCATCAACGTCCCCGTCGGCATCGTGGCCCTGGTGCTCGCGATGCGTCTCGTCCCGGCCCTGGAAACCCACCCGCACCGTTTCGACTGGCTCGGGGTGGCGCTCAGCGGAGCCGGCATGTTCCTGCTCGTCTTCGGTCTGCAGGAAGGACAGCAGTACGCCTGGTCCACCATCACCGGGCCGATCACGGTCTGGCGACTGATCATGGCGGGCCTGGTCCTCATCGCAGCGTTCATCTGGTGGCAGGCGCGCAACCAGAGCGAGCCGTTGATGCCGCTGGGGCTCTTCGGCGACCGCAACTTTTCCCTGGCCAACATCGGAATCGCCACTGTGGGCTTCGCGTTCACTGCCATGGGCTTTCCGTTGATGCTCTACGCCCAGGTCGTGCGGGGCTACAGCCCCACCGAGGCCGGACTCCTGCTGGCCCCGATGGCCGTCGTGTCGATCGTCGCTGCCAAGAAGGTCGGCTCACTCACTGACCGGATCCACCCACGCGTGCTGGCCGGCTTCGGTTTCGTCGTGCTGATGATTTCCATGGTCGGGCTGTACGTCGCCATGACGCCGACGACGCCGGTATGGATCCTGTTGGCGACCATCTCGCTGGTGGGTCTGGGCAGCTCGTTCCTGTGGGCGCCACTGTCAGCCACCGCCAACCGCAACCTGCCGCTCGACCAGGCCGGAGCCGGGGCCGGGATCTACAACGCCAACCGGCAGATCGGTGCCGTACTCGGGTCGGCCGCGATCGCTGTCCTCATCGACTCCCGCCTGGCCAGTCACGGCCTGGGCTCGGGCCTGGGAGCGGCCGAGGGCGGCACCGGGGCGTTGCCGCCCGCGGTGCTCGCCCCCTTCAGCCAAGCCATGGCCGAGTCGATCCTGGTCGTTCCCGCCGTACTGGCCCTGGGGTTGCTGGCTGTGCTGGCCTTCGAACGTCCCCGGCACTTTGCTCGCCGGAACCAGGACCAGGGCCGGACTCAGGCGCCGAGCGAGGTGCCTGCCGAGCGCAGGTTCTGACACGCCTCGACCACCCGGGCGGCCATGCCGGCCTCGGCAGCCTTGCCCCAGGCGCGCGGGTCGTAGACCTTCTTGTTGCCGACCTCGCCGTCGATCTTGAGGACGCCGTCGTAGTTGGCGAACATGTGCGCGGCAGCGGGGCGGGTGAAGGCGTACTGGGTGTCAGTGTCGACATTCATCTTGACCACACCGAAGTCGACGGCAGCACCGATCTCTTCGGCGCTCGAGCCGGACCCGCCATGGAACACCAGGTCGAAGGGCTTCGAGCCCTCGGTCAGACCGAGCTCGGCCACCACGGCCTGCTGGGCGGCCTGCAGGATCTCGGGGCGCAGCTTGACGTTGCCGGGCTTGTAGACGCCGTGCACGTTGCCGAAGGTCAGGGCGGTGAGGTAGCGGCCCTGCTCGCCCGCACCGAGCGCGCGCACGGTGGCGAGGGCGTCCTCGGGTGTGGTGTACAGCTGCTCGTTGATCTCGTTGGCGACGCCGTCCTCCTCGCCACCCACGACACCGATCTCGACCTCGAGGATGATGCGGGCGGCCACACACTGGGCCAACAGTTCCTCAGCGATCTGGAGGTTCTCCGCCAGCGGCACGGCGGAACCGTCCCACATGTGCGACTGGAAGAGCGGGGCCTCGCCGCGGGCGACGCGCTCGGCAGAGATCGCGATCAGTGGCCGGACGAAGCCGTCGAGCTTGTCCTTGGGGCAGTGATCGGTGTGCAGCGCGATGTTGACGGGGTAGTTCTTCGCGACCTCAGCGGCGTAGGTGGCGAAAGCCACCGAGCCACTCACCATGTTCTTGATGGAGGGCCCGGAGAGATATTCGGCACCACCTGTCGAAACCTGGATGATGCCGTCGGATCCCGCGTCGGCGAAACCCTTCAGAGCGGCATTCAAGGTCTGGGACGACGACACGTTGATGGCCGGGAAGGCGAAGGACTTCGACTTCGCTTCGTCCAGCATCTGTGCGTAGACCTCGGGGGTGGCAATGGGCATTGATGTCTCCTCCAGAAGGGGTGCAACAGGCACACCAACCCTAGTCGTTTCTGCAGAGTCCGCATCTTGTGGTGCACGGAGGGCAACCGATGACGGAGAGCTTCCGTTTTCCCCGTGACAGGTTGCTTCGGGAAAGGACCGACCATGGACACCCAGATCGACTGGCGCGAGGAGCTGGACGACTCCTTCGGGCGCGCACCGGATGTACCCGCCCAACTCCGCGATGCCGTGGCGACAGTGGGAGGGTCCGGCGCGGGTGATGGACCAGGGCGTGGAGATCCGCGCGGGCGCCATCGTGCACAAACGTCGCGACGCCGTCCTCCCGGGCCAGGGCATCCATTCGGCCGCCCTCGATCTGAGCCATGCGGGCGAGCGTGTGCGGCCCAGGGCAGGGACTTCACCCTGCTCTCCAAGCGCGTGAACCGGCTGGCGGCCCTCACCACCTGGGTACGCCTCGAGACCATCGGCAACGGCAAGTACACCGTCGCGATGCCGGAGACCGATTCGGGGTGGTTGACCTTCGACCAATGGCTCGCGGACGGTGCCGGCGTGATCCTGGGGACCGACCGCGTGAGCCTGGTCGCGATCGATAACACCGGTCACCTCACTCCGGACGATCCCGGCGTCGAGATCCTCGAGCAGGTGGTCGAGCCTGAGCTCGGTGCCTAGGTCAACGACGCGACGATCTCCTCCGCCGTTGCCAGGTTGCCTGGGAGGGATCGATTTGGTTCGTCCTCGCCGTGCGGCACCCCAGTCAGGATGTCGTGATCCCCTGCGAGGGCACGGTGAAGAGCTACAGCAGCCGCGGGCTGGCCTCCCTCGAGGGAGTCCTGGCGCCTCGCTAGTCTCGGTCCGATTCCGGCGTCGGGTCGGACAGAACTCGGGAGATCACATGAGCGAGATGACCAGCGTGGCAGCACCTGCAGATGAGCGCGCCCGTACCCTGGCCTTCATCGCTCTAATCCTCGGTGCGGTGGCAATCGAGGGCGGCGGATCCTTCTCCACCCAGCTTCAGATGTGGACCATGACCAGATTTATGTCCAGCGATCCCGGCCTGAGCTACGCGCTGTCCGTCGGAGCGTTGCCACTCACCCTGAGCGGCGTGGCCTTGTGGACAGCGCACATCGCAGTGCACTCAGGGGATTCCTTGGCCAGGTCCGTGTGCCGCGCCGCCCGGATACTGGCCTACATCGCGATCGTCGGCACCGCGTTGGCAATGGTCACAGCCTCCTCAACCATGTCAATGAACTGATCTCCTCTCTCCTCAACCGCGCCAGGCGTCGGCACCGGACAGGTCGGCATGGGTCCGGACCCAGGAGTGCATCGCGATGGCTGCCGCTGCGCTGGCGTTGATGGACCGGGTCGAGCCGAACTGGGCGATGGAGAACGTGCCGTCGCACACCTCGCGCGCGCCGTCGGACAGGCCGGGGCCCTCCTGTCCGAGGAGGAAGCAGACCCGGGCAGGCACCTCCATCGTCTCGAGGTGGGCACTGCCCGGGAGGTTGTCGATACCGAGGAGACGGACCGGCGGATCGAGTTCGTGGAGGTAACTAGCGAGCGCTGGCACATCTTCGTGGTGACGTACGTGCTGGTAGCGATCGGTCACCATCGCGCCGCGCTTGTTCCAGCGCCGGTTCCCGACGATGTGGACCTCGCGGGCCAGGAAGGCGTTGGCGGTGCGCACGATGGTGCCGATGTTGAAGTCGTGCTGCCAGTTCTCGATCGCGACGTGGAAGCCGTGGCGTCGGGTGTCGAGATCGGCCACGATGGCGCCCATGCTCCAGTAGCGGTAGCGGTCCACCACGTTGCGGCGGTCGCCCTCGCGCAGCAGCACCGGGTCCCACTGCTCCCCGGTGGGCCACTCACCCACCCACGGACCAACGCCCACTTCCGGCGGGCCGTGGGGCATCGGGTCGTACGGCGCGCGCTGCTCGTCGTCCTGCATGTGAGCACCCTAGGCATTGCTCGCTAGGGTTACGCCCGTGAGCGTCCTCTCGAGCATCCATCCGTTCTTGCTGGGCATCGACTGGATGGACCCCAACTGGCTGCTCGACACCTTCGGCACCGAACTGTTCTGGATCAGTCTGCTGATCGTCTTCGTCGAGTGCGGCCTGTTCTTCCCGATCCTGCCCGGCGACACCCTGCTGTTCGCCCTCGGCCTCTTCATCGCCACCGGTCAGTTGGACATCCTCCCCGGCCCGCCCCTGGTCGAGCTCCTTCTCGCAGGTGTGGCGTTGACCGCGGCAGCGTTCCTGGGCAACGTCGTGGGCTATGAGATCGGGCGCAAGCTCGGAACACCGCTCTACGAGCGCGACGGCCGCATCATCAAGCGCAAGTACTTCGACCAGACCACCGAGTTCTTCGAGAAGCACGGCAACAAGGCTCTGGTGATCGGGCGCTTCGTGCCGTTCGTCCGCACCTACATCACGGTCGTGGCCGGCGTGACCAAGATGGACCGGCACCGGTTCTTCCTGTGGAGCTTCGTCGGTGCAGTCCTGTGGGTGTCGTCGATCCTCCTGCTCGGGTTCTTCCTCGGCGATGCGTTCCCCCACTTGGCCGAGAGCATCGACAAGCTGATCATCGTCATCGTGGCCTTCTCCCTGATCCCCATCCTCATCGAATGGCTGCGCCGCAAGCGCCACCCGTCCTCGGACTGACGGTCCGCCCACAGCGGGTCGGGCTCGAGAGCGCCACGTTCGTGAGCCTCGCCTCGTCCCGCTGACGGTCCGGGCATACCGGTGCGCGCTGAGGGGCTCATGGATGAGCGGACGAGAGCCGATCGACGGTGACGCGAGCGGACTCGGAGGTCGGGGGCCGCGCGTCGGCGGGTGGACACATCGGCACATCGGCACATCGGCACGTGAGCAAATGGGCAACGGCCCCCGGGCAGAAGCCCGGGGACCGTCACCGTCCATCAATGGTGCTGTCTTTCAGTGGTGCTGTCGTGCTGTGTGTTCAGTGGTGCTGTCGATCAGGACTGGTTGAAGATGAACGTGTAGTCACCCGCACCAGACTTCGAGCTGATCCTGTAGCGGTAAGCGCCAGCCTTACCGTCGTAGGTCAACGCTTCCGTCGAACCGGGCTGCGTCGAACTGGCAACCACGGCCCACTTGGACCCGTCGAAGAACTGCAACTCCAGATCGAAGTTGGCATTGCTGGGACCCTCGAGGCACGCACGGTGGGTCTGAGCCCTGGTCGTGTAGAACCAGGCACCGTTCGGCTGGAAGACCGACTGACCGGAGGACAGCTTGCCGCTGATCTTCTGGCCAGTGATGTCGCACTTCTCAGGACCGGGACCACCGTCGCCCTTCACCGTGAGGGTGAAGGTAGTCGACGAGTTGTAGGTGCCAGCGCCGTTGATGGTGATGGGGTAGGAACCTTCCGGCGTGGACGCCGTGGTCTTGACCGTCATCGTGGAGGACGCACCCGACTGGATCGTCGTCGGGTCGAACGACACCGTGGCGCCGCTCGGAGCACCCGAGGCGCTCAGCGCAACGTTCTGCGCCTTGCCCTTGGTCACGGTCGTCTTGACCGAGGCCGTGGCCGAGTCGCCGGCCTGCACCGTCGCGGAGGACGGGTTGACCGACATGGAGTACTCGTCCGCGTCAGGGTTGGTCACGCCGGTCACCGTGAGGGCGAACGTCGTCGACGTGCTGAAGGTGCCAGCACCGTTGACCTTGATGGTGTAGGTCCCGGCCGGGGTTGAGCCCGAGGTCGCGACCGTCATCGTCGAGGAACCGCCCGACTTGACCGTGGTCGGCGCGAACGACACCGTGGTGCCGGCCGGTGCACCCGAGGCGGTCAGCGCAACGTTCTGCGCCTTGCCCTGGGTCGTCTTGGAGTTGACCGTGGCCGTGGTGGAGTCGCCAGCCTTGACCGTCGCAGAGGACGGGTTGACCGACAACGAGTACTCGTCACCCTCGGGTGCGTCGCCACCGACAGCCTGCTTCCACAGGGTGTAGGCGATGCCGTCGACGGCCCGGTTGAACGCCACCGTGTTGGTGTTGGCCGGGTACGTGTCGCACCTGGCGTGGTAGCACGGGTCGTAACCCTGGTTGGCGGTGCCGCCCCACTTGTTGGCCTGAGCAGCGGTCTTGCGAGCGCTTGCACCCATGGCGTAACCCGAGGACGGGATGCCGGCGTTCTTGAAGGAGTAGTCATCCGAGCGACCGGCGCCCTCGACGTTCTCCTCCGGAGCCAACTTCAGCGAGTCCCAGTACTCCTTCATCGGA
>JBBSSH010000013.1:0-103351 GCA_038242265.1 Propionibacteriales bacterium
CCGTCGACGGTGACGTGCCCCTCCTCCATCACCTCCAGCAGTGCCGACTGGGTCTTGGGTGAGGCGCGGTTGATCTCGTCGGCCAGCACCACCGAGGCGAAGATCGGGCCCTTGTGGAACTCCCAACTGTTCTTCGACTGGTCATAGATCGTCGTGCCGGTGATGTCCGAGGGCAGCAGGTCCGGCGTGAACTGGATGCGGTTGTGCGTGCCCTGCACGGTCGCCGCCATGGCCCGTGCCAGCGCCGTCTTGCCGGTGCCCGGGGCATCCTCGAGGAGCAGGTGCCCTTCGGCGAACATGCAGGTCAGCGCAAGGCGGATCACGGACTCCTTGCCGAGCAGCGCCTGGCCGACATTCTCGGTCAGCTTGGTGAAGGAGTCGGCGAACCAAGCGGCGTTCTCGGTCGTGACGGTCATGTCAGTAGGTCTCCTCGAAGAGATCAGAAATCAGCAGTTCGTCGGGGGTCATCGCTGCTCGCACTGGCCGTAGGACCTGTCGACGTTGAAGTTCGGCGCGGCCGCGGCACCACTGTCAGCTGCACCCCAATGGCCATTTCCGTCCACCGCGAACGTTCTGGACCAGTCGGGGGCATCAATGCCACCGGCCGAGCAATAGACCTGGCTGTTGGGTCTGAACCGCCAGAGCTCGAGATTGACCCGTTTCCAGATCTGGCCACCTACGTCGACGTTGCTGTTGGTCTTGGTGAACATCCAGTCGGAATCTGCCCACGCCGCAGCCGACGCCGTGGCCGTGGCTCCGACCCCGGCCTGGTTGTAGGACCGAACGCTGATGGTTCCGGTCCCGCCCGGAGCGACGGCGACCTGTCGGCTGCCCGTAGCCGCGACTGTCTCCCAGCCACCGCCGACGTTGATCTCGGTGCGCGTCACCGGGCGGCCGTTTCCGGTCGCCGAGGAATTCCAGGAGAAGGTGGCAGATCGATAGGCGCCGCTGCCGCTCGCGGTCGGTGTCGTCGGTGGACCGTAGGCATTCACCGACGCCGACGTTGCCTCCCCGGTCGCGGCCTCGCCTCGTACGCTGCTGGTCGCCCAGACCTCCACGCTGACGTCGCGACCATTGCCGAAGACGGGACTGCTCAGGACTCCTCCGCCCACCGGCAACGTGCCCTGCGCGGCACCCACCCGCCAGCGGTAGGTCATCTCACTCGGCGTGGCACCGTTGCCGCTGGCCGCGCCGAAGTCGAGCTTCACCTGGTTGTCCCGACCGGTGGCCTCGGCCTTGAGACCTGTGACCGCGCCCGGCTTCTGGAAGAACCGCTGCGGCGTCGAGCCCGCTGACGACTCGCCATCGCCGGCCTTGTTGCTGGCCCGGACCGTGAAGGTCACCTCATTGGTCGAGGAATCCATCAGCACTTGCTGGGTGGTTGCCGTCAGTGGTCCCCACGTCCGACCATTGCTCGACTTGAGCGTATAGACGAGGTTGTTGTCCCCGTTGCCGTTCGGCGCATTCCACGAGACCACTGCTGAAGGCTGGGTCGTTCCCGCCGCCACCTTGGCCACGGTCGGTGCTGCGGCCGCGAATGGGGCGCCTGCGGGAATGATCGGCGCCGATGCCGGAGACGGGTCGCTGGGCTCTGGATGCTCGTTGGAGGCCACGATCTGGAAGGTGTACGCCGTTCCGTTGACCAGATTGTCGACCACCGCGGAGGTCCCCGTGATCCCGTTGATCTGCGTCCGCCCACTCGCATCGCCGGGGCTGATGCGGATGCTGAAGGACTTCACCGCACTGAAGTCGCCGGTGGGTCGGTTCCACGCCAGTCGGACGGACTTGTCGCCGAACTCGCCGCTGGGGGTGCTGGGCGGATCCGGCCGCTGGTCCGGCTTCACGGCGTTGGAGGCCCGGGACTTCTCCGACGTACCGACCTCATTGGTGGCCGTCACCGTGAAGGTGTATTCGACGGCGTTCTTGAGCCCGGTCACCGTGCAGGAGGTGGACTGCCCGCACGCCTGGGTGGTGCCGTTCCAGCGCACGTCATACCCGGTGATGACCGCACCGTTGTTGGCGGGGGCTGACCAGGTGACGGTCGCCGTACGCGACTCGTGCGAGACCGCGACCGCCGAGGTGGGAGCGTCGGGCCGCCCACGCACGGTGATCCGGATCAGGCCGTCCACCTGACGGGCCGCATCACCGGTGGCGTCTGCCACAGAGAATCGTGCCGTCAGCTGACCGTGCGTGCCCTGATCGGGCGTGATCGTCACGGTGGTGCCGGACCGGGTGACTCTGCCGGAGGCATCCCCTCCCGCCATTTCCGCATTCAGCACCGTGATCGGCTTGCCGTCGGCAGCGAAGGGGTTGGTCACGTAGTCGGCGATGTTGACCGACACCGGCTTGCCCGCCACCGCGTCGGTGATCTCGACCGGTCGGACCTGCATCAGTGGCCGGGTCGAGGAGACGACATTGACGGGAATCTGCGCCTGGACCGGGTCGGTCGAGGTGTCGGTGACGCGAAGCGTCACCAGCACACTGGTGCCGGCCGGGGTCTCGGATGAAGCCTCGGCTCTCAGGGTGGACCCGGCGAGGGTGATCTTGACGTTCTTCTGATCTCCCGCGACGGCACCGAGGGTGAACTTCAACCGGTCCATGTCGCCTGGGTCGGGGTCACTCACCATCGATCGCAGATCCGCCGTGACCGCGTCCCCGCCGGCGGCCACCTGGACGGGAGTGGGCACGAACGTGGGCGGAGTCTTGACCTTGTCGGGGTCGTCGGGGTCGGGGTCGTCCGGATCCTTGGTGGTTGCCGGCAGGACCCGGATCGGCACCGACAGCGTTGCCTTGGTGCCGGCCGCGTCGTCGGCGTTCTTGCCGTCCGTCACCTCGAAGGTCACGGCACTGGGTCCTGCGAAGTCCGCGCTGGCGGTGAACTCGATCTCTGTCTGATTCAGTGCCTTGGCGGACCCACCCGGACCTGCCTGCACCGAATCACCGAAGGTCAGGCTCGGCGCTCGACCGGCACGCACGATCACGTGGTCGGCCAGGGACACCTTCACCCGCTTGCCGGCCACGACCTTGACCTCAGGTGCGTTGGGGTCGATGACGGGGCGCAGGTCTTCGGTGCCGGGCAAGGAGACCACCGCGCTCGAGGACAGACCGTCGCGGTCCGTGGCGGTGTAGAGCACGACCCTGCGCACCTTGTCCAGGGCGATCTCGAGTTTCCCATCGGCGACGCTCACACCACGATCTGTCGAGCTGAGCTTGAGGTCCGCGGGCACGCCGTCGGGGTCGGAGTCATTGGCAAGGGCGTCAACGGTGGCGGTGTTCTTGCCGAGCACCTCGCCCGCGGTGACGACGTCGTCGCGGGCGATCGGGGCGCGCAGCGGTGCCTTCTCACGCACCTGAACGGTCAGCACACCGTCGACGGTCTGGCCACCGGGGTGATCGGTGATCTTGTAGTAGTAGTTGAGGTCGCCACTCTTGTTCGGCGTGGTCAACAACACCTGCGCGCCGTCGGTGCTGGCCGCCGTCTTCGTGGTCTTGTCGGCTGCCTTGACCGATTCCGGGACCAGGATCGGGACGTCCCCATCAGCATCGGTGTCGTTTGCGGTCACTGGCACCGCCAGATCGCGGCTGGGGCGCACCTTCACGACATCGGCCACGGCGGTGGGGAGCTGATTGGTGGCTGACGCGGGAGCGATCCCGACCCGGACGCTCCCGGATGCCTGGGCACCCTGGGCATCCTCGACCAGATAGCGGAAGGTGTCCGTTCCTGAAGCCGTGCTGGGTGCGACGTAGAGCAGCGCACCACCCACGACGGTGACGACTCCCTTGGAGGGCGCCGGTCGAGCGACGCCGAGAAGGGTGACTGAGTCACCTTCGGGATCAACGCCGTCCGTGGGCACGGGGATCGTGACCGCTCCGCCGGCGAGCATCCGGGCCACCAGCGGACGGGGTGTCGGTGGGGTGTTAGGGGCGTCCGCAGCCACGATCGTCACGACGATCGTGCCGGAGGAGTAGTTCTCTGCGGAGTCGAAGGCGGTGTAGGTGAGACGTACGCGTCCCGGTTCCTTGCCCGCCTTGAACCGCACGTTGCGTCCAGAGACGAAGGCCGTGCCTGGGAAGTTCTTCGGGAGCATGTCGAGCTTCTGGTCCAGGCGCAGCTCGAGGTTCGCCGGGGACCGGTCGTTGGCCAGCGCTGGGACCGTGACGATGTCACCGGCGCGCACCGTCGCGGTGTCGTCCTCCACGACGGGCGGCTTGTCCGAGCCGGCATCGGGGACGTTGACGACTGTCACCTGCGCGCTCGAGGAGGCCATCCCGTTGGAGATCGTGTAGGTGAAGGCGACCGGCGCCCGGAGCGAGCCGATGGCCCGCACTCGGACGAACTCGTGATTCACGATGTCGAGTTGGAGGCGCGACGCGGGGTCGGCGCGTACGGACTGCACCACCAGCACTCCACCGGTGGGGTCGTAGTCGTTGGCCAACACCGGTACGAGGACCGACTGGCCGATCGGCAACAGGGCCAGGTCGTTGTCCGCCACCGGCGGCTCGGTGCTCGCCGCTCCGTCGACGACGTCGACCCGGACGATGTTGCGCGCTATGGCAGGGCCGTCGGAGATCGTGTAATCGACATAGATCGTGCCCGCCCTCTTGGCGAGAAAGCTGAACGTTCCCGAGGCAGGGTCGAGCAGGATCTTCACTCCGCCGCCCGGATTGCTGACCTGCGCCAAGCGGATCTCGTCACTGTTCGCATCAGTGTCATTGACCAGGGGACTGATCGTGGTCTCCTGGTCAATCAGCGCAATCACGTGATCGCTGTTGGCCACCGGGGCGATGTTCTCGCGTCCTCGCAGGTCGATGTCGAGCGTGCCGGTGGCCACCTCCCGGCCGTCGGAGACGCGGACCGCGATCTGATGCAGACCCGGTGCAGCCTTGTTGAGGTCAGTGACGGTGACGGTCCCGTCCTCACGGCCCTGCACGGAGAAGTCGCCCGTACCCTTCACGGACTCCAGATAGATCGGGTCTCCGTCCGGATCGATCCAGTCCTGGATGAGGTTGTACTTGACCTCGGCGCCAGCTCCGACGACGACGACGGACGAGCGGTCCTTGGGGATGGGCGGAGAGTTGACGGACCAAGGATGTACCTCGACCTGGACCTGCGACTTGCTCGACTCTCCACGCCCGTCGCTGGCTTCGTAGCCGAACGTATCGGTGCCCACGGACCCCGCGGGCGTGACGATCTGGAGTGCTTCCCCACCACGAACGGGCAGCACCTCGCCGACGCGCGGCGCCCCGGTGGCCGTGGCGGTGAGCACATCCCCGTCCTGGTCGCTGTCATTGTCGAGCACCGGAAGTGTGGTGGAGCGACCCGGACGGATGCCGTACGAGTCCGGGTTGGCCTTGGGTGGGTGGTTGCGCGCAGACCGGGTCGGATTGAACTGCAGGTCCACCTCGTCGGTCTCGTCCTTCTTCTTCTTCTCGTCCTCAAGTTGGCCCAGGACGTCGTCCCAGTTGGCGACCAACTGCATGTTCTCGTTGACCAGGAAGGTGTCACCGTTGTCGGTGTTGTTGAGGACCACGACGTTGCGGTTGACCCGGAAGACTGGGAACTCGGCGTCCATCAGGCGCTCCACGTCCGCCGACTCGCTGGCTGCCGATCCGTCGCAGACACGTTGGTAGTGGCCACTGCCTCCCCACGCCGCGTAGGTGCACTCGCCGTTGCGGACCGGAGATGCAGGAGTGCCCGCCGTCGTGGGGCCGTCGGGGGCGACCGTGGCGGTGCCTCCCGCCAGCGGCACCAGTACGAGGGCAACGGGCGAGGCCAACGCGACCGTGCTGCCCGAGTCCCCGGGCTCCTGCAGCACGAGTTGGGCAGCATCCTCGACGGCGATGCTCTCCTCGAGGGTGCGGACCTCGCCGGCGACGCGATCCAGCAGGACCGGGGTCGAGCCCACCACGGTGAGTTCGAACTGGTCGATCTCGATCCCCTCGAAGGTGCCCAGCTTCTCCGTGGTCCAGCTCGCGCCCGATCGCGTCAGCGAGGTGAGCTCGCCAGAAGGTCGTACGACGTAGGTGACCCCGTCCCTCCCGACCGCAGCGCGGGCTCCAGCAGCCTTGGTCAGCGTCGGCTCCTGTTCGACGCTGAAGGACCCCAACTCAGCTGCGGGCAGGGTCCAGATGGAGCCCTTGACAGGGTCCACGACAGCAACCGTCTGTCCGCCCTGGAGCATGTCGAGTTCGGGCGGGACGGCGGCAGCCTGACCGAGTTCGGGGACGGTGGTGTCGACCATGGTCGCCGTGCCACCGCCGGTGTCACTGAGGACGACGGAGTTCGCGTCCTGTGTCACGTCGAAGTCTGGTGACGTGGCGGTGACGACCGAGTCGAGCGTCATCGAGGGATAGTTGAGGTGGGCGGCCGCCCGCTTGTCGAGGTTGGTCACCCACACTCCGCCGTCATGGAGTTCAAGGTCAGAGGTGGGAACACCGTGATAGAGCCCCGCAAGGACCCCGACGACCACTGAGACGCAGGCCAGATACACCTGTCCACGCTGGTGACTTTTCAGCCTCATGGGACCCCGTCGATTAGTGGTTTCCGGTCAACGTCCGGCCCCGGATGCTAGACGGTCCACCCGAGGATGGAGGGTGGAGCACGGTGTGTCCCAGCTTGCATCATAAGGGGAGAGTGGCCGTCGTCCACCAGGCCGTCGGGAACATCTGTCGGCGGGGTGGTGTTCACTGAACATCGACATTCGACACTGATTGGGAAGGAACACCCGTGGCAGACATCGCCGCCGTGACCGACGCCGAGTTCGAGGCGCAGGTCCTCAAGTCCGACAAGCCCGTCCTGGTGGACTTCTGGGCCGAGTGGTGCGGGCCCTGCCGTCAGGTCGGCCCGATCCTCGACGAGCTGAACTCCGAGCACGGCGACAAGATCACCTTCTTGAAGATGAACGTCGACGAGAACCCCGTCACCCCGTCGTCCTACCGCATCACCGGGATTCCGACGATCAACGTCTATTCCGGCGGCGAGATCGTGAAGTCCATCGTCGGTGCGAAGCCGAAGGCCGCGCTCCTCAAGGAGCTCGACGCCTTCATCTGAGACAGTCACGTCTGACGTGTTTCGACGTCTGCGTCGCGCGAGGCGACCCGCACCGATCCGATCGGGCGGGTCGCCTTCTGCGTAGGACGCACGACGCCCCAGATCAGGTCGAGTGCAGACTCCACCTCGTCCTTCCACGTGATGGCTGATCGCAGTTCCATCCGCATCCGAGGTGTCCTTGCATGGGCACGCTGGGTCTTGAAACCGACGCTCCCGAGGAACTCGGTGGGCAGTACGCAGCTGTCTTGTCGACCGCGGGTGTCTCCGTACGCCTCCACCGCATGCTGTTCGCGCTCCACCAGGTCAGCTGCCATGGCCTGCACCAGAACCCTCCCCAGCCCACCGCCACGCCACTGAGGATCGATCCAGGCGGTGGCCATCACCACCGCATCAGGAGAGGTCGGCCAGGTCGGGAGCGTGGCCGCGCCGGGCAGCCAGGCCGCCGGGGCGTACAGGATGTGTCCGATCATCTCGCCGTCCGCGACCAGCACCCGGCCGCACGAACCCCATTCGCGGAGCACGCTCGACACCCAGGTCTCCTTCTCCGCCGCGCACTCGCCCGCATCGAGTCGGGCGCGATCGACGGGGCTCAACTCCCAGAAGAGGCACGACCGGGCCGGCTCGACCATCTCGGCGAGATGGTCGACCGTGAGGCGCACAGTCTTGCGGGACACGCTGTCGATGGTAGTCGCGTGCGCGGCCTGAGAGAATGAGCCGGTGCGCCGGATACGACAGAGCAAGAAGCTGCAAGGGGTTCGCTACGACGTACGGGGGCCGATCCTCGTGGAGGCACAGCGTCTCGAGGCGGAGGGGCATCGCGTCCTCAAGCTCAACATCGGCAACACCGCGCCGTTCGGCTTCGAGGCACCTGAGCAGATCCTGGCCGACATGATCCATCACCTTCCCGACTCGCAGGGGTATGCCGACTCGAAGGGGATCTGGTCGGCGCGTACCGCGGTCATGCACTACTACCAGTCCCACGGGCTCCGCGACGTCGGCGTCGAGGATGTCTTCATCGGCAACGGTGTCTCGGAGCTGATCTCGATGGTTCTGCAGGCCTTCGTGGACGACGGCAACGAGATTCTCGTCCCGGCCCCCGATTATCCCCTCTGGACCGGGGCGGTGACTCTTTCCGGTGGTGTCGCGGTGCACTACCGCTGCGACGAGAGTGATGGCTGGAACCCCGATCTGGCCGACATCGAAGCCAAGATCACCGAGAGAACACACGCGCTGGTCATCATCAACCCCAACAACCCCACCGGGGCGGTCTACTCCGAGAGCACCGTCAAGGCCTTGATCGACATCGCACGGCGTCACGACCTGGTCGTGATGGCCGATGAGATCTACGAGAAGATCCTGTTCGACGGTGCCGAGCACCACCACGCAGCCACCTATGCCGGCGATGACGTCCTCTGCCTGACCTTCTCCGGGCTCTCCAAGGCCTACCGCGTGTGCGGCTACCGCGCTGGTTGGGTGATGGTGTCGGGCCCTCAGGAGATCGCGACCGATTTCCTCGAAGGCCTCACGCTCATCGCCAACATGCGGATGTGCGCCAACGTCCCGGCCCAGCATGCGATCCAGACCGCGCTGGGCGGCTACCAGTCCATCGAGGAACTGATCGGGCCCGGCGGACGGTTCTACGAGCAGGCCATGTTGGCCGACCGGCTGCTCAACCAGATTCCCGGCGTTTCCAACGTGACCCCCCGCGGGGCGCTCTACTGCTTCCCCAGACTCGATCCCGAGGTCTATGCGATCGACAACGACCAGGACTTCGTCCTGGACCTGCTGCGCGCCAAGAAGATCCTGGTCACCCACGGGACTGGCTTCAACTGGCCCGCGCCTGATCACTTCCGTCTAGTCACTCTGCCCGAAGCGAGCATTCTCGAGGAGGCCATCGGCAAGATCGGCGACTTCCTCGCCACCCGCCGCTGAGCTGGCCCCGTAGGCTCCGGCCATGCGTGATCTCACCTACCCCCCAGTCATCTGGACGGCTCTCGCGGGCTTCAAGGCCCTGGGTCAGAACTTCCAGCTCACCGGGACCGAGCACGTGCCACGCAGTGGCGGCGTCCTCCTTGCCTACAACCACGTGAGCTACGTCGACTTCATCTACGGCGGGCTCGCTGCCCGACCGTCACGACGACTCGTGCGATTCATGGCCAAGCGTGAAATCTTCGACCACAGGCTGGCCGGCCCCCTGATGCGTTCGCTGCACCACATCGAGGTTGACCGGGCAGCCGGGGAGCGGTCGATGCAGGTCGCGCTCGATCATCTGAAGTCAGGCGAAGCGGTCGGCATTTTTCCCGAAGCCACGATCTCTCGGGCCATGGAGCTCAAGGAGTTCAAGACCGGCGCCGTACGCATCGCGGCCGAGGCGGGCGTACCCCTGGTGCCGGTCATCCTGTGGGGTACGCAGCGCATGATGACGAAGGACCATCCGCGAGATTTCTCCCGGGGCAAGACCATTTCCGTCACGGTGGGTGAGCCCATGCTCCCCACGGCCAGCGATCCGATCGCGGAGACGGCGGCCCTCAAGGACCAGATGAGCACGATGCTGGAGGACACGATCGCTTCCTATCCCCCCGCTGAACAGCCGCCGGGGTCGTGGTGGGTGCCGCAGCGTCTCGGTGGCAGCGCTCCGAGCCTCGAAGTCGCTGCCGAGTTGGACATGGTGGAGAAGCGTGAGCGCGCCCGGCGCAAGGCGGCTCGTCGCAGCCAGTCGTAGACTTATAGCTTTATCGATTTATTGCTTTGTCGACTTTTTCGTTCTTCGGCAAACGGGTTCACCCGCTCGCCTGAATATGTTGAGGCTCGAGCGTCCCGTTGAGCCAGCGACCTTCCTGACGTGTTTCACGTGAAACATCGATCTGAGGCTCAGGCAGACGGGGACTGACTGCCCGGGTCCATGACCTCAACGATGCGACGAAGGTCCTCCAGGCTGGCGAACTCGACCGTGATCTTCCCCTTCGCCTTCCCGAGGTCCACCTTCACCCGAGTCTCGAAGCGATCGGACAACCGGTCGGCAAGGTCGGTCAGACCGGGAGCCACCGGCTTCTTGCGGACGACTCGAGGCTCGTCCTTCTGAGCAACCCCCATGGAGACGATCTCCTCCAGGCCTCGCACCGAGATGCCCTCGGCCGTCACACGTGCAGCAAGCCGGTCCTGCAGTGTCGGATCATCGACACTGAGGAGCGCTCGAGCATGCCCGGCCGACAACACCCCGGCCGCCACGCGCCGCTGGACCGGGGGTGACAACTTCAGCAACCGCAGGGTGTTGGAGATCTGCGGCCTGGAGCGACCGATGCGTTGTGCCAGTTCCTCATGCGTGCAGCCGAAGTCTTCCAGCAACTGCCCATAGGCAGCCGCTTCTTCCAGCGGGTTCAACTGGGACCGGTGCAGGTTCTCCAGCAAGGCGTCACGCAGCATGTCGTCGTCGTCGGTCTCCCGCACGATCGCCGGGATCGTGTCATGACCGGCCTGTTGCGAAGCACGCCAACGGCGCTCACCCATGATGAGCTCGTAGTCGTCCGGCCCACTCTTGCGAACCACCACCGGCTGCAGTAGCCCAACCTCACGGATGGAGTGGACGAGTTCGGCCAGAGCCTCCTGCTCGAAGACCTGCCGGGGCTGCCGCGCGTTCGGTCGAACCTGGGCGATGGGGAGCTCGGCAAAGTAGGCCCCCACTACCGTGCCCATGGACCCCTCGGTGTCGCCGGCAGCAGCCGAGACCGTCGTACTTGCAGACGGTCCACCGACGGAACTGAGGATTGCTCCGGGTGAAGGCGCCTCCCCCTCGGGCTGTGACGGTGCCGTGGGGATCAAGGAACCGAGGCCGCGGCCCAGGCCGCGACGGGGCGGAGTGGCGCTCATGCAGGGGCTCCTTTGGTGGCGATCTCCCGGGCAGCCTCGAGATAGGACAAGGCTCCTGCCGAGGCCGGGTCGTACGTCATGACGGTGAGACCATACGACGGCGCCTCGGACACCCGCACCGATCGAGGGACCGCGGTCTTCAGCACCTGGTCGCCGAAGTGGCTTCGTACCTCGTCGGAAACTCCGGACGCCAGGCGGGTGCGAGCGTCGTACATCGTGAGGAGGATCGTCGAGACGATGAGATTGGGGTTGAGATGCTTGCGCACCATCTCCACCGTCTCCAACAGTTGACCCAGACCTTCCAAGGCGTAGTACTCCGCCTGGATCGGGATGAACATCTCCCGGCCTGCGACCAGGGCATTGAGGGTGAGGAGGCCCAGCGAGGGCGGACAATCCACGAAGACATAATCGAATCGATCATCCCCCGCCTCAGCGGCGCTTCCGATCATCGGATGAGCCGCCAGCGCCCTGGACAGCCGTTGTTCTCGCGCGACCACACTGACCAGCTCAATTTCCGCGCCGGCCAGGTCGATCGTGGCGGGAACCACCCAGAGGCCGGACACGTCTCCGCACTCAGTCATCACGTCCGCCAGCGGATGTCCGTCAACCAGTACGTCGTACGTCGAGGGGACTCCCCGGTGATGGTCGATGCTCAATGCAGTGGACGCGTTTCCCTGCGGATCAAGATCGATGACCAGGACCTTCTGTCCCAGTTGCGCCAGGCCCGCGGCGACATTGACAGTGGTCGTGGTCTTCCCGACCCCGCCCTTCTGGTTCGCCACCACGAATACTCTCGTGGCGTCCGGCCGCGCGACGCCCTGTCGGGTCAATCCGCCCGTGCGCGCCAGCACGGAGTGCTCCGCTGCTTGCGCCAGCGGAGTGGCTTGGTCGTGATAGGCGACATCACTTTTCGCGATGTCGGCGGCAGTGCGTACCTGCCAGGTAGGGCGTGTTTCACGTGAAACATCGAGCCATCCTTCTGTTTCACGTGAAACATCAGATTCCGGCTCCGCCTGTGGATGAATAGCCTCATCCTGTGGATAGTCCCGCTCAGGACCCCCACTCTGACCGGTGGAAAACTTGGTGGACAACTTGGGCTTCGCGCCCCAGTAGGGCCTCTCGCGAGAGTCCTCGGTCACTTCAGACACCTTTCACTTCCCGCCGCGGCGGCCGCGTCGATTCGTACGATGACGGGGTTGCGCGGCCAAGGGCCAACCTACCTGCGATGGGTCCGCCCAAGCCACCCGAAGAATGGTGGTGGGTGGATTGACGATGCCCTCGCCGAGGGTGAAGACCTCCGGTGGCGCGCACTTCCATTCGGCGAGGAGGGGGCCGGCGAGGGTGATTTCATCGCCCACACTCTCACCCTTCATCGCCACCAATGCCCCATGTGGCGACACCAGTGGCATCGACCACACCAGCAACCGATCCAGCGGCGCCACAGCGCGTGAGGTCACCACATCGAAGGTGCGCCTTCCGTGCAGGTCCTCGGCACGTCCGCGAAGAACCTCGACGTTGTCCAGTCCGAGTGAGTCCACCACCTCGCTGAGGAAGGTCGACCGTCGCAGCAACGGCTCCACCAAGACGACCGACAGATCCGGTCTCGCGATGGCAAGCACCACCCCGGGGAGCCCGGCTCCGCTACCGATGTCGCACACCTCGACCCCTGGCGGAACCGCCTCCTGCAGTACGGCGGAGTTGAGGAGGTGACGCTGCCACAGCCGAGGCACCTCGCGCGGACCGATCAAGCCACGGAAGACTCCTTGAGTCGCGAGCACCTGCGCGTACCTCTCCGCCAGCGCGACACGATCCGTTGGGAACACCCCCCGCGCCGACTGGGGCATCCCGATCGGAACGAGGGGTGTCAGCGAGGCGTCGCCTCGCGATGTTTCACGTGAAACGTCGTCAGTCACGCTGGCAGGATCACCACGTGGCGCTTGGGTTCGGCGCCTTCCGACTCAGAGGTGAGGCCCGCTGCCGACACTGCGTCGTGGACGACCTTGCGCTCGAAGGCACTCATTGCCTCCAGGGAAACCGGCTGTGCGGACTCGCGCACCTGCGCAATGAACTTCGCCGCCAATTCGTTCAGGTGCTCTCGCTGCGCGGCTCGATGACCACCGATGTCGAGCATCAGCCGCGAGCGCTCGCCGGTCTCGCGGTAGACGGCCAAGCGAGTCAGTTCTTGCAGAGCCTCCAGGACCTCGCCCTGGCGTCCCACCAACAGACCCAACTCGTCGCCGACGATCTGGACACTTGCTCGGTCACCCTCGACATCCATGTCGAGATCGCCGTCGAGATCGGCAATGTCGAGGAGTTCCTCCAGATAGTCCGCCGCGATGTCGCCCTCCTGCTCCAGTCGCTCGACCTTGGACGGTCGCGACGCTTGGTCGGAAAGCTCCTGAGCGCCATCGCGCTGAGACTCAGGCGCTTCCACGGATTCCTCCGCCGCAGTGGATCCTGTCTCATCCATCAACTGCTCACTCACGTGTCAATCTCCTGCCTCACTCGGGATGCAAGCCGCACACGGCATGCTGAAAATCTTGGGTCAACGCTTCTTGCGCTGGGACTTCGTCTGACGCTGTGGCTGCTGGCGTTGGGGCTGGGGACGCACCGGCTCCTCGACGTCGGCGGCCGCTCCATCGCTCGCATCGTCCGGTTCAACGACGAGGCCCTTCCGCTCGGCCTTCGCCCGCACCCGATCGTCCTTGGCCTTGGCAGCCGGCGTGCCGGGAGCTGGGTTGTTGCGGATGACGTAGAACTGCTGGCCCATGGTCCACGCGTTCGAGACCGTCCAGTAGATGAGCACTCCGATGGGGAAGGCAATACCACCGAAGGCGAACACCAGCGGCAACACGTAGAGCAGCATCTTCTGCTGCTGAGCATAGGGACCGGAGAGCGCGTCGGCTGGCATGTTCTTGCTCATCAGTTGGCGCTGGGTGAGGAAGGTGCTCGCTGTCATGGCCACCACCAAAAGGGCGGCGACCACCATGAGCAACACGTTGCCATCCGCACCGATGAAGGTTCCGGCTACCGGGATCTCGCCGAAGAGCTTGGCCTGGCTGAAGTCCTTGGCCAGATCCTTGGTCATGAAGGCATGTGCCTCCTGCTTGCGCGCCGCCTGGTTGAGCAGGCGGAACAGCGAGAGGAAGATGGGCATCTGGATCAGAATCGGCAGGCACGAGGCAAACGGGTTGGTCCCCGAGTCCTTGTAGAGCTTCATCGTTTCCTGCGCGAGCTTCTCGCGGTCGTGCCCGTACTTCTTCTGCAGCTCGCGGACCTTCGGCTGGATGAGCTGCATGTTGCGACTGGACTTGATCTGCTTGACGAACAGCGGGATCAACGCCATGCGGATGACGAGAGTCAGTCCGATGATCGAGAGCGCCCACGTGGCGCCGCCGTCGGGGTCCATTCCGAAGAACTTGGACAGCAGGCTGTGGAAGCCGACCAGCACGAAGGACACGACGTAGTAGAGCGGCGCCATGATCGCGCCACCGATGGTTCCGAAGAAGTCGAGCACTCATGCTCCTCGAGTTGCAGGGGGTTCCGCGTCCGAAGAGGAGCGGGGGGGAACAGGATCGAAGCCGCCGGCAGCCCATGGATGGCAGCGGGCCACTCGGCGTGCCGATAGCCAGCCGCCGCGCAGGGCTCCATGATGCGTCACGGCCTCCAGCGCGTACGCCGAACAGCTGGGGTAGTAGCGACACACCTGGCCATAGAGCGGGCTGATGGCAAAGCGCCACGCCTTCAGGAAAGCGATCATCACGTACTTCATTCAGCTCACCCGGCCCAACGCCCGGCGCAGATCAGCGCCCAGGTCGTCGTACGACGCCGTCGCCGCGCGAGGTAGGGCGCGCACCACCAGCGCAGCACGACCCGGAAGCTCCTCCAGTGCAAGGAGGTGCTCCCGGGTCAGATGACGTAGTCGCCGCTTGACGCTGTTGCGCACCACGGCGTTACCCACGGCCTTGCTCACCGTGAACCCGACCTGGACGGGCTTCGTCGGAGCGTCCGGATCCACCCATAGGTGCACGACCAAATTCGTCGAACCGGCACGCCGGCCCGATCGAACAGCGAGACGGAAAGTGTCGCTGTCGACCAGACGGTGGGCCGAAGGCAGCACGGCGGGGTGCCGTGAGCGCTGGCCGTCAGACGGCCAGGCTGTTGCGGCCCTTCCGGCGACGACTGGAAAGGATCGCGCGACCGGCTCGGGTCCGCATGCGCAGACGGAAGCCGTGCACCTTGTGACGGCGACGGTTGTTCGGCTGGTACGTACGCTTGCTCACGGCTATATCTCCGAATGTTTCGAGGGCTGTCCACTCCACTGCGGGGTCGGTGACTGGCTATTCGGCCGGCACCGCCCACCCACGCGGCCGCCTGGTGGCGAATCGTGGACATGCGGCACCCGTCGACAAGGAGTGACCGCCAAACGGTACGCGGTCGGCGAAGAGAGGGTCAAACCCTCGCTCCGACTTCTCGGCGCAGCCTGTGGATGACGTCTTGCCCAGCCGCTCGTCCGGTTGTTACGTTCCATGCGAACGAAGCCGTCTGCAGAGTCGGTCCATCGAGGCTCACAGCACCCGGGTGAGCACCCGGGTGAGGCCCGAATAGCTGCTCTGAACTGCAGAAACGTGCCAAGACCATGACCACGACAAGTCTCGGACAGTCAAGGTTCCCCGGCGGATGACCACCCGTTCACAGCTTGTGGAAAACTCTGTGGAATCACGGAGGTAGAAATCCTCGCGCGAGTCACATTCAAATGGCGAAAGTCAGTAAAGGCGGTCCGGTGGACGAGCAAGAGGTAGATCTCGGGACGGCGTGGCAACACCTCGTCGAAGAGCTCCAGCCCAATCAACGGGCCTGGCTGCGCAGCAGTGCCCCCGTCACACTGCACGAAAGCACCGCGATCATTGCCGTGCCGAACGACTTCACCCGAGGACAGCTCGAGGGCCGCTTGCGCAACCACCTCGAAGACGCGCTCAGTGAGGTGTTCGGTCGCGAGATCAGAATGGCGGTCACGGTGAATCCCGCTCTCGAAGAGGCGGCGAACCTCGACGATGGACCTACCGGTGGATCTGTCGACATGTCGACAAATGCCGGAGTATCTGTGGAAAGTTCGACCGCGCAGCCGCGCCTGCCCTCGGTGCCGGCGGCCGTCCACCACGACGCCGCACCGGCCACCGATCGTCGTACCTCAGTTCTCGAGACCCGCCTCAACCCCAAGTACACCTTCGAGACCTTCGTCATCGGCTCGTCCAACAGGTTTCCGCACGCTGCGGCAGTTGCCGTGGCCGAAGCCCCCGGGAAGGCCTACAACCCGTTGCTCGTCTACGGCGAGTCAGGGTTGGGCAAGACGCACCTGCTGCACGCCATCGGGCACTACGTCCGCAGCCTCTACAGCAACGCCAAGGTGCGATACGTCTCGAGCGAAGAGTTCACCAACGAGTTCATCAACGCCATCCGTGACGACCGTCAGGACCGATTCAAGCGGCGGTATCGCGACGTCGACGTGCTGCTGATCGACGACATCCAGTTCCTGGAGGGGAAGACCCAGACCCAGGAGGAGTTCTTCCACACCTTCAACACCCTCCACAACGCCAACAAGCAGATTGTGCTCACCTCGGATCGTGCTCCCAAACGTCTCGAGGCACTGGAGGACCGCCTTCGCAATCGTTTCGAGTGGGGCCTCATCACCGACGTGCAACCACCCGACCTGGAGACGCGGATCGCGATCCTGCGCAAGAAGGCCGCCATGGACCGGCTCACGGCTCCGCCTGACGTGCTCGAGTTCATCGCCTCGAAGATCCAGACCAACATCCGAGAGCTCGAAGGTGCGCTCATCCGCGTCACCGCCTTCGCCAACCTCAACCGCCAGGAGGTCGACATGACCCTGGCCGAGATCGTGCTCAAGGACCTGATCCCTGAAGGTGGTGAACCGGAGATCACCCACGCACTGATCATCGCCCAGACGGCTGCCTACTTCGGAGTCTCACTCGAGGACCTCACCGGACCCTCACGCGGTCGTCACCTGGTGATGGCCCGCCAGATCAGCATGTACCTGTGCCGTGAACTCACCTCCATGTCGCTTCCCCAGATCGGTCGTGAGTTCGGCGGTCGCGACCACACCACGGTGATGTACGCCGATCGCAAGATCCGGCAGTTGCTCGCCGAGCGCCGCGCGGTCTTCAACCAGGTCAGCGAACTCACCAACCGCGTCAAGATGCAGGCTCGCCAGTCCTAGTTCCTCCTGGTCGGCCGTCGCCTCAGGAGCCGCTGCAAATGTGGAGAACTTGTGATTCGATCCGGCGAGTCGTCCACAGCCTCTGTGGAGAAGCCGTAACGAACTACACAAACCCACGGGCACGTCCACACCCGAGCACCACTTGCACCCAGCCCGTCCACACCCGCTGTGCACTCTCATTGCGGAGGGTGACCTGCACAAACACAAGTTCTCCACAGTTTCCACGCACGCTATGACTACTACGAACCTCACCACTCATCCCGAATCCCACAACCTTCGAAAGCCCCCTGCTCTGGGGAGAACCTCCCCCACCCATGCACCGCGTGGCAGGATGCACCTTCCACGCACCTGCGTGTCCGAGTGCATGCCTACCTCTCGCTGAGGAGACCCTTGTGAAGTTCCGCGTCGAACGCGACGTCTTCGCCGATGCTGTTGCCTGGGCGGCCCGCAGCCTCCCGGTGCGTCCGAGTTCGCCCGTGCTTGCCGGCCTGCTCATCGAGGCGAACGAAGCCGGACTGATGCTGTCGACGTTCGACTACGAGACGTCTGCGAGAGCCACGCTCAATGCGGACGTCAACGACGAAGGCAAGGCCCTGGTGAGCGGACGTCTGCTGGCAGACATCTGCCGCAGTCTTCCGGCCAAGCCGGTGGAGATCACTCTCGACGGGCCACGCGTGTCGTTGACCTGCGGTTCAGCGCGTTTCAGCCTGCAGACAATGCCAGTCGCCGAATACCCCACGCTGCCTGAGATGCCCGCAGCCACCGGCACCGTGTCGAGTGCTGATTTCGCGCACGCCGTCGCGCAGGCCGTCACCGCCGCGGGCCGCGACGACATGCTTCCGGTCCTCACCGGCGTACGCATCGAGATCGACGGCTCCACCATGGCCCTGCTCGCCACCGACCGGTTCCGTCTCTCGCACCGTGAACTGACCTGGAACCCCCAGTCCCCCGACGAGTCGATCGCTGCGCTGGTGCCCGCCAAGGTGCTGGGCGACACGGCCAAGTCGCTGACCTCCGGAGCCGAAGTAACGATCGCGCTGAGTGCCAGTGGCGCGGGCGAGGGCCTGATCGGCTTCGAAGGCACCGGTCTCGGCGGCGTACGACGCACCACCACCCGACTGCTGGACGGTGAATTCCCCAAGGTTCGCTCGCTCTTCCCTGCCGAGCACCTCACGATTGCCAAGGTCAACAAGGCCGAGCTGATCGAGACGGTCAAGCGGGTCGCTTTGGTCGCGGAGCGCAACACCGCGGTGCAGATGAAGTTCGGTGAGAACCAGATCGTTCTCGATGCCGGTTCCGGCGACGAGGCGATGGCGACCGAGGCGGTCGAGGCGGACATCAACGGAGACGAGTTGACGACGGGCTTCAATCCCCAGTTCCTGCTCGATGGCCTGACGGCCATCGACGGTGAGTTCGTCGACCTGGCCTTCACCCAGGCCAACAAGCCCGTGGTGATCTCCAGCACCGATGCCGGCAAGGACACCAACTCCTTCCGCTACCTCCTCATGCCGCGCCGACTGCTGTCCTGACCGGACTCACGGCCCGCACCGGGTTCGGCGAGCGGGTCTAGGCTCACCCCATGGACATCGGACTGGTTGGCCTGGGCAAGATGGGCGGCAACATGCGTGAGCGCATGCGTCGTGCCGGCATCACGGTGGTCGGATATGACCGCAACCCCGAGGTGAGTGACGTCGAGTCGCTCGCCGCGCTCGTGGAGGCACTGCCCACCCCCAAGGTGGTCTGGGTGATGGTCCCGTCCGGGGAACCGACCCGTGCGACGGTAGAAGAACTCTCCGACCTGATGTCGGCAGGCGACGTCATCGTGGACGGCGGCAACTCGCGGTGGACCGATGACCTGGCCAATGCCAAGATGCTGGAGCCGAAGAAGATCGGCTACGTCGACTGCGGCGTCTCCGGCGGCGTATGGGGCCTCGACAACGGATATGCCCTGATGTACGGCGGCGACGCCGACGACATCGCCAAGGTCCAGCCGGCCTTCGACGCGCTCAAGCCCGAAGGTGAGTTCGGCTCGGTCCACGCTGGCAAGGTGGGCGCGGGCCACTTCTCCAAGATGGTCCACAACGGCATCGAGTACGCCATCATGCAGGCGTACGCCGAGGGCTGGGAACTGCTCGACAAGGTCGACCTGACCGACAACGTCACCGAGGTCTTCCGCTCGTGGCGTGAAGGCACCGTGATCCGCTCCTGGTTGCTCGACCTGATGGTCGCTGCCCTCGATGAGGACCCAGGACTGAGCAAGATCGCCGGCTATGCCGACGACTCGGGCGAAGGACGGTGGACCGTCGAGGCCGGCATCGAGAACGCCGTCGCCACTCCGGCGATCACGGCCGCGCTGTATGCGCGCTTCGTTTCTCGCCAGGACGACTCCCCCACGATGAAGGCGATCGCTGCGATGCGTAACCAGTTCGGCGGTCACGCGACGAAGACATCCGCACCACAGGGGGGCGACGCCAATCCGGACGCCCATTCCGACGCTGCTCCGAACGCCGGCTAGGGCCTGGCTTGCACGTCGCTCATCTGACCCTGCACGACTTCCGTTCCTATGCCGACGTCGATGTGGCCCTCGAACCGGGTGCCACGGCATTTCTGGGCCGCAACGGGCAGGGCAAGACCAACCTCATCGAGGCGATCGACTATCTCTCCAGGCTCGCTTCGCACCGGGTTTCGAGCGACACTCCCCTCGTCCGCGCCGGCACTGATCAGGCAGTGGTGCGCGCCTCGGTGGTCAAGGATGGTCGCCCGGCACTGCTCGAGATCGAGATCAATCCCGGGAGGGCCAATCGTGCACGGATCAACCGCTCGCCGCTGCCTCGTCCGCGCGACCTGATCGGCCTCGTCCGTACGGTGGTATTTGCCCCGGACGATCTCACCCTGGTCAAGGGTGACCCCTCCGACCGGCGACGATTTCTCGACGACCTGCTCGTGCTGCGAGCACCGCGACTGGCCGGCGTGCGTTCGGACTACGACCGCATCCTTCGCCAGCGCAACAGCCTGTTGAAGACCGCAGGCATCGCGCGTGGATCGGCCCGCGAGTCGGCGCTGTCGACCCTGGTGGTGTGGGACGAGAATCTGGCTCGGGTGGGGGCCGAACTCCTCGGCGCCCGACTGCAGCTGGTCGAGGATCTGCGCCCCCACCTCGGTCAGGCCTACGCGGCGGTGGCTCGCGGCGCTCATCGGGAGGACGCCGCCCTCGACTACCGGGCCAGCATCACCTGGGACGAGGGCGAGGCAGGTGAGGTGGATCTCGAGGCTGCGCTGCTTGCCGCCATCGAGGAACGTCGCAAGGACGAGCTGGACCGGGGCATCTCGTTGGTGGGACCCCACCGCGACGAACTGCTCCTCACCCTGGGCAACGCCGACCTCAGACTCCCGGTCAAGGGGTACGCCTCGCACGGCGAGTCGTGGTCGTACGCCCTGGCGATGCGGCTGGCGTCCTACGACCTGCTCCGTGCCGATGGCGACGACCCGATCCTGGTGCTCGACGACGTCTTTGCCGAGCTCGACACCGAGCGACGCAGCCAACTGGCCGAACTGGTCGCTGGCGCCGAGCAGGTTCTGGTGACTGCTGCGGTCGCTGCCGACGTACCGGAGTCGTTGCAAGGCGTGCGCTACTTCGTCGCGGACGGTGCGGTGACCCGCGATGGGTGAGGAAACACCCACTCCCGACACGGGTGCCGGCACGGGCGCGGGCGCGGGCACCGGTGGCTCGGCCGGGCATGAGTCGACTGGCCTGGACCTGGCCCGGGCAGCGGCCCGTGCGGCCGCAGCGAGCCCGGGTCGGGCGACGGCACGGAAGAAGTTCGCCCCCCGACGACGGACCTTCACCAAGTCCTCGGGCGCCCAGCCCGATGATCGCGACCCCCAACTGCTCGACCAGGCGATGAACAGGTTGATCGCCAACCATGGCTGGGAGTTCGATCTCAAGGTGCAGGGGGTTTTCGGTCGCTGGGCGGAGCTGGTCGGCGACGAGGTGGCGAGCCACTGCACACCGGAGACGCTGGACGATGGCCGCCTGGTCGTGCGGACCGATTCCACCGCGTGGGCCACCCAGCTCAAACTGCTCTCCCCCAGTCTCGTACGAAGGCTCAACGAGGACCTCGGCCATGGCACTGTCACGGTGATCGAGGTGCTGGGGCCTCATCTGCCCAACTGGAAGAAGGGCAAGTTCGGGACGCGGGACGGCCGTGGCCCCCGGGACACCTACGGCTGAAGGTTCCAGCCCCTTGGCGACGCTTCCTGCCTGTTGCAACGGTCGATAACCCGCGCGATCACCGGGTACCCGGTGATCGCCACGCGGCACCGTTCCGCACAGACACCGCGAAATGCCGATCTGGCAGCGTCCCGGCTGTAGGGGGACCCACCCGACCCCCTGCTAGGAGCTGTGAACGTGCCCCATGCGACGCCTGAGCGCCGATTTTTCCACAGTTCACCCCCAAACTCTGGGTGGATGCTTCGCTTGAAGCAATATGACCGGTAATATGGGGTGTTGAGTCGCTGGCTGGATCATCACCACAACAGCCCGTGACTCCACTCATGTTGAGCGCCCTCGCGGGCGATGAGAAGAAGGCCGTGCCTTGAGCGAAGAGACCGTCGAGAACAGCACCGATCCGACCCCCGATTCGCCTCCCCAGAAGCGCTCCAACACCGCAGTCGATTCCGACGCGACCTATGACGCCTCCGCAATTCAGGTGCTCGAGGGCCTCGAGGCGGTGCGCAAGCGTCCCGGGATGTACATCGGCTCGACCGGTGAGCGCGGACTGCACCACCTGATCTGGGAAATCGTGGACAACGGCGTCGACGAAGCGTTGGCCGGCACCTGCGACCGCATCGTCCTGACCCTGCAGAGGGACGGAGGTGTTCGTGTCGAGGACAACGGCCGCGGCATCCCGACCGGCACTGCACCGGGGCAGGACATGCCCGCCCTGACGATGGCGCTGACGATGTTGCACGCCGGAGGCAAGTTCGGTGGTGGCGGCTACAAGGTCTCCGGTGGTCTGCACGGGGTGGGTGTCTCGGTCGTCAATGCGCTCTCCACCCTCCTCATTGCTGAGGTCAAGAACCGCGACCATCTGTGGCGCCAGTCCTTCCGGCTCGGGGTGCCCGAGGGCGAGCTCGAGCAGGTGCGGCCGATGGAGCCTGGTGAGCGGACCGGCACGACCGTGACGTGGTACGCCTCCGAGGACATCTTCGAGTCGGTCACCTACAACCTGGAGACCATCACTTCTCGCCTGCGTGAGATGGCCTTCCTCAACAAGGGCGTGGAGTTCGTCATCCGCGACGAGCGCGACGACGCCGATGCCCGGGTCGACGCGATCCACGACGACACGGTCGACAACGCAGTCGACAACGCTGGTCACGACGCCATCAAACGGGCTGAGGCCGGTGGCCTCGAGCAGATATTCAAGTACGACCGAGGTCTTGTCGACTATGTCGAGCACCTCAACCGTCGCAAGGAAAAGGCCAACCCGACCGTCATCTCCTTCGAGGCCGACACCCCCGCCAGTGTCGTCAACCACATGAGCCTCGAGGTCGCGATGCAGTGGAACCGCTCCTACACCGAGTCGGTCCACACCTTCGCCAACAACATCAACACCCACGAGGGCGGCACCCACGAAGAGGGCTTTCGTGCCGCGCTCACCACCTTGGTGAATCACTGGGGCGAGGAGTGGGGGCTGATCCGGAAGAAGGAGGACCGCGTCTCCGGTGACGACATCCGCGAGGGCCTGACCGCGATCGTCTCCATCAAGATGGCCGAGCCCCAGTTCGAGGGTCAGACCAAGACCAAGCTCGGCAACACCGAGGCCAAGGGCTTCACCCAGCGTGTGATGCACGACCAGTTGGGTGCCTGGCTGGAGGAGAACCCGGCCGAGGGCAGGGACATCGTCCGCAAGTCGCAGGCAGCAGCCAGCGCCCGGATGGCCGCGCGCAAGGCTCGCGAACTGGCGCGAGGTCGCAAGGGTCTGCTCGGTGGTGGTGGTCTCCCCGGAAAGCTGAGCGACTGCCAGTCGACCAACCCGGAGGAGTGCGAGGTCTTCGTTGTCGAGGGTGACTCGGCCGGCGGTTCGGCCCGTCAGGGTCGCGACCCGCGCATCCAGGCGATCCTTCCCATCCGCGGCAAGATCCTCAACGTCGAGAAGGCCCGCATCGACAAGGTGCTGGCCAACATCGAGGTGCAGTCGATCATCTCCGCGCTGGGCACCGGCGTCCACGAGGAGTTCAGCCTCGAGAAGTTGCGCTATCACAAGGTCGTGATGATGGCTGACGCCGACGTCGACGGCCACCACATCAACACGTTGCTGCTGACGCTGCTCTTCCGCTTCATGAAGCCACTCATCGAGCACGGCTTCGTCTACATGGCGCAGCCGCCTCTTTATCGCCTGCGGTGGAACAAGCCGGCCGAGCACGAGTTCGTCTATTCCGACGACGAGCGCGATGCGTTGATGAAGGACGGTCTGGCCCAGGGCAAGAAGTTGCCCAAGGACAACCCGGTCCAGCGCTACAAGGGTCTCGGTGAGATGAATGCCGACGAGTTGTGGGAAACCACGATGGACCCCACCCAGCGGTTGATGAAGCAGGTCACCCTCGATGACGCCGCGCAGGCCGACGAGATCTTCTCGATTCTCATGGGCGAGGACGTCGAGCAGCGTCGCTCCTTCATCCAGCGCAACGCCAAGGACGTGCGATTCCTCGATATCTAGCTCTCTAAGAACCTCTATGACGAGCCCTAGACATCGATAGAACGCGAGAGAGAAGCCAAGAATGACGCAGATTCCCACGGATACCATCGGCGGCCCCGGCGACGACGGCGGTAGCGGCGACAATCCCAGGGTGCAGCCGATCGAACTGCAGACGCTGATGCAGCAGTCCTACATCGACTACGCCATGACCGTGATCGTCGGGCGCGCACTGCCCGACGTCCGCGACGGGCTCAAGCCCGTGCACCGTCGCATCCTCTACGCGATGTACGACGGCGGCTACCGCCCCGATCGTGGCTTCTCCAAGTGCTCGCGCGTGGTGGGCGACGTGATGGGTAAATATCACCCCCACGGTGACACCGCGATCTACGACACCATGGTGCGTCTCGCGCAGCCGTGGGTGATGCGTGCCCCGCTCATCAACGGTCAGGGCAACTTCGGCTCACCGGGCAACGACTCTGCCGCCGCCATGCGATACACCGAGTGCCGGATGGCTCCGCTGGCAATGGAGATGGTGCGTGACATCGACGAGGACACCGTCGATTTCCGCCCCAACTACGACGGTCGCTCTCAGGAGCCGACCATTCTGCCCGCACGGTTCCCCAACCTGCTGGTCAATGGCTCGGCCGGCATCGCGGTGGGCATGGCGACCAACATCCCGCCGCACAATCTGCGCGAGGTCGCCGAGGGTGCCACGTGGGCACTCGAGCACCCGGACGCCACCCGTGAGGAGCTCCAGGATGCACTGATGGAGCGGATCAAGGGCCCTGACTTCCCCAACGGTGCACTGATCGTGGGCCGCGAGGGAATCCAGCAGACCTACCGCACCGGCCGTGGCTCGGTCTCCCAGCGTGCCGTCGTAGACATCGACGAGGAGAAGAACGGTCGTACCGTGCTCGTGATCAGCGAGCTCCCCTACATGGTCAACCCGGACAACCTCGCTCTCAAGATCGCCGAGTTGGCCGACTCCGGGCGGGTCCAGGGCATAGCCGATGTCCGCGACGACACCAGCTCTCGCACCGGTCAGCGTCTCGTGATCGTGCTCAAACGCGACGCTGTGGCGCGTGTGGTGCTCAACAACCTCTTCAAGCACACCGAGCTGCAGACCAACTTCTCGGCCAACATGCTGGCTCTGGTGGACGGCGTGCCGCGCACCCTCACGGTCGACCAGTTCATCAGCCACTGGGTCACGCACCAGGTCGAGGTCATCCAGCGTCGCACGCGCTATCGCCTCGCCGAGGCCGAGCGTCAGGCCCACATCTACCGAGGGCTCGTCAAGGCTCTCGATGCCCTGGACGACGTCATCGCGCTCATCCGTCGCAGCCCCGACGTCGAAGAGGCGCGCACCGGCCTCATGGAGATGCTCGACATCGACGAGGTCCAGGCCAACGCGATCCTGGAGATGCAGCTCCGACGCCTCGCGGCGCTGGAGCGTCAGAAGATCATGGACCGCCTGGCCGACCTCGAGCTGGTGATCGCCGACCTCGAGGACATCCTCGCCAACGAGGCACGGCAGCGACAGATCATCTCCGATGAGCTGAAGGAGGTCACCGACAAGTTCGGCAACGATCGCCGTAGTCAGATCATCGCGGCCGACGGTGACTTGTCGATGGAGGACCTGATCCCTGATGAGGACCTCGTCGTGTCCATCACCCGTGGGGGCTACGCCAAGCGCACCCGCGCCGACCAGTACCGCTTGCAGAAGCGCGGCGGTAAGGGCGTACGCGGAGCAACCCTGCGCGGCGACGACGTCGTGCAGCACTTCATCTCCACGACCAACCACCACTGGTTGCTGTTCTTCACCACCGCCGGGCGCGTCTACCGGACCAAGGCCTACAACCTCCCTGAAGCGGCGCGCGATGCCAAGGGCGGCCACGTGGCCGGTCTGCTGTCGTTCCAGCCAGACGAGGACATCGCCCAGGTGCTGGCGATTCGCGACTACGAGCAGGCTCCCTACCTCGTCCTCGCGACCCGCAACGGGCTGGCCAAGAAGACTCGACTGGCCGACTACAACAGCCCCCGCCAGGCTGGCGTCATTGCGATCAACTTCCGTGAGGACGACGACGAACTGATCGGCGCAGAACTCGTCAATGCCGAGGACGACATCTTGTTGGTCTCGCGCAAGGGTCAGGCGATCCGGTTCAAGGCCGACGACGAGCAGTTGCGTCCGATGGGACGTGCCACCGGTGGCGTACGAGGGATGAAGTTCCGAGACGGAGACTCCCTACTCTCCATGGCGGTCATCCGCGCGGCGCAGGTCCAGGCAGAGGAGGCCGCCGAGGCGGCACTGGCGCAGAAGGGGGAGACTCCTGACGGCGTTGAGGCAGGGGAACTGCCGGAGGTGAAGCAGCAGTACGTCTTCACGATGACCGACGGCGGCTTCGCCAAGCGCACCCGGATCAACGACTACCGCCTGCAGACTCGCGGTGGTCTCGGGATCAAGGCGATGGCGCTCACCAATACCGTTCGTGGCGGCCTGGTCGGAGCCTTCATCGTCGAGGAGGGCGATGAAATTCTTTCCATCACCGCTGGCGGTCAGGTCGTCCGAAGCCCCATCAACGCCAACTTCCGGGCCACCGGACGCTCGACCATGGGCGTGAAGTTCGTGACCCCCAAGGGCAAGGATTCGGTCGCGGTCGTGGCGCGCTCGGTCGAGGCGAAGATCGTCGACGAAGAACTCGAGGACACCACGGACGGGGACGAGGTTTCACCCGAGGTGACAACCGACGACCTGGGTGCAGAATCGTCCGTCGCGGACGACGGTGCAACAATCGATGGTCAGGGCATCGAGGAAACCCCCGACGAGAACACCGAGGAGTGACCCATGTCGGAACGTACCGCTGCGACTCCCCGCAGCTCGCCGGGGCCGGATCCTGCCCCCAAGCCAACGACCAACGAGAAGACCGACGAGAAGAGCGACGCGGCCGCTGGCACGTCTGGCAGCAGCACGTCGAGCAACACTGCTGCCAGCGAGACCCCAGCAGCCAAGCAGTCGGTCAACAAGACAGCTGGCAGTGACGAGGCAACCCGCAAGGTGATGCCGCCGATCAAGGAGGCTGCTGCCAAGTCGCCACCGCCGAGTGAGCCGGTACGCAGGGTGATGCCGCCGAGCCGGGAGGCTGCTGCGAAGGCGCAGCAGGCCAGCACGCCGGCTCCCAAGGTGATGCCACCGAGTCGCGAAGCGGCGGCCGCGAAAGCACAGCCGACCACGTCCCCGGCGCCCAGGGTGATGCCGCCGAGCCGGGAGGCAGTGGCGAAGTCGCAGCCGCCGACCAAACCGGCTCGCAAGGTGAAGCCGCCGCGGAAGGAGAAGACTGCGAAGACGCAGCCGATCGCTCCCGAGGTGACGGCGCCGGTGCGCCCGGTCGCCGAACCGCCGAAGAAGCTTTCGGTGACCCGCAGCCAGGACAAGATCCCGTTCCAGGAGGAGGCGGCGCCAGCCGTCGCCACACCGGCCCCGGAACAGGCACCGCGTAGTTCCCGCCGTCCGCGACGGGCCAGATTGCGACTCACCCGTATCGACCCCTGGTCGGTGATGAAGACGGCCTTCCTGCTCTCCGTGGCGCTCGGAGTCGTGACCTTCGTGGCCACCTTCATGGTGTGGTCGGTGTTGGATGCGGCCGGCGTGTGGGAGTCGATCAACTCGGCTGTCGCCAGCATCGTGGAGGGTGACAACAACGCCTCGACCTTCGATGTGCGTGACTATGTCGGTATGTCGCGGGTGTTGGGCTTCACGCTCGTGGTTTCGATGCTCGACGTGGTCCTGATGACAGCGATCGCTACATTGACGGTGTTTCTCTACAACCTCGCCGCAGCTCTGTTGGGCGGGATCGAGGTCACCCTCACCGAGGATGAGCGCTGAGCAGAGGCTGACGGTCGGGTCGATTGGCACAGGCCCGAACACGTCAGGTAATCTTCAGCGTCGCTGCTCCTAGCAGCGAAGTGCGGGCCTATAGCTCAGACGGTTAGAGCGCTTCCCTGATAAGGAAGAGGTCGGAGGTTCAAGTCCTCCTAGGCCCACTTCATCGCAGTTCGACCTAGAGGAGAGTCCATGAAGAAGATCCTGCTGGTCGTTCTCGCGGCCGCCGGTGTGGCGCTCGCCAAGAAGAAGATGGATGAGGGCAAGAACGAACAGGCCCTGTGGGCCGAAGCCACCGACTCGGTGCGCAAGGTCTGATTCTCGCCGGACACTGGCCGTGTGACGGCTGGCATCCCGGCATCGGGGACTTAGCTCAGCTGGTAGAGCACTGCCTTTGCAAGGCAGGGGTCAGGGGTTCGAACCCCCTAGTCTCCACCGCGAGAAACCGCAGGTACGCCTGCGGTTTCTGTTCATTTCGGCCGTCGCAAAGTACGCGAGCGGCCGTCACGCTTCACCTGGCGGTGAGCGTGGTGGCGGGGCTCAGCGGACTCTCCCGCCGAGCAGAGCCAGATCGGGTCGTAGATCTCGGCGAGGCACTGCTGGCTTCTCCCACCAGTTCGTCAGTCAGCTGTCCACACCGTTCGGGACGGCGGGGCAGACCAGTGAGCGCTCAACCGATCCGGGCGCGATGGCCGGTACCCCTCGTCACAGAGGGCTGCTTCCTGCCAGCCGGGGGACGTGCGCTCAGCGTTGCGAGCCAGATGGGGAACACGTGACCCACGGTCCCACCAAGCGGTCCGGGCGGTATCGCCCGATCCTGGGACAGCATGCGAATTCAGATCTCAGGCCAGAAAGCCTGTCGTGGAGCGCTACCAGTTCGGCGGACTGTCCGGATCCGGACGCCGCCTGACCGTGTCCTCTTCAGACCACTGTTGGGACAAATCATGTGTCGGCATGATTGTGGTCACAGCCAAAACCAAGGGAACCGGGAGGAGGAAATCACCATGGATTACAACTTTGAAGACATCGAGTTCGTTGAGACCGACGCGGAGCTGCTCGCGCTCAGCAACTACACGAACATCGTTTGATGAAGTTCCGGCTTCACTAGCCGCGTAGGTGGGTCGGCGACTCGATTCCGATGTAAAAAGTCGGAAACGAGTCGTCGGCCCACCTCGCACTTCAGGACCACCGCTGATAGTTGCCATGCATGTCTGTCATGAACGAATGTCGCCGCACAAGCAAGAATATGAGAATGAGGAGAAGAAGATGATCGAAAACATTGAAGCCATCACCGGTGACTTCTCGGTATTTCAGGACACGTATTTCAACAAGAAGCCGATGCTCCGTCAAGGCGCGCTGCCCACCGTCGCCGACGAGGTTCTGTCCATTGCCGACATGGACGAGTTGATCAACCTGGAGATGGTGCGCTTCCCCTACATCAAGGTGAACCTCAATGGATCCGGTGTGCCCGAGCCGGGCTACACCAAGGACATCGTCGTGCAAGGCATGACGCAGACCGGGGTCGTCGACCCGGCAAAGGTGCACGCGCTCTACCGTGCGGGTGCCACGATCACCTGGGCCTCGGTGAATCAGATCTTCCCGAAAGTGCGCCAGTTTGTCCGGATGATCAACGACCAAATGGCCGTCCGCACTGATGCAGTGGCATTCTTGACACCGGCCAACAAGAAGGGCTACCCAGCCCACCATGATGGTGTCGATCTGTTCATCATCCAGCTCAGCGGCTCCAAGCACTGGAGGCTTTGGGACCTTGCAGAGGACCGACGCAGCGAAAGTGCCAATTACACCGAGGAGTCTCTCGGTACGCCCGCCATTGAGGTGAGTCTGAAGGCAGGCGACGTTCTTTACCTGCCGTACGGCACACCCCACCAGGCTGCTGCTGAGGGGGAGCCCTCGTTGCACTTGTCGGTGATGATGCGTCCACGGATGTGGCGCGACCTGATCAAGGAGACCGTCGACCGGATCCTTGCCGAGGACGAATTCCTCGAATACCCCGCGCTCTTCGCCGAGACAGGAGACACCCAGGTGCAGTTCGCCGCCTTCATGGAGCGAGTTGCTGAGGTCGATCAGGAGCAGGAGTGGGACCGATACCGGACGACCGGCAAGGCGATGCCCGGTGTCTCCCAGAGCACTGTGTTCCAGGAGAGTGCGGCAATCGGCAGGATCGATGAGCGCACCGCGCTGCGCCGGGCCGCCATCTCGTACGGCAGCACCCAGCTCGACGACGGTCGCGTGCAACTGGAGTTCACCGGCCTGAAGTTCGCAGTGTCGTCGTCGCTGGCCCACAAGCTCGGGTCAGTCGGTCCGGGACACGCAACCACTGCTGCCGACCTGTTGGCCGAAGCGCCCGTGGAACGCCAGCGCCAGATCGCCAAGCAGCTGGTCCGCATGGGCCTTTTCGTCGCGGCCTGAAGGCGAGCACATGATGGCTACCCAACTCTCCATCGAGGATCTGTTGCCGGACTTTCCACGTTTCCTGGCGGAGGTCTTCGACCAGGGTCCGGCTCTGTACCCGGGTGCGATGACGCGGCGCCTCAACCTGCTGCCCACCGCGGACAGCATCGATGCCCTCCTCGACATCGCAGCGCTACCGGTCGACAGCGTTCGACTCACCCGTGCTGGCCGCGGTATGCCGAAACACTCCTACACCCGGCTCACCCAAGGTGAGCGCGTGGTGTCGGTGGTCGACAGCGGCAAGGTGATGCAACTGTTCAAGTCGGGTGCCACCCTCACGGTCAACGACCTTCACCGTGTCTCGGCTCCCGCTCGCAGAATGATGCGGCTACTGAGCGAGACCTTTGCCTGTCGGAGCGAGGCGGCAGTTTTCGTGACGCCGTCAGGCAAGGCCGGTTTCGCGCCGCACGCAGACGAGCTGGGGGTGATCGTGATCCAGTCCGAGGGCACCAAGGACTGGCGGGTGTGGCAGACCGACCACGCAGGGCCACGCAAGGACGCAACCTTCGAGGACAGCGAATTGGGTGACCCCCTGCTTGAGGTGACCCTGGAGCCGGGCGACGTGTTGTACCTGCCGCACGGCACACCGCATGCCGCGGCGGCGACCCACGAGCAGAGCGTGCACATCTCGCTCGGGCTCCGTCCGCGCGGATGGGACGAGATCGTCGGAGCGATTGTCAGCCGGTCGATGGCGGCACAAGGCCAACGCGGCTTCCCTGCCCTGATCGCTGAGCCGACGCCATCGATGCTCAACGACCTGGCATCGATCTTGCACGATGTCGCGGCGCAGCTTGCTGCGACTGATCCGGCTGCAGCGCTTGCCTCGTTGCGAGATGACCTGGTGACGTCTCTTGCGCCAGTGGTGCCGGACAGTCTCTCCGACATGCGGCGCCTCGACAGTTGCTCCACCAACCAGCTCTTCCACGTCGAGACGAGCGCTGTCGAGGTCATCGAGGAAACCGACGATCGGTGCCGCGTGCGGGTCAAAGGGATCACCGTGACCTTGCCCAAGGCAATCGCCTCCACCCTCTCCGCCGGTGCACAGGACCGGGCGGTCCTGACCTGCCGGCAGATCTACCCGGATGTCCCGGTGGGTAGGGCGATGTCGATGGCGAAGCAGTTGACGCGCCTCGGTGCGCTCAGCCTTGCGACAGCGAAGGGATGAGCCGTGCCATCGCGTGCCGTGGCCTCGACGCTCCAGGAGTGGTGTGACCTCTTCCCTACTGCGGACGGTGTCTCATCACATGATGGGGCAGATGACCTCTTCGAAAGGATCAACAAATCCTGGCATTCGGCCCATCCGGAAGCGCCTGCATCGCTGCTGCGGGCGTTGGGCCAGGACGAGGAGCGTCAGATCACCGACATGATCGAGAGGTACGTCGCGTCGCGGCCGGCGCCGTCGGACCCGGCACACGTCGTCTCCCGACTTCACGAGCTCTTCGTCACGGAGTTCGATCCGGACCGGGAGCAGCGAGCGTGCCAGGTCGATCTCGAGCGTATCGAGGCTGCCCGGGACGAAGACGCTCTGTTGTCAGTGCTCGCTGACGCGACCCGCGCCGGGTACGCCAGTCCCATCCACGTCGGCACGAGTGTGGATGAGGGAGGGCCGATTGTTCTGGCGTCGCTGCATCCCGCACCTCTGCCGCCCGAGGACTTTGACGACGACGACTGCATGGCGGCCTACATCGGTCACATGGCTGCGATGGTCGAGCACATCGGCGCACACTTGAGCGAAGTGCAACTGCGTCGGGTCGTGCTGCTCGATCGGTTGCTCTGGACCAATGGTGCTGTCTCTGGGGCCTTTGCCGATCTTGAGATGGAGGATGCTGAGACTTTCGATGGCCAGTTCGACTGGCCGCGGCTGCTTGAGCGTGTGGTCGGTGAGAGTGTCACCCGGATGCACGTGACGGGTGACACCGATCGGCGGATGTCCGCATGGTGGGCCACACCTCCAGGCCTTCGGCGCGACTGGATGGTGTGTCGACTGGCCTACGACCTGGGGCCATTCGTGTCCGAAGAAGCACTGCATCGCAATTCACGATTCTTCGCGGGTCGTATTCTCGGCAGCGCCGGGCCGCGCCCGCGCCGACAACGGTTCGTCTCATTCGTCAAAACGGCCGCGCCGGAGGTGCTCTCCGGGATGTACGTCGACCGACGCCACGACACCCTGGTCGAGGCCTCCGCCAGCAGACTGGTCGAGGACTTGCGCCGCGTCGCCCTGCAGTGGGTGGATGTCCTGGCCGCCTCTGGAACAGGTCTCAGCGACTCGTGCGTCCGCCACCTCTCCGACCGGCTGAGCAGCCTGGCTGTGGAGCTGGGTGCTCAGCCGCTGGATGCCCAGGTGTCGGCCGATCAGGGCAGCCGCCGTCCGGTCGAGACAGCGAGCTCGGTCTGCGCAATGATCCGACATGCTCGTGCGCGGGCGGTCGGGGAGGGACTGGCCCCGCTACATGCTCCCGAGCTGCTGAGCCGGTGGCGGGTACTTCCCTACACTGCTGCCGCCTACTACCAGGCGAGTACGAACAAGGTGGTGGTGCCGTGGGCCCTCCTACGCGCCCCTCTCATCGGGAAGCAGATCCCCGCCATTCAGACGGGTGCCGTCCTGTGCACTCTCATCGCCCACGAGATGGCGCACGCAGTTCTTCCGGCACGAGCCGCCGACTGGCCGGCCTTTGTCGAGGCGACCGGCCTCGACGTCATCGTGGCTGGGCTGCGCGCCGCTGCGGACGACGTGCCCGGCGGTCGCGTCACCATCTCCCACGAGCGCGAACTCGCCGCGGACGCGATCGGGTTCCTGTGGGCGCACAGCGCCTTCGCCACACCAGTCGGACACGAGCGAATCGACCCGAGTTTCCTCACCCTGTGGGCGACGCGCTGGCGCGGCCTGCCCACGGCGGACGTCGGCTTCGTCCATCTCGATCGCCACCCACCCGCGCGGTTGCGCTGCAACCTCGCCCCGACCTACCTCGGGGCCTTCGCTGAGTTGACCGCCGAGGGACCTCGTCGGCGACTGCCCCCGAACCACGGCCCCGCCGACCACTTGCCCCCCAACAGTTTCTCCCCGAAAGGAGCATCGCATGACCTGGAAAGACGATCTTGATGCCGCTTGGCAGGACGTAGCGACTATGCCACCGGATGACTTCCGCGGCCTGATCGAGCAACTCGTCTCGAACCCTGACGTGCCGGAGACGATCCGACAGTTCCACACTGCGTGCGCGTTTGACTCGACCGGCAGCTCAGACATTGCGATCCAGGGGTACCAACGTGCCCTCGACGCTGGTCTGGACGGCTACGAACGTCGCCGCGCGATCATCCAGATGGCCAGTTCGTTGCGCAATCTCGGTGAGTCCGACCGAAGCGTGGAAATCCTCTCCGCCGAGCCCACCGACGTCGGCGATGGTCTCGATGAAGCCGTCGTCATCTTCCACGCTCTGGCGCTCAGCGATCTTGGCCGTGAACGAGAGGGCGTGGTCCGACTCGTGCATGCACTGGCCGAACATCTCCCGCGCTACACCGCCTCTGCGCACCGTTATGCCGACGCACTCCTACCCAGCTCGCAGCCCACGGCCGACGCACTCGGACCGAAAGGAAGCACCCGATGACTACTTCAGCAATGGCGCCGGCGTCCCTCGCACTGACGGCCCACGGCGAGGCACCTCGCTGGCGCGAACTCTACTTGCTGGCAGGCATGCGCGCTGCTTCGTTCGCCGGTGACATCGCCGCGGCGACGGCAGTGACACTTTACCTGCAGGCGAACTCCTACCCGACCGCGTTCATCGTGGCGACACTGGTGGCTTCGGCGGCACCCGGGGTGCTGTTGGCACCGCTGACCGGTCGGATGTCGGACCGCTTCGACAGCCGGAAGATCTTGGTGGCGGTCGCTCTGAGCCAAGTCGTCCTCTGCCTGGTGATGGCAGCGTGGCTCAACCCCTATGCCGTCGTGGCCCTGACCGCCCTCATCAGCGCAGGTCTGGCATTCAGCCACCCGATCTTCGGCGGTCTCCCGCGCAGCATGGTCGGTATCGACAACGTCACCCGTGCCTCATCGATTTCGCAGACCTCCGCGATGGCCGGCATGCTGGTTGCACCGGCTCTGGGCGCCTTCCTGGCTGGATCGTTCGGCACTCAGTGGGCGTTGGTCTTCAACGCCATTACCTTTGCGTTCGTCGCCGTCGGAGCAATGCTGATCACCACCAGGCTGCACGCCGGCCGCGGTGCTGCGTCGGCCGGTGGTGCGGAGAATGCGAACTACTCGGTGTGGCGCGACCGGTTGATCCGGACCGTGCTTCTCGCCACTGGCGTCGTCGTCACCTGCGTCAGCATCAACAACGTCCTGGGTGTCTACCTGGTCCGCGACACCCTCGGCGGCACGGCACAGCAGTACGGAATGATCGGCAGTGCGTGGATGGTCGGGCTCGTCATTGGAAGCATGGCCGTCGGCAGGAACAAGCGAATGTCCTCGCGTGCGCAGGTGCTGCTGGCCTACATCTTCATGGGGGTGGCTCTTCTCCTCGCAGCATTCGTGTCGTCGGTGTGGCTCCTGATCCCAGCCTGGCTGATCGGCGGCATCGGCAACGGCACCATGGCGACGAACCTCCACGTGATCTTGAACCTCGAGGTGCCTGACGCCCACCGAGGGCGCGCATTTGCCGCGCTCGGGGCGGTGTCCAACGCCGCTCCGATGACGGGCTATCTGGTCGGTGGGTTCCTCCTTGCCGCCGCGGGTCCGCAGACCTCCTACCTGGTAATCGGCACGCTGGCCTGCCTGTGTGCCTGTGTGGTGGCCCCCGCAATGCTTCGCCGGAGCGAGCAACAGACTGATGATTCCCTTGACGATGCCCATGACAGATCCCTCGACGAGGATCTTGACGGGGCACCTGTCGGGGCACCTGACGGGGCACTTGACGGGGCCCTTGACGAGGTCGCACTGGTCACGAGCCCGTAGCCCAGTCAGTCACCACGTCAGGCAACAGGTTCATGACACCGATCGAGACCGAGAGGCTGTCGCTGAGGCAGTGGCGCCGCGGGGACCTTCCGGCAGCGAGGTCGTGGCATGGCTCCGAGCGGGTGATGCGCCAGCTCGGTGGAGCGTTGGGGGCTTCCGCCAGCGACGATCTCGTACAGCGTTGGCACGGCGAAGTCGATGCTCTCGGCTACGGGATGCTCGCCGTATGTCGCCGCGGAGAGGCTGTTCCGATCGGCTCGGTCGGGCTCGGCCGTCCGGCGTTCGAGTGCCACTTCACCCCGTGCGACGAGATCGGCTGGCGGTTTAGCGAAGATGTCTGGGGGATGGGCTACGCCACCGAGGCAGCTGCTGCTGTGCTCCGGGACGGGTTCACCCGTGTCGGCATGCAGGAGATCGTCGCCTTCACAGTGGCCGACCACATCGCAAGTCAGCGGGTGATGGCCCGCCTGGGGATGCGTCGTGACCTCGGCGGCGATTTCATCCGTCACTTCGGCTCCGGTGGCCCGGCGCAGCCCTCGGTGCTGTGGCGAGCCCAGGCCGCCGATTTCGCCCCTCCAGCGGGGGCGGCAGCAGAGGTGTCAGTGCCGATGGCCGCAGCCGCGATGCACGCAGTCAACTAAGGAGATCGAAGATGCGAGTGCCTGCAGGGAAAGTCGTCTTGATCGGTGCCGGGGTGATCAACGTGGTCACGGCTCTGAGGCTCGCCGACAACGGCCACGCCGTGGAGCTGATCGACCGCGGGCCCGACCCTCGGCAGGATCGTCCTTGGCAGGAGTACGGATGCACGCGCGGCGGGGCGAACGCGCGGATGTTCACCGTCACCGAGGCCGACCAGTACAGCGGCATGACCGCGGCGAGTGGCTCCATATTCGGGGCACCCCCGGAACTCGGCGGGTGGGACGTTCGCCAAGACAGCGTGCGCAGCGTGCACGATCAGGACTGGATCCGGTCCTACGAGGCCCTGCCAAGCGGATTGGCTCGTCAGTACGAGAGCGACATCCACCAGCTCAACCGTGCCGCCGAGCACGGGTGGGAGCGGCTTTTCGCGCGGCACCCGGAGCTTGCCGATCGGGTCAGTCTGAATCGCGGCATCCTGCGCTTCTACGCCACGAGGGAGGCCCATCTTCGGGCCGTGCAACGCCACCGCGGCATCGGGGACCTCACCGCGACGTACTCGAGCGGAGACATCCGGGAAAGATTTCCCGCGTTTGCCCTCGGCCGGGTGGGTGCGATCGCGGGTGGGATTGCCGTTCGCGGCTTCACACTCGACATCCACCGGTTCGTGGGCGTGGCACTGGACCTCCTCGAACGAACTGGCGCGAAGTTGCGTTTCCGGACGGAGGCCACGGGAATTGATTGCAACCAGGACGGCGCGGTGGCCGGAGTCCGCTTCACCGGTGCGGACAGTGCGGGCTCGGTGACCGAAAGTGTCGACTCGCTGGTGATCTCTCCGGGTGCCTACGGCAATCGGCTTCTCGGCGACCTCGGGCTGGGCAGCCAGATCGCTGGGGTACTCGGTATCTGGCACACGCTGCCCAATCTGGGTGGTCAGACCGAGTCGGTCAAAGTCTCGCGCCCGGGACAGCCGGCGGCGGACGCCAACATCACCGTAGGCGACGTCGATGGCCGGGCGAGCCTGATGGTCGGATCCGGCTACGGGTTCACCGGCATGGATACCGCCAACATCGATCCCGAGCGGTTGCGCGTCATTCAAGGATCGGTCGACGAAATGATGCGTGACCTGCTCCCGGACGCGCACGTCGCTGCCGGCGGCTCGGCCTGGCTGGATGCCCAGCCCAGATATTGCGTACGTCCGTGGACCGCGACCAGCCTGGGGCTCTACGACGTACGGCCCACCCTCGCCGGTGGCTGGTGTGTCGTCACTGGGGGTCACAACACGGGTGGTTTCACCCAGGCGCCAGAAGTAGCTGACGCTGTGTTGGCGTCCATGCACGGCACCAGCCACCCGATGCATCACCTGTACTCGACTGGCCGGACCGGCAGCCAGAGCGAACGTCTCGAACACGCCTGAGCCGGCGGCTTCAGCCCGACTCCGGCGACCATCCGACCAGATCCACCACCCGAACAATCTGAAAGAAGCCCAAGATGAAACCCCAGGACATCCTGCGGCTGCCGCTCCTCGGCAAGCCCTCACTCTCTCGCACTGGCGACTTCGTTGCCGTGGCAGTGACGAGGCCAGATCTCGCCACCGACTCCAACCTCGCTCAGATCTGGGGCGGTCCGTCGGACGACGAAACGATCACCCGGATGACCGACGGTGACAGTGATACCGCGCCCCGGGTATCCGCGGACGGGTCTACGGTCGCCTTTCTTCGTCCCGACGAAAGCGGCCGACCGCAGGTCCATCTGCTGCGGATCACCGATGGCGAAATCACGCGGGTCACCGACGAGGAGCGGGGCGTCACCGAGTTCTGCTGGGCCCCGGACTCTTGTCGGATCGCCTACTGCGCATTCCGGATCGTCGACGAGGCGAAGTCGCGGAGGGAAACGGTCCGGATCACTGATCTCACCTTCTACTCCCCTGCCGTCGGCTACACCGCTGGCATCGCCCGCTGCCTGTTCGTCGTCGATGTCGCCGGTGCCGGTGTTCCTGTGCAACTGACCAGCGACGACGCCGACGACCATGACGTGGACTGGTCACCCGACGGCCGACAGATCTGCTTCGTCAGCGCCAAGGACGACCGACGTCGCAACGGACCACGGGCCGACCTGTGGACGGTGACGGTGTCGGACGGTCGGGTGCAACCGGTGACCGACGGCGGCTACTCGGTGTTCTGCCCCCGATTCGGCGCCGACAGCAAGACCGTCTACTTCTCCGGATCGGAGCTTGCCGAGGCCGGATTCAACGACGGCTACGCCAGCTTCGGTGTGTGGGCCGTCGATACCGGCCGCCTGGACGGTGGATCCACCCCCGAAGCCCACCCGCGTCGGGTCTCGCACGATCGGTACAACCTGAGCTACGTGTGCCAGACGATCGTGCCGTTCGGCGACGGGGTCTACTTCGGTGCCGACGACCATGGCCGGGTTCCGCTGGTCCGCTTCACCGGAACCGACTCCGACGGGCTGCCGGAGACGGTCATCGAGGGTGACTTCCAGGTCAACGGCTTCGACGTCGCCGGCGACCAGGTGTCCCCGATCCTCGCGTGTGTCATCGCCGACCCCGGCTCGGCCGGCGACCTCTGGGTGTATGGCTCCCGCGGGACACGACGGCTCACAGCCTTCGGTGATGATCTGCGGGATTCCACCACTCTGCGGACGCCATCGCGGATCCTCGTCACCACCCCCGATGCTCACGAGGTCGAAGGCTGGGTGTTCGTGCCGGAGGGGGATGGGCCACACCCGGTGGTCCAGGTCGTGAAGGGCGGCCCGTACACGCAGTTCGGCTACACCATGAGCGGTCCCGGCTCCTTCGAAGACGCTCAACTACTGTGTGACGCCGGATATCTGGTCGTCATCGGCAATCCACGCGGTTCGGCCGGGTACGGGCAGGAACACGTGGCCGGCGTACGCGAGTCGCTGCCCACGGTGACCAGCATCGATCTGCAGACCCTGCTGCGGCACGTCTTGGAGTTCTTCCCTGCGAGAGCCGACCGGGTCGGCATCATGGGTGGATCCTTCGGCGGCTACATGTCGGCGTGGATGGCTGCCACGACCGATCTTTACACCGCGGCCCTCGGCGAGCGGGGGTGTTATGCGCTCGACAGCTATCTGTCGACCAGCGACGATGGCGTCAACATCCTCTATGCGCTGTGGGGAGCCGACCACTCCAGCTGGCCCAAGTTCAGCCCGCTGGAACACGTCGACAACATCGACATCCCCATCATGCTGCTGCACTCCGACCAAGACCGGCACGCTCCCATCGAACAGGCTCGCCGACTCTTCACCGAGATGCGCCTGCGCGGCAAGCGCGCGGACCTGGTGGTCTTCCCCGGTGGCGGGCACGAGCTCTCCCGATCTGGCCCCATCCGACAGCGGCTGGCTCGTATCGATGTCATTCTCAGCTGGTGGAGCGAGCACCTCTCGGATTGAGCAGGAGCCGTCATGTGCAGACTGCTGGGTATCGTCTCACCCCCCGGCAAAGGGGTGGCCGGCGAGCTTGGAGATCGTGGGTGCGAAGAGTTCTTCTCGCTCGCCGCGTTGCACTCCGACGGCTGGGGAGCGGCATGGATCAGCCCCTCGGGGTCCGGCGTGGAGTCATGGCGCAGTCCCTTGCCGGCAGATACGGAACCAGCCCAGAGGAGTGATGTAACCCGTCGACCAGCGACCGCCGCGCTGCTTCATCTGCGGATGGCATCGGAGGGCATGTCCAAGAACGTCGGCAACAACCATCCCTTCGTTGCCGATGGCTTGGCCTTCGCGCACAACGGTTTCATCAGTCCGGTCGGGCGGCTGCACGACCTCATGGCGGCTGGACACGTGTCCGGTTCCACGTCGCTGTGTGCGGAGATGACCGACTCGCGACTCTATTTCGAGCTCGTTCGCCGACACCTGACCCAGTATCGCGACGTCAGCGAGGCTGTCGAGCGGGCGGTGATAACCATCCGCGACCTATATCCGAAGGCCAGCCTCAATGCGATGTTGTTGACCCCCGACACGCTGATTGCCGTGCACGCCAGCTCGCACGCAGCGAACCCGTTGCGAACTTGGGCGGAGGCAGAGTTGCCGCCGGGACATCACGAGTCCTACTTTCAGATGTTTTACCGCAACACGCACGACGGGGGCACCATGGTGAGCTCGTCGGGCATCGATGTGTCCGAATGGACTCCCCTCCCGGCAGAGAGCATTGTCACGATCGACGTGGGCACCGGAAAGGCAGTCATTCGCCGAATTCGGTCTACTCATGCCTAAGCGTGGACAGCTAGGCTGCTGGGTCGACGCCGACCTCGGGTTGGTACTGGTGGTGCGGGGGATCCGAATGCTGGAACAGTTGGGCCTGGGGGACGAGGCGGAGAGGGTCTATCTGGCATTGATCCACCAGCCAGATGCCGATTTTGCCGAGATTGCGCTGTCAGCAGGGCTCGTGGAGGACAGTGCGCGGGCGGCATTGAGCGTATTGGCGAGCAGGGCGCTGCTGCGGTGGGACGCGTCGAGCGACGCCAGGCCACGGCTGATCGACCCAGGAATCGCGCTGCAGGCACTGGTGGTGCACCAAGAGGCCGAGATCGCGGCCCGCAAACATCGGCTGGAACAGAGCAGGATCGCGGTGAGCAGCCTGTTGGCCGCCCGAGAATCGAAAGCGGACACCGACCGTGACCTGGGCATTGAGCGCTATGACGACCTGATCGCCATCAGGATGAAGATCAAGGAACTGGCTCGCAACTGCCGCGAAGAGGTGTGGTCCTTCAACCCGGGTGGTCCGCAGTCGCGGCAGAATCTGGAGAATTCCCGAGAGGCCAACGAAGAGACGTTGAGTCGTGGTGTGCGAATGCAGGCAATCTATCTCGACAGCGTCCGCAACGACGGCGCATCGGTGGAGCACGCCGGTTGGCTGATTGCCCAAGGGGCTCAGGTGCGCACAGTGCCGACCCTGCCGATCCGGTTGATCATTGTCGATCGGTCCACAGCGGTTCTCCCGATCGACGACCAGGACAGTGGCCGGGGTGCCTTGGTCGTGACGGGCCGCGGCCTGGTCTCCGGCCTGGTCAGCCTGTTCTTGGCGACGTGGGTCTCGGGGCGGACGCTCGGTCCAAGGGAGATCCGACCAGCACCCGACGAGCCGAACACCCAGGAGTACGAGGCGCTGCGATTGTGGGCCCGAGGGGCCACCGACGTCGCGGTGGCACGCGCGCTGGGCGTCTCTGAGCGCACCGTACGCCGAATGAGTGACGGGCTTTCGCGCCGGCTGGGAGCTGGTAGCAGATTTCAGACCGCTGCCCGCGCCATGGACCGCGGCTGGTTGAGGCCTGACGATCTCATCTAGATGTGCGGATCATGGCGCTGCTCGGCGGCCCGACAAAGAATTTGCAATGCGAACCGCAGTACACGGGCAGACGGATGGCACATCGCCTACCCCTCGAAGCGCTCGTCGAAGGGCAATACCTCGATCTCGATGCGGGAACCTTTGCCGGCCAACAGTGCGGCAAGTGCTTTCTGAACCTCGAGCAGACCCTGGTCGGCATCAACAAAGAAGATGCTGGCCAACCAAGCGTCATTCTCCTCGTGCAGGTCCGCAAATCTGACACAAGGGATCTGTCGGATCGCGGCGACCACGGAAGCCATGTCGACATCCGGCGGGGGTTTTATTCGTACTGCCAGGAGGTGCATTCAGATCTATTCCCAGCCCCAGTTCTGGGGGACGGTCGTCCCAGAGGCCTGGCTGTTTGTGCCGCTTGGGGCGACTTCGTTGGTGATCCCTTGCACCGTGGCCGTACCGGCCGCGGCGATGGCGCCAAGTGAAAGCATGACGAGTACAGGAATGTTGGCTAGTGCACGTGCGCGGGGTCGGATCATGTGGGTCTTCCTCTTCGTCGTGCCTGACCGCCAAACGGTTTTGGCTTCTTCGAAGATGCTGGAGGACTATCGCTGCTGCTGGCAGTGGTCGAATCCGGCCATGTCCGGACGCGGACCCCCCACGACAGAATGTGGGGGTTGATCCCTCATGCGCCGGGCGGCTCGGCTGGGCAGAGTTGCTCCCATCAGCCGATCCGAAACCAGGGAGACATCATGACCACCACACAGCACACCACCACTCAGACCACCACCGGTCCCGCCACCTCCACCGGTGTGGCCGTCTCCACCGACCTCGCCGCCGGTGGGCGCACCTTGCAGCACGCCGAGGGCGTCGTCGTCGAGTCTGACGTGCAGGCCGGTGGCTGGAGCCTGAACCACGCCGAGGGCGTCGTCGTGAAGTCTGACGTCAAGGCCGGTGGACGGAGCCTGAACCACGCCGAGGGCGTCATCATCGCCACCGACCTCACCGCCGGTGGCAAGTTCTTGAACCACGCCGAGGGCATCACTGTCGCGTCGGACCTGACGGCGGGCGGCCCGGGCGTCGTCCTGCAGCACGCCGAGGGCGTGGTCCGCTGACCGTCCACATCGAGCGAGCAGCGAGGAGGATGCGATCGTGACCACCGACACCCCGGCGACTCTGCTGGACCGGGCACGAGAGTGCATGGTTGGGGCGGATACGACCGAAGCCATTCTTCTCGCCACCTCCGCGGTTGACCTCGCCGCGCCCGGCCGTGATCGGGTCATCTGCCGTCGTACGCTGGGCGAGGCGTTCATGCTCGCCGGTGACCGCCTCGCTGCTCGCCAGGCCTTCACCGAGGCGTTGGACGAGGTCCGCGAACATTTCGACGAGCATGACGTCGAGGCTCTCCTGCTGCACAACTGCATCGGGATCACCGCCAAGTTCACCGGTGAGGTCGAGCTCGCCTCCTCTCACTACGGCCGGGCGCTGGAGATCCTTCGGGCTCGTGGTGGTGATGAGCAGATGCTTGCCTGCCTGCACCACAACCTGGGCGGCCTGGCCCATACCCGGGGCGACATGGCAACGGCCGAGATGCACACCCGCGAGGCGCTCACCCTGCACGAGGGGGCCGACGAGGCGGGGGCTGCGGCCGATCGCGGTCAGCTCGGGTCGATCCTGTCCGAACGTGGCCGGCACGAGGAGGCCATCGGCCTCCTGCACCGCGCCGCTGCCGACTTCACGACACTGCTCGGCCCGCAGCACGTCGAGGTCGCCATCGCGCAGACCACGCTCGGCGCAGCCTTGCATCGCGCGGGCGATCTCGAGGGAGCCGCGCAGGCGTACGCGGAAGGCCTCACCTCCCGGCAGGCCGCGCTGGGTCCCGACCACCCCGAGTTGGCCCCCACCCTGCTCAATCTCGGCCGCCTCGCTGCCGATCAGGGCGATCCGGGGACCGCACGCACCTTTGCCCGTCGGGCGGTGGCCGTGCTGGAGGGCAATGTCGTCGCCGACCACCCCTTCCTGATCGTCGCGCGACAGCGGGCAGGCGCCTGACATGGCGGCACCTCACGTGGCGGTGCCGCCCATGAGCAGGGGCCGGTGGCTCGTCCCGGAAACGGTGCAGACCTCCGCCATGGACTGCGGTCCGGCAGCGCTGCGTTCGCTAATGGCTGGCTTTGATCTGGAGGTGGGCTACGGCGGCCTGCGTGAGGCCTGTCGTACCGACGTGGACGGCACCTCGATCAATGCCCTCGAGGTGACCGCCAGGGGACTGGGGCTGGACTGCTCCCAACTGATGCTCCCGGTCGACCACGTGATGCACGACCAACTGCCGGCCCTTCTGGTGGTGTTGTTGCCGACCGGCATGCCGCACTTCGTCGTCGGGTGGCGTCGTGTCGGCGCCCACGTCTGGGTGATGAACCCGGCATCCGGGCGGATGCTGATGCGAGCCAGTGTGCTCGAGCACATGCTCTATGTCCATGAACAGAGCGTGCCCGCCTCGGCGTGGGCGGCGTACGCGACGGGCGACTCCTTCCGCGCCGGACTGCACCGGCGGATGCGTCGACTCGGACTTGATGAGGGGCAGATCGAGCGACGCCTGACACAGGCAGCGGACTGGCGCAGCCTGGCTGCCCTCGATGCGGCGGTGCGCGACCTGGCTTCGGGTCGAGGACCACGACGGGGGCCTGCGCGCGACGTGGATCAACGGTTGGACGCGCTGCTGTCCGACCCGAACTCGCTGCCGGAGCAGGCATGGTTCGCCCGGCCGCTCGAGTGCACCGGGGACAGCTCTTCGCGGGACAGCGAACCGCAGGTCCTGCTCCGGGGGGCGGTGTTGCTCCGCGTACGCGGTCGGGCTGCCGATCCCCCGGACCCCAGCACGCTGCCCCTCGAACTGCAGGCGGCACTGAGTGCGCCACCGGCTCGCCCGGCTGCGCGGTTGTTGGATGCCGTACGCGCCTCCGGGCGGTTGCCGTGGGCCGGACTGCTCGTCCTGGTGGTGCTGGCCGGCTCGCTGGTCGTCGCGGAGACGGTCGTGCTGCGTGGGGCGCTCGACGACGCTGACCCGCTACGCGCCATCCTGACCGCGCTCGGTCTGGCCACTGTGCTGGCTGTGGTCGAGGCAGGACTGGCGGCCCGGGTCCTGAGACTTGGTCGCCGGCTGGAGCACGGACTGCGGGCGCTGCTCGCCGTCCACCTGCCTCTCCTGCCCGACCGCTTCCTGCGCTCGCGTCCCTCCTCCGACATGGCCGGGCGTGCGCATGTCCTGCACGAACTCCGCACGCTCCCGCTGCTGCTGGGACAGGGCGCGACGGCAGCGGTCGAGCTGCTCGTACTTGCCGTGGCGCTGGTGGTCCTGCACCCGCCGGTCGCGCCGCTGGTGCTGCTCGCCACCGTGCTCGTGGGTGTGGCGGCCGGAGCCGTCCAACTGCCATTGCGCGAGCGCGAGCAGCGTCACCGTGAGCATGCCGCGGCGCTGGCGCACCTCGAGCTCGACGCAGTCCTGGCGGTCCATCCGGTGCGTTCCCTCGGTGGCGCCACCGCGTTGTCGAGCGTCCACGACGAACGGATGGGCTCCTGGCGCTCAGCCGCGCTGGGCCTGGGTCGTATCCGTACCGGCGCGGCAGTGCTCCAGGGCGGGCTCGGCGCCGTGCTCGCGATCGCCATCGTGGTGACCGCGCTCCCGGACATCGACCGACCGGCCAGCCGGCTCCTGCTGATCCTGTGGGCCCTCGGACTGCCGCTGATCGGTGAGCGGCTCGCGCTGCTCGCCCAGCAGTGGCCCAGTCTGCGCGCACTCGCCATGCGACTGGCCGAGCCCTTGGATGCTCCCGTGGAAGAGGGTGCCGTGGAGGGTGCTGGCGCCGCAGGAGAGGGCGTGACCCGTCCCGTTCGGTTGCAACTGCAGTCGGTGAGTGCGGTTGCCGCGGGTCGACCCGTCCTCCAGGACGTCGATCTCGACGTGGCCGGCGGCGAGCACATCGCGATCGTGGGCGCCTCCGGCTCGGGCAAGTCGACACTGATGGCAGTCCTGCTGGGTCTGCAGCGACCCAGCAGCGGCACAGTGCTGGTCGATGACGAGCCGTTGGACCGTGCGGTCGCAGAGCGGCTCTGGCCCGGGGTGGCCTGGGTCGATCCGCAGGTACGGGTGTGGAACTCCTCGCTGGCCGAGAACGTGGGTCAGGGCCGTGTGTCGTCCGCGGTCATCGGTGAGGCGCTCACGTCGGCCGAACTGACCACCGTCGCGGCGAGACTGCGTGAGGCTGCGCTCGGCGACGACGGCGGTCTGCTGTCCGGCGGTGAAGCCCAGCGCGTACGGCTGGCGCGGGCGTTGGCGCAGCAGGACGTACGGCTGGTCGTGCTGGACGAGGCGTTGCGCGGACTCGACCGTGGCCAACGGACGCGGCTGCTGGGCCGGGCTCGACGGCACTGGTCGGGTGCGACGCTGCTGTGCGCCACCCATGACCTGCGCGACGCGGCGAGCTTCGGCCGGGTCCTGGTCGTCGATCAGGGCCGGATCGTCGAGGACGGTGTGCCGGCCGAACTGGCCGCGAGGGAGGGATCCCGATTCCGTTCGATGCTGGCGGCCGAGCAGGCACTGCGGGCCGACCTCGACGACGGCGACGGATGGCGCAGGATGTCAGTCATCGATGGCTCCGTGCACGAGGAAGCCACCGAACGAGCGGGCGAACCGGCAGCCGGTCCCGGCGTCGTTTCCGCAGCGAAGACGACAGGGGCGACAGGGACGACAGGGACGAACCCCCGAGCGACTACGCACGCGGCGAAGCCGGTCGGGCTTCCGCTGCGGGCTGCGATCGGCCTGCTCGTGGCGTACGCGGTCGTGCAGGTGGGCCGGCTCGCGGCCTTTATCTCCTCCTGGTGGGTGATCGGTCGAGCCGTCACCGACGGCGATGTCTCGGTCGGGAGGCTGGCCCCGTGGGCTGCGTTGGTCGGACTGGCCGCCGGGCTGGCTGCGCTGGGGACGTGGCTGGAGGGTCGCTTCGCCACCGAAGCGTCCCGGGTCCTGCGCCGACGCCTGCTGCAGGGCGCATTCGGCGTCGAGCCAGAACTCGTCCGGCGCGAGGGAGCCGGCCGGTTGCTGGGCCGCATCATGGAGATGGAGCCGGTGGCGGGGCTGGCCGCCACGGGTGGGCTCCAGGGGCTGGTGGCTGCTGCCGAAGTCATCGGTGCCGCCGCGGTGCTGCTGGCGAACCCGGTAGGGCGGCCACTGGCGGGGTTGTTGCTGCTGACGGTGCTGGGTACCGGCCTGCTGGTCAGCCTGCACGTGCGAAGACTGGTCGCCGAGACCGACCTGCGGCTGCTGCACACCGGCCGGCTGCTGGAGGACCTAGCCGGGGCGCGTACCCGGCGGGTCCAGGCCGCGCGGGGGGCAGATCCCCGGCTCGGGGCGTACGAGCGGGCCGGTGCCGCTGCAGACCGGACGACGGCATGGTTGACCGTCGGGCCCGCCAGGCTCTGGCAGGTCGTCGCCCTGGCCGTGTTGGCGGTGACGTTGTTCGGCAACGGCGCATCGAGCACCCAACTCGCCACGGCGATCGGCGGGATGCTGCTGGCTTCTGCGGGATTGCGTCGCGCTGGCGTGGCGGGCCTCGGGCTGACCAGCGCGGGCGTGGCGCTGCGCGAACTGGTCAGCCTGCTGCGGCCCCGGCCGTACGTCCCACCGGCGCATCACCCGCCCACGGGTGCCGTCCTGACGGCGGAGGGCGTCACGGTGCGCAGGGGAGAGAGCGACATTCTCGTCGCCGCGAGCGTGTCACTCAGGGACGGCGACCAGGTGCTGCTCAGCGGGGCGTCCGGCTCCGGCAAGTCGACGCTCGCCGAAGCCCTGGCCGGCTTGCGCCCCGTCTCCACGGGTCAGGTGTGCGGCCGCGCCGCCCTCGCTCCGCAGTTCAGCGATGACCACATCCTGCTGGCGCCGTTGCTGTTCAACCTGCTGCTGGCACGCGGCTGGCCAGGCACCGAGGACGACACCCAGGAGGCGTGGGACCTGTGCGGCGAGCTCGGTCTGCATCCGCTGTTGGAGCGGATGCCAGCAGGGTTGGCCCAGGTCGTCGGTGAGACGGGGTGGCAGTTGTCGAACGGCGAACGTGCGCTCGTCGGGCTGGCCCGAGCACTGCTGGCCCAGCCGTCGGTGCTGATCATCGATGAGAGCCTGGGGCCGCTGGACCCGCACACCGCCCGCCGTGCGTTGTCGGTGGCGCGCTCTCGCGTCCGGACACTGGTCGTGGTGACCCAGGAATAGTGACTCACCGCGCCGCACCTCACAGGTCGACGATGACGATCGCGTAGTTGTCTGGCGCGCCGGCCGACACGACGACGTCCTCCACCGCTCCGGCGACAGCGTCGGGACCGCCCGTCGCGAGCAGTAGGTCAACCAGTTGCTGGGCCTCGAGCACGCCGTGGACACCATCGGTGGTGAGCACGAATCGGTCCCCCGACTCCACAGCATGCACCGACAGATCAGGCGCCGAAGCAGCCGGGTGGCCCAGGGCGCGGTTGAGCAGCGCTCGGTTCGGATCGGCCCACGCCTCCTCGTCGGTGAGCCGTCCCTCATCGACCAGCGCCTGGACCATCGTGTGGTCGCGGGTCAGTTGCTCGACGCTACGCCCCCGCACCAGATAGGCGCGGGAGTCGCCGACATGGGCGAGCAGTGCGCGGTCTGCCAGCAGGAGCAGCGCGGTGAGGGTGGTGCCTGCGTCGTCGTGGTGTCTGCCGGTGATCGTTCCGGCGGCGGTGCTCACAGCGGCATCGAGCGCGTCGAGGGGGTCATGGTGGGGATGGGCGCCGTCGAGGTCTGCGAGGGCGTCGATCGCGGCGCCTGCGACGCCGTCGTCGGTGCCGAAGCCGTCGGCCACCGCGAACAGGCGCTGGCCGGTGAGCTGGGCCGCGAGTCGGTGGTCCCGGGGGTACAGCGCATCAAGTTGGCTCGTACGCCCACCCCGTCCTGCGCGGTGGGCGGAGCGGATCGTGATGCCAGTGGTGTTCATGGTGAAGTCATTTCCTCTCATCTGGGCCACGAGAGAGCCGACGATGTTGCGGGCCGACGCGGTGTCCGCCTCGACCTGTCGCCAGTACGACAGCAGCTCGGCTGCGGCGATCTCGCGGGTGTCGGCCTCGACGATCGACGTGATACGGGGCAGTGGCACGCCGGCCGAACGCAGCCGCGCTATGAGGCGGGCCCGGTCGACCTGCTCCGGTACGTAGTAGCGGTAGCCGCTGCGCGGGTCCACCTCGGCGGGCGCGAGCAGCCCCAGGTCGTCGTAGAGACGCAGCGCCTTGGCGCTCAGCCCCGTGGTCCGGGCGAACTCGCCAATCGTGAGCATCGTCGTTCCTCTCGTGTCCGGGACCTTCGTCGCCGGTGAGTCGATCGTGGGCCTTGCCCCAAGGTCAAGGTCAAGTCCCCAGTGGGACCTATGGCCCTTGGGGCCCGCATATCCCCGGCGAGATGGTGGAGACGAATACCGGATTCCCCGGGTCATCTCGATGGAGGGAACACTGATGAAGGCGCTCGTCTACCACGGTCCCGGACAGAAGACCTGGGGAGAGGTTCCCGACCCGGTCCTCATTCACCCGACCGACGTGCTTGTGCAGATCGACACCACGACGATCTGCGGCACTGACCTGCACATCCTCAAGGGCGACGTCCCTGCCGTGACCGAGGGCCGGATCCTCGGCCATGAGGGCGTCGGTACGGTCACGGAGGTCGGGTCGGCCGTCGCCACGGTTGCTGTCGGCGATCGGGTGATCATCTCCTGTGTCAGCGCCTGCGGCTCCTGCTCGTACTGCCACCAGGGCCTGTACGCCCACTGCCTCGCTGACGAGGGCGCCAGTGGCATCGGCTGGATCTTCGGTCACCTCATCGACGGCACCCAGGCGGAGTATGTCCGGGTCCCCTTCGGTGACAATTCGCTGTACCAGGTGCCCGAGGGTGTCAGCGATGAGGCTGCGGTCATGCTCTCCGACATCCTCCCCACGGGCTTCGAGATCGGTGTGCGCTACGGCCGCGTGAAGCCTGGCGACGTGGTGGCTGTGGTGGGTGCAGGTCCGGTGGGTCTGGCCGCGATCATGACTGCCGGGCTCTACGGCGCCGCGCGAGTGATCGCGCTCGACCTCGACCCCCGCCGGCTCGAGCAGGCGAAGACCTTCGGTGCGACCGACACCGTCAACAGCGCCGACGGGGATTGGACCGAGCAGGTCATGGGCATGACCGACGGCCTCGGCGTCGACGTGGCCATCGAGGCTGTCGGCATCCCGGACACCTTCCACGCCTGCACCGCGATCGTGCGACCCGGCGGCTCGATCGCCAACGTCGGCGTGCACGGGGCGCCCGTCGAACTTGCCCTGCAGGACCTGTGGATCATGGACCTGACGATCACCACAGGTCTGGTCAGTACATCGACCACGTCGATGCTGCTCAAGTTGGTGGCGCAGCACACGTTGGCGGCCGAGAAGTTCGCCACGCACCACTTCAAGCTCGACGAGATGATGGACGCCTACGACACTTTCGCTCGCGCGGCCGAGACCCGGGCGCTGAAGGTCGTGCTCCACCGCTGACATGACGTCGCTGCTAGGTTCCCGACGTGACTGACCCCAGCGAACCCGAACTTGTCGCCACCGAGTCCACTGTCGTCTACGCCAACCGCTGGATGAGTGTGCGGGAGGACAAGACACGTCGCCCGGACGGCCACGAGGGCATCTTCGGCGTCGTCGAGAAGCCGGACTTCGCGCTCGTGGTGCCGTTCGAGCGCGGCGGTTTCCACCTCGTCGAGCAGTATCGCTATCCGGTGAAGGGCCGCTACTGGGAGTTTCCCCAAGGATCGTGGGAGGACGAGCCCGGAGTCGATCCCCTGGTGCTGGCCCGCGGTGAGCTCGCTGAGGAGACCGGCCTGCAGGCGGAGTCCATGGTGATGCTCGGGCATCTCTTCGAGGCGTACGGCTATTGCGACCAGGGTTTCCACGTCATCCTGGCGACCGATCTCATCGCGGGCGACCAGGCGCTCGAGGAGTCCGAGCACGGACTGATCAGCCGCTGGGTCAGCGAGGACGAGTTGTGGGAGATGGTGGCGGACGGGCGCTTCAAGGACGCCCCCTCGTTGGCCGCGCTGGCGCTCTTCAACCGGCACCGGGCGACAATTTCCACCCCTCGGTAGTCCACAACGTTTCCGCTTCCTTCGGTGATCCCGCACAACCAAAGTGTTGTGGACTACCGACCGGCGGCCGGCTCAGGGTGATGCAGGAGACTGTGCAGGTGGGTGAAACCGGCAGGGAACAGCGTCCGACACATGCTCCACGTCGACCGACCCTGCTCGGCGACGTGGGTGGTGCACTCATCGCCCTGGTGCTGGTGGGAATTGCCGTCAGCCTCGGCTTCTGGCAGTACGGCGCCTGGCAGGCGCGACGCACGGCCGAGGCCATGGACCTCACCGCCATGACCCCGGTGCCACTGACCGACCTGATGGGCAACGACGACCCCTTCCCCGCGCCCGATCTCGGCAGGCCGGTCGAGCTGGGCGGAACTTGGCTCGACGGTGGCTTCTGGGTCTCGGGGCGAGAGTACGAAGGTCGCGAAGGCTTCTGGGCGGTGAACCCGCTGGCCCTGGGTGACGCTGCGGTGCTCGTGGTTCGCGGGTGGGCCCCTGAGCCGAGCGACGCACTGCTGGACGTCACCGGCTCGGCCGATGTCGTCGGCTGGATACAACCCCCCGAGGGCGGGCTCGTCACCGACGACGACGCGAGTGACGACGTGTTCCCCGAGATCCGGGTCGCCGACGCCGTGCAGCGGGTGGACCGCGACCTCTACTCCGCCTACGTCGTGGCCGACCTCTCCCGGACCCCCGGAGTAGGCGATCTGGAGACGGCCGAGCTCGCCTCGCTCCCTCGCGCCGATCGGTTCACGGCGCTGCGCAACCTGCTCTATGCCGTGGAATGGTGGATCTTCGGGGCCTTCGCTGCCTTCATCTGGTGGCGTTGGCGTCGCGACGCCACGTCCACCGACCCCTCCTCCGACCACCCCACCGACCCCCCCTCCCCACCCGCCACCGAGTAGTTCCCACCAAGTGCCGGATAGGTTGACGGACGTGTCACGCAACCTCACCGCCTACCGGGTCATGGCCTCGATCGTCGGCGTTCTGCTCATCGTGCTCTGCCTGGTGGGCGTCCCACTGGCCAACTTCGACGGTGCCCCCATGTGGGGCATCTTCGACAGCACCCCGACCTGGGTCATGACCGGCTCCGATGCCAACAAGTTCGGCGAGGCCATCACCACCTACCTCGGCGTTGCCCACGGCTGGCTCTACATGATCTTCCTCTTCAGCGCCTTCCTGCTCTCGCGCCGGGCGCGGTGGGACCTGCCGTTCACCCTCGTCACGTTGGTGTGCGGCACCATCCCGGTCCTCTCCTTCTGGGCCGAGCACCGCGCCACCGCACGCGTGCGCGCTGAGCACCCCGACCTCGCCTGAGAGGTCTAGAGTCGCCGCGTGAGGACAGCATTCGTACTCGGTGGCGGCGGAGTGCTGGGCGCGGTCGAGGTCGGCATGCTGCGTGCCCTGCTGGAGCGCGACATCATCCCCGACCTGGTGCTGGGCACCAGTGTGGGCGCGCTCAACGGCGCCATGGTGGCGCGGCACCCGCATCCCGAGGTGATCGACCGGCTCACCGAGCTGTGGGTGGCCACGGCCCAGAATCGCGACGTCTACGGCGACCGACCCCTGCGGACCGTACGCCGTGCCATCTCCACCGGCACCCACATCTACTCCCCGCGGCCGCTGCGTCAGCGACTGGAGCAGGAGTTCGGCGAGACCACTTTCGAACAACTCCCGGTGACCTTCCAGGCCTGTGCGGCCAGCATCGAGCGGGCGGCTGAGCACTGGTTCACCAGTGGAAACATCGTGCCAGCCATCCTGGCCAGCGCGGCAGTGCCCGGTCTGCTGCCGCCGGCGCGCGTGGAGACGAGTCACGGTGTCGAGCACTTCCTCGACGGTGGACTGGTCAACTCGATCCCGGTCGGTCGGGCCGTCGAGCTCGGCGCCGAGCGGATCTTCGTCCTCCAGGTCGGCCGGATCGACCGACCGCTGAAGGCGCCCACGCGACCGTGGCAGGTGGCGCGGGTCAGTTTCGAGGTCGCCCGCCGACACCGTTTCACGCGTGACATGGCCACCATCCCCGACGGCGTGGAGGCCCACGTCCTCCCGACCGGCGGCACGTCGGCCCGTGACGACTCGATGCGCTCGCACCGTGATTTCGATGCAGTGCAGCAGCGCATCGATGCCACCTATGCCGTGTCGCGGGACTACCTCGAGCAGGTGGGGTGAGCCCGACCCTCGTCTGGGTGGTGCGACGGCTGGTGGTGGCACCGGCGGTCATCACGCTGACGGTGGCGATATGGGTGACCCTGCCCCTGTGGGTGGTGGGCGCCGCGGCGCTCTCCCCGATCCTGCCGGGTCACTTGCGCGCGCTGCGACTCTTCTGGGTCGTTCTCCTCTATCTCACTCTCGAGAGCATCCTGCTGGGAGTCCTGTTGGGGTTGTGGCTGGCGAGCGGCCTGGGGTGGAAGATCCGCTCCCCCTATTTCGCCGGCATCCACTACGACCTCGTCCAGGGCACGCTCGTCGTGTTCTTCCGCGAAGCGCGGCGCGTCCTCGCACTGCAGATCCACACCGATGGTCCGCACCCGAGCAGGAATCCCGAACGTCCGGTGCTGGTGATGTGTCGCCATGCCGGACCCGGCGACTCCCTCATCCTGATGTACGCCCTGCTGCACTGGTATCACCGCGAGCCACGCGTGGTCCTGAAGAGCACGCTCGCGTGGGACCCCGTGATCGACGTGATCCTGCGCAGGATTCCCGCTCGTTCCATCTCTCCGAACCCACTGGCCGGGGAGGATCTGGAGGCTCAGATCGCGACACTGGCCACCGGTCTGGACGCCGACGACGCGTTCGTCATCTTCCCCGAGGGTGGAAACTTCACCCCGGCCCGACGTGAGCGGGCGATCGCTCGGCTGCGCAGTCTCGGACTGGAGCGGATGGCTGTCCTCGCCGAAGACATGACTCACGTACTGGCGCCGCGTCCTGGCGGGGTGATGGCGGCGCTGGACGCTGCCCCCGATGCCGACGTGCTGATGGTCGTGCATACCGGCCTCGATCACCTGCACACCGTCAACGACCTGTGGCGCGAACTGCCGATGGACAAACAGATCACGATGCGGTGGTGGGAGGTCCCACGATCGGAGATCCCGGACGATCGAGAGGCCAGGATCGAGTGGCTCTTCGAATGGTGGCGACACATGGACGACTGGATCGACGGCAACCGTTCCGGCGACTCCTGACAAGCCACTGACCCGCCAGATGATCTCCGGCGGGTCAGGATGCAGGCCTCACGAACGGGTCAGGACTTCGGGTCCTTGGGCACGTCGTCGATGTCGATGACGTCGGCCGGCTGGTCCGGCGTCGTCGCCTTCTTCGGCTCCTCGACGGAGTCGCTCAGGGCTTCGCCCGGTGCGCCACCGCCGGTGTCGTCGGAGGTGGGTGTGTCAGCCGAATCGGTGCTGGCCTTCGGCGGGGAAGGGACCGGCGCCGGCTTCGGCGCGGGGGGCGGGGTGGGGACGTAGGACGACTGCCAGTTGGAGCTGTCGTTCTGCGAGCTCTTGAACTTGGTGTAGAGGAAGCCGGCGACCGCCAGCAATCCGCCGACCAGGAGCAGCTTCTTGAGCTTGCCACCCTTGGGCTCCGGCTCCGGCTTGAGGCCAGCAACCTTCGCAGCCGCCAAGTCTCGTCCGGCGGATGCCTTCTCCGATGCCAGAGCGGCGGCGTAATGCGCCCTCTCGGCGGCAATGGCCGCTCCCGCAGAAGCCGCTTCGGCAGCGCGCGCGCGGCCCTCGGCCATCAGCGGGGTGGCCTTGTCGCGTGCATCGGACAGGGCAGGACCCGTCTTGTCCACGGCCTGCTCCCAGGCGGATTCGATCTGTGGGCGCACGGTGTCGGAGATCTGCTCGACATAGTCCTGGGCCCGGTCAATAAGGGTCTTCTTACGGCCGAAATGCATATGTGACCTCCTAGTGAGATGTGACTCCATTTCATCATGTCATTCACACGTGGACCAGCCCCGTCGGGGTGAGGTGCGACTCGGGTGGGTGGGTCGCCGAGCCCCGGCGGTGTCGCGGAGTCCGGAAAGGGTGGGTCTGCGTGGCAGGATCGAGGCGCACACAAGACAACGATCGAGAGGCTTTCCCATGGCTGACCTGAAGGCGACCCTGAAGACCAACCGGGGCGACATCGTCATCAATCTGTTCCCGAACCACGCTCCCGAGACGGTCGACAACTTCGTCGGCCTGGCCGAGGGCACCAAGAGCTACACCGACGACGCAGGTCGTAGCGGTGAGAAGTACTACGACGGACTCGGCTTCCACCGCGTCATCGAAGGCTTCATGATCCAGGGCGGGTGCCCGCTCGGCACCGGCACCGGCGGCCCCGGCTACACGTTCAAGGACGAGGTCCACCCCGAGCTCGTCTTCGACAAGCCGTACCTGCTGGCGATGGCGAACGCCGGGCCCGGCACCAACGGCTCGCAGTTCTTCGTCACGCTCGGCGCCACCCCGCACCTGAACCGCAAGCACACGATCTTCGGTGAGGTGGCCGACCAGGCCAGCCGCGACGTCGTCGACGCCATCGGCTCCACGGCGACGGCAGCGATGGACCGACCGGTCGAGCCGGTCACCATCGAGTCGGTCACGATCGAGCGCTGAGCCTCGGCTCTCACTCATGACCAACGAGCCCATTGGGCCATCCGCCACCGGGGTGCCGACCTGCTATCGGCACCCCGGTCGCGAGACCTGGATCAGTTGCCAGCGGTGCGACCGACCCATCTGTCCCGACTGCATGCGCGATGCGGCCGTGGGCTTCCAGTGCCCGCAGTGCGTCCACCAGGGCAGCAAGGAGACCCGCCAGGCCCAGGGTCGCTTCGGTGGAAAGCGGAGCGCCGACCCACGGTCGACGACCTTCGTCCTGATGGGGATCAACGCCGTCGTCTGGCTGGCGATCAAGGCCACCGGCGGTGCGTCCAGCGCCCTCGTCGACCGGCTGGGTCTACGCGCACAGAGCGCCTGCGCGCCGGGTGACGGCTACCTCTACCCCTGGGCGCGATCGATGTGCGACAGGGCCAACGGACAGTTCCTCATGGGCGTCTCGGACGGTGCCTGGTGGCAGCTGCTCACCAGTCAGTTCACCCACGTCCAACTCTGGCACATCGCGGGCAACATGCTCGCCCTCTACTTCCTCGGGCCCCAACTCGAGGCTGTCCTCGGTCGGGCCCGTTTCCTGGCCCTCTATCTGCTCTCCGGCCTGGCCGGCTCGGTCACGGTGCTGTGGCTGTCTGCGGAGATGGGGTTGACGATCGGAGCCTCCGGCGCGATCTACGGACTCTTCGGGGCCCTGGGCGTGGTGGCCTACAAGGTCGGGAGTGACCTACGCGGTCTTGCCGGGCTGCTCGTGGTGAACCTCTTCATCACCTTCGTGATCCCCAACATCTCGTGGCAGGGCCACCTCGGAGGTCTGGTGGTCGGGGCTCTCGTCGCAGCACTGCTGGTCTACGCACCGCGTGCACGACGCAGCACCATCCAGTGGACCGGTCTCGCCGCGCTGGGTCTGGTTCTCCTGATGCTGACCGCCGCGCGAGTCGTGGCGCTGTCCTGAGGATGACTCTTACCCACAGTTGTGCACTCACCTGTGGATAACTACACCGGTGTAACTCCACAGGTTCATCCACTGCTGGGGAAATGACTCGAGCGGTGCGAGAGACACCTTCCCTTCCCCAGGAAGGTGCCTCACGCACCGCTCGAGTCATCGTGACGAAAGAACTACTCCCACTTGGTGGCGAAGCTGAACCCCACTGCCATGAAGGCGATCCCGACAACGAGGTTCCACTGCTTCAGGTCGTTGAAGACCCACAGGGCGGAGAGGTCGTCGGAGAAGATGTAATAGGTGCAGATCCACACGAGGCCGACGAGGAAACAGCCGAGCATGCCGGCCACGACGCCGCGGCCACGGCCCAGAGGGGTCGAGGGGTGGGCAGCCAGCATCAGGCCAGCCATCACGGCCCCGAAGCCGATGGCGTAGTTCCACAGTCCGAGATCGGCGATCGCCTTGGGCTTGCCGGCGACTGCCGGACTGCCGCCGAAGGTCGCGTAGTAGTACACGATCCAGCCGAGGCCGCCGATGATCAGCAGCAGCGAGACCACGAACCGGACCGAGAAGAGCGGGGCGCGCTTCTCTTCAGCGAGAACCGCCTTGGGCTTCGACACTGCTGCTCCCTGGAGTCTTGACGAGACGTGTGCGGCGCGCTTTTACGCCCAGAAGGGCGTCACGGCGCCCACCGGGGGGTTAGCGTAGTCGCCATGCCCCCACTGCCACACGAGCGCCCCGAACATGAGCGTGGTCGAGGCCGACACTGGCGAGTGGCGACCCCGTTGACCGTGCTCATGATCGGTGGTCTGTTCGCAGTCAGTGCCGAGCAGAGCGACGAGATGAATCTGCCGGGCGGGCGGCTCACCGATTTCGCCTCGGTGGTGCGCGCCGAGCGTCAGGAAGCCGACGACCTCACCTCGCAGGTGCAAGCCCTCAACGAGCAGGTCGAGGCGCTCAGTAGCGAGCTCGGCGACCGATCAGTGAACCGGGTGCAGACCGAGATCGCCACGGTGGTGGACCCGGCCGGGCTGACCGCGAAGCGCGGTCCCGCGGTGCAGGTCACCCTCACCGACGCCAGCCAGGAGGCTCGACTGGACTACGACGGCGACCCCAATGACCTCGTCGTGCATCAGCAGGACATCCAGGCGGTCGCCAACGCCCTGTGGGAGGCGGGCGCGGTAGCCGTCACGATCCAGGGACAGCGACTCATCTCCACCACCGGCATCAAGTGCGAGGGAAACCAGGTGACCCTGCACGGTCTGCCGTACGCCCCTCCCTACGTGGTTGTCGGGATCGGCGACATCGATGACATGACTGCGTCGCTGACCGACGACCCCATCCTCGAGACCTACCGGGAATACACCCTGATTCCCGGCGGAGGTGTCGGATGGACGATGGACGAGATCGCTCAGGCACAAGCCCCGGCCTACGAAGGTCTGCTCGACCTCGCGTGGGCCACGCCCATCCCCGCCTGAGCTGTCCCCGCCTGAGCCATCCCGTCCTGAGTCACCAGCCGGAATCTCCTACCCGCGGGTCAGCCCGGGCGGACCCGCTCGGTGGGCGTCTCGGTCGGAACCGGCGTCTCGGTCGGGACGGGTGTCTCCGTGGGAACCGGGGTCACGGGGGGCAACGTCGGTGGCGAGGAGGGCGGTTCTTCTGTTGGCTCCTCGGTCGGCTCGACGTAACTCGAGACGGCGAGCGTGACCGTGGTGCCCTGGATAGGAGCTGTTCCCGCGGAGGGGCTCTGGTCCACGACCTTGCCAGCAGGCACAGTGGTGTCGCTCGTCAGCAGCACCTTGGGAACGAATCCTGCCTTCGTGATGATCTTCTCAGCCTTGGCCTGACTCATCCCCACGACATCCGGGACTTCCTCTGGACCATCGGACCAGACCACCGTGATGGTCGCGTTGGCGGCCACGGAAGTGCCCGGCGCCGGACTGGTGCTGATCACCGTGTCGGCATCCTTGTCGGAGTCCTCCTCCTTGAAGCGGACCTTGAGGTCCTGTGCCTCCAACGCGGCTCTGGCGTCCTCCTTGTTCATGCCGATGACTCCCGGAACCGTCACCTCGGGCTTGCCCAGCGAGATGACGATGTTGACGAGGGAATCGGGCTCCGCATAGGTATCGCGCGCAGGGTCCTGGCGGATGACCAGGTCGGCGTCGACCGACGCGGAGTTCTCCTGATCGACCTTTCCGACCCGGAAGCCGGCGTCGACGATCTTCTGCCGCGCTTTATCCTCGGTCAGTTCCATCAGGTTGGGAACCTGCTGGGTCGTGGGAGCGGGGTCGAAGAGCCACGTGTTCAGACCCCAGTAGCCCAGACCGAGAAGCGCGACCACGACGAAACCGATCAGCACGAGCATGCCGGTACGGGTGCCGTTGCTGTGCTGGTCCGGCTCGAGCGGCTGGCGCGGCGCAACCCCACCAGCAGCGGCCATGGTCGTGGTCGAGTCATAGGCCGGGACGGCGGGGACGTAGGCGGTTGCTGCCGGCGGCGCCACCGCTGGCGCCTGGATCGGGTGCCCTGCGAGGTAACGGTCGATGTCGGCCTTCATGGCTGCGGCGCTCTGGTAGCGCTCCTCGACCCGCTTGGCGAGGGCCTTCATCACGATGGCGTCGATCTCGGCGTCGAGTTGGTCGTCGTGGTCCGAGGGGGGCGAGGCGGGCTCGCGGACGTGCTGGTAAGCCACTGCCACCGGGCTGTCACCGATGAAGGGCGGTCGGCCGGTGAGGAGTTCGTAGAGCAGGCAGCCGGTGGAGTAGACGTCCGAGCGCGAGTCGACGGTCTCGCCGCGCGCCTGCTCGGGGGAGAGATATTGCGCGGTCCCGACCACGGCCGCGGTCTGGGTCATCGTGGAGGAGGCATCCGAGATCGCGCGGGCGATGCCGAAGTCCATCACCTTGACGTCACCGGTGGGGGTGAGCATCACGTTGCCGGGCTTGATGTCGCGGTGGATGATGCCCGAGCGGTGGCTGTAGTCGAGTGCGGAGAGCACGTCAGCGGTGATCTCCAGGGCGCGCTCGGGGAGGATCTTGCGGCCCTCTCGGATGATGTCGCGCAGGGTACGACCCTCCACCCGCTCCATGACGATGTAGGGCTGGGCCACACCGGAACCGTCGGTGGACATCTCTTCACCGGTGTCGTAGACCGACACGATGGAGGGGTGGTTCAGCGCAGCCGAGGACTGGGCCTCACGCCGGAAACGGGCCTGGAAGGTCGAGTCGCTGGCCAGGTCGGTGCGCAGGCGCTTGATGGCCACGATGCGCCCCAGTCGCAGGTCCTTGGCCTGGCGCACGTCGGCCATGCCGCCGCGTCCCAGTGGCTCGCCGAGCTCGTATCGGCCGCCGCCGATCAGTGTCGGCTCGGACTGCGTCATGGCTGAATGCCCTTTCGTTCGGAGAGGTGGAGCTGGGAGAGGTCATTCACGGTCGGATCACTGCTTCCATCACGGCCTTGGCGATCGGTCCACCGAGGCTGCCGCCGGCGATCTCCTCGGGCGCGGTCTCGCTGGACTGCACCATGACCGCCACGGCCACCTTGGGGTTGTCGGCCGGAGCGAATGACACGAACCACGCGTACGGCGGTCGGTCCCCGGATGACTCGGCGGTGCCGGTCTTGCCGGCGACGTCGATCCCGTCCATCTGCGCCGGGGTCGCGGTCCCGCTCTCGACGGTGGCGACGAGCATCTTGGTGAGCTCTGCTGCGGTCGAGGCGGAGACGGCGTTGCTGACGGTCTGTGGATCAGTCTTGTCCAGCACCGACAGGTTGGGTGCACGCACCTCGTCGACGACGTAGGGGCGCATCACCTCGCCACCGTTGGCGATCGCGGCGACCACCATGGCCATCTGGAGGGGAGTGGCGGTCACACTGGACTGGCCGATACCCGACATCGCGGTCTGCGGCGGGTCCAGGTCGCGCGGATAGAGGGACTTGGCCTGACCGCCGAGGTCCTCGACCTGGGTGGAGTTGAAGCCGAACGCCTCGGCCTGGTCGGCCATCGCCTCGTTGCCGAGCTCGTTGGCCAGGCTGAGGAAGGTGACGTTGCACGAGACCTGCATGGCGTGGGTGAGTGTGATCCGTTTGCCATCGCAGTTGCCCCCGTCGTGATTGGGGATCTTCACGGTGGACTGCGGCAGCTGGAACTCGTAGCCACCCGGCACCATCGTGTCGGCGTCGTAGTTGCCCGACTCGATCGCGGCGGCCGCGGTGACCAGTTTGAAGGTCGACCCCGGGGGCAACGTGGTGCCGATCGCGCGATTCGTGAGCGGCGCGGCAGGGTTTCCGAGGAGCCGATCGTAGACGTCGCCCACGTCGCTGAGGTCGTGGGAGGCCATGTTGTTGGGGTCGAAGGTGGGAGTCGAGGCCATCGCCAGCACGCGCCCAGTGTTCGGCTCGAGGGCCACCACCGCGCCCTGGGCCTCTCCCGGCAGGGCCTCGAGTCCGTCCCACGCCGCGTCCTGGGCCTTGGCGTTGACGGTCAGCTGCACGTTGCCGCCAGCCGGGTCGCTGTTGCTCAGCAGGTCGATGAGACGGGTGACGAAGAGCCGGGAGTCGTCACCGGACAGGACATCATTCTGCGAGCGTTCGACGCCCGTCTGGCTGAAGAAGGAGAAGTAGCCGGTGAGGGGGGCGTACTTGAACGGCTGGGCGTAGGTCCGCTGAAATCTGTATTTGTCCTTGGACGGCACGCTCCGGGCGACGGCCTCCTTGCCGACCAGGATCGCCCCACGTTCGCGGGAGTAGACAGCGTTGATGACGCGGCGATTGTTGGCGTCCTTGGCGAGGTCGGCGGAGCGGAAGTACATCAGGTAGGTGGAGTTCATCAGCAACGCCACGAAAAGGAGCAGGGAGAAGACCGCGACCACGCGGATCGGCTTGTTCATCGCAGTTTCACCACCTGGGTGTGTTCGCTGTCGGCAACGGATTCATCGACAGGGTCGAGGCGTGGGGCTGGGCGTCTGGCCTGGTCGGAGATACGCAGCAGCATGGCAATGACGACCCAGTTGGCCACCAGGGAGGACCCTCCGTAGGACAGGAACGGGGTGGTGAGGCCGGTGAGCGGAATGAGGCCGGTGACGCCGCCGATGACGACGAAGACCTGGATCGCGAAGACGGCCCCGAAACCCACCGCAAGCAACTTGCCGAAGCCGTCGCGCGAGATCAGGGCGATGCGCAGCGCCCGCTCGACGATGAGGCCGTAACAGACAATGACCGCCATCACCGCAGTGAGACCCAACTCCTCGCCAATGGTGGAGAGGATGAAGTCGGATTGGGCGTAGGCCACCCGGTCGGGGAAGCCGTTGCCCAGGCCGCGACCGATCAGGCCGCCCCAGCCCATCCCGAACATCGCCTCGACCAGCTGGCCACTGCCTGGGGACGACTCGAAATAGTCCATGGGGTGCAGCCAGAAGTTGAAGCGATTCTGCACGTTGCCGACGAAGGTATAGGCCGCGAAGGCACCAGCAGCGAAGAGCAGCGCACCCACCACCAGCCAACCCGGACGCTCGGTGGCGACGTAGAGCATGATGAGGAAGAGGCCGAAGAAGAGCAGCGAGGACCCCAGGTCGTTCTGCAGCACCAGGATCATCATCGAGATGCCGAACATCGCGATGATCGGGCCGAGGTCACGGCCTCGCGGCAGATCCACGAAGAGCACCCGCCGACCGGCGAGCGCCAACGCATCACGGTGGAGTACGAGATAGCCGGCGAACATGATCACCAACAACACCTTGGCGACCTCGCCGGGCTGGAGGCTGAAGCCGGCCACGAAGATCCAGATGCGGGCACCGTTGATCTCATCACCGATGAACGGCATGAACGGCAACACCAGCAGCACGATCGCGACCAGTCCGGCGGTGTAGGTGAGCCGTTGCAGCACTCGGTGATCACGCAGCAGGACCAGCGTCAGGATGAAGAGCACCACCCCCAGTGACATCCAGGTCAACTGTTGGCGCGCAAAGGTGTCGGTCTCGTTGTTGAGTCCGTAGGTGATGTCGAGGCGATGGATCACCGCGAGTCCCAGCCCGTTGAGCGCCGCCACCAGCGGCAACAGCACCGGGTCGGCATAGGGAGCCACCAGACGAACGGTCACGTGCGCCGCCACGATGAGCGCGGTCAGCCAGCCGCCGTAGCCCACCAGATCGGTGGGCACGACGCCTTCCATGCCGAGGCCGACAGCGGCGTAGGCGCCGATCCCGACAGCCAGGGCCAGGATCAGCAAACCCAGCTCCGCGCCCCGGCGCGGCCGGTGCACGAAGCCCAGGTTGGGTCCGGAATGGGTCATCTGGGCGCCGTCACTCGACTTCCTGCCGGGCGGCATAGTTGTCGACCGTCAAACGCGCATCGCTCAGATCGTCGGCCTCGATGCCCTCGCGGACCTGGTCGGCGTCGACGTCGCTGAGCCTGGTGAGATCGACATCGGTGACCTCGAACGGATGGGAGAGCGAGAAGCCGGGGAACTCGGCGTTGAGGCCACGGAAGATGGTGACCTGGCCGTCGTGGTCACCGACATAGAACTGCTGCTGGCTCCACGACCATCCGGCGGCGAGCACGATCCAGGCCAGTCCGAGGATGACGGCAGTCACCAGCAGTCGGCGCAGTACGGTGAAACGGCCCGGCGCTCGGGGGGCGTAGCGGGCGGTCTCGGGGTCGACCGGGTCGGTATGGAAGGCACCGGCGGGCGCATCGGCCGGCACGGGCTCGATCTCGCCGGTGTCACCCGAGCGATGACCGCGGAACAAGCCGCCCATGGCACTGCCGACGCCACCACTCAGCGCAGCGCGACGAGGCAGTTCGGCGGCAGCACCGACGAGCAGGGGCTGCAGATCCGCCGGCGGGGCCTCCTCACGGACATCTGCGACGACGCACGTGACGTTGTCGGTGCTGCCAGCCTCCAGGCTGATGCGGACGAGCTCGACTGCTGCGTAGTCGGGGGTTCCGGAGCCGAGGATGTCGCGGATACGGGGATCGGTGAGGGTGCCGCAGGCGCCGTCGCTGCAGAGCAGGACGCGGTCGCCCACCTCCGCGGCGAAGTCGAGGAGGTCGGGATCTTCGTGACGGATGCCGTCGAGTGCCTTGAGGATCATGTTGCGGTGCGGGTGCGTGCGCGCCTGCGCCTCGGTGATGCGCCCCTCGTCGATGAGGGACTGCACGAAGGTGTGGTCGTGGGTGAGCTGGCGCAACTCGCCCCCGCGGAGCAGATAGGCACGGCTGTCGCCGATGTGGCCGAGCGCGAATCGCGTCCCGTCGAAGAGCGCCACGGTCGCCGTGGTGGAGGTGCCGTTGAGGCCGGGGTCCTCCTCGACCAGTTCGGCGATCCGGTCGTCGGCGCGGTGCACGGCTCCCGCCACCTGACCGAGGATGTCCTCGTCCGGGCGTTGGTCGAGCTTGCGCAAGGACTGGACGGCCGTGCTCGAGGCAAGGTCACCGCGGACTGCGCCGCCGACCCCGTCGCAGACAGTCAGCAGCCACGGACCGGCGTAGCCGCTGTCCTGGTTCTCCCGACGCACCCGGCCGACGTCGGAGATCGCTGAGTAGTGGAGATAGAAGGTCATCGCATCACTTCCGGAGCTCCAGGATGGTCTTGCCGACTCGGATGGGGATGCCGAGACCGACGGTGGTGGGCTGGGTGATGCGGACCGGGCCGACGTAGGTGCCGTTCGTCGAGCCCAGATCCTCCACGAACCACTCGTCGCCGCTGGCAGCGACGCGGGCGTGGCGGGTGGAGACATAGTCGTCGTCGAGCTTGATGGCGGCGTCGCTGCCGCGGCCGATCAGGAGCGGAGCATCGGCCAACTCGGCCCGGACGCCGGGATTGTCGCCCTCGAGCACGATGAGGTGGGTGGGCGAGCCGCGACGAGCCCGCATGGGCTTGCTGCGGGCCTTGCGGCCACCGGGGGCCGGAGCCGCAGCGCGCGCCCCCTCGGGGACCCGCGCGCCGAACATGTCTGAGCGGATCACCGAGATGGCGGAGAGCACGAAGATCCACAGGATCGCCAGGAACGCGATCCGGATCAGGAACAAGGCCAATTCAGACATTCCAGCCCCCGGCGTCATCGCGCCCGCCCTCGATGTGGATGGTCATCTCGGTGTGACCGATCTTGACCTTGGATCCGTCGTGCAGACGGGACCTGGAGACCTTGATGCCGTCGACGAGGATGCCGTTGGTCGAGCCGAGGTCGACCGCTTCGACGCCTTCGATGGTCACCGCGAGCTCGAGGTGTTGACGGCTCACGCCCGGGTCGTTGATGCGGAGGTCTGCCTCCGTGCCGCGACCGATGACGAGGCCGGGGGGGTGCAACGGGTGGCGGGTGCCGTTGATCTCGAGGGTGGCGTGGGAGGAGCGCGTACGGCTGGTCTGGTCGTTGTCGGTGACACTGGCCTGCGCCTTGCTGCGGATGCGAAAACGACCGGTCGTCAGGTCATCGGCACTCTCGAACTCGACCGTGACGGGTCCGGTGAAGACATAACCCTGGGCGTCGGCGTGATCTTGGAGTTGGTCGGTGAGGTCTTGTCGCAGGGCCGATCCGAGACCAGCGATGCGGTCGAGGTCGGTGGCAGAGAGCTCGACGTGGAAGTCGTTGGGCACCAGGCGCCGCTGGCGCGAGAGCACCTGGGCGTTGTTGTCGCATTCGCGCTGGAGAGCAGCTGCGATCTCCACCGGTTGGACCGCGCTACGGAATGCGCGGGCGAAAACACCGGAGATGAGCTGCTCGAGCCGCTGCTCGAAACGTTGCAGTGCATTCAACTCAGGGCCTCCTCTCGTCGCAGGGTCCGGCGGGCAGGCTTCGGAGAGCCGCGCGGTCGGTGCCGACGAGAGTACCGGCCGGAAGACTCGACGCCGCGGACGCGGTCGGGCGAGTGCGCCGGAGAGGCTGCTCGATTGGTGAGCCATCGCGGGCGTGGGGTAACCTTGCCCCGCTTCTGGCGCGAGTGGCGGAATAGGCAGACGCGCACGGTTCAGGTCCGTGTGTCCGAAAGGACGTGGGGGTTCAACTCCCCCCTCGCGCACCAGCAGACGAGGGCCCCGGGTGATTCCGGGGCCTTCTTGCGTGACGAGCTTGCGTTACGAGGGTGGGGGGACGTCGGGGCCGACCCGCTCGGCCAACCACTCGGCCACCTGTGCGGGCGACGGGGCGAGCCCGTCGCTGATGACGTGCGGAGCGACTCGGGAGAAGAAGTCGGTCACCAGGTTGTCCGACTCGCGCACCAGCATCCCGGCAGCCTCGCCGTCGACGATCCACGAACCGAGCACCACCCGATTGCCCTCGTAGCTCGGCAGGTCGGTGTAGGCCTGATAGATCCAGCCCTCGTCGCCGTAGGCACCCGGCATCACGACGTCCTCGATCATGTCGTCGAGGTGGATGCGGATGTTGTCGCCCTCGCGCCCGTGCAGTGGCTTGGCGACCCAGCGCTCGAGATCGCGCGGTTCGTCGAAGTATGCCGGGAGCAGGAGCCGGTGCCGGGGATAGAGCTCCCACAGCACCGGCAGGAGTGCCTTGGTGCTGAGCAGCACCTTCCAGGCCGGCTCGATCCACCTCGTCGGAACCGATTCGGTGCCGTCGACGATGAACCGCCCGAAGGGCTCGGCCAGCATCTCCTCCCAGGCATAGAGCTTGAAGGCGTTGCGGATGGGGTAGTCGTCGGTGTTGCGGTACTCGAGGGCATCGGGGTTCCAGCCCACCTTGGCCATGGGCTGGGAGAAGGCCACCCAGCCTGCCTGGATCGCGGTGTCCATGAGGTAGTGGCACGTCATCTCCATCTCGCCACCGTCATAACTGTCCTCCTCGCCCAGGTCGTAGAGGAAGTGCAGTTCGTTGCCCGAGAAGTGGCCCGAGGCCAGCAGGGTTCGCCACCCGGCGATGAGCCGGTCGTGGACCGAGTTCCACTGGTCCATCTCCGGCATGACGTCCTCCATCCAGTTCCACTGGATGATCGCGGTCTCCACCAGACCCGTGGGAGTGTCGCCGTTGATCTCGAGCATCTTGATCGAGCCGTCGGTGCCGTAGGCCAGGTCGAAGCGCGCATAGAGGGCTGGCTCCTGGGCCGCGAGCGAGCGACGTACGACACTCAGCGAGCCCGGCGGGAGACCGAGCCGCTCGTCGGTCATCGTCGCGGCCATGTGGGAGACCGCCCGAAGGCACATCGCCCACAGTTCCTCGGTCGCGGTCTCGAGGGTCTCCACCTCCTCCATCGTCACCTCGTACCAGGCGTCCTCGTTCCAGTAGGGGAGCTCGGAGCCGTCCGGCATCGGGGTGGAAGGAAAGATCAGTCCCTGCTGTACGACGGTGTCGCGCCAGCCAGCGCGCGCACGTGAGCGGTGCCGCCACATCAGGCGAGCGCCCTCACGCGATGCTGGCGCACACGATGGCGCCCGCCGAGAGCGCGACCGCTGCTGCCACCTGCGCCAGGGGTCGTACGGGACCGGGCTCGGTGATGATCTTGCGCAGATTTCCGGGCGTGATCGCCTCGATCGCGAAGAACATCACCGTGTTGAGGAGGATCCCGAGGGCGCCGAAACACACCGTCCAGACGAGCGCCCGGCCGAGGGACGTCTCGCCGTTGGTCCAGATCGCGGTGACGAGGACAGCCGCGTTGGACACCAGCCACGCCGACGTGACCAGGGCGGCCGAACGAGAGTGTGCGTGCACCGATTCCAGGCCGTTCTCGTCGATCCCGCGCAGATGCGTACCGAGTCGCCCGGGGGTGGCCAGGTCGAGGACGAAGTAGGCGCAGAGGAGCATGCCGCCTCCGACCACGGCGTAGGCGACGGCATGGAGCAGTGCGTTGGGCAGATCGGTCACGGGTTCTCCTGGGAGGACGGGCACACGGGGAGGGCGGAGAAGAGCGGTGCTTGCGGCCGGGGCGCGCGTCAGATCATCCGAAACCGCGCCCGCTGCCGCCGAAGCCGCCCATTCTGGTGCTGGACTTGACGCTGGAGCCCCCGGTGATGGGCAGCCCGCCTCGTTGCACGGAGCCGCTGAGGGCGCGGCCATTCCACGTGCCGCCGGTGGTCATCTGTCCGACGGCAGGGACGCGAGAGCTGGAGCCGAGGTAGTACCAGTGATAGCCGGCGCCGGAACTGCTCTCGTCAGGGTTGTAGTCGGTGTCGTCGCTGCACTGCAGATCCTGGACACGCACCTGGGTCTCGGGGTCGACGCACACTGCTGCATGGTCGGCACTGGAGGAGCATCTCGTCAGACTGGTGGCCATGAGTGCGGTGAATCCCAGGGCGACGCTTGCGGACCGCATGCGAATGCGCGTACGAGGTCCTGCGTGCGCGGCCATGGGGGGATTCTCCGAGACGAGGTGTGCCGCGCTGGCGGTTCGGGCGGCGTGCTGGCTGCTGGTGCTACGAGGTCGTGGGTGGCGTGTGACCGTCTCGGGGGCGAGGCAGGACTACGGGGGTGGACCCCGGGGCGCTCAGGTCCAGACCCACCTCAGCACTCGGTGCGTCGTCGTGCCCGACGGACAGGCACCAGTCGAAGAAGTCTTCATCGAGGCCGCCCGAGGATTGCTGCTCTCCACGCGGGAAACTCACGACGATCGAACTGTCGAGGCTGGCTTCGCCCCAGGCCAGGATCATCTCGCCGGTCGACTGCACGTCCCAGTCGTCGATCACTGCGCCGACAAGGGTGCTGCAGGTGGCGTTCGCACGCTGCGCGGCGACTGCCGAGCCATGCTCCCGGGGCGCCACAGCCATGCGTTCGTACTCGACCATGGGGAGACCATAAGGTGTTCGGGCCCTATCTGATGGTGTCGACTTGATCACTTTTCTGTCGATGCGTGTGCTGCGGGCAGTTGCGGGCTTGGCGCCTCCGCCCCGACGATGAGATTTCTGCACGCGTGATTCGGCATTGCCGGCCTTCGCCTGCGCGAGTGGGGCAGGTCGTATGCTGCGCCCGCCCATGCACCACCTCCGCCACATCGAGCGGATCGACGGGCCGGCCAGCCGCCGGCTCTTCGGGAAACTCTGCGCACGCGAGGTCAAACGATGAGTGGCACGACTGGATTCTCCCCCACCATCCACAGTGCTCGCCGGGCTGCGCAGCGCGACAGCGTGCCCGAGTCACGCATTGACGAGCACACCAGATGGCTCGCGTCGCGCATCGTTGCTGCCGTCGCTCTGACGGCGCTGGTCTCGGTTTCTCCCACACCCCTACGGAGTCCCCTGCAGGGGGTGTTCGGTGGTCAGGGTGTCATCGGGCCGCTGGGCAGGTCCACGGCCGTGATCTTCTGGGCAATGGGCCTGCTCCTGACCGCCCGCGGCCTACGACATGGTCGCTGGCTCGCCTGGTTCCTGACGATGTGCAGCCTCGGTGTCGCCATGGCCGTGCAGCTGACGGACCCCCGCCACTACTACGTGGCAGCGCTCCTTGCCCTGGGGGTGGCCTATCTGGTGGCGCAGAGCCGATCGTTCGGCGTGCACACCGGTCGGGACACGGCTGCCAAGGTGATCGTGGTGATGCTCAGCGTGCTCGGACTCGGGGTGGCGCTGCTGCGCGTGGTCGCGGCTGCGATCCTGCCCGAGTTCCCTCCCGTCGCCGGACCTTTCGGCGTCGGCGTCGCCAGCGGGCTGGTGTCGTCGGCGGTGTTGCTGAGCGCGCTGGTCGTGCAGACGGTGACCCTGTGGGTCGTTCTCTCTCCGCGCGCGGCTGAAAAACTCTCAGAGGTCGAGCATCGTCGTCTGCGTGATCGTGCCCGCCAGGTCGTCGCCACCCACGGTGACGGGACCTTGGACTACTTCGCGCTGCGCGAGGACAAGCGCTGGTTCTTCCACGGCGAGAGCGTGGTGGCGTACGCGGTCCGTTTCGGGGTCTGCCTCGTCTCCCCGGACCCGATCGGCCCGGACGCGGAACGTCGCGTGGTCTGGACGGCGTTCATGGACCACGTCCGGAGCCATGGGTGGAGTGTCAGCGTCATGGGGGCCGGCGAGGAGTGGATCGGGCTGTATGAGTCGTTCGGTCTTCGCGCGCTCTACCTCGGCGACGAGGCCCTCGTGGACTGCTCCGACTTCACCCTCGACGGACGCTCGAGGAGAGGGCTGCGACAGGCCTGTAACCGGGTCGAACGAGCCGGCTACACCGTCACGTTCCACGACCCCACCCGAATCGGGTCTGACGATCGCCGGGCTCTCCTCGAACTCGCGAAAGCGAGTCGGTCCGGCACGGTGGAGCGCGGATTCTCGATGACATTGTCGCGGCTCTTCGAGGAGGACGACACCGGCCTGCTGCTCAGCGTCACCCGCGACCAGGACGGACGGCCACGGGCCTTCATCCAGTGGACGCCGGCTCCCGGCATCAGGGGATGGTCGCTGGACGTGATGCGCCACGACACCGGCGACGACGTCCCCAACGGGATGATGGAGCACCTGATCGTGGAGACCATCCAGCACCTGGCGAGCCGTGGCGAGGTGGGTCTCGGGCTCAACTTCGCCGTACTCCGCACGCTGGTGACCTCCGAGGCGAGGACTCGCGCCCAACGGGTGCGTCGCTCCGCGGTGGAGTCGGTCGCACGTCGTACGCAGATCCACTCGCTGGGGCGCTTCAACGAGAAGTTCTGCCCGGACTGGCGCCCGCGCTACGTCGTGCTCAGCAGTATCGACACCGTCGGGTGCCAGGTCCTGATGATTGCCGCGGCCGAGGGTGTGAGCGAACTGCCTGCGATCGGGCGATTCATGAAGGGGGCCCACCGTCTGGGCGATCGACAGCGAAGCGTGGGCGCAGATGCAGGCTGACGTAGACCAGCCCGACCAGCACCGGGACCTCGATCAGCGGCCCGACGACGCCGGCAAGAGCTTGGCCTGACGTCACGCCGAAGGTGGCGATGGCGACCGCGATGGCGAGCTCGAAGTTGTTGCCGGCGGCGGTGAAGGCGAGCGTCGTCGTCCGGGCGTACCCCAGACCCAGGCCCGCTCCGAGCAGGAAGCCACCACCCCACATCAGCGCGAAGTAGGCCAACAGCGGTAGCGCGATGCGCGCCACGTCCCACGGCCGCTGGGTGATCTGGTCGCCCTGCAGGGCAAAGAGGACGACGATGGTGAAGAGGAGGCCGTAGAGCGCCCACGGTCCGATCCGCGGCAGGAACGACTGCTCGTACGCCTCGCGCCCCCAGCGACGCTCGCCGAGGCGACGCGAGAGAAAGCCCGCGAGCAGTGGGATGCCGAGGAAGATCAGCACCGACTTCGCGATCTGCCACGGCGAGACGTCGAGCCCGGCCTGGCTCAGGCCGAGCCAGCCGGGCAGGACGGAGAGATAGAACCAGCCGAGCCCGGCGAAGGCGAAGACCTGGAAGATCGAGTTGAGCGCCACGAGCACGGCGGCGGCTTCGCGGTCGCCGCAGGCCAGGTCGTTCCAGATGATGACCATGGCGATGCAGCGGGCCAGGCCGACGACGATGAGACCGGTGCGGTACGCCGGGAGGTCGGGCAGCATCAGCCAGGCCAGGGTGAACATCAAGACCGGACCGAGCACCCAGTTGAGCACCAAGGAGGCCCCCAGCATCCGCCGGTCGCCGGTGACGCTGTCGAGGCGGTCGTAGCGCACCTTGGCCAGGACGGGATACATCATCACCAGCAGGCCCAGCGCGATGGGCAGCGACACCCCGTCGACCTCCACCGCCCCGAGGCCGGATCCGAGTCCGGGCACGAGCCGGCCCAGGACCAGACCGACGACCATCGCCACCGCGATCCACACCGGGAGGAAACGGTCGAGCGTGGAGAGTCGCACGCCCGGCGCAGTGTTCGCGTCGGTATCGGTGACCACCGGATGAATCCCTTCGTCGCGAGGGCCCTATCGTCGCAGCGTCCACAGACATCCATCTCGGGGGAGTACGTCTCATGTCGAATCTCGTGAGGCGCGGGCTTGTCGCCGTGCCCATCGTTGTGCCCATCGTCGTCGCCCTACTGGCCGGTGCATTGCCGGCGCACGCTGTTGCTCGTGCTGAACGGCCCGACGGGCCATCGCAGGACTGTCCCACCTTCGGTTCGAAGCAACCCGCGTCCTTGACCTTGGTGTCCTCGACCTCGGCGAAGGAGACGTCGAACGGCTACACCTCTCGGGCGAAGGCCTGGGTCTATGCCGAGTCCGATGACCCCAATCGTCTCTGCCTGGTGCTGAAGGTCACCGGCCCGAAGGTGCGCGCGCGCAAGGGCGACACGGTGACGCGACTGCTCAACTATGACGCAACGATTGACGGCACGGACGTCCTCGAATCGGGCGAGGTCTTCCCGGTCAATGACAGCGGCGTAGGGGGTGCTCACCTCAACGCCACGAGCGTGTCGTCGAGCACCGTGCTGGATGCGGTCGAGACTGATCTCGTTCCAGGAGATTGGCCGCGACACCTTCCCGCGAGTCTCGCGATGTACGCCGGCCGCGAGGTGACCAGAACGACGTCGGGTTTTGCGTTCCAGGTGACCACGAGTGCGTGGACCACGAGACAGTTGGCGACCCCCGTGAGCAAGTCTCAGCGGGAGAAGGAACTCGCTGGTGAGCTCACGGTCGCCAAGGAGCGGTACGACGCACGGATGGCCGGCGCGACAGCCGTCCGTGACGAGCAACTGGCGCTGGCCGCAGCGGCTACCGGTGTGACCGCGACCTGGGTGTCCCTGATGGCTCGGCGCGGTCTCGCCCAGAGTGCCGGGACGTTCTCGAGACTGCAGAAGGCGGAGAGGAAGCTCGCCCACCACCATGCCGCCGAGGCCCGCAAGGGATTCCACACGCGGGAAGTCTTCGAGGACGAGTTCTCCCTCGAGCTCCCGGTGAGCTGACCCAGCACGACCCCCGCCACACGGCAGCACATGACACAGGCCCCGGATTGCTCCGGGGCCTGTGTCATGACTGAGGGGTTCCCTCAGCGGTGGATCACTTCTTGATGCGGATCTTCTGCCCGGGGAAGATCATGTCGGGGTTGTCGATGTTGTTGGCCTTGGCCAGCTGGTGCCAGTCGACACCGTGGCGAGCCGCGATCTCGGAGAGCGTGTCGCCGGACTTCACGACGTAGATGGTCTCGGCATCGGCCGCGCGGGCTTCCTTGCGGTCTTCCTGGCGCTCTTCGCGAGCCTCTTCGCGGGCCTCCTGGCGAGCTTCCTGACGCTTTTCCTTCTGGGCGTTGGCCTTCTTGAGGGCCTTCTGGGCCTTCTCCTCAGCCTTGCGCTCGGCCTCCACCTGGTCGGCGTTCGCCTGCGTGGCGGCGGCTTCCGCCTCGACGCGGGCCTTCTCGGCGGCGTCCTTCTCGGCGTCGGTGGAGGTGGGGAGACCGGCCTTCGTGGCGGCCTCGTCAGCCTTCTTCTGAGCGTCGGCGGCCTTCTTCTGCGCCTCTGCCGTTGCCTTGTCTGCTTCCGCCTGGGCCTCTTCGGCCTCCTTGCGAGCCTCTGCGGCCGCCTCGGCGTCGTCGGTGGTCAGTGCGTCCTTGATCTTGTCCCACACAGACATTCATTCGTCCTCTCGTCGTGGCCCGACGGGCATGTTCCCGTCATGTGGGCCGTCCCCGAACATCCGAGGCTCGGGGTCATTCTCACAACTGTGCCCCGTCATAATCCATTCCGTGAATCAGCAACCAGTTCTCCGCACGCGCGCCGACCTCGCTGAACCGATGCGGTCGCGCTGGAGTCCGAGTGTCTTCGATGCCTCTCACCGGATCGAGCCACACGAGGTCGCCACTCTCCTGCTGGCCGCACAGTGGGCCCCCAGCGCCGGCAACAGCCAGCCGTGGACCCTCTTCGTGTGCGAGCGCGGGACCTCCATCCACGACCAGTTGGTCGCCACCCTGAGCCGCGGCAACTCGGGCTGGGTGCCGCGGGCGTCGGTCGTCTTCATCACCGCTGCGCACGTGCGCACCGGTGAGGAGGAGGACGCGCCTGCGTTCAGTGACTACGCCCTCTACGACATGGGCCAGGCAGCCGCCCACCTGACCCTCCAGGCCCAGGCGATGGGACTGCACTCCCACCAGTTCGCCGGCTTCGACCACGAGGCCCTCACCGAGGCGCTGCAGGTGCCGCCCACCCACCAGGTGTTGACCGGGATCGCGGTCGGCCGCCTGGGTGACCCGAGCGAGGTCGACGAACGTACGGCGGCAAGGGACCATCGCGATCGAGTGCGGACGGACCGGTCCGAGTGGGCATTTTCTGGCCCGTTCGGGCAGGCATGGGTGGCAGACTCGGGGGCATGAGCTCCCTTGCAGACTTCTCCGCGCCCGCGATCGACGGCACCGAGACCGACCTGTCGGCCTACGACGGCAAGGTCGTGGTGGTCGTCAACACCGCCTCCAAGTGCGGCTTCACCCCGCAGTACAAGGGCCTGCAGGAGCTGCAGAACACCTACGCCGACCAGGGGCTGGTGGTGCTCGGCTTCCCGTGCGACCAGTTCGGTCACCAGGAGCCGGGCGACGAGGCGGAGATCTCCGACTTCTGCGAGCGCAACTTCGGGGTGAGCTTTCCGCTCTTCTCCAAGGTCGACGTCAACGGCGCAGACGCCCACCCGCTCTTTGCTTGGCTCAAGGACTCCAAGGGCGGCCTGCTGGGCGACAAGATCAAGTGGAACTTCACCAAGTTCCTCATCGGGCGTGACGGTCAGGTCATCGACCGCTACGCCCCCACCACCAAGCCCGCCGACCTTGCCAAGGACATCGAGAAGGCACTGTGAGGTCCGCGCTGGTGAAGTCCGCACGGCTGTGGTCTTTGGTAGTCGGAGTGGCGCTGGGCTTCACGGGCGTCACCGGTGTTCAGTCGTACGCCTCCACGGCGAGCCCCCACCTCGAGTATCCGGCCACCAGCCGTGCCGCCGGCACGGTGATCGGTCGGGGCACCCCCGGATCGTGCACCTCCGCCGCCGTGGTCAGGGCTGTGGCCCGAGGTGGAGTCATCAGCTTCTCCTGCGGTCCGGACCCGGTCACCATCACCATGCGACGGACGGCCAAGGTGGTGAACACCTCCCCCCGCATCGTGCTCGACGGGGCGGGGCTGGTGACACTCAGCGGCGGCGGAGCGCGCCGGATCCTCTACATGAACACGTGCGACCAGGAGCAGGTCTGGACCTCCAGCCACTGCGACGACCAGGCCACCCCCAGGCTGGTCGTACGAAGGATGGGGTTCGTCGCCGGCAACGCCACCGGGGAGACCACTGACGGCGGTGGTGGCGGCGCCATTTTCGTCCGGGGTGGGCGGCTGAGCATCATCGACTCCACCTTTGCCGGCAACCGGTGCGATCGGACCGGACCGGATGTGGGAGGTGGTGCCGTCCGTGTGCTCGACCAGTATCGCGATCGGCCGGTGCGGGTACGGGGATCGCACTTCCTCCGAGGACGCTGCAGCAACGGCTCAGCGTTGAGCAGCATCGGAGTCTCCTGGCACATCGCGGACACGACCTTCTCCGGCAACCGGGCCTTGGGCCGGGGTGCCAACCCTCCCCGGTCGGGAACCCCCGGTGGCGGCTCGGGTGGCGCGATCTACCTGGACGGCAACGACATCCATCTGGTCCTCGAAGCCAGCACTCTGACCGGCAACACCGCTCGTGAAGGCGGCGGTGCGATCTTCTTCGTCTCCAACGATCGGTCCGGCACCCTGACCATCCGGGACTCGGAGCTGGTCGACAATCCCAGCGCAGGCTTCGAGACGATCCCTGGCATCTTCTTTCTCGGCGACAGCCGCACGATCACCGACTCGGTGGTGCGCTGAGACTTACGCCACCAGGTCGGCGTACGCCGGGTTCTTCGCGATGTAGTCGGCGACGAAGGGGCACACCGGGTCGACGGTGAGTCCTCGCTCGCGGGCGGCGTCAAGGGCCGCCTTCGCCAGGGTGCCGCCGTGGCCGTGCCCACCCTGGGCGGGATCCACCTCGGTGTGCGGCAGGGTCATCACGCCGTCGCCGATGGTGTAGTCGATCAGCCCGACGCGGGTCTGCTCGGACCACAGCTCGAAGCGGTTCTCGTCGGTGTTGTCCACGACTCGGGTCTCCATAACGACAACGTAATCGCCCACACCTCACACAGCAGACTTGGTGGTAACCCGCGGACGGGTGGAGGGTCGGGGCATGGCTGCCACCGCTTCGTCCTACTCGATCACCATGCGGTTGCACACCGTTCCCGACCACGGCGTCGTCGGCGCGGTCGCCACCGCCATCGCGGGCCGTGGGGGCGTGGTGACCGCCATCGACGTCACCGAGTCACGCCACGACCTGTTGGTGGTGGACCTGACCTGCTCGGCGTCCGACTCCGACCACTCGAAGGAGCTGGTGGCTTCGGTCGACGGCATCGAGGGCGTGGCGGTCCACAAGGTGAGCGACCGGACCTTCCTGCTCCACCTGGGCGGCAAGATCGAGGTCGCCTCCAAGGTCCCGCTGCGCACCCGCGACGACCTGTCGATGGCCTACACCCCCGGTGTGGGACGCGTTTCGATGGCGATCCACGACAACCCCGAGGACCTGCGCCGGCTCACGATCAAGGGCAACTCGGTCGCCGTCGTGACCGACGGCTCTGCGGTCCTGGGCCTGGGCAACATCGGTCCCGGCGCGGCGCTGCCGGTGATGGAGGGCAAGGCGGCGCTGTTCAAGAGGTTCGCCGACATCGACGCCTGGCCGATCTGCCTGGCCAGTCAGGACACCGACGAGATCGTCCGTGCCGTGGAGATGATCGCGCCGGGATTCGGGGGGATCAATCTGGAGGACATCGCTGCCCCGCGCTGTTTCGAGATCGAGCGCCGACTGCGCGAGTCCCTCGACATCCCGGTCTTCCATGACGACCAGCACGGCACCGCGATCGTGGTCCTGGCTGCGCTGACCAATGCGCTGAGGTGTGTGGGCAAGGAGATGCCGGGCGTACGCATCGTGCTGTCCGGCGGCGGGGCGGCCGGGACCGCCATCGTCACGCTGCTGATGGCCGCCGGGGCCCACGACGTGGTGGTCGTGGACCGTGCAGGGGCGCTGGCTGCTGGTGACGAGTCGTTGTCGTCGGCGCACCAGGCGCTTGCTGAGACCACCAATCCGCGCCGGGCCCGTGGCACGCTGCAGGAGATGCTGGTCGGTGCGGACGTCTTCATCGGGGTCTCCGCGCCAGGACTCCTCAAGGCCGAGTGGATCCCGACGATGGCAGCCGAGCCGGTGGTATTCGCCCTGGCCAACCCCTACCCCGAGATCGACCCGGTCGAGGCGTCGAAGTACGCCGCGGTCGTGGCCTCGGGGCGCTCGGACTATCCCAACCAGATCAACAACGTGCTGGCCTTCCCCGGCGTCTTCCGGGGCCTGCTCGATGCAGGAGCAGCGGCCATCACGACCGACATGTTGTTGCGGGCCGCGCAAGCCATCGCGGATGTGGTCAGTGCGGAGGAGCTCCACGCCGCCTTCATCATCCCGAGCGTGTTCCACCCCGATGTGACCAGGCGGGTGGCCCGCGCGATCAGCGGCCGGGAGAGCTGAGCGCCTCACCTGAGGGTGCATCGGTCACACCTGTCGGTCCCACTCTTCGGGGCCACCAGAAGCGGTCGCCGAGGGTGAGTGCCAGGGCCGGTACCAGCACCGTACGGACCACGAAGGTGTCCAGCAGCACGCCCAGGAAGATGATGGCGCCGAGCTGTGCCAGCACCACCAGTGGCAGCACACCGAGCACGGCGAAGACCGCGGCAAGCAGCACACCTGCGCTGGTGATCACCCCGCCCGTCGCGGTGAGTGCGCGCAGCATCCCCTGCCGGGTGCCGTGCTCGCGCGCCTCCTCACGTGCCCGGGTCACGAGGAAGATGTTGTAGTCGACCCCGAGCGCGACGAGGAACAGGAAGGCCAACAACGGCACGCCGGTGTCCATCGCCTCGAAGCCGAAGATGCTGCGGAAGACCCACCACGACGCACCCATGCTCGCGGCGTAGGTCGCGACGACGGTGGCCACCAGCAGCAGCGGTGCGACGATCGAGCGCAGCAGCAGCAACAGCGCGCCCAGCACGAGCAGCAGGATGAGTGGCAGGATCAGCAGCCGGTCCTTGCCCGCGTAGACGCGAGCGTCCAGCGACTGAGCATCACCCCCACCGACGTGGGTGTCCTTCATGCCCTCCACGGCCTGTCGTACGTCGGTGACGACGCCACGGGCGGCGGCGCTGCCGGGCTCGGCGTCGAGCACCAGGTTGATCTGGGAGACCCCGTCCCCCGATCCGGTCACCGTTGCCGAGGTCACGCCATCGAGGTCCTTGACCTCGGCGAGGACCTGGTCCGTGTCGTCGCGGGTGACGACCTGGACCGGATCGGTGGTCCCGGCCGGGAAGGAATCCCCCAGGCGCTGGGCGGCGGAGATCGCTTCGGGCTTCTGCAGGAACTGGTCGGCCGGGTCAAGACCGGTGGTGATCGACAGGGTGCCGCTGGCCAGGATGGCGAGCGCTGCCAGCGTTCCGACGACGAAGGCGGCCGGACGCTTGGCGACCGCGCCACCGACGCGGTGCCACACCGAGTCGGAGTCGACGAGCACCGTGTCCCCGACGTGAGGGACGCGGGGCCAGAAGACCCAGCGGCCGAAGACCACCAGTGCCGCCGGGAGTACGACGAGGGCGAAGGTCGCCGCGACCACGACCCCCACCGCGCAGGCCAGCCCCAACCCGCGGGTCGTGGGGATGACCGACAGCAGCAGGGTGAGCAATCCCAGGACCACTGTCACAGCGCTGGACAGGACCGCCTCGGTGGTGCGCGCCAGCGCCCGAGCCATCGCGTCGTGTCGCGAATCGGTGGTCTTGAGTTCGTCGCGATAGCGCGAGATGAGGAGCAGGGCGTAGTCGGTGCCGGCGCCGAAGACCAGAACGCTCAAGATGCCCACCGTCGATTCGTCCCAGGCCACCCCGGTGAATTCGAGCACGTTGGTGGCGACGATCGCGGCGAAGCGATCGGCCACCCCCACCACGGTCAGAGGGATCAGCCAGAGCACGGGGCTGCGATAGGTGATGATGAGCAGGAGCGCCACCACGCCAGCGGTGGCCAGCAGGAGCCGGAAGTTGGCGCCGTCGAAGACCTGCCCGATGTCGGCCTGGATGCCCGCCGGGCCGGTCACCTGGGCCGTGACGCCGTCGGGGACGTCCTTGTCGAGCTGGGTGCGAAGTTTCTTGACCACGGTGATGTTGTCGGTGGCGGAGGTGGAGACCACGGGCACGACGGAGAAGGCGGCCGTGCCGTCCTTGGCGACCACGAGCGGCGGACCCTGCGGTGCGGCACCCGGGGGAAGCAGTGCAGCGGCCTGCCTCGTCAGTTCACCGATGGTGGCCTGGTCGAGGGTGGCGGAGTCGAGCTTGTTCTTCGCCGTCCAGAGCACGATCGCGACGCTGCCCTTGTCGTCGGGAAGGCTTTCGGCGAGTTGGACGGCGAGCGTGCTGTCGGCGCCTGCGGGGAGGTTGTCGGTGGCGCGGGTCTCGTGGTTGCCTTCGGGGACGAACCCGATGGCCAAGATGGCCAGGAGGAGCGGAATGAGTGCGACCAGCCAGGCCGTCCGCCGTCCGGCGATGAAACGGGCGGGGCGCGATGGATGGTGGGTGTTCACGTGGCTCCCTGGAATCGTTTACTAGCCGAACTGATTGCTAACTAAATTAGCGATCTGCCGGCATCATGGCAATACGCACGAGGAACCCGTCTGCAGTCAGCACAGAGAGGACGAGGCAGCATCATGGCCACCAGAGAGCCGGTCCCCACCCCGGGCGCGGCCCCCGGCGAGGAAGCGGGCGGGGACGCGGGCGAGTGGGAGCAGACCGCCACCCTGGCGGCGCTGCGCGACCTGGTGAGCACCGGGGCCCGCGTCAACCACACCGTGGCACGTCGGGCCGGGCTGAGCCCGACCGAGCTGATCACCCTCGAACATCTCAGCCGAGAACGGATCGGCCCTGCCGAGGTGGCTCGCCGCCTGGAGGTCTCCACCGCTGCGGCGACCGGGATCGTCGACCGCCTCGTCGCCCGCGGCCACGTGGAGCGTTGCCCGCACCCGGCGGACCGCCGACGTACGGACCTGTTGATCACCGGGTCGGGTCGCAGCGAGACCGTGGCCCACCTCCTGCCGATGTTCATGGCGTTGGACAGCCTAGATCGTTCCTTCAGCGCCGACGAGCGGCAGGTGGTCGAGCGGTATCTGCGCGGCGCGGTCGCCGCGTTCGAGGCGGTGCTGGGACCCGGCGCAGGCGCCGCCGGCAGGTCGAAAACCTGACAGCCTCTCAAGCGCGCGATGCGACGAGGAGTCGGTTGAGGCCGGGGAGGTGTGGTCCCTGTGCTCAGGTGGTCCTTTCGCTGACATCCGAATACGTGCGCCAGGCGTGGACCGCGCGCTCGAAGGCGCCGGCCTCCTCATAGTGCAGGGCGGCTTCACGCACTGCATCCCGCGCGGACGGATCGCCGAGCGCGCTCAGGCACTGGTAGCGCAACCAATCACCTTCAGCTCGGGTGTGCGGCGGCAGGTCAGCATCAGCCGCCAGCACCTTCTCCAGTGTGGCTAAGGCCGTGATTGGATCGCCGACCTGGAACTGGAGTTCGGCGCGAGTCAACTGGAGCTCCTCCTGGTCCCCGGTGTTTCCGACCAAGTCGATCGCCGTCGCGGCCAGATCGAGTAACGCCGCAGCTCCATCTGTCCTTCCCGCAGCGAGACGCATGGCCGCGGAGGCCTTGCAAAACCGGCCCCACAGGCGCAGATCGGAATCAGGACTCAGGCACTTGGCAGCCACGTCATGCTCAACGAGTCCGTTCTCGGCGTCACCGGAGAGGAAAGCCAGGTTGCCCAACGACCAGGCGATCTGTCCCTTGAGGTGAGCGCTGGTCACGGTATCGCGCACGGAACGCAGTGCATCGCCGACCGTCACTGCCTCCTCTAGCCGTCCCAACTCCGCGAGTGCCGACAGCTGGCCCAACAGTGCGTGGACGCGCTGTGGGGCTTCGGGAGAGATCTCCTGAGAAGCCTTGACTGCCAGATCGGCATGATGCAGTGCCGACTCGAGGTGTCCGGCCGAGCGCTCGGCCCGGGTGGCGATCACGTGCACCTCGGTGCGCAGCTCGGGCGAGTTGCGGGCGAGAGCATGTGCGAGCAACTCCTCGCACAGGCTCACGCAATCGACGTGATCCTCAAGAACCTGAAGTGCCTGCGCTTCCAGGAAGGAGAAGGACCACCACATGTCGGGCTGCTCTTCACCCGCAGCAGCTCGACCTTGTTCGGCGATGGCCACGACCTCGTGCTGCTGGCCGTGATCGGAAGCCGCGCGCGCATTGACCTGCAGCAGCACCAGTTGAGTGGTGAGGTCGTGGGCGGTGGAGGCGGTCATCCCGTCCACCTCGTCGTTCCTCAGGTCGTGGGCGGGAACGCCGAGCTGTGCGGCTAGGAACAGCTGCACGTCGGGAGTCGGTTTGCGGCGGCCACTCTCCAGGTGCGAGATGTAACTGCCCGAGTAGCGACCCGCCCCGAGTTCGGCCTGGGATATCCCGGCGATGCGCCTGGCGTCTCTCAGCCAGTGCCCGAAGGACTCCGCCATGGGTGGGCCCCTTTCTGGGCATGTGGTTGAAGGCATCACTATCGACGAGATTTGGCATACTGTCAAATTAGACTTGACAATATGACGGAATGACTTTTAGTGTCGCTGACAAGAGTTGTCAAGTCAGTCAAATTCTGTCAAGTTCGACAAATTCTACAGGTTGGTGCTGGTGGTGGTGGCGACTTCGGTCCTCACCATTGCGCTCGCGATCAGGACGTTCCGTTGGGACCAGGGTGAGTCGGCTCGGGCCTGATGACGACAAGCGTGCCGTCCTCCCTCTCCGAAGCCCCGCCTGTGACCATCCGCCTATGACGATCAGAATGGACTCGCAATGACCCGCACCATCTCGCTCTCGGAGGCACCCGTGACCAATAGCCCGAACGCCCGCACGATCCGCTGGGTGGCTCCGATCCTGGGCGTGGCCACCGCGGCCTGGCTGATGGTCTACGGAATTGTCCTGGACACCACCGGGCCGGGTCTGCTGGCCTACCTGCCGCCAGCACTGGTGGCGTTCTGGCTGATGGTGCGCAAACAGGAGCGCTCACCCACCTGGATCTACGCCATGATGCCGGTGTCGATCGGGCTCGTCACGGTCATGGTCCTGGTGGGGAGCTACGTGTTGACCGACGTGGTTCCGGCGTTCTGGGTGGCGGGCGGCCTGTTGTCTGCCCTGCCGTTCCTGGGTGTCGCTCGCGGCATCCGCGACTGACTGGCCGTGACGGGCGGGGCGCTCAGGAGTCCGAGCCGGCCTTCTGGTGAGCGACCAGGGCCGCCCCGACGATGCCCGCCCGGTTCTGCAGCACGGCAGGGATGATCTCGGTCTTGATGTCGATCAGGTGCCCGAACTTGTCCCACGACTTGCTGACGCCACCGCCGACGACGAACAGATCGGGGGTGAAGAGCCGCTCGAGGTGGCGGTAGTAGGCCGTGAGCCGCTCGGCCCACTCCTCCCAGGACAAACCCTCCCGCTCATGGGCGCTGGTGGCGGCCCGAGTCTCGGCACCGACTCCGTTGAGTTCGAGGTGACCGAGCTCGGAGTTGGGCACGAGGACGCCGTCATAGATGAGCGCCGAGCCGATGCCGGTGCCGAGGGTGGTGACGATGACCAGCCCGCCGACCCCCTTGGCGGCGCCGTACTCCGCCTCGGCCAGACCTGCTGCGTCGGCGTCGTTGACGACGTGCACCTCACGACCCAGGACGTCGGTGAAGAGGGCGTCGGCATCCTCGCCGATCCACGACTTGTCGATGTTGGCCGCAGACAGAGTCACGCCACGGCGGACGATGCCCGGCACGGTCACGCCGACCGGGGCGGAAGACGTCTTGAAGCGTTCGACGATCTCCTTCAGCACGTCGGCCACGGCGCGGGGGGTGGCGGGCTGGGGCGTGTCGATGCGGACGCGGTCTGCGGCGAAGTCGCCCTGACCGAGGTCGACGGGCGCCCCCTTGATGCCGGTGCCGCCGAAGTCGATTCCGAAGGGATGTGACATGGGGACCAATCTAGTCTTCCCTGCCAGGGACGCGACCCCGGATGCGCGCTGCAGCAACGCACCGGGGCCGTCGAGGCCCTAGCCTGCACGGGTGAGCGCCGTCGCGTGGGGTACGCCGCGTGGGCGCGGCGTGATCGCGGCCGCGACCCTCGGCTCAGGCATGACCCTGCTCGACGGCACGGTCGTCAACGTCGCCCTGCGGACGCTGGGCGACGATCTCGACGCCTCACTCTCCCAACTCCAGTGGATCTCGAACGGCTACCTCCTCTCCCTGGCCTCCCTGATCCTGCTCGGCGGCTCGCTGGGAGACCGGCTGGGTCGGCGACGGGTCTTCGTCGTCGGCACGATCTGGTTCGCTGCCGCCTCGCTGCTGTGCGGGTTGGCGCCGAATGCGGAGTGGTTGATCGGGGCGCGCGTGCTGCAGGGGGTGGGTGGCGCGTTGCTCACGCCGGGCAGCCTGGCGATGATCCAGGGCGCCTTCCGGGCCGAGGACCGTGGTCGCGCCATCGGCGCCTGGGCCGGCCTGGGTGGAACCGCGGCCGCCTTGGGGCCGCTGGTGGGCGGGCTGCTGATCGACCATGCGTCGTGGCGCTGGATCTTCCTGATCAACCTGCCCCTGGCAGTGCTGACCGTCTGGTGGGCACTCCGCTGGGTGCCCGAGACTCGCGACCCCCATGCCCGGGGCCGCTTCGACGTCTCCGGAGCGGTGCTCGCGTGCCTCGCGCTGGCCTCCCTGACCTGGGCGCTGACCGAACCGGCCAGCCGGTGGATGCCTTGGGCGGTGGCCGTGGCGGTCTTCTCCGCGGTCGGCTTCGTCGTGCTCGAGCGCCGGGTCCGTGAGCCGATGGTGCGTCTGGCACTCTTCGCCGACCGCACCTTCAGCGCAGCCAACGCAATGACCCTGCTCGTCTACGCCGCCATCGGCGCCATCTTGTTCTTCCTCGTGCTCCAACTCCAGACCGTCGGTGGCTACGACGCGCTGCAGGCCGGCCTCGCCACCCTGCCCATCACCCTGTGCATGATGCTGCTCGCCGCCCGCGGTGGCGCGCTCGGACAGCGGATCGGACCGCGCATCCCGATGACCGTGGGCCCGCTGGTGATGGCGGCCGGTACGGCGTGGCTCCTGGTCGTGGGCCCCGACGTGGTGTGGTGGCGAGACGTCGCACCCGGCCTGACCGGTATCGGCATCGGCCTGGCGCTGCTGGCGGCCCCGTTGACCGCGACCGTGATGGCGGCGGCCCCCGAAGGCAACGCCGGCATCGCCAGCGGCATCAACAACGCGGTCGCCCGCGCCGGTTCCCTCCTGGCGGTCGCCGCCCTACCGGTGGCCGTCGGCCTGTCCGGCGACGACTATCGCGACCCTGCGCAGCTCGACGGGGCGTACGGCACGGCGATGCTGGTGTGCGCCGTCCTGCTGAGCCTCGGGGGACTGCTCTCGTGGTTCACCATCCCGGAAAACCTTCGCGACAGCGCGGACGTCATCGTGCGGTGAGAGGCCTGGCCGGAACGCCCACGACAGTGCTGCCGGCCGCGACATCGCGGACGACGCAGGCGCTGCCCCCCACGGTGGCACCGGCACCCACGGTGAGTTGGTTGAGGATCACTGCGGCAACTCCGAGGGTGACCTCATCACCGATCGAGCAGTCACCAGAGACCGACGACAGAGGATTCATCGAGACGAAGTCTCCCAAGGTCGAGTCGTGCCCGATGGTGGCGTTGAGGTTGACGTGGACGTGGCGACCCAACGTGATGTTCGTGGTGATGCGTACGCCAGCGCAGAGAACGGACCCCGGTCCGAGACGGACCAGGGAGCCGATGGTGGCGGTTGGGTGGACCAAGGTGGCGGCTGATCCGCCGCCAGCGCCGAACTTCTCGGCCACGCGACGGCGGATGACCGGTGAACCAATTCCGATGACGTAGTGCGCACCGGAATCGGGGCCGTCCAGGTGGTTCCCGACGCTGCCCAGATGCTCGACGTTTCGCTCCGAGATGCGCTGAAGGTTGGCCGCGCTCATGGCATCATCGACGAATCCCAGCAACCGCCAGGTGGGGGAGACAGTATTGACGGCCTCCACGATGTCGAGGATCTCGCGTCCGAACCCGCCGGCGCCGACAATGACCAGGGGCTGCGGTTCAGGGGTAGTCATGGCTCCACCCTGCCATCTGCCACTTGCCCGGGAAGTCCCGAACTCCCGGAGGCGCCAGCGCCCCGCAGGGACGTGAACGGGTGAGAGTTTTGCGCATAGACTCCCCGTGGCCGATGAGACGAAGGAGGCGGCTGGTGGATCTAAAACGAGTGTTCGACCTGGCCCTGACCGTTCCCGTCTTCGTCGTGAGCCTGCCGCTCCAAGGCATCGTTGCGCTGCTCATTCGCCGCCGGATGGGCAGCCCCGTGTTGTTCCGTCAGGAGCGGCCCGGACTGAACGGCGCTTCGTTCGAGATGATCAAGTTCCGCACCATGCTCCTACCGGACCTTGAGCGCGGCCTCGTGGACGACGCGGATCGCATGACCACACTCGGCCACGTGCTGCGCGCGAGCAGTATCGATGAACTGCCGTCGTTGTGGAACATCGTGCGAGGCGACATGTCACTGGTCGGTCCGCGGCCTCTGCTGATGCGCTATCTGGCGCGATACACGCCAGAGCAGGCGCGCCGCCACGAGGTGCGTCCCGGTCTCACCGGGCTGGCTCAGGTCTGCGGCCGCAATGCCCTCACTTGGGAGAGGAAGTTCGAGTTAGACGTGGAGTACGTGGACACCCACTCGATGCTCGGCGACGTGAAAATCTTGCTGGCCACGGTCGCAAAGGTCCTGCGGCGTGACGGGATAGCAGCCGAGGATTCCGTATCGATGCATGAGTTCTACGGCTCACCTACAGATTCCCGTCCTCGACATTGAGCGCCGTCATCGATCTGGGATCCTTCGGCTGGACCCGGCGCCACACTGGATTGCGAGAGTGACGCGACCTGGTCGCACCTGGGTGGCCGTTCGAGGCCGCAACCCTCGCAGGCGCCCTGGATGATCAACCCGATAGAGTCCCTGCTCGTTGCCTACCGAACGGACAGAGTTGCGTGGACCTGAAATCGTACCTGCTGGCGATGAGATCCGGCTGGAAGATCATCCTGGGCACCGTCGTCGTCGCACTCGCCGCCGCCTCCGTGCTCAGTTGGCCCACGGCCACGACAACGCCATATGTCTCTCACACGAAACTTTTCGTGGCGGCTCCCATCGGCAGCGACAATCTCAGTGAGCTGTACCAGCGAAACGCCATAGCTCAGTTGCGCATGACGTCCTACCTCGAGATCGCCAAGAGTGGTTCGGTGACTGATGAGGTGAGCGGATCGGTAGGGTTTTCGGTGGACAGCGGAGCCGTCCAGGCGGTGGTGATCGAGTCCACATTGATCATGGAGATCAGCGTGACGGACTCTGACCCCGAACGTGCGCGCGACATTGCGACTGCCTATGGCGAAGTCTTGTCGAAGACCATCGAAGATCTCGAGCACGTGCAGGACGCCTCCGGACCCCAACTCGAGCTTCGGGTCATCGAAGAGGCGAATCTGCCCGATGGCTCGTCGGCCGACTCGACCATCAAACCCATCCTGCGCAACTTGATGGCAGGACTCATTCTTGGCCTCGGTCTCGGTATAGGTATTTCCGTCCTCCGCCAGGTTCTCCGACAGGAGCAAAACGACGGGGCACGTGAAGAGCGTGACGCGTGACGCGTGACGACGTCCGGATCGTGGCGTCCGCAGACGTGGATGACGCCGCGTCCATCGGTGCGGGCAGCTCGATCAGGCACCTGGCGTCGCTGCTGGTGCAGTGGTGAATAATGACACCCCCGAATACGCGCTCGTCGCCGGCGTCCCGGCCACCCGGATCGGCTGGGTGGGCCGAGCCGGCCGTCGACTTGAGGAGTCCGAACCCGGACTCTGGATCTGCCCTGAGACGAGCGAGCGCTACCGGGAGACCCCCGACGGCCTTGCCCTGGAGGAATTGTGACCGAACTATCTTTCATCCCACCCGCGAAGCCGCTCATCGGCGACGAGGAGCGCGCTGCCGTCGACCGCGTGATGCGTAGCGGCATGGTTGCCCAGGGCCCGGAGGTCGCAGCCTTCGAGCAGGAGTTCTCTGCGCACTTCAAACTCGGCCGAGCCTGTGTCGCCGTCAACTCCGGCACGTCAGGTCTGCACCTCGGACTGCTGGCATCGGGCGTGGGCAGGGGCGACGAGGTCATCGTGCCCTCCTTCACCTTCGCTGCCACCGCAAACTCGGTCGCCCTCACGGGCGCAACCCCGGTGTTCGCCGACATCGACCTGGACAGCTTCTGTCTCGACCCTGCCAGCGTCGAGGCCAAGGTCACTGAGCGCACCAAGGCCGTCATGCCGGTGCACCTGTACGGCCACCCGGCCGACATGTCCGGTTTCGCAGAGCTGTCGGCCAAGCACGACCTGGCAGTGTTCGAAGACGCTGCACAGGCGCACGGAGCGTCGCTGCATGGCACCCCGGTCGGGGCCTTCGGAGAGTTCGCGATGTTCTCCCTCTACCCGACCAAGAACATGACCTCCGGCGAGGGCGGGATGGTTTCCGTGGTCGACGAGGAGATGGAGCGCCTGATGCGCCTCTATCGCAACCAGGGCATGCTGCGGCAGTACGAGAATGAGGTGGTCGGGCTGAACAACCGGATGACCGACATTCACGCGGCCATCGGCCGGGTGCAGCTCACCAAGGTCGCCGCCTGGACGGCGACCCGCCAAGCCAACGCTCGCTTCCTCTCCGACCACCTGGAGGGCGTCGTCACGCCGCCGGTCGCCGAAGGGGCAGTGCACGTCTACCACCAATACACCGTTCGGGTCCCCGAGGACCGGGACGGATTGTCAGCTGCGCTCCGCGAGGAGTACTCGATCGGTTCGGGCATGTTCTACCCCATCCCCAACCACCGGCTTGCCCCCTTCGCCACCCACGATGAACTTCCCGTGACCGAAAAGGCCGCCCGCGAATGTCTTTCGCTGCCGGTCCATCCCTCGGTTTCCCAAGCCGATCTCGAACGCATCGTGACGGCCGTCAACTCACTCACGAAAGCAGGTGCGTGATGGCAACACTGCGTGCAGGACTCGTCGGAATCGGAATGATGGGACGCAACCACGCGCGAGTGCTGCGCGAGATCGACGGCGTCGAACTGGTCGGCGTCGCCGACCCGGCTGGTGACCGACACTTGGTGGCCGGCGGGGCACAGGTGGTCAACACCGTCGACGAACTGGTCGCGCTCGGTATCGACATGGCGGTCGTCGCCGCGCCCACCGGATTCCACCTTGCCGCCGGCCTCGAGCTCGCGGCCGCGGGCGTCCCGACGCTGATCGAGAAGCCGCTGGCTGTCGACACCTCATCGGCAGAGCAGCTGGTCCAGGCGTTCGAGTCGGCCGGACTGGTCAACGCAGTCGGGCACATCGAGCGGTGCAACCCTGCCCTGCGCTCGCTGCGTGAGCGCCTGGCCAACGGCGACCTGGGGGAGATATACCAGTTGGCCACCCGACGACAAGGACCTTTCCCGAACCGGATCGCCGACGTGGGTGTCGTCAAGGACCTCGCCACCCATGACATCGACCTGACCAGCTGGGTGCTCCAATCGCCCTACGCCACCGTGTCCGCCCAGACCGCACACAAGAGCGGCCGCGAGCACGAGGACCTCATCTCGGTGACCGCCATGATGGCCAACGACATCGTGGTCAGCCACCTGGTCAACTGGTTGTCACCGATGAAGGAGCGGCTGACGGTCGTCACGGGCGAGCGCGGCGCGTTCGTCGCCGACACGCTGCACGGCGACCTCACCTTCCACGAGAACGGCGTGATCGTCACCGAGTGGGACCAGGTCCAGAGCTTCCGGGGTGTCAGCGAGGGCAACGTCACGCGTTTCGCGATCGCCAAGCCGGAGCCGTTGCGTGTCCAGCACGAGGGTTTCCGGGACGCCGTCCTGGGTCGTACGAGCCAGGTCATCACCATGCGCGAAGGCATGGAGACGGTGCGTGTCGCGGAAGCCTGCCTGCAGTCTTCGACTGAGGGCAGGACGATCCACCTGTCAGAGTTGATCACCTCGTGAAGATCGCCGTCATCGGGCTGGGCAAGATCGGTCTCCCACTCGCGGCGCAGTTCGCCGACCGCGGACACGAGGTGATGGGGGTGGACATCAACGCAGCGACAGTTGCGACGATCAACGACTCCCGCGTGCCGTTCCCGGGAGAGAACCATCTCGATGAATACATCGCGCGGTTGGTCCCGGCCGGGCTGCTGCGAGCCACCACGGACTACGCAGAAGCCATCCCTTCCGCAGACGCCGTGGTCGTCGTCGTGCCGCTCTTCGTCGACGGCGAGGGGCAGCCGGACTTCGACTGGATGGACGGATCCAGCCACGACATCGGGAAGAACCTGACCGCAGGCACGCTGGTCATCTATGAGACCACGCTTCCCGTCGGCACCACGCGGGACCGTTGGAAGCCGATGCTGGAGGCCGACAGCGGACTGCGGGAGGGCCACGACTTCCATCTGGTCTTCTCGCCCGAACGCGTGCTCACCGGTCGCGTCTTCGCCGACCTGCGGAAGTACCCCAAGCTCATCGGAGGGCTGAGCAAGGACGGGGCGCTCGCGGCGCGCGCGTTCTATGAGCAGGTCCTCACCTTCGACGAACGGCCCGACCTGACGCGCGGCAACGGAGTGTGGGACCTCGGCTCCGCAGAAGCCGCGGAGATGGCCAAACTGGCAGAAACGACCTATCGCGACGTCAACATCGCTCTGGCCAACCAGTTCGCGCTCTTCGCCGAGAAGGCGGGGGTCGACGTCCATCAGGTGATCGAAGCGTCGAACTCGCAGCCCTACAGCCACATCCATCAGCCAGGTATCTCGGTGGGTGGGCACTGCATCCCTGTCTATCCCCGCCTCTACCTCTCCGGCGATCCGGATGCCACTGTGGTGCGGGCGGCTCGCGAAGCCAACGCTGCGATGCCGGCCCACGTGGTGGCTCGCCTTGCCGAGCATCTCGGAGACCTGACCGGACTGCGGGTGGCTGTCCTCGGAGCGGCCTACCGCGGAGGTGTCAAGGAGACGGCCTTCAGTGGCGTCTTCGACGTCGTGGGGTCGTTGAAGGAGCGCGGAGCGGTGCCGACGGTCCATGACCCGCTCTACACCGACGAGGAACTCGGCGCACTCGGGTTTACCCCACATCACCTGGGCGACGACGTCGACGCGGTGGTGCTCCAGACCGACCACCGAGAATACAGACATCTGACGATGGCAGACATCCCGGGCGCTCAGATTGTCTACAATGGGCGACCAGGATTGCCACTCGATCTCGGTGAGGGAACGAAGCTTGTTCGGGTCGGCACGTCGACTGCAGATACTTTCATCACAGAGTGACAAACACGCGTGCCTGTCGGAGAAAGCTGGTGCAACAGTCAGGGGAATGTCAGCCGCATGAGCGATTCAGCCGCTGAGCCCACCGAACTGTCCCCGTCGCCGGGCCTTGCGCTGGTTATTTTTGGCACACTTCCCGTGCTGGCGGCGTTTGGTCCGATCCTGACGCCGTTCCGTGGCCTGTTCGCCTTCCGCGTCATGAGCGTCTTCATCATCTTCCACGCCTTCGTCTTCTTGATGGGACGCGAGCGGTGGCGCTCTGCAGACGTGTGGTTGGCGTGGACGACAGTGTCGACCATCGCCGCGGGCCTGTTGGGCTTCGGCCGGATCACCCCAGACTCGGAGGACCCCTACTCCGAGTTCCTGGCGGTCAGTCTCGGTCTGCTCACTGCCCTCGCTGCGCGGGCCTGGCAACGACGGGTGCCGGGGATGTATCTCCTTCTTGCTCGCGGTTGGGTCGCTGCGGGCCTGGTGGTCTGCGTCATCACTGCCGGGGAGGTCTACACCGGCGTGCATCTGCCCGGATACCTCGCGGGAGCCGAACCTGCCCCTGCAGCAATGTTCGGCAACCCCAATGCGCTGGCCATCTTTGTGGTGATGGCGAATGTCTGGGCGATCCCGGCACGGCGCTCCAGCGGATCGCTGTGGCGCGCCTCGACATGGGTGCTCGCGCTCGCCTCGGTGCCCGTGCTGTTCTTCACCGGCGCTCGCCTTGCGATGGTCACTTGGTTACTCGTCATCGCCTGGTCCTTGTGGCTGGGCCTGCGTCGTTCCAGGCACCCGCTGGTCGGCATCGCCGGCGCGTTGTTGCCGGTCGGCGCCGCCGTCACGGCCTTGGTCATGTTGCCGCTGTTGCTGGGCTACTTCACGGAAATCGCCTCATCGGGGTCGTCCGGCAACGTGCGAAATCAGCTGTTGAAGCTGGGCTTGAGTTTTGCTGTGGAGCAGCGGGGCCTACCGACATGGCCGGGCGCGTTCGAGTCTTTGATGGTCCAGCGCGGGGATCCGCTCAGCATGGCGGGGTTGGTCAATGCCCACAACACGTGGGTCGAGCTTCTGGTGCAGTACGGCGCCATCAGCCTGCTGCTCCTTCTCGGATGGCTGATCACGTGCGCCTTTACCCGTTCCGGTGCTCGTGACGAAACGGCGCTCGCTGCGGCGACGTTGCTCGTGCTGGGCACCGTCAACAGTTCAAGTCTCGGCGACGCATCCTTCTGGATGTTCGTCATCACCCTCGCTGTGGCCTCCCGTACGCCGGCGTTCGCCGCCCGAGATATCCCAGCGCGCGAGGTCGTTGCTTTGTGATGGCCTCGCCGACTCGGAGTCTGCTGCAGGGCGTGGCCCGGCGCCCAGAACTGCACGCTGACGACTCGTCCGGACCCGATTCTCATAACCCTGGCGTCGTCGGGGCAGGAATGTGGACGTTGGTGGCGGTGGGGTCCAACGGTGTCTCCCGGCTCCTGACCGTCATGATGGTCGCGCGCGCGAGCGGAGTCGACTCCGTGGGTGATTTCACGACGGGGCTGGCCATAGCCCAAATGATGGTTTTGTTCCTTCCCACGGCACTGGGAAGTGCAGCCTCCAAGTTCTTGGCCCAGGGTCGGGCCACTCCGGGGGATGGCCATCCGGCTGAGGTCTTCCGTTTTATCGCCGGGCGCCTTCGACTGGTTGCTCTCGTACTGACTCTTGTGGCTGCCGCCGTGACGTTCATCATCACCGGAGGGCAAGTCTTCGGCGCCATTCAGGTCGCAGTGCTGACTTGGGTCCTTTGCTGGTACTCAGTCGTCCGGGGTTCGCTGTTCGGCCTGGGTCTTGCGCGCAGATCCGCGTTCTGGGACATCACCACGTCGGTGTTCACGATTGCCTTGGTGGCAGTCATTCTGGCAATGGATCAGGTCGATCACGGTGCGATTCTGGCCGTGGCCGCCGCCTATGCGCTCTTCGCCGTGATGAATCTCCCCCGCGGTGCCGTGGGGCTGTTGTCGGGGGAGCGTCGCAAGGAGATCGACAGGTTTTGCGTAGCTGTTCTGTTCGGCACCCTCGCCAGTACCGGCTTCCTGCAGTTGACGATGATCGTGAGCCGCGTCGTCGGCGGACGTGAGGCTGCGGGCTATTTCGGGGCCGCACTCACCTTTGCCACCCCGGTCTCACTCCTGGCTGCCTCCCTCAGTCTGGTGCTGTTCCCCGAACTCGCCGCGGCCTTCGCGAAGAGCGACCACGTCAGAGTGGCAATGATGGTCGATCGGGCATTCCGCGTCCTGATGGCCATCACTGTCCCTGTGTTCGCGGTGACACAGTTCCTTGCCGAACCCGTCCTGAGCATCTTCCTCGGCAAGGATTTCGCTGGCGCGTCCCAGATCCTGGTGATTCTCGTGGCGGCCGTGCTGCTGACCACGATAGGAATTCCAGCCGTGGCCGCGCTCACCAGCGGTAACCAGCGTGGGGTGCAGGCCTCGGCCATCATCAGCGGTGCTGGGCTGGTACTGGGTGCGACTTCCTGGACGGTTCTTGTTCCTGCCCTGGCAGTGAACGGGGTTGCCTGGGGCTATCTGTTCGGTTCGGCCCTCATTGCAGCAGGTCCCATCGGGTGGGCCTGGCGAACGCAACACCAGCGCTGGGCTGTCCCCGTCGTCTCGACCGTGGGCGCGTTCCTCGCGCTCGTCCTCATTCGTCCGCATTCCGGGACGGCCGTGAGCATGACCGACCTGGTCGGCGCGGGTGCGATCTGTCTGGTCTGGGCTGTCCTGCAGCTCATCTCCCTACGCAGCCCGAGAAAGTTGGTCCGAGTTTTGCCATGACTTCTCCTTCCGGACACCGGCGCGTGGCCATCGGCCCCATCAACACCTGTGGTCAGGCGTTCTTCTGGGCAGAGTCGGTGAAGCAGTACCTGGACACGGATGCGGTGTCCTTCGCGCCCGACAGTCGGCTTGCGCGCCGAATTCCGGGAGCCGACCTCCAGGGTCGGCCCCATATTTCGATCCCGCACCGCCGCCTGTCGGTGGACGCGTGGCGTCGGCGACGGATGGAACGGTTCCTCGCCGATTTCAGCCACGTCATGGTCGAAGGTCTGCTTCCGGTCGTCTCGGGCCTCACCGGTAAGACTCTGGGCGATGATCTGCCTACGCTGAGGCGTCTCGATCTCAAGACTGCGGTCATCCTGCACGGCAGCGAGATCAGGGATGGTGCGGCTCATCGGGCTCGCCACAAGGATTCGTACTTCTCCGAGGCCCCGCCTGAGTGGGTCGAGATGATGGCGGCGGAGACGAGCCGTAACCGCCGGATCATCGATGAGATCGGCCTGCCGGTCTTCGTCAGTACGCCAGATCTTCGGTTGGACGTTCCCGCCGCACGATGGCTCCCGCTGTCGATCGATGTCGATGGTTGGCAGGGAGGCAGGGACATTTTCGTCGACGGAGAATTGCCCGTGGTGCTCCACATCCCTAGCCATCGCAATCCTCCGATCAAAGGTACGCGGCACATCGAGCCTGTCCTCGAGGATTTCGAGCGTCGCGGTCTCATTCGCTACCTGCACCCGGCGGCGGTGCCGCACCACGCCATGCGATCACTCGTACAATCGGCGGACATTGTCGTGGACCAGATCATGACCGGTTCCTACGGTGTAGCAGCAGTCGAGGCAATGGCAGCCGGACGCGTTGTGATGGGGCACATCGGCGAAGCGACTCTCGATCAGCTGTCCGAACCCCCGCCGATCGTGGAGTCTCCTCCCTCTACCTTCGCTCGTGCCCTGGAATCCATCCTCGAGGATCGCGCGGTCAGTTCGGACCTGGGCGCTCGCGGCTCCAATTACGCACGCCGCTGGCATGACGGCCGTGCCGCTGCCGAGGCACTTCACGACTACGTGGTCGAGTGAGGTGAGCGAGGTGGAGTTGCCCGCCGCGATGAACGAAACGGCGATCCGACGAGGATTCAGGCCTGAGATCCAAGGCCTCCGCGCGGTCGCGGTGCTTCTGGTGGTGGCCTATCACCTGTACCCCAACCGGGTCAGTGGCGGCTACGTCGGCGTCGACGTCTTCTTCGTCCTCTCGGGCTACCTCATCACCTCGCACCTGCTCCGCGAAGCCACCACCACGTCACGGTTGTCGTTGGCGCGTTTCTGGGAGCGCCGTATTCGGCGCCTGCTGCCCGCCTCCCTGCTGGTCCTGGCGGTCAGCACTGGGCTCACGCTCGTCTACGTGCCGCGGTCCCTGTGGGAGCAGACCCTGCACCACATCGTGATGAGTGCGCTCTACATCGAGAACTGGGCGCTGGCGGCCGACGCAGTCGACTACAGCGCGATGGGCAGCGAGCCGACGTTGGTCCAACATTATTGGTCGCTCTCGGTGGAGGAACAGTTCTACCTGTTCTGGCCGTTGCTTGTCGTCGCGGCGCTCGTCGTGGTCAGGCGCCGCGAACGGCTGGCACTTCGTCCGGTACTGGGAGCGGTGCTCATCGTCGTCACTGTGGTCTCGTTCGTGTATTCGGTCTTCGCGACCGCCGAGGACGCTGCGCATGCCTATTTCGTGACGCCAACCCGGGTGTGGGAGTTCGGCATCGGTGCGCTTGTCGCGCTGGTCGGTACGGCGCCGGCGGCATGGTGGAAGGACCGCGAGCCAGTCAGGGTCGTGCTGGGCTGGAGTGGCGTTGCCGCAGTCGTGTGGTCGGGTCTGGTCCTGAACGATGCCACTCCATTTCCGGGCTGGATCGCAGCAGTGCCGGTTCTCGGCGCCGCAGCCGTCGTGCTGGCGGGCCCGGGTGGGTCGCCTCTGTCGGTGGCGCGGCCGCTGGCGTGGAGACCCGTGACGTTCGTTGGCGACATCTCCTACTCGATCTATCTGTGGCACTGGCCCTTCATCGTGGTGCTGCCCTTCGTCACCGGAGTTGCTCTGCGGACGGTGGACAAGGCCGGAATCTTCGTTGTCACCATCGTGGTCAGCTGGGCCTGCACCCGGTGGGTGGAGGATCCGGTGCGAAAGATGAGCAGCGGGCGCGATGTGCAGTGGCGCTCCTACGGCCTGGCAGCAGCTGGCATGGTGGTGATCGTCGCTGCCACCTCGCTCATGAATCTTGACTACGAACGTGACGTCCGTGCGGCGAAGGCATCGTCGGAGAAGGCGATCGACGAGGCACTGGCCGGCCGGCAGTCGTGCCTGGGACCTGCGGTCTTCGACGACGCGCAGGAATGTGGTCCAGTCTCCGGTGACGGAGATCCGCCCCTGGACACGGCGGCAGTCGCTCACCAGAACATCGAATCCGCCTATCCCGATTGTATGGCGGGGTTCGAGGACCCCAAGGTGCTCATCTGTGAGTTGGGTGCCCGGGAAGACGTGCAGCGCACGGTCGCAGTCGTGGGAGACTCCCATGGCACCGCCTGGTTCGGTGCCTTCGACGCGCTCGGTCGGGAGCGACACTGGAAGGTGCTGACCTTTACCCGAGCGTCGTGCCCCTTCACCGACGCCCGCCGCGTCCTGCCCGACGAACCGGCCGCGTACTACCGCGTCTGTCGCGCTCACAATCAAGAGGTCGAGCGCCGACTGATCGACGATCCGAAGATCGACAGCGTCTTCGTCACGGCCTACTCGTCGGCCTACACCTGGGCGCAGGCGCCGGGTTCTGACTTCGCAGACCCGGAGATCGACGGATTCCGCTCCGTATGGAGTCGCCTGGTCGACGCCGACAAGCAGGTCTTCGTCATCCGTGACGTCCCCTCGGTCCGGGACCGGATAGAAACCCCCATCTGTCTGGACCGCAACGCACTGGAAGCGCTGGCATGCTCCACCACCCGGGCCGACGGCCTCAGGCGAGATGTCGAGGCTGAAGCCGTCAACGGAGCCGCCGATGCAGTGCGCCTGATTGACCTGACCGATCGGTTTTGTGACAGCGGCAGTTGCTATGCCGTGATCGGTGACGTCATCGTCTACCGCGACGGCAGTCATCTCTCGGACGACTACTCCACCTTGCTGGCCCCATACTTGGGCTTGGCCCTGGATGCCGTGGACCAATCCCGGCAGCCTTGAGCATGGAAGTGTCGGACAGCCGTAGGCCCGGAATGGACCGCTTAGTACGCTGTCATACTGCCGTGAGACGTTGGACCACTCGGCTGCCCTCGCGCTAACAAGGCATCGCCAACAAGGCTTAAGGAGCAACGAGGGATGCAAGCACGAGAGTATCGACGCTGCGTCAGGTGTGTCATGGACACCACCGACCCCGACATCGGTTTCGATGTCGACGGAGTGTGCACGCATTGCCAGACCTATGACGCCAAATATCGGGCCACGGTCGAGTCGGCCAGACGCGGCGAACGGGTCGCGGCGCTGCGCGACCTTGCCGAACAGATCAAGGTCAGCGGCGCGAAGAGCGAGTACGACTGCATCGTTGGTGTCAGCGGGGGCGTGGACAGTTCGTACGTCCTGCTCAAAGCGAAGGAGTTCGGCCTCCGGCCGTTGGCAGTGCACTTCGACAGTGGATGGAACTCCGAACTCGCCGTCAGCAACATCCAGAGCCTGACGTCAAGTCTTGGCGTCGACCTCAAGACGGACGTCGTGGACTGGAAGGAGATGCGTGACCTGCAGCTGTCCTTCTTCAAGGCCGGTGTCGCGAACTGTGACATCCCGACAGATCATGCCTTTCCTGCGGTGGCCCTACGCACCGCAGCAGCCTACGACGCCAGGTTCATCCTGAACGGCAGCAATCTGGCCACGGAGTCAGTGCTGCCTCTCGCCTGGGGTCACAACTCGGCCGACGTGCGTTATCTCAAGGCCATCCAGCGCCGGCATGGGTCGGTCAAACTGCGGTCCTATCCGACACTGGGCATGCTCAAGCGTGAGATCTGGTACCGCGGCGTGCGCCGGGTGAAGACGGTGAAGCTGTTGGACTACGTGCCGTTCGACAAGGCGCGCGCCAAGGAAGAGATCGCCGAGATGGGCTGGCGCGACTATGGCGGAAAGCATTATGAGTCCATCTTCACGCGCTTCTTCCAAGGCTATTACCTACCGGTGCGATTCGGGTACGACAAACGACTTGCCCACCTTTCCTCGTTGATCCTGTCCGATCAGCTCACTCGCGACGAGGCGCTGGCGACAGTGGAGAACGAGCCCACCTATCCCCTGGACCTGCAAACAGCGGATCGCAAGTTCGTGGCGAAGAAGCTCGGCATCAGCGAGCACCAACTCCAGGCCTTGATCACGGCGCCCTTGGAGGAAATCGCGGACTACCCCACCAACGACGCCGCCTATCGGCTGGCCTTCAAGGCACGCACGATGGTGACCAGGGGATGAGGGCTCCGGTCGGAGTCATCAACTACGGCGCCGGAAACATCGGATCGATCATCAATATGTTCGCCCGCATCGGCGCTGAGGCGGTCGTCGTCTCCGATGCCAGCCAGTTGGAGAGTGTGGAACGGTTGCTGCTCCCCGGGGTCGGGCACTACGACCACGGAGTGCGTCAACTCAAGAGGAGCGGAATGTACGACCGCTTGGTCGACCACGACGGGCATCGGCAGCCGCTGCTCGGCATCTGTCTGGGCATGCAGCTACTCATGGACGGAAGCGATGAGGGCGAGGAGGCCGGTCTTGGCCTGGTGCCCGGCCGGTGCAGGTTGTTCGAACCCGGTGAGTCGGGGATGAAGGTGCCTCACATGGGTTGGAGCAGCGTGACAGCGCACGGTGAGTCGCCGGCGATCAGTGCGCAGCCCGAGGACAACCGCTACTACTTCGTGCACAGCTACTATGTCGTTCCCGAACGCCGTGAGCAGGTGGCCGGGACCAGCCACTACATCACCGATTTCTGCTCGGCCGTTGACTCCGGCTCGGGTGTGCTGGGATATCAGTTCCACCCTGAGAAGAGCCACCGCTTCGGCATGTCTCTTCTCAAGACGTTTCTCAGCACGCCGTGCTGATCAATCGTGTGGTGCCCGTCCTGCTGATGCGCGACGGACTTCTCGTCAAGACCGAACAGTTCAAGAAGCCTGTCTACGTCGGTGACCCGATCAATGCAGTGCGCATCTTCAACGACAAGGAGGTCGACGAACTGGTCATCCTAGACATGGATCCGTGCCGAAACGGCTCCTCGATCAAGACGGACCTCATCGAAGAGATCGCCGGCGAGGCGTTCATGCCAGTCGCCTACGGCGGGGGCATCGACAGTGCTGACGCTGCGCGGTCCCTGGTGCGTCTGGGCATCGAGAAGGTGGTGATCAACTCCGCAGCGACGAAGCCGGGTCTGATCGCCGACATCTCCTCGACCCTCGGCGCCCAGGCCGTGGTGGGCTCCGTGGACGTGAAGCGGCGTCGGGGAAAGGCTTGGGCGTGGACCGAGGGAGGTTCCAAGAATTCCGGGAACTCGCCGTTGGCCCACTCCCAGCATTTGGTGGGGGAAGGCGTGGGCGAGATCTTCCTCAACAGCATCGACCGCGACGGCACGATGAAGGGTTTTGACCTCGATCTCATCCGCACGGTGTCGGCGGGCGTGTCAGTCCCGGTGATGGCGTGCGGCGGCGCCGGTGGCCTCCACCACCTGCAGGAGGCATTGGAGGCTGGCGCATCTGCGGTTGCCGCAGGCAGCATGTTCGTCTTCCATGGCCGACACCGAGCGGTGCTCATCACCTATCCCGCACGCAGTGAGATCATCGAGACGATGCGGATCATCGAGGCGGCCGAGGATGCGTGAAGAACTGTATCTCCAGATATATCCCTCCAACCTGGTCAACGCGAGCCGGATGGAAAAGATCGGCATCAGCTCGCAGGGCACCGGGCTTTTCAGTGAGACACATCTCGTCGGGATTCAATCGGGAGACCTGCCGGCCAGCCAGGACGTGGCTGAGGGAGTCCGCATCGTCCGGATCCGCGGGGGGAACCGTCCGGGGAACCTCGGCAGAGTGTGGAAGGTGCTGACGTGGCAGCCGCGGGTGTTCCTGCGTTACCGCAAGCAGCGCGTCGCGATGATCGCCGCCCACAATGTCTGGGTGCTACCGCTGTGCCATCTGCTGAGTCGTCGGGTGGGGGCGATGCTCATCTACAACCCGCACGAACTTGAGTCGGAAACCCTGACGATGAAGGGCATCAAACAGCGAGCGGCCAAGTTCATCGAGCGGCGATTCATACCGCAGTGCCGGCTCGTCACAGTGGTCAATGAGCCCATCGCCGAGTGGTACGAGTCGACGTACGCGATCGAGCGCCCGATCGTGGTCGGCAACATCCCGATCGTCGTCGAGGCTGAGACACGTCTTCGAGAAGAGCTCGGAGTCCGCATGGACGAGATGCTCTATATCCACACCGGCTTCCTCTCCCTTGGGCGCAACATCCCGCTCATACTGACTGCCTTCGCAGGGTCGCCGCATCACGTGGTCTTTCTCGGCGATGGTCCTTATCGCGAGGAGGTGCTGGAGGCCGGACGCCTCAACCCCAACATCCACTGGGCAGAGCCGGTGCAGCCGGACCTTCTTGTCGCGCACGTGAAGGAGGCTGATGCGGCCCTTTGTCTCATCGAAACGGACAACAGCCTTTCCCTCCAATTCTCCTCACCCAACAAACTGTCGGAGGCCTTGGCCGCCGGCGTCCCGGCCCTGTGCTCGGACCTTCCTCATGCGCGCAGCCTGCTGCGCGAGCGCGCGGACCGGTGGGTCCTGCGTAACCCCGAAAGTGAACTTTCAGCAGCGATCGACGCCATCACCAAGGCTGAGTGCGACGCCTTCCGGCTGAGTTGGCCGGGGTTGGGTTCCTGGGACGAGGAGATCGTGCCGCTGACGACAGCCATGGTGCGTGCGCTGGGGCGCAAGGAATCAGTGGACACTACGGTCGACGCCTACGATGGCGCCGTCAGCGACCCGGTCACGGGGACGCTCAAATCTGAATCCGAGAAGGAGTAGAGCCATGTGTGGAGTCTTCGGATTCGTCGGTGAGTCCGAGCTGGCCAAGGATCACCTCGCTACGCTCGCCCACCACGCCGAGCAACGCGGTCGGGACTCCAGCGGGCTCATGCTCCTCGGCGACGACGGGTATGAGCTGTATCGTGCCGATTTCGCCGTCACCAAACTGCTGAAACGCGTCGACGTCACGGCGAGTCGCGTCTTCTTCGGTCACAGTCGTCTCATCACGAACGGGTTCGAGGACAATCAGCCGGTCGTGCGCGACGACGTCTATGTCGTGCACAACGGCATCGTCGTGAACGACGATGCGATCTGGGCGAACCTCTCCCTGGAGCGTCGCCAGGGCATCGACACGGAGGTCATCGCGGCCATCATGGCCCAGCGCCTGGCCAATGGCGGCAGCCCGCAGGAAGCCGCTGCCGAGGTGCTGTCACAGTGCAAGGGCGTCGTCGCCTGCGTGGTCGCACTCCCCACGCTGGGGAAGCTCGTGCTGTTCTCCAACAACGGCAGCCTCTACCTCGCAAAGACGCCGGCCGGCCAGGTCTTCTCCTCCGAACGCTTCCCGTTGACCCAGATCGATGCCGAAGACATCGTCGAGGTCCGCTCAGCGGTGGTGCTCGACATCGCGGCCTCATCGGACCAGGTGTCTGTGCGTGAGTGGAAGCACGATCGACATGACTTGGTGCCCTCGCTCGGTGTGCTGAACGAGGAAGCCGACATGTTGGTCTTCCCCGAACCTGAACTGCGCCGCTGCACACGGTGCATTCTTCCTGAGACGATGCCCTACATCCGGTTTGACGCCGAAGGCGTCTGCAACTACTGCCTTCACTACAAGCCGCGCAACATTCCCCGGCCGAAGGAGGAGCTCTTCGACCTCGTCGAGCCGTACCGAAGGGCTGAAGGAAACGAGTGCATCGTCCCGTTCTCCGGCGGCCGAGACTCCTGCTACGGGCTGCATCTGATCGTCAAAGAGCTGAAGATGAAGCCGGTCACCTATACCTATGACTGGGGCATGGTCACCGACCTGGGCCGACGCAACATCAGCAGGATGTCCGCCGAGCTCGGCGTCGAGAACATCATCGTCGCCGCCGACATCCGTCAGAAGCGGGCCAATATCGCAAAGAACCTCACGGCGTGGCTGAAGTCGCCGCACCTGGGAATGATCAGCATCCTGACTGCTGGCGACAAGCACTTCTTCAAGTACGTCGAGACGATGAAGAGCCAGACCGGCATCGGGCTCAACCTCTGGGGCATCAACCCGCTGGAGGTCACGCACTTCAAATCGGGCTTCCTGGGAGTGCCTCCCGACTTCGAGGAGGAGCGTGTCTACAGCCACGGAGCCATGAAGCAGTTGCGCTATCAGTCGCTCCGCCTGCGGGCAATGATGCAGAGCCCGGGCTACTTCAATACGTCGCTGTGGGACACCCTGTCGGGTGAGTATCACCGGAGCTTCCGTGAGAAGACCGACTACTTCCATGTCTTCGACTACTGGCACTGGGACGAGCCCACCATCGACGCGACCCTCGATCTCTACGACTGGGAACGGGCGACGGACACTCCCACGACCTGGCGCATCGGTGATGGCACGGCGGCGTTCTACAACTACGTCTACTACACGGTGGCAGGCTTCACCGAACACGACACCTTCCGCAGCAACCAGGTGCGCGAAGGTGACATCACCCGCGAAGAGGCGCTCACGTTCGTCAAGGCAGAGAACCAGCCGCGATATCCCAACATCAAGTGGTATCTGGATGCACTTGGCCTCGATTTCGCGGAGGTCATCCGAACGGTCAACTCGATCCCTCGCCACTACGAGCCATGAGCACCCCCAGAACCATCTGGTACGTCTCCAAGTACGTCGCACCCCCGCAGGACGGATCCGTGGGCGGTCGCGGCTACGAGTTGATGCGCGAACTCGCCGGGTTCGGTCACACCTGCGTGGTCGTGACCTCGGACGCCAACCACCTGGTCGACGTGCCGACCCTGACCGGTCCGGTGTTGTACGAGCAGCGGGACGGCCTCGAGTTCTACTGGCTACGCACCTTCAAGGCCGCCACGGCCAAGTCGTGGCAGCGCATCGTGAGTTGGCTGCATTTCGAATGGCGTCTGTTCCGGATGGACACCACCAGCCTGCCCCGTCCCGATGCGGTGATCGTGTCGAGTCTTTCGCTCCTGACCGTGCTGAACGGTCTCCTGCTCAAGCGGCGCTACCGCACCAGGTTGGTGTTCGAGGTGCGCGACATCTGGCCGCTCACCCTGGTCGAGGAGGGCGGGTTCTCCCCCAACAACCTGGTGGTGCGCGCCCTGGGTGTGGTCGAGCGCCTGGGCTATCGCCGCTCCGACGTGATCGTCGGAACGATGCCGGCGCTGGGCAAGCATGTGCGCGAGGTGTTGGGCGAGGAGCGCGAGGTGCATTGCATCCCGATGGGCTTCTCCGGACGCACCGTCTCGGATGCTGTCTCGGCGCCGGCTCCGGCGACCCTCTCCGGGAGTGGCTCGCTCGTCGTGGGCTACGCAGGCACGGTGGGGATCACGAACGCCCTAGAGACCTTCTTCGAGGCCGCCAGGTCCTTGCGGGAGGATGCGGGCATCCGCTTCGTCGTGATCGGCGACGGCCCGCTGCTGGCGAGTTTCAAGGAGCAGTGCGCCGATCTGCCCTCCGTGACCTTCGTGCCGAAGGTGGCCAAGGGCGCGGTCAGAGCTGAGCTCGAGAAATGCGACTTGCTCTACCTGTCGACCTACCCGTCAAAGGTGTGGGAGTTCGGTCAGTCCCTCAACAAACTCATCGACTACATGATGTCCGGACGTCCGGTGCTGGCGTCCTTCAGCGGACACCAGTCGATGATCAACGAGGCGGAGTGTGGGTCCTTCGTGTCACCCGGTGACGCCGGGGCGGTGGCGGCGGAGATCCGGAGATACGCAGCAATGGCAGCCGAAGAACGCGACCGAATGGGCGGGCGTGGGCGTGATTGGGTGCTGGCGAACCGCAGTTACGAGCAGTTGGCGAGCAACTTCCACGACGTGCTGTTCCCGGGCGTGCCGCTTCCGGAGTCAGCTTCCCACGAATGAGGTGAGGGCGCCGCTCACGCGGTCAAATTGCTCAACGGTCAGGGCGGACCCGCTCGGCAGAGAGAGGCCGGTACGGAAGAGCCGCTCACTGGTGCCATTGATGTAGGCCGGCAGGTGCGCGAAGACCGGCTGCAGATGCATGGGCTTCCACAGCGGACGGGACTCGATCTGGTGACCCTCGAGATGCACGCGGAGGTCTTCGGTCGACCAGCCGGTCACGGCACGGTCGACCAGTATCGAGGTCAGCCAGAAGTTGTCGTGGTTGATCGAATCGTCGACTCCGTCGGGCGAGCCGAAGAGCTCGACACCCGGCACGTCGGCGAACAGGTCGCGGTAACGGCGTCGCCAGCCCCGGCGGCGCTCGATCATCGCGGGCAACCGCGACAACTGGGCTCGGCCGAGACCAGCCAACAGGTTCGACATCCGATAGTTGTAGCCCACCTCGGTGTGCTCGTAATGCGCAGCAGGTTGCCTGGCCTGGGTGGCGAGATAACGGATTCGCTGGGCGAAGTCGCCGTCGTCGGTGAGGAGCGCGCCTCCGCCGGAGGTCGTCATGATCTTGTTGCCGTTGAAGGACACGATGGCGCAGTCGCCCATGGACCCGGCTGGCTGGCCGTCGCGGGTCGCGCCGAGCGACTCGGCCGCGTCCACGATGAGGGGGACACCGTGCTCCGCGGCGATCTCGGAAAGTCGTCCATGGTCGGCGACCTTGCCCAGCAGATCCACGGGGACGATCGCGGAGACATGCTGACCGCGGGATAGTTGATCGAGGATGGCTGCCTCCACCAGTGCCGGGTCCACATTGCCGGACTCGTCGGAGTCGACAAGGACTGGAGCGGCTCCGCAGTAGGTGATCGCGTTCGTCGTGGCGGCGAAGGTCATCGTGGAGCTGATCACCTTGCTGCCTGGCTCGACACCCATCGCGAGCATCGCCAGGTGCAACGCGCCCGTTCCCGACGACAGCGCGACGGCGTGACCTCGACCGACGTACGCCGCCAGTTCGGCCTCGAACCCGTCGACCTCGGGCCCGAGCGGCGCGATCCAGCCCGATCGGAACGCCCGGACGAGGGCGTCTTCCTCGGTCTGCCCGACGTCGGGAGAAGACATGTAGATGCGCTCAGCCACGACGGTCCTTGAGATCGGGGAGGGACATGGGGTTGACCGAGGGGACAGCTACCGAGCTGATCATGGGGTGTTTGGTCGGTGTGGGGTCCTCGTGGTCGGAGAACAGGACTTCGTGGAGTTTTTCGCCTTCGCGAAGTCCGGTGAAGGAGATTTCG
>JBBSSH010000014.1:0-99227 GCA_038242265.1 Propionibacteriales bacterium
GTTGGAGGAGAGCAGATAGCGGAGGAACTTCTTGATGTTGTCGAAGATGACCCGTCCCTGACGGACCGCGGCGACGATCGTGGTGAAGTCGTCGTCGCCCAGGATCATCCGGGACGCTTCCTTGGTGACCTCGGTGCCCGTGATGCCCATCGCGACCCCGATGTCTGCCGTCTTCAGTGCGGGGGCGTCGTTCACCCCGTCGCCGGTCATGGCCACGACCTGACCCGAGGACTGCAGAGCATCCACCAGCCGGAGCTTGTGTTGGGGGGAGACGCGGGCGAAGACCGAGACCTCCCCGACCGTCTCCTGCAGTTGGGCCTCGTCGAGGGTGTCCAGCTCGGCACCGGTGACGGATCGACCACCCGGCTCGATGATGCCCAGATCGCTCGCGATGCGAGCGGCGGTGATCGGGTGGTCACCGGTGATCATGACGACCCGGATGCCGGCGCGTCGCGCCTCCGCAATCGCGTCGGCCACCTCCGCGCGGGGCGGGTCGATCAGCCCGACGACACCGACGTAGATGAGGTCGTGCTCGACGGAGCCCTCCAGAGAACTGTCGTCAGTCAGTCGGTAGGCGACACCGAGCGTGCGCAGGGCACGGTCGGAGAGTGCTTCGACCTCCGCCAGCCGCTCCTGTCGTGCCGCGTCGGTGAGCTCGATCGTGGTGTCACCCACCTGGAGCCGCGTGCAGTGCTTGAGCAGTACGTCCGGGGCGCCCTTGCTGAGCAGGACATGTTGCCCTGCCTCGCCGTCGAGGTGCACCGTCGACATCATCTTGCGCTCGGACGTGAACGGGATCTCCGCGCAGCGTTCGAAGCGATCCATCCGGGCAGTCGTGCCGTCCAGCTTGCGCGCTCCCACCAGGAACGCGGCCTCGGTGGGGTCGCCGTGGATCTCCCAGGTGCCGTCCTGCTCGCTGAGCTGGGCATCGTTCGCGAGGGCGCCGACGCCCAGCAGGAGCTGGATCTCGGCGTGATGGTCGCCGGTGGGCTCGGTGCCGTCGACGAGCACCGAGCCGTCGGGGCGGTAGCCGACGCCGGTGAGGTCAGCGGCTCCGGACGCGGTGACGACGCGTTGGATCGTCATCTCGTTGCGGGTCAGGGTGCCGGTCTTGTCGGTGCAGATGACGGAGGCGGATCCCAGCGTCTCCACCGAGCTGAGTTGTTTGACGACCGCGTTGCGTCGGGCCAGGCGTTGGACGCCGATCGCGAGCACGACCGAGAGGATGGTGGGCAACCCCTCCGGGACGGCTGCGACGGCGAGGGAGACTCCCAGCAGCAGGACGGTGACGAAGTCCGCGGGCTCGGTGACGCCGGAGACCAGCACGATGGCGACCATCACGATGACGGCGATCGCGATCACCATCAGCCCGAGGACCTTGCTGATGCGGGCGATCTCGATCTCGAGCGGGGTGGGTGCCGTGGTGGTGGCGTCGAGCATCTCGGCAATGGCGCCGATCTCGGTGTCCATGGCGACACCGGTCACGACGGCGCGGCCGACCCCCTGGACGACACCGGTGCCCTTGAAGACGGTGTTGGTGCGATCACCGATGTGCACCGGAGCAGGCAGGGTGTCAGCGGTCTTCGTGACGGCCTGGCTCTCGCCGGTGAGCGAGGCTTCCTGCACCCGCAGCGCCGAAGCATCCAGCAGGCGTGCGTCGGCACCTACGGCGTCGCCCTCGCTCAGGGCCAGGATGTCACCGCGTACGAGCTCGGTGGACGGCACGCTGCGGAGCAGTCCGTCGCGCAACACGGTGGAGGACGCGGCAGTCATTTCACCGAGAGCCGCCACGGCGTTCTCGGCCCGAGCCTCCTGGGTGTAGCCGAGGATGGCGTTGAGCACGACGATGGCGGCGATCACCACGGCATCGATCGGCACCCCGGTGCCGCCCTCGATCAGCCAGGCGGCGAGCGAGACCACGACGGCCACGAGCAGCAGATAGATCAGCGGATCCTGGAATTGCGCCAGGACCTTGCGCCAGGTGGCGATGGGCGGCTTCGTCCGCAGTTCGTTGGGTCCGTCGGCCGCCAGACGGCGGGCCGCCTCCTCCTCCGACAAGCCGGTGGCAGGCTCGACGCCCAGACGATGCGCGATCATCTGGGCGTCGAGGACCGAGGCGTCACCGGTCACGGGGGACCGGTCAGAGAGGGATACGTCGTGCTGAGGCATGGAGATCTCCGGGTCCGTCGTAGCGTCCGTCGGGCGTCACGACCGTGCCGGCCTCACCGCGCAGGATCGCTGCGGCGTCCTCGAGTCGGCCGATCGCGGCCATGTTGCCGGTGACCTCGACGAAGCGGCAGATTGCCTCGACCTTCGGTCCCATCGAGCCGGCCGGGAAGTTCTCCCGACGCAGGGCGACCGCGGAGGCGCGAAGGATCGGCTCGGCGTGGTCGGTGCCGAAGTCGCGGCTCACGTGGGGAACGTCGGTGAGCACCAAGAGTGCGTCCGCATCGAGGGCCTCGGCCAGCACCGAGGAGGTGAGGTCCTTGTCGACCACCGCTTCGACACCGTCGAGCAGGCCCTGTTCGTTGCGGACGACCGGCACTCCACCACCGCCGGCACAGACGACGATCGCACCGCTCTCCAGGAGGAGCCGGATCAGTCGGGTCTCCACCACCCGCTTGGGGGTGGGTGAGCCGACCACCCGACGCCAGTGATCGCCGTCGGGCTTGACGGTCCAGCCACGCTCGGCGGCCAACCGCTTGGCCTCGGCTGCGTCATAGACCTCCCCGACGAACTTCGTCGGGTTGTCGAAGGCCGGGTCGTTGGCCTCCACCAGGGTCTGGTTGATGATGGCCGCGACCTGACGCCGGGGCAGGGCGTTCTGCATGGACTGGAGCAGCCAGTAGCCGATCATTCCCTGCGTCTGCGCGCCCAGCACGTCGAACGGATAGGGAGTGGTCAGGTGCGGGTCGGAGGCGCTCTGCAGCGCCAGGACCCCCACCTGGGGACCGTTGCCGTGGGTGATGACCAGCTCGTGGTCGGCAGCCAGTGGGGCCAGGGCCGCCACGGCAGTGGCGACGTTGCGCTCCTGGACCTCGGCATCCGGCGTCTGCCCACGCTGCAACAGCGCGTTGCCGCCCAGTGCGACGACGATCCGCATCTCAGCCTCCCAGCGTGGCCACGAGCACAGCCTTGATGGTGTGCATCCGGTTCTCGGCCTGGTCGAAGACGATCGAGTGCTTGGACTCGAAGACCTCGTCGGTGACCTCCATCGCCGACATGCCGGTGGCTTGGTAGAGGTCCTCGCCGACCTTGGTGTGCCGGTCGTGGAAGCCGGGCAGGCAGTGCATGAACTTCACGTGCGGGTTTTCGGTCAGAGCAAGGAGGTCCATGTTGACCTGGTAGGGCTTGAGCAGGTTGATCCGCTCCTCCCAGACCTCCTTGGGCTCACCCATCGAGACCCAGACGTCGGTGTAGACGAAGTCCACACCGCGCACGCCTTCGGCGACATCCTCGGTGTGGGTGAAGCGGGCGCCGGTGTCGAGCGCGATCGCCTCCGCCTGTGCGATCACCTCGTCGTGGTTCCACAGCTCCTTCGGGGCCACGATCCGCACGTCCATGCCCATCAGCGCACCCGCGATCAGCAACGAGTTGCCGACGTTGTTGCGGGCATCACCCACGTAGGCGAACGAGACGTCGGAGTCGTTCTTGCGGGCATGCTCGCGCATCGTCAGCATGTCGCAGAGCGACTGGGTCGGGTGCCAGTCGTCGGTGAGGCCGTTCCAGACCGGGACACCGGAAAATTCCGCGAGCGTCTCCACGTTGTGCTGGGCCGATCCGCGGTACTGGATGCCGTCATACATCCGGCCGAGGACGCGCGCGGTGTCCTCCATCGACTCCTTGTGGCCGATCTGCGAGCCGGACGGATCGAGGTAGGTGACCCGCGCTCCCTGGTCGAAGGCGGCGACCTCGAAGGCGCACCTGGTCCGGGTAGAGGTCTTCTCGAAGATCAACGCGATGTTCTTGCGGGTGAGCCGCGGCTGCTCGGAGCCGGCGTACTTGGAGCGCTTGAGCTCGGCAGCCAGGTCGAGCAGGAAGCGCCACTCCTTCTGGGTGAAGTCGACTTCCTTGACGAAGCTGCGGTTGCGGAGGTTGAAAGCCATGTCAGATTCCTTCTCGTTCGATGGGGCACGTCATGCAGCGCGGGCCGCCGCGGCCACGTCCGAGTTCGTTGCCCTGGATGGTGATGACCTCGATGCCGTTCTTGCGCAGGAAGGTGTTGGTGGTGACGTTGCGCTCGTAGGCGACAACGACGCCGGGGGTGATGGCCAGCACGTTGCAGCCGTCGTCCCACTGCTCGCGCTCTGCGGACTTCACGTCCTGGGTCGCGGTGAGCACATTGACCTTGTCCAGGCCCAGCGAGTGGGCGATGGCGGTGTACATGTCCTCGGGGGCATGCGCGGTGACCTTGAGTTCCTTGTCGGTGTCGCCCGGCTCGATCGTGTACGAGGGCAGGTCGCCCAGGCCGGCGTACGTCGTGAAGGTGTCCTCGTTGAGCATCGTCATCACCGTGTCGAGGTGCATGAAGGCCCGCTTGATCGGCAGCGAGAGCGCCACGATCTTGGTGACCTTGCCGCCGGCGAAGAGCTGCTGCGCCAACCGCTCCACACCCTGGGACGTGGTGCGTTCGCTCATGCCGATCAGCACGGCACCGCGCCCGAGCACCAACATGTCGCCACCCTCGGCAGTCGCGCGACCATTGACCTGGCCCTCGGACCAGACGTGATGGTCGCCGCCCGCGAACATCGGGTGCCACTGGTAGATGGCCTCGTAGTGGATGGTTTCGCGCACGCGCGCCTTCATCCGCATCGCATTGATCGCGACCCCGTCGTAGATCCACGCCGACGTGTCGCGGGTGAAGAGGTGGTTCGGCAGCGGCGGCAGGAAGAGATCATCCATGTCGAGCGCGGAGATGACCACCGAGGGGGGCTGTTCCACCCGCTCGAGGAGCTCGCGCTTGGTCATGCCGCCGATCAGATAGGTGACGAGTTCCGCGTCATCCATGGCCGAGAACGTGTTGTACAGCGTGTCGGTGGCCATCGGGCCGTAGACGCGCTCGTCGAAGGAGGCATCCAGGATGTGCTTGCGCGCCTCCGGGATGGCGACGGTCTCGCGCAGCAGCGAATCGAACAGGTGGACCTTCACGTCCTGGTCGCGCAGCGCCTCCGCGAAGGCGTCGTGCTCCTGCTTGGCGCGCTTGACCCACAGGACGTCGTCGAAGAGATACGAGTCCTTGTTGGTCGGCGTGAGCCGCATCAACTCCAGGTCCGGTCGGTGCAGGATCGCCTGCCGGAGTCGGCCCACCTCAGAATCCACGTGCAACGTCATGTCATCTCCCACTGTCTCGACTTGTTCGACTATGACGCCAGCCTGCTGTACGTACGCGCGAGTAACGAGGGTCCAAAGGCCCATCACGCCCGGGACCTTCGCCAGCGGCGCTCGCGGCTCCCACCTGCTTCGCTGTCCTCGGAGCAGTCCAAGAACCGTGGAGGAACAACATGAGCACCGAAACACCTGTCGCACCACCCGCCGATTCCGGTAAGAAGGAACGCGGTTTCACTTTCCCGAGCGCCTTCACTGTTCTGACGGTGGTGACGATTGCGGTCTGGTTGCTTGCGTTCGTGGTGCCGACCGGCGCCTACAAGGTCAGCGAGGAGACCGGGGGTCCGATCCCCGGCACGTACGGGGCGGTCGACGCCGGGCTCTCCTTCGGTGACCGGTTGATGCAGCTCTTCCTGTCGCCGATCAACGGCCTCTACGGCATCGAGTCCGCCGACACCGGATTCATCGGCCCCTACGAGAGTGGGGAGCTCTTCGGCGCGGCCGGCGTCTTCCTGTTCGTGATCGCGATCGGCATCTTCATCACCATGTCGATGCGCACCGGTGCGATCGACAACGGCATCGCCCAGATCGCTCACCGCTTCGGCACCAGGGGTGCGGTGCTGATCGTGATCTTGATGGTGCTCTTCTCCATCGGTGGGACCACCGAGGGAATGGCCGAGGAGACGCTCGGTTTCTACGCTCTCGTGGTGCCTCTGATGCTGAGCCTGGGCTATGACCGCATGGTGGCGGCCGGGACCATTCTGGTGGGCGCAGGCATCGGTGTCCTCGCCTCGACGGTGAACCCGTTCGCCACGGGCGTTGCCTCCGAGGCGTCCGGCATCTCCATCGGCGACGGCATCGGCTTCCGCCTCCTCATGTACGTCATCCTCGTGCCGATCGGCATCCTCTACGTCCTGCGCTACGCCAAGAAGGTGCGCAAGGACCCGTCGAAGTCACTGACGAAGGTCCAGGACGGCGACGCCGAGATCGCCGAGAGCGGTGTCGGGGTCCTGCCCGAGATCACCGGTCGTCAGAAGGCCGTCCTCGCCGTGGTGGGCCTCACCTTCGTGTTCATGATCTTCTCGATCGTCCCGTGGGCCCAGATCGTCAACGGCCTCGAGGCGGAGAGCTATGCCTGGCAGCTCGACTGGTACTTCCCCGAGCTCGCAGCCCTCTTCATCGTCATGTCGATCGTCGTCGGTTTCATCGGTGGCCTGGGCGAGAAGGGACTCACTGACACCGTGGTCAGCGGAGCCGGCGAATTCATCGGCGTCGGCCTGATCATCGTGCTGGCCCGTGGCGTCACCGTGATCATGAACAACTCGCAGATCACCGACACGGTGCTGCACTCCATGGAGGCCGCGGTGAGCAACACGTCCTCGGCCATGTTCGGTGGGGTGATGTTCCTGATCAACGTGCCACTCGCGTTCCTGGTGCCGTCCACGTCGGGTCACGCCGCACTGGCGATGCCGATTCTGGCGCCGCTCGCCGACTTCGCCAACGTGCCGCGCTCGATCGTGGTCACGGCGTTCCAGTCGGCGTCGGGAATCGTCAACCTCATCACTCCCACCTCCGCGATCGTGATGGGTGGACTGGCCCTGGCCAAGGTGCGCTACGACCAGTACCTGCGCTTCGTGATGCCGCTGGTGGCCTTCCTGCTGGTCGCCTGCACGCTGATGATCGCTGTCGCCGCGGCGGTGTCGTAGGCGACCCGGGCAAGGGTCTAGAAGTGGACCCGGCTGCCTGCCAGCCGGGTCTCGGAGACGGCCACGGCCGCAATCGATGTGGGGTCGATGGCGGTCGGGTCGTCTTCCAGTATCACCAGGTCTGCATACTTCCCCACCTCGATCGAGCCGGTGATGTCATCGGCACGGCACTGCCAGGCAGCGTCGATGGTGACGGCCCGCAGCGCCTGCTCGACGCCGATGCACTCAGCCGGGTTGAGCACCTCGCCGGTCTCGGCCATGATCCGGGTGACTGCATCCTCGACGTAGCGCAAGGGCTCCAGCGGGGTGACGCTGTAGTCGCTGTGGAGCGAGATCCGCAGGCCGGCTCGCAGTGCGGAGGCGCAGGGGTCGTACAGGTCGGCTCGTTCGGGCCCCAGCAACCGGTCGCGGAACGCGGCACCCCACCAGCGCACGTGGCCGATCAGGAACGACGGGGAGAGCCCGGAGGCGACCATGCGTTCGATGTGCTCGGGACGCAGGACGCTGCAGTGTTCGATGCGGTGCCGGTGGTCGGCCCCGGGGTCCGCCGCCAGAGCCCGCTCGAAGGCACCGATGGTGACGTCGATCGCGGCATCCCCGTTGGCGTGCACCCCTACCTGCCAGCCGTCGCGATGCGCCCGGACCACGGTCTCGGTGAGCTCCTCAGGTGTGTAGTTGAGCGACCCGCACGAGTCGGTGCCGAGGTAGGGCTGGCGTTGGAAACCTGACCCGGCCTGGTTGGATCCGTCGGACCACGCCTTGATGCCGTCCACCCGGAACAGGTCATCGCCGAAGCCCGGCCGAAGCCCCATCTCCATCCAGGCGTCGTAGGCGGTCGAGACCAGCATTCCGCGATAGCGCACCGGTGCGTCGGTGCCGATGGCCGTACGCAGCACATCCAGGTCGGCCGTGCCGCCGATCGCGCCGATCCCACAGTCGTGGAGGAGCGTCACGCCCTGACCGGCCGCATGGTGGAGCAGGTCCCTGATGCGAGTGACGACTTCCTCGTCGGCGGGGAAGGGAAGGCCACTGGCGAATGCGGCCAGCGCGGATGATTCCTCGAGGCGCCCCGTCAGTTCTCCACTCGGGTCACGGACGTACCTCCCCGCAGGCGGGTCGGGGGAGTGCCGGTCCAGGCCCGCGGCGGCCAGTGCTGCGGAGTTCGCGTGGGCGACGTGGCCGTTGCTCTCCAGCACCAGGACCGGTCGGTCCGGTGCGATCGTGTCGAGTGCCTCGCGGTCCAGGCGCGGGTGACCCTCGGTGATGCTCGGGTCGAAACGCTGGGCGAGCACCCAGCCGGTGCTGGCCGGTGCTGCCTGGCGCAGCGCGCGCAGTACGGCATCAGCAGTCGGTGTGGCCATCGGACTCACGTCGACCCAGTCGTCCAGCACGACCATGGCGGAGTGCATGTGCGGATCGATCAGGCCGGGCAGCAGGGCGCGACCGGCCAGGTCGACCACTTCGGTGACGGGCGCGACCAGGCTGGCCAACTCGTCCACCGACCCCACCGCAACGATGCGGCCGTCGCGGACACCGACCGCCTCGGGTCGAGGACCGGGTCGAGGACTGTTCCGAGCGCCGGGGCCAGCCATGGTCAGGATCTGACCACCGGAGAACAGCACGTCGACGGGGCGGCCCGGATCCTGCTCGTGGGGGGATGCCATGGCTACGACCGTAGACCTCAACGCGGCCTCCCCCGAGGACCCTGACTCAGGTCGCGGTCAACGCAGCGGCCCGACGATGCCTCGCTCAGTCAGAGGGTGGGTGGCTCGGCGCGTACGACCACGGCGTACGACCCGATGCCCATGAGGCGCTCGGCTGCGATCTCGGCGCCATGGTGCAGCAGGATGTACGTCAGTGCGCCGGTTGCGGGGTCGAACTCGACGTCAGCGACGTGGCCGAGTTCGTCGCCGCCAGTGCTCAGGACCCGCTTCTTCGTCATCCGGCGACGTTTGCCGCGCAACGCCTTCAGCTCGTCATCGAGCTCCGTGATCGCTGTCGGATCGGCGATGGTGATGGCGTCGACGCCGACCGAGGCAAGTGCCCCCCACCGCAGCACATCGCCGTGGTCGGTCTTCTTCAGTCGCAGCGCGACGACGGAACGCGACTCTGCGTCCACCAGGAAGCCGCGTACCTTCCCGACGGTGTCCGCCGTGCTCACGTCGACGACCTTGCGGCCCTTGGCCTCGGAAAACTTCATCGCTCGGTGCTCCCCAGTTGCGCGCGGAATCTCTCGACGGCCGCGCCGAAACCGGCGAGGTCTTCCCCGACGAACTCCTGCACACTGGCCGGGACCATCAGGTGCTCTCCGGAGACAGCCATCGTGTCCGGGAGCGGGATGAGGACCTTCTCGCCCTGAGTGCCCAAATGCTCGGAGGCCACGATTTCGTAGCCGACGACATCGCACTGCCCGCCTCCGGTCGCGTCGACCGACACGACGACGTCGTGGACGGTGCCGAGACCGACCCCGTCCTCGGTGAGCACTTGTGAGCCCAGGACGTTGCCGTGCGAGCCCGCACTGCCGCGCGAGGTGTCGAGCTCCGCTTCGGTGGGCTGCAGAGCGTGACCGTCGGCGATCATGACTGCGTCGGCGCCCAGTGCCGTGATCGAGGACCAGGCCAGGCCCTCCTTCAGCGGACCCGCGAGCAGTCCCCGCCCGGACAGGGTGAAGCCACTGACCGAGCCGCCGTCAGCGGTGTAGACGACATCCTTGATCTGGGCGAGATCCTCACCGGACAGGGTGACTACCGGCCGTTGGGCGATGTCGGAGGTGCGCATCAGTTTCATGGCTTGTGCTCATCGGGAGGCGTGGATGCCACGATGACACCGCCCTTGCGTCGGCGGGACTGAACCGCGAGAGCGATCACCACGATCACGACGACTGCGGCCAAGAAGACGAGCAACCAACCCCACCAGTCCATGAAAAGCCTCTCTGGTTCAACGTGTCATTGGGCGTGGATCAAGCCTACTCCTTAACGCCGTTGTGGGTGGCTGTGGAAGATGCCGGCAGGCATGGCCGAAGGTGTGCCACGCTTCGGGGTCTCGGCGATGGGAGCACTCGGTGGCGAAGATCGACTACGACGGGGGCGTTGCCCTCGATTACGACCGCGGGCGGGCCTATGGCGCCGATGTGTCTTCCTGGTGGATCGACACGTTCGCCCGCCACCTCCCGGCCCGGCGGCCGCTGGACGGCCTTGACCTGGGTTCGGGAACAGGGCGCTTCACGCCGCACCTGGCCCACGCGTTCGGGAGAGTGTTGGGGATCGAGCCGTCAGTGTCGATGCGGGAGATCGCCGATCGGGAGGCCGCCCACCCCAGGGTGAGGTATCTCCCGGGCTCGGCCGAGTCGATCCCTGTCGAGGACGAGTCCATGGACTACTGCCTCCTCTTCCTCGCCTGGCACCACGTCGAAGAGCCGCAGGCAGCCGCGCGAGAGATAGCCCGCGTGCTCCGGCCCGGCGGCGTATTGCTGTGCCGCACCCCGCTCGCCGACCAGATGCCGGACCTGTGGTGGTTGCACCACTTCCCCTCGGGGGCGTCGACCGATGCCGCGATGTATCGGACCCGGGACGAGGAGATCGCGACCTTCACTCAGGCCGGTCTGGAGTCCGGGCCCGGCGTGGTCTGGGTCGACGAGCCGTCCATTGCTTCCAGGCGCCAGCGACTCGAACAGTTGCAGACCCGCACCCTGTCCGTGCTGTGTCGCCTCAGTGACGACGACTTCGCCACCGGCATCACCTCGCTGGAGGGTGAGGTGGCACTCGATCCCGATGCGCCGGCACCGGGTCAGGCGGCCAGCCTGCTGGTGATGCAGAAGCCGCGACACGAAGACACGATGAGCCGCTGACTCAAGGCGTCGTCGGGGTGGTCGAATCAGGCGGTGGCTCGGTCGTCGGCTCCTCGGTGGGGATCGGCTCCGAGGGCGTCGTCTCGGTGGGTGCCGGGACTGTCGGAGTCTCCTCGGACGGCACGTCCGGCTCGGGTGTGGAGGACGATTCGTCGGGCGTCGGCTGCTGGAGGTTGTCGGGGGACTCCTGCTCCTGCCGGTCGGGCTTCAACTGGTCGGAGTCTCCACCGCCACCTCCGATACGGGGGATGCTCGTGCGGCGGTCGGAGTCGTTGTCGCCGGTGAAACTGGAGAGGGTCCGTCCCGCCCTCAGTTCGAAAGCGACGATAAGGGCCATGGACACCACGAACAGGGCCGCGGTCGCTGCCAGGATCCGCTTCCACGGCAGGCCACGGAACGCTTGGGCAACCGATTCACTGGCCTCAGTCGTGGCCGTCTTCGCATCCGCGGCGAGCTGCTCGGTCGCGATCACCTCAGCGGTCGGACGGCCGTGTGCTCGGGTCCGGGCGCGTAGTGCCGCCAGCCTCGCCAGCTCCACCCGCTCCTTGGTGCGCCTCAGGTAGTGCGCGTAGAGCGACCCGCCGATGCTGATGCACAGACTGCCCACGGCCGCTCCGATGAGGGTGCCTGCGACGCCGAAGGTGGACAGGACCACCGCCGAGGAGACTGCACCCAGTGCACCACCGGCGGAACTGATCCAGTTGATCTGAAGTCGACTCTGCTCACTCTCCATCAGCATCAGTGTGCGGGAGCGTTTCGGGGAAGCAAAACCGGTGTCCCGGGCTCCCGCTCAGGGGGTGAGAAGGGTCTCTTCGGGAGGTCGACCAATCCGGTATCGCCATTGCTCCGAACACCTTGGTCATGTTCCATCCCCGATCAGCGCCCACAAGGCGCGAACGGAGCACACCCCATGCAGTCAAAGAATACGAACCGCATTCGTCTGGCCGCCGTCGGCCTCCTCGCTTCTTCGATCGGCCTCGTCGGTCTGGTCCAAGCTCCCACCCAGGCAGCCGAGCAGGTGTCGACCAGCGCGGCCAAGCCCTCCAAGCCGGGTAAGCTCTTCATCGTCGAAGCCGACCTGAACTCCCTCAACAACTCCGGCGTCACGGGCCTGTCCAAGGTGATCGTGGACGGCAACAAGGTGACCGTCTCCATTGACGCCAAGGGCCTGGTGAAGAAGGCACCGCACGCGATGCACTTCCACTTCGACAAGAAGGCCACGAACATGTGCCCGACCGTGGCCGACGACCTCGACGCCGACCATCGCCTCTCCACCAGTGAAGGCGTCCCCGCCTACGGCAGCGTCCAGTACTCGCTCACCGAAAAGGGCGACACCAGTGCCAAGAGCGCGCTGGCCGTGGACCGCTTCCCGACCGCCAACAAGGGCAAGATCCACTACGACCGCAAGTTCAAGGTGTCCAAGGCCTTCGCGAAGAAGATCCTGCGTGGCGACGTTGCCATCGTCGTGCACGGCATCGACTACAACCAGAACGCTGTCTACGACGGCGACGCTGGCATGAGCGACTTGGACCCCACGCTCCCGACCGAGGCCACTGACCCGGTTGCCTGTGGCGTCCTGAGCTGACCGAAACGCTCACGCAACACATTGATACGAAGATGCTCGGGCAGTTGATTGTCGACGGTGCGGACGTGGAGTCCGCACCGTTTGACAATTTCGCGGCTCAGCCTCCGGTCTGTTCCTGGGCGTAGTGGCGGTAGAGGCAGTAGGCAGCGACAGCATTGAGCAGGTGCCAGGCAGCGTGGCCCTGCAGGAGCGAGTGCGGATTGCACAGGCCGTGCTGGGAGACGATCCAGATGGCAAATGCGAGCCCCATCGCGGCGGCCGCGCCGAATCCCCACCCGAGGTGGGTTCCGTTGCGTCGTGCCAGGACGAACTCGCCGACCAGTGCGGTGAAGAGCAGGACCGCGAAGGCCAGGTTTCCGGAGAATCGAACGACCGGGATGTCGGTCGAGATGAGACTGACCAGCTCGCAGCCGATGACGAGCACGACGAAGATCCCGAGGGCCCACGAGGGGCGCCCGGCGAGCCGCGCGAGTGCCCACGCGGCCGCGAAGGACGCGATGAGGTACATGCTCAGCAGGTCGAGGTGACCGCCCCACGCCGACTGGGTGGCGTGCATCGCCGCGCTGCCGGGACCGAGCAGCATCACCACGACCGCGTACGCCGTGGCGCCGGTCCTGCCGAGCACCCGGTGACCATGGTCGGTGCGGCTCACGTGCCGGGCGATCAGCAGCCCGGCCAGGACGAACCCGAGGTTGGAGAACGAGTTGGCGGGCTGTTTGACGAGCCCGTCGCGCGCCGCCTCGCAGAAGGTCGCCCCCCGACCGACGTCGACTCCCAGCCAGCCCTGGGTGATGGCCAGGGTCAGCGCAGCGATCGAGACGACGGCCACGCCGGTGGTGATGGTGAGTGGGTCGCTGCGACGGGTCATGCGATGACCGTACGAGTTTCTCTCCTTGACCGGTGTGGTCACATGGAAGTGGACACATCGACCGTGCGCCCGCCCCCCACTGAATGGAGATCGTGATGAACGACAGCACTGTGGTGATTGTTGGAGCAGGTCTGGCGGGAGCCAAGACCGCGGAGGGGCTGCGATCATGCGGCCACAGCGGTCCGATCGTGCTGGTGGGAGCGGAGAAGCACCTGCCCTACGAACGTCCGCCGCTGTCGAAGGACTACCTCGCGGGCAAGGCTGATCGCTCATCCATCAACGTCCACGACCAGCAGTGGTACGCCGACCACAACGTCCAACTGCGCCTCGGTGTGTCCGCCACCGGGATCGACCGCAAGGCCCACGAAGTGGTCCTCGAAGACAGCAGTCGCATCTCCTACGACCAGCTCGTTCTCGCGACCGGCTCACGCTCTCGCCACCTCGACACCCCCGGCAGCGACGCAGAGGGTGTGCTCCACCTCCGCGACGTCGATGACAGCGATGCCCTCGGTAACGCCCTCGGCTCGGCCGAGCGTGTGGTCTTCATCGGCGCCGGGTGGATCGGCCTGGAGGTCGCAGCGAACGCCCGTGACCGTGGCGTCGAGGTCGACGTGGTCGAGATGGCCGAGCTGCCTCTCCTGCGGGTGCTCGGCCCCGAGCTTGCGCAGATGTTCGCTGACCTGCACAGCGAGCACGGCGTGTCCTTCCACTTCGGAGCCAGCGTGAAGGGGATCGACGTCGAGGACGGGCGAGCCAGCGGCGTCTCCCTCGGTGACGGCACCACCCTGCCGGCGGACCTCGTGGTGGTCGGCGTGGGCGCGCAGCCCAACGTCGAGTTCGCCGAGGACGCCGGTCTGGACACCGACAACGGCATCCTGGTCGACGAGTGCCTGCGCACCAGTGATCCCGACATCTACGCCGTCGGTGACATTGCCGCCCAAGCCCACCCGAGCCTGGGCCGCGTACGCGTGGAGCACTGGGCCAACGCCCAGGACCAACCAGCCGCGGTCGCTGCCACGCTCACCGGCACGGCGACGCCCTATGCCAAGCAGCCGTTCTTCTTCACCGACCAGTACGACCTCGGCATGGAGTATCGCGGCTTCGTCCCTGCTGACGTGGAGCCGACCGTGGTCATCCGAGGGGACAAGAAGTCCCGCGAACTGATCGCGTTCTGGCTCTCTCCGCAGGACAGTGTGCTGGCTGCGATGAACGTCAATGTCTGGGACGCAGGGGACCAGATCGCTGCTCTGATCGAGGGCGGACCGGTCGACCCGAAGCGTCTCGCCGATCTGGACGTACCGCTTGAAGAGATGGTGAAGGGCACCTCCGATGGCGCATGACTTCGCGGTGGGCGACCACGTCTCGTGGAACTCGGAGGCCGGTCATGTGCAAGGTGTCATCACCAAGGTCCACACGAAAGACGTGGATTTCATGGGGCGCACTCGCCGGTGCAGCAGCGAAGACCCGCAGTACGAGGTCAAGAGCGACAAGACCGACCACCTCGCGATGCACAAGGGCGATGCGCTGAAGAAGATCTGAGCGTTAGTCGCGTGACTGCGATGCTGGCTCGTGCGTGGGGACGGCTGAAGGATCAGCAGCGGCTCCCTCGCGCAGCCAGCCGCGGTTCATGCGCAGCGCGTCGTTCACTCCGTAGCGAACCCCCAGACGGATCATCCAGAACACCGCCCAGAGCGTGATCAACGCGAGTGCGATCGGATACAGGATTGCTACCGGGTTACCGCTCATGTTGGGGACTTTACGCACCGTCTCGCCCCTCTGGTCTGGCGGACTCCCGCGACAGGTTCAATAGGCTTGGAACATCGTCGTCTCAAGATAATTGCCGTACAGCTGCAACACCTTCTTGGAAGGCGCGTGCATCACTTCAGGTAGTTCGTCGAGGGCAAACCAACGTGCTTCAGTTGCCTCGCCATCAGTGCTCAGACCCGACAAGTCGAGCAGGTCCAGGCGAACGAAGAAGCACAAGGCAAAAGCCTGGACGACGTCCCCATTCGGATAATGCAGGGTGTGCAGTTGCGCTGAAGAGAGGCTCGCGAAGGGGATGAGGGAATCTTCGGCCACGGGGATGCCCACTTCCTCCGCAAAGTCACGAGCTGCGGTCGAGCGGAACGAATCGCCCGGCTCGGATGCTCCTGCCGGGATCTCCCAGACGCCTGAGTCGGTACGCCGCTGCAGAAGGACGCGACCGTCGTCGCCCACTGCCAGCACTTGAGCGCCCGGGGAAATGATGAGGTCGTGACCCACCAACTTCCGCAGTCGTCCCATGTATGAATCCTCAAAAGGGGGCACGATGATCTCCGTCTCGTGGTGTGGCCACCATCGAATGCATCAGCTGTCGCAGGAGGAGTCGGCCGTACCAAGAAACACCGGGAGATCAACGACCCGCAGTTCGGTGGAGGACATCTTGGCACTCACCTCGATTGTCGGCACGACCTACTGGGAACCTCTGGCGGTGCACCCCGACTCCCTGAACTGCACCCCGATGGTGACCAGTTCCTCCTCGCCGGGCTCCAACGAACGGTCCAGGTCCGTGACGGCGGCGGAGCCGTCGTCGGCAGGCGCAGCACCGTCACCGAGGCCCGTGACGTGGAAGGCAGCGCCGCCCTGGTTTCCACTGACGGGGACCCTGAGTGTGCCCAACTGCACCTCCCGTCCGCCGTCGTTGGCCACCTTGAGGGTCACCAGGCAGGTGAACCCCTGGGTCCAGGGTGTCTGATCCACCAGACCGTGCCCGCGCCGAACAGGACCAACACGGTGGCGCCGATCGCGAGCCGACGCAGCATGGTCCCTTGATGGTTCGCCGAGTCGATCACTCAGACATCATCGCAAGGCGGCAAGTTCCGCGATGATGAGGTCGCGGAGCGGGTCATGACGTGGCGCGAGAGTGGCCTCTGCGCCGTAGAACTCTTCGGGGTCGTACATCCACGCCGGCCTGCCGACGTACTCCGGCGGCTCCCAGTCGTAGCGGGGGAACAGGTGCGCGTGCAGGTGCGGGTAGGTGTTGCCGAGGATCTCGTAGTTCATCCGGCGAAATCCGGAATCAGCGGCTTGGCACGCCCTCCCGATCGCTTCGCCGAGGGTGTCCATGCTGTCGAGGAACTCGAGGCGTTCGCTCTTCGGCAGGTCCGTGAGCCGGTCGATGCTCGGGTCGTCCACCAGCAGCACGCAATAGCCGGGGAGGTACTGGGTGTCTCCGATGACTGCGTACGACTGGGGGAGCTTGGCGAGCACGGTGGGGTTCGTCCCTGCTCTGGCGGAGCCGATGCGGTCGATCATCCAGTCTGCTGGTTCGGTCATTTCGACATCAAACACGATGCTGCGCTCAGCCACCCACCTAGGCTTGCCCCATGACACAGTTCATCACCGATCAGAAGGCACGGCCTGTCAGCGCGATCATCGCCGTACTCGTTGCCCTGCTGACGGCTGGCTACATGCTGCCGTGGATGATCGCGGCGTTGCGAGGGAAATCGAACCACTGGGGCGTCTTCTGGCTGAACCTGCTGCTCGGTTGGACCATCATCGGCTGGGTGGCGGCCTTCGTCTTGTCCGTCCTGCCACACCGCATTGCTGGATTCGTCCGGTAACTGACCCCTTCGCCGCGCGGGCGAGAGCTGCTCAGCTCTGGCAGGCGATCCCGTCGTGGTTGCCGTCGAATCCGTGGGGGTCCGCACCGATCACTGCGAAGTCCGTATAGGGGACGTCGCCACAGTTGAGGACCGGCATCGGCGGGGGAATGCACACGTCCGGATAGGACGGGTCGCACGCCGTCGGGGTCTCCGGCACCGGGGCCGGGGAGGCGGAGGGGGCGGGGGTCGGGTCTGGCGGCACGACGGCGCTCACCGGAAGCGGTTCGTCGGGGCACGCGGTGAGGACGCCGACCATGGCGTCGCGTTCAGCAGTGGTGACCCACAGGCCGTAGGCGTGCTTCACGCTGACCTGTCGGGCGACGTACTGGCAGCGGTACGGCTTGTTCGGCGGGAGCCAGGTGGCGGTGTCGCCGTCGCTCTTCTGCGCGTTGAGGGGACCGTCGGCGGCCAACAGGTTCAGCGGGTCGTTGGCCAAGGCCTCCCGCGTGGGCAGGTCCAGTTCTTGGGCACCCTTCTGCCAGGCGTCGGACAGGGCCACGACGTGATCGATCTGGACCGCGATGCTGGTGTCCTGACCGCGGACGAAGTCGATGACCAGCCCGGAGTACGGGTCGGCCAGGACACCGGTGAGTACGACACAGTCGCGGGTGTCGGGCTTGAACGTCGTGTCGGTCAGGTCCCGGGCGAGGATGTCGTTGCGGGTGTCGCACCCGTTGCGGTCCATGTCCTTCCACGCCTGGCCGAACTGCTCGCGGGAATAGTCGGTCTTCGGCGCCCGGCCCTTGACCGCGAGCAGGTCCACCGTCGCCAAGGCAGTTGGTGGATCGCTGGGTGGGGCAATCGTTGGTGCCTCGGTGTCCGGGGGAGCTGATGGCTCGAGCTCAGTGTTCGTGGGTTCGGTGAGTGGCGGAGGTTCCACCGGCGACGGGGGCGCCGTGACGGCGGTGGTGGGGACATCGACCGAAGGAACGGTGACGACGCCGGCGAAGACCAGGGCGGTCAGTCCGATCCCGCCGACGATCAGGGTGGCGAGGGCGAGGCGCACCCGCCGGAGCGCTCGCGACCCGGTGGTCGACCCTTTCGGCCCGGGACCACCGCCCGTACTTTCCCACTCGTCCATGGGCCGCAACCTAACCGCCAGAGGGAGTCTCGCGGTCATCGTCCTTCGGCGGCGCGGGCCTTGGCGCGCACGAGATAGTCAGCGGTGCTGTTCTCGTGGGGGAAGGGCAGATCCGGGACGGGGACGCCGAGGGCGCGACAGATCGGCTCCCAACCGTCGCCGGGTTGCCACTCGATGAGCCGCCCCGGAGGGACCTCCGAGCGGACCGCCGCGAGCCACCTCTCGTAGCCGGCCATCATTGCCTCGGCGTCGTCGATGTCAGCGCAGAGGTCGGTGAAGATCACGCGGAAGAGCGACACCATCGGATCGGCGTCGTCCCTCGTCAGCATCTCGCGGGTACGCGGCAGGACGGTGGCGGCCATGCTGCGATGCCAGACCTCGGCACTGCTGCGGTGGGACAGCAACACCGGAGCGTCGGGGTAGGCGGCGGCCAGGTCGCGCCAGCAGTTCGAGAACGGCGCGTCGACTCCAGCGGCGTAGTCGGACAAGACCTCGTCCCACACTGGCGGATCCCCCTGGATGGCACTCACCCAGGTGCGGGCGTGTTCTGGGTGCGCAAAGGCTTCACTCATGTGGTAGATCGGAGCCCCCAGCAGATGTTGCAGGGCCTCGCGCAACGAGGTAGTCCCGGTGCGCGGCAGTCCGGCGCCGATCAGTTGCAAAGTCACCGCAGCAGGTTAGTCACAGAGGGCTTCTGTGGCCGTCTGGTTTTTCGACGCACTTGCGCCACATCGTCTCCGCCACCCAGTCGTCGGCCGAGATGACCCTTACATGCGCTCCGGCGCTTCAATGCCCAGGAGGTCGAGACCGGTGACGAGCGTACGGAGGGTTGCGGCACACAGGGCAATGCGTGCGGCGCGGACCGCCTCGTCGTCGGCCTTCAGGACCGGGCACCTTTCGTAGAACACCGAGAATGTCTGGGCCAGCGAGAACAGATAGCCGCACAGTCGATGCGGTTCCAGATGCTGGCCCACCTCGAGGACGGTCGGCCCCAGCTCGAGGAGCTGGAGACACAGCGCGCGTTCCTCCGGCGTGCTGACGATGATCGGCGCGGACGCGACCAGCGGGTCGCTGGGATCAAGGCCGACGTTGCGGAAGATCGAGCGCACGCGAGCTGTCGCGTACTGGATGTACGGGCCGGTGTTGCCGGTCGGGGCGATCATGCGCTCCAGGTCGAAGACGTATTCGCTGTCGTGGGCGACCGACAGGTCGGCGTACTTCACGGCGGCCATCCCCACCTGCGGCGCGACCGCCTCTCGGGTGGCCTCGTCGAGGGATGCCCGATGGTCATCGAGGACGGCACGTGCTGCGGCGACCGCCTCGTCGAGGAGCGCCATGAGGCGCAAGGGCGTGCCGCTGCGCGAGCGCAGAATCTTGCGGTCCTCGCCCAGGACGTTGCCGATGCGAACGTGCACGGGCGTCACTTCTGGCGGCAGCCAGCCCGCCAGGCGCGCCGTCTCCCACACCATGTCGAGGTGCAGGGCCTGCGGTGCTCCAATGACGTAGAGCATCCGATCGGCGCCGAGGGTGCGGATGCGGTGGCGCACGGTGGCGAGGTCGGTGGTGGCATAGCCGTAGGCGCCGTCTGACTTGCGCACGATCAGGGGAACCGGCTTGCCCTCGCGCCCGGTATAGCCCTCGAGGAAGACGCACAGCGCTCCCTCGCTCTCGACCGCGAGACCGCTCTCGATGAGTTCGTCGCACACGGCAGCCAGGTCGTCGTTGTACATCGACTCGCCGGCGATGTCGGCGTCGGTGAGCGTGACTCCGAGGCGGGTGTAGATCGCGTTGAAGTAGTGCCGGGAGAGGGTGACGAGCCGCTCCCACGTCGTCAGCGTGGCCGGGTCGCCGGCCTGGAGTGCCACCACGCGCGACCTGGCGCGCGCCGCGAAGGCCTCGTCGGCGTCGAACTTCGCCCGTGCCGCCTGGTAGAACCGGCTGGGATCGCTCTCGATCAGCCGCGCCTCGTCCGACTCCTCGCCCACATCCAGCAGGTGCTCGATGAGCATCCCGAAGGGGGTGCCCCAGTCGCCGATGTGGTTCTGCCGGATGACCTGGTGTCCGAGGTGCTCCAGCACGCGTGCCAGGCAGTCGCCGACCACGGTCGTACGCAAGTGCGCGACGTGCATCTCCTTGGCCACATTGGGCGCCGAATAGTCGATGACCACGGTCTGCGGATCCATCGTCGGTACGCCCGAGCGCGGGTCGGCAGCGGTGGCCGTCGTGGCGCCACTGATCCACCCGTCGCCCAGCGTCAGGTTCACGAACCCTGGACCGCTGACCTCGACCTGGTCGCAGATGCCGTCGAGCTGGAGGTGCTCGACGATCCGGTCAGCGACGTCGCGTGGCTTCTGACCGAGCTTCTTGGCCAGTGCCAGTGCTGCGTTGACCTGGATGTCGGCGTACTGGCTGGGTCGTAGGACCGGATCGACGTTGCGGAACTCCGGTCCGAAGGCGCTCTCGATCGCGGAGGAGACAAGGGGTGCAAGAACGGCTTCCGGCGACGGCATGTCCCTAGGCTAGACAGCGCGGGAGACCCTCAGATATCGGGTGGGGCAGGCCCTTGTGATGGGCGGTCGGGATCGTTGCCCCCAGGTCGCAATACGGGTGCGACGAGGTGGGCGCCTGTGGTTGTGTCGATGCATGCCCATCACTGTGCAGACGCCGACGACGGATGGGCTGGGGTCAGTCGTGAGGGCTCTGTCCTCCTGGCAGCAGGAACGCATGCCGGTCCAGTTGCATCCGGGCGATCTCGGTTGGCAGTGGCGTTTCGGCGCCGACGTGCTGGCGGACGGCCTCCGGGTGTGGCGCCACGACGAGGAGATCGTCGCCATCGGCTTCGTTGATCTCGACGTGCCGGTCGGCGAGATGGGTGTCATCCGCATGGCTCTGGCGCCTTCCGTCGACCAGAACGACGAGGTGGCTCGAGCGCTGGTGCGTGACTTGGAGGACTCCTCGGTAGGGGTGTTGCCTGCGGGCAGCGCCGCCGTCGAGGCTCGGTTCGGGCTGGCCTTCCGGTCGCTGCTCGACGCTCGTGGGTGGCTGCCGGACGAGCCGTGGACGCCGATGCGTCGAGATCTCACCGACGCGGTGGAGGACTCGGCGCTTCGGGTCGAGACCGTGGGGCCGTCTCGGGTGGAAGAGCGAGTGGCGGTGCAGGCCGCTGCCTTCGTGGGATCGACTTTCACTGTCGATCGCTGGCACACCATGGCGGGCGGGATCCCTTGTACGCAGGCTCGTTGCCTCCTCGGCCGTGACCAAGAGGGGGTCGCGGTGGCGGCCGTGACCGTGTGGTCTGCGGGGCCGGGGAGGCCCGGTCTGCTTGAGCCGATGGGAGTGCACCGCGATCACCGCGGGCGCAGACACGGCACGGCGATCACGATTGCGGCGGCCGCCGCCCTGCGGGAGATGGGTGCGACGAGTGCGACCGTCGCCACGCCCACCTCGAATGAGAGAGCCATCGCGACGTACGTGTCAGCTGGCTTTGACGTCGGTGTCGGCGTACCGGATTTCCGGCGGCCCGAGCACAGCGCGGGGGCCGATCGGGAGGATCAGGTCAACCAATAAAGATCCATCGACCATCTGCGCTCGCCAGCATGCTTGTGGCAATCAAAGAAACGGAGTCCCGCGTTCTGGCGCCGCGGATCTTGCACAGTGGCCTTGCCATAAAGTGTGCATTGCGCCGAGTCGTCGAAAACGTTGCGGTAGTGGTCCCGCTCCCACACACCACCGAGGATGGTGACTTCTTCGGAAGATGAAGGGCTTGCCGTTGAAGTATCGGCCTCTGCTGGCGTCGCAGACGCCGAGGGGCCGACGGTGAGCGTCGCAGAGATGAGAGCGACGACAATCGCCATGCCAATCGATGTCCTGCGATGACTGGTTATTTTCCGAGAGACGTTCATGGCGTCGAAATTAGCGGTGTAGTCGCCACTCGTCAAGCGCTGAGGGAGTGCTAAATTCGATTCTGTCGAGGTGATTGCCTCGTATTTGTCGAAGCTCGGCGATGGGTCGGGTCTCTCCCGACTTCGTGTTTGATACTTGAGCCATTGGAGTTCATTGTGCGCCTCCCCGCCACTGGTTATACCGATGAAGAATGGCGTATCCACGAGATGGCCGCAGATTTTGACATCGAGGACGTCTGGAAGATTCCCGTTGATCTCACGCCTGAGACCTTCTTGATGGCGGTCAAAGCGCTCGCCGAGGGCAATCCCAGTGAATCGCCCTCGCGTATGTATCGCTTTCTGTTCGCAGCGCGGTGGCGGCTCGGAAAGATCTTCGGGTGGGATGAGGAGGGGAGCGGCCTGGATGGACGTGTCACGAGTCTGATCGAGCGACTCCCTGCCGACCTCCGCGACCGCCCGAGGCCAACGGCGGGCCCGTCGTCTCCGTTCACGCCGCTCTTCCTCACCGACAACGAATACGCCGCCGAGCTGGCCAACGCCACCTGCCACGGTCTGCTCCACCTCGGGCTCGTGCGGGAGGGTTCGACGTACTCCACTCGCCTGACCGTGCTGGTGCGCCCCAACGGTCGCCTCGGCCGCCTCTACATGGGCCTGATCAAGCCGTTCCGCTACGCGATCGTCTATCCCCGTCTGTTGGACATGTTCGCCCAGAAGTGGAGTGAGTTCACACCGCGGTGAGTCGTGCCTGAGGACCTCTCCGAGGGCGTCCGCTCGGTAGTCCACAACATCGCGGGCTTCGGGAGGCCCGATCCACGACCGAAGTGTTGTGGACTATCGGGGGGGAGCCCAATAAAGAAGGCGAGCCGCCGGAGTCTCGGGTCTCCAGCGGCTCGCCTAACAGAAGGTTACACAACCATGGGTGGGACGGGAGGGTATTCGGAAAACTTCGACGTGTCCCGCAAGATTTACGTCAGGTCGAGGTCGCAGCGGAGGCGGCCGATGGCGGCGGAGACAGCGAGGCGGAGACAGCGACGTGGCCCCTGTGCATCGCCTGTTGCGGCGACAACTCGTTGGCTGTGAGTCCGGACATCCGCAACAGTCCGGGTGGGACCGACACCACGGCGACCCGTCCCCTCGTCACCGAGCCCTGCTGCACCGGACAGCAACGGCGGCGACTTTGGCGGCCTCGATCCTGTCCAGCGACGTGAGTGGGCCGGTCCGGAGTTGCAGGATCCACCGACGACGCGCCCGTGTCAGGACAGGTCGATGACCTCGCTGGCGACCAGCGCGCCTTCATAGGTGTAGATGATCTCGAGGGCGGTCACCCCGTTGTCTGCGAAGCGCATGTGCATGTCCTGTTCGTCCTCGTCTCCGCGACCGCCACCTCCTAGGGAGACCAGGTCGCCGGCGAGGGCTGCGACAGAAACTCTGCTACGGAACTCCTCATGGAACTGCATGGCGCGGGGCGGGTGCCCTTGGTTGAAGTCGACCCCGGAACACACGAAGGAGAGGTGCCAATGCCCGTTGGCCCTGCCAACGGGGAGACGGTCGATGATCAATCCGTCAGGCAGTGCGACCGCGAGCTGGTCCGTACGCGATGTCATCACCGTCGCGGTCCCTCAGCTGCTCGAGATGCCGATGGCTGTGGGCACGATGACCGCGGTGAGGATCGCCACGTTCAGGCTGTCGATCGCCCGCTTGATCGCTACGCCGACGGCGACTTCGCCGGATGCCTCCTCCACGCGTCGTTTGAGATCCTTCGCAGACATCCCATTCGATTCATCGGCAAGCACTTTCCTGGCCACGCCAAGACTCTGCAGGATCGCCAGCAACGTGGCATCCGTCGCCGAGGGGCGCCCGCCGGCAAGGACCGCGCGCAGCCGCTCGCGAATCTCGCGCTCCGGCCCGGGATTCAAGGTCGGACGTTTCTCGGGGACAAGGCCGAGCAACTTCTCGGGCACCACATCGATGATGCTGTCCCTCACCAGCAGCTCGACGACCTCGGACTCTGGATTGAGCTTCGAGTCCTGAACCAGCGTCGAGAGCCTCTTGCCGTCCTTCTCGACGATGCGGGCGAGGACCTTGTCCCACACGGCCCGACCGGTCGGCGCCGCGTTGACGACATGCACCCTGGGGTCCTTCTTCTCGTCCAGCACCACTCGCTCTTCGATCAGCAGGTCGGCGATCGTCGCGGCGCTCAACGCCCAGCTGGTCTGGGTGCCCCAACTCGCCGCGCCGCCTTCGTCGTTGGTCAAGAGCAGGAAAATCTCCGCGGCAGTGTCCATGGCTCCACCATAGGAGGACCCCTCGACGACCCCGCCCCAAGGTCGTGCTCGAGCTCGCGCACTCCGGCCACCCGTGGCTCGCAGGGCTGCAGCTCAACGAATCAGGCAGAAGGGATGCCCGACGGGATCGAGGTAGACCCGGAAGCTGTCGTCCTTGGAGGGCTGATGTGCGTGCAACCTGGCGCCGAGTTCGAGGATCCGCGGCTCGGTTGCCTCGATGTCTCCAGCGCTGAAGTCGAGATGGAACTGCTGCGGCCGGGCACCCCCTGGCCAGGTCGGTGCCACATAGTCATCGATCCGTTGAAAGGCGAGCGTCGCGCGTCCGTCGGGGTTGTCGGGGCTGATCCCGCCTCCTGGCGGAATGAGGGTCGCCCAGTCGCGGTTCGAGCCGTCCTCGAGGCCCCACTCGAGCACGCCAGCGTAGAACTGGGCGAGATCGAGGGCGTCCGGGCAGTCGACGATGATCAGATCCAGCTTCAACGAGATGGTCATGGGACAGACCGTAGGGGCCAATCTGGACGATCTGCTTCCTCAAAAGACGATCGGTAGCGCGTTCGATCAGTCATCCGATAATCGGAGACCCGCGCTGCGGGTCGAACGCGTCACGCAGCACGGGAATGTCAGGGCCGAACAGGGGCCCGGGTAGGTCGTGCGGGTCGACCCAGCGCATCTCCGCTGCCTCGCCGTCGCCGGAACCGATCTGGTTCAGTGCGGTAGCCATGAAGACCACACCCACGAAGTGCCGTACGGCGCCACTGGGATAACGGTGGATTTGGGTGGAGGGATCGCTGTAGACACCCAGGAGCTCTTCGATGCGCGCCTGCCACCCGGTTTCCTCGAGGCATTCCCGAAGCGCGGCGTCTTTCCACGACTCACCCGGCTCGACTCCGCCGCCGGGGATGCCCCACGTGTTCTCACCAGCCCGGCGCATGAGCAGGACCCGTCCAGTGGTGTCGCGTAGGACCACCCCGCTGGCCGCCCTGACAACGAGGGGCGGTTCTCCGTCAGGACTGCTCATCGCGTCCAGAGATCCTCTGGACGCGACCCCGGCCGGAAGCCGAAGTACTCCACCATTGCCACCGCTTCGGGGAGTCCGTCGGCCAGCTTCTCGGGGAAATGGGCGTCGCTCCCGAACGACACGGAACGCCCACCCTCTTCGCTCCACCACTGGGGCATCCACGGCCACAGTCGGCGCGTATTCATCTCGAGCGCGCGCCCGCTGTCGGCGATGGCCCGCATGGCTCCGCGAAACCCCTCCTCGAACCGGGTCGGATCGAAGGGGCCGGTTTCGACGCTCGGCCAGTGTCGGACCGGGTAGTCGAGGTGGGTGAAGACCTCGAAGGTGTCGGAACCGGCCACCATGTGCGGGACTTCCTCGAGGTAGGCCCAGACGACGTCGTCTGGCGGCAACGTCCGAAACAAGGAGACCGGTTCCGCGCGGTCCTCACCGAAGGGCAACGTGTGGAGGGACCCGTTGATGCGATCGAGGCAGTCCAGGTCCAGCAGTCGACGCGCGGGTTCCTCGAACAGGTGCGGCTGGCCGAACTCGACACCGGTCAGGATCTTCAGGTCCGGGAACTGGTGGCGGCATCGCTCGATGCAGTCGAAGTAGCCCTCGACGTCGAGCGCGGGCGCCATCAGATAGCCATCGGCGTCGATGTGGGAACTGCACGAGGGCGGGAAGTCGTCTGCGTCCGCGCGCCAGGTGGTGTCGAAATCGAAGTGCTCAGTGAAGATCAGGGCAGGGAGGCCGATCCGTACGGCGCGCTCGCACGTACGCCGCATCGTCCCTTGCGCGGGAGAGTCGGGGCCGCCGGTGTCCCAGGACCATTCGCTGTGTACGTGGGTATCTGCGGGCAGCATCATCATTCCTCAGATGGTCGCTGCGGGCCGCGGGTCGTCGGCGAGGAGTGAATGCGCGTGCATGTCGTGAAAGCCGTCGAGGTGCAGAGCCTCCGCCCGTTTCGTCCCTTCGGCCAGGAACCCGGCCTTCGTGGCGACGCGGCAGGAGGCCTCGTTCTGGGTCGAGTGGTGGAGTTCGATGCGATGAAATCCTGCGGTGTCGAAGGCCCAGTCGACGACCGTGCCCAGCGCCTTGGACGCGACTCCGCGTCGTCGGGCAGTGGGCAGCACCCAGTACGACACCCCGACTCGGCCTTCATCGAGGTGCACGCCCCCGATGGCCACGCGCCCACGCAACGAGCCATCCTGCGTGATGGCCCAACTGGACCCGAGGTCCTGCGGCCAACGATCGAGTTCGTGGGAGATCCACGACTCCGCGTCCGCAAGGGAGAGAGACCGGCAGTGCCATCGGTAGATGTCCGGATCGGCGTAGGCGTCGACCAGCTCGGGGGCGTCGCTCTGCCGCCACGGGCGCAACGTCAGACCACCGCCGGCGAGCCTCGGTTGAGGCATCCTGGACAAGCACTTGGGCTGCATGAATGGTCCGGGCGTTGAGCCTGGTTGCGTCACGACTCCATCGAACCAGCCTCTACTCCGTACCTACAACTCTAGGTGGAGGCGCATCACTCGGGTGGTGCGTGCTGGCTCGGGCCTACCATCCACTGCGTGACTGCCATCGAGTTGGCCAGGATCGGCCCCGACGACTGGCGTGGTTTCCGCGAGGTGCGGCTCGCGTCGCTCTTGGACGCCCCGGGTGCCTTCGGGTCGACGTACGACGACTGGGTGGACGCTCCCGAAGAACGGTGGCGGGCACGGCTGTCCGACGTTCCCTTCACCCAGGTCGCACGCGGCGACCAGGGGACGGTCGGCATGGTCTCGGGCATGGAGTCCGGGCAGGAGGTCGAACTGATCTCGATGTGGGTCGCCCCCGATCAGCGCGGTACCGGCCTGGCCGGTCGTCTCATCGACGAGGTGATCAGGTGGGCGACTGCTCGCGGGAAGCCGACCTGCCTCATGGTGCGCCAGGACAACATCGGTGCCATCCGCGCCTACGCGCGCGCTGGCTTCGTCGACCACGGCGTGCCGGAGAACTGGCCGGAGAGTGATCCTGCTGAGCGCCGGATGTGCCACGAGTTGGCGCACCCCCCGGACCGACTGGACACCGTGTTCCTGACCGTCAGCTCGATTGCGCTTGAGTTGGTTCGGCGTTCAGAAGTATCAGACCAGTGGGGGGCTCCGAGTGTTCTGCCGCAGATGTCAGTCGGTGCGCTCGCCTGTCATCTGGGACGCCAGGCCGTGCGCGCCGCGGAGCTCCTCCCCGTGGCGACCGACGTCGCGCCGCTGGCCTCTGCTGACGCGCACTACGACAGCGCCGCATGGGTCACCTCGACTTCGCCGGATGATCCACCCAACGATCGCAGTCTCGACGACGCCGATGCCGAGTCGGGCCCCGGGGCGCTGACCGACCGCACCGTCGCGGCCCTCGATGCCGTACGTCGCATGCTTGAGGACGGCAGCGCCCAGGACGTCGTGCTGATTCCGTGGCAAGGGTGGTCGTTGCGGCGCGATCACTTCCTGCTCACCCGCATGCTCGAGATCGTCGTGCACAGCGACGACCTGGCGTTGAGCGTCGGAGTCGCGACGCCTGAGTTCCCGGACGAGGTGTTCGTGCCAGTGCGCGACCTGCTCCTACGCCTTGCCGTCGCGCGGCACGGCCAGTCCCCAGTGATCGGCACGCTGACTCGGCGCGAACGCTCCGGGCAGATCTCCGCCTTCTGAGGCTCAAGCAAGAGCAAGGGCTCTCGCCTAGCCGCCCACCCCACGCCGGTCCGGAGCCTTCAAAGGTCCGAGGTGCTTTGGGCGACCCCTGACAGGTCAGCGGAAGGGTCTGGTCGTCCAGGTCGCCAACGTCCGGGAGTAGACGGAGGACGGCTCGTCGTCAGCCGCCCACTCGCGTGAGCCAGGACGTTCGCTGCCGAGCAGGGGCCAATGACCGCAGCCGGGGAGGTCCACGATCTGTGCCCCGATGTCCGCGTCCCGCCAGATCTGCTGACTAGTTTCGCGGGGCACGGTGTCCTCGTACTGGCCCCAGAATGCGATCGCGGGCACGTCGACCCGACTGAGGGAGGGACGGGGATCGAAGTCCATGTCTGCCCACACATCTCCGAGACCTGGCGCCTGCGGTGGTAGATAGGTGAGCGGGAACCACGGTTCTGCCAAGGCTGCGCCGAGACCCTCTCGTAGGAGATCGCGGTCGCCGTCGCCACGCAACACCTGCTCCAACTGGAGCCGCAGCGCAGCGGCTTCGTCACGTTCGTCAGAGCCATAGCCGTGGCGGCGTAGCGCCTCGTCGCAGTGGAAGCGCATCTGCTCGGCAGGGGAGACTCCCGAGCAGCCGGCCACGACGAGGAAAGAAGCGATGGGGTCGCTCGCCCCCTCGGTTGCGGCCCATGCGCCCTGGCTGAATCCGAAGAGGCCGACCGGTACGTCGAGCTCGACGTGGAGTGCCCGCATTGCCGCGACTGCATCAGCGGCTTGGACCGACAGTTCAGTGTCAGAGCGTGGTCCTGTCCCCCTTCGCTCGTAGCTGAGCACCGCCACGTCATGGGGGACGAGCGTCGCGGCCAGATGCTCGAACATCGGCTGGCGCGCCATCGAGGATGCGGCACCGGGTAGGGCCACGACGGCCAGGCGGGCGGGACCGGTCGGCATCCGCAGGACACCGGTGCTCGGTGCGGAGTTCCAGAGGAACTCCACGGTTCTCATGAGAGGAAGGCCTGCAGGATAGGACCGGCTGTCTGGGAGCCCGAGGCACCGCTCTCGACAAAGACGGCGACGGCCAGGTCGCCGCGGGCGGCGATCATCCAGGCATGGGTGGGGAGTGAACCCGACTTGTCCGCCTTGCCATATTCCGCGGTCCCGGTCTTGGCGCCGACCTCGCCGGGGACGTCGGCGAGGAATGACCCGGATCCCTGGGTCACCACGGCCCGCATCAGTGCGCGAAGCGTGGCGGACTCCTTCGGTGTGAGGGGAGCCTGGGGCTCTGGTCGGGGGGTGACGTGGTCGACCAGCAGCATCGGAGTCACCGTGTGGCCGGCGGAAACGGACGCCGCGACGCCGGCCATGGCCAAGGGGCTGGCGAGAACGGTGCCCTGGCCGATCAAGTCCGCAGCCTTCTCCGTCTCCCCGCTCGGGGCGGGGACCTGGCCGAAGTAGGCAGGGAAGCCGAGATCTGCGTCCGGCCCGACGCCGAGGGCTTCGGCGGCCGTCGTCAGGTCGTCGTCGGCGAGTCGGTCCCGGGCGGCGATGAAAGCGGTGTTGCAGGAGTGGGCGATCGCGGCCGTGAGGGAAATTTTGCCCAATTGGCTCGCTGGATAGTCGTCGTAGTTCTTGAATGACTTGCCGTCGACCTTGGTGGTGGTGGGGCACTGCAGCGTTTGGTCAGGGGTCACCCCTGACCGGAGCAGGGCGAGCGCCGTGACGACCTTGAAGGTCGAGCCCGGTGCGTATTGTCCGGCCGCGGCGATCTCGAGACCCGCATCTGCCGGCCCGTTCGCCACCGCGAGCAGAGCGCCGGTAGAGGGCCTGATGGCGACCAGGGCGGCGGGTGGGCTCTGCTCCCCGAGGGTTGCGAGTGCGGTCTCTGCCTTGTTCTGCAGCATCGGATCCAAGGTGGTGCGGAGGTCCTTGCCATGCTGAGGCCGCGCGGCGACGAGACGGCGGGTCTGCTCTTGCTTGTCGACGGCGACGATCTCGAAGCCGGCCTGACCTGCGAGGTCATCCTCGTAGCGCAACTGCAGGCCAGAGAGCCCGACTTCGTCTCCTGCCTGCACCTGCCCCTCGGAGGACTCCACGATCTCAGCGGTCGCGGGACCGACCCGGCCCAGCACCGGAGCAGCGAACTCACGCGTCGGCGCCAACGAAAGGGTGTCTTCGACGGCGATGGCGCCCGGGATGTCGGCGTAGGCGGCTGGCACCTGCTCGCGGGCTTCCTCGGCTCGCAGCACCAGCGCCTCGACGAACGCCTCCGGACCGGAGTCGCGTACTTGACGCACCAGCGAGGGGGCGTCCACGTCGAGGGTGACGGCAATGGCCCGGGCGCTGCGGCCCTGTTGCGCCGGAGGGACCTGGGTCTTGTCCAGCCCGTAGCGCAACACCGGTCGTTCGGTGACCAGGACGGTGCCGCGGTCTCCGATGATGCGGCCTCGCTGCGCGGGCCGGGTGAAGAGCCCGAGCCGATCGCCCCTGCGAAGAGACGGCTCGAAGACCGAAGGACCCCAGACCAGACACCAGGTGTCGATGTCGCGACGAAGCGGCGCGCGCGTGCTGTAGGCCCACTCATGGCCGCGCACCTCCCAGCGCCAATAGAGGAATGCGGTCGCGTTGTCGCCGTCCTCCTCGACCTTGGTGACCTCAACGGTGAGCGGCTGGCCCGCCAGCGGCGAGGTGAGTTCGTTGAACGCCTTCCGGTCGGCCTCGCGCGTGACGGGGACATCTTTCAACGTGTGCTCCGACAATGCGGTGGCCAACCCCGCTGCCATTTCGTCTGCCGACGCCTCCGAAGTCGCATCGGGGCGTTCACCACCGGAATCATCCGAGGTGCAGGCACCAAGAAGCAGGCACAGGGCCAGCCCCGCCACCAGACTCACGCAGCGATGGCGGCCGTGCCGGTGGACATGCGGAAACCGAGTTTTCAACACGACCACATGGTGGGTGGCGAAGCGTGCAGGAGTCAAAGGGGATGAATTGAGCAATGACAGGTCTTCGCTCTGGTGGCGCGGGTCAGCGGCTCCTACTCGTGGCGTGATCGAGGCGTGGTCGAGGCGTGGCCCTGCCCGGTGGGTGGCTGGCCGGAGTAGATGTGGACAGTCCCCTACGGGGGTGCCCATCATCCGCCCGTGTCAGATGACGGTTCGGTCTGACTAGAACCACCCGTAGGCGCGCAATTCGCCCTCGCTCAGTCCGAGAGCATGGCCGACCTCGTGCCCGAGGACCTTGAGCACCCGTGGAGCGACCTCCTCGCGAGTCTCACAGACCGCGAGGATCGAGAGTCGATAGAGCGTGATCAGGTCGGGAAGACTCCCCGGAATCCGGCTGCCGGTGGCCGTATGCGCGACGCCACGGAAACTTCCGAGCAGCAGGGTGCCGGGAGCCGCCTCACCCGGCTCGGGCTCCTCCCTGACGACGATGGCCATCTGCGCCACCAGCTCCGAAGCCTCGTCGGGCAGCTCGTCGAGCGCAGCGCGTACGAGGTCGTCGAACGTGTTCGGGTCGATCTCGGCGGGGTCCATGGCTTCATCCTGCCCCGCTGTTCCACACGTCAACCGTCCTGTCAGGGAGTCAAGGGAAGAGACAGGAGTGGACGTGCCGTTGCCGGGACCTGTCCCTCAGTGGGATCGGCGCGATGCCACAGCAGCCGGAGCAGCACCTCTGCTGTGGACCGCACCTCGACCGGCTCGCCCACGCCGATGGAGACCTCCTCCGACAGGTCAACAGCGACCAGGCGCAGCGCAGTGGTCAATGGTTCGATGCGGCCCAGGCGCACCTGTCTCGGGTAGATCACCTGCGCCACTTCGAGTACGCCGTCCCACGCCAACGATGGTTCGTAAGGGCGCGGAGTGCCGGTTGCTGCTTCGGCGTCCCAGCAGTGCATCGCGGTCTCGTGGACCTGACGGCGCGTCCAGAAACTGGTGGTCGGGTTGTCGGGATCCATCGTCCAGGCAGGCGCGTTCGGTGCTCTCTCGGACAGCACGTCGACCAGGTGTGAGGCGTGGCGGCGGTACCACTCGTCCAGCGGCCCCAGATCGGTGTCGGTGGGCTCGGGGGTGAACTGGGGGTTGCCGGTGACGACCGTGTGCGCGGCCCATTGATGGACCCCGCCGAGGTGGTGGGCGAGGTCGTGCAGGGACCATCCCGGGCACGTGGGAACGGGAGCGGCGAGATCGCTATGTCCGAGGAGATCGGCGAACCGATCCGTGTGGGTGCGCAGGAGGCTGAGCCAGTCGGGTGGGTTGTTCAAGACTCTCGCCATGTCGGTGACTCGGCCATGGGCGACTGCATCGGTCCGAAGATCGCATGCGTCTCACCCGTGGTCAGGGCCCAGTAGCGGTCGCCGTAGGACCAGTGCCACCACTCGGTGGGGTAGTTGACCAGACCAGCAGCGGTCAGCGCGGCGGCGAGGACGGCGCGGTGTTGGCGAGCGGTAGGAGGGATGTTCGCTGCGGCGAAATAGCAGGCGCCGTCGGACTCTTCGGGGGAGGCGTCGAGGGGGCTGCCCATGTCGACCTCCTGGCCGTCACGGTCTGCGAGCGTGAGGTCGATCGCCGCGCCGGACACGTGGGGTGCCACCTCAGGGGGCGAGACGAACTGGCTGGCTGCCAAGTGGGCCTCGTCGTTCGACAGGGTCGGGTCCGCGTCGATCAGGCGCTGACGGTGCCGGGTGAAGTAGTGGTCCTGGAGGTCGTACGGCCGGTACCCCTCGGACAGCAGCAGCCGGTACCCCTCGGGAAGGCGCCGCTGTGCCGATTGCAACCGCTGCATCACGCTATGGCGCACGAAGCTGTAGGTATTGCTGTGCCGTGGGTTCGACGCGAGCGGCATGAAGGCGAGCTCGGGCATTGAGCTCACGTCGACCAGCTCATCGGCGCATTCGCGGACGGGGATGGCTGCGACGCGGGGGTCACCCATCAAGACGATCTCTTCCATGGCGCGACCTTTTCATGCGCGCGGTGCCACCCTTGCGTTCACTCATGCTCATGAAATGGATCTTCTCGTTGGACCCCACGGATGGCTGGGTGAAGACTCACCTTCGAGACACCCGGTGACCGAGGAGAGCAGGCCAGATGAATGAGAGCGCAAGCCACGCAGCGGGGTTCGAAGAAGTAGGTGTGCTGCGCTATGCCGCTTTCACGGACGGCGGCGCCGGCGGCAACCCAGCCGGTGTGGTGCTCGACGCCGGGGATCTGGATGAGGCAGCCCGACTCGCGATCGCGGCGCGTGTCGGCTATTCGGAGACCGCCTTTGTCGATGACCCACAACCGGATGGAGTGTGTCGGGTGCGCTATTTCAGCCCGCTGGCCGAGGTGGGGTTCTGTGGGCACGCGACGATTGCCACCGCGGTGGCGATGGCCGATCGTGACGGTCCAGGTCACGTCCGATTCCGCACCAGTGTCGGTGACATCGAGGTCCAGACCCAGCCTGTCGAGGGCGGCTACTCCGCCACGCTGACCAGCGTGCCGACCCGTACGCGTCCCGCATCGGAGGCGGAGATCGCTGAAGCGCTGGAGGCCTTGCGATGGGAGAAGCACGATCTGGATGCGCGCTATCCCGCGCATGTGTCGTACGCCGGCGAGAACCACCTGGTGCTTGCCGTGCACAGCCGTGCCCGCCTGGCCGACCTCGACTACGACTACTCCCGCCTCGAGACCGTGATGGCTGAGCGCGAATGGACGACCCTGCAACTGGTGTACGTCCACACGCCGCTGCTGTTCTCCTCGCGCAACCCCTTCCCGCCCGGCGGAGTCGTCGAGGACCCGGCAACCGGGGCAGCTGCCGCCGCGCTCGGCGGCTACCTCCGCGCCCTCGACCTGGTCGATCTGCCAGCGCAGGTCACGGTGCTGCAGGGCGAGGACATGGGTCGGCCGAGCCGTCTTCTCATCGATCTCGATGATGCCGACGACCGCGTCCGGGTCACCGGTGCCGCGAGCGCCATTCGGTGAGGGCGACTCGCCAAGCAGCGCAGGCTCAGGCCCAGTTCTCCGCGTTCGTCAGGCAGAACGGATGCCCCGACGGATCGAGCAGCACCCGCCAGGTCTCACCGGGTTGGTCGTCCGGCAGCGTGGCACCGAGCTCGACGGCCGACTGTGTGGCGCTGTCGAGATCGGAGACCGCCAGGTCGAAGTGGAACTGCTTGCTGCCCTGCTCGTTGGGCCACGTCGGCGGCTCGTAGTGCTCGACCCGGCCGAATCCGAGAGCGTGGCTCGGGCCGGTGAGCATGGCGTAGTCCGCCTCCGCGTGGGCCACGTCCCAGCCGAGCATGCCGGACCAGAAGGTGGCGCTGGCCCGGGGATCGGCACAGTCCAGGGTGACCATCGCCAGGGTCGCGACCGGGATCAGGGTGGGGGCGCTCATGAAGGTCTCCTCGTCATCGTTCCGCTGTCCCGACCATCCTCCTAGGATCGGGACGGTGGGGGATAGGAAAAACACGTCAACGGCGACCTCGACCACCTCCGGTGTGCTGCGACCCGACGAGTTGGCCAAGCACGTCCGGCTCGAACGGATGGACTGCGCGCAGGCGCTCGCCCCGTGGGTCGAGAACTACTGGATCCTGCAGTGGGAGCTGCCCGCAGGCCGGGCGTACGAGAGCTCGATGCTGCCGCACCCGGACTGCACCCTCAGCGTGGAGCGCGGACATCTACGCGAGGGGGTGGATGAGGTCGACGGGCTCAAGGGAGGCGTCGGGGGAGCGGTGGTGGTTACGGGCGTGTTGACCCGGCGCTTCGACGTGACCCTCCGCCATGCCGGCTGGGTGCTGGGGATCAAGTTCCGACCGGGCGGACTCGCCAGCTTCACCGGCACCAGTGCCCGACCCTTGCGAGACGTGGCAGCCGCTGCTCCCACCGCGTTCCCGACCGCCACGATCCAGGCCTTGGCGAAACTCGGGCCGCACCTGTCCGCCGACGAGTGTCGATTCCTGGCCGACGCTGCTCTCGACAACACCCTCGACGCGGGCGATCGCGCGCCAGCACCCGACTACGCCACCCTGCTCGACATAGTCTCGATGATGCTGAGCGACCGTTCTCTGGTGCGCGTCGCGCAGGCCGAGGATCGCTGCGGTATCGGCACCCGGCGGCTGCAACGACTCTTCGACAGGTACGTCGGTGCCACCCCCAAGTGGGTGCTGGCGCGCTACCGGATCCACGACGCGGTCAGTGATCTCGATGCGGGGTACGACGGGTCACTGGCGGATCTCGCGAACCGCTACGGCTGGTTCGACCAGGCCCACTTCACCCGCGAGTTCACCGAGCTGGTCGGCGTACCCCCGGGTGCCTATCGACACCGGTAGAGCTCGCGATCCAGCGTCGACCCCGTGCTCGACTGTGGGCTCAATCTCGGCGAAGGTGTGATGTTTTCGCCGCTGCTGCGAATCACCAGGTGTGAGACTCACCCAGTCAACCTCGACTCGACCGATGGGAGAGCGGGTGCGCACGGACTCGGAGACGACGAGGTTCAACGCGCTGCTCCAGGAGAATCAACTGCTCCTGCGCAAGGTCGCGGGCATGTATGCGTACACCGAGACCGACCGCCTCGACCTCATCCAGGACATCTCGCTCCAGCTCTGGCGAGCGTTTCCGTCGTACGACTCCGGCAGGCGCTTCTCGACGTGGATGTACCGGATCGCCCTGAACGTCGCCATCTCGAACCTGCGTGGGCCCGGCAACCCCGCCCGCCGACCGGCGTCGCTGGAGAGCCTCCCTTTCGAGGTGGTGGACCCCAGTGAGGTCGGGGTCGAGGAGAACGACCGGGTGCTCCTTCTCCGCCGGTTCATCGCCGATCTGGATCCGCTGGATCGAGCTCTTCTCCTGCTCTACCTGGAAGAGACGCGGCACCGCGAGATTGCCGAGGTCCTCGGGATCTCGGAGTCGAACGTGTCCACGAAACTCATGCGCTTGAAGAGGCGTCTCCGCACCTACATCGTCGCGAACTCGTGAAAGGGCTGGCCATGAACCCAGAGATGGAACTCGAAGACCTGAAGGGAGCCTGGACGACTCTCGGAGTTCAACTCCAGCGGCAGAATGCTCTCGATCTCGCGCAGGCCAACGACCGGCGCCTCCGCTCGGTGGTCAGGACTCTGCGCCCGGTCGTCCTCGGGCAGGTCGTCCAGACGATCGTGGCCGTCGTCCTGATGGTGTGGTCGGCGGTGTTCTGGGTCGAGCACCGCTCGGTTCTGCACCTGATGCTGGCCGGAATGATCATGCAGGTCTATGCAGTGGTGGTCCTCGTCGCTGGCGCGCGGACCCTGACTCTGATCAGGCGCATCGACTATGCGGTTCCCGTGATGGAGATCGATGCGACGTTCGAGCGTCTGCGGCAGTGGTACCGCCGCTCTGGGATGGCCGTGGGTCTGCCCTGGTGGCTGCTGTGGATGCCCTTCATGACGATGCTGTTCCTGGGTCTTTTCGGCGTCGACATGATCAGCGAATCACCATCGGTCCTCTGGATCGGGACGGTGGTCGGCACTGCTGGACTCGTCGCGACCTGGGCCTTCCACCGGTGGGCGTACCACCCCGACAGGCCGCACCTCGCTCGCCGGATGTCCGACAGCACGGCAGGTCGCAGCATCGTCCGCGCCCAGGTCATCGTCGATGAACTCGCCACGGACGAGGACACGCCCAAAGCCTGAAGACCCACCACACCGGCGTCATGTCCAGTGGCTTCAGGACTACAGCCTCGACCAGCAAGGCAACCCCTTGTCCACCCCCACGGATGGATTCAGCTGGGCGCGGTGCCTCGCTGTTGTTATAGCCGAGCGAGCCTCTCGAAGAGATCTCGGTCGTGAGTCTCGAGGCCCCATCCAGAGGCCTCCGTCAAAGCATCGTCCATCACTTGATCCTCGATGGAAGTCTCATAGGGGTCGTAGTTCTGCGGCTCGACCGGCCTCGCGATCCCCAGCAGCCCAGCGGCCGTCCAGATCATGGCTTGGTGGAACAGCATCTCGAACGGAGGCTGCCCGTTCGGCCAATCCTCATCGTCCCAGTAGTCGCCAGCCGTTTGGTAGGCGTAATAGCCGGCCAGATGGATGGCTGTTTGCGGGCGTGGGGTGCCGGGGAGAGCCTCGAACTCGTAGGCAGGCATCGCCACCACGTCCTCCGCGTCAAGCTCTGCGAGAAACTCGGGGTCGGCCAGCTCACGTGGGCCGCCGTAGTTGTTCGCCTCATGGTTGGCGGCCCACAGCTTCGAACCGACTTCGCTCGCGCTGTCGGGTCTGACCGCCAAGATCGCCTGGACTGATGCCGGTTGTATCTCCAACAGCCCTGCTTCTGTCCATCGCAGGGCGACGGTGACGATCGCATCGATGTCGGTCTTGGAAACGATCCATGTCGACATGATCAGGCTCCATGTGGTGAGTAAATCCGGGTGTTGATCTATCCAACACGATGGGTGGACTCCTAGTGCCGTCTGACGAAACCGCGTGCCGCAGGAAGCCGCACTGGTAGGCATGAGGCATGCCTTTGCCCGCTGCATGGCCGCCGACTGTTGAAGAAGTCGCGTCAGTCATTGCCGCAGGAACACCGGGACGCAGGGCGCTGGTCGCCATCGATGGTGGCGACGCGAGCGGCAAGACGACCTACGCAGCCCTCTTGGCGGACGCCCTACGAGAAGTGGGCCGCGTTGCCCTCGTCATTCATGTGGATGACTTCATGCACCTTCGAGCAATTCGACATCGTCGCGGCCGTACGTCGCCGCAGGGCTACTTCGAAGACAGTTACGACTACGACGCGCTGATTCGCCATGTACTGGAACCGTTGGGTGCAGCTGGAAGCGGGAGATTCCGCACCGGCTGCACGGATCGTGCCCGCGACATCACGGTCGACCTGCCCGAGCGTCAGGCAAGTCCCACCACGATCACGGTCGTGGAGGGGCTCTTCCTGCTTCGTGACGAACTCGCCGGGTGGTGGGAATACTCAGTATTCCTGGACGTCTCACTCGACATCACGATGAATCGTAAGAGTCGACGCGACGGGCTGTCCCTCGTGCCAGGCGACCAGTTGCACAGTCGCTACGTCGAGGGATGGCGCTCGTACCGGGAACAGCACCGGCCTCATGACCGGGCGACCTGGGTCGTCGCCAGCACCGATCCCGCGCTTGAGAGCGGGGATTAGGGCAGGCTGGGATTGCTTGAACCCGCCGGTAACTCTCAGTTACTTTGACCGCGCCGGCCCCCTGGGGGCCCAGACGTTCGGAGCAGACATGAGTGAAATCACCGGCGGCGAACTGCTTGCTCGCGCACTCCAGGCCGAGGGGATCGAGTTCCTCTTCGGCCTCCCGTCGCCGGAGATCGATCCGCTTCTCGCGGCGCTCGAGGACCACGGGATTCGTCTGGTTCCGATTCGCCACGAAGCCGCTGCGGTGCACATGGCCGAGGGTATGTACAAGACGACCGGCAAGATCGCGGCTGTGCTGGGCAACCCCGGACCTGGCGCTGCCAACCTGATTCCGGGCGTGGCGACGGCGCTGCATGAAGGCGTGCCGGTGCTGGCACTCAGCTCGCAGCACCGGCTGGGCATCGCCTACCCGTCCACCCCGGCCACCTTCCAGGGGCAGGACCAGGTCGAGATGTTCCGGCCGGTGGTCAAGTGGAGCGCGCCGATCTTCCAGTGGGACCGCATCCCCGAGCTCGTCCGCATGGCATTCCGGGAGATGACGAACGGCCGGCCGGGACCGGTGCACCTCGACATCCCTGCCCCGCTGATGTACGAGACACGCGACGAATCCGAGGCGCCGGTGTACTTGAGCGGGGCCTCACGATCGGCCGGACCACGGGCCGGAGCCCAGCAGCTCGTCGAGGCGGCGAAGCTGCTGGCGGGCGCGAAGCGCCCGATCGTCATTGCCGGAACCGGAGTCGACCGCGGCGACGCGAACGCCGAACTGCTCGACGTGGTCGAACTCCTCGACTGCCCCGTGCTGACCACGCTGGCCGGCCGCGCCACCGTGCCGCACGACCACCCGAACTTCGTGATGGGGTTCGGGGAGGCGGGCGACCTGGTACGCCGCGAAGCCGACGTGATCCTCGCCGTCGGCACGCGCCTGGGCAACCTCGACGTGCCGTACGACAAGTACTGGGGCGACCCGGCCGCGCAGAAGCTGATCCAGATCGATGTCGACCCGCGCAACATGGGCGTGACGCGTCCACTAGCGCTGGGCATCGTCTCTGATGCTCGTGACGCGCTCTCAGGGCTGGCCGATCAACTGCGCGCCACCGAGATCACGCCGCGCGCCGACGCTGCGGAGGATCGCACTCGCTATCGCGCGGCGTACGACGAAGCACTGATGGCCCAGGCCATGCCGATCCTCGAGTGGGCGGGTCCGGGCATCCACCCGGCGCATGCTCTCGGTGTCATCGGAGCGGTGTTCGGCGGCGACGCCGTCTACACCGCCGACGGTGGCAACACGAACCTGTGGGCGTACGCGCTGCTGCCCAGCACCAAGCCCCGTTCGTACCACACGATTCTTGAGCTGGGCATGCTCGGCACCGGCATTCCGCAGGCGATCGGGGCGAAACTCGGCGCTCCCGAACGCGACGTCGTCTGCGTGACCGGCGACGGAGCGGCCGGCTTCAACATCATGGAGATGCAGAGCGCCGCGCGCGAAAATCTCAACCTCACCACTGTCGTGTTCTCGGAGGGCTCCTGGACGATGGAAGAGCCCAACGAACGCGCGCTCTATGGCAAGACGTTCGGCTGCGACCAGGGCGATATTCGGTGGGATCTGGTCGCCCAGGGGCTGGGCTGCCATGCCGAGTACGTCGATTCGATGGACGACCTCGAGCCCGCGCTACGCCGCTGCCAGGAGCACGATGGGCCCAGCCTGGTCTGTCTGCGCACCGCCCGAGATGCGAATCTCAGCGTCCCCGCCGACATGCTGGCCCGATTCTTCGAGGTGTATTCGGGGCCGGTTCCGACGACGCCCTGACGCATCCATGGCGTGCCACCATTGGCAGGTGACTTCTCTCCACGATGCCTCCTGGCCACGACGGACCGATCGGCTGTCGGTCCGGCCTCCACGACCCGAGGACCTCGACGCGATCTGGGCCTACCGGAGCAAGGCATCGGGCCACCAATGGCAGGGCCGGCAGCCGAGCGATCGCGCCGCGTGGACCAAGACATTCGAGGGCCGGATGGGGTCGAGGCTCGTGATCGAGCTCCGCGATCAGGTGGTGGGTGATCTCGTCGTCATCGTGGACGATGCGTGGAGCCAACACGAGTCTCGCGAGGAAGCGGAGGCGACGGAAGCCGATCTGGCCTGGACGCTGCATCCCGCCCACTCCGGTCGCGGTTACGCCACCGAGGCCGTACGAGCCGTGATCGACGCCTGCTTCACTCCCACCTCGGACGGCGGTCTCGGCCTCCGCCGTGTCAAGGCCGATTGTTTCGCCGCGAATGACGCGTCGTGGCGGTTGATGGAACGTCTGGGGATGCGCCGTGAACGACACGGAGTGCGCGACTGTCTGCACCGGGAACTCGGCTGGCTCGACGGCTACACCTACGCCTTGCTCGCCGAGGAGTGGAGCAGTTAGCTGGATCAGGGCGGGGCCTGCACATGGCTAGGGTGCAGCATGACAAATCTTGCGCGCGGCACTTTCGAGATCGTGATGACCCCGGGCCAGCCGGAAGTCGACGGAGCCGTAGGACGGTTCGACTTCACCAAGACCTTCCAGGGCGACCTCAGCGCCACCGGCGCCGGCGTGATGCTCTCCGGCGGGGACCCGCAGAGTGGATCGGCTGGCTACGTCGCGATCGAGACGATCCAGGGACAGCTCGAGGGCCAAGACGGCAGCTTCGCGCTGCAGCAACTCGGCATGATGCACGGCGGGGAGCAGACGATCCACTACGAGGTGGTGCCCGGGTCGGGCAACGGCGAACTCGAGGGCATCAGTGGCACCTTCCACCTCACGGTCGAGGACGACGGCACCCACCGCTACGAGTTGGAGTACGAGATCTGACGAGGCGCCCGTCGGGGCTCCCGACGGCAACACCATCGAGGCAGTCCACGAAGATATCGGATGAAGGAGACTCAACTCATGGACGACCCCTTCTCCATCATCGCCACCGAGCGCCGTGCCTTCGCCGACACCTTGGAAGCGCTCACTCCGGAGCAGTGGGCGACTCCGAGCCTTTGTGAGGGATGGACGGTCAAGGACGTCGCTGCGCACCTACTGATGGGTCCGACAGCGTCCATGCCCGAATTCGTCGTGGCGATGGCTACCTCGCGCTTTGACTTTCACAGAGCCAACAGAAAGCTCACCGCCAAGCGCGCCGACCAGCCCACCGGCAAGATCGTGGCGCTGATCCGCGAGCACGCCGACAGCCGGTTCACCCCGCCGCGTCAGGATTGGCACGCGCCCTTGATGGACCTGTTCATCCACCGCCTGGACTGCCTGGTTCCACTGGGCATCCCGACGGGCCGTCCGCTCGCCCCCTGGACCGATATCCTCGATTTTCTCCTTGAGTCGGCGACCCAGCGCTTCTTCGCCAGAAGTCAGGCCCCGGACGTCACTTTGGTGGCGACGGATCTGAAGTGGTCGCACGGTACCGGGCCTCGAGTGCAGGGAACCGTGGAGACGCTGGGACTTGCGCTCAGCGGTCGTACGGCGGGGATCGCCGGGCTCAGTGGGCCAGGTACGGCCGTGCTCCGGAACACGTCCTTCTTCACCCCGGGGTCAGGTCCATCAAGCAACTGACATGTCGGGCTCGATTCTCAGCAGCCACGCGGTGTAGACCACGCAAACGCCGAAGATCAGTCCGGCGATGCCGAATGGCGCGGCAAGGTCGGCGGCGTTGGCGATGGGCCCTGCGATACCCGCCCCGATGACGAGACCGACGAGACCCGACAGTTTGAACAGGCTGTTCTGTCGCCCACGCATGTCTGCGGGGACCAGACGTTGACGGAGCGAAACCGCGCAGATGTTCCACACTGTCACGTGGAAGATGTAGGCCGCGAGCAGCACGGCCGCCACGTAGGGGCTGGTGGTGAAGAAGAGCCCCGTCATCGTGATCGCGCCGAGGGCCAGAGCGCCGGGAATGACGAGTCTGTATCCGAGCGCGGCCCGCATCTTCGCTGCCGAGAAGGAGGCCAGCAGACCGCCGAGCGAGGACACGGCGAGGATGACGCCGTACCCGGTGGAATCGACGCCCAGGGTCTGCGTCGCGTAGAGCACGATGATCGAGAAGGTCATCATGTAGGCGACGCTGGCGAGGCCGCCCGTGACCGCCAGGCCGAGGAGCAACTGCTGGGTGCGGATCGATGCGGCACCGGCGAGGGCGAACAAGAAGCCACCGAACGGAGGGCCGACGAACTCGTCGGCCACCAACTGCGCGGTGGCGATCCGGCCGTTGGCCCGGTCCAGATCGGCTGGCTCGACCAGATCAGGCAGGACCGAGAGGGCAGGGTTGTCGGCGGCGATCTCCATCACGCCGACGAGGGCAAATGCGAGGTAGAGAAGGAGCAGCGAACCCCTCCAGCGGCGAAGGCCAGCGACAGTGCCACCAGGATCAGCCCTCGGAGCACGTTCGGCAGCCACAGGAGCAGCCGTCGCTCCACCCGGTCGACGATGACACCCACCGGCACGACCAGCAGCATCCGAACTGCGGAGTAGACCAGGCTCAACCCGGCGATCAGGGTCAGGTTCGTGGTGAGTGACGTGGCGACCAGAGGGATCGCCACGAAGGCGACACCGTCGGCCATGTTGCCTGCGGCGTTCCCCGCCCATAGCCAGCGGAAGTCCCGACCAAGTGATGACACGAGGCTCGACCCTAACCATGCTCAGCCGGGCGAGGGGGCCAAAGATGGGGTCTCGATGGCTGTTATGGCGTCCAGGTCCGTGTACGGCGTGAGCTCCTGGCCCGCCGTCTCATACTCGCGGGGGATCTTGAAGCCCCACCACGGCTGGGACACGATCTGGCTCAACTGGGCAGAGGTGAGGACTGGTTGCGGGCGGGTGATGTCCCACTGGCTGCTGGCCAACTCGAATCCGTTGGTGGCCGAGACAACCACCCGTAGGGACCGGTCGCTGGTGACCAACTCGGCGACACGTCTGAGTCCGTCGCCCTCCGCGGTCCTGACCGGCTGTTCCAGATAGGTGCGTACTCGATCGCCGTTGGGCAGTGTCTTCACCTGGCACTCCACCATCGATGCTCCGGTGCAGTCCAACGCCATCCCGTCAAGGATCGATCCGTCCTGCACGTTGATTCCGACCACGCCCACCCCGGTGCCGTCGACAGGAGTGAACTCGACTTCGCCGTAGGTGGCGCGGAAGTGCGGACCCTTGTGCAGTTGGCCCCCTTGACCAGCAAAGCCACTGTAGGTGCCTTGGGCCTGCTCCTCGATCGCAGCTCGAAGTGCGGCCACCGTGCCGCGACCGGTCAGGGGAACCAGCTCCGCAACGAGGGTCGGAGAGGGGTCGGTGCTCGGTGTGGGCGTGGCGACAGCGGACGTGTCGCCTGCCACGGCACCCGTGCCAGCGACGGAGCCACTGCTCGCGAGGTGGACCGCGGAGAAGATCACGGCCGCAGTTGCGGCCACGCCGACCCCGCTGAGAGCCTGCCGGTAGCGGCGCCGCTGCATTCCCAGCCGTCGTGAGTCGTACGCGAGGCGGCCGAGGTCGGCGGTCGCGTCGCCCACCGCATCGTCCATGGGGTCACGCAGCTTCATCTCAGGCCTCCAGATCGGGATAGACGGTGCGCAGCCGGGCCAGCGCGCGGGAGGTGCGGGTCCGACAGGCGGCCTCGCTGATGCCCAGGCCGGAGGCGGTGTCGGCCACGCTCTGGTCCTCCCAGTAGCGCAGCACCAGGACCGTTCGGTCCTTGGCGGACAGTTGGGCGAGCGCGTCGAACAACACCAACCTGAGCGGCACGTCATCTGCCTTGCTCGCGGTCTCGGTGATGAACTCGACCGGGATCTCCCCGGAACGTCGCAGGCGACGCTCGGACAGGTACGTCCGGGTCAAGATGGTGCGCGTGTAGGCGACCGGGCTGTCGGCGCGGCTCACCACCCGCCATCGGTTGAAGACCTTCGCGTAGGTGGTCTGCGTGAGGTCTTCGGCCTGCTGATGATCACCGCACAACAGCAGCGCCGTACGCAGCATCCGGTTTCCCGTGGCGTGGACGAACTCCTCGAAGCCGTCACTCCTCGACACGTGCCACGTCCCTGTCTTGGTCCCCGCCGCATACGTACTCACACCTTTACAGACGCGCCGGGCCAGCAAAGCGTTACCGACCCCGGCGCAGCGGTCACATCCGTTCGTCTCCCGCTCAGTAGTGTCGGCGCGTGATCGCCGACCTCAACCAGCTCAGTTCCCGTCAGTCGCAACTGCTGAGCCAATGGCTTCCGGACGCGGAGGTGGTCAAGGACCACAGTTGGGGTCTGGTCGGCACCACGGTGCTTGAGCTCCGCGCGCGGGGTGGCTCCTACATCGCCAAGGCCGGCGACGACAGAGACGTTCATCTGGCTCGCGAGATTGCGGCGCACCGACAGTGGCTTGGCCCGTGGACCTCCATCGGTCGGGCACCGTCGCTCGTCCATGCGGACGAGGAGGCCAAGCTTCTCGTCACGACCTTCCAGCCGGGTGAGTTGGTGCAGGGGACCGAGTACGAGCATTCGGCCGACACCTACCGCCAGGCGGGCGAGCTGCTCGCCAGGTTCCATGCCCAACTCGCGGTGACCGACGGCGGCGAATTCGAGACGCGGCAGAAGGACGAGACGCTCGCGTGGCTGAGCGCGCCGCATCGCATCGCACCCGATCGGGTGGCGCGGTTGACCGAAGTCGTTGACGGCTGGCCGGCCCCGCCGTCCGTGACCGTGCCGACGCACGGGGACTGGGGTCCGCGGAACTGGGTCGTCCACGACGACCGTGTCAGCATCATCGACTTCGGGCGCGCCGACCGTCGGCCAGCCGCCACCGACTTCGCCCGTCTCACTGCGCGCCAGTTCCGGACCGCCCCGGCACTGGAGGAGGCATTCCTGGCGGGCTACGGGAACGACCCGCGCGAGCCAGCCGCCTGGCTACGACTCAAGATTCGTGAGGCAGTCGGCACTGCTGCGTGGGCATACAAGGTGGGCGATGAGGAGTTCGAGCAGCAGGGGCACCGGATGATCGCGGAAGTGATCCGCGACCTCTAGTCGCTCACAGGCTTCTGGTGAGCGATCCTGCCGCCGACGATCACTGCGTCCACATGGGCGAAGTCGTGCGCGGTCGGTGAGGTCGACGTGGTGGACATGATGGTCAGGTCCGCTCGTACGCCCACGACAAGGGTCCCCGGATTGCCTGGATCAAGCAGTTCGGCAGGTGTCACGGTCAGGCTCCGCAAGATGTCGGCGGCGGTCATGCCGCAGCGGTCCATGGCGCGCACCTCGCCGGCGATACTGCGCTGTGGCATGTAGCCAACGTCGGTGCCGAACAGGACCTTTCCCCCAGCGCTCAGGAAACCGCGTAGCGCCTCGTCGATGGGGTCGAGGTAGTCCCGGGACGTCGTCACCGTCGTCGCGAACATGTCCAGGGTGGGGATCAGATGGGTGCCTCGGGCAGCGGCGTCGGTCAGCAGTCCGGCGGTGTCATCGGTCTCGTCGGGCAGATGAGCGAGGACGTCCACCCCTGCCTGCAGCGCACGAGCCACGCCTGCCGCGTTGGAGGGATGGGCGAACACCGGCACCCCCAGGAGCCGACTCGCAGCCACAGCCGCACTGGCGGTTCGTTCAGGCATCACCTTCACTCGACTCGGAGTGACGTAGGAGCCGGTGAAGAGTTTGGTCGCCCGGATGCCACGACGAACTCCTGATCGCACCGCGCGTCGGGCGCCCCCGGCTGTCCACGGGGTCGGGATCGCCCACCACAGGAACCACGGAACTGACCGTTTGGTGTAGAAGGTCAAGCCCCTCGGAGGGTGGATCGGTTCGCCTGCCGTCCGGATCCTCGGCCCCTTGAGTTCGCCGTCGGCGATCCGTCCCATCAATGGCAACGTGTCGCGCGAGTTGGAACCAAGGTCCATGACACTGGTGAAACCGCGACTGAGAAACATGTCGTCCAGTGCCTCCTGCAACGTCTCAGCCGATGCGGCCGCTGCTCCGGCCCACACCGGCTCGGACAGATCCACGTGGCAGTTCCACCATCCGGCCGTCACGAGCCTGCCGCCCACGTCGAGGCGCTCGCGGTGTCCCCGTTCGACGATGGTCTCGGAGATCTCGACCACCCGACCGTCCTCGATGAGGACATCGACGCACGTGCTCGGAATGCTCTCCGGCGACACCCACAACCGCGCTGAGGTGAGCAGGAGACCCGACATCGGGTCATCCTCGCATCGGTCACCTCTGTCCCGGGAGAGGACAGGACTCCAGACCACTCAGTGGCGTCGATCCCCTCCAGCCGGCAACGACTACGCGACTCCTGCAGGCTTGCCGAAGCCGGTCACTGGTCCTTGGGTCCGTTGCAAGGTGGCACGCAGTCGGATCAACCCGTGTCGAAGGTGGGACTGCACCGTGCTCGCTGGGAGTTCCATCGTGCGGGCCACCTCTGCATGGGTGTACCCGCCGAAGTAGGCCAGGTCGATGGTCTGACGCTGAAGTGGAGTCAGTGCCTCCATCGCTACGGAATCGGCTGCCGCGGAACCGGTGCTCCGGAGTGGGACCGCATCGCTGCTGCCTGGCCAGGAGTCGTTGCCGCGCCCTCGCGTCGGGTCCACAGCCCGAGCCCGTTCGACCGACAGACGATGCGCAATGGTCATCAGCCACGACGAGGCGCTGCTGCACGTCGGATCGAAGCGGCCTGAGCTGAGCCAGATGTCCATGAAGACCTGTTGGATGACTTCATCCGAGTGCACGGGGTCGCGCACGATACGACGCACCACGCCGGATATCCGGGCTGCGGTCAGGTCGTACAACTGGGCGAAGGCACCCTCGTCTCCCCGAGCCGACAGGATCAGCAGGCCAGCCAGATCCTCGTGGCTGACCGCCCTCCCAGTCGCGTTGCCCGGGTCGTCGCCGAGAGCCGATTCTGGAGTCACAGAATCAACTATCCGTCAAGAAAGCCTCAATATGGGGTAAACGGGCAAATAAAATAAAACCGGCAGAGATGGGCGCTCACGCCATGAGCAGCGCGCCAGCACCGAGGAGCATCAGCACCGCGGTGGTGCCGTGTATCAACAAGGCCGCTGAGCGAGACCCCTTGGCGATGAGGATGGTCGCCGCGTCGCCGAGGGGAACGATGGCAAAAGCGAGCAGGACTGCGGCGAGGATCTGCGGGTCTGCGACCAGGATCAATACGAAGGCAGCAACCCCGGTGGCAACATCCCGGACCCCTTTGAGGCGTAGCCAGGGTGTGGCTTCGGGATGCGGCACGATCGGCAACCCGAAGTTCGCCGCCATCGCACCGGGAATTGCCAGGTACAGAAACCCGACAACGAGGATTCCCAGCCCGGCTGTCGCAGCGATGGTCATTCCGATGAAGAGCATGCGACTCTTTCTGTCAACGACGAGAACCGTGGCGGCTCAGGGGGAAAGCTCGGCTTCCGCCGGGAAAGCAGGAAGTTCGACGTCGATGATGGTGCCGCGTTGGTCCGACGAGGCGACTGAGATCTTTCCTCCGTGGCGTTTGAGGATCGACTCCACGATGGCCAGACCGAGACCCGTGCCGGGTATGGCGTTTTCTCGGGAGGTGGAGGAACGGAAGAAGCGGCTGAACAACAACTGCTGCTCGGCCTCCGGAATGCCGATCCCGTTGTCACTGACCTGGAGATGGACCCATTCGTCTTCCTGTTTCAGGGTGCAGCGGACCCATCCACCATCGCCGGTGAACTTCACCGCGTTGGACACCAGATTGGCGACCAGGCTCTCCAGGCTGCGGGCTTCTCCGTTCACCAGCACCGCTGTGGAGGGAACCGCGAAACTCACGTCCACATGGTCAGCACCCGCCATCTCCCAGGCCGACTGGGTCGCCGTCACGACTGCGCACATGTCCACCGCTGTGTGAGCAACCTCGGTTGCTTGCTCGAGGCTCGAGAGGTGCAGCAGGTCATCAACGAGTGTCGTCACCCGATCGGCGTTCCGTTCGATGGCGCTAAGACGCTGTTGCTGCTGAGGGGTGGCGTCGTCCTCCTGGAGCAGCGCGGTGAACGCGGTGATGCTCGTCATGGGGGTGCGAAGTTCGTGGATGACGGAGGCGAAGAGCTGGGTCTTGGTCTCGTCCAGGGCAAGCCTGGCAGCCACCTCGTCCGCGACGATGTGGGAGGTGGCCAAGGCCCTGAGTGCCACTGCTGCAGCAGTCGCAGCGACTTCTGCTGCGATGGTGCGCTCTGCCGTGAGCTTGGTGTCGGCCAGGCGTTCAGCCGTGGCGGCCACCTCCTGTGCGACCAATGAGGCGAGAGCGGCCGACTCCTTGGCCAGTTCGGCCGCAGTGGCTTGGACAATGAACGAAATCTGCGCCCCGCGCTCCAGCATCTCCGGGAGGTCTGAGCAGGCCAGGGCCCGGTCATCTGCTGCCGCCTTCTGGGCGGCTTCGTGGACACGGACAGCGGCTTCGGCAACCCGGAGTCGCGTGGCGGCGGCATCGCGAGCCGCGGCGTCAGCGACCAGCTTGGCGGCTTCTCTCGCTGCTATTGATCGCTCGTGGGCGGCTCGTGCTGCGGCTTCTGCAACGAGGCTGCGAGCAGTGGCCACCTGCGCAGCCGTCCGATTGGTCTCGAAGTCCGCCTCAGCCACGGCAACCTTGTGGTCGTGCTGAGCCCCGGCGGACCCGGGCGAACGTTGGGCCGGCAGGGATGCTGCCTTCTGCTCGCGATTGATGTCGACCATGAGCTGCAGCACGTCAGCCGTGGGATAGCCGGGCCGACCGTCGGCGAGGAGGGCCGAGTTCAGCCGGTCGTCCTGTTCCCACCGGGCAAGAGTGGTGAGGTCAATCTCAAGGAGTGCTGCGACCTCGGTTGCCCCGAGCAGCGGCGCCGGAGGCGATCGGACAGAGTCCGGAAACATGGGCGCGCGCTCACTTCCTTGCGATTGCTACGCCCGTCCTTGAATTCGCCACGCGAGGTGGAGGGTGCGTTAGCGGCGGCACTCACCATACGGCTGGACGAGGTGGACCACCAGCGGAACTGGGTGCTCCTGTGGATCGGGTGATGCCGTCGAGAACCTGATCGACCAGTCGTCGCAGGGAGTCTGCGTCAAGGGGGGCATGCCCGAAGAGCAAGCGTAGGTAGAGAGGTCCGTAGACGCCGTCGAGCACCAGTTCAGAGTCGGCGTCGAGGTCGATCTCCCCACGAGCCTTGGCCCGGTTGACGACGTCCAGACCAGCAGCGCGTCTGGGTGACTGCCAGCCGTCACGAAACGCGGTGGCGAGGTCGGGGTCGCTCTTGGCCTCGCCCAGCAGAGCCACCACCAGTGCCCCCAGGTGTGGATCGCCGAGCACCAGAGCGAGGGAGGACGTCTGGGCCACGAGATCTTCTCGCAGCGAGCCGGTGTCGGTGAAGCCGATATGTGGCTCGACCGATGCCAGGAAGGCTTCGATGAGGATCGCGGCCTTGTTGGACCACCAGCGGTAGATCGTCGCCTTGCTGACGCCAGCTCTCCCGGCGATCGAGTCGACCGTGAGCCCCGCATAGCCCCGTTCTCGAAAGAGATTCAGTGCGGCGTCCAGCACGGCCTGATGTGCGCGTGCTGACCGTCGTTCAGCAGAGGGAGGGTGCTCCACGGGCGCCACACTAGCAGTTGACGAAACGAAACGATTCGTTCAATGTGGGCATGCATCTGCCATCGCGAACTCTCACCCGAAGGAGCATCCATGCAACCGGTTGCCGTTCTCGTCACCCATCGTGCCCACCAGGGCCAGCGCGATGCAGTGCGGGCGATCTGGGAGGAGTACCTGGCGCCAGTCGTGACGTCCAACCCCGGTCACCTCTCCTACGCCTACTGCTTCGACGATGCGGACCCGGATGTCATCTGCGCATTCCAGCTCTATCGTGACGCCGACGCAGCGGCCGCCTTCCAGCTCGAGCCCGGCTATGCGGCGTACGAGAAGGCTGTTGCACCCTTGTTGATCGGTGCGCCCTCGGTCCGGAGGCTCACTCCCCAATGGACAAAGACGCCCGCGGGAAGTTGAACTTCGGCCCCGGAACCCGGACGTCACGAAGGGACACCGCCGCAATCGTGGTGCAAGGCGCCTGAGATCCTCGTGCAGCCCCAAGTGCGCAGGTGGACCACGACGGGCGGCGATCGACGATCCGGAAAGCCGAGAGAGGTTCAACTACATGCGGGCAATCCTGCTCGGCAGCGCGCTGGCGATGTTCATGTCTCTGCTGGGGACCAGACTGGCGATCGGCTGGTTCACCCAGAAGGGCCTCGGTCAGCCGATCCGGGACGACGGCCCGACCACACACCACATCAAACAGGGCACGCCCACCATGGGCGGCGTGGTGATCCTGGTGAGCGCCACGGTGGCCTACTTCCTGGCCACGCTCCTGACCGGCAGCCTGCCCAGTGCCAGCGCGTGGCTCCTGCTGCTGCTGTTCTTCGGCTGCGGACTCGTGGGGTTCCTCGACGACTTCATCAAGGTGTACACCCAGAACAACCAAGGGCTGACCAGCCGCGCCAAGATGGCTGGCCAGACGGCGGCAGCCCTCGGATTCGGGGTCTTGGCGACGCAGTACTTCGCCGATGACCGAGGTGTCAGGCCTGCCTCGCAATACATCTCCACCACGCACGACTGGGGGATCAAGCTGCCCCTGGTCGTGATCCTGCTGGTGATCTGGTTCATCGTGACGGCCACCTCCAACGGGGCCAACATCACCGACGGGGCCGATGGCCTGTTGGCGGGCGCCTCGGCGATGATCTTCGGCGCGTACGCGATGGTGAACATCTGGCAGAACAACCAGCGCTGCGGGTCGCTCAGGTCCACCGTGGTGGAGTCCCAGTGCTACCAGGTGCGCGACCCGCTCGACCTCGCGGTCTTCGCGGCAGCCATCGCAGCGGCCTGCGTCGGTTTCCTGTGGTGGAATGCCAAACCGGCCCAGATCATGATGGGCGATGTCGGCTCCCTCGCCATCGGCGGTGCGCTGGCCGGCCTCGCAATCATGTCCAGGACCGAACTGCTGATGGCGGTCATCGGGGGACTGTTCGTGCTGGAGACCTTGTCGGTGACCCTGCAGATGAGCTACTTCAAACTCACCAGGCGGATCACGGGCACCGGGCGTCGCATCTTCCGGATCGCACCCATCCACCATCACTTCGAACACCTTGGATGGGACGAGGTGACCGTCGTCATCCGCTTCTGGATCATCGCCGGCCTGTGTGTGGGCGCCGGTCTCGGGATCTTCTACGCCGACTGGCTCAGCTGATCCGAGCGTTGGTCATCTGCGAGGACTCGGCATAGCGGAGGGCCATGGCCGCAGCCCGACAGCGCAGGGAATCGCGCAACGCTGGTGGGGCCAAGGCTTCTGCGTCGGTGCTGAACTGCCACAACGCCCACTCGGCGTGCCACAGATCCTGGTACGTCACCTCCAGCCGCAGCCAGCCATCGGCATCGTCTTCCTCGGAGCGGACGGCGACGGCGGTCTTCAGCAGGTCGTCTCGCCGGGTGGGTTGCACTCGTACGAGGACGGTGATGTGGCCGTCGGAGAGGAACTGCTCGCAGCGCCGCCTCCACAACTCCTGCAGATCGACCTGGGTGGATCGGTCAGCTGGCTCGGACAGTTCCTCGGCCGCCACCATCCGCGACAGCCGGTAGGTGCGGTCCTCGCCGGTGTGCGTGGCGAGCAGATATCGGCGATCACGCACTGTCACCAGACCGATCGGGTCCACCGTCTGCCATTGCGCGGTCTGTCCCCTGGACGCGTAGTGGAGTCGTAGTTTGTGTCCGGTCAGCACGGCGTTCCGGACGGCGAACATGGTGGGGTCGGCCACCTCCTCCGTCTCCGGTCTGCGTGAGAGAAGGTCAGTCTCCGGCTCGACCAGGAATCGTTGGACCCCGTCACTGGCCGTGGCGCGATGGCCTTGCGGCAAGGCGTCGACCACCTTGCGCATGGCCGAAGCAAGTGCCGAGTCGAGGCCGAACACCTGCTCTCCGCGACCGGATCCGGCGGTCAGCAGGGCAAGGGCCTCGTCGTGGTTGAGTCCGGTGAGTTCGGTGCGAAATCCTGGCAGCAGCGCGAACCCGCCGTGGCGACCGCGTTCGGCGTAGACCGGGACTCCCGCTGTCGACAGCGCCTCGATGTCGCGCAGCACGGTGCGCGTGGAGACCTCCAGCTCGCGGGCCAGCGTGTCAGCAGTGAGACGACCGCGCTGGCGCAGCAGTAGGACCAGCGATACCAGTCGGTCGGCGCGCATCCGAGAACTGTAGCCAAATACACGACGAAGGATGTCGTGATTGTTTGTCAGGCTCTTCCACGCGGCGTCGAAATGACGGCTGTGGCGCCGACGGAAGACAACCACGCAACGTATGGAATGGAGTCGATGTGACGATCCGACGAACCGCAGTGAACCCGGTGACCTGGTCGCTCGAGATGGGTTTCAACCAGGGAGAGACCGTCTCCGGACACACCCGGACGTTGTACTGCTCCGGGCAGACCTCGATGAGCAGTGACGGTCAGCCACTGCACGAGGGTGACATCGCCGCCCAGTTGGCGCTGAGCCTGGCGAACCTGGAGGGAGTGCTCAGCGAGGCAGATATGACCCTCGCCAACCTCGTACGACTCAACGTCTACACGACCGACGTCGATTCACTCTTCCAGCATTACGGTCTGCTGGCCTCGAGGTTGGGCGCAGCCCGGGTGGCGCCGACGACAACGATGCTCGAGGTCACCCGCCTGGCGATCCCCGGCCAGCTGGTCGAACTTGAGGGCACTGCCGTTGCATGAGGTCAGTTCTTGTCCTGGGCGGGCCAGATCGCCACCGCAACGAGGATCGCCGCCCAGATCCCGAGCGGAATGAGTGGCCAGTAGAAATCCGGACCGGAGCGGACAACCTGGACGCCCCAGATGGCCGACATCACCAGGGCGCTCCCCAGCCACCAGCGCCATTCTTCGAGCCATTCGCGCAGGTCGGTGTCGCGTTGGACGCGCGCCACCTCGTCCCTGTCCGGACCGGGCAGGTCACGAGTCAGTGTTGCGAGCTCCGCGATGTGACGTGCCTCCCAGGTGCGGGCGATTCGCTGCTCGTGCTCGTCCGCGTCGAGGACCCCTCGCGCATAGGCAGCCCCCAGTACGGCAGCCACCCGCTCGCGATCGTCGTCACTGGCCCGTGCGTGCGAGCTGCCGTCAGGAGGTGTCGATGAGATGGGCTTCATGAGATACGATCGTATCCCATGAAGGATGACACGTCGTACGGGTCACCGGATCGCCCTGAAGATCCGCTGGGTGCCGCAATTCTCGAGGCGGTCGCGACCGTCCTGGCCCGCGAGGGGTTCGAGGGCGTCACCATTCGCCGCGTCGCGACCGAAGCCGGCTGCTCGGCGGGTGCGGTACAGAAGCGCTTCGCGACCCGGTCGCACCTGCTCCGCTCCGCTCTCGAGGTGGTGGTCGACTCGGCCTGGCGGCGCATTGCTGCCACTGAGGCGAGCGGACCTGCAGACGTGACCCCATGGGTGGAGCGCCACTACCTGGCCGCCCTGGAGACCCTTCCGCTGGACCCCGAGCGTCGCCGGGAGGGGCTGGTGTGGACCTCCTACCTGTTGCGCGCCGCCATCGATGACACGCTCAGCGATCTGCCCCGCGAGTTGGACGGTGCGACTCGCCAGGGCGTCGCCAGCGAGTTGGCCGACGCGCAGGCCAGCGGCGCCCTGCGGTCAGAAGTTGACCCACGGCTGCTCGCCGATGCCCTTCTCGCGCTCATTGACGGCATGGCGATCCGGATGCTCTACACCCCTGAGTCCGAGTACGAAGCCCTGCTCGATGCCTTGGCCGCAGGTATCGAGGCGCTGCTTCCCACCTGAGAGAGCGCGGTGCGGAAATGCCGCCAGCTCTGATCTCGTCAGTCCAGGATCTCGCGGGTGTGACGGAGGGGGCTGAAGGCAAGCACGACCGGTGAGATCGCGACCGCGGGTACGAGAAGCCACAGTGCGCCCCCCGACCCGACGGCACCGGCGGACCAGCCGGCGAGGAGACCTCCGAGGGGGAGCACGCCCCAGGAGACGAATCGTACGGTCGCCATGACCCGTGCGAGCAGCTCCGGCGGGCTGTTCTGCTGCCGGTAGGTGCGGGTGATCACGGACAGCAGGACGGTGAAGAAGGCGAAGAGCGCATTGCCTGCCGCGAAGGCGGCCACGGCCAGCACTCCGCTGCCGAGCGGCATGAGAGCGACGGCCGGCACTGAGGCGCACGCGGCGAGGAGCAGTACCCGTCCGCTGCCCCAGCGCCGCGACATCCACGGGCCGACCGACGCACCCACCAGGGCACCGACTCCGTCGCTGGCCAGAACGGCGCCGTAGATGGCCGGGGGCAGTCCCAACTCCCGCAGGAGATAGAGCGGGGTGAGGGCGAGCAGTGCGCCGCAGGCGAAGTTGGTGGCTGCGGCGTCGATCATCATCGGCCGCATGAAGGGATGGCGCACGACGAAATGCCACCCGTCCTTGATCTGGACGTGCAGCGGCTGGGACGGCCTGGGCGCCGGCGCTGTACGGGGCAACGTCCACATGAGGGCGCCGGAGACCAGGTAGCTGAGCGCGTCGAGCAGGAAGGCGATCGGGGCACCGGCCCACTGCACGATGACTCCGGCCAGTGAAGGCCCACCGAGTTGGGTGACGGCGTGGGTTCCGCTGATTAGGGAGTTGCGGGAGGTGAGCTGCTCACGAGGTACGACGGCGGGGATGTAGGTGGTGTTGGCCACGAAGGCAAAGACGTTGGCGAAGCCGATCGCCAACGCCGCGGACCACAGGTGGAACATCGACAGGTCGCCGAACAACCAGGCACCGAAAGGGATGAGCATGGCCAGGCCCCGCACGAGGTCCACCGAGGCCTGTAGTCCGCGAAGCGGGAGATGGGTCACCAGGGCGCCTGCGGGCAGGGTGAGCAACGCCCACCCGATGTCGCCGGCTGCCACCAGGAGTCCGACCTGGAGCGGCGTCGCATCCAGCAGGGTGACAGCGGCCAGCGGCAGGGCTACGGCGGTGACCGCCGATCCGACCTGGCTGGTCGTGGTGGCGCTCCAGTAGCGCCAGAACACCGAGGTGGCGTGGGCATCCGGAGCGGATCGAGTGGTGCGCGCAAGTTGAGACACAGGCTCTCCCAGCTAGTAGGTTCCGAAACGGAACCTACTGGATGAGGTGGCGGCCGGGCTACTCTGGGTGCGATCAGGCAGTGGAATGGAGGCGCACGGTGCGTCGCGACGAACTTGCCGAGTCGACATGCGCGATCGCGCAGTCGCTGGCGGTGGTCGGTGACCCCTGGTCCCTCTTGGTCATCCGCGACGTCGCAGGCGGTGTACACCGCTTCGACGAACTCCGCGACGCCCTCGAGCTGAGTCGTCGGACCCTGGCCGCCCGGTTGGCAGGCCTTGTCGAGAACGGCGTCCTGGAGCGGCGCTGCTACCAACAACGACCCCCGCGGTACGAATACCACCTCACTGACCAGGGCCGCGGCCTGCTGCCTGCACTGGTCGCGCTCCAGGACTGGGGCAGCCGTCACCTGCTCGGCGACGGCACCCTGAGCGCCACCACCACGCCGGGATCGTTGGAGTCGGAGCGGGTGCAGGGGCTGTTGGGCCAACGGGTGCCGACGTTGGAACTCCTCGACACCGCGGGCGTCAGCACTGACCCCATCAACGCAGACGCCTTCACGGTCCTCGCCTGTCTGCCCGGCGCCATCGCCGATGCCACCGCCTATCCGGCCGACTGGGCGCAGATCCCCGGAGCCGCAGGCTGCACGCTGGAGGCCAGCACCTACCGCGACCTCGCCGGCGAGTTCGACGCGCTCGGCGCACACGTACGACTGGTCAGCACCGCGACTCCCCGCCAACTGTCAGCCTTCGCCGCCAAACTCGACCTCGTCATGCCACTGCTCTCCGACCAGGAACTGCAACTCGTGACCGCGCTGCGGCTGCCGACCTTCCACGCCAGTGGGCGTGACCACCTCAAACGCCTGACGATGATCATTGGCCCCGACCGCACGATCCACGCGGTGCAGTTCCCGATCTCCAGCCCCGCCGACTCCGTCCGCGAAACCCTCGCGTTCCTCGCTCGACTCGGTTGTGACCCTGGCGACGGATCCGGGCCGGGCCGGGCGTAGAAACGCAACGCACTCACAGACCAGTTGTCGAAGGAGAAAGTCTCAGCCATTCCAGCGAAGCGGAGGGCCCGTATCGGTATTCGGGCTCGCGCGCGACGAGGTCGCCCCTGGGGTTAGGGTCCGCATATGGATCTGCAGCAACGCCTCATCGAAGCGAGGGGCGAGTTTTTGTTCTTTGCATTGACTCCGCCAAAAGCAACCACCTCTTATGCAAAAACACAAGAAATTGCTGACGCCATGACGAAGCGCCTCCAGTCATTGGAACTCGATGGTCTGGTGTTGTATGACATTGATGATGAGAGCGAGCGCAACCCCAAGGAACGCCCATTTCCTTTCTTGCCCACCATGGATCCGGCAGACTTCCTGTCGTCGTATCTTGACACGTCCGGCACTCCAGTCGTGGTGTACCGGTCCGTAGGCAAGTACGACGAGAACCAACTGCGTGACTGGCTCGACGCCCAGAAACCAGAACGGACGCTGACGGTGTTCGTGGGCTCCCCATCGCGAGAACGTGCGGTGAAGACGTCGCTGACGCGCGCACACGCCTTGAGGACGGAGTTGAATTCGGATCTGCTCCTGGGTGGTGTGGCGATTCCGGAACGGCATGCTCGCACGGGAGGCGAGCATGAACGACTGATTGCAAAACAGCAATCAGGCTGTTCCTTCTTCATCACTCAGGTCATCTATGACGTGAACGCCGCCAAGAACCTGGTATCGGACTATCACTATGAATGTCTCGCTCAGGGCGATCGGCAGGTGCCCATCATCTTCACCATGTCCGTGTGTGGTTCGATGCGTACGCTCGAGTTCCTCGAATGGCTGGGCGTTGATGTGCCTCGTTGGATTCGAAACGAACTGCGCCATGCCGACGACACGCTCGAGGCTTCGGTGGAACGCTCCGTCGCTGCTGCGCGCGAACTGATCGCCTACTGTCGAGGCCTGAAGATTCCATTCGGCTTCAACGTCGAGAGCGTCTCGAACCGCCGCGTGGAAATCGAGGCATCGACCGAGCTTGCGGCCCGTTTGCGTGAAGAGCTCAGAAGTGGCTCTTCCGCCTGACGCGCATCTTCTGGAGCCAGAACCAGGCTCCAGCCAAGAGCAGGGCAATGATGACCGCGTTGCAGACGAACGGCACCCACTCGACGGTGGTGGGGTTCTCCCAAGGAGACAGGAAGCGTGTGCGCCAGGGCAGGGGTGGGTCGATGCCCTGGTCCTGGGTGACCCAGGTGAGCGGCATCCCAAGACCGACGCCAGCGAGCTCCTCGGGAGCCTTCACCTGAACCTTGTCGATCAATAGCAGCACGACGATCAGTGTCAGGTCGAGCGCTGCGATGACTGCAATGGTGATGGACAGTCTGGAACTGGGCCGCGGCTCAGTTGAACGCACGGAGATCACTGACACAAAGTAACCGTACGTCGGAATCTCTCGTACAGCAGTTGCACGTGTTCGGAAATGTGGAGACCCCTCCTGCCGCCACGGAGAGCCAGCGCCTGGAGTTGGTCACGGGTCGCGGGATCGTCGTCGGCGCGGTCGCACTCCGGTCGACCTCGAGGTGGACGTCGCGGCGAATTGCGAGATGGCGCTGGCGAACGCGATTCACCAGCGCCATCTCGGCGGAACTCACAACGGTTCGCCCTCAGGCGCCCCCATTGCCGACTAGTACGACACCATGAACACCCAAATCCTCCAGTTGGGGTTACCTCTCCCGCACGAAGACACGGTGTATCCATCGTTGATGTATTCACGCCTTCGCTGCCTGCATTTCGCCGCAGTGTTGGACTCAATAGCGAAGTCCCACGACAAGGCATCCGCTTCCGGGTCCTCTGTTGCCGGTGTCGCCACTGCCACAGCGTCCGGGTCCTCAGTTGCCGTGGTTGCCACTGCCACAGCGTCCGGATCGTCTGTTGCATATGCCGGTGTCGCTACTGCTGCCGGCACCACCATGACCGCAGCCGTTACCAGTCCGGCAGCCATCTTGCTGATTAGTTTTGAATTCATTCAAAGGTCCCCTTGACTTTGTAGGAGTGGAAAACGTAGCAGCATTGGCCCAGAATCGATACGGCGATCCGTCAGCCCGCGTAGTGGCAATGCGGAAGAAGTGTCGCGAGCGCCGAACGGTGGTCGTCAAACCCTCAGGAGGGTTCCGGAACGTGGGTACATGTGCTGGCCCGGATCATTCATGGGTCGGTGGCGTGATCGGCGTGTAGATACACAGAAGGGTCTGTCCGTTAAGGGAAATTGGTCTTCGAGAGAGCAAGTAGTCCAACTGGAAGGCATTTTGCAGGCAAAGCGGCTCATCACCATGCAGGGTGTGGTTGGGGTCTGAAGCATCCGGATTCGAGTAGGGATCTGGCGATGTAGTTGGTGAGGTTGCAGAAGCCGAGCGCTGAGCCGCGGAGGTGTTCGCGCCTGCCGTTGATCGCCTCCGTGGGTCCGTTGGATGTAACTGGCCGGTCGAAGTAGGCGAGCACGTCAGCAGCGCGTATATTCAGCGTCCGTCCTAGCGTGACGAGCTCACTCAGGGCGGTCGGGACGCCGTGGCTGACGGACTCGATGAGGTTGATCATGAGCTCACGTCCTCCTGTCCGCCACGTACCAGGGGGTTGAGGTCGTGGCAGAGTCAAGGCCAGCGTGCTTGGCCGGTGCAGTTCAGCCCGCGAGAGTACTTGCCTTGTGGCGTCCCCACGTTTCTACTGATCAGCGATCGGGACGTTTTAGGTCCCCCTTCGCTACAGAACGAGTGGGAGTCGGCCCTGTGCGTTGACGTGCACAGTGTCGAGACCGGTGATCACTTCAAAAAGTTAGCGCACCTCCTAAGCGAAGCGACCGACTGGATAGTTGCGGGCGAGGCGCGTGGACAGCGATGGGGGCAGCGCCGGCAAATGAGTTGGATCGCTAAGTAAACTACAAGCAATTTCCTTGGAAGGTGAATCTCGTGGAAAAATTGGATTCAGGTGAATACGTGCTGTATTCTGCCGGAACGTTTACTGCAGCTGCCCTCGTGTTGATTGGCGCGCTGTTCTGGCTGTGGGCTCTCGTGGACGCGCTGCGCATTGGGGACCCCGCGTGGAGAGCGGCTGAGCAGTCCAAGATCCTGTGGGTACTTGTGATCGTCCTCCTCGGTCCACTGGGGGCGCTGCTGTACCTGTTCATTCCGAAGCTGGCCCTGAGGAGGGCGGTGGCATAGGGGCTCTCCTACGACGTGGGTGCCAAAGCCAGGCCCCGGCAAGGTTGTGTTTTAGCAGGTCAGGAGCGGTTTGATGGCTCATCGCAAAGCATGGTTCGTGGTCTACAGGTCTGTCAGTAACCCGGGGCAGATCGGCGTACTGGCCCATGCCGGTCCGACGTGTTCGTGGCCTGCGAACCAAAAGCGCTGCGCCACCGGCAGCGTCACAGTCTTCGCCAGCCTCACGCGCAACGGTCCGACTCCTTGGGTGAAAGACCGGGGAAAGGTGAGGCACGGCGATGGACGTCCATTCAGCCGAGACTGCCAGGGCTGCCAATCGCCCGCCTTGATGCTCCCAGGCCGTGTCATCCTGTCTCCGTGCCGCACGAGATTGCACCTGACACCATCCGTATCGCCCCATTGGCGCGAGCGCACGCCGAGGACATCGCCACGTGGCGCTACGACGCTGCGTACGACGTCTACGACATGGCGGGGGTGGACCCGGACGAGTTGCTCGATCCGGAAGTGGGCTTTCACGCCGTCCTGGCGGGCGACCGCCTGATCGGCTTTCGATCCTTCGGGCGGGACGGCCAGGTGCCGGGATGGGAGTACGACGACTCTGCCCTCGACACCGGCGGGGGGCTGCGACCCGAACTGACGGGTCAAGGCCTTGGCCGCGCGGTCATCTCGGCGGGGCTCTCCTTCGGCGGTGTTCTGTTCGCACCTTCGGCGTTCCGAGTGACCGTCGCGTCGTTCAACGCGCGTGCGCTGCACACGGTGGTGTCGCTCGGCTTCGAGCGGGTCGGGTCATTCAAGGCCAGTCGCGACGCTCGGGACTTCGAGGTGCTCGTCCGTGTCGAAGCCCGCGGGAGCTGTCCGCATCCAGCGGGGTGAATCGAGATCCTCGACCCGACACCGCCGCGTGCACGCTGAACCGGAAACGATCCTCGAAGGCCACGGGGCAATGATGCAGCAGGAGCCTGCGCGCTCATCCGACTTCGTCGATCAAGGACACGCAGAAGGGATGTCCATCCAGGTCTGCGAACACCAAACAGTGCGCAGCATTGGGCTGATGGTCGAATCGGTGCGCGCCGGCACGCTCGACCTCAGCTGCACCTCGCTCGAGATCGTCCACGTGGAAGTCAAGGTGGACGAGCGAGGAATCCTCGGGCCAACGCGGGGGTCGATAATTTTCGACGCCCATGAACTCGATCCTTCCACCCTCGCAACGCATGCTGGCCCATTCGTCGTGGTGTACAAAAGTGACTTCTCCACCGGTGATCTCGGCATAGAAGGAAGCCAGTCGTCCGGGGTTCGGGCAGGCGAGAGTCACTGAACTGAAGCGCACCATGGAGGTCATGGTGCCTCACAGCAGGCACAGCAGGCACAGCAGGCACAGCAGGCACAGCAGGCATCGGCAGGAAAAGCCTCTCGGAATCAACTATGCTTCTCGGTTCCGCCGCGCGATCGAAACCTGTTGCGAAGGAGACTGCGAGTGATTCCGAAGGATGTCTCACGACGGACAGTGAGCCGGGCCGGGGTGTGGAGTGTCCCGGTGGTGGCTGTCAGCGCCCCGGTCGCCGCGTTTGCCGCATCGGGGCCATGCGCGCGAAAATTTGAGGTGGGGTCGACCCAGTTCAGTGGCGGCGGCAATGTATTCCTCGGGCCATCGGTTGCCACGGCCAGGCTGCTACCCGGTAGCCCTGCCGGAGCCGCGGTGACGGTGACCTTCAAGGACGTAAGCCTGTGGGACACGACCCCCGGAAACAACCCGCCAGGAAATGATGCCGCCATTCCCAACGCCGATTACCACATGTCCTTCGGCGCAAGGGCTGACAACGCCAACTCTGGTGGGAACACCACCGCCGCGAATGTGGGCGGCAGCACCAACAAGGGCTTGATCCTCAATCTCCGTGGCGGCAGTTTGGTGGGTCAGAACAATCGTGACGTGCGAGTGACCTTCTCGCAAGAAGTGCAGGACCTGACCTTCACCGTGCGCGACCTGTCGTGGCACAACGCCACGACAGGTGTACGGGAAGTGGTGTCGTTCAGCGTCGCCACGAGTGTCACGAACGACACCAACCAGAGTCAAAGCCCCGGTGGCGCCGGCGCCCTCAACGTGGCCAACGGTGCCGTGGCCGCCAACACGCCGATCTATCGGCAAGCGCAGGGGCCCAGACCGACCGGGCCCTACTACGACGTCGTCGTGACTGTCCCCGACCGGGTCACGACCTTCGACGTGCGGTTTGGGCGCCCGGTCGGCACCACCAGCCAGGACATGGCTGCCGTTCAGCTGGCGGACTTCACGTTCTGTGCCTCCGGCTAAGCGAGGTCGAGACAGCTTTCTTGGATGGAACGCTCGTGCGCTGCGTTCGAGCGTCGAGTGATCGGGATCGACCGGATCCACACCGACAGGGTCCTTCAGCATGCCGCCAGCCCTGCGAGACTACGGCGAGGCGCTGGTCCTCGACCCCAAGGATCGACCCCAAAGATCGACACCGACTACCGAGGCCTGGTGCCGGTCGAATTGGCGCGTCTTCTCGGCGGTGAGATCACCCCGGCCCGGCCGGCAGCGGACTCACGAAGGGAAATGCCCACCTCCGCGGCTACGACTTCGACCATCTGGGTGAGGGTGGACGTGCGCTCAGGCATGGAATCCCGATAGTCCGCAATGGTCAGCAGGCCTGGCCCGACGAAGGCCCAGGCCCGGGCTCGTAGCCACGTCGCCTCGTCAGTATCGGATTCCACGCGGAGAATTTCACGCGCCGACGCATCGAACATGCTCCAGGCGTAGAGGAGATCGACGGAGCGGTCGCCGATCCCCACACCACCGAAGTCCACGACACCGACGAGGTCGCCGTCCGGCGACGCCAGGATGTTCTCGGCCGAGAGGTCGGTGTGTATCCAGCAAGGCGGCCCGGACGCTGGTGGAACATCGCGGATCCGCCGCCAGGCCTCTCTCACCTGGCCTGGGTCGAAGAGATCTTCCAACTCATCAGCTGCACGGCGGGCCCAAGCGTCGATGACGTCGGTCACCGGTTCGCCGGCCCGATATCCCCACTGGTGCGATCCAGGTGCGAGACCCCAGGTCTCCACCTGGTGCAGACGACGCATGAACCGACCCAAGCTGAGCGCCATGCGCGTCTGCCCGGGCGGATCCAGATCCGCCGGGGTCTCGCCCGGGACCCATGTCACGACCGTCCAAGGTCGACTGAACAGGACCGACGGCTCTGCCAGGAACCGCACCTCGGGAACGGGGACAGGAAGGTGGGGTGCGAGGCGGGGAAGGAAACTCGCCTCATTCAGCAGGTCGGCGGTGTAGGAGTCTGAGCGGGGGAGGCGGACGGCGTCCTCATTGCCGACGCGAAAGACCCAGTTGCTGCTTCCCGACGCTTCACTGGGTCGTACGTCCCGACCCGCCAGGTCGGCGAACTGCTCGCGCAACAACTGCTCCACCAGATCCGCATCGGGGATGATCTCTCCCTCGGTGTCTTCCACACGGACCATCGTCGATGGCGCTGGCGATCAGCTCCACCGAATATCAACGCACACCTAGGGTGATTCCATGGCGGTGTCGGTCGAGAGAGAACGCTGGCTCGGATATCGATGGGGTCACCATGGCTTCGCCGGCCACTTGACCGGAGAGGCCCTCAGCGACGTACTCCTCCTGGGTTTGCAGGGCAGCAGGCAGTCCAGCGGTGAGCAGGCACTTTCCCCACGTGTCGCCCGCATCGGTTCCACCACCATCGCGGACGCCATCACCCCGGATGGTCCCTTGGTGTCGATCTGGTCCGTGCGTGGCGCGCCGCACGCGCACAGGTCCAGCCAGCTGGACCTGATCCGCGACGCTCTTGCGCCGCTGAGTTCTGACGAGGGCGGGGCACGGTTCGTTGCTGCCGTGCACGAAGTCGCGGACGTGATGAGCAAGATCGTGACGAGCAAGATCGCCAAGGGCGAGCTCAGCAGGGAGGTCGTCGACTCCATCCCGGCGTCGCTGGTGCAGCACTGCGAACGTTGCCAGGCTCGACACGTCTCTGACCGGTTGTTCCGGGCAGCCGGGCGTGAGGCTCAGCTCGTCATCGGACCGGAGGAAAATCGTTCGACGATGCTGCATCCGCCACCGCAGGTGGAGCAGGAGCAGGTCGAGCGTCCCCGAGAGCACTTTCTCCGGACGTACTTGCGAGTGAACGGTCCGACCAGCCGCACCCAGTACCGCGACTGGCAAGAGGCTGGAAGTGCCGGTATCGGTGACTTGTGGGACACCTTGGGCGAAGAACTCGTCCGGGTGCAGGTCGACGGGAAGCGCCTCGACCTACCCGAATCCCTGGTGGACTCGGTACAGCACGCAGAGCCGGCCAAGGGCGTTGCGTTGGTGCCACCGAACGATCCCTATCTGCGCCAGTGCGACCGGGCCCTGCTGGTGCCGCAATCTTCGCGCCGCAAGGAAGTGTTCAAGGCCCTTTCCGGCCCGGGGGCCCTGCTGGTGGACGGCGAGGTCGCGGGGATCTGGCGCTACCGGCGCTCGGACGCCGAGGTGAGTATCGAGACATTCGACAAACTTTCGTCGGTCCACACGATTGCCGCCGAGTGCGGCGCCGTCGCAATGGCGGCCTCGACCGGGGACGGCGAACCCACGATCACCTGGCTCTGATCCTCCGCACCCAACATCTCGCTGGTTCCGGTGAAGCATGTCGGGCAGCGCGGTGAGTCCGTGGCCGTCTGCTCACACGATGACCGATCTGGCCAGTCGGAAACCAAGGTCGTCGAACCGTGCCGAAGGATGGGTCCGGCGCCGCACACCCGCTCGGCAACTCCATGCCTTGTCGGCCCATCCGCCGCCGCGGATCACGCGGTAGGCGCCATAGACGTCGGGGTCGTACACGTCCCAGTTCCATTCCCAGACCCCACCGAGCATGTCGAACAATCCCCAGGCGTTGGGTGTCTTTCCTTTGACGGGGTGCAGCCGCTCGTCAGAGTTGTCGGCGAACCACGCGATCTCGGGCAGCCTCGCGTAGTGGGGCCCGGTCGTCCCTGCGTGGCAGGCGATTTGCCATTCCGGCTCGGTGGGGAGTCGGTAACCGTCGGCTTCGGCGCGCCACGTCACCTTCCAGTCGTCGGACGCCGGACGGTCGTGAGGAACCCACCCGGTGCCAGCTGGAGTCTCGAGGACTGTCACGTCGTACACCGGAGTGAGAGAACGCTGCTGTGACAGGCGATTGCAGAAGGTGATGGCTTCGCGCCAGCTCACCTCGACAGCAGGCAGCCCGGTCTGTTCGTCGTCGCCGGGTTCTCCCCGGACCTCGTTCCACAATTCACGGGTGACGACGCTGGCTGCGATGTCGAACGGATCCACGTCGACCGTCCAACTCCGCCCGGTGCGGCGGTCTGTCATCAAGATCTGTTCCGGGCCGTCAGGCGGCACCCGCAACATCTGAAGTGGCATCGGTCGACGGTAGATGATCCCCGGCAGTCAAGCCACCGGGGCACGTACGGTCGGTCGAGCTACACAACGGCATCTTCGGCGGGTGCTGGTGCGTCAAGTTCCATGCCGAGCGAGCGTCGTCACGGCAATCGCCGGAACCCGCTCCGTTTCCCTCGGGATCCGCCAGTGCGACCCACCCGGTCCCACCCACCGGGGGCTCTCTACGGGACGTTCGCGGGTCGAGGCAGTCTGGTCGGTCAGAGCAGTTCGCGGCACCCGCTGGTGCAGGTCGCACGCCACGCCTCCGGGTCTGTGGCCCAGAAGTCGTGTGGGACGTCGGGCACGATCTCGAAGGTTCCGTCCGGGACCACGTGGGCGAGTTGGGCCAGCGGCCAACTCGGTCGGATGTCGTTGCCGGCTGCCATGAACCTCATGCGAACGGGGCTGTCTGCGAGGGCGCGCCACAGGCTGGGCTGGTGGATCCAGTCGGGAAAGGATCCCCAGAGCGGCATGCACCTCGGGGACCCAGTCAATGTCGATCGCGACTTCGGAAGCTCTGCCGGCCTCGTAGGCCGCCGACCACTCCCGGTCGCGGTGCAGCCCGTGACCCGCGATGCCGACCACTCCTCGGACACTCCGTGGATGGTCGAGCGCGTAACGAACCGCGAGATCCGAGCCCCACGAATGCCCGAGAACGATCCACTCGGCGACACCGACGGCGTGGCGGACGTCTTCCAGGTCTGCGATCGCCTGGGTCATGTCGTGCGGCCCGCCGCCTGACTGTGAGACGCCACGCGGGTCGGGGAACCAGCTTCGGAAACCGATCGGGGCCAGCTCCTCATTCGCGAGGTAGTGCACACAACCGGGACCGCCGGACAGGATGAGCACGTCGGGGCCCGACCCGTGTCCCGCCACGTGCAGACGTACACGATCACGCGCAGTGACGAAGATGGACTCCACCTCGACATTCTGCACGAACGGGCAGCCAGGTTGTCGGGCGTATTGAGCCCGTGTAGAAACTTGTCATGCCCGATTCGGTGATCAAGTCCGCTTCCCCTGGCCCCGCGGCCTACTACGACGGCTTCGCGGTCGCGTACTCGACCAGGAACGAGACGAGCCTCTTCAATGCTTTTTACGAGCGTCCGGAGATGATTCGCCTCGCTGGCAATGTCGCCGGCCTGGAGGTCCTCGACGCAGGGTGCGGCTCAGGCCCTCTGGCGGAGGCTCTGCGCGCGAAGGGTGCGATCGTGTCCGGTTTCGACCTGAGCCCGGACATGGTCGAGCTGGCCCGCGAGAGGCTGGGTGCGGACGCGGACGTGCGAGTCGCAGACCTTGGTGCGCCGCTGCCCTATCCCGACGACACGTTCGACCTCGTGGTCGCGTCGCTGTCCCTGCACTACGTGGAGGACTGGGCCTCGGCACTGGCCGAGCTGCGGCGCGTGCTCAGACCCGGCGGTCGGCTCACCGTCTCGATCATCCACCCCATGGTCTACGCGGTCGGGCATCCCGATGGCGACTACTTCGCCCTCACCCAGTACTCGGAGGACTACGACTACGACGGGGAGACCGTGTGGATGACCTATTGGCATCGACCCCTGCAGGACGTCCTCAACACGTTCATCGACGCGGGCTTCCACATCAAGGCAGTCACCGAGCCGCCGCCTGCGGCAGACACTCCGGCGGAACTGCTGCCAGAAGCGGACGGCCGCTCATTCATCTGCTTCCTGTTCTTCGAGCTCGAGGCGCACTGAACAAGGGTCTCGATCAGGGGCCGCTGAGTACGAAGTCGACGGCGGCGATTCGGCCGCGACGGTCGAGCAGCAGAATGGCGGCGAAGTCGCCGAAACAGTCGCGTTGGCTGGGCTGCTGGCGGATCGTGACCGTCTCGACCGCGCCGTCGATCTTCGGTAGGTCCACGTTGTTGCACCCCACGGTCTCCGGCACGGCGGCCTGGAGGGGTAGTGATCTCCAAGACTTCGATTCCCGCGCGATGGTGCCCAGCACAGAGACCGGGCAGTCGCGCCCCTCGACGGTCGATGATCCGGGGAGGCAGAATTCCCACGCGCTCGGATCTGCAAGCTCACGTGGGCCGAGTGTGGAGAGTGCCCCAGCGTTGAAGGAGTAGCGGACCTTGTCGCTCCAGGGGACCGGCTTGGTCGAGCCGCGGGCGAAGGCAACGAATGCCGCCGCGGCCATTTGGGCCTGGTCCGAGACTGCGTCGGTGGCAGTTGGCTCCGGCGTGGTGGGTGTCGCGGACGTCGAGGTGGACGGTGACGCGGACGGTGAAGGCACCGACGAAGTCGTACGTGGTGGGCTCGGAACAGAGGTGGGCTTCGTGGCGCACGACGCCAAGAAGGCGAGAGCGACGAGTGACAAGCACTGCAGGAGGCGCATGCGCCCTTCACGCCCAGACATGTGGGCGAGTGTGCCAGCAGCCACCTCGAACACTTACGTGCGATTCACTCTGATCGTTGACGCTGGGTGGGTCGCGAGCAGGTCGTGGGGTCGGACTGGTCGCGGTTGGACGTTTCCGCCGCAGTTCGGACATTCGCGGTTCGGGAAGGTCGAGACGCAGGTCGGGCACCAGGTGCACTCGAAGGTGCAGATATAGGCGTCCGCATCCGGGGTGAGGTCTCGGCCGCAGCATTCACAGTTCGGTCGTAGTTCCAACATGGTCGGCCTCCAGAGGTCGTGAACGCGGTGGGTGTGTGGCGGTGAGTCGGCGGTCCGCTCACACAGATCACTCTGGAGCCTCACCAACGTCGACGGTGAGTGGCAGATTGGACGCCATGAGCAACAAATCAGACAGACATCGGGTGGTCGTCATTGTCAGTCCCGGAGCGCCAGTCTTCGAATTTGCGATCGCCTGCGAGGTGTTCGGGATCGACCGCACCCATCTGACGCCCGACTGGTACGACTTCTCGGTCGTGCCGACCGACGAAGACACGGTGCTCGCTCCGGGTCTGGCGGTGAGCGGCGGTCCTGACTGGGACCGGGTGGACGCTGCCGACACCGTGATCGTGCCGGCATGCGCCGACGTCCATGTTGCCGCGTCACGGCCGTTGATCGAGGCGTTGCAACGCGCGAATGATCGGGGGGCCCGGATTGCCTCGATCTGCTCAGGTGCGTTCGTTCTCGCCGAGGCCGGCCTGTTGCGCGGTCGCCGCGCTGCCACGCACTGGATGTACGCCACCGAACTCGCCCACCGTTACCCCGAGACGACGGTGGACGCCACCGTGCTCTACGCCCACGACCATGTCTGGACCTCCGCGGGAACGACCGCAGGAATCGACATGTGCCTTGAACTCGTCCGGCTCGACCACGGCGCCGCGGTCGCCAACGCCGTCGCCCGCGCCATGGTCACACCTCCGCACCGCAGCGGCGACCAGGCCCAGTACGCCCGACCCAGCACGCTGTCGAGTCACCGAGGCGGCTCAGACCTGAGCGACCTGCAGGACTGGGCCCGAGATCATCTGGGCGAGGTCTCGGTCAAGGGACTCGCCGGGCACGCCGGCATCAGCGAACGCACCCTGCACCGACGATTCACCACAGCCCTGCAGCAGACACCACAACAATGGATCCAGCGCGAACGCATCTTCGCCGCCCAGCAGTTGCTCGAGACCACCGCTGACACCCTCGACGCCATCGCCCGTCGAACCGGACTGGGCACGGCCACCAACCTCCGCCAGCAGTTCGCTGCAGCGTTGCACACCACCCCCAGCCGATATCGGGACCAGTTCCACCTCACCCCGAACTCGTACGCTGCTCGCCATGAGTGAGTACCGCGCTCGGGGCAGGTACGACCAGTACGCCAGTCGCAACTTGCGCCACCCATGAGAGCGCGCAACGCTACGACTCTGCAGTCCTCCATCTCGGGGAAGGACCCCATGTTCGCCCAGCGGCGCCTCTCCACTGCCCTTGCCTCCACGACTCTGGCTGGCAGCCTTGTCTGCGCTGCCATGGTCGTCCCTTCACCGGCTGCGTTCGCGGCTGCGGACACCTGCCTGGGCAAGCCGGTGACCATCGTGGCGACGGACTCGGTCACGACCGGAACCGAGGGTGATGATGTGGTGTCGATGACGCCACATGGCTGGACCCACTTCGAGGCTGGTGGTGGCAACGACACGATCTGCCTGGCGGTCGGAGGACCGAATGGCTCCCAATCGCCCAACAGCCCGCCGACGACAGTGCTGGATGCAGGGGCGGGTGATGACGTCGTCGTCAACCTCACGCCGTCTGGTTCGGATGGCCGTGCCGAGACCAGGCTCGGCAGCGGAAATGACACCTACACCGGTGCCAACCTGAACGAAGTTGTCTGGGCCGACCAATATTTCGACCAGTATTCCAACAACACTCCCGGGGAGGTCTCCGACTCCACGTTCTCCGGATCGCAGCGGGACAACATCAGCCGTGTCCTGGAGGTCTACAGCTTTGCCCCGAGTGACGGGCCCAACCAGGACCAGATCTCGTTCGGGTCGAGAGGCGCGCAGGTCTTCCTCGACGGCCCGATGGGCCCACAGGGTTCACTGAAGTTCCCGGCGAAACCCGGTGGGGATGACAACGACCTCACGGTCGTGGATCCCGACGCGTTCAGGGTGAGCGGACCCGGCGATGTGAAGGTCGACAACGTCAACCGGCGGGTGACGGTCGCAGGTGTGCCGGTCCTGACGTGGAGCGGCGAGGTCGCAAGCTTCACCCTCGGTCGCGAACTCAATCCTCCGCGCCCGAGCAAGGTGGGCCAACGTCCCATCTCCTTCAGCGGCTCAGCCGCAGACGAGTATGTCTACGTGGCATTTCTGCCGGTCGGTGATGTGTCATTGGGCAGGGGTGATGATGCTCTAGACACGAATCGCGGAGGTGACGTCGTACCGCGGTCCTTGGACGGTGGCCCGGGAGATGACCAGGTGGATCTGTTCATGAAGTGCGGCGCCATGGTTCTCCGGCTGGAGCACGCGGTGACGTGCGATGGCCGCTCGGGCACTGTGGCGGGGTTCGAGTCCACCATCGTGTCGCTGCTCCCGCGAGGCAGCAGCAAGCTCACGCTCATCGGAACCAGGGCGAAAGACTATTTGAATGCGTACGCGGGCCGCGTCATCGTGCGCGGACGCGGCGGTTCGGACGACATTGAGATCAATGCATTGACGGCTCGAGCGTTTGGTGCGGCCGGTCGCGACCGCATCAGAGCGTACGGTCGCAATGTGCTCCTACGCGGCGGATCCGGGCCGGATCGGATCGACCTGAGCCACCCGCCGTACGACGATCTCCCCGGATTTGGGAAGAAGACACAGCAACAGGTGGCGCTCGGGGGACCCGGCAACGACATCCTCATCGGGAACAACTTTGGTGATGTCCGCGACCGGCTGATCGGGGGACCGGGCCGAGACACTGCCCATGGGAAGGCAGGCAAGCGGGACTACTGCTTCGCCGAAGTCACGACAGGATGCGAGCGTCCCTGACTGCGAGCGGCGACCAGACCTGGCGACGAGGTGCCACCCTCACGCAGGATCGCGCTCGTCGAGAGACAGAGAGTTTCTGGCAGGGCAGCGGCAAGTCGCCGGGCGCCTAGTCTGACGCTCTCGCATCGAGAAGGGACCAAACGCTGTGCGCACCTGCCTGCTCGCCTGGGGAACACGCGGCGACGTCCAGCCCTTCCTGGCTCTTGCCCAGGGGATGCAGGCCGCCGGCCGGACGGTGGTGGTGGCCGCCTGCGACGACTTCGAACCTCTCGTTCGTGCAGCCGGTCTCGACTTCGAGCCCCTCGGTTTCGAGATGCGGGAGATGATGGCCCACCCGGTCGTCCGTCGTTGGCTCACCGGCAGCAGTCACTCCTTGCGCGTGGAACTGCGCCACATGTCCGAGGTGGTCCGGGTGTTTCAACGCCCCGCGGTCGATGCGCTGGTGCGGCTGGTGGGCTCGTACGACGGCTTTGTCAGCGGCATCCTCACTGCCGACGCCCTTGCGTCGGTGACGTCGGCTCTCGGCAAGAGCCACGCCATCGCCCTGCTGGCTCCCGGGCTCCCTACTCGCGTCGCGGCGGCGCAGATGTTCCCCGTGCGGGATCGCGACAGCAGGGTGAACCGGATCGCCGGCATCGTCGGGAGTTTCCAGACGCTGCGTCTGGGCGCACCCATCCGCCAGACGGTGGAGGACGAGCTCGGCCTGCCTCGGCGAGGCCTGCGTGAGCAGTTGCGGCTGTTGTCGGCGACTCCCACGCTGATCGGCGTCAGCCCCCACGTCGTCCCGCGTGCAGCGGACTGGGGAGCGCACGTGGCCCTCACCGGCTACTGGACGCTCCCCGCCCCGGAGCGGTGGCAGCCGTCACCAGCGCTGGATGATTTCCTGGCGACGAGGCCGGTGCACATCGGGCTCGGAAGCATGCCGGTCGCCGACCCGCGGGGCTTCGGCGCGCTGCTGGAGGAATCCCTGACCAGGCTGGGGTTGCGAGCGACGATCCAGGGCAACTGGTTGGGCCCGCCGCCCTCCAGCGACAGATTCCTGGCTTTGGGGGACGTTCCGCACGCGTGGTTGTTCCCTCGGGTGCGGGGCGTCGTCCATCACGGCGGCGCAGGAACGACCGCCGCAGCATTCGGCGCCGGAGTGCCGCAAATGGCAGTCCCGCACATGGGGGACCAGCCGTACTGGGGACGTCGGGTGGCCGAACTGGGGTGTGGGCCTGAGTCGGTGCGGTTGCACGAACTCACCGTCGACACGCTGACCGAGCGGCTGCGGGGTCTGGTCGCTGGCGACTATGACGCACGAGCGCGGCAGGTCGGCGCGCAGGTCCGGGCAGAGGACGGGGTGGGTGCAGCGGTGGCGCACCTGAGTCGCTACTGGGGGTGAATTCGCCCCTCAGCCTGGCGGCGTCCTCCCAGTCCCCGCCTGACCCGGGGCGCGGGGGAGAGCTGTTCGTGGGCCGTCGCGAGCACCTGGTGCAGATCGGCGCCGGTGTCTTCGAGACAGGTGAGCACGTCGCGGACCCGGTCCAGGGAGATCCCGCCGACGGTGACGAGCGCCCGGATCAGCCGCAACCGCTGCACGTGGCTGTCGTCGTACGTCGCCAAGTCGCGCTGACGGACTGTCCGGGAGGGAGCAGCCCCTCGCGCAGGTAGTGGTAGAAACGAGCGATGCGAACCAGACCTGTCGGATCGGTTGTCGGAGCGATCGCAGGGCTGGTCTTCGTGTTCGTCAACGCAGGCGTCGTGCCCTTCTCCTCGGTGTGGCGGATTCTGGCGGCTCTGGCCTTCGCCGCGATCATGTGGTTCGTCGTTCTTCGCGGGCCCGAGGTGCACCAGGAACCACCGAGCCGTAGGGCGCTGAGGATCTACGGATTCTCCGTCGTCGCCATGCTGATCGCCATCCCGCTCGGCGCGTCGGTCCTCATCAACGTCCTCGACCGCCCCAACGCGGTGCTCGTCTGGGTGATCTTCGTGGTCGGCGCGCACTTCTGGCCCTTCGCAAGGGCCTTCGAGCTGCCCGTCTTCGGGTGGTTGTCGGCGAGCCTGGTCCTCGTCGCGGTCATCGGGGCGATCGCCACGGTGCCCTCCGACAGCCAGGTCGCGGCGGGCTGGACCGGTGTCGTCGCAGGCCTCGTGCTGTTGGTCTTCTCAGCCGTCGGCCCGGCCTTGAGTCGAACGCCGACGGCCGAGGATGTCTGAGCGGTCGACTGCGGGTCGGGGCCTGCGGGTGCACAGCTGGATCAGGTGCTCAGATGGTGCACGTAGCACCAGCGCCACCGCTCGTCCGGCTCGGCGGACTGCATCACCGGGTGCTGGGTCTGGTGGAAGTGCTCGGTGGCGTGCATGCCGACCGAGGAGTCGCAGCACCCGACGTGGCCGCAGGTGAGGCACTGACGCAGCGCCACCCAGCGCAGGTCTTCCGCGAGGCAGGTCTCGCACTGGGCATCGGCGGTGGTCTCGACAACGGGATGCGCTTCGAGGTCCTCGCATTCGGTGCCTGCCAGGGTCACCGTCGAGGAACGAATCTCCTCCCCGACATGCGCACCGGCATCGAGCATCGACTCCTCGATGTCGAGCATGCCGAGGACCTGCCTGATGACCTCGGCAGGGACGTCGCCCTCGCTGCGCTTCTCGAGCACCAGCTTGCGCTCGGCGTCGATCATCTCCAGCCGGACGCGGGCGTAGAGCGCGGACGGTGGCTCTTCGTCGGCAGTCGTCGACAGCTGCTCCCACGCGGCAAAGGTGCGCTGGTCCAGACGGGTCTGGATCCGTTCGCCGACGCCGTGGTGGTCGTCGTACTCCAGCTCCTCGAGCCTGGCCAGACCGGCCGCGCCAGCCTGGGAGAGCAGCGTCGCCCGGGCCAGGGCGTCCAGGGCCGGGTCGGGCGAGGGCACCTTGAGCAGTCGGGTGAGCAACGGCAGGGTCAGCCCCTGGAGGAACAAGGTGCCGGCCACGACGGTGAAGGCGGCGAGCAGCATCACCTCGCGGTGCGGTGCGTCCCGGGGGATCAGGAACGCGGCGGCCAGGGTGACGACCCCACGCATGCCGGCCCAGCCGATCAGCAGGCTCCAGGTCGCCGGCATGGCGTTCGGGCCGGGACGGATGAAGAGTTGGGTGATGAAGACATAGGCGAGGCGTACGACGATCACGCTGGCGAGGGTGGCCAGACAGACGGCCGCGATCCGGCCGACACCGAGGTCGGACGTGGCGACGTCGGAGAGGATCCACCGCGCCTGCAGACCGATGAGCAGGAAGACGACGTTCTCCAGGATGAAGGCGGCCGTGCGCCACGTCATCCGCTCGGTGATGCGTGACTGGGCGGTCTGGATGAGTGGCGCCCGGTGCCCCAGCAGCAGACCCGCGATGACCACGGCGATCACTCCGGAGGCGTGCACGCTCTCGGCGGCGAGGAATGCGGCGAACGGGGTGAGGAACGAGATGGCCGTGTCGAGCAGCGGATCGACGATCCAGCGGCGCAGCCACGCTACGAGGAAGTAGGCGACCAGTCCGAGGACGATGCCGCCGCCCGCTGCTCGGACGAATTCGAGGCCGGTGTCGAGCAGGGTCACGCCCACGCCGAGGGCCGCAATCGTCGTCCGCAGGGCCACCAGCGCGGTCGCATCGTTGAGCAGCGACTCGCCCTCCAGGATCGTGACGATGCGTCGCGGCAGACCGATCCGGCGAGCCACCGCAGTCGCCGCCACGGCGTCCGGCGGGGCAACGATCGCACCGATGGCGAAGGCGCCCGCCCAGCCCAGGCTCGGCAGGAGGGCGTGGACGACCACCCCGACGGCCAGTGTCGTCACCACCACGAGCAGGATCGAGAGTCGAAGGATGGAGCCGCGGTTGGCGTTGAAGTCGACCAGCGAGGTCTGGAGCGCGGTGGCATAGAGCAGCGGCGGCAACAGTCCGAACAGCACGACGTCCGGGCTGAGCTCGAACGTCGGGATGTGGGGGACGTACGACGCAGCAGCGCCGATCGCGATCAGGACCAGCGGCGCAGGGAGGCGGATCTTCGCGCTCACCGCCGTGCCCGCCAGCACGACGGCGACGAGCGACACGATCAGAGCGGCAATCTCCACCGGTCGAGTGTGACGCCTGCAGCGGATTGGCACCACTTTCGTGGCGCCCATCGTCTGCTCACACGGGGGTGCTGGCTGTCTCCTCCTGCTCGTCGGCGCCCTGTTGGTCGTAGTTCGACCCCGAGCGCAGTTCGACGTCCGGCAGCATCAGCATCACGAAGAATCCGACCACCATCACCGCGGCTCCCAGCAGGAACACCGTGTCCATGGAGTCGGAGAAGCCGACGAGGAAGGGCTTGGCCAGTCGGTCGTCGAGGGTGGAGAGGAAGGAGCTGTCCTTGAGCACTGCTCCGGTGGCCGAGCCGCCGCCCTGGGAGGACTGGAGTTGACGGGCGAACTCCGCATTGGCGGGGTCCTTGAGAGCGTCCTGGAACGCCGGGGTCGGGGCAATGCGGGTCAGGGCCGAGGCGATCTTGTCGGGCACGGTGGAGAAGATCACGGTGAGGAAGACCGCGGTGCCGATCGTGCCGCCCATCTGGCGCGTGAAGGTGGCGGTCGAGGTGGCGACACCGATCTGCTGCGGGGGCACGGCGTTCTGCACGGCAAGCGTCAACGGCTGGAAGTTGAAACCCAGCCCGAGCCCGAAGACCGTCATCACGGCCATGGTCTGCCACAGCGGGGTGTCGTAGGAGGTCCAGTGGAAGACGTACAGCGCGATGGCCAACAGCGCGGCGCCGATGACCGGGAAGATGCGGTAGCGACCCGTACGGGAGATGACCTGGCCGGAGAAGATCGAGCCGATCATGATGCCCAGGGTCAGGGGGAGCAGCATCAGACCTGCCGCAGTGGGGGTCGCGCCCTTCACGATCTGGAGGTAGAGAGGCAGGCTCGCCAAGCCACCGAACATGGCCACGCCGATGAGCAGCGAGGCGACCGAGGAAACCCCGACGGTCTTGTTGCGGAACATCTTGAGCGGCAGGATCGCCTCCTCGCCCATGCGCATCTCCTGCCAGATGAAGGCGCCCGCGGCCACCACGCCGATGACGTAGCAAGTGAGGGAGTTCGTCGAGGTCCATCCCCATTCACGGCCCTGCTCGGCGACCAGCAGGAGCGGCACGAGGGAGACCGAGAGCAGGACGGCGCCGGGCCAGTCGATGCGGTGGTCGAGGCGGGTGTGGCGCAGGTGCAGCGTCCGTGAGACCACGACAAGGGCGGCAGCGGCGATGGGCACGTTCACCAGGAAGACCCAACGCCAACCCGTGATGCCGAAGATCGAGTCGGCCCCGGCGAAGAACCCGCCGATCACCGGCCCCAGCACCGACGAGGTGCCGAAGACGGCGAGGAAATAGCCTTGGTACTTCGCCCGCTCGCGGGGCGCGACGATGTCGCCGAGGATCGCCAGGGCGAGGGAGAACAGGCCGCCCGCGCCGAGCCCCTGCACCGCACGGAAGGCGGCGAGTTGTTCCATCGAGGTGGCGAAGGTGCACAGCACCGACCCGATGATGAAGATGATGATGGCCGTGCTGAAGAGCTTCTTGCGGCCATAGATGTCACCGAGCTTGCCGTAGAGCGGCGTCACGATCGTGGCGGTGATGAGGTAGGCCGTGGTCGCCCAGGCCTGGTGCTCGAGGCCCTGGAGGTCGTCGGCGATGGTGCGGACGGCAGTGGCCACGATCGTCTGGTCCAGGGCGGCCAGGAACATGCCCATCATCAGGCCGATCAGGATCGTCACGATCTGGCGGTGGGTCAGTGGGCCGCTCGCCGCGGGCCCTGCCTTGGGCCCCGCCTCGGGCGGGGAAGAGGTGCTCATCGGTCGGTCCTTCAGATCGTGGGCGGACGATGGTGCTGGTCGGTGGCGGCCCAATGACGACTCAGTGGTCGAGCACCGTCATCGAGCACAGTGATCGAGAAGGTCGCTCAGCGCCCAACTCTCCAACTGTAGGGAGGGGTCCCGCATTCCCAGCCGCTGTCATTGCGCGGAGGGATCGGCTGAGGCAGGATCGAGGAATGATCGGATTCCTCGTCGCTGGCCTCATCATCGGAGCGCTCGCTCGCCTCATCAAGCCAGGCAAGCAGAATCTCGGCGTGCTGGCCACGCTCGGCCTGGGGCTGGTCGGTTCACTGATCGGCGGGATCATCGCCCAATTCTTCGGCACCGGCTCGATCTGGGAGCTCAATATCATCGGCTTCGTCCTGGCCGTCGTCGCTGCCGTGCTGCTGATCGGGGTCGCCGAGGGTCTCGTCGGCAGGAAGACCACCACCTGAGGTGACCTTCCCACACCGGGGGACCTTGGTCCGTTGTGTTCCTCGGCCAGTCGGGATTGAGTGGTCACATGAAGTCTGTGGAGATCGCGCCCCTGCCGTTCACCCGACTCGGTGCCCTCATCGGGCCGGATCGCTACGAGCCCCTGCTGGGCTTCGCGGACGAGATCCGTCGACGTCTCGATGGACATGTCGTCTGGAACGTCAATGCCACGGCGAGCGGTGGTGGTGTCGCGGAGATGCTGCAGACCTTGTTGGCGTACGCCAGTGGGCTCGGTGTCGACACGCGCTGGAACGTCCTCGACGGCGACGCAGAGTTCTTCGCCATCACCAAGCGCATCCACAATCTTCTCCACGGCAGCCCGGGTGACGGCGGGGACCTCGGACCGGCCGAGCATGCGCACTACGTCGACGTGCTCCGGCGAAACAGCGACGACTTCATCCACCAGCTCAGCCCGGGTGATGTGGTGCTGCTGCACGACCCGCAGACGATCGGGATGGCCGCCCGGCTCAAGGAGGCCGGCGTGGCGGTGGTGTTCCGCAGCCACATCGGCAAGGACGAGCCGGACGAGTTCACCGCCAAGGCGTGGGAGTTCCTACGGCCCTACATCGAACCGGTCGACATGGTGGTGGTCAGCCGTCCCAGCTATGCGCCGCCCTTCCTCGACGTCGACCGGGTGCGGGTGATCCCCCCGTCCATCGACCCCTTCGCCGCCAAGAACGTCGAGATCCCCGAGGACCGGGTCTGGGCCGTGCTTGCCCGTGTGGGGTTGCTGGAACGGCCCGAGCACCTCGAGGAGGAGGTGGGCTTCACCCGACGTGACGGGACACCCGGGGTCGTACGCCGCCACACCGACCTGTTCGCGGCCGGCTCCCCGTTGCCGGGCGACTCGCGCTATCTGTTGCAGGTCAGCCGGTGGGACCGGCTCAAGGACATGCCCGGCGTGCTCACCGCCTTCACCGACCATGTCAGTGACCATGACGACACCCACCTGCTGCTGGTGGGGCCCGCCGTGGCGGGGGTGTCGGACGACCCCGAAGGTGCCGAGGTGCTGGAGGAGTGTGTCGCCCGGTGGCACGCGTTGCCCGAGGACAAGCGCCAGCGGGTGCATCTGGTCGCAGTCCCGATGGACGACGTCGACGAGAACGCCTTCATCATCAACGCCCTGCAGCGAGGTGCCACCGCGGTGATCCAGAAGTCGCTCATGGAGGGCTTCGGCCTCACCGTCGCCGAGGCGATGTGGAAGGGCCGCCCCGTGCTCGCCTCGCGCATCGGCGGCATCCAGGACCAGATCGAGGACGGCGTGAGCGGGCTGCTGCTCGACGACCCCCGCGACCTGGCCGGCATGGGGGCCCTGATGCAGCGGGTGCTGGAGGAGCCAGCCACCGCGGCGGCCCTCGGGGCGATGGCGCACGCCCGCATCCGCGAACTGTTCCTGGGCGATCGCCACCTGATGCAGTACGGCGCGCTCATCGAGCCGTTCCTCCCCGAAAGGCCGCACGCCTAGCATTGGTCCATGGGTAGCCCCGCTGAATCGACTGCCGGATCCACTGCTGGACGTCCGCTCGTGCTCGGACTCCGGGCGAACGCTGCCCAGTTCACCCTGCTGGTGGCGGTCAACGCCCTGGTGGGCGGCATGGTCGGGCAGCAGCAGACGGTGCTCCCACTGCTCGCCGAGCGAGTTTTCGGGCTGACCGGCTACACCTTCATCTTCAGCTACGTCATGGCCTTCGGCATCACCAAGGCCACCGCGAACTACTTCGCCGGGACCTGGTCGGACCGCTACGGCCGCAAACCGGTGCTGCTCGCTGGCTGGCTGGTGGCGATCCCGGTGCCGCTGCTGCTCATGTGGGCGCCGAGTTGGGGGTGGGTGATCGCCGCCAACGTGCTGCTGGGCATCAACCAGGGCCTCACCTGGTCGACGACGGTGATCATGAAGATCGACCTGGTCGGGCCGCGTCAGCGTGGTCTGGCGATGGGCCTCAACGAAGCGGCCGGGTACGGCGCGGTGGCCGTGACCTCACTGGCGGCCGGCCGGTTGGCCGCGTCGTACGGACTGCGACCCGTCCCGTTCCTGCTCGGCCTGGTCTACACCGCCGTGGCGCTTACCCTGGTGAGTCTGGTGGTGCGCGAGACCCGGGACTTTGCCCGCCTCGAGGCAGTCGGCCACGTCGCCCGTGCCGACGGTCGCCACGACCATCTGCACGGTGGACTGAGCACGCGCGAGATCTTCGCGCAGACGAGTTTCAAGGAGCCGGCGCTGTCCTCGGCCAGCCAGGCGGGGCTCGTCAACAACCTCAACTTCGGTCTGGCCTGGGGACTCTTCCCGCTGCTCTTCGCCAGTGCCGGGCTCAGCGTGGGGCAGATCGGGATGCTGTTCGCCCTGTATCCGGGCGTCTGGGGTGTCGGCCAACTCGTCACCGGAGCGCTGTCGGACCGGATCGGTCGCAAGCACCTGATCGCTGGCGGGATGGCGCTGCAGGCCACTGCGCTGGCCGTGATCGCATCGGTCGACACCTTCGCCGCGTGGAGTCTCGGCACCATGCTGCTCGGCGCCGGCACCGCGATGGTCTACCCGACCCTGCTCGCCGTGGTCGGCGATGTCGCCCACCCCACCTGGCGGGGCCGCGCGGTCGGGATCTACCGCGTGTGGCGCGACCTCGGCTACGCCGTCGGCGCGCTGCTCGGTGGCGTGGTGGCCGACCTCTACAGCCTGCGTACGGCCGTGTGGGTCGCCGCCGCGATCAGCCTGGTCTCGGCGATCGTGGTGGCCATGCGGATGTACGAGACGCGCCACGACCCCCGGTCGAACAGTGCGCTCAGCACGGAGCAGGCAGAGTGAAGGTCTTCTTCTGAGTGGGGCTGGTCTGCGCCAGAACCTCCGCGAGATCACTCGTCGTCTTACCGACGAGCTGCTGTCCCAAAGTCGGGAAGTCGGAGTCCGCTGCGGCCTCGGATCGAGCCTCGGTCAATGACTGCTCAGATCCTTCGAACTCACCGAGGCCGACAGTGCTGTTGTCGTAGGGAACGATGGCGCCGGATCCGAGCGGAGCCCATCGAGCCGACTCCCGCGCATCGCCTTTGGCGCAGCGGGCTTGTTCGTATGACACCGCAACGATGTAGCTGTGACCTGTCTCCAGTCGTGCTGAACCCTCGACTCCGAACTCAGTTCGGTCGCTGAGGTCGCCGTCGCTATAAGTCCAGCCCCAGGCGGTCCACGAGAGACTGTTAGGGGCCGCCTGTTGTGCCGTCGGGTTGGACCAGACAACCTCGTCGACACGGAGCGTCATATCCCGGTTGATGAGGCCGGCATTCGTGCTGTCCGATTCGTCGGGCTCGATGGCTTGATCGCTGGTCGGCGTCACGACCAGAACATGGTCGGCATAGGTGACCCAGTCCTGCGCTGTGGTGTTCGGCAGATGGTCTTCGGCCATGCCGAGTTTGATCTCGTGGCTACTCGATGCGTAGTAAGAAACAGCGCCGGTGGCTCCGCCCGCCATGCCCAGCGCGACCCCTGCGGCAACGAGGATCTTCTTCAAGGACCTGCTCCTGTCAGACGACACGTGCGTAGGGTCGAGGAATGACGACTCCTGAGGAACACACCGACCGGAACGAGAAGCCCGAGGACGAAGGCAAGGTGGAGCAGTCGGCGGGCCAGATCTCGGAGGCCGGTGGCGCGCTCAACGACAACGAGACCGCGCTGGCCGGAGCCGACGCGATCCCCGACAAGACGACGGGGACCGCGGGCGACAACCGCACGAACTCCTGATCAGCCCCTGGCGACGCTCGCCTCGAGCTCGAGCACCCGTGGGAACAGCACGTTGTTCTCCTTGTGGATGTGCTCGTGGATGTCGAGCTCCATCTCCTTGAGTCCCTCGAGCATGGCGCGGTAGGAGCCGCACGAGTCCTCTGGCACGGCGTAACCGTCTGTCAGCGCGTTGATCTCCTTGAAGAGATCACCCACGGCGTCGTGCTCGCGGCGCAGCTGCTCGATCGGGCCGGCAAGTGAGCCGGACTCGAGCGGCGCCCGGGTCTTCTCCATCTTGCTGATCGCGGGGAAGACCTTGCGCTCCTCGGTGGTCATGTGGGGCTCGAGCTCGGTGACTGCCGTGGTGTACGCCTCCCGCACGCGGGCCAACTCGGGGTGGCTCTCACCGTGTACGGAGTGGACCTTGTCGACGAGGGCCTGCAGGCGCGGCATCTCCTCCCACATGTAGGCGTGATGGGTGTCGACGATGTCGTGGGCCAGCGCCCCCTGCTCCAGCGTCTGCGCGGTCGACACCGGCGCCGGGTCGGCGAAGGTCAGCGCTGCCGAAATCTCCGCGACGTCGAGCCCGGCCTCGCCAGCGGCCTCGGTGAGGCTGCGGTGTCCGTTGCAGCAGTAGTCGATACCGAAGCGCTCCAACACCCGCGCCCGTCGCGAGTCTGCGGTGACCAGATCGCCCAGCGTCGTATCGCCCAGCGTTGCATCGGCCGGAACTGCATCGGTCAGGGTCGTGTTCTGCTCGGTCATGATTCCACCTTCGGGGTCATTGTCGGAGTTGCAGTTGGAGTCGCCATCTGACACACCCAGCCCTGAGGGGTCTCCCCGGAGTCAAGTGCGTCGCGGACGTCCGCAGCAGCCTGTATGTCGAGGATCTGGTCACCACCGGGGTAGATGATCTGCTCCTCCTTCATGTTGTGTGCGTCCAGCAGTTTCGCCACCTGGAGCCAGAGGTCGGAGACCTCGGCGAGGGGAGCTTCGGAGCTGGTCCGGACCTCCAGCCGGTCGAGCAGGTCCCACAGTTCGCCGTGCTCGCGCAGCATCACCATGATCGGACCCATCAGCCCACCGGTCTGCAGCGCGGGGAAATGGAACTTCTCCTCGACATAGATGTGGTGCTTGAGGGCGCGCACGCCGGTGGTCAACGCGGCGACGTCGAGGCCTGTCTTATCGGCCGCCGTGCCGTTTGCGGCGGCGTCGAGCGATCGGGCAAAGGCGGCGAAGTGCTCATCGATCACGTGGTGGTCGCGTTCGAGCACCTGTCCGATGGTCTGCTCGGTCATGGAGCCTCCTGCTTGTGAAGTAGATCGGTCTGGGTCATCTGGTCATCTGGTCATTTGGTCACCTCGACGATGCCGTAGGCACCGCGTTCGGCGTCGATCATCACGTGATTGACGAGGGGGTAGCGCCCGGGCTCGGTGAGCACCATCTCCACGAAACCGCCCTGGGCCGCCATCAGACCCAGCGCCTGCCCACCGCCCGACTTCGACGGGCCCTTCGCGGAGCCGAGCACCCAGTCGCCCTCGAAGTAGGTCCGGTCGAACTGACCGCCCACCACGTGGAACGACAGGGGCCGGTTGGGTCCGGCGTCGAGTACCCAGATGCGGACGCGCTCGCCGGCCTTCACCTGCAGCGGCGCGTGCTCGTAGGCGTTGTGGTAGCCGTTGAAGACGACCGCGTCGGGCTGCTCGGCCAGCAGTTTGGTCATGTCGACCGGCTCGCCCTGGGGGCCGTAGTAGTGCTCGGACTGCACGAGCACGAACGACTTGTCGACCGGCGGCAGGTCGCGCGGCTCGATCACCACGGCACCGAAGAGGCCGTTGGCGATGTGGGCGGTCATCGGCATCGAGGAGCAGTGATACATCCAGATGCCGGCCCGGGTGGCCTTGAACCGGTAGGTCAGGCTCTCCCCGGGCGGGATCGTCTTCATCACCTTGTCCGGGGCGCGCTGTCCGGCGTGGAAGTCGATGGAGTGCCCGCTCGTGCCGTTGTTGACCAGGGTGATCACGAACGTGTCGCCCACCTTGCCGTGCAGTGTCGGTCCCGGGCTGGTGCCGTTGTAGGTCCACATCTCCTGGATGACTCCCGGCGCCACCTCGATGTCCTGCTCGGTGATGGTGAACGTACGCCGGTGGACCCTTCCGGGTTCGAGCGGCGGCAGCTGCGGATCGGGGATGACGGTGTCAGCGGCGGGGTCAGTAGCGGGCTCACCCCCCATGGCGTGGGACGAGCCGTGATCCATCATCGGGGGAGTGCCGGCCACGTCACCAGCGGTGCCATCGGCCACCGAGTCATCGCCACCGACGACGTCGATCGCGAACACCATGCCCATCTGCCGGTGGCCGACGACCGAGCACCAGCCGTCGACGTTACGACCGACCACACCGACGTCGATCGTGGCGCTCTCGCCGGGCGCCAGCCGTCCGGAGTCGTGGCCGGTCTCGAGCACGAGGTCGTGGACCTCGACGGGGTCGGTGTTCTTCACCGTGATGATGAGGGTCGTGCCGGCCTGGACCTCGATGCGCGAGGGGGTGAAGCGCATGTCCTTGGCCTCGACGGTGACTTCGGTGACCACTCCGGTGGCCGCGACTCCGCCGGCTGCCGACTTCGCCGGGCCGCCGAGGCTGGCAGTGTCGAAGGAGCCACCGAGGGCAACCGCGACCATCACGAGCGAGAGGCCGACCGCCGCGAGGCCGGCGTTCTGGCCGCGCGGACGCTCGGTCTTCGTGGTCTGGGTGGCCTTCGTGGGCGGGTCCGGACGGTGTCGCCGCTTGATCGCCCACAACAACACTGGCACGAACGAGGCCAGCGCACCCAGCACCAACAGCGAGGCGATCACCCGCACCAGGCTCGGGACGGGCAGGAGACAGAGCAGCAGCCCGAGGTTGGTGAGGCTGACGCGCAGCGCTCCGCCGGCATCCAGGTCACGGTTCAGCGAGCGTACGACTGCGGGGCCGCCGCCCATCACGACCGGGATGAGGTAGGACAACGCGCCCAGCAGCACCTGGGCCGCGAAGCCGACCGCCAGGTAGGGGACCAGCGTGTCGAAGGCCTTGCCGGCCGCGGCCCAGGCCGAGCCGGAGCCGGTGGCTGCGAGTGCCACCCGCACCGCCAGGTCCAGCAACAGGCCGATGAGCCACACCAGCCCGAGGCCGAGCGACCAGGTGGGGAAGGACGTCGGGGGCTTCTTGCGGGCTGCGACGGCGACGCCCCAACCGACGAGGATCGCGCCGATGGCGTAGACGAGCAGGCCCACGGCGACGAGCAGTACGCGGTCGACCAGCGTTGCGGCGACGATGAGACCGATGCCCAGCAGCAGCACGAGCAGGGCCCGACGGCTGCGCTGTTCGGAACCCTCGGCGATGCGGGTGCGCAGCATCGTCGGCCCGAGCGTGACGACGGTGCCCAGCACGGTGAGTCCGATCCACCCCAGTAGGTTGATCGCCACGTGGGCCAGGCGTAGCCGTGTCTCGACGGGCTCGCCCGGTGAGGTGGCGAGCCAGACCCCGAGGCTGACGCCGACCGGCAGCAGCAGTCCGGCCGCGAGATAGAAGTGCAGCGTGAAGGCGAAGCGCGACGCGAAGCTGGTGCGCAGGCCCAGCACGAGGGCGGTCACGTGCCACAGCACTGCCGCGATGATGGCGGTGGCGCCGATGCCGACCACTGCGGCGAGGTCACTGGGCACTCCGACGGCGACGACGAGCACGCCGAGGTTGAAGAGGATCAGCCGCTGCGACTGCTCCCTGCGCGGCGTGGCGGGAAGCCGGACGAGCGTGTCGGCGAAGTAGCGACTCCACACCAGGATCGAATGACCCGCTGCGCCCAGCAGGAGCAGGTGGATCATCAGCCAGCGCGGTGCGGGGACGTAGGGGTGGACGAGTGAGACCACCACCGCGGCAAGCAGCCATCCCACGACCGGCAGGTCGCGCAGTGGCCAGAAGCCGCGGGACCCGGCGCCGCTCGCCGGGCGGGCAGAACTGGGACGTTCAGGTCCAGGACGTTCGGGGGCGACCGTGGAGGTCATGCGGGCACCTTTGCGGGAGACGGGGTGGGCCTCGGGGCGCGGGCCGGGGGGCCGATCACGGCACTGCCGATGGCGACGACGAGGAAGAGCAGCAGTGCGATCGCGTTGCCCGCACCCCCGACGCGTCGGGCCAGGTCACTGCCCAGTGCGTCGCCGCCCCACAGTCGAAGGATCAGGGAGGCCTGGAGCAGCAACCACGGGGCGTACATCAGTGGGCGGTAGGGCAGTGCCACGCGGGTGACTGCGGGGAGGATTGAGGGGGCGTGCGCCATGATCATCGAGATCGTGAAGCCGAGAAAGACCGCGTGCACGACAGCGTCGTACGCGCGGCCGTCGAGCGTCTGGCCGGAGACGAACCAGATGGCGCCTGCGACGACGAGCCACGCCTGACCTGCGAGCATGCAGCAGGCAGCGAAGCGGGGTAGCCCCTTGCCTCGGACGGTCCGCCGGGAGACGTCGTGCACGACCAGCCACGCCGCGAGGGCAAGGAGAGCGAGGCCGAGCAGCGGGGTGCCGACCGCGGGGAACAGGGTGCTCGCGGTGATCGCGACACCCACGGCGAAGCCGAGCCGCACCAGGTCACGCCCTGCCGATGCGGGCATCGCAAGGCGAGCGAGTTCGAGGCGTTCGCCAGCGATGGTGAGGATCACGAAGCCGGCCAGCCACGGCACGACCTGAGAGGTGTCGGCGCCACCGCGCCACAGCAGGGCGCCACCGAAGAGGGTGACTGCACCGAGGGCGGAGACGAGGACGGCGTCGTCGCGCTGGCGCCGCCACAGCGGGATGTAGAGCAGGCACAGGCCCAACGAGCCGAGCACCAGCATCAGGGCGCCGACCTCGCCCGTACGGGACGGGAGCAGCAGCATTCCGCCGGCGCCCATCAGCGCCGGGGCGACGTAGCCGATCGGCTTTCCCAGCGCGACCGCGCGTTCCAGCGCGATCAGCGTGCCGACGAAGCCGAGCACCATGAGGACGCCGTGCACCTCACCCAACCGGCCGGAGGGGAAGGGGGGCCAAGCATCGAGCAGACTCAGGCCGGCATCGATGCCCACCAGGAGCGCCAGTCCGGCAGGTAGCGCAAGCAGGGTGCGCGCGGCCGGTCGACGACGACTGCTCACTGGTTCCTCACTCCACCTGCTCCGGATCTGCCCCAATCTTTTTCCACGGAAATGATTGTAGGTTAATGGGGGTGAACGCGGCTGACCGGTCCGACGTTGACGCACCGCCGGTGTGCTTTGGTGCCGCCCGGTGGATGTGTGTCATGGTTTCGGCGCCGCGTGAGTTGACCAGTTGCCCCGTGCTGTCGAGGAGAACCCCATGACCCAGTCCGACGTCATCGCACCCGCTGCCACCCATGGCGACATGACTGACCGGACGGCTCAACACGCGACGCTGAGGGACATATCGCAACGCGTGCTGTGGCTGGCCACGGCGATCGTGGATCGCGCCAACCGGCTGCGCCCCAACGACACCGGTGTGAAAGTGGGCGGCCACCAGGCATCGTCGGCGTCGATGGTCGACATCATGGTCGCGCTGTGGTTCCACGAACTGACCTCGCTCGACCGTGTCTCGGTCAAGCCTCATGCCTCACCAGTGCTGCACGCGATCAACTACCTCCTCGACGACCTTGACGAGTCCTACCTCCCGACGCTGCGCGCCCTCGGCGGCCTGCAGTCGTACCCGAGCCGTCTCAAGGACCCCGACACCGTCGACTTCTCCACCGGTTCGGTCGGCATCGGCGCGACCGCTGCGCTGTGGGCCGCGATGGCGCACCGCTACACCCGGTCGCACTTCCCCGACACCCCTCCCGCAGGTCGCTTCATCAGCCTGATCGGCGACGCCGAACTCGACGAGGGCGCGATCTGGGAAGCCGTCGCTGACCCCGCCGTGGCGCTGTTGGGCGAGCTGTTGTGGGTCGTCGACCTCAACCGACAGTCCCTGGACCGGGTGGTGCCCGACATCCAGATCGAGCGCCTCCAAGGCATGTTCGCCGCCGCCGGCTGGGAGGTCGTCACGCTGAAGTGGGGCCGGCTCATCAGCGAGATCTTCGAGCGTCCGGGTGGCGCCGCTCTGAAGCAGCGCCTCGAGCAGATGCCCAACGAGGAATACCAGCGGATGCTGCGCGTCGACGACGACGAGATCGGCGAACGCATCCTCGCGTCCGGCGGCAGCGACGAACTCCGCACGCTCGTCACCGGCCTCGAAGCAGTCACGTTGGCAGAGGCCGTGCGCGACCTCGGCGGCCACGACATGGGCCTGCTGGTCGACACGTTCTCCTCCGTCGACGACACCCGCCCCACCGTCGTCTTCGCCTACACCGTCAAGGGGCGCAGGCTCCCCACCGAGGGACACCCCAACAACCACTCGGCGCTGCTCAACGAGGCCCAGATGGTCCAACTCGCCGAGACCAGTGGCACCTCGCTGGACGACCCGTGGCGCGTCTTCGATGCGGCCAGTGCACCTGCGCAGCTGTGTGTCGCCCGTGCGGAGGTGCTGCGCCGCGACGCCGTCGGCACCTCGCCGAAACTGAAGATCCCGACCACACTGGGCCGCCCGCACCGCAAGGCCGTCTCCACCCAGGCTGTCCTGGGTCGTCTGCTGGCCGACGTGGCCCGCGACGTCCCCGACGCCGCCAGCCACATCGTGACGTGCAGCCCCGACGTGGCCTCGTCGACCAACCTGGGCGGCTGGATCAACAAGACCGGGGTCTGGTCGGTCGAGGAGCGCACCGACTGGTTCGCAGACGACGCTGAACGCCTGCTGAAGTGGGCCGAGACCCAGACCGGTCAGCACATCGAGATCGGCATCGCCGAGGTCAACCTCGTCGGCCTGCTGGGTGAGCTCGGCGCCACGTGGAGCCGCTGGGGTCAGCGACTGATTCCCATCGCCACCCTCTACGACCCCTTCGTCGCCCGCGCACTCGAGCCGTGGTCGTACGGCATCTATGCGGGTGGGCAATCGATCCTCGTCGGTACGCCGTCCGGGGTGACGCTGGCGCCCGAAGGCGGGGCCCACCAGTCCATCTACACGCCCTCGATCGGTCTGGAGCAGCCCGGCTGCATCGCCTGGGAGCCGGCCTTCGCGCAGGACCTGGAGTGGACCTTCCTGGACGCGATGAGCCGTGTCGGCGTGCCCGGCGGTACGTCGTCGTACTTCCGCCTCTCGACCCGACCCATCGATCCCACGCTCGCCTCTCTTCCCGAGGACGCAGACCTGCTCGAACGACGTCGACGTCAGGCTGTCGCTGGCGGCTACCGGGTGACCCGGCACGATCCCGCCACCGAGCAGGTGACGCTGGTCGGCGTGGGCGCGATCATGCCTGAGGTGCTCGCTGCTGCGTCGGCGCTGCAGGAGCAGGGGATCGTGGCCGGCGTCGTCTGCCTGACGAGCGCGGACCTGGTGTTCCGGTCCTTCCAGCAGCGAGGCCGTCGCGACGCCACCGATGGCGGCAACATCATCGACCTGCTCTTCCCCGCCGAGCACGCCACGCCTCTGGTCACGGTGCTCGACGGCCACCCGCACACCCTGTCGTTCCTGGCGGGAGCTCGCGGGGACCGGATCCACTGCCTCGGCGTGACCGACTTCGGTCAGTCCTCCGACCTCACCGACGCCTATGTGCTCCACGGGATCGACACCGGCTCGATCATCGATGGTGCGTTGGGGTTGTTGGGTCGCTGACCTCTACATACCTCTCAGATGGCGCAGCGGCGATCGTGAGTTCCTTGGTGAAAGGATATTTCGAGAGCAAGGACTTCAGTGCTGGCGCACTGATCTGTCACCGCAGCGCGGCTGCGGCTCTGCTGTTGGAGCAGCAGCCCCTCGTGCAGAACCTGCCCACCCCGGACCCGGACACTGGGATGAGGAGTGGGACCTCAGCCCGACCGAGCCGCTGGCACTGTTCGACCTCTGCGGTATGGCACATGGCCTGATCACCCCTCACGCGGGACGATCGGACCGGACGGCCGATCACCAACGGTTGTTGGGACTACCTTGACCCTGGGTCAGAGGACTGACCGCACGACGAGATGACCCGTCCACGGTTCCCCTCATCGCCGCCGACATCGCCGGACGTGCCGGGCGCGGGGCGGCAGTTCGACACCGACCAGCCACGATCGAGGAGATGGTTGGCTGCGACGAGTCCGTTCGGTCCGGAGCCGATGACGACGGTGTCGGAGGAGCTCACGAGCGTTTCACTGAACTGCGCAGGTTGCGGAGGATGCCGACGACGCCGTTGCCCTGGTCGCCGTGCAGCGAGTTGCCGTGCTGGCTCGACTCGAGCACGTTGCCGGGACCGTTTGCCACCGGTTGGGTGCGGTCGAGTGCTGCGGCTCCGAACAGCGGGCCGACCAGGGCGTCGAAGACCCCTGGGACAGCGGTGAAGCCCAGACGCACCACGTCGTTGGCGATGCCGACCTGACTACGCAACTGGCCTCTTTCGCCCCGTCGGATCGCCACGCGGGCGATCTTCTCGGGGCTGTCGACCGGCGGTGGTGGCCGGCCGTGAATGCCCAGATAGCTGGCGGCCTGCGCATAGATGGGAGTGTCGACCCCACCGGGGGCGACGTAGCCGATGTGGAGATCGGGCAGATCGCGGTTCTCGACGCGGAGCTGGCGGGCCAGCGCGCGCACGCCCCACTTGCTCAGGACGTAGGGGCTCATCAGCGGCACGGAGATGTGGCCGATGAGCGAGCCCACCAGGACGAACCCGCCACGCTCCTGGCCCCGCAGCACCGGGATCACGTGTCGAGCCACATTGACTGACCCGATGAGGTTGGTCCGGAGCACGCCGTCGAAGACCTCGGCGGGAACGTCCTCGGTTCGGCCGTACGCCACCACTCCCGCAGCATGTATGACCAGGTCGATGACGCCGTGCTCACTCAGGACGCGCGCCACCAGAGCCGCGACCGCGTCGTCGTCACCGACATCGGTGGGCAGCGCCAACGCCGAGGCTGCGCCCGCTCCGAGGCACTCCTGCGCAGCGTGCTCGAGGGAACTGGCCCCACGAGCCACCAGCACGACATGATCGCCGCGCGCGGACGCATGCAGGGCGGTGGCCTTGCCGATCCCGCTGGAGGCGCCGGTGACGAGGACGACGCGTGGCCCTTCGTCGATGGTCACGGGTTGAGCACGACCTTGATGCACCCGTCCAACTTCTTCTGGAACATGTCGTAGGCCGTCGGTGCCTCGGACAGCGGAAGATGGTGGGTGGCCAGCGACTCGACGCCGAGCACGTCGTCGTCCTCCTCCAACACCTTGACGATGTCGTCGGTCCACCGTCGGACGTGGCACTGGCCCATCCGCATCTGAATGCCCCGGTCGAACATCTCCATCATCGGCAGGGGCTCGATCTCACCGCCGTACACCCCGCTCACCGAGACCGTCCCGCCCCGGCGGACCGACTTGATCGCGGCGATCAGTGCCGCCGCCCGGTCGATGGCGAGCTTGTCGATCGCCGGCTTGGCGAGGACGTCTGGCAGCAGACCGACCGCACTCACTGCTGCCTTCGCCAGCGGTGACCCATGGGCCTCCATACCGACAGCGTCGATCGTCGAATCCGCGCCTCGTCCCTGGGTGCGCTCGAAGATCGCCTCGGCCACGTGGTCCACCTTACCCAGGGTCGACATGTCGAGCACCTCGACGCCCCACTCGGCGGCCAGAGCCAGACGCTCAGGCACGAGGTCGATGCCGATCACGCGAATGCCCTTGCGCAGAGCGATCCGCGCCGACATCTGACCGATCGGACCGAGACCGAAGATGGCCAACGTGTCGCCCTCGCGCACATCGGCATATTCGACGGCCTGCCACGCGGTGGGCAGGACGTCGCTGAGGTAGAGGTATCGCTCGTCCGGAACCCCCTCAGGCACCTTGATGGGACCGAAGTGCGCCTGCGGGACCCGCAACAGTTCGGCCTGTCCACCGGGGACCGAGCCATAGAGGTCGGTGTAGCCGAAGAGGGACGCGCCCTTGCCCGATTCCCGGCACTGGGTGGTCTCGCACTGGGCGAACAGGCCACGCGAGCACATCCAGCATTCTCCGCAGGAGATGTTGAAGGGCACGACCACCCGGTCGCCGACGCGGAGGTCACCAGTCTCGGAGCCGACCTCGCGCACGACTCCCATGGTCTCGTGACCGAGGACGTCCCCGGCGTGCAGATAGGGCCCGAGCACTTCGTAGAGATGCAGGTCCGATCCGCAGATTGCGGTCGAGGTGACCTCGATGATGGCGTCGGTGGGCTGCTCGATCCGCGGGTCCGGGACCTTCTCGACGGAGACGGAACGCTTGCCCTGCCAGGTGAGTGCCTTCATGGGTGTCGCCCTTTGCTCTCGGTGTCGGTCTTGGTGGTCGGTATCGGGGAGTCGTGTGCAGGGCTCAGTCGGAGGTGGCGGCGCGGCGGAGCGACTTGGTGGCGGGCCCCTCCAGCACCTCGCCCTCGGGTGAGAAGCGAGAGCCGTGCAGCGGACAGTCCCAGGACTTCTCCCCGTCGTTCCACTTGAGCACGCCACCGAGGTGGGTGCACAACGCGACGACTGCGCAGGACTGTCCCTCGACCGTTGACTTCCCGATCGGGATGCCGGCTTTCTGGCCGACGTCGCCCTTGCCTTCGTGCGGGAAGTCGACCGGCGAGGCGTGGAACTCAGCTTTGGCCAACCCCAGCGTGAGGGCGACACCTACTTCTGCATTCATCCGACCGAGCTCGACGGCGCTCCGCGGACGGATGAGGCGTCGCCGCATCCGCTTCGCCCAGGTCGGTGCGTCACCAAGGATCTGGCCAGTCAGGTCAAGGCCTGCAGCGACGGCGTTGGTCATGCCCCACTTGTCGTATCCGGTGGCGAGGTAGATGTGACCACCTCCCAGCGGGAGTGTCCCGACGAAGGGCACGCCGTCGGGCGGGGAATAGTCCTGCGCCGACCACGCGTGCGTCTCCACGGAACCCGGATAGAACTCGTCGGTCCAGGCACGCAGCCGGTCGTAGTGATCGGCCTCCGAACGGACGCGCCCCACCGAATGTCCCTCTCCGCCGATGAGGAGCTTGCTGCTGCCGTCCGCGCTGGGAGCGTCCCGGATCGATCGGGACGGGGAGCCGGTCCCCATCATCATCAACTCGGGAGGGCTCGGATGGTCGAACGCGAGTGCGTAGGAGCGCAGCGGCGCCAGCTTCGCGAAATAGAGACCACGGTCCAGGATCGGGGTGCCGGTGGCCAGGACTATCGTCTGACCTCGCACGGTCGAGCCGTTCTGGAGCGTCACCGTCGGGGTGCCCACCTTGGAGACGCCGACCACGCGCGATTCCTCCACGACGAGCCCGCCGTGTGCGCGGACCTGTGCGGTCAACGAGGCAAGAACATCCATGGAATCGAACTGAGCCTGGTCAGGAAGCACTGTGGCCCCGGTGTGAGGGAACGGAACCGGCAACTCCCGCTCCCAGCGCACGGGCAGCCCCAGGGTCGAGGCGGCGTCGTGCTCGCGGCGCGCCTGTCGCAGGCCCGCAGCTCCATCAGCGGCATAGGTCACCGCGTCCCGCGTCTGCACCGGGACGTCGTGGTCAGCACAGAACTGGAGCAACCACTGCTGTCCTTCCCGATTGGCCTCGAGATAGGCAGACACGACGCGGCGGGACTGGTGCTCGAGCATCGAGGACAACTTGGTGCCCTGGAGCAGCGAGAGCTTCCCAGTGGTGTTGCCGGTGGTCACCGCCCCCACCTGACGCGCCTCGAGCACGACGACGGATCGTCCTGACCTGGAGAGCAGGAGCGCGGTCATCAGGCCGGTCAGTCCTGCGCCGACGATCACATCGTCACAGCGGTCGACCGAGAGCGTGTCGGTCTCGATCGGTGTCCGGTCTAGCCAGAGCGATGTCATGGACGTCTCCTGTCGCAGGCGGTCGGTCCTCACGTGCTGCTGAAAACCGTACCCGGCACCACCGTCAGTCGGCAGGGTGCTTTCACCCGACTTGGGTAATGTTGCTGCGTGATGTTTCCGAAGCCTCGCGGCAGCCTCAGCGCGTGGACGTTCGAGTTGTTGCGCACGCCCCCTGGCGTTCGTCACGTCGATCTGGACCGGTGTGCGAGCGTCCAGGCCGACGGCGAGGGCGACGCTGAGCTGGCCCTGTGGTCGCTGCACGAGTTGTCGTACGCCGGCTTCGAGGATGCCCACGAGCGGGCCGAGACACATCCGGCAGCGATGGTGCTGCGCGCCAGACTTGAGGGTGAGCTCGAGGCTCGCCTTCGCGGGCGCTGGTCGGGGGCACCGGTGGCGCCCGGGGACGTGCCCGACGCTCTCGTTGCGATGGTCGAGGCCGACGACGGGCCGTCCTTGGCCGCCCACGTGCATCGCAGAGCAGATCGCGAGCAGGTGCTGGAACTGCTTCGCCAGCGGTCCATCTACCAGCTCAAGGAGGCAGACCCGGCCGCGTGGGTGGTGCCCCGACTGCCGGTGCGGGCGAAGGCGGCGCTCATGGAGCTCCAGTTCGACGAGTATGGCGACGGCGACCCGAACCGGTTGCACTCCCACCTGTTTGCCCTGGGCATGGACGCGATCGGGCTCCGGTCTGCCTACGGCGCCTACGTCGATGAGGCAATGCCCGAGGTGCTCGAGATGAACAACGTGGTCTCCATGTTCGGGCTGCAACGCCGTCTCCGGGGAGCGGCGATGGGACACCTGGCTGCCTTCGAAGCCACGAGTTCGGTCCCCTCGCGCCGAATGGTGCAAGGGTTGGAAAGGCTCGATTTTCCCGCAGCCATGGTCCGCTACTACAGCGAACACATCGAGGCTGATGCCGTGCACGAACACCTCGCGGCGAGAGACATCTGCGGAACGCTCGCACTCGACGAACCGCACCAGAGCGGAGACATCCTGTTCGGTGCCTTCACCTGCCTCGACCAGGAAACCCGCTTTGCGAACGCACTGCTGGACACCTGGGGTGTCGACGCATGAACGAGCAGCAGTTCGAGCACCCCGACATCGTCCTGTGCCCTGGTGGTCCGATGCTGGTGCGTGGCATCACCAGCGTCCAGGACGAGCAGGGGCACATCCACGCCGTCGAACGGCCGGTCGTGGCGCTGTGCCGGTGTCACAAGTCGAGCAGGCTGCCGTGGTGCGACGGGACCCACAAGGCGATCCCCCGCAGCCCCGCAGCCCCGCAGCACGGTCTGACCCTGTGTGAGGGATCAGGTGTTGGCTGGGTGCCGGTCGATCCTCACCAGTACGCCGCGCACCTCTTGACGTACCTCAGCGAAGACGAACTCGCCGCTGGCCAGAATGTCCTCAGCGGCCAAGATCTCAGCCTGCGCTGTGGTGCCGATCTGCAGGATGGCTGATCCCGCCACTGCCAGATGGTCCCGCACCACCCGGAGGCAAGCACGCGCCACGTCGAGGCCGTCGTGACCTCCGTCGATCGCGGAGATCGGGTCCTCGGGGAACTGTCCCGTCTCTAGACGCGGCACCCAGGGCGGGTCGGCAATGATCAGGGGGAACGACTCGCCGGGACGCACCGCGTCCTCCAACCGGCCGTGGCGGGTCTCCACACGTTCCGCCATCCCGGCCGCGAGCGCATTGGCACGGGTGAAGTGACACGCTGCCTCGTTGGCGTCCACGCAGACCAGAGCCCGCTCGGATTCAGCGACGCCGAGAAGGCCGATCTGACCAGCGCCCGCGCACAGTTCGAGCACCGGCCCTGCCGGTAGTTCGGAGAGGAGCTCGGCCGCCCACAGGGATTGGGCGGTCGTCCACTCCCGCGGTCTCAACACCCGGTCGTCGAACTCGATGGTCAGGGGTCCGAACCTCACGTATTCGCTCACGCGCAGGCACGACGCTGATCGAGACGTTGCATGCCCAGGACCGTACCGGTTGATGTGAGATGGAGGCCAGAAGAGTGCCCCTAACGGACACCTTTACGGGTGGTGCGGAGGCGGACGCAGGTCGTTATGGTTGAGCGTGCAATCAATTGACTCGGGTCGGATGCGGTCCTCATATACCGGAGACACCACGACACCATTGCGAATAGTGGTTGCCTCGGTTCCTGCCAACCACGTCTATGTGCGTCATCTGTCGCCGGAGCAGGGCCTCGGGCCCACGCGCCTTGCAGACCCTGATCCTGACAGCCCTGATCGCTCGACTCAGCAACGCTGGTGGCCGCCGGTGATGCTGCAGCCGGGATGGGCAACGTCTGCAGTCTTCGACCTTCTGCATCTGCAGTTCGGTTTCGATGCACGTCCACCCTCCGAACTGGCCGAACTGGTGCGGGTGTTGCAAGAGCGGAACAAGCCCTTTGTCTACACGGTCCACGACCTGCGCAATCCCCATCACGAGTCGCGCACGCTCCATGACGAGCAGTTGGACGTGTTGGTGCCGGCAGCGGATGCGCTGCTGACTCTGACACAGGGAGCGGCCGCCGAAATCCGTACACGATGGGGTCGCGAGGCCCGTGTGGTGCCACACCCCCACGTCGTCGACTTCGCCACCATGTCGAGTTGGCACCAACGTCGCCAGGTGCCACGCGGCACAGAGTTCCGAGTCGGACTGCACGTCAAGAGCCTGCGGGCGAGCATGGACCCGATGGCAGTTCTGCCTGTCCTGGTGGAAACCGTCGCCGGTCTCCCGGGGGGCATCCTGCAGGTCAATGCCCACCGCGACGTCCTGGACGTGAACGGAAACCGCCGAGATGACGATTTGGCGGCGTACCTGAAAGCCCGTGCATCGGCCGGTCAGCTGGTGCTGAAGATTCATGACTATCTCTCCGATGCCGACCTCTGGAACTACCTGGCATCGCTCGATGTGTCTGTGCTGCCCTATCGGTTCGGCACCCATTCCGGGTGGCTCGAGGCCTGTCGCGACCTCAACACCACCGTCATCGCCCCTACCTGCGGCTATTTTGCCGAGCAGGGTCCGGTGTTGAGTTACCTCCATGACGAGGTGAACTTTGATGCGCAGTCCCTCGCCGACGCCGTGCTCGAGGCCTACGGAAACCGCCCCGCCCTGGGCGCCTCGGTGGAAGAGCGGCGTCGGCAGCGACAGTCGATCGCGGACACGCACGCCGACCTCTACCGCTCGCTCCTGGGCTGTTGAGACGTTGCGTATCTGCCTGATTGCCTCCAGTCGGTATCCGCTGCGCGAGCCGTTCGCCGGGGGGCTCGAAGCTATGACGCATGCGCTCGCCAGAGCTCTCCTCCAGCGTGGCCACGCGGTCTCGGTGTTTGCCGCGCCCGGGTCCGACCCTGGCCTGGCAGTGACGGATCTACCCGTCCCCACGTTCGAAGCCAGCGCGCAGGCTCGCGCGGACGTGGGCGCACCGCCGGAGCGCTGGATGGCAGAGCATCATGCCTACCTGGGGTTGATGCTCGATCTTGCTCGCACTGGCGCTCGACGCTTCGATGTCGTGCACAACAACAGCCTCCACCACCTCCCGGTGGCCATGGCAGCCACGTTGCCCGTCCCGGTCGTCACGACCCTGCACACGCCGCCGGTGCCATGGCTCGAGTCGGCGGTGGCGCTGTCTCCGGGCGACTCGACCTTCGTGGCGGTCAGCGAGTTCACTGCCTGCTCCTGGGCGCACGCCGTCAGCAGCGTCCCCATCCTCAACGGCGTCGACACGCGACAGTGGGCAGTTGGGCCGGGAGGAGGACCAGCAGTCTGGTCGGGACGGCTGGTTCCGGAGAAGGCGGCGCACGACGCGATCGACGCGGCACGTCTGGCCGGTCTACCGGTGGTACTGGCCGGCCCTACTCCCGATCGTGCCTACTTCGAGAGCGAGATCGTGCCAAGGCTAGGACCGAGAGCCACGTATGCGGGTCATCTGGGTCACGACCAGCTGGCTCTTCTGTTAGGCGGGGCAAGTGTGGCTCTGGTTACGCCTGCGTGGGACGAGCCGTACGGTCTCGTGGCGGCGGAGGCCATGGCCTGCGGGACTCCAGTGGCGGCCTACGCACGTGGTGCGCTCCCGGAACTTCTGTCGCCGCAGACCGGTGAGCTGGCCCGGCCCGGCGATGTTGAAGACCTGGCCCGAGCGATCCGGGCAGCGCTGTCTTGCCGTCGCGAAGAGGTTCGCGAGGTGGCCGTGCGAGAACACTCTCTCGGGCGCATGGTGGATGATTACGAGGCCTTCTACGCACAGCTACTCGCTCAGGACGCCGCATGATCGGCTACTACATCCACCACCAAGGCAGCGGTCACCTGCACCGAGCCATCGCCGTGAGCGCCGAACTGGGCCTCCCGGTCACCGGGCTCTCCTCGCGGGAACGGCCCGAAGCATGGCGCGAAGGTTGGGTACAGCTGGAGCCGGACGATGCGGCGGTCGCGCCCGAAGACGTGACGGCGAGTGGGCGCCTGCACTGGGTGCCGCAACTCGACGCCGGTCTGAGGATTCGGATGGCAGCTGTGTCGAGATGGATCGAACAGGAGCAACCACGACTGATCGTGGCCGATGTGTCCGTCGAGATAGCCCTGCTCGCGCGGCTCCACGGTGTCCCCGTCGTTACCGTGGTGTTGCCTGGGGACAGGTCGGATCAGGCCCACCAGCTCGGCTTCGGTATCTCGACGTCCCTGGTTGCCGTATGGCCGAATGCTGCTCTTGGCATGGTCCGGGGCCTCGACGCTCACGCCCAGTCCCGTTTGTACGAGGTCGGAGGCTTGTCCCGCTTTCCGGTGCGTGCACCAGCACCCCGCCGCCCCGGTCGACGGCGCGTGGTGGTCCTGCTGGGTGACGGTGGTGGCGTGTCTGACCCGTTGCGCTGGGATGAGGCCCAGTCTGAGACACCCGAATGGGATTGGACGGTCTTGGGGCGGGACTCGGGAACCTGGACCAACGACCCCTACCCCTTGCTATGTGACGCCGATGTCGTCGTGACGCACGCTGGTCAGAATGCCATCGCGGAGGTGGCGGCTGCGCGTCGGCCAGCCATCATCGTGCCGGCCGGTCGACCTCATCGTGAACAGCTCACGACCGCTGAAGTCTTGGCCGACGGCTCATGGCCGGTTTGTGTCCGGTCAGCAGTCCCAGAATCTGGTTGGCGAAAGCTCTTGGACGAGGTGGCCGAATACGACGGAGAAACGTGGGTGCGCTGGACCGACGGTCACGCTGCACGCCGCTTCGGTGACGTCCTGCGCGAGGCCTTGGCCGCCACTGACGTGGACAGAAGTTGGGCATGAGCGCAGCACGGACCGCTGTCATCACGATCGCGCACGGACGGCACGACCACCTGAGCATGCAGCAGCGCGGGCTGAGCCGTGGAAAGCCCATTCCGGAGCCTTACGTCGTGGTGGCCATGGGCGACGAGCAGTTGTGCGAGTGGCGTCCGAGGCAGGGTGTCCGGCCCGAGGTGGTGCCCATTGCTGTCCCGGCCGCGGGACTTCCACTTGCCGCGGCTCGCAACCTGGGGGCAGCCGCCGCTCTGGATGCCGGGGCGGAAGTGCTGGTCTTTCTGGACGTCGACTGCATCCCGGGCAACGACCTCGTCGGCGCCTATGCCGAGGCCGTGACCACAAGACCGGACGTGGTGTGGTCGGGGCCAGTGACCTATCTGGCGCCGCCACCTGAAGGCGGCTATGAGCTGGCGCACCTGCAGGACCTGGACTCACCGCACCTCGCCCGGCCGGCACCGCGAGCGGGGGACTGGTCGGTGGGAGGAGACCCGGACCTTTTCTGGTCGCTGTCCTTTGCCATGCATCGAGACGCGTGGTCTCGGACTGGTGGCTTTCATGAGGCGTACGTCGGCTACGGCGGTGAGGACACCGACTTCGCCAGAGTCGTCAGGAAGTCAGGCCTTGACCTCGGCTGGTGGGGCTCGGCACGGGCCTATCACCAGCACCACTCCACCCAGTCGCCCCCGCGACAACACCTGGGCGACATCTTGCGTAACGGACGCCTCTTCCACGACCGCTGGGGCCACTGGCCGATGCTTGGATGGCTGGAAGAGTTTCAGCGAGGGGGCCTGGTGTATCGCCAGGGTGAGGACTGGGTGGCGACGAGCAGGGCCGACCTCGGACAGTAGGCGGACTGGTCGGTGGCCCCGAACATGGAGGGCGGTCCGCGAGTGAACTGCGCACGTCCCTGGAACCGTTCAGGGCCACCGCAAAAAGCAATGATCCACGGCCGTAGGCGTACGCGCTTCATCCAAAAGGGTTATCCAGCGACCAGTTGCTCACACCGGTCAGGGTAGATGTCGCGAGGGCGAACATGTCACGACGCAGCCATACGGCTCACGCTTCCGAGACGCCGCCAGCTTCTGTAGCACGAGAGCCGCGATGCTAGTGCCTATGCAGAAGGGCGACGCTCCGCGAGGAACGCCAGACGACGCAAGGTCTCGACATTGCGCCACTTGAGCATCGGAGTACGAGCCACTCGAGGCAAGAGAAGCGCAGGGCCGGCGATGGGATCCTCCACGATGGTCACCTCGGTGCGATTTCCCTTTGCCTGCAGCCGAATGTTCACTCCAGCAGTACCCGTGGGCCAGGCTCGCGCATGCAGGCTCAGCAGTTGTTCTGGCTCTGACTCGACCACTTCTGTGGTGTCGTCGATCAGCAAGGGCCAGGTGCCGACCGAGTGGTGCAATTCGGCGCCCACCCTTGGCCAGTGGGCGTCAACCTCACGCATGCGGGATGCCCCCACCACCCACAGGGGGTAGAGCCAGCCGTCGGCCAACACCTTCCAGACCTGCTCGGGTGTGGCGTCCATCGTGCGGGTGTTGATTGACATGTGGCATTCCTTTCCAGTCGATGGCTAGTGACGTCAATTTATCTTCACCTCAACCGGCGGCCGTGCTCGTCTGACCCCATCTAAGAGCTGCGCACACAACAAAGGGCCCACACTGCCGTGTTGAAGGGGACCGTGACTACTCCAGCAGCTCGGAGTGCGCGGGTCTGCTGCACGATCAGGTGACAGTGGTTAGTCACGCAGCCTGAGTGGCTGGCGTGGTCATGATTGTCTCGAACTCGATGGGGGTCAATCTTCCGAGGCGGTCTTGTCGGCGGCGTCGGTGGTAGGTCCGCTCGATCCA
>JBBSSH010000015.1:0-97975 GCA_038242265.1 Propionibacteriales bacterium
CTGTTCTGCTCGTCGAGTTCGTCGTCGAGGAGGAAGTAGCGCTGGTCCTCGGTGAACCATCCCTGGTGCGTGTAGGACGACCCGGTGTAGGGCATCCGCGAGATCCGCTTGGGCTTGGCCTTGTCGGTGACGTCGTAGAAGTTGAGCGTGTCCTCGTTGGAGGAGGCGCAGACCTCGCGACCCTTGTAGTCCGCGTCGGGGCCGTTGTAGACCACGCACTGGATGTCGTGGGTGTAGCCGTCGTCCTCGATGCAGCCGACGAACTTCGGGCTCTTGGGCGAGTTGATGTCCAGCATGTGTGCCCCACCGCGACCGCACTTCTGCGTGCCGATCAGGTAGGCGAAGCCGGTGTCCTCGTTGATCCCGATGTTGTGGGTGTTGCCGACGCCGCCGTAGAAGGCGTCCTCGCTCCACGTGCTGGGACCGGTCTTGCCGCGCAGGCGAGTGAGGTCGAAGACCTGCATGCCGTGCCCGGAGGCTTCGGAGACGATGAAGGCGTGGTTCTTGAAGACCTTCATGTCGCGCCAGATGGCGCTACCGGTGTGGCTCGCCAGGTTGCCGAGATAGACCGGGTTGACCGGGTCGGTCACGTCGACGAACGACGTTCCGTTGGAGCGGCCGAAGATGGCGTACTCGCGGTTGTTGCTCGGGTCGGTCCACCCCCAGATGTCGTTGCCCTGTCCGCCACCCAGGTCTGTCATCGACAGGTGGCTGAGCAGGTCGACGTTGCTACAGGGGTAGCTCGAGGCCATGCCGTTCTTGCAGGGGACGGCCGTCCCCTGGATGGAGGGCAGGAGCGAGGCGGGTTCGCGGTCAGCGACGAACCCTCGGTGAGCTTCCTGACCCAAGGGGGTGTTGGGGTCGTGTGCTTGGGATGGTTGGGCGGTGACTAGCGCGGAGCCGGCCATGATCAGCACGGCGGCGACGCAGGTTGAAAGACGCATCAGGGATCCTTACCCTCCGAGAATTCGGTGCGAGCAGGTTTAGCAGTGCGGAGCGCCCCGAGGGAAGTCGAGATCGCCTAAAGTTAATTATTGGCAACGAGTGATGTCGGCCATGTACCCCACCCCGTGCTTGACTCCTCCGCATGCTATCTCGGGTCGCCCTTGCGCTTGGCCTGCTCTCCGCGCTCCTGTTCTCCGCGGGATGCTCCTCTGATGTCGAGATGAGGGAGACGGCCGCGCCGTGGGATGCCCCGCAGCCGGCCGTCTACTACATCCAGGAAGCCGGGCTGGACCTGCACGACCTGAAGGGTCACCAGGCGGTGATCGACCTCCACAACTATGAGGCGCCGACGTTCGCGAAGTTCTACATCTACGTCAACGGCGAGGAGGTCGCTGTCCCGCAGGGCATCGGCATGGATCCGACCGCCGAGATGATGTCCTCGCTGCACACCCATGAGGACGACGGGGTGGTCACCGTGGAGTTGAACAAGGGCGAGATGGAACCGAACATCGCTGACTTCTTCCATGTCTGGGGGGTCCGCTACAACGACCGCTGCCTCGGCGACACGTGCGGAACCCTGAAGGTGCTGATCAACTCCGAGGAAGCCGAGTGGGACGCGGTGCTCCCCAAGGACGGCATGGTCGAGGTGCACGTCGACCGCTGATCCTGCGTGCTTCCACGGCCGGTAGCCGGACTGGAGGTACAACCGGTTGGACATGGCCTGCGAGGATGGACGCATGCCGAAGGAGCAAGGTCAGAAGATGGTCGCGCAGAACAAGAAGGCGCGCCACGACTATCACATCGAGGACACCTGGGAGGCCGGGCTCGTCCTGATGGGCACCGAGGTCAAGTCGTTGCGTCAGGGCCGGGCGTCACTCGTCGACGGTTTCGCTGAGATCGACAACGGCGAGGCCTGGCTGCTGGGGGTCCACATCCCCGAATACAGCCAGGGCACCTGGACCAACCACTCGGCCCGGCGTCGGCGCAAAATGCTCCTCAACCGCTCCGAGATCGACAAGATCGAGCGCAAGATCACCGACAAGGGCTACACCATCGTCCCGCTGTCGCTCTACTTCAAGGATGGCCGCGCCAAGGTCGAGATCGCCCTCGCGAAGGGCAAGAAGGCCTACGACAAGCGGCACTCGCTGGCCGAGCGACAGGCCAACCGCGAGAAGGTCGATGCGGTGCAGCGCCGGCTCAAGGGTCACAAGGACTGAGCCGACGCCGCGGACCGAGCGTGTCGTCGGTCAGGGCGCGACCCGTTGAGTGGCGCTGGTCCCGTCGGAGTAGGTCACCTCAAGGTCCACCCCATCGCGGGCAGTGTCGTCGTTCCACTCGTCACCGGGGAACCACAGGGCGTATCGGCCGCCGGAGACTGTTGCTTCGACGTCACCGTGCGTACGCGTGTGTGCCACCACTGCTGTGACCTCCGACCCGGCGTGACCCACCGCGAGGGAGAGCGACTCCCCGTCAATGCCGCCCGAGCCCAGGTCGGTGGCGTCGATCTCGCGCGGAGCCGACGTGACGAAGTCGGTGGGCGTGCCCAGCCCGCCGAACATGCCACCCATGGACACCGCCGACTCGTCCCGCACGCACAACGCGGAGAAGCCGCCGTCGTCGGCCAGCACCACGAGGGACCAGGCGCCGCGACGTTCGGCGAGTGCAGGCTGGGACGCACGCAGTGCAGCGGAGTATCCGGTGCCGCCGTCCAGCAGTTCTTTGCGACAGTTTTCTGCAGTCTCGGCGGCCTCGGCCTTGGTGAGGCCGCTGGGACTCGCTGTCCAGGTCGCGAAGGCCTGGTTGCCGCCGTAGAACTGCGGCAGGACGACGGCTGCCACTGTCGTCGTCGCGACGATGACGCCGCCGACCAGGAGTCGACGCGAGGGCGTGCGGCGCTCACCTGCCAGTCGTGACGGCGCCGGATCTGAGGCGATGATCCGCTCCAGGGCGGCATCGGGGCCGGGGGAGCGCGGGTCGAGGGTGAGGGTTTCGAGTTCGTGGGCCGGGTCGAGCGAACGCAACGCGGTGACGAGGTCGGTACGGGGAGTGGTCATGAAGAAATCCTGTCCGTGAGGGGCGGGGCGAGGGCCGCACGCCGGGGGAGCTGGGCCAGCTGAGGAAGGGAGTCGACGTGGAGGCGGAGCGCCCGTCGGGCTCGGCTCAGCCGGAGCCGGAAGGCGACCGGGGAGATGCCCAGGACACGCGCTGCCTGGTGCGAGGTGAGCTCGTCGAGGACCGCGAGGGCGAGTGACTCCTGGTGGACCGCCGAAAGGCGTTGCCAGCCGGCTGCCACGTCGAGACGGGACGCGACGAGGTCATCGGCCCAGCTCTGCCCAGCCTGCGGATGCTGGGTCGCGGCCACCTCCGCCAGGCGTACGGCCAGGGCCTGCTGGCGCGCCACCCCGCGGCGGGAGTTGAGGATGGTCCGACGGGTGATGCCGAACAGCCACGCGCGGGCATCGTCGAGGTCAGCCGGCAGGTCGTCCAGACGTCGCCAGACGACCAGGAAAGCGTCGGCGACCACGTCCTCCACCCGGCTCGGCGGGACTCGGCGTGCGGCGAACCGGCACAGGTCGGCGTACGACTCGGCGTACAAGGTTCTGAATCGGGTCTCCCGATCGGGGGCGCGCGGTGGGCTGCTCATGACCCATACCTGTCCGCCCCGACCCCGAGTGTGTCGCAGCAATACGGGCGACCAGGGAATCTCGGTGTGCCGTTGTGGGTCGCACCCACTAGACTGACGGTTGATAACTCAAGAGGGGCTGATCGGTTTCGACTTGGGACGTTAGTTCCAGGGGAAGCGGGTCGAGAAGCCAGCGTCATCTCGTAAACGATCGCTGGAAACCACAGTTGCCAACTCTAATCGCAACGACTTCGCTCTCGCTGCCTGAGCAGTGACCGAAGGGTCTGACCGGGCATCCGTCCTCGTCCCGGACCCAGGCCTCATTTAGAGGACTTGCTGATCACTTCCTGTCAGGAGGGGTGATCGGGACTTTTTCCTGACTGGGCCTGTCGGCGACGTGTCTGTGCGAGCGCCGGGGCCGAGAAAAGCGACAACACTGACTGCACCCGGAGAAGACCTGGATCGACGCTTGAGGACCGGGGTTCGATTCCCCGCAGCTCCACCAGGAGGTCTTCGCAGAATAAGCGCGAAGTCTTCGCAGAATTGCCGGTCCCGGTGGCTCAGCCCACCGAGAGCCAGCCCTCTTGAACGAGAGCCGCTCCGACACCACGTCGGGGCGGCTCTCGTGGCGTCTGGAGCGTGGGCAACGTGTGCACCACGCCTCCCGCCAGCATGGTTGCGTGAGCTGGTGCCGCGCGGGTCACTCCGCTCACGTGGGGGGTGCGACCCGGGCATCCTGCCGCCCGGAGCGGCGGAGGGCATCGGCGATGAATCCGCTCGACTTCAGTTCCTCGACGAAGCTGCTGAGGTAGGCGATCGTGTCGGCGCTGCGGGAGCGAGTGGTGCCGAGTGCTTGCCGGATCTCCATGAACGCCGGTTCGAGGACTCGGTGGCCCGGGCGCGCTGCCGCGAAGTCGAGCACCGGCTGCCGGATCCCGGCACCGGCCTCCAAATCCCGTTCGGCGAACACGGTGGTGCCCTCGACGCCGCGGACGATCTGGGCGTGCTGCAGGGTGCGGGTCAGGAACAGGTCGTAGGCCGAACCGTCCTTGACTCCGATCCGGGTGCCCGCCCGGTCGACGTCGGCAACGGAACGCGCCGTCGAGGAGTCGGGTACGACGAAGACGCCCTCGATGACGGCGTACGGCGGGGTGAATGCCACGCGCGCCTCGCGGGCAGGGTCGATGGCCAGGAAGCAGAGGTCGGCCCGGTCCTCGACCATCGCCTCGTAGGACTCGCGTGCCGCACCGAAGCAGGTGAAGTCGACCGGTGTGCCGAGTCGTCTTCCGAGCTCGTTCGCGATGTCCACGGTGACACCACTCAGGCGGTCGGCGGTGCCTTGGGCGAGCACCGGGTTGCCGAGATTGATCGAGACACGCAGCGTCCCGGTGGGCGCGAGGTCGGTGACGAGGTCCATGGTGCGCATGATGTCAGGAGTGGCGTGCCGGGGGTGGCGTCCTGCCCACGGTCGGTGGGGGTGCACGATCTCTTCACGTGAGGGGTCTGCAGAAGTTGCGAGTTGTTTCCGGAGCATCGGGTCTGTCCGCGGTAGCGACGCTGCTTGCCGTCATGATTCTCTTTCTCGCGCTGTCTCGCGTATTGCCCGATGACTCCGTCAGCTATCGGGCCCCGGTCCGGGCACGTCACCTGCCGACCTCGGTGAATGCACCGGCAGCCTGGTCGAGTGATGAATATCAGCGTGGTCCGGTCGCGGCCCTGGGGTTGGCGAAGAGGATGCACACAGACGGGATCGTCGGTGACCGGCAGTCGTTAGACCTCTACGCAGTTTCCGCGGTCGACGGCAGGCCCTCCTGGATACGACTACCCGGATTCGCCCCCGAGATGTGGGACATCGTGAGTGGGTTTGCTGTCTCACCGGACGGCGAGTGGATCGGGTGGGTCAGACCTCTACGGTCCAGTGTCGCGGTGGGTGGTCGGGTGTCGGGCTGGTCTGTCATGAATACGACCAGCGGGAGGATTCGACGACTCCAGGACCCGAACTCCGCTTCGGTCCTCACAGGATTCGTCGAGCTGAAGTTCTCCGGTGACTCCCGTCATCTGCTGACCAGTTATGACACCGCGAACGGGAACAGGGGGCCGAAGTCGCGGGGCGCCCAGTTCGTTGCCTGGGACGTCAAGGACGGGACCCGCACGATCATCGAGCAGCCCGGGCCGTCCGGGGCGCCGAATCTTGGCTCTGCGCCATCGGGTGTGGCTTGGTCGCGGGGCCGCGAGACGTTCCGGGCAGACCCTGTCACCGGAAGCCGTACTTCGGTGACGCTCCCGCACTTGATCCACGAGGCGTCCTGGGGTCCTGACGACACCAGCTTCGCCTACATCGGGGACCCGGCGGGCTCGCAGCCCACGCAGTTGTACGCCGGGAGGACCATCGCCGAAGCACGCAGGCGACCCGTGAATCTGCGCTCGCCCGTGGGCGCCGAACAGATCCTGGGGTGGGTCGATTCGACCCACGTGGTGATCGGGCACCACAACGCCACTGCGCAGGTCGTCGACGTCGAGTCCGGTGGCGTCCGGGCCGTCGACATGGACGCTCCCGGAGAACTGGCGAGCGTGCCCTATCTGGCGAGTGGCTTGTGGGCAAACCCGCTCATCACCCCTGTTCCACCCGGCACCGCTGCTGATCCACGTCGCCCGTGGTGGTGGGCCAGCGGCGCAGTTCTCATTGTGTTCGCGGGCGCGCTCCTGGTGCGCCGTAGGCGGCAAGACGGGGTGGAGGCAGTGCCTGCGGAGGACGTTGCGCAAGCAATGTCCCAACGGGCGGACGCGACCGCTTCGATTGATCCCGTGGTGGTGCAACCCCAGCACTACAGCGCCTACGACGGCCAGACTACTGCGATGCGCCCCCTGCGTCGGCTGGGCACGGCCGCCACCGGTCTGATCATCGTGCTGCTCGACTTCCGTATCCAGGGTGTCGATCTCATCCCCGACCCGATCGGTTGGGTCATGGCAGCGCTGGCGCTGTGCTCGCTGCGCCCGCTCCATGGAAGTTTCTACGTCGCCGGTGTCGCGGCCTGGTTGGCGGTGATCCCCGCGCTTCCCGAGTGGGTCGGGGTCGAGGGCTCGCTGATCACCGTCCTCACTGATCTTGCCCTGGTCGTCGTCGAGGTCGCCACCTGCACCGCACTGATGACAGTGAGCCCGGCTCGGGGGACGACTGCCTACACGATCCGCTGGCTGTCGGTGGCACTGAGCGCGACCTCGGCGCTGGCGCTCCTCGCCACCTCGGTCGAGCCGAGTGCGCTGATCCTTGCCGTGGTGATCGGCCTGGCGGATCTCATCGTCACGGCGTGGTTCCTGCTGGTGCTCTACCGGGTCGCGGGGGAAGACCCGGCGTACGGCGTGGAGATGCTGCCCGTCTGATTCTCCCCACTCGCTGGCGCGACCGGGTAGGAAGGACGGGTGACCCACGACCCGAGCGACCACTTCGTCCATGTCCGGGGAGCGAGCGAGAACAACCTCCGTGACGTCGACCTCGACATCCCGCGAGACGCGATGGTGGCGTTCACCGGTGTTTCCGGCTCCGGCAAGTCGTCGCTGGCCTTCGGGACGCTCTACGCCGAGGCGCAGCGCCGCTACTTCGAATCCGTCGCGCCGTACGCCCGTCGGTTGCTGCAGCAGGTCGGCGCCCCGCACGTACAGGAGATCACCGGACTCCCGCCTGCCGTGGCGCTGCAGCAGCGTCGGGGAGCACCCAGTTCACGCTCGAGCGTCGGCACCCTGACGACCCTGTCGAACCTGGTCCGGATGCTCTACTCGCGGGCCGGCACCTACCCACCCGGCGCGAGCCGGCTGGAGGCAGAGGCGTTCTCACCCAACACTGTCGCGGGTGCCTGCCCACGCTGCCACGGGCTCGGTGAGGAGCACGACGTCAGCGAAGAACTGATGGTGCCGGATACCTCGCTGAGCATCCGCGACGGTGCCATCGCCGCCTGGCCGGGCGCGTGGCAGGGGGTGAACCTGCGCAGCATCGTCGCTGGGCTGGGGATCGACGTCGACACTCCGTGGCGCAAACTGCGCAAGAAGGACCGCGACTGGCTCCTCTTCACCGACGAGCAGCCGTCGGTGCTGATCAAGCCGGAACGGGACCGCATCGACTACGGCTACTACGGGAAGTTCTGGAGTGCGCGGGCCCACGTCCACCACGTGCTGGCCACCTCCAAGAGCCAGATGATGCGGGACAAGTCGATGCGCTTCGTCCGCAGCGCCCCGTGCTCGACGTGCCAGGGGACCGGGCTTCAGCCGTCCTCACTCGCGGTCACCTTTGCGGGACTGACCATCGCCGAACTCGGGGCACTCTCCTTGACCGACCTGGTGGCACTCCTGCGCCCTGTCGCCGAGCTCACCGAGGTCACGCCAGCCACGTCGTCGGCCGACTCGGGAGAAGGCACCGAGGTGGCCGTACGACTCTGTGTCGACCTTGTCGCCCGGGCCGAGGTGCTGCTCGAACTGGGGCTGGGCTACCTGGCTCTGGGTCGCAACTCCACCACGCTCTCACCGGGTGAGGCGCAACGTCTCCGGATCGCCACCCAACTCCGCTCCGGTCTCTTCGGAGTCGTGTACGTCCTCGACGAGCCCTCCGCAGGGCTGCATCCGGCCGATGCCGTGCCGTTGCTCGACGTGCTCGATCGCCTGAAGAGCTCGGGCAACTCGCTCTTCGTCGTCGAGCACGACCTCGATGTCGTCCGGCGCGCCGACTGGGTGGTCGACATCGGACCCGGTGCCGGCGAGGCCGGGGGACAGGTGCTCTACTCCGGTCCCGTCGAAGGACTCGAGCACGTCGAGGAGTCGGTCACCGGGGCTTATCTCTTCGGGCGCGCGGCACCGCTCGAGCACCACGCGCGCACGCCCCACGGGTGGCTGCACCTGCGTGGGGTGAGCCGACACAATCTGAGCGACCTGTCCGTCGACATCCCGCTGGGTGTCCTCACGGCAGTGACCGGAGTGTCAGGTTCGGGGAAGTCCACGCTGGTGACCCAGGTGCTGGCCGAACTGGTGCGGCGACACCTCGGTCAGGCGCCGGAGGACGCCGAGGGGGATGAGCTCGAGATCGACGTCGACGAGGTGACCGGCCTCGACTCCTTCGACCGGCTGGTGCGCGTCGACCAGCGACCGATCGGGCGGACGCCGCGCTCCAACCTGGCGACGTACACCGGGCTCTTCGACGCGGTCCGCAAGGTGTACGCCGCGACTCCGGAGGCCACTGCCCGCGGCTACGGCGCCGGTCGGTTCTCCTTCAACGTCGCCGAGGGCCGGTGCGACACCTGTCAGGGAGAAGGGTTCGTCTCGGTCGAGTTGCTCTTCCTGCCGGGCACCTACGCGCCGTGCCCGACCTGCCACGGCGCCCGCTACAACGCCGAGACCCTCGAGATCACCTGGCGCGACCTGACCATTGCCGACGTGCTCGGACTCACCGTCGACCAGGCAGCCGACGTCCTGGCCGACATCCCAACTGCTGCCCGCAGCCTGCGGACCCTGCGCGAGGTCGGTCTGGGCTACCTACGGTTGGGCCAACCTGCCACCGAACTCAGTGGTGGTGAGGCGCAACGGATCAAGCTCGCCACCGAGTTGCAGCGGGCGCGTCGCGGGCACGCCCTCTACCTGCTCGACGAACCCACCGCCGGACTGCACCCGGCCGACATCGCGCTGTTGCTGCGCCAACTGCACCTGCTGGTCGACGCCGGCAACACCGTGGTGCTCGTCGAGCACGACCTCGACACCATCGCCACCGCCGACTGGGTGATCGACCTCGGTCCGGGCGGTGGGGACCGGGGCGGGCAGGTGATGGCTACGGGGACCCCACACGAGGTCGCCGCAGCCACCGGTAGCGCGACAGCGCCCTACCTGGCCCGTCGACTGGCCACGCCCGCGGTGTGAGCGTGGGTCAGGTCGACGATGCCTCGTTGATGGCTGCGATGGAGGCATCCAGCGCGGCGTCGAACTCGGCGTCGCTCAACTGCGCCGTCAGTCCCTCGGTGAGTGCGCGCGAGAAACTGGCGATGATGCCGGGGTTCCTGCCCAGCCGGTCGACGGACTCCTCGCGGGAGTAGCCGCCGGACAGCGCCACCACCCGCAGCACGCGCGGGTGCTCGAGCAGGGTGCCGAGGTCGCCGTCCTGCTCGGGAAGCGTCAGCTTGAGCATCACGTCCTGCCCCTCGGCCAGGCTGTCGAGGTGGGTGAGCAGGGTGTTGTTGAGCAGCGTCTCGGTGGCAGCCTTCGCGGAGCTGTGGATGTCCACCTCCGGCTCGATGATCGGCACGAGACCAGCGGCCAGGATCTGCCGGGCGATCTCGAACTGTTGCGAGACCACGGCGTCGATGCCGGCCCCGTCCGCAGTCAGGACGACCGAACGCATCTTGGTGCCGAAGACGCCGTGCTCCTTGGCGCGGGCCAGGACCTCGTCGAGCCCCGGCATCGGCTTCATCAGCCGGGCGCCGTCTGCCTCGTCCTCGAGGCCCTTGTCCACCTTGAGGAAGGGGACGACCTGCTTCTCCTGCCAGAGGTATTCAGCCGTGCCCGTCCCGCCGACCTGCCGATCCATGGTCTGCTCGAAGAGGATCGCTCCCAAGATGCGGTTGCCGTCGAAGGAGGCGCTGGTGATGATGCGTGTACGCATCTCGTGGACCAGGTCGAACATGGCCTCCTCATCGGCGTAGGAGTCCTCCCCGATTCCGTAGAGTCCCAGTGCCTTGGGCGTACTGCCCCCGCTCTGGTCCAGGGCGGCGATGAAGCCGGTTCCGGTCTTGATCTTGTTCAGCATGTCGGTGTTCACGTGGGTGTCCTCCCGGTGTCGCGGCCCGCCACCTGCGGACCCGGTGCCTCTGGCGTACTCCCACCAGACTCGCTGGTGCGGCAGCAATTCGGCAGGGGCGTTGGTCCCGACTTCGTCTGCTCCCGATCCGGTACCCAACGAACGGTTTCGCGGCTACGGTGCTGGGGCATGAGCCTCTTCTCTGCACTCCGACGACGTTCCCTCCCGGTGCTGGTCGCAGCCGCCACGGGTCTGGCGATGCCCTCGACAGTGGCTGCCGTTCCGAGCGTCGGTGGTGGTGCGACGGGGGTTCTGACGAGTCAGCACGGCCTGTCCCAGGTCGCGGCCGCGAAAAGCGCCGGGAAGACCCGTGTGATCGTCAAGGTGCGCAACTGCGCCAAGTGCCAGGTGACCCTCATCTCCGCACCGAGGCCGCCGGCCAATGGCGAGGAGCCGGTCTTCTGGAGTCGCCAGAGCCGGGTGAAGGCGGGGAAGGTCTCCTTCCGCGTACCGGCCGCACGCGTCGAGGGCCTGTATCTCACGGTGCGCGACCCTCGCGCGGTGAGCACCGGGGCCATGCCGATCGCCGTCGCGCAGTACAAGGGCCAGCGCGTCGGCAAGGTGGTCCCGTCCAGGAGGGCCGCCCGCGCCAAACGGGGATTCCACTGTGTCGCAGCCTCCGAGAAGTCCAGGGTGGTGTGGAAGATGAGTGTCGACAGATTCCCCGGTCGCGACGCCTACACCGGGCGTCGGGGATACCAGATCCGGCCCTACCTCTCACCCACGCAGGAGTCGTTCGGTGATTCCATGCGGCTCTACCAGGGCGTAGCCAGCGCCCAGGACATCGCGTTCTGCCAACACACCCCGTAGGGCAGACCGGACCTCAGCGAGCACTAGTGTCGACGGGACAGTTCACCGAGGTTCAGGAGTCATAGAGATGGGTCGTTTCGACGGGCGAGTCGCAGTCATCACCGGAGCCGCGCGCGGTATCGGTTTCGGCATCGCGCAACGCTTTGCAGCCGAGGGCGCCTCGGTGGCGATCCTCGACCTCGACGAGGCCTCGGCGCAGGACGCGGCCGATCGTCTCGAGTTGAACGAGGGTGCGCGCGCGATCGGGGTGGGCTGCGACGTCGCCAACGGCGCGGCGGCCGAGAGCGCAGTGGCGCGCACGGTGGACGAACTCGGCGCGATTCACATCCTGGTCAACAACGCCGGCGTCACCCGCGACAACCTGCTCTTCAAGATGACCGAGGAGGACTGGGACCTGGTCATGGGCGTGCACCTCAAGGGCGCGTTCAACATGACCAAGGCTGCACAGTCGCGCTTCGTGGAGCAGAAGTACGGCAAGATCATCAACCTCTCGAGCGTCAATGCGCTCGGAGCCCGTGGCCAGGCCAACTACTCCGCCGCCAAGATGGGCATCCAGGGTTTCACCCGCACGCTCGGCATTGAGTTGGGCCCGTTCGGCATCAACGCCAACGCGGTGGCCCCCGGCTTCATCGTCACCGAGATGACCGACGCCACGGCTCGCCGCCTCAAGCTCGAGCCCGAGGAGTTGCAGCGCCTCAACGCTGAGGCCACGCCCGTACGACGCGTCGGCCACCCCGAGGACATCGCCGCTGCGGCTGCTTTCCTGTGCAGTGACGAGGCCTCCTTCATCACCGGCCAGACGCTCTACGTCGACGGCGGCCGCAAGCTCGGCTGATCCTGCGCCACGTCAGGCTCCCTGACCGCGCAACTGGTGGACGTGCTCGTGCAGCCAGTGCGGCAGTTCGGTCAGGGAGCCGAGGACGACGTCGGCGCCCGCGGCGCGCAGCGTCTCGGCGTCCTGTGGCCCGCTCGTCACGGCCACGGACGTCGCTCCGGCCGCCCGGGCGCCCTCGACATCGCCGACGTGGTCGCCCACGTAGATCAACACGGAGTGTCGGGTGAGCGCCGAGCCCTTGTCGGCAGCGAACAGTCCGCCGACCACGGCGTCCACGGCCAACCCCACCTCGTCGAGCACCAGTAGTACGGCTGACTCGACCTTGGCGCTGACGACCACCACCCGTCCGCCCAGGGACCGCACGCTCGCCACTGCCTCCAGCGCGCCAGGGAGAAGGGTGACGCCTCGGACACCTGTCGTGGGGTAGAGCTCGCGATAGCGAAGGACCGCCTGCGGCACTGCCTCAGGTATCACGAACGGTGCGAACATGTGTTCCAACGGGGTGCCGATCCGGCTCCACACCTCTTCGTCGGCGACGTCCAGGTCGTGCTCGCCAAAGACCGCCTGCATGGTGGCCACGATGCCGGCGCCTGAGTCGACGAGTGTCATGTCGAGGTCGAAGCCGACGGTCAACACCTCAGCGTCGATGTGCGGGGGCGCGGAGGGCAGCGGGGACGGATCGGTCGAAGCCTGGCCGGTCGAAGAATGGCCGGGCGTAGCTGCAGAGTGGGTCACGTCGCGATTGTGCCGGGGGCGTCCTTCGTCACGCATTCGTGACCTGGGACGGAGGGTCGTGATCTGCCCCGCTGAGCGTGAATCGGCGCGACAGGCCTCTGCGGGGTGAGAGCAAGATCACCGCGTGCGCAGATGGATGCAGTGGTCGGGCCGTATCGCATTTTGGATTCACCGAAACCGGCTGTCTACCGTCTTTCTTGGTCTATTGACCCAGGACGGTTCGGGCCGTGTCCGGGTGGGAGACCTCGTCACACGACGCAACCACCCCGGACAACGCCGAGTCCTGCCCGCCGGGGATGGCCCCTGAGACTTTTCGAGGGCAGGAGTGGGGGACCCACAGGTTCCACTGCCGACACATGTGTCGGCTCGGGGTGAAGCCACCGACAGGTGGCGGGGCACTTTCCTGCCCTAATCCGACAGCTCACCTCACAGGCGTGGGAAAGGGACACCGTCATGCCTGCAATTTCTTCCGCTCCACGAGCCCTCGTGCTCGCCCTGGCCGGGCTCGGCCTCGTCGCGACGTCGACGAGCGTGCTGCCTGCCAGTGCCGCGACGCCGGACCGGCACGCCGTGGCGTTGAGCCAGGCCGAGGTCAAGGCCGAGGGCAAGGCCGAGGCCGTCCGTCGGGCCAGGGCCGAGGCGCGCCTGACCCGTCGCATCCTCGGCGCCAAGGACACCGCGATGCGCCAGCGCGGCGACGTCTACTCCTACGGATCCTCGGGGCCGGATCGCTTCGACTGCTCGGGCCTGGTCTATTACAGCTACCGCCGTGCCGGCTTTGCGGTGCCGCGGACCTCGGGCGCCCAGGCGGGCTTCACCCGCCGGGTGGCCAAGGGGGCCATGCGCGCCGGCGACCTGATGTTCTTCTACGGCAGCGGTGGGGTCTACCACGCGGGGATCTTCGTCGGTCGCTCGCACGGTCGCCCGCTCATGGTGCATGCGCCGGGCTCCGGCCAGCGGGTGCAGGTGGCTGTGCCGTGGACGTCGCACTGGTTCGGTGGCACGTTGCGTCGCTGATTACTCTTTGGCGAGCCTTCACGTTTCCGTGGGGGCGCGACCTCACACTCAGCAGGTCAACCCCCGCTCGATCGGAGTCCCCGTGCGTCATCGTCTTGGTCTGCCCGTCACCGTGCTCGTCACCGCTGCACTTCTCCTCGCCGGCTGCGGCGGCGACAAGAAGGAGTCGGCCGATTCCACCCCGGACGAGCCGACGGCGTCGGAGGCCACCGAGCCGCCGGAGCCGACGTACTGGCCCCTGACCGGCCTGGAGCGCAAGGGCAAGGCCCCGAAGCACCCCGTCATCGTCACCAAGGTCGACAACACCTACTCGAGTTCTCCGCAGATAGGGCTCGGGCAGGCGGACCTGGTGGTCGAGGAACTGGTCGAGGGTGGGATGACACGTCTGGCTGCCTTCTACTACTCCAAGGTGCCGGCAGACGTCGGCCCGGTCCGCTCCATGCGCGCCAGCGACATCGGCATCGTGCCGAAGGGCGCGACGGTCGTCACGAGCGGGGCTGCGCAGATTACCCTCAACCGCATCAACAAGGCGGGGATCCCGTGGATCACCGAGGGTGCCGCCGGTGTCTACCGGGACAACACCAGGTCGGCTCCCTACAACCTCTTCGCCCACCTGGGCGACATCTCCAAGCGGTTGAAGGCCGACAAGGAGCCGCCGGCCTACCTGCCGTTTGCCACCGAGGCCGATGCTGAGCTGCCCAAGGGCGGCAAGGCCCGCACCCTGACTGCCGACTTCGGAAACCACTCCACCTCGTGGGAGTTCCAGAAGGGCCGCTACGTCAACAGCAACTCCTACGCCGCCCAGGGCGACCAGTTCCCGGCAGATTCGGTGCTCGTGCTGCGGGTGCCGATCGGCGATGCCGGCTACACCGACCCGGCCGGCTATCCCGTGCCGGAAACGAAGTTCGACGGCAAGGGTCCGGCCCTGCTCTTCCACCAGGGTCGAGTCATCAAGGGCACCTGGACCAAGGACGGCCTCACCGGCGCGATAGGGCTGCAGACCAAGGCCGGAGATCTCCTCGTCCCTGCCGGTCACGTGTGGATCGAGTTGGTGCCCACCACCGACGGCGGGATCACCTTCGCGAAGTAGGGCGTTCCTCGCTGCTGGGGTCGGGCAGATCCGTGCCCTCCTCCACCAGTGACCGCATCCCGGCGAGGATGAAGCCGATGGCCGTCTCCACGCGAGCCGCAGCGGCGGCAGGATCCTCGCTGATGGCGACTGCCCCACCTGCCGCTGACATGGCGCCGAAGAAGATGCGGGTGTACGTGTCGAGCATGGCGTCGTCGAGGTCGGAGGGACCCACGCTGAGCACGTCGCGCACGATCTTGAGCACGATGGCGTACGTCGATCGGCCGCCCTGCTCGCGGAACCGATCGTGGCCCAGCACCGACGGCCCGTCGGCGATCACCAGCCGTCGATAGCCCGGTTCCTGGACGACGTCGAGGAAGGCGCGTAGGCCGGCCTGAGCAGCGAGCCAGGGGTCGGTGTGGCCCTCGGTGGCCGCGTCGATGGAGGCCGCCGCGCGAGCCTCGACCCGTGCGAAAGCTGCCTCGAAGATCGCCTGTTTGCCGCTGAAGTGGTGGTAGAGCGCGCCCTTGGTGACCTGCGCCCCGGCGACGATCGCGTCGAGGGAGGTGTTGACGTAGCCGTGCTCGGTGAACTGCACCTCGGCGACGTCGACGAGGGCTCGCTTGGTCACCGCTGAGTAGCGCTGTCGACGGTTGGCGGGCCCCGTCCCTGCCTGGGTATGGCCGGTGTCTGCGGACGGTGGCGGGGAGGACGGGTGGGTCATTCGGGAAGCGTAGTGAAGACCGCTCTTGCCACCCATGACCGGCTGTGTGGGAGATCACGACCAGCACGGTTGGCTGGGCCCGGGCCGCGACGCATACTCGTAGTACGTACCTCTGGTATGTCACGAAGGAGTGTTCATGGTCCGCGAGTTGTTTCCACGACGCACGGAGATCCTGCGCGCCGTCATCGACGTCGCGGACGAGCGCCGTGACGGTCATCTCCCCATGGCGGTCGAAGGCGTGTCGGCGACCTTCGGTGATGAACTCACCCTCCTCGCCGCGCTGCAGCTGCGCTGGCACACTCACTTGGCCGCCCGCATCGAGCAGGAGTTGGCCGAGCATCCGCGCGACCGGGAGAACGCGGTCGTCGTGGCGTGGCTCGAAACTGCTGAGGACATGCCCGGAGTCAGAATGATTCTCGACGAGCAGCACGCCCACCCGCCGTCGGTGTGGACGGGAGAGGCGATGGGCAGGGCGATCTCCAAGGAACACGAGATGCTGGCCCTGATGTCTGGTCGCGCCGAGGCACCCGGGGACGAGGCCGCGGGTCTGGGTCGCACCATCGAACTGGCGGCTCGAGCGTCCTACGTGCCACAGCCGGTCGGCGCGCCGACACCCACGGACTCCACAGCAGCGGTGTCCAGACAAGCGATGCCCACACAAGCGATGCCCACACCAGCGATGCCCACGCCCACCCTCATGCAGCGACTCCGTGCAGCTTGGGCCGCCTGAGCGACATCCTTTCGGCGGTGGGGGTGCATCGGCCATGATGGAGCCATGCAGATGGCATCCGGGATGTTGCTCGTCGCGACCCCGGAGTTGAACGACCCCAACTTCGCCGAGACGGTCGTTCTTCTTCTCGATGTCAATGAGGAGGGCGCGCTCGGCGTCGTGCTGAACCGACCCTCGCCAGTGCGGGTGGCCGACGTGCTCGAGTCGTGGCGCGACGTCGTGGTCGAGCCGGACGTGCTGTTTCGCGGGGGACCGGTCGGGGTGGAGGGTGCGCTGGCCGTGGGGCGACTCCGCGACCCTGATGACCAGCCGGTCGGCTGGCGCCCGGTGGTCGGTGCACTCGGCATCGTCGACCTCGACGCCCCTGCAGAGCTGGTTGACGGCTCTCTGGCGGCGCTGCGGATCTTTGCCGGCTATGCCGGCTGGGGTGCAGCGCAACTGGCCGGCGAGGTCGAGGAAGGCAGTTGGTACGTCGTCTCCTCCGAGAGCCAGGATGCCTTCCGCGATGACACCACCTGGCTGTGGCGCGACGTGATGCGCCGACAGCCGGGAATGTTGGCCTGGCACGCCACCCGTCCGGTCGATCCCGAGCTCAACTGACCCCGGGACAGGCGGCGCGCGGGCGACCAATCTCGGTTCGACACGTGCTGCGGCTAGGCTCGCCCGTCATGAGCACCATCGGTTTCTCTCCCGGCAGTCAGACGATAGAGGACCGCCGCACGATGCCCGTCGACGACGGTGATCACGAGCGGTTCTCCCACTTCGTGCCCAAGGACAAGCTCACCGAGGCGATGGTGATGGGCACGCCCGTCATCGCCCTGTGCGGGAAGGTCTGGGTCCCGAGTCGGTCGCCGGAGAAGTTCCCGGTGTGTCCTGACTGCAAGGAGATCTGGGAGTCGATGAAGCCTGGCGGCAAGCCCGGCGGCGGTTCTGGCTCCGACGGCTCTGGCTCCGGAGAGTGACCGGGCGGCCCGACGCGCCCCTGCCTCCCGCCTGGCCAGATCGGGCTGCCTGGGGCACGGCCCCGTCGCTGCGCGCCTGGCAGCAGACGGCCATGGAGTCCTACCTGTCTCGCCAGCCGCGCGACTTCCTGGCCGTGGCCACGCCGGGAGCCGGCAAGACGACCTTCGCGCTGACGGTGGCGGCTGACCTGCTGAGTCGCCGCGTCGTGGACCGGATCACGGTGGTGGCTCCCACCGAGCACCTCAAGACCCAGTGGGCGCAGGCTGCTGCTCGCGCGGGGATCCCCCTCGACCCGACCTACTCGGCAGGCAAGGGCAAGACATCCGAGGACTTCGTCGGCATCGCGGTCACCTACGCCGGTGTCTCGGTCAACCCGTTGGCCATGCGCATCCGCACCGAGCGTTTCAAGACGCTGGTCATCCTCGATGAGATCCACCATGCCGGCGATGCGATGTCATGGGGCGAGGGCGTACGAGAGGCGTTCGACCCTGCGACGCGTCGACTCTCGCTGACCGGCACCCCGTTCCGTTCCGACATCAACCCCATCCCCTTCATCACCTACGCCCCCGGCGACGACGGCATCCCTCGATCTGCCGCCGACTTCACCTACGGCTATGCCGAGGCCCTGGCCGATCACGTCGTGCGGCCGGTGCTGTTCATGGCCTACTCCGGCGAGATGCAGTGGCGCACCAGTGCCGGGGACGAGATCGTCGCCCGACTCGGTGAGCCCCTCACCAAGGACATGCACGCCCACGCGTTGCGGACCGCGCTCGACCCCCACGGTTCCTGGATGCCGGCGGTCCTGGGGGCCGCGGACAAGCGGCTGTCCGAGGTTCGCCGCCACGTCCCCGACGCTGGGGGCATGGTGATCGCCAGCGACCAGGAATCCGCTCGCTCCTACGCCGGACTGTTGAAGAAGATCACCGGCGAGAGCCCCACGGTGATCCTCTCCGACGAGAAGGGCTCCTCCAAGAAGATCGAAGCGTTCACCACCTCCGACCAGCGCTGGATGGTGGCGGTCCGGATGGTCTCGGAGGGGGTGGACGTGCCCCGCCTGGCGGTGGGGGTGTGGGCCACCACGACCGGCACGCCGCTATTCTTCGCCCAGGCGGTCGGCCGATTCGTCCGCGCCCGCTCACGCGGCGAGACGGCATCGGTGTTCCTGCCGTCGGTCCCGCACCTGTTGGAGTACGCCTCCACCATGGAGGCACAGCGCGACCACGTCCTGGGGCGCCGCGTGCACGACGAGAATGACATCTTTGCCGCCGAGAACGACCTGCTCGCCCAGGCCGAGGCGGGGGAGTCTGCATCGTCGGATCTGGAGATGTCGTGGGAAGCGCTGGGCTCCACGGCGTCCTTCGACCATGTCCTCTACGAAGGCGCGATGTTCGGACACTCCGGTGAGGTGCACGCCGGGTCCGACGAGGAAATGGACTTCCTGGGGATCCCTGGTCTGCTCGAGGCCGACCAGGTGCGGGAGTTGCTGCACTCGAGGCAGAGCGAACGTGCCCGGAAGCAGAAGATCGACAAGCCCGTCGAGAGCGTCGCGGAGCTCACCACCCACCAGCAGCTCGGCGTCCTGCGCCGTGAGCTCAACGGGCTGGTCGCGGCATGGCACCACCGGACCGGCCAGGCGCACGGGATCACCCACTCCGCGCTGCGCAAGGAATGCGGCGGACCGCCCGCCGCCGTCGCCAGCGGTGACCAGCTCCACGAACGGATCAACCGGATCCGCGAGTGGGCGATGCGCCAGTCGTCCTGATCGGCCTAGATTGCTCCCATGGCCTCGGAGACCTCACAGACCCTCGATCGTGGCCTGCGCGTGCTGCGGGTGCTGGCCGACAGCCCGGAAGGGCTGACGGTCACCGAACTCTCCGCCCGGCTGGAGGTGAACCGCACGGTCGTCTACCGCCTGATCAGCACCCTCGAGCAACACACGATGGTGCGCCGCGATGCCCGCGGACGACTCTTCGTCGGGCTCGGGGTGCTGCATATTGCCGGGGCCGTGCAGCCGGTGCTGCGCGACCTGGCCATGCCGGTGCTGCGCACCCTGGCCGAAGCGGTCGGTTGCACCGCCCACCTGACCGTGGCCGACGGTGACGAGGCGTTGGCCCTGGCTGTTGTCGAGCCGACCTGGACCGACTTCCACGTCGCCTATCGCGTCGGGGCCCGCCACCCACTCTCACAGGCAGCAGCAGGCAAGGCAATCAGCCTCGCGAATGCCGAGGAAATGGCCTACGCCGTGACCAGCGGTGAGTTGCAGTCCGGTGCCCGGGGCCTGGCTGCCCCCGTACGAGGCGTGGAGGGCCTGCATGCCAGCGTGGGCATCGTGACACTCGACGACACCATTGATGAGCGTCTGGTGGCGCCGCGGGTCCTCGCGGCCGCCAAGGCGGTGGCGGACCGTCTGCACTAGTTGCGCTGCCCGGGCGGCCCTCGATCACGGACCCGGAGTGACTGCCGCCCACGCGAGCGGGACGACCCGATGGCGGATCTGGGTGGCAAGGGCGATGACCGTGGTGGATCGGTCGATGCCGGGGTCGGTGAGCACCAGGTCGATGACCCGCTGGAGATCGGCGTTGGAGCGGGCGACGACCCGCGCCCACATGTCTCCCGCCCCGGTGATCGTGTAGGCCTCCAGCACTTCCGGGATCCTGGCCAGGTGACTGGCCACGGTGTCGTGACCGGCCCCTTGGCGGATCTCCAGGGTCAGGAACGCGGTGACCGGATACCCGATCGCCTCGGGTGAGAGGTCAGGTCCCCACCCGGTGATCACACCTGTGGCGCTCAGCTTGTCCAATCTGGCCTGGACGGTACCTCTGGCGATGCCCAATCTGCGGCTTGCCTCCAGCACACCTATGCGAGGCTCCGAAGCAAACAAATCAATCAGTTTGCTGTCCGTCTCATCCATGAAGAGCCCATTCTTTGATCAGAGTGTCCAGCGATTCGACCCAGCCTTGCACATTCTGTCTCATCTCGGCAGGCTGTGCCCATGACGTCCACGACTGAACAGCCTTCCACCGGCGCAGCCCTGACCACAGATGAGCTCAAGGCCGACCTGACCCTCGAGCAGCTCAAGCAACTCGTGGGCCTCGTCGAGTACGACGCCGAAGCCGATCAGTTCCCCGTGACCGGGTGGGACGCCATCTGCTTCGTGGTCGGAAACGCCACCCAGGCTGCGCACTACTACTCCTCGGCCTGGGGGATGGAACTCATCGCCTACAGCGGCCCCGAGAACGGCAATCGCGACCACAAGTCCTTCGTCCTCAAGGCCGGCTCGATCAAGTTCGTGCTCACTGGTGCCGTCTCGCCCGACAGCCCGCTGATCGAGCACCACGCCAAGCATGGGGACGGCGTGGTCGACATCGCCCTCGAGGTCCCGGACGTGGACCAGTGCATCGCCCAGGCCATCAAGTCTGGCGCCACCATCCTTCGCGAGCCCGAGAACCTCACCGATGAGCACGGCACCGTGCGGATCGCAGCGATTGCCACCTACGGCGACACTCGCCACACGCTCGTCCAGCGCAAGATTGATGGCGAGACCTACGCCGGCCCCTACCTGCCCGGCTTCGTCGCCGAGGCGCCGCACTGGGAGAAGAAGGCGGACCAGCCGAAGCGACTGTTCCAGGCGCTCGACCACATCGTCGGTAACGTCGAGATCGGCAAGATGGACGAGTGGGTCGGCTTCTACAACAAGGTCATGGGCTTCGTGAACATGGCCGAGTTCATCGGCGACGACATTGCGACCGACTATTCCGCGCTGATGTCGAAGGTGGTTGCCAATGGCAACCACCGGGTGAAGTTCCCGCTCAACGAGCCGGCGATCGCGAAGAAGAAGTCGCAGATCGACGAGTACCTCGATTTCTACAACGGCCCCGGTGCGCAGCACCTCGCGCTCGCCACCGGAGACATCCTCAGCACTGTCGACGCGCTGCGTGCCAACGGTGTGCAGTTCCTCAACACGCCGGACTCCTACTACGAGGACGCCGAGTTGCGTAGTCGCATCGGCGAGGTGCGCGTGCCGATCGAGGAGCTCCAGAAGCGCGGCATCCTGGTTGACCGCGACGAAGACGGCTACCTCCTGCAGATCTTCACCAAGCCGCTCGGCGACCGCCCGACGGTCTTCTTCGAGTTGATCGAACGCCACGGTTCGCTGGGCTTCGGCAAGGGCAACTTCAAGGCGCTCTTTGAGGCCATCGAGCGCGAGCAGGACGCCCGCGGCAACCTCTGATTCCTCCAGCTGAGGCAGCAGAATTCGGCGCCCCAGCCACTCGTCCCGTCGACGAGTGGCTGGGGCGCTGTCATCTCGGTCGGGGTCCTCGTCAGTGCGCCAACAGGCCGATACCGAGTGCACCCATCACGACGGCGATGCCTGAATCAAGGATTCGCCACGCGCCCGGACGAGCGAACAGCCCGCGTAGCAACCGGGCGCCGTACCCCAGGGCGAAGAACCACATCAGGCTTGCCGCCAGCGACCCGGCCAGGAACCACCACCGGTCCTCACCGAAGCTGTTGGCGACGGTGCCCAGCATGAGGACCGCATCGAGATAGAAGTGCGGGTTGAGCCAGGTGAGGGCGAGGGTGAGGAGCACGGCGCGTCCCGGAGTCAGCGCTGATCCTTCGCCAGCCTCGAGGCGCGAGGGTCGCCAGGCGCGCATCGCGGCATGGGCGCCGAAGGCGAGAAGGTAGAGACCGCCGAGGATCTGGGCCACGGGGAGGACTCCGGGCCAGCGTTCCAGCACGACACCGAGGCCCGCGACGCCGGCGGAGATCGCCACCACGTCCGAAATCAGGCACGTCAACACGATGGGGAGCACCTGATTGCCGCGGATGCCTTGGCGCAGGAGGAACGCATTCTGGGCGCCGACGGCGATGATGAGGGCGAAACCGGTGAGTAGCCCGGTGAGGGTGACGTGCAACATGCGACCAACGGTAGGCACGGATATGTCGTCAAACCAGCGCAGGATTGTGATGAATCATTAGAATCTTTCACTATGAGAGACGTCACTCACCTGGATCCCGTCGCCCTACGCACTTTGACGGTCGCCATCCGCCTCGGCACGTTCGATGCGGCTGCCCAGGACCTGCACGTGACTCCCTCGGCGGTGAGTCAACGAATCAAGGCGCTCGAGACGAGGGTCGGGCGGGTGTTGGTGCATCGAGTCAAGCCTCTCGAGCCGACGGAGGCGGGGCGGGTGTTGGTGCGGTTGGCCACGCAGATGGAGCTCTTGGAGCGAGAAGCGGTGGCCGGACTCGTGGAGGAGGCTGGGGGGCTCGCGACGTCGTACGCCTCCCTGCCGATCGCGGTCAATGCGGATGCTCTCTACTCCTGGCTCATCGACGCCCTGGCTGAGGTGCAGAGTCGGCATCGGGTGGTGTTCGAGGTCGTGCGCGAGGACCACACCCGCACCGCTGAGCGTCTGCGACGTGGCGAAGTGGTCGCTGCGATCACCGCAGAGCCGAAGCCAGTGCCCGGGTGCCGGGTGGTGAGACTGGGTCGTCTGCGCTACGCCGCAGTGGCCACGGACGCGTTCCACGCGCAGCATTTCCACGCCGGCGTGGGCTCGATCAGCCTGGCCGAGGCGCCCGTCGTCGCCTTCGACCGCAGCGATTCTTTGCAACATGACTTCATCCGACGGGTGACCCGTCGACACCTGACGCCACCGGTCACCTATCTGCCATCTGTGCGGGAGTTCGATCGCGCCATTCGGGTGGGGATGGGATGGGGCCTGCTCCCCGAGTCAGATGTGGTCGATGAGTTGGCGGATGGCCACCTGGTTGAACTCGTTCCGGGCAGGAGGACGGACGTGCCGTTGTTCTGGCAGCACTGGACCCTGGGCTCGGACATCGTTGCGGATCTCACCGAGGCCGTGGTGGGTGCGGCCCGACGCTGGATGAACGCGTAGTCGGGAGATCGTCAGTTCTGCAGACAGGCTCCGTGAGCCCGCCATATGGTTCAAACTACAATGTGTTACTTGTGAGTCACAACGTAAAAGAAACGGGGATTCCGTGGCCCGACGTGTCAATGTCTGGACGTCTTCGGCTGCGGCGTGCCTGCTGCTGACCATGACCGGTTGCGGCGGCGGCGGGTCCGAGCCCGGAACTGCCGAGAAGTCCAGCGACATCGTGCTGGAGGACGGTCAACTCGACAGTTTCGTGACCCAGGTCAAGAAGATGAAGACCGTCGAGTGGAGCGGTCAGCTGCTGACCAAGTCGCCCGAAAATGGTGGCAGGCAGATCTTCGAACTCAGCGGTCGGTTCACCGGCTCCAACAATTCCAGCGAAGTGTCCATGGATTCCCGCATCGGCGGCAAGCGTCAGCAGGTCGACTATCTGGTGGTCGATGGCCGGACCTTCTTCAACAGTGATGCCTGGGGCCCCAACTCCGCCGACTGCTGGGCAGACATCACCGGGGACCCGGAGCGCACCTGGGGGCTCCCCACGCAGCTCAACCCCACCTGGCCGGTGAACGCCGCTCGGGCGGTCCGGCTAGCGGGTGACGGTGTTGCCGTCGCGATCCCGGCGAAGGCGGTATTGACCGGCATGCCCCGGGGCCTGTTCCCGACGGTCCCGCCCGGACTCGAAGCCATCGAAGCCGGCGGTGAGGTCATCCCGCACGGTCCGCTGCTCGAAGTAGGCGTCGACGTGCTCAACATGTGGAACAAGGTGCCGGCCGAGCAGTTGGCGAGCATCGACACCAAGCAGGCCGGCTGGTGGGCGATGACCATGAAGGAATCCAGCAACACTTCCGCGGTCCAGCCGCCCAAGCACATCTTCGACCCCGCGGTGACCCCACCGAGTCAGTGCACCCGAAAATGATCGGCACCTGAACTCACGACTGAGGCCCCCTCCTTCCGGAGGGGGCCTCAGTCGTTCATGCTGGGCATCTCTGCCCCACATCCTTCAGTGTGACCTCACAGCACCTTGCTGAGGAACGACTGGGTCCGCTCGTGCTGCGGGTTGGCCAGTACCTCAGCAGGGTCGCCCTCCTCGAGAATGACGCCCCCGTCCATGAAGACGAGTTTGTCGCCCACCTCGCGCGCGAAGCCCATCTCGTGGGTCACGACCATCATGGTCATGCCCTCCGAGGCGAGGTCCTTCATGACGGCGAGTACGTCGCCGACCAGTTCGGGGTCCAGCGCTGACGTGGGCTCGTCGAAGAGCATCATGTCGGGCTGCATCGACAGCGCACGCGCGATCGCGACGCGTTGCATTTGTCCGCCGGAAAGGTGCGCAGGGTACGCGCTCTCCTTTTCGGCCAGGCCGACCTTCTCGAGGTTGGCACGAGCGATCTCGATCGACTCGTCCTTGTTGCGGCCGGCGACCTTCTGCTGCGAGATGGTGAGATTGCGCAGCACCGTCATGTGCGGGAAGAGGTTGAACTGTTGGAAGACGATGCCGATCCGTGAACGGAGCTTGTCGACGTCGGCGTCGGGATCGGTGATCTCCACCCCTTCGACGAAGATCTTGCCCTTGGTCGGCGTTTCCAGCATGTTGACACAGCGCAGCAGCGTCGACTTTCCCGAGCCCGAGGGGCCGACCACGCACACCACCTGGCCGTGACCGACGTGGAAGTCGATGCCTTTGAGCACCTCATTCTTACCGAAGTACTTGTGCAACTGCTGCACGTCGATCGCGGCATCACTGCGCAAGGCGTCGGGCATGTTCTCGTTCTTGGTCATCAGCGGGCCCTCTCCGAACGGCTCTCCATGCGGCGTACGACGATCGACAACGGCACCGTGATCAGTAGGTAGCACAGGCCGATGATGATGATCGGAGTCAGGTTGGCGAACTGGTTCATGCCGTCTCGACCAAACGCGGTGAGCTCATATTCGTTCTGTGCCAGGCCCAGCACGTAGACCAGCGAGGAGTCCTTGGTGAGCAGGATCAACTCATTGGTCAAGGGCGGCAGGATGATCCGGAACGCCTGCGGCACGACGACGCTGACCATCGCTCGACCGTGGGACATGCCGAGTGATCGAGCCGCCTCCATCTGTCCCTTCGGCACTGCCTGGATGCCCGCGCGGATCGTCTCGGCCATATAGGCGCCGCCGACCAGGCCCAGCGCCAGGGTGACGATGCCGTAGTTGCCGAACGGGATCGCGCGGCCGGGGAACGCCAGGGCGACGCCGACGCTGAGGGCGATGAAGACGACCAGAGCAGGCAGTCCGCGGAACAGTTCGATGATGGCGGTCGAGATCCACCGGTAGGGCCCCACGCTCGAGAGGCGCATCAGGGCCAGGATCAGCCCCAGCGCCAGCCCGAACGTGAAGCCCAACGCGGTGTAGATCAGGGTGTTCTTCAGCGCGACCGTCATGACCCGTGGGAACTGGTCCTTGACGACCTCCCAGTTGAAGAACGCTCGCCTGAGCTGGCCCCAGTCGGAGACATAGAGGATCACCACGACGATGAGCAGGAGGACTGCGTACTGGAGGTAGCGCCATCTCGCGGCACGCTGGCGTGGACTCGCCATGGGTCAGGTCACCTGTCTTTGGGGGGTCGCGTCAGTTGGGTGGAGATGATCACTTGGCGGCGTCGCCGAACCACTTCTTGTAGACCGTGTCGTATTCCGGGCTCGCGATTGCGTCGTTGATGACCTTGAGCAGGTCGTCGTTGGAGTCCTTCTTGACCGAGAAGCCGTAGCTCTCACCGGTCTGGAACTCGCTGGTGATCTCGACCTCGGGGTTCTGGCTGACGAAGTAGTTGAGCAGCCCGTTGTCGTTGACACCGGCATCGGTCTTACCGGTCTTGACGGCCTGCTCCATCAGCGCGGCGTCCTCGAAGGAGACGATCTTGGTGTCCTTCGGAGCGGTGTCGCGCACGTAGTCGGCGCCCGTGGTGCCGTTCTGGACGGCGACAGACTTGCCGGCGAGATCCTCCAGCGAGGCGATCCCGGACCCGGTCTTGGTCATCAGGGCCTGGGTGGCCTCGAAGTAAGGGTCGGTGAAGTCCATCACGGCCTCACGTTCGGGGGTGATCGTCATGGCGCCCGTCGCGACGTCGCACTTGCCGGTGTTGAGGGCCTCGCCGGAGACGATGGTCTCCCATCCGATGTTGACGACTTCGGTGTCCCAGCCCTGAGCATCGGCGGCGACCTTGAGGACGTCGGGGTCGAAGCCGACGACCTCGCTGCCCTCGGTGAACTCGAACGGTTCGTAGGGCAGGTGGGTGCAGATCTTGAGGGTGCCCTCGGAGAGGAGTTCGGCGCCAGACTCGGTCTTCGTGGTGTTGGTGTCCTTGGCGCATCCCGCGACCGACACGGAGAGGGCGAGGGCGCAGAGGCCGGTGGCAAGAAGTCGTGAATTCATGCGAGCACCGTAGCGTCCTCACCGCCCCTTTTGTGGCCCTGGCCCACGCAGAATGGTCGCAGTGTTGTCACAATTGGAACCATGCCCACCTACGCAGCCTTTCTGCGTGCCATCAACCTCGGCTCGCGGCGGCGGTTTCCCAAGGACGATGTGAAGGCTGCCACGGAGCAGGCTGGCGGGTCCGCGGTGGAGACCTACCTCAACACCGGCAACGTACGCCTCACCCATACGGCGCGTTCGGTGGGTGCGGTCCAGCGGACGTTGGAGAAGGCATATGCCGACCAGATCGGCTTCGACGTGCCGACAGTGGTGTTCACCACCGCTGATCTGGCCGACCTGGTCCGAAGAGGCGAGGAACTGCACGCTGAGCACGCGCCTCACGGACAGCACTACGTCACCCTCTACGTGGACCCGCCCTCGGCCTCGGCAGTGCAGGCACTGGCGGCCGTGAGACACGAGGGCGAGACATGTGTCGTGGGGGGTCGCGTGGCCTACACGCTCCTCGGTGGTGACACCAGCAGCTCCAGGATCCTCGCCTCTCGTCAGTTCAAGGCCCTGGGTCAGGGCACCGCGCGCACCATGAAGGTGCTGCGTACTGTGTCGGAGAAGTGGTGCTGAGCGGGGCCTGATCAGGCGATCGTGATGCCGGCCTCAGACATCTGCGCGAGCGCAGCGTCGGTGGAGCCGGGGGCGACGCCCGCGCAGAGGCTGGTGAGGACAAGGGTCTCGAATCCTTCGCCGACGCTGTCCAGCGCGGTGGCCCGCACACAGTGGTCGGTGGCAAGGCCGCAGACGTCCACCCGCGTGATGTCATGCTCGCGCAGCCAGTCGGCGAGGCTCTGTCCGTTGCTCGCGCGCCCCTCGAAGCCTGAGTAGGCAGCCGCGTACTCACCCTTGAGGAACACGGCGTCGAAGGGCTGGGGGTCCAGGTTGGGGTGGAAACCCTCGCCGTCGGTGCCGACCTTGCAGTGCACCGGCCAGGAGTTGATGAAATCCGGCTTTGCCGCCCAGTGCGCGCCCGGATCGATGTGATGGTCCTTCGTCGCGACGACGACGTCGTACGCCGGGGCATCCTCGCCGTGCGAGGACCAGCGGTGCAGGAGCCGACCGATGTCGGCAGCCACCTCCGCCCCACCCGTGACCGGCAGGGAACCGCCCTCGCAGAAGTCGTTCTGGACGTCCACGACGATCAGTGCCCGCTTCATGTCCCACAGGCTAGCCCGTTGGGTGGGCCCAGCGCCTCGGGTCGTGCTGCCAACTCGCCAGTTGGCGCGCCAACTCCCGAGTTGGCGACTTGGGGGTCAGTAATGGGCACAGACGGGGACCCAACTCACCAACTGGCGGGTCACAAGGAGGCTCGGATCCGGTCACGGAGCAGGGTCATCCCTGCTTGGGTGAAGAGTGACTTGCGCAGGATGTCGTGCCATCTACGCACTCGCTTCGGGTCGTGGTCCCGACCCAGGGCCTGGTCAGCGTCCCGGAGAATGGTGACCGCCTGGTGCAGGACCTCGTGTGAGGTGTAGCCACGCCGCTCCCACCCGGCGGCACCAAGCCGACGGTCTCTCTTCAGATCTTGTCGATGTTGAGCGGCGTCGCGATGGCCGGCGCCGTCGTACTCGTGCAGACGCCTGGTCCCGAACAGCCGCAGATCGCCGCGCGCGACGAAGACGCCGTGTTCGTCGCGCACCACGTGCTGCGCTTCGACTGCGACGTCGCACGCCTTGTGGAGGACGCGCAACAACAACTCCCAGATGCTCTCGGAACCACCGGTGGCCCAGTCGAAGGATCGCCGCAGCCTGGGTGAGCCCGGGAACATCTCGGTAAAGAGTCGGTCCTCCTCATCCTCTGAAAACAGTTTGAGGTGTCGAGCTCCTTCGACGAGGCAGGCGAGGTCGAGCTCGTGCAGGTCGCGTGCGGCGATGAGTACTGACTGGGCGGCCGTCTCGCAGCGCAGACCGTTGACGATGATCGGCGCAGGAGAGATGTGGCGACGTACGACTCGAAGTCCCGGTCGAGTCGGGCGGGTGACGCCGTACGGCAGCGAGATCCACACGGGAAGCCCAGACGTGGGAGGCAGCCAGATCTGATGAATGCCGGCTCCGGTGAGATGTGTGAACGCTGCCTCGGGTGGCAGTGCCAGTTGCCAAGCGTGCAAGGAGGATATGCGTACGTCCAGGCTGTCCGAGAGCCGGTAGGCCCCGCGCGTGACCGGAGTGAGGCCTGGCCAAGGTCTTGTGAGGCGGTTGGTGACTCTGGCGTCCATGACACCCAAGACTGCCGTCGCCACGAGGGTTGCGCAGCCCCCGAGAGCAATCTGTGGACAGCCCGCCCGGCCAGTCGTTGATCCAACTCATCAGTTGGCGACTTGGGTCGCGAAAGGGGTCTTCAGGGGCACCCAACCCGCCAACTCACGAGTTGGCGCGCCAACTCGTGAGTTGGCGGGGCAAAAGCCTCACCCGCCCACGTGCACCGTGGCGATCACCGGCTCCCCGGCCGACATCATCTGAATGGCGCGCGGGAGCTCGTTGCGCGCAGCGATGTGGTGCTCCCGTGCCTGCGCCAGGGTGGAGCGCCCCACCACGACGCCGTCGCGCACGAGTGGGACCAGCAGGGCCCGGTCGTCGCCGTCATCGGTGGGCGGTGCGCCGATGCCGATCACCTCGGCCTGCGCGACGCCGGCGTGCGATCGGCGGCGTAGGGCGTACTTGCGCCCACCGATGGAGATCTTGTCCTTGGACTTCTTCGCCACCGACACCATGGTGGCCTGGTCGTCCGCGCGGGACACGAGCTTGTAGACGAAGCCACAGGTCGGGTGGCCTGAGCCGGTGACCAGTTGCGTCCCCACCCCGTACCCGTCCACCGGGGCTGCTGCGAGCGCTGCGATGGCGTATTCGTCGAGGTCGCTGGTGACCAGGATCCTGGTCGTGGTCGCCCCGAGGGAGTCGAGTTGGGCCCGCACCTCACGGGCCACCTCGCCCAGGTCGCCGGAGTCGAGCCGGACCGCACCGAGCCCGGGGCCGGCGATCTCGACGGCGGTCTCGACTGCCTCCGCCACGTCGTAGGTGTCCACGAGCAGGGTGGTGCCGACCCCGAGCGAGGACACCTGGGCCCGGAAGGCATCGGCTTCGTTGTCGTGGAGCAAGGTGAAGGAGTGGGCAGCGGTGCCGGCGCTCGGGATGCCGTAGTGCTGGCGTGCGGCCAGGTTGGAGGTGCTCTCGAAGCCAGCGACGTACGCCGCCCGCGCGGCAGCGACCGCGGCCTGCTCGTGGGTGCGGCGCGAGCCCATCTCGATGCACGGACGGTCTCCCGCCACGAGCGTCATCCGTGAGGCCGCTGAGGCGATGGCAGCGTCGTGGTTGTAGATCGACAGCAGCACCGTCTCGAGCAGGACCGCCTCGGCGAAGGTGCCTTCGACCACGAGCAGGGGGGAGTAGGGGAAGTAGACCTCGCCCTCGCGATATCCCCAGACGTTGCCGGAGAATCGGTACGACGCCAACCATTCGAGCAGTTCGGCGTCCACGACCCCTTCCAGCGCCGAGATCGCGGCCTCGTCGAAGCGGAATGCCTCGATGGCATCGAGCGCCCGACCCACGCCGGCCACGACCCCGTAGCGACGACCGACGGGCAGCGTGCGGGCGAAGAGTTCGAACACCGACCGGCGCTCCGCCATGCCGGAGGCCCTTGCGGCCTGGACCATGGTGAGTTCGTAGTGGTCTGTCAGCAGCGCCGATGAGCTCGTCACAACCCTCACTGTGCCACGATGTGCGCGTGTCTGTGTCAGTCGCCAGCCCGGTCGAGGTCGAGCCGACCCTGACCCCCGACGGGCTCACCTTTCTCGACAAGCCGTGGGTCACTCTGGTCTGGGACGACCCGGTGAACCTGATGTCGTATGTCTCGTACGTCTTCCGCAAGCATTTCGGCTACGACAAGGTCAAGGCGGACGAACTCATGCTCGAGGTGCACGAGAACGGCAGATCCGTGGTGTCCACCGGCACGAGGGAAGAGATGGAGCGGGACGTGCAGGCGATGCACGAATACGGGCTCTGGGCCACGATGGAGCGGGCCACGTGAGCGGCTTCGAGGCGCATCGGGCGTCCGGAAACACCATCGCGACCTTCACCGGTTTCGAGGCTGATCTGCTGCGGTCCCTCGCCTCGCAGATGATCGAGTTGCTCCGCAACGAGCGCGCAGCGCCAGCGGCGACCAGCGACCCGTTCGAGGCTCTGGTGGCGGACTTCTCGGGTGCGACGACCATCCCCGAGGATCCCGTCCTGGCGCGGCTGTTCCCCACGGCCTACCCCCACGACGACGACGCCTCTGCCGACTTTCGTCGCTTCACCGAGAGCGGGCTGCGTGACGGAAAGGCCGCCGCCGCGGGCCTGTTGATCGACACTCTCGAGGAGGCTGGTCTTCCCTCCGATTTGGAGGAGGACGGGCTGATGATCGATGTCGAGCTCAGTGAGTCCGACGCGCAGGTGTGGATGCGTGCCTTCAACGACATCCGGCTCGCCCTTGCCATCCGCCTCGGTGTCGAAGCAGACGACGAGGCGTACTGGCACGAGTTGCCTGATGAGGATCCTCGGGTCCAGTTGCACGACATCTACGAATGGCTCGGCTGGCTGCAGGAATCCATCGTCGAGGCCCTGAGTCAGTGACGCCCATCCCGGACTTCGTCGTGGCCGCGCGCGCCAAACTCGGTCACGACCCGATGTGGCTGCCGGGCGTGACCGCAGTCATCACGCGTGACGACGAGGTGTTGCTCGTCAAGCGGACGGACAACGGCGCCTGGACTCCGGTCACCGGCATCGTGGACCCCGGGGAGGAGCCGGCGGTCTGCGCCGCACGCGAGGCGATGGAGGAGGCGGGTGTCAGCATTCGGGTGGACCGACTCGCCTCGACATCGGCGTGCCCCGAGGTGGTGCACGCCAACGGTGACCGCGCTGCCTATCTCGACCTGACCTTCGCCTGCACCTGGCTGGCGGGGGAGGCCCATGTCGCGGACGACGAGTCGACCCACGTGCAGTGGTGGCCGCTCGACGCCCTGCCGACGATGAGCGCGACCATGGTGGCGAGGATCGAAGCCGCGACCAGCACCGAGCGGGAGGCCAGATTCGTCGCGCCCCCCGGTCAGGAGACGGCGGTCAGGTCACCTGCCGTGTTCGACCTGGACCGTCCGGTCCTGGGCGTGGATGCCTGCGCGAGCGGCTGGGTGGGCGTGCTGTTGGCGCCGCAGAGTCGCCCCGCGGTGTTCATGGCGGCCACGATCATCGAGCTGGTGTCCTTGGTCCGCGAATCCGCCGAACCGGCGGTCGTCGCGATCGACATCCCGATCGGACTACCGGACCGTGGTGGGCGTCGGGCCGATGCCGAGGCGCGCCGGGAGTTGGTCGGGAAGGGTTCCTCGGTCTTCTCGACGCTGACCCGGTCGGCCTACCGGGCGGACACCTACGAGCAGGCACGCGCGACGAACCTGGCTGCCACTGACGGCCGGACGAGCGCCAGCGCCCAGGCCTATGCGTTACGCGAGAAGATCATGCAGGTCGACACGTGGGTGCGTTCCGGACCGGGTGTCGACGTGATCGAGGTGCACCCCGAGCTGAGTTTCACCCGGATGACGGGATCTCCCATCTTGGCGCGCAAGAAGGAAGCTGAGGGAGTGCAGGCCCGTCGTGCAGCACTGTCGGCTCACGCGATCGCGGCGCCGGCCTGGTTCAAGGGGGCTGGCTTCGCCGAGGACGATCTGCTCGACGCTTGTGCCGCAGCCTGGTCCGCGGCGCGCCATGACCGGGGGGACACCGAGTCGTTCCCGGCCGAGCCGGAAACCTTCAGCGACGGATTGAGTGCGGCGATCCGGGTCTGACCCGCGCTCTCGTCAGCCTGAGTGGGTCCGTACGCCATAGCGTTCGCGCGAGGCCAACGCCCACCGAGCTGCTGGCACCGACACCAGTGCAACGCCCAACATCAGGGCAGCCAGGATCAGCCAACCGGTCTCACCCATCTCCACGCACAGCAGTGTCACGATCGGCGGGCCGATCACCGCGATGACGCTGAAGCCGAGGCCGGCGAAGCCCTGGTACTGGCCCTGCCGCTCATGCGGCGCCAGCCCCATCTGCAGGCCCCACTGACCGCCGGACCCGATCATCTCCCCGACGACGTGGACCAGCGAGCCCACCACGAGGACGACCACGGCGAACGCCGCGTTGCCCCGGTCGGCGAAGGCCACGATCGCGAACCCGGCTCCGATCCAGATCGCCCCGCGCACGAGGGCGCGAGCGCCGGCCTCCACCGAGTCGGCGCGTCGCGACAGACGAACCTGGAAGACGGCGACGCAGGCGGTGTTGAGGATCAGCAGCACGGCGACCATGACAGGTGGCGCTGAGGTGCGCTCAGAGATGAAGAGCGCCAAACCGAGTTCCATCACGAAGAAGTGCAGGGAGAACAGTCCGGTGATCGCGACGATGACGACGTAGGGCCAGTCCCGCAGCACGGCGAGGCGGGCCTCACCCGGCGCACGGAGGTACGGCGGCAGGTCGGGGAGGCGCCGACTGTTCCACGCGGCAAAACCGGTGAAGACGGCGTTGATCACGAAGACCGCGACATAGGCCCATGTCTCGTCGATCACCAGCGCCGCGCCACCGAAGACCGAGCCCAGGCCGATGGCGGTGTTGGTGACCGCGCGCAGGTAGGCCTTGAACAGCACTCCGCGTCCACCCGTGGCGAGCTGGGCGATCACGCCTTGTTGGACCGATCCTGCGGACCGCTCGAACAGGGCGAGCAGTCCCAGCAGCAGGGCCAGTTGCCAGGGCGTACGGGCGAGCACGGGCAGCGCGCTTGTCAGCGCGGCTCCCGTCATGCAGATGGTCAGCACCCGACGAGGGCCCCGCGTGTCACCGAGGTGGCCGGCGGGAACCTGTACGAGCATGCCTACGACTGCGGCGACCGAGATGGCCAGCGCGACCTCACCAGCGGTGAAGCCGACCTGACGGGTGAAGTAGAGGGCGCTGGTCGTCATCACCGCGCCGGCTCCGAACCGGTTTGCGAACGAGCCGATCGCGAGGACCCGCAGGTCCCGCTCGAGGGGGATGCCGCGTCGGGTCAGTGGCGCTGGGGCGTCGGTGAGCGACATGTGGTCCTTCCGAATGAAATGTCTTGACGTCAAGACTAATGCTGGAATGAGTCGGGGGCATCTTGGTTTTCTGCCTACGCTGGAGCGCGTGTTGAGAATCACGCAAAAGGCCGTTGACGCCGTCGTGGCACATGCCAGACGCGATCATCCCGTCGAGGCCTGCGGTGTCGTGGCCGGTCCCGAGGGGAGCGACCACGCCGTGCGCTTCGTCGAACTGGGCAATGCCGCCGACAGCACGTCGTTCTACGAGGTCGACTCCGGTGAGTTGCTCGCGCTCTATCGGGACATGGACGCCCGCGGGGAGGGGCCAGTCGTGATCTACCACTCCCACACCACCACCGAGGCCTACCCGAGCCATACGGACATCGAGCTGGCCAGCGAGCCCGATGCCCACTACGTGCTGGTCGGCACCCGGGAGTGCGGCAGCAGGCCGGGGCCGGTGGAGTTCCGGTCGTACAGAATCAACGGAGGCATCGTGTGCGAGGAAGAGATCGCGATCGTGTCGATCCTGGACCGGTGAATTACGGCTCGGCAGTGACGTCGAGATCCTGGGCCAGGTCGTGCTCGCTTTCCGGCACCGGGGGTTGGCCGAGCAGATCGAGCGCCAGATTGGCGAGGTCCCCGTTGCGCACCGGCTGGGTGCGTGCTCCGTAGGCCGGGCGACCGCCTCGCGGGTTGCGGTAGTCGGGGTTCAGAGCGTAAAGGTCGGCTCCGGCATCCACGCCCGGTCCGCGCACCATGAACGCGATGCGGTAGTTGTCGATGTTGCCACGGTCGCTGTGAGTGGCTCCGCGCCCACCGTGGTCGCTGGTCACGATGATCGCGGTGTGTTCTGCCAGCGCTGGATCGGCGTCGATCGTCCCCACCGCAAGGCCGACCAGTCGGTCGACCCGACGCACGGCCTTGAGGTAGGCCGGCGACATGAATCCTCGGTCGTGACCCACGACGTCGGGCAGCGAGAGATGCAGGAAGCGGAAGGCGCGTGGGGTGGTGGCGATGTCGTCCTGCAGCGTGCGTACGAGTCTCGCGTTGCGCTCGTCGATCTCGGTCCTGGCGATACCGTCGGGCCAGGAGCGCTGCCAGAGCGCAAACTTCGTCTTGCTGGCGAACAGTGCGCTTGACCCACCAGCCGTGGCGATGCTGGAGAACACCGAAGCGACGTCATGCCCGGCGGCGGCCTGCACGGTCGCTGGTCGACGTCGGTCGTCGTTCCAGGTCACCCCATGCCCACCCCGGCGAGCTGTGATGCGGCGGCCGGTGACCATTCCGGTGTGGTTGGGCAAGGTGACCGTCTGTTCGTACTCAGTCCGGGCGTTCAGCGTCGAGGCGCCGTCATCCATGAATTCGTGCAGGTGCGGAGTGCCGCGAGGGCCCAGGCGACGCAGCGCGGCAGGATTGAGTCCGTCGATGGAGATGGCGAGCACGCTGTCCACCGGCCCCGGGACGGACCACCTCGGGTGAGTCAGCATGAGCGCCGCGTCGCGGGGTGCATCGGCCGTCCCGGTGGTGGGCCCGGACACGGGCTGAGCGCAGCCGGCCGAACTGCCAGCCACGACGAGGACAGCTAAAAGGGCGGCGGACACGAGCACACGCGGATGCATCAGCACATCGTAGTCGCGAGGAGGGAGGCGCCTGTGCAGATCAGCACGGGCGCTGCAGATCTCACGGGCGCAGCCATGTCTGCGGGCGCGACACCGGGGAGGGTGCGACAATTCCACGTCCGCCGTCAGGGCGGTCGTATCCGCACGCCTCCCGGGAGTATCACTTGCGCGTAAGACTCGACTCGTTCGCACTCGACCAACGGCGCATGGGGCCGGCGCTGCTTGCCGTGACACTGACACTGACACTGACACTGGCACTGGCACTGGCCGTGCTGGTTGCACCGACCGCTCCATCAGCGGCTGCGGCACCGATGTCGCCCTTCCAGGCGGGGCCGGCGGACGACTTGTGGGCGGTTCCGGCCGCTCCGGCGACCTTGGTGATCACCACCACGGGAGGCGCGCCCGTTGTCAGCAAGGATGACTACGTGAGCGGCGCAGCCCAGCTCGACGGGCTCAGCTATCCGCTGCAGATCAAGGGTCGCGGCAACTCCACGTGGGGATGGGCGAAGAAGCCCTACAAGCTCAAGCTGGACCAACCGGCCGGTCTGCTGGGGATGCCGTCGCAGCGGGAGTGGGTCCTGTTGGCCAACTTCGCCGACCGCAGCAACCTGCGTAATCACCTGGCTCTGCAGTTGGCCCGACGGACGAGGTTGAACTGGTCACCCGACACCCGGTTCGTGGACGTGATCCTCAACGGTGCCCCTCAAGGGCTCTACCTGCTCGTCGACCAGGTGGAGCAGGGTACGGATCGCGTCGAACTCCCCAAGGACTCCTACCTACTGGAGATCGACGAACGGTTCCGGTCCAGCCACGAGCCCGGCTTTCGGTCGCGTCGGGGCACCCCCGTCTCGTTCAAGGATCCCGACGAGCTCGAGCGGGCGCAGGTGCGAGAGGTGAAGCAGGGAGTCAGGGCCTTCGAGCGGGCCCTGTACGGTCGCGCGTTCGCTGATCCGAAGACCGGTTACCGGGCCTACGTCGACGTTGACACCTTCATCGACTGGTACCTCGTGGAAGAGCTCTTCCGCAACCAGGACTCCAACTTCTACTCCAGCACCTACGTCACCTGGACTCCCGGCCGACGCTTCGCCATGGGGCCGGCCTGGGACTTCGACCTGAGTGCCGGCACCAAGTGGAATGCCGAAACCGCGCCGCAGGGTTGGCACACCCGTAACGGTCGACACTGGATCGCGCGGATGCTGGAGGACCCGGCCTTCTCAGCCCAGGTCAAGGAGCGTTGGGCCGATCTGGTTCCGCTCGTCGAGGACATGGTCGCTCAGGCCTCCATCGCCGAGGAGGTCATCGCAGGGTCGGCTGCCACGGACTGGGCACAGTGGCGACTTGCCTTCGATCCGGTGGCGGGCAGTCGGCACGCCGACACCTTCGACAGCGAGGTCGCCTTCCTGCGCAACTGGTTGGAGGAGCGCACCACCTGGATGAGCGAACCTGAGGTGATCTTCGACCTGCCCTCGTCGCGGGTGCGTGAACACCGGCGGGTGGTCCGGGTGCCGGTCCGGGTACTGGCCGCAGACCGTCCCGTGAGCGTCGACTATGCCTGGCAGGGTGGCACCGCGACCCGCGGGAAAGACTTCACCATGACCGACGGGACGTTGCGCTTCGCCCCGGGGGAGACTGTGAAGTCCTTCCCCGTGCGGATCCGTGCAGACCGGCGACCAGAACCCACTGAGGACATCAACCTCGTGCTCGGCAACCCCGACGGTGCGCGGTTGGGGAGTCCTGAGCGCCTGCTCCTCGAAATCGGTCAGAGTGACCAGCGACCCGATGTTCAGATCCGCGCTGACCGTGGGCCCTGGCGAGGCCGGGGGCTGCACGCCCGACCCGCACCGGACCAGACCGTGCGCTCCGCCGTACGGCCTGGCACGAGCCGGTCCTTCCAGGTCCGGGTGCGCAACGCGGGCGGGGGAACCGGCCACTACCGGGTCCACGCCAGTGGGGTCGGCCCCGGAGCGACCGTTCGCTACTACTCCGGGCGTACTGATGTCACTCGACGGGTGCGCTCGCGTCGCGGGTGGCCGGTGCAGGTCGACCAAGCCAGCAGCCGAGGGCTTCGTGCCGTGTTGACGGCTGGCGCCGAGGCAAAGTCGGGATCGATCCGGGAGTTTCAGGTCAGCACCCTCTGGAGAGGTGATGTGAGGATGGTCGACGCGGTCCGCGCCAGAGTGCGGATCAGTTCGTGACCTGACTCCTCACTGTCTCGGGCGAGCCGTCGCTCGTGGTCGCCCGTCCGGATGTGACGGGACTGACGCTGGCGAAGGCGTGCATGCCGGGGGTGGGAGGACCTAGCCTTGCCGATTGTGCCGACCTTGACAGCCGATGCCCCGATCGGCATCTTCGACTCCGGGTTCGGAGGACTCACGGTCGCGCGCTCGGTCATCGACCAGTTGCCGCACGAGTCGGTCCTCTATCTCGGTGACACGGCCCGTCAGCCCTACGGCAGCAAACCCATTGCCGAGGTGCGCGAATACGCCCTCGAATGTCTCGACCATCTCTATGGCCAGGGCGTGAAGGCGCTGGTCATTGCCTGCAACTCTGCGAGCGCAGCCATGCTGCGTGATGCGCGTGAGCGCTACGACGTGCCGGTCGTCGAGGTGATCCTGCCTGCCACCCGCCGTGCGGTCGCTGCCACTCGCAACCATCGGGTGGGAGTGATCTGTACCCGGGCAACCGCAGATTCCCTGGCCTACGAGGACGCCTTCGCCGCGGCGCCACACCTCGACCTGCACATCCGAGCCTGTCCGAAGTTCGTCGACTTCGTCGAACAGGGTGTGACGGGTGGCGATGAGCTCCTGGCGGCCGCCCACGAATACCTCGACCCGCTGGTCGCGGCCGGGGTCGACACCCTGATCCTGGGCTGCACGCACTATCCCCTCCTGACCGGAGTCATCTCCTATGTCATGGGCGACACCGTGACGATGGTCAGCTCGGCGGAGGAATGCGCGAAGGACGTCTACAAGTTGCTCGCGAGATCAGACACCATGCGGTCCGACGGCGATGCCTCCTACACCTTCGTCACGACCGGCAGCCCGGATGCCTTCGCCACCGTCGGACGTCGATTCCTCGGCGCCGAGCTCCTGAGCGCCACCCAGTTCGCCGGGGGTGTCTCATGAGACTCACCGTCGTCGGGTGCTCCGGGTCCTATCCCGGGCCGGAATCAGCCGCCAGCTGCTATCTCCTGGAGGACGAGCACCAGGGCCGTACCTGGCGCATCCTGCTCGACCTGGGCAGCGGCGCGCTGGGCCAGTTGCATCGGTACGTCGACCCGCTCTCCATCGACGCAGTGTTCCTGAGCCACCTCCACGCTGATCATTGCCTGGACCTGTGCGGCTACTACGTGATGCGCAAATATCACCCCACCGGCCCGCAGCCGTCGATTCCCGTGTGGGGCCCACCCGGCTCGGCCGAACGGATGGCTCGTGCGTATGACCTTCCGGAGAATCCGGGAATGACCGAGGAGTTCGACTTCCGGGTCCACGATGAGCCGGTCCGGGTCGGGCCATTCCTGGTCGAGACCCGCCCCGTCGTGCATCCCGTCCATGCCTATGCCCTGCGCGTCACTGCGCACGGGCGGACTCTGGTCTACTCCGGCGACACCGGCCCCTGTGCCTCCTTCGACGCACTGGCTGCCGGTGCCCATCTCCTGCTCGCAGAGGCGTCGTTCCAGACTGGTGAGGACAACCCGCCCGACCTGCACCTCACCGGCGCGGACTGCGGGCGTACGGCACGAGTCGCCGGTGTCGAGCGGTTGGTTCTGACCCACATTCCGCCCTGGCACGACCCCGCGGTGGCGCAGGGTGAGGCCCGCGGTGAATGGTCGGGACCTGTGGATGTGGCGCGCGCCGGCGTGACCTACGAGATCTGAGTTCCCGGACGCACGGATCGCTGGCAGATCTTGGCGGAGCTGTGGGCGTAGGGATGGCCCGATGTGCCTCCACGCAGTGGACCGGGCACACTTCCACCCATGATTCGTGTGCAAGGACTTACCAAGACCTATGGCGATGCCACCGTCGTCGACGACGTCTCATTCGTGGCGAAACCCGGCCGGGTCACCGGCTTCCTGGGGCCCAACGGGGCTGGCAAGACGACGACGATGCGCGTGATGGTCGGCCTGACCAACGCCACGTCGGGAGAGGCCACGATCGGCGGCCACCGCTATCGCGACATCCCCAACCCGGGCCTGCACGTCGGGGTGCTCCTGGACGCCTCCGCCCAGCACGCCGGGCGCACCGGACGCGAGATCCTGACCGTCGGTGCCAAGACGATGGGTTTGCCGCTGTCCCGGGTCGACGAGATGCTCGAGACCGTCTCTCTCGACCAGACCGAGGCCAAACGCCGACTCCGCAACTACTCGCTGGGCATGAAGCAGCGACTCGGGATCGCGCATGCGCTCCTCGGCGACCCGTCGGTGCTGATCCTCGACGAGCCGGCCAACGGCCTCGACCCCGCCGGCATTCGGTGGATGCGCGGGCTCCTCAAGGGGTACGCCGACCGTGGCGGCACCGTGCTGCTCTCCAGCCACCTGCTCAACGAGGTCGAACTCGTTGCTGACGAACTGGTGCTCATCGGTCGCGGAAAGATCGTGGCCCAGGGCACCAAGGAGGAGTTGCTGTCGGGCGGGGAACACCTCGCAACGAACTGCACCTCCCTGGACAACGAGGCCCTCGCGCTGGCTCTGAAGGAGCGCGGAATCTCCGTCGCAGTCGCCGGTCATGGTTTGCGCGTGGAAGCCCCGGCGGTGGAGGTGGGCCGCGCTGCGGCCGAGAACGCCATCGTGCTGACCGACCTCCGCTCCGCCTCGGGCGGCCTGGAGGATCTCTTCCTCGCCCTGACCTCCGACACCCAGCGTGATGCCACTGAAGGAGCCCAGTCGTGACCACCACCACTGACGTGTACGAAACGCCCGACGCCGAAGAAAATCTCGGCACGATCGACCACAGCGACACTTCGCCGGTGCCCTTGGGCCGACTGGTCATGGTCGAGTTCCGCAAGGCCCTCGACACCCGCGCCGGGCGATGGTTCGCCCTCTCCATCTTGGCGCTGCTGCTGATCATCGTGGTGATCTATGCCTTTACGGCCTCTGATTCACTACAGAATGTCGGGGCCTACGTCACTGTTGCCGGCGGTACCTTGGGGTACTTCCTGCCGATCCTGATCATCATGCTGGTGACCAGTGAGGCCAGCCAACGCAACGGCCTCGTGACCTTCACCCTCGAGCCACGTCGTTCTCGCATCATCCTCGCCAAACTTCTCGCGAGCGTCGGGCTCGCCGTGGTCGTGATGGCGTGCGCCGCCGTGATTGCTGTCATCGGGACGCTGCTGGGCATCGCACTGGGCGCCACCCCCGACTGGAGCTTCGTGGGCCGGGATCTGTTCAACGGCTTCGTACTCGCCAACGGGGTCGGCATCCTCGTCGGTTTCGCGATCGCCACGCTCATGATGAACACCGCCGCGGCGATCGTGGGCTACTTCGTCTACAGCTTGATCCTGCCGTTCGCGGTAGGGCTCCTGACGTTCGTGAGCCCCGGCTTCGAGAAGGTGGCGCCGTGGATCGAGTTCAACACCGCCCAGATGCCTTTGTACGTCGACCCCTACAGCCCCAGCGGTCAGGAATGGGCGCAGATCGTGGTCGCGGGCACGATCTGGTTGGTGATCCCGTTGGTCCTCGGGATCATGCGGCTGCTCCGCATCGAGTTCAAGTAGTTCTCGCGCAGGGACCCCGTCCGGCGAACATCTCAACGTGTCTGATGACCGCCTCGCCGGCGGGGTCTGCTGCTCGTTAGGGTCCTCGCATGACTTCGACTCCCGCCGCAGGGCGTGCCGACGGCCGCGCCGATGACCAGCTCCGCCCGATCACGATCACCCGCAACTGGCTCGACCACGCAGCCGGATCGGTGTTGATCGAGTTCGGCGGGACCAAGGTGCTGTGCGCGGCCTCGGCCTCCGAGGGCGTGCCGCGCTGGCGCAAGGGCTCGGGTCTGGGCTGGGTCACGGCCGAGTACGCGATGCTGCCGGCCTCCACCAACACCCGCTCGGACCGGGAATCGGTCAAGGGGCGCATCGGTGGTCGCACCCACGAGATCTCCCGCCTGATCGGGCGTTCGTTGCGCGCGGTGATCGACTACCAGGCGCTGGGGGAGAACACCATCGTCCTGGACTGCGACGTCCTCCAGGCCGACGGCGGCACCCGCACCGCTGCCATCACGGGCGCCTACGTCGCGCTCGCTGACGCAGTGGCCCACCTGCGCTCCACCGGCGCTCTGACGGGTGAGCCCCTTACCGGGACCGTTGCTGCCGTGAGCGTCGGCATCATCGACGGCGTGCCCCGCCTGGACCTGCCCTACGTCGAGGACGTCCGTGCCGAGACCGACATGAATGTCGTGATGACCGGCGACGGTAAGTTCGTCGAGATCCAGGGCACCGCGGAGGAAGCAGCCTTCGACCGCGCCGAACTCAACGCCCTCCTGACGCTGGCCGAGGGCGGCTGCGCCGACCTGACCCGGATGCAGCAGGAGGCACTCGCGCGATGACGCGCGTCTTCCTCGCCTCGCGCAATGCCAAGAAGCTGGCCGAGATGCAGCGGATTCTCGCCGAGCACGTGCCGGACATCGAGGTGGTCGGCCTCGACGGCGCCGAGACCTATGCCGAACCGGTCGAGGACGAGCCGACGTTTGCCGGCAACGCGCTGCTGAAGGCGCGTGCCGGGGTGGCGGCGACCGGGCTGCCGTCCATCGGCGACGACAGCGGTCTGTGCGTCGATGCCCTCAATGGCATGCCGGGGGTGTTGTCGGCCAGGTGGTCGGGACGGGAGAAGTCCGATGATCGCAACAACGCGCTGCTGCTCGAGCAGCTCCTTGACGTGCCGGACGAGCGCCGGGGTGCCCATTTCATCTGTGCGGTCGGGTGGGTCCTGCCCGACGGACGCGAACGGGTCGTCGAAGGCCGGATGGATGGTCGGATCATCCGTGAGCTGAGGGGGAGCGGTGGCTTCGGCTACGACGTGCTCTTCGTCGCAGCCGAGCACGACGAGACGGATCTCACCACGGCTGAGTTGGCCCCCGGTGAGAAGGATGCGATCTCCCACCGTGGCCGTGCGTTGCGCGAGCTGGCACCGTACGTCGCTGCCGATCTGCCCTCGCCTGCTTGAGGAGCTGACGTGCGCTCGAAGAGACTCGAACTCTCACTGGCCAGGACCTAAACCTGGTGCCTCTACCAATTGGGCTACGAGCGCATATGTAGTTATGGACAGAGCGTGATGGAACAGAGCGTGATGAAACAGAGCGTTGTGGGACAGATGGAGTTGTGGGACAGAGTTCAGTCCAGACCGAGGTCTCGACGCAACTTGGCGACGTGCCCGGTGGCCTTGACGTTGTACTGGGCAAGCACGATCTTGCCATCCTCGCCGATCACGAAGGTGGAGCGGATCACGCCTTCGACCTCCTTGCCGTAGAGCTTCTTGGTACCGAAGGCGCCATAGGCCCGGTGGACCGCGAGCGACTCGTCCGAGAGCAGGGTGAGGGTGAGGTGGTCCCGCTCGCGGAACTTCGCGAGCTTGGCGGGCTTGTCCTTCGAGACGCCCAGCACTTCGTAGCCCTCGCTCCGTAGCGAGTCGAGTGACTCGCTGAAGTCGCACGCCTGCTTGGTGCAACCCGGGGTCATGGCGGCAGGGTAGAAGTAGACGATGACCTTGCGTCCGCGCAGGTCCGCGAGAGCGACCTGCTCCTCGCTGTCACTGGTGAGAGTGAAGTCAGGGGCAGCATCACCCGGGGAGAGACGGTCAGTCATCGCGGACTCCTGTGCTGGGTGGGTGTGGTTGTTGCAACACCTTTGCAATAAGATCGCATCGGCGCCGACCCGCTATCGGGGGATCCGGGTCGGCCCACCATCCAACCAGCACAGGAGTCCATGACGTGCACGTGCCCGACGGCTTTCTCGACGCCCCCACCTCGGTGGCCACCGGTGTGGTGGCCACGCTCGGCGTGGCGATCGCCCTGCGCGGAGCTCACCGCGAACTCGACGACCGCACCGCACCGATGGCAGGGCTGGTCGCGACCTTCGTGTTCGCCGGCCAGATGATGAACTTCCCGGTCGGCGCCGGCACCAGCGGTCACCTGCTCGGCGGTGCCCTCGCGGCCGTACTGGTGGGGCCGTGGACTGCCGTGTTGTGCATCAGCGTCGTGTTGCTGGTCCAGGCGTTGCTGATCGCCGACGGCGGCGTGACCGCGCTGGGCACCAACATCACCTTGATGGCCCTGGTCGGCGTTGTCGTCGGGTGGGGGGTCTTCGCGCTCGTACGACGACTGTTGCCGAGCCGCCCGAGTTCGATCGCGCCTGCCGCCGCAATCGGTGCCCTCCTCAGCGTGCCGGTCGCAGCGACCGTCTTCGCAGCACTCTTCGTCATCGGTGGCACGGCTCCGGTCGACCCGGCGAGGGTCTTCGCCGCGATGGTCGGCTGGCACGTCGTGATCGGGATCGGCGAAGCCGTGATCACCGGTCTGGTGGTGGCCAGTGTCGTGGCCACGCGGCCCGACCTCGTCTACGGCGCCAGACCAGTCATCGCCGCGCGCGAGCTGGAGATTCGTGAGGTGAAGGTCGCATGAAACAGCGCACGTTCCTCCTCCTGGGCCTGCTGGTGTGCCTGGTCGTGGCCGGTCTCGGCAGCTACTACGCCAGCAGCCACCCCGACGGCCTCGAGTTCGTCGCCGAGACCACCGGCTTCCGCGAGCAGGCCAAGGACTCCGCAGTGTCGGACAGCCCACTCGCCGACTACCAGGTCAAGGGCATCGAGAACCCGCGTCTCAGTGGTGGTCTCGCCGGTGTCGTCGGCGTACTCCTCATCGCGGGGCTCTCCACCGCACTCTTCTGGCTACTGAGACGTCGCAGCCACGAGGATGAGTCCTCCGTCAGCAGAAGCTGATGGGGGCCGGGCACGGCCACCGGCTGTACTTCCACGGCCACAGTCCGGTCCACCGCGCACCTGCGCACCTCAAGGTGCTCGCCCTGGTGGGCTTCATGCTGCTCGTCGTGGCCACCCCGCGCTCGTGGCACCTGGTCCAGGCCGGCGAGGCGCTGGCGCTGTTGAGCGTGGTGGCGTTGAGCCGGGTGCCGGTCTCCTACCTGGCTCCTCGCATGCTGATCGAACTGCCCTTCGCCCTGTTCGCAGTGCTCGTCCCCTTCATCTCGGAGGGCCCGCGTACCGAGGTGTGGGGGGTGAGCGTCTCCGAACCCGGACTCGAGGCCGGCGTCGCGCTGCTGATCAGGGGCACCCTGGGCGTACTCGCATCGTTGACGCTCGCGTCGACCACCGAGCCGCAGGACCTCCTTCGGGGTCTGCAACGTTTGCGCATGCCTGACCTGATCGTGCAGATCATGGGGTTCATGATCCGCTATCTCGACGTCATCACCGACGAGCTGTCAGCGATGATGACCGCGCTCAAGTCGCGTGGCTGTGATCCTCGGTCACCGCGGCACTGGCCCGTCATGGCGCGGGCGCTCGGAGCGCTCTTCATCCGTTCCTACGAGCGTGGGGAGCGCGTCCATCTGGCGATGTTGTCGCGCGGCTACGACGGTAGGTTGCCCCAGTGACCACTCCCGTGCTGGACGTCCGCGGTCTGGCCTTCGCCTACCCGGACGGGCATCAGGCGCTCTTCGGCGTGGACCTGCATGTCCATCAGGGCGAGCGTGTTGCCCTCCTCGGACCCAACGGAGCCGGCAAGACGACGTTGGTGCTGCATCTCAACGGCATTCTCGTGAGCGGTGCGGGCTCGGTCACGGTGAGCGGGCTCCCGGTGGCCAAGCAGCACCTCAAGGAGATTCGGCGCCGGGTGGGGATTGTCTTCCAGGACCCTGACGACCAGCTCTTCCTCGGCACGGTTCGCCAGGACGTTGCCTTTGGCCCGGCCAACATGGGTCTCAAGGGCGCCGCACTCGATCAGCGGGTGATGCATTCGCTGGACCTGGTCGGGATGGCTGACTATGTCGACCGGCCCCCGCACCACCTCTCCTACGGCCAGCGTCGACGCGTGGCGGTGGCGACCGTCCTGGCCATGGAGCCGGAGATCCTCGTGCTCGACGAGCCGTCCTCCAATCTCGACCCTGCGTCACGTCGTGAGTTGGCAGACATCCTGCGCAGCCTGGAGGTGACGCTGCTGATGGTCACCCACGACCTGCCCTACGCCCTCGAACTCTGTCCCCGCAGCGTCGTGCTCAGCGAGGGAGTGGTCGTGGCCGACAGGTCGACCTTCGACGTCCTGACGGACGACACCCTGATGTCGGCCCATCGACTCGAGCTGCCCTGGGGCTTCGATCCGCGCCGCATTGATAACCTTTCATCGTGACCCAGGACATGAGCGCGCTCGAGCGCGAGATCGAGGAGACGCGACAGCGTCTTGCGTCGACCATCGACCAGCTCGCCCACCGTGCACACCCGAAGACCATCGCCAGTCGCCAGGTGACGACAGTGAAGTCGACCTTCGTCGATCTCGACACCGGCGCCCCGCGCACCGACAACATCCTCAAGGCCGCCGGCGCGGTCCTGGGTGTGGTCGTCCTGTTCGCCATCGTGCGCAAGGTCGCGCGCTGAGCGCGATGTCGAGTCCTGGCGGCAACGCGCCGATCAAGATGCTGCACGACCGGCTCCTGGTCGAGCTCGACCAGGAGGCTGGCGAGCGCCGATCCACCGGTGGCATCGTCATCCCGGCGACGGCAGCGATGGGGGCCAGGCGGCTGGCTTGGTCCCGGGTGATCGCCACCGGGCCACAGGCGCGCGCTGTCGAGGTCGGAGACCGGGTGCTCTTCGACCCCGAGGACAAGGCCGAGGTGGAAGTGCAGGGCGAGGTCTATGTCGTGATGCGTGAGCGTGATGTGCACGCCGTCGCTGCGGAGCGTCTCGACGCCGGCTCCACCGGCCTCTACCTCTGATCGATTCCTCGGCGAGCCCGTGGGGGTGTGCCTAGGCTGGCAGGCATGAAGCAGCGCGACCAGATCCTCATGTCCGGCGCGGAGGTCGATGCCTTTCTCGCCACCCAGCGCAGCGCCACGATCGCAACGGTGGGTCCGCAGGGTCAGATCCATCTGGTGGGCATGTGGTTCGCCTGGTTCGAGGGACACGTGTGGTTCGAGACGAAGCCGAAGTCGCAGAAGGTCTTCAACCTGCGTCGCGATCCACGGATGTCCTTCCTGGTCGAGGCCGGGCACACCTATGACACTCTGCGCGGCGTCTCGCTGGAGGGCGAAGGCGTCGTGTCCGAGGACACCGACCTGCTGGAGCGCGTCTGTCTGGACATGTTCGAGCGCTATCACGGCCTTTACACCAGCGAGTTGCGGCCCTTCCTGGACATGATGATGCATCAGCGCGTGGTGATCCGCCTCGATGTCACGCGCACACGCACGTGGGACCACCGCAAACTGGGTCTCCCCGCCATGGATCTCGGCGGCACCACTGCGCCCTCCGTCGGTGAAGTCTGAGGCTCAGGCGCTACCGTCATGCCCGTGAGCAGACCTTTCCTCGTTCGGGGCGCCATCGCCCGCCTAGTCCTGCGAATCTCGCGCTGGAAGGCTGTGGGCTCGGTGCCTGACCGAGGCGTGCTCGTCGGTGCGCCGCACACGTCCAACTGGGACTGGATCCTCACGATCCTCCTGGCGTGGACATCAGGTGTTGACATCAAATTGCTCGTGAAGAAGGAAGTGTTCAAGGGCCCCCTCGGCTGGCTGATGCGCCGAACCGGAGCTGTCGAGCTGGACCGGAAGAATCCGGCTGCCACCATCAAGAGGCTGCTGGCGGAGGCCGAGGGCGGCGATCCATGGCTGCTCGGTCTGGCAGCCGAGGGGACGCGCAGCAAGGGTCAGTACTGGAAATCGGGCTTCTACCGGATCGCCCAGCAGACGGGCCTGCCGATCACCCTGGCCTTCATCGACGCACCCACGCGCCTCGTCGGGTGGGGCCCGACCTTCGAGCCCAGCGGTGACATCAAGGCCGACATGGACCTCGTACGCGAGTTCTACGCCGACAAGACCGGCATCAATCCCGAGAGTTTCACCCCACCCCGCCTTCGCGAAGAGCGACGCGAGGAGTTGGGCTGACTGTCGGTGGCGCCGCCTAGGTTGCGGCGCATGAATGATGACGCAAGCGTGCCCACGGGACTCACCGACAGACAGCGCGAGACGAAGGCCTTCCTGGAGGTATGGGGTGCCGACCTGGCCGACGAGCCGTCGGTGAGCAGCCCGCTCCAGCAGGTGATGAACCTGGAGAAGGACCGCGTCGAGGGCCTGATCACCGATGCCGAGTGCGCGGAATCCGTGCAGAAGGTGGTGGGCGGAAGCCTCGGGAGCCTGCCTCCGAGGTGAGGCGCAAATCAGCAGAGGCCCCTCGGTGAGGGGCCTCTGCTGTGCTACCTGTACGCCATCAGGGACTTGAACCCCGAACCCGCTGATTAAGAGTCAGCTGCTCTGCCAATTGAGCTAATGGCGCGTGTGGTGAAGCGAGGTCTACGTTACCAGCGGCCCCATGTGAGGGGAAATCCAGGTCAGATGTCGGACAGCACGGCCTTGGCCGCGTTGTGCCCGCCCAAGCCCGACACGGCTCCGCCTCGACGCGCACCTGACCCACAGAGCAGCACGCTGGGATGCTCGGTCTGGACGCCCCACTGTTGGGCCGCCGTGTCGAGTCGGGCTCGGTTGGGCGCCCACGGCCAGTCGAGGTCGCCGTGAAAGATGTGACCGCCCGGCATGGCGAGATCCGCCTCGATGTCCTGCGGGATCTTGGCCTCCATGCAGGGGTCCCCGTTGCCGTCTCGGGCCAGGCACGACTCGATCGGCTCGGCCAGGATCTCGTTGAGGGACGCCAGCGCCCGTCGTACGGCCGTCTCCTTGGCTGTGGGATCGGTGTCGAACAGTCCGGCGGGGGTGTGCAGTCCGAAGTAGGTCAGTGTGTGGGCGGAGCCCGCCCTGTCACCGAGGATCGAGGGGTCGGACAGGCTGTGGCAGTAGACCTCGCCAGGCAACGGGTCCGGCAGGGTTCCCGCGGCGGCGGTGCGGTAGGCCCGCTCGAGTTGGGTGTAGTCCTCGCCCAGGTGCAGGGTGCCGGCGAACGCAACGTCGCGATCAGCGCCGGACTTCAGTGCAGGAAGTCGGTCGAGCAGGAAGTTGATCTTGAGTTGGGAGCCCACCGGCTTGGTCGACGCTTCCTCACCCTCGCCGAGAAGGATCCGCAACACCCATGGTGCGACACCCGACAGCACCCGGCGACCAGTGACCGTACGGTCGCGGGACCCGTCGTGCCAGGTCACCTCCGCGCCGTCGGGGCCGGGGGAGATGGCACTGACCCCGGCTCCGGTGATGATCTCCGCGCCCGCCTCGACCGCAGTCCTGGCGAGCGCCGTGGTGAGAGCACCCATCCCGCCCACCGGCACCCGCCACTCACCCGTGCCGTTGCCGATGAGGTGGTAGAGGAAGCAGCGGTTCTGGATGAGTGAGGGGTCGTGGAGAGAGGCGAAGGTGCCGATCAGGGCGTCGGTGCCGACGACTCCGCGCACGGTGTCGTCGGCGAAGCGATCTTCGATCGTCAGGCCGAGCGGCTCCTCGATGATGTCGGTCCAGATGCGGGCGGGGACCGTCGCTCGGATGTCTCGCTCCAGGGGGAGGGGGTGCATCAGCGTGGGTGCGATCGCGTGGGCCAACTGCCCGACCTCCGCATAGAACGCCTGCCAGGCGGCGTACTCCTCTTCGCCTCCGGTCAGATCGCGGAAGGAGGCACGCGTGGCGTCGCCTTCAGGTTTCTCGACCAACAACCCGCCGGAGCGGCTTCCACGCACCCACGGTGTGTAGGACGCGGTGGTGCGGTCGACGAGGCGGATGTCCAGCTCGAGCTCGCGCATCAGCTCCTCGGGCATCAGGCTCACGAGGTAGGAGTAGCGCGAGAGTCGGGCAGACTGCCCGGGGAATGGCTCGACCGAGACGGCCGCGCCACCCGTGTGACCCAGCCGCTCCAGGACGAGGACCGAGAGGCCTGCCCGCGCCAGATAGGCGGCGCTGACCAGGCCGTTGTGCCCCCCGCCGACCACAACGACGTCATAAGTGTGGTGGTGCGTGTCCATCTGGACAACCTAGACCGATACGCAGGCTGGCGCGCGCAGGTCCGACGGCCCGTCCCCATCAGGATCAGGCCAGGGACAGGAAGAGCTTCTCCATCTTCTTCACATCGACGCTGTCGACTCCGTCGCCGGCGATCAGGCACTCCTGGAGCCCCTGAGCGATGATCGCGAAGCCCGCGCGGTCAAGTGCTTTGGAGACGGCGGCTAGTTGCGTCACCACGTCCTCACACTCGCGACCCTCCTCCAACAATCGGAGCACGGCGGCGAGCTGCCCCTGTGCGCGCTTGAGCCGATTGATGATCGGTGTCATCGAAGCGGGATCGAGCTCCATGGAGGGTCTCCTTCGCTGTGCAGGGAAATCGGAACGATACCCCCTGGGGTGTTTTTGCTCGAACCACGAATACCCCCTAGGGTATGTGTATCGATCAGTTGACCCCAAGGAAGGGAACGTCATGTCGGAACGGCAGCGTGAGATATCGCTCGACACCTTCGCCGCGACACGCGGCGAGGCGCTCACACTCGATGTGCGCGAGCAGGGGGAGTACGCCGCCGGTCACGTTCCCGGTGCGGTCCTCGTGCCGATGTCCCGGCTCGCCAACCGGCTCGGTGAACTCGACAAGAGCCGGCCGATCCACGTCATCTGTGCCTCGGGCAACCGCTCCTTGGCCATGGTCGACCTGTTGGTGGCCTCAGGTTTCGATGCAGTTTCCATCGCTGGTGGCACCCAGGCCTGGCTCTCCTCCGGACATCCGGTGGAGACCGGACTGTGACACCCTCCTTGCCCCGCCGCTGACCAGTCCCACCATCACCCCCATCACGGAACGGAACCCCATCATGTGCCGAGCAACTCGCTGCCGTACCTGCGGAAAAACCTCTTGGGCCGGCTGCGGCCAGCACGTCGACCAGGTCATGGCGAACGTGCCGAAGGCCGATCGCTGTCCTGGTCACCCGAAGGTCAAGGGAGAATCGGGCGGCTTCCTCGCCAAGCTCTTCGGCAGAGGCTGAGCCCTCTGTCGCGCTTGACCATCCCGCAACGCGCTAATGTCCCCGGATGGTCAGGCTGATCCATCTCAATGGTCCACCCGGGATCGGCAAGTCGACGCTGGCCAGACGCTACGTCGATGAGCATCCGGGTGTGCTCAACTGCGACATCGATGTGTTGCGCACGTTGATCGGCGGTTGGTCCGATGACTTCGCCGCCGCCGGCGGACTCATTCGTCCGGCGGCGTTGGCCCTGATCGAGGCCTATCTCGTCGGTGGCAACGACGTGGTGCTCCCACAGATGTTGTGCGACCCCGCCGAGGTGGGTCGATTCGAGGACTGCGCGACACGGGCCGGGGCGGTGTTCGTCGAGCGCTTCCTCATGGACGACCTGGTCAATGCCGTGGCGCGCTTTGCGCTTCGCGGGACCGACGAGCCCGACGATCCGTGGCATGACCGGGTCAAGCAGATCGTGGCCGCGCAAGGAGGAGATGACGCCCTCGCGCGACTTCACGGTGCGCTGACGACACTGCTCGGGCAGCGACCGGACGCAGTGGTGATCGAGAGCTGTCAAGGCTCGATCGAGATGACGTACGAGTCCCTGGTCGACTCTCTCTGATGAAAGGCTGATACACCCTGCAGCTGGGTCAGTCCGGTCAGTGCCCGCCGCCGGTGATCTCTGCGACAGGGTCGAAAGTCGTGCCGCCGTCGGTGGAGGTCAGGATCTGTGTCTCGGTCGCGACGACGACCGAGCCGTCCTCCCCGGCGGCGAACGCCGCCGGCGCCTCGACATTGCCTGTCTCGGTCCAGGTCTCTCCGGCATCGGCGCTGAGGTGCACGGCACCCTCCGGAGAGACACCCCACAGCCTGTCGGCGGTCGGCCACGCGACATAGACCAGCACGGGCGCACCGTCGAGCGGAGTGAACGTTGCCGCACTGTCAGTCGACAGCATCGGCCCGTCCTCGGTTGTCGCGACCACTCGTTCCGCCGCCTCCGGGTCGACGGCGAGCGAAGCAGGCGTGACATCGGCAGATCCCGGTGTCCAGTTCTGTCCGTCGTCGGTGGCGAGCAGTGTGCCGTTGAACCCGTACACCTGATTGCCCGCTGCCCCGATGGTGTGGAAGTCGGATTCGCCGGTCATCGACAGTGGTTGCCATGTTTCGCCTGCGTCGGTGCTTTCGATCAGGCCGACGGGATTGGGCAGATCGTCGCCTGGTCCGGGGTGGCCGCTGGAGTAGAAGTGATCGGCACCTGCGACAGCGAAGCCCATGAGATCGATGGTGGTGTCACCGACTCGGGTGATGGTGTCGTCGTCGACGACAAGGGTCCCGCCGTGGGTGCCGAGGTAGAGCTTTCCGTCGGTGGGGTTCATCGCCATGCCGTGCACGTGCCCGGCTTCTGCGGGGACGATGGGAATGCCTGCGGAGTTGAGTTCGCTCGGCGCGAGCTCCACGGAAGTGGTGGAGGAGCAGCTGGTCAGGGTCGCAAGGGCGAGTGCGGTGGCGGCGAGGGTGAGTGGACGGATTCGGGACATCAAATTCTCCTGAAAGGGAAGGCCGGTAGTGACACCCGCAGGACAGTCTTGCGGGCCTCGTACTCCTGGTGGTCGATCTCTCCTCGTGCGAACCGCTCATCGAGGATCTCGATTGCGCTTCGCTCGGAGGCGCCACCTGCACCCTGACTGCGATCGTTGCCGCGAAAGATCATGACACCGGCGAAGATCACCAGCCCCCAGAAGAGCACCATCATCGAGACCATGGCGATCCAGCCTCCTGTACCCATGCCGTGCCCGTACCAACCCATCATCGGGAACACCTCCTCCACGCACCTCGGTGACGTCATCTTGACGCGCTCGCCCAGCTTGCGGGGTCGAGGTTGTGTGAAGGTTCGCTGAAGAAGTCCCGCACGGGTCTCTGTCGGTGTCTTCCCGGGATCGGGGCTGGCACGATGAAGGCCATGCCATCCGCGTCATCTGTCCGCTCCGATCCTCCACCGGGGGTCCTGGGTGTTGGAGCCATGTCCAGTCCCCAGAAGCCGCGTTCGGGAATGCGCGCCCTGATCGTCGAGGACGAGGCAGTGCTTGCCGGGTTGTTGGCCGACTACTTCGAGCGCGACGGGTTCGACACGACGTCGACCGGCGATGGGCTCCGAGCAGTGGACCTGGCGCGCGAGGTCGATCCCGACGTCGTCGTACTCGATCTCGGACTACCCGGTCTGGACGGTGTGGAGGTCTGCCGTCAACTGCGGACCTTCTCCGATGCCTTCGTGGTGATGGTGACCGCGCGCAGCGACGAGGTCGACACCCTTATCGGGCTCTCGGTGGGCGCTGATCACTACATCACGAAGCCGTTCAGCCCCCGAGAGCTGATGGCCCGCGTGAGTGCGATGTTCCGTCGTCCGCGCTCGCTCGCACACGAGAACGCCGGACGCGCTGACTCCTTCGGCGCGCTCAGCATCGACCGAGCCGGGCGCGACGTCTGGCTCGACGGGGACCCGGTGGCACTGACCCGCACCGAATTCGACGTGCTGGCCGCGCTGTCGGAACAGCCAAGGATCGTCTTCACCCGACGCCAACTCATCGACCAGGTGTGGGGACCTGCCTGGGTCGGCGACGAGCACCTCGTCGACGTCCACATCGGGCACCTGCGTCGCAAACTGCGCGACGACGCGGCCGACAGCCGCTACGTACGCACCGTGCGCGGGGTCGGATATCGGATGGGTGGCGGCGAATGAGTCGCCGCGAGCGGTTGGGGGCGGGTTTCGGCGCTCGCCTCCTCGGCGCCCAGGCGCTGGTCCTGCTCGCCGGCGCACTGACGACCTGGATCGTCGCTGCAATTGCTGGCCCCGCGATCTTTCACGACCACCTCAGCCGGGCGGGCGTCTCCCACACCTCCTCCGAGGCCGACCACGTGGAGCAGGCCTTCACCTCATCGCTCGCGATCTCCCTCTCGATCGCAGTGGTTGCTGCCACGATCACTGCTCTTACCGTGACGTGGTACTTCTCGCGTCGGGTGCAACATTCTGTCGCGCAGGTGGCCGACGCCGCGGCGCACGTGGCCGCCGGGAAATACGACTCGCGGGTCAACGACCCCGGTCTCGGGCGGGAGTTCGCGGTCCTGGCGGCGACGAGCAACACCCTGGCGGAACGTCTCGAGCGCACCGAGTCGATCCGACGACGGATGCTGTCCGACCTGGCCCACGAGATGCGCACACCGCTGGCCACCGTTGACGCACACCTGGAGGCAGTCGAAGACGGCCTACGCACCTTCGATGACGAGACCCTCGATGTGATCCGGCTGAGCACGCAACGCCTGCGACGCCTCGCCGAAGACATCTCAGCGATGTCCCGTGCCGAGGAGGGCGCGTTGGACATCGCGCGCGAGCCGGTCACCGCAGCAGACCTCGCGCGAGCGGGCGCTGAGACGGCCGCTGACCGCTTCGCTGCCGCGGGAATCACCTTGGAGACCAAGCTGCACACCCAGGCCCAGGTCCTGGTCGACCCCGACCGCATTGGCCAGGTGCTCACCAACCTCCTCGACAACGCGCTACGGCACACAGCCAAGGGTGGCTCCGTGCGGATCACGTGTTCCCTACGCGGTCCCTGGGTCGAATACGCCGTGGCCGACACCGGCGACGGCATCGATCCTGAACACCTGAGACACGTCTTCGACCGCTTCTACCGCTCAGACACCGCCCGAGCCCGCGCCCACGGAGGCGCCGGGATCGGACTCAGCATCGCCAAAGCCCTGGTCGAGGCACACGACGGCGAAATCACCGCCTCCAGCCCCGGCCCCGGAAGTGGATCCGAGTTCACCGTTCGGCTGCGGGCGATCTGAGCAGCCGCCACCCAGCGGTCAGCCGTCTTCGTCAAACCTTCACAGAACCCACGCCGGAACTCCCCTCAGGTCCGACAGGCTCGACGCTGGTCACCCAGCAGCTCTCCGACACCCCGAACAGATGAGGACTCATGCCCACTCTCTCGCGCCGCAGACTGCTGCTCAGCGGATTTGCCGTCTCCGCCACCGGCGCGTTGGCGGCCTGTTCGCCGCAGCCCGGCACCCGGGCGAGGCGCACCTTCGGGCCCCCCTCGCGGTTGTCCCCAACTTCCGGTCAACGCGTGGTCGAGCGCACCCTCACCGCCAAGCCCACGACCTTGGACCTCGGCGGCACCCGCGTCGAGACCTGGGCGTTCGGCGACACCGCACCCGGCCCGCTGATCCGCGCCACCGCGGGAGACATGCTCAGCATTCGGGTGGACAATCAGCTTCCGACTGACACCACCGTGCACTGGCACGGCATCGCCCTGCGCAACGAAGCCGACGGAGTCCCCGGCCTGACCCAGGATCCCATCGCGACCGGTGACTCGTACCTCTACGAGTTCACCGCACCCGACCCGGGGACGTACTTCTACCACCCGCACGTCGGCGTACAGCTGGACAGAGGCCTGTATGCCCCACTCATCATCGACGACCCACGCGAGCCCGGCGACTACGACCTCGAGTGGATCGTCGTCCTCGACGACTGGGTCGACGGCACCGGACGCACCCCGGACGACGTTCTGGCTGGACTGACTGCCGCCGACGACGCCAACACCTCAGACGACATGGGGGAGATGGGGAAGATGGGGGAGATGGGGGAGATGGACGGCATGGGTGGCATGCACATGGGAGACGGGAGCATGGGCGGATCTCCGTTCGGCGATGCCGGCGACATCGACTACCCCCACTACCTGATCAACGGTCGCGTCCCCACGGCCCCGGATGTCCTTCGAGGCACACCCGGACAGCGCGTGCGGCTGCGCATCATCAACGCCGGTTCCGACACCATCTTCACCGTCGCTCTCGGGGGCCACCGGCTCACGATCACCGACACCGACGGGTACGCCGTACAGCCTCGCGAGACCGACGCCTTCTACATCGGGATGGGCGAACGCTACGACGCAGTCGTGACCCTCCAGGACGGCGTTTTCCCGCTCGTGGCCGCGCCATTGGGAAAGGAGGGTCAAGCGATGGCCCTGGTCCGTACCGGCGCCGGCACCGCACCCGGCCCCGACGTCCACCCGGCCGAACTCGACGGCACGATCCTCGAAGCCACCGACCTCGAACCAGCCGATGCCACCCGGCTCACCGTCAAGGAACCCGACGCAAACGAGATGGTGCACCTGAGCGGACAGATGACCCCATACCGCTGGGCCATCAACGGAGCCCCCTACCCAAAGAACGAGCCGATCGTGGTCGACGAGGGTGACCGCGTGCGTCTGGCACTGATGAACATGACGATGATGACCCACCCCATGCACGTGCACGGCCACACCTTCGCCCTGCCCAACGGACTGCGCAAGGACACCGTGCTCATCAAGCCCATGGAATCCCTGTCGGTGGACCTGCAGGCCGACAACCCCGGATCGTGGATGACGCACTGCCACAACATCTACCACGGCGAGGCGGGGATGATGATCGCCCTGAACTACCGCACATGACAAGCCTCGTCATCGGAGTGGACCAGCAGAACTGAGCATCCTCCTGGGTGCCAGAGGACTGAACGATCTTCTGGAGCAAGTCCAATCCGGGTGGGTGGATGCATCGAGCCCCTGACCGCATCGCTGCGGGTCAGGGGCTCGATGACGTTGGGGTGAGTAACGGGACTTGAACCCGCGACATCCGCCACCACAAGGCGGCGCTCTACCAGCTGAGCTATACCCACCATGACCTCACGCAGCGCGCGAGGACGACGTGAAGTCTAGATCAATCAGGGCGCGGAGTCCGCATCGGCCCCGGCATCTGGGCTGGCATCGGGACCGAGTCCGGTGAGCTCTCCACCGCGTCGGGCGGCAATCTTCCTGGCCGTATTGGTGTCCGGCCCCGGAGACGGCACGAAGACCGCCTCACGGTAGTAGCGCAACTCCTCGATGCTCTCCTGGATGTCAGCGAGGGCGCGGTGGTTGCCGCGCTTGGTCGGAGCTGCGAAATACGCCCGGGGGAACCACCGGCGAGACAACTCCTTGATCGAGGAGACGTCCACGATGCGGTAATGGAGGAAGGACTCCAGGTTGACCATGTCGCGAGCCAGGAAGGCGCGGTCGGTGGCCACGGTGTTGCCCGCCAGCGGTGGCCGGCTGCCGTCGGGACAGTACTCCTTGATGTAGGCCAGCACCTGCTCCTCGGCTTCGGCGAGAGTGGTCCCACCGGCGAGCTCGGTGAGCAGGCCGGACTTCTCGTGCATGGTGCGCACGAAGTCGATCATCTGCTCGAGCGCCTCGTCGGAGGGCTTGATGATGACGTCGATGCCCTCGCCCAACACGTTGAGGTCGAAGTCGGTCACCAGGGCCGCGACCTCGATGAGCGCATCAGCGCCCAGGTCGAGTCCGGTCATCTCACAGTCGATCCACACCAGTCTGTCGCTCACGGGCGCACCTTACCCACTCCTGTGATCGACCTCTCGCGGCATGGCCGTAGAACGACGTCGCTGGAGATGCGGCAGGGGTTCTTAGCATTGTTTCAGGCTCATCTCCTACAGTCTGTGGCGTGAAGGACTGGATAGGACTTGTCGCGCGCCTGGTGACTGGTGGCGTTTGGTTGGTGGCCGGCTGGAAGAAGCTGTTCGACCTCCCCGAGAATGTGCGCGCCGTCCGCGCCTACGAACTCCTGCCCGAGGCCGTGGTGCCAGCGGTCGGCCATGCATTGCCCTTCGTGGAAGTCACGGTGGGGCTGCTCCTGATCTTCGGTCTGTTGACCAGACTGATGGCGGGGATCTCCTCCCTGCTCTTCATCGCCTTCATCATCGGGATCGCGTCAGCATGGGCGCGAGGCCTTCAGATCGACTGCGGCTGCTTCGGCGGCGGTGGATTCGATGCAGACGCCGCGTCGAAATACCCCGTCGAGATTGCCCGTGACGTGGGCCTCCTGGCCTTGTCGCTCTGGCTGGTCGTGCGCCCACGGTCCCGGTGGGCGATGGATTCCCTGCTGTTCTCCCCACGTACCACCCTCGAGAGGAACGACGATGTCGAAGAAGAGCACTGATCAGACTCGCAGCAGCCGAGCTGCTGCGGCGATCAATGCCCAGAAGGCCGCTGAGCGAAATCGCTACCTCATGATCGGAGGGGTCGTGCTGCTGGTGGTGGTCCTGCTTGTCGTAGTGATGGCCGTGGTGCTGGGGATGAATGCCAAGCCCGACAAGAACCAGAAGGCCACGCCGTCGATCGCGACCAGCGCGGCCGACGCGGGCGGCACCCCGGCCGAGCTCAAGGACTTCGGCATCTTCGTCGGCGATCCCGAGGCCCCGAAGACGGTCACGATCTACGAAGACCTCCAGTGCCCTGCCTGTGCCAACTTCGAAGCAGTGGTCGGCAAGCCCTTGGCCGCAGCCATGGATGCCGGCGACATCCGGATCGAATACCGCATGGTCGGAATCCTGGACCGCTATTCCACCAACGACTACTCCTCCCGCGCGCTCAACGCTGCGCTGACAGTGCTGGACACGGCGGGCCTGGAAGCGTTCCGCACCTTCCATGACGATCTCTTTGTCAGCCAGCCGGCCGAGGGCGGTCCCGGCTTCGAGAACGACGAACTGATCAAGCGCGCGGTGGCGGCCGGCGCCGACGAGGACAAGGTGACCAAGCCGATCGAGGACAAGGCCTTTGCCCAGTGGATCGTGAAGGCGAATGACGCCATGTCACGTGAGGGCTACGGTCAGACCCCGACCGTGCTGGTCGACGGCGAAGAGGTCGAGCAGGACAAGGTGCTCGAGGAGATCCAGTGAGCTGAGGGCGCAAGCCCGATCGATTGGCTCACGCCCGCGAGTGACTGACACACTCGCGGGCGTGAGCCTCGCTGATTTCATTGCCGGACTACCCAAGGCCGAGTTGCACGTCCACCACGTGGGTTCGGCCTCGCCTCGCATCGTGTCCGAGCTGGCGGCTCGCCACCCCGGTGCAGGAGTGCCCTCCGACCTGGAGGGGTTGCGCGAGTTCTTCGAGTTCCGCGACTTTGCCCACTTCATCGACGTCTACCTCACCGTGGCCGGCCTGCTCAGCACCCCGGAGGACGTCCGTCTGCTGACCTACGAGATCGCGCGTGAGATGTCCGAGGGCCAGAACCTGCGCTACGCCGAGCTCACCTGCACGCCCTACACGTCGGTGATGAGTGGCATCGCCATCGAGGACTACACCGACGCCATCGAGGACGCCCGCGTCGCGGCCGAGCGCGACTTCGGCCTGGTGCTGCGCTGGATCTATGACATCCCCGGGGAGAGTGGCCTCGCATCGGCGGACGCGACGCTCTCCTATGCCCTGAACCACCGCACGGACGCCTTGGTGGGCTTCGGTCTGGGCGGGCCGGAGATCGGGGTACCGCGCCCTCAGTTCCAGCCGTACTTCGACGCGGCTAGGGCGGCCGGCCTGCATTCGGTTCCGCACGCCGGTGAGACGACCGGTCCGCAGACGATCTGGGACGCCGTGCGTCTGCTGGGAGCCGAACGGATCGGGCACGGCTGTTCAGCGGCTGACGACCCCGAGTTGCTGGCTCATCTGGCCGGGGAGGGGATCGTGCTGGAGGTCTGTCCGACCTCCAACATCGCCACCAAGGCCGTGGGCCGGATCGAGGAACATCCCCTACGGACCTTCGTCGAGGCGGGAGTCACCGTGACGATCAATTCCGATGACCCGCCGATGTTTGCCACCACGCTCAATCATGACTACGAGGTGGCCGCCGGTCTGCTCGACCTCGACGAGTCCGGGGTCGCTGATCTGGCACGTGCTGCCGTGCGCGCGTCCTGGGCGCCGGCAGAGGTCAGGACGCGGATCGAGGACGAGATCGACGCCTACGTCGCCGCTGGTCCGGACACCACTACGCCGTAAGGGCTCACACGCGCGAGGTGCGGTGACCGCCCTCGTCGAAGCCCTGCTGGTCGAAGTCGACAGTGCGACGACTGTTCGAGAGCGCCGTCACCATCGAGTGGCCGATGATCCCGTCCCGGTCGAAGACCGTGGCCACACCGGTGGCGAGTCCGTCGGAGCCACTCCAGCTCGCTGCCTGGAGCCCCACCTCCTGGGTGCGCGGCAACCTGGCGAGAGAGAGGGTGATGTCGGTGTTGATGTACTCCACACCGCGGCTGCCCCAGTTGCACACCATCGACGTGGCGTCCGCGATGGCCCCGATGGCCTGGAACGGTGATCCTTCTTCCCCGGCGACGACTGGGACACCGTGCTGCCAACTGCATTTGCGGCCGGCGTTCTGATGCTCGGTGAAGTTCTGTGACCAACCGACGGCACTGCTGAACCACGGGATCGTGGGTCCCTCGAGCACCGGTGTGACATCGACCGGCGGGGGAGAAGGCACCTCTTCGGGACGCCACACCTCACCCTCAGGATCTTGGGTGGGCTGCAGCCATACGCAACTGGCGCGTGCGATGTCCTGCCCGTCCTGACGCAGGGTCGCATCGATCAGGAGGATGCGCCTGCTCTCGCGCACCACTCGCGTGTGGACCGTGGAGGTCTGCATGCGCGCCGGGCGAAACATGTCCAGCGTGTAACGAGCCGGGCGCAGATCCTCGCGGGTCGCGGCGTGTTCGATCCCGCGGGCCATGGCTCCACTGATCGCCACCCCGTGCATCTGCTCGGTGCTCCACAGACTGCGGCACAGATCGGTCGGGACCAGTTGCTCCGCGTCGGAGGAATCGGTCGTCGGATCGAGGGTGAAGAAGGAGAAACTCACTCATGCAGTTTGGCACCCCCGGCAGGATTCGAACCTGCGACCTAGAGATTAGAAGGCTCTTGCTCTATCCAGCTGAGCTACGGGGGCGGGGGATCGAAACTTCTCACCGAGGGGTCGGGTACGTCCCCGGTACGTCGAGCAGGCGCTTCGATCCGAGCGCAAGTATGCCGCAGTCGACCTGCGTCACCTCAACCGGCGAGGGAACCGCCGAAGATCTGCCAGGCCAGTGCGCTCTTCGCGACGAGGCTGAGGACGAGGTAGACCTTCTCACCGTAGGCGTAGCTCGCCCACCGGCCGATCTGGCGGTACTGGAGCCACTGGTTGAGCGCAAAGCTCATGAAGAAGACGAACAGCGAGACCACGATTGCGAAGACGAAACCGGGCACTGCGCCGTCGCTGCTGCGGGTCGCACCCACGAGGTTCACCAAGATCGCGACCCAGGGCGCGGCGCCTGCGACGCAGCCGAACCAGAAGGGCAGCATCGTCGTACGCGAGCGACCCGGTGGGTTCATCACTTCCTGGAGCCAGCCGAAGAGGATCATTGCGACGTTGGCGCCCACGATGAGGACGACCTCGTTGATCCCGGTCAATCCGTTGTAGAAGCCGATCAGGATGATCATGATCGTCGCGCTGAGGGAGTACTCCATCCACCGGAAACGGTTCAGGCCCTGGCGCAGGTCGCTCTCGTAGCGGTGACGCAGCGCGGTCGCGGTGAGCAGATGGTCCAGCGCTGCGAGCGCGAGGAACACCGCGATGGCGGCTCCCACGCGGACGTCGAACAGGGCCTCCGGTGCCGGGGGAGGCGTGCCCGGCGGACCCTGAGGGAACTGGGAGGTGACGGTGATCGCGAAGCTGCTGGACAGCAGGACGATCACTACCGCCTGGATTCCGTGCAACAGCGCGAGTCCGAAGTTCCAGCGGCGCAGTCTCGCGAGACTCGTTGTGTCGATGCCGGTGGCGTGCATGCTGTCCTCCTGGGTGGTGGATGGAACAGGGCTTCGATGGTGGGTCCATACTCTCAAGCCCCAGCAACCCGCGCCTGTTCCAGGCCGTAGCGATTGGACGTCCATGACTCAGCACCTCGGGGTGCGCGCACTCGCGCTCCTGCTTCCCGTCGCCGCACTGGTGGCGGCTTCGCCCGCCGCACACGCCGATCGGGCCGTGACCACCGATCCGGCCGGAGACGTCGTCCTCGTCGACCGGCAAGCATCGGAGGACGCTGAGACGGGGGTTCTGGTTCCTGCTCCCAAGAATTCCACGTCCGACATCACGCGGGTGTCCGTCGACCATAGGCCTCGTCTGCTTCGGGTGAGCGTGAAGATGCGGAAGGTGGGATCGTCTTTCGGCGACACGATGATGCTCCGACTGCGCACCCCCGAACGTCGCGCCGACCTCATGGTCATGCGGCAGGGCAGAGAGACATTCACCACGATGAGCCGGGGCTTCCGGCAGGTGAAGTGCCGCAAATTGTCGTCCACGGTCGACCTTCGAACCGACAAGATCATCGTGTCGGTGCCGACGTCGTGCATCGACACGCCACGGTGGATCCAGGTCGGTGTGATCGTGGTGGGCGCCCAGGTCGAACACGGTACGGACACCGGGAACCAACTGCGACAGTTCGTGGACGACGGCTTCCGTGAGGGTGTCCGCGATGACGGCTGGAAACTCGGCGACCGGGTTCGACGGGGCTGACCACGGCTCAACGGGCGAGCAGCACGATCATTTCGTAGTGGGTGGTGTGGGGGAACATGTCGAGTACCCGCGCCCGGACGGGTCGCAGCGAAGGCATGGTGGCCAGATCCCGGGCCAACGACTCGGCGTTGCACGAGGAGTAGATGACGTGGCTGACATCGGAGTGCTCCAGCCACCGAGCCAGTTCGACACCGATGCCGCGACGTGGAGGATTGATGACCACCAGGTCCGGCACTGCGGGCTGGTCGATGGCCCACGCAGTCGCATCGGCAGCGACGAAGGTGCACCCGACACCGCCTGAGGTCTGAGCGGACGAGATCGCCTCGGCAGACACCTCGACCCCAATGACCGAGCGGTCGCGGGTGGCGAGGTGGAGCGCAAACCCACCGACTCCGCAGTAGAGGTCCCAGATCGTGAGCACGTCGAGCTCGTCGACCCACTCCCGTGCCTGGGCGTAGAGAGTCTCGGCGACAGCGGTGTTGGTCTGGAAGAACGACTTGGGCCCCAGCCGCAGCGTCACCCCCGTGCCCAGACGCATTGGCAGGGCCGACTGGGCCGTCAGGGTGATCTCGCGCTCACCCTCCAGCACCGCCTTGTGGTCGGGCTGGACGTTGATGGTGACCACCCTCAGGGAAGGCAGCGCCGCCAGGAGTGACGGTAGCCGGGAGCGGACCCTGGCCTCCAGTGCCGTCGACCTCATCACCAGTCGCAGCATGAATTCGCCGTCGGGGGACTCGGTGAGGAGTACGTGCTTGAGTTCACCGGCTCGCGCTGTTACGTCGTACGGCGTCAGCCCGGACTGAGCGATCCAGTCAGCGATGACCTGGAGCGCGGCAGCCACACGCGCGGAGTGGAGGCCGCAGTCACGTAGGTCGACGCCGCGCAGCGAGGGGTCGAGGATTCCCAGAGTGGGTCGCTCCGTTGTTCCCGCGACCACCATCTTGGCCTTGTTGCGAAACCCTGAACCAGGCCCCGCCACGGTCGGCAACCAGGTGGTGGAGTCCACGAGCGCGCGTGCGTGCTGCTCCTTGTCGCTGAGCTGTTGGGGTCGAGGAACCTTGAGCAGGCTGCAGGATCGACAGCGGAACGCGTCGTAGTGGTAGCACTCCATCGTCTGGTGGAGGGTCAGCGCATCCGCCCCATCCACTCTTCGACATCGGCCGACGAGCGGGGCAGTGCCGCCGAGAGGTTGGTGTAGCCGTCGGCGGTGACAAGGATGTCGTCCTCGATGCGGATGCCGATGCCGCGCAGTTCCTCGGGGACCAGGAGGTCGTCCTCCTGGAAGTAGAGGCCAGGCTCCACGGTGAGGACCATGCCTTCGACGAGATCGCCCTTGGGGTAGATGTCGATCGAGGTGCGGGCGCAGTCGTGCACGTCCATCCCGAGCATGTGCGAGGTGCCGTGCAGCGTCCAGCGGGCGTAGAGCTTCGACTCGGGGTCGAGCGCCTCCTCGGCCGAGACCGGGAGCAGCCCAAGGTCGGACAAGCCGTGGGCGAGGATCCCCATGGCCGCGTGGTGCGCAGCAAGGAAAGCAGCACCGGGGCGCACCGCCTCTATGCCGGCCTGCTGGGCGTTGAGAACCAGGTCGTAGAGGTCACGCTGCAGCGGGGTGAAGGTGCCGTTGACCGGAAGCGTCCGCGTCACGTCGGCGGTGTAGAGGTTGCTGCCCTCGACGCCCATGTCGAGAAGGACGAGCTTGCCGGGTTCGATGGCGCCGGTGTTGTCGATCCAGTGCAACGTGGTGGCGTGCGAACCGCCGGCGCAGATCGAGTCGTAGCCGATGTCGTTGCCCATGGCTCGGGCGCGACGGAAGAAGGTGCCCTCGATCCAGCGCTCGCCGAACTCCAGCACGCGGTCCCATTCACGCACCGAGTCCTCGAATCCGAGCGTGGTGATGTCGCAGGCTTCCTGGAGCTCGCCAATCTCCCACTCGTCCTTGACCAGACGCAGTTCGTCCGCCACCCGGGCGAGGTCCTCGTCGCGAGTGATGTCACGGGTCTTGCGGTCGTCGTCGAACGACGGCAGGTCGGCGACGTGGCGGACCTCGATACCGAGGGAGTCGGAGATTTCCTGGGCCGAGGGGCGACGCCCTGCCCAGAGCTCGCCGTACTGACGGTCGCGGAAGAACTCGTCACCGTCGCGCTCGGCGCGCGGGCGGGCGTAGAGGACAGCCTCGCCCACGCCATCGGCGCCACTGTCGATCACCAGGACTGCATCGGAGGTCTGGTTGCCGGTGAAGTAGGTGTGGGCGGTGTCGGGCCGGAAGCGGTAGTCAGTGTCGTTGGCGCGCACCTTGAAGGTAGCGGCCGGCAGGACGAGACGCTCGCCGGGGAACGCCTGGGCGAGCTGCGCACGACGGGTGGCTGCATGGTCGGCCACGGGGTGGCGGGGCGCCTCCAACTGACGATCTCCCCACCCCTTGCGCATGAAGGCGGCATACGCCGCAGGAACGGCCGGGTCGTGGGACTCCGTCTTCAGGGCGTCGGGGGCGGCAGCAGTGGTCTCGGAAGTCTTCTCGCTCACACATGCCACTGTACGCCGCGAGAGAGCCGTGGTCACGGGCCCCGAGGTCTGCCTCGGCTAGGGTTCGCCCATGCACGGACGCCGCCGCGACAGCGTTGCCTTCACGGTGATCGTGGGGGTCATGGTCCTTTTCGGAGCACTGGCCATGGCGCTGGTGATCGCCCTGTCCGGCGCGCCCGGCTCCTTGGCCCTCGCCGCTCTGCTGGCCGCCTTGCCGGTGGGTCCGCTGGTGGGGTGTTTCATGTGGCTCGACCGCTACGAGCCCGAGCCGCGACCGCTGCTCATCGCAGGACTGCTGTGGGGTGCCTTCGTGGCCACGGCCGCAGCCCTGGTGTTCCAGGGCGTCAGCCTGTTGGGGGGCGCCAGCGAGGAGGGGAGCATTGCGATCGTTGCCCCGCTGACCGAGGAAGCCACCAAGGGCGCCTTCCTGGTCCTCCTGCTCTGGTGGAGGCGCCACGAACTCGACGGAGTCCTCGACGGCATCGTCTATGCCGGCATGGTGGGGATCGGCTTCGCCTTCACCGAGAACATCCTCTATCTCGCGGCGTCCTACGACGGTGCCGCCGGGCTGGGGCCCGGAGGGAGCGGTGCGTTGACCATGACATTCATCGTTCGCTGCCTGGTCAGTCCTTTCGCGCATCCCTTCTTCACCACCTTCACCGGCATCGGCGTCGGGTTGGCGATCTCTTCGCGTCGGACCTGGGTCAAGATCCTCGCGCCAGTGGCGGGGCTCATGGCGGCTGTCCTGCTCCACGGGGTGTGGAACGTCTCAACCCTGTCAGGAACTTCGGGCTTCTTCCTGGTGTACGCCACGATGATGTTCCCTGTCTTCCTCGGTGTCGTCGCCTTCGCCGTCTTCCGACGCCGCCCGGAGCGGGGCCTCCTCGCAGCCGCGCTGCAGGATGCCGCGGGCCGCGGCCTGATCCCGGGCTCGGACATTCCCTGGCTGGTGGATCTTCGCGCCAGGAGGCAGGCGCGCCAGTGGGCCCGGCGAGCGGGTGGGAGCGCGGCCGAGCGGGCCATGCGCGACTATCAGTCCGCCGCGATCGAACTCGGATATCTTCATCACCGCTACCTTCGGGGTACTGCGCCCGCTGATTTCAGCGGACGCGGGCAGGATCACGTCGAAGCTCTACGGTTCATTCGCCCCTACATCTCTTTCCCCGGACAGGTGGTGCCCACGCGATGAGCGAGCCCGAGCCCGACCAGTCGCCGACACCGCAGCGGCGCACCCCCGAACCGGCGACTGCGATGGTCACCGCTCTCGTTCAGTTGCGAGGTGCGCTCCAGGAGGCTCGACTTCCGCTGGAACTGCCCGGCGTCGAGGAGCAGCGCACGGCTCGCTCCGAGATGGTGGATCAGCTTGAGGACTACGTCATACCCCGGTTGATGACCCTCGACGCGCCCTTGCTCGCGGTCGTGGGTGGGTCCACCGGGGCGGGCAAGTCGACCCTGGTCAACTCCTTGGTGGGAGACCGCGTCACCACTCCCGGCGTACTGCGACCCACCACTCGCTCGCCCGTGCTGGTGCATCATCCCGATGACGCCAAGTGGTTCGGGCAGGACCGGCTTCTTCCCGAACTGGAGCGGGTGGATCGCTCGACCGACGACCCGGCAGCCCTTCAACTGGTGCCGTCCGAGGCGATGACCCCAGGTCTGGCGATCCTGGACGCACCTGACATCGACTCGGTGGAGGAACGCAACCGGGTCCTCGCCGCCCAACTACTGGCGGCCGCAGATCTCTGGCTGTTCGTCACCTCGGCGGCACGGTATGCCGATCAGGTCCCCTGGGATTTCCTGCACAAGGCCGCTGAACGCTCGGCGGCGGTGGCGATCGTCCTGGACCGCACCGCACCCGAAGCCGTGGACTCGATCTCCACCCATCTCGCCCGCATGTTGGCGAGCCGCGGGCTGAAGGACTCTCCGTTGTTCACGGTGGAGGAGGGACCGGTCGACGACGAGGGGTTGCTCCCCGCCGAGTCCGTGCACGAGATCAGGTCCTGGCTCAATGCGCTGGCCGAGGACCAGGAGGCCCGTGGCGCGGTCGTGCAGCAGACGCTGGACGGTGCAGTGCGCACTCTCACCCGGCGTACCCACTCGGTGGCCGACGCAGCCACGGAGCAGGGCGACGCGGTGCGCAGACTTCGCAACGACGTCAACGAGGCCTACGACCGGGCTGTCGCAAACGTGGCAGAGTCCTCGGCCGATGGCACGCTGCTGCGTGGCGAGGTGTTGGCACGGTGGCAGGAATTCGTCGGCACCGGCGAACTCCTGAAGTCCCTCGAAACCCGGGTGGGGTGGCTCCGTGACCGCGTGGTCAACGCGGTCAAGGGCAAGCCGCAGCAGGCCGAACGCGTCACGGTGGCCGTGGAGTCCGGTCTCGAGACTCTGGTGCTCGAACACGCCGAGGCTGCCGCAGAGCGGGCCGAGGCTTCTTGGCGCGGCACGGTCGCCGGGCAGATCCTGCTCAAGGACGCCGGGGAGGACCTGGGACGTGCTTCGCGTGACTTCAGGCGCAAGACCGAGCGGGCCATCCGCGACTGGCAGTCCGACGTGTTGGAGATGGTGCGCACCGAGGGGGCCGGCAAGAGATCCACCGCCCGCTTCCTGGCCCTGGGCGTCAACGGACTGTCCGTCACGTTGATGGTGGTCGTCTTCGCGCACACCGCCGGGGTGACGGGCGCGGAGGTGGGCATCGCCGGGGGTTCGGCGGTGTTGGGCCAGAAACTTCTGGAAGCAGTCTTTGGTGACCAGGCGGTTCGTTCATTGGCAGAGCGCGCCCGCCGGCAGTTGGAGCTGAAGGTCGGCGAGCTCCTCGATCTCGAGCGACGGCGTTATCTCGATCTGCTCGAGAGCCTCGAGATCTCCACAGAGGTGGCAGATCATCTCCGTACGGCCTCGCGCAGGGTGGACGATCTGCGATACGCAGCGATTCGTACAGGCGATGTTTCCGATGCCCAAGGCAATGCCCTCTAGGGTTGGCCTTGACACAATTCCACCCACTGCCTTGAGGAAGTCATGACGACCTTGCTCGAAGGGGCCAAAAAGCTCGTGACCAGGAGCTCAGGCATCGGCGCCCGCGTTGAAGGACTCGACCGAGCGGTCACTGCTGCTCGTGGGCGGGTGGACGACGCCCTCGTCGACGACGTGGCCAAGGTGGTGGACCGCGCAGCGGGGCGACTCAAGCTCTCGGCCAACCACACCGTCGTCGCTCTGGCCGGTGCGACGGGGTCAGGCAAGTCTTCGACCTTCAATGCCCTCACCGAACTCGAACTCTCCGCCGTGGGCGTACGACGTCCCACGACATCGTGGGCCACGGCCTGTGTGTGGGGCAAGGACGGCGCCGAGGAACTGCTGGCGTGGCTCGGCATCCCGCCGCGACATCAGGTCACCCGTGACTCGATGCTCTCGCAGGCCGACGATGATTCGGCCATGCAGGGAGTGGTCCTGCTCGATCTTCCCGACCACGACTCCACCGAGGTGGCCCACCACCTCGAGGTCGAACGGCTCGTCGAGCTCGCGGACATGCTCGTGTGGGTGCTCGACCCGCAGAAGTACGCCGACGCGGCGATCCACGACCGATTCCTCAAGCCGCTGGCCGGCCACAGCGACGTGATGTTGGTGGTGCTCAACCACATCGACACCGTGCCCGAGAATCGCCGTCAACCCATGGTGGAGGACGTGCGTCGACTGCTCGAGGCCGATGGACTTACCGGCGTGCCGGTGATCCCCGTGAGCGCCCGACAGGGCTGGGGCGTCGACGAACTGCGCGCCCTGGTGGTCAAACGCGTGTCGGAGAAGAAGGCAACGAGGGCTCGCCTCGAAGCTGACGTGCAGACATCGGCCCGACGCCTGCAGGAGGCCGTCGGCACCGGCAAGGCACCGTCGCTGTCCAACGAACGCATTGCCGCCCTCAACGACTCCTTCGCCGACGCCGCCGGTGTCCCGACCGTGGTGAAGGCCGTTGCCGATTCCACCCGACTCCGGGCCAACAGGGCGACTGGATGGCCGGTCACGGCGTGGTTCTCCAAGCTCAAGCCCGACCCGCTCAAGCGACTGCACCTCAACCTCAGGAGCGCGGGTCGCGAGCTGTCCGGAGTGTCGCGCACGTCCGTCCCGACGGCCACCGGCATCCAGAAAGCTCGGGTGGACACCGAGGTGCGCTCCTTGGCTGATCAGGTCGGTGAAGACCTGCCGCCTGCCTGGGCCACGGCCGTCCGAGCGGCGTCGGTGTCGCGGCTCCCCGACCTCACCGACGGTCTCGACAGGGCGGTGGCTTCCACCGATCTGGGTGCTGACCGGATTCCGATCTGGGCGGGGCTGGTCCGCGTCCTGCAATATCTCCTCATCGTTTCGGCAGTGATCGGAGCGGCGTGGCTGGGCGTGCTGGCCTTCGGCTCCTACGCCCGACTCCCGGAGCCGCCCACTCCTGAGTGGAGGGGTCTGCCGGTCCCGACCCTGCTCCTGATCGGCGGCGTGCTGGCCGGGTTGCTGCTCGCCCTGGTCTGTCGGGGGTTGGTCGCACTTACCGCAAAATCTCGCGCGGCAAGCGCGAACCGGCGGTTGCGGGCGGCGATCTCCGAGGTGTCCGAGGACGTGGTCGTCGCGCCGATCCGCACCGAAATCGCCCGGTGCGCCGAGGCACGCGAGGGGCTCGCTGTCGCTCTTCGTTGACGTCTGGCTGGAGTGAAGTGGCGGGCGCGCCAGTTGGCGTCCACAGGAGCACCGACGGGCCGGTTGCCCACAAGCAGAGGGCGTAGTCGACGCGTGCGGCTCTGACTGGGAGCAATCTTGGATCGGTACGGCGGAAGTACCGCCGTCACTCGACCTGGAGGCTCCGTCCATGAACGACACCCGCATCACTCTTTCCGGCTGGCTCGGCACCGACGTGACCCTGCGCACGATCGGTGAGGAGCAGCACGTGGCCACCTTCCGCGTGGCGAGCACTCCGTCGCGGTGGCACGAGGGCGTCTGGGTCAGGTCCACCACCACGTGGCACACCGTCAAGGTCTGGAACCGTCTGGCGTTGCATGTGGCCTCGTCGCTCCACAGCGGTGATCCAGTGCTGGTCCAGGGGCGTCTGGTGGCGAATGTCTGGGAACGTGAGGGCAAGTCCATGACGTCCTATGACGTGGTGGCAAGCGCGGTCGGCCACGACCTCAGCCACGGCACATCGGTCTGGACCCGATCAGAGTCGACGGAGGAGCCCGAGGACGCCGTCAGCCAGGACGAAGCGCAAGCGGCCTGAGCCCGGACTGCGATTCTCGACGCGACCGTGGTGCACCGTAGGCTCGCCCGCATGGCTGAGTACGTCTTCACACTGCGCAATGTGCGCAAGGCCCACGGTGACAAGGTCGTCCTCGACCACGTCACCCTTTCCTTCCTGCACGGCGCCAAGATCGGTGTCGTTGGACCCAACGGCACCGGCAAGTCGTCGCTGCTCAAGATCATGGCGGGTCTCGACCACGCCAACAACGGCGACGCCATCCTCGACCCGGGGGCGACCGTCGGGATGCTGCAGCAGGAGCCGCCGTTGAGCGAGGGCAAGACGGTGCTGGAGAACGTCGAGGAGGCCGTCGGCGAGTTGAAGGCCAAGATGAAGCGTCTCGAGGAGGCGTACATGGAGATGGGCGAGCCCGACGCCGACCAGGACGCGCTCATGCAGGAGACGGGTGATCTCCAGACCGAGCTCGACGATGCGGGTGCCTGGGACCTCGACAGCCGCCTCGACCAAGCCATGGACGCGCTGCGCTGTCCGCCCCCGGACGTGCTGGTCGACAACCTCTCCGGTGGCGAGCGCCGCCGGGTGGCGCTGTGCAAGCTGCTGCTCCAGCAGCCGACACTGCTGCTCCTCGATGAGCCCACCAACCACCTCGATGCCGAGTCGGTGCAGTGGCTGGAAGGTCACCTCGCCACCTATCCGGGCGCTGTGCTGGCCATCACCCACGACCGCTACTTTCTCGACAATGTTGCCGAGTGGATCCTGGAGCTCGACCGCGGCAAGGCCCACCCCTACGAGGGCAACTACACGACTTATCTGGAGACCAAGAAGGATCGTCTCAAGATCGAGGGGCAGAAGGATGTCAAGCGCGCCAAGATGCTCGAGCGTGAGCTCGAGTGGGTGCGGTCCAACGCCAAGGCTCGGCAGACCAAGAGCAAGTCCCGCTTGGCGCGCTACGAAGAGATGGCGGCCGACGCCGACCGGATGCGAAAGATCGACACCTCCGAGATCAACATTCCGGCTGGGCCGCGGCTGGGGGACGTGGTGCTCGAGGCCTCAGCCCTGGGCAAGGGGTTCGAGGGCCGCACCCTCATGCACGACGTGTCCTTCTCCCTTCCCCGGGCCGGGATCGTCGGTGTCATCGGCCCCAACGGTGTCGGCAAGACCACGTTGTTCCGGATGATCACCGGCGAGGAGCAGCCCGACGACGGCGAGCTCAAGGTCGGCCAGACCGTCAAGCTCTCCTACGTCGACCAGAGCCGCGGGGGGATCGACCCCACCAAGAACGTCTGGGAGGTCGTTTCCGACGGGCTCGACTTCATCAAGGTCGCCAACTTCGAGATGAACAGCCGCGCCTATGTCGCCTCCTTCGGCTTCAAGGGGCCCGACCAGCAGAAGAAGGCGGGCGTTCTCTCCGGTGGAGAGCGCAACCGGCTGAATCTCGCGCTGACGCTCAAGATGGGCGGCAACATGCTGCTCCTCGATGAGCCCACCAACGACCTCGACGTGGAAACACTCTCCTCGCTCGAGGACGCACTGCTCGACTTCCCGGGATGCGCCGTGGTGACTTCGCACGACCGGTGGTTCCTGGACCGGGTGGCGACCCACATCCTGGCGTGGGAGGGCGACGCCGAGGATCCCGCGCAGTGGTTCTGGTTCGAGGGCAACTATGCAGCCTACGAGGAGAACAAGATCGAGCGTCTCGGCGCCGAAGCCGCTCGTCCGCACCGGGTGACGCACCGCCGGTTGACACGCGACTGAAGCCTCAGGCCCCGGGAGCGGAGCGGGTCAGCCCCGCAATTCGCTCTCGGGGTGTTGTGTCACCAGATGGTCGGCGACACGGTCGAACACTCGCCCCAGGGCATCGAAGTCCTTGGCGTCGACGATGTCGACGATGTTGCGGCGCACGCTCTCCACGTGCCCGGGCGCAGCCCTCGCCAGCAACTCGAACCCCTTGTCGGTCATGGTCGCCACGACACCACGCCCGTCCTCCGGGGTGGTTCCGCGCACGACATACCCGGCCGCCTCCATCCGAGCAATGGTGTGGGTGACCCGACTGCGGGAGTGCGCCATGGCGTCGGCAAGCTGGGCCATCCGCATCGACCGGTGCGGACGCTCGGAGAGGCGGACGAGGACTTCGTACTCGGTGAGGGAGACGTTCAGGTCGCGGCGCAGGTCGTCGTCGAGTCGCTCCAGCAACAACGTCATGCCCATCATCAGCGCGCGCCAAGATTGCTGCTGGTCATGGTCGAGCCAGCGCACGGCCCCCGAGGAAGTCATGCGTCAAGACTAGTCGTCGTTGTCGACGGCAGTGCGGCGGTGCGGCGGTGCGGCGGTATCGGGAGCGGGCGTCGCCAGCTCCCGACCACCGCTCCCGCTCACGTTTGCCCGGCTCAGCCGATCCGCTCCAGAATCATCGCCATTCCCTGACCGCCGCCGACGCACATCGTGATCAGACCGGTGGACTTGTCATGCCAGTCGAGGCTGTTGATCATGGTGTTCTGCAGTCGGGCCCCTGTCATACCGAAGGGGTGGCCGACGGCGATTGCGCCGCCGTTGACGTTGAGCCGGTCCAGGTCGATGCCGAGGTCCTGGTAGGACGGCACCACCTGAGCCGCGAAGGCCTCGTTGATCTCGACCAGATCGATGTCGCCGATGCTCATCCCGGCGTAGGCGAGAGCCTTCTTCGTGGCTTCCACGGGTCCCAGTCCCATGATTTCGGGGGAGAGCCCGGAGACGCCGGTGGAAACGATGCGGGCCAGCGGGGTGAGACCGAGTTCGCGGGCCTTGCTGTCCGACATGATGACCACCGCTGCGGCTCCGTCGTTGAGGGCGCAGCAGTTGCCTGCAGTGACGACACCGTCGGGGCGAAAGACCGGCTTGAGGTCCTTGATCCCGTCGTAGGTGACGCCGGCACGAGGGCCGTCGTCGGCGCTGACCACGGTGCCGTCCGGGGTGGTGACCGGGGTGATCTCGCGAGCCCAGAAGCCGTCGGCGATGGCCTTCTCGGCCAAGTTCTGCGAGCGAACACCGAACTCGTCCAACTCCTGCCGGCTCAGGCCCCGCATGCGCGCGACATTCTCTGCGGTCTGGCCCATCGAGATGTACGCATCGGGGAGCAGTCCGTCTCGGCGGGGGTCGTGCCAGTCGGGCGTGGTGAGGCCATCGCCCTTCGCGTGCGCGTCGCTGCGCTGGATGGCCTCGTCGAAGAGCGGGTTGCGGGTGCCGGGGATGTGGTCAGACGTGCCGTTCTTGAATCGAGACACCGTCTCGACGCCGGCGGAGATGAAGATGTCACCCTCGCCTGCCTTGATCGCGTGGAAGGCCATCCGAGAGGTCTGCACCGAGGATGCGCAGTACCGCGTGATCGTGGCCCCGGGCACCTGGTCCATGTCGTTGATGACGTTGACGATGCGACCCATGTTGTAGCCCATCTCACCCCCGGGCAGGCCGCAGCCGAGATAGAGATCTTCCACGGTGGTGCGGTCCAGGGCGGGAATCTTGTCCAGCGCAGTCCTGATCATGAGGGCGGCCAGATCATCAGGACGGAAGTCCTTGAGCGAGCCCTTGTTGGCTCGACCGATGGGGGAGCGCGCTACGGAAACAATCACTGCCTCGGGCATGGAAACTCCGGATCTCAGGGGGGGCGCAGACCCGACCACCCTAGTCGGGCGCCGCGTGTGAGTCCTGCTCCACCGGCAGCACGGCCAGCAACTGCTCGACACTCTCGGCCACGAAGGAAGGCCGTTCATTTGCCGGTTGCAGCAGTGATGCCAGCAGGACCCCGTCGAAGGCAGCCACGAGCGTCTGGGCCGAAGGGCCGGTCCTGGGCTTGCCTGCCAGGACGAGTACTTCGTCGACCACGCTGATCAACTCGGCACGCCAGTCGTTGAAACGTGTCGCCAGCCGGGTGTCGCGGGTGGCCACCACAGTGAGTTCGAGACGAGCAGCGAGGAGTTCAGGGTGGGTGAGCCAACGGGAGAACTGGCCGGAGATCTCTGCGGCAGCGTTGGCCTGATCGCCGGGCCGGGCACTGAGGCGCTTTCCGAGAGCTGCCACGTCGCTGGCCAGCCGGTTCGCGACGAAGTCTCCGATGGCTTGTTGCAGTGCGTCCCGGGTGCGGAAGTAGGCAGAGCAACTGCCCTCCGGCAGGCCTGCCTCCCTGTCTACCGCGCGGTGGGTGAGTCCCCGGGTTCCTTGCCTGGCAAGCACCGTCGTGGCCGCGTGGAGGATCTCACGGCGTCGTGGGGTCAACTGCGCGTTCACACGACCTCCTGGATGGGTGACGGAGGACACTACCGTTCGTCTTGCGAGAGGTAGGGAGCGACGTACGCTTCTACATAAGTAGAAACTACATCTGTAGAAAGGCTGGTTGGTTCACATGCAGGTTCTCGATCCCACCCCCATCGCCGTTCTCCTCACTCTCGTCGGCGTCCTCTTCGCTGTCGGACTGGTGGCACTCTTCGTCGGCTTGACGGTTGTGGTCCAGGAATCGCGCCGGGACCGTTTCGCTCGCCACGAGTCGATTCCCGCCTACTACGGGCGTCTGCACTTCGCCCACTGAGCCGTCCCGCCTTCCCGGCTCGCGACCCGACCGTCCCTTCTGCGACGATCGGGGCGTGCGTCATGTCTACCTATGCCCACTGCGGTGGGCCGACCTCGACCTCCTCGGCCACGTCAACAACGTCACCTACGTGGACTATCTGCAGGAAGCCCGGGTCGATCTCTTCCGCGCCCACGCGCCCCGGGCGAGACCTGATGACCTGGCCGAGGGCGTGGTCGTGGTCCGCCACGAGGTGACGTACGTCTCTTCGCTGACCTTCAGTTTCGAGCCCGTGTCGATCGAGTGCTGGATCACCGAGATCCGGGCAGCGAGTTTCACCATGGCCTACGAAATATTTGCGGAGGATGAGCACGGCGAGCGCAGGGTCTACCTCCGCGCACGCACCCTGCTCACCCCCTACGTGTTCGCCAGCGAACGACCGCGGCGCCTGCACGACGAGGAGCGCGCCATGCTTGCGCGCTTCCTGGAACCCGATCAGCCAGTGCGAGCCCGCCCCGCGCTCGACATCGTCGAAGTCGACGGGGGGTCCTATCCGGTGCAGGTCCGCTTCTCCGATGTCGACGTCTACGGGCACGTCAACAATGTGAAGTACTTCGAGTACTTCCAGGAGGCTCGGATTCATCTGCTGGTCCGCCAGGATGGCGATTTGGGCGAAGGGCTTCATCTCGTCGTGGCGCAGACCGACGTGGACTACAAGCGGCCGATCCTCTTCCGCGCCGAGCCCTATGAGTGCCGGACGTGGGTCTCCCACGTGGGACGCACCTCGGCAGTGTTCGAGTCGGTCGTGCTCGACGGTGACCAACCATTGGCGCGGGCGCGCATCGTCGGAGTCTGCATCGACAGCGCAACAGGTCGGCCCACCCCGGTCCCCGAGGCGTATCGCGCCGCCGCAATGTGACGTACGAGTCAGCGAGTCACTCAGGCGTGTTGATCATGAACTGCGCGGCATGGGTGATGTAGTCCCAGAACCGAGAGTCCTGGGCAGGGGTGAGATCGGCTCCGTCGAGCCCTGCGCGGAAGTGGATCAACCAGCGCTCTGCCGACGCGGGCGTGACGGCGAACGGTGCATGACGCATGCGCAGGCGCGGGTGGCCGCGCGTATCGGAATAGGTCGACGGTCCGCCCCAGTACTGCATCAGGAAGAGAGAGAAACGGTCCTCGGCGGGACCCAGATCCTCCTCGGGGTACATCGGACGGAGCGCATCGTCGCCGGACACCCCCGCGTAGAAGCGGTGCACAATGTCGCGGATCGTCGCCTCGCCGCCGATTTCGTCGTAGAAGGTGGTCACCCGGTCATTGTCCCGTGCCGTCGAAGCAGGCTCAGGCCGGGTCCTCGGCCGGGGTGCCAGCCGGGGTGCCAGCCGGGGTTCCAGTCGTGTTCCCAGCCGGCTCCTCAGCACGGTCGGGCCCTTCGGCCGGCGGCTGCTCCGCTTCGAGGGACCTCGGCGCCGACGGGTGCTCGTCGTGTCGCATCCACACCGAGCTCTGGGCGAAGGGCATCTCGATTCCCTCGTGATCGAAACGAGCCTTGATCCGGGCGCGCATCTCCCGGGCCACGGCCCACTGCGCCAGCGGCGCGGTCTTCAGGGCAAGCCTGACCAGGACTGCGTTCTCGCCCAGCTCCTGGACACCCCACACCGACGGCTCCTCGATCACGCGGCCGGTGAAGTCCTCGTCCGTCCAGAGATCGTGGGCCACCTCGGCCAGCACTCGGCGGACGTGGGCCAGATCCTCGCCGTAGGCCACCCGGATGTCGAGCACGGTCCGCGCCCAGTTCTGGCTCATGTTTCCCACGCGAAGGATCTCGCCGTTGCGGACGTACCACACGGTCCCGTTGACGTCGCGGAGTCGGGTGACTCGCAGCGAGACGGCCTCGACCGTCCCGGAAGCCTCGCCCAGGTCGACCTCGTCGCCGACGCCGTACTGGTCCTCGAAGATCATGGATGTGCCGGAGAGGAAGTCCTTGACCAGCGCCTGGGAGCCGAAGCCAAGGGCGACGCCGATGATGCCGGCGCTGGCGATCAGGGGTGCGATGTCGTAGCCGAGCTCGGAGATGAACATCAGCGCAACGACCACGAACACGATCCCGCTGACGATGCTCTTGAGCAACGACCCCATGGTCTGCGCGCGCTGGACACGGCGGGTGTAGCCGCTGTCCTCGTTCAGGTTGAAGGCCGCACCGACCATTCCTCCCGTCACCGCTCGGCTGATGCGATCGGGGAGTACACCCACCTCGGCACGCTTGGCAATGCGGTCGATGACGCGATGCAGCGACCAGCGGATCACCAACCCGATCACTAGCAGACCGATCGCGGCAAGCGGCGTGCCGACCAGCCAGTTCGCGAGGTTGGCCACATAGGCGTTGCCGGTCGTGTCCAGTGTCCAGTTGCAGATGGTGTCGGTGTCCCCGCATGCATTGTCCAGCGAGATTCCGATCACAGCGACGAGGGGGTGAGGCATGCTCGTCAGTATGAGCGATACCCTTGACCGTGTGACCACGCACGCCAGGCCCACCGTTTCTGTCCGCCGCGCATTTCGCGCCGCCGTTCTGCTCTCTGCGCCGGCGCTGGCGCTCGTCGCAGTGCCAGCACACGCCGACGTGGCAGTGGGGTGGAGCAACCCGGCGCCGGTTGACAGCCTGCACGCGCTGCTGGTGTTTGTCGGCGCCCCCGTCCTCCTCTTCGTGCTGATCGCTCTGGGCGTCTATCTCCCCTCCATGGTCCGCGGTGAGCGGTTGCTCCCCGACCACAGTGGCGGGCAGTCGCAGTGGCTCGGTGGCCCGAAGTCAGGCACCCTCGAATTGCCGGCTGCCGGTGCCTCCGACGAGAACGAGACAGGTGGAGCAAGTGGCAGCTGGTGACCCGCTGTCTCCTGCCGACCGGCTTGTCCTGGACAAGGCCATCCGTCTGGCAGAGCAGCAGAGCCGGTTCGAATTCTCTGTCTACGTCGGTCCCAGCCAGGGTGAGGACGTGCGGGAGTTCGCCGCAAGGCTGCACCGCCGGCTCGTTGCTCCCGGCCGCAGCGTCCTGATCTGTGTCGATCCGTCGCGCCGACGCACCGAGGTCGTGACTGGATGCGACGTGCGGCGCCACCTCACCGATGCCGAGGTGGAGTTGGCAGTGCTCAACATGCAGAGCGAATTCCGCGACGCACACCTGGTCGGGGGATTGGCCCGCGGGATTGCGATGCTGGCCGAGCATGCCCGAGCGCAGCACGCGCTCCACGTCGGCGCCTGAGGCTTTCACCCCTCGGGCAGGTTGGGCGCGTTGTTTCGACGGCGCCCTTGTCGGCAACCCGGCCCTCGCACATCGTGCAGCGGTGAGTGAGGCTGGTTCCGACGGTGCGGAAACCGGCCTCACTCACCGCTCAGTCGGTCAGCTTGCGTCGCAGGCCTGGGCTTCGAGAGCCCGGGCGATCTCGGCGCGTGCCTCACCGATGTAGCGCTGCGCACCCTTGGGCGCGGAGTTGTGCGCGAGCCACTCGTCGAGACGAGCCAGCGTCGCTGCCGAGGCCAGCGGCTTGGGGAAGCCGAATTCAAGCACCACCGACGCCTTGTGGAAGCCGAGGGTGTCGATGGCGGTCTCGGCTGCTGCGAGGAACTTCTCGAGGTACGGCTCCAGCACGTCCTCCTGGCCGAACCGGAAGATGGAGAATGCCATTTCGCGGGAGGTCTCGTTGGGCGTGGCGGCGTCCATGATGGCACTCCAGCCGGCTTCCTTGGCCTCTGCCGTGGGTTGGGAGACCCGGGCGGCCGCGGCCTTTTCCTTGCCCGAGATGGTCTTGTCGACCTCGAGCTCGGCGCTGATCTCGGCCTCGCCGAAGCGGCCGTTCTTGGCCAGGGCGGTGAGGAGTTCCCACCGCAGGTCCTGGTCGACGGAGAGACCCTCGACGCTGAACGAGCCGTCGAGCAGGCCGATGAGCTCACCGAGGGCATCGTCGGTGTGGGCCGCGCCTGCGTAGGAACGCGCGAAGGTGAGCTGATGGTCACTGCCGGGCTCGGCACCCAGCAGCAACTCTCGAAGGCCTGACTCCCACGTGGTTCTGAGCGTGGCGCGCCCAGCCGGGTCGGAGTAGAAGTTGACGGCCATGGCCGTCGAGGCCGGGAGCTTCGTGAGGCCCGTGGCGTCGGTCTCGTGGCCGATGTTGGCCAGCACCAGATCGACCCAGTCGCGGGTACGCATCTCGCCGTCGCGGGTCATGTCCCACGCCGATCCCCACACCAGTGCGCGGGCCAGCGAGTCGTCCAGGCTGGACAGGCTGGCGACTGCGGTGGAGAGCGACCGGTCGTCGAGACGGATCTTGGCGTACGCGTGATCCGCGTCGTTGAGCAGGAGCAGCGCGGGCTGCTTGGCGCCGATCAGTTCCGCGACGTCGGTGCTGGCACCCTCGACATCGATCTCGATGTAGTCGCGCCTGATGAGTCGGTCTGCCCCGCTCTCGTCGGACACGGTGTCGTAGAGGCCGATCCCAAGACGGTGACGTCGCAGGGTGGGCCAGTCGGGGTGCGCCGACTGGAGGACCGAGAACGAGGTGTAGTTGCCATCGGCATCCAGTTCGAATGCGGGTGCGAGCGTGTTGACGCCCGCGGTCTGCAGCCATTCCTGGGCCCAGCCCTGGAGTTCGCGTCCGGACGACTTCTCCAGCGCGGCGAGTAGGTCCTTGAACTCGGGGTTGGCGAACTCCCACTCCTTGAAGTAGGCGCGCAGGCCCTCCCGGAACGATTCCAGACCCACCCATGCCACCAACTGCTTGAGTACCGAGGCGCCCTTGGCGTAGGTGATCATGTCGAAATTGACCTCGACGGCGTGCAGGTCGACGTTGTCGGCCGCGATCGGGTGCGTCGACGGCAGTTGGTCGGCGCGGTAGCCGGTCAACTTGCGGGCATTCGCGAAGCCGGTCCACGCTTCGGTGAAGTCAGTGGCTTCCGCCTCACACCAGTAGCAGGCCCATTCTGCGAAGGACTCGTTGAGCCACAGGTCGTCCCACCAGCGCATGGTCACGAGGTTGCCGAACCACATGTGCGCCATCTCGTGGGTGATCACCGAGGTACGGAACTCGAAGAACGAGCGCGGCTGCCGGCTGCGGGGGAGGTACTCGTCGCGCAGCGTCACACAACCGGCGTTCTCCATTGCGCCCATGTTGTATTCGGGGACGTAGAGCTGGTCGTACTTCCCGAACGGGTAGGGGTAGTCGAACTGCTCCTCGAAGAACTCGAAGCTCTGCTTGGTGATCTTGACCAGCTCGGCGGTGTCCATGTGCTCCCTGAGCGACTGGCGGCAGTAGTGCCCCAGCGGGATGGTGCCGAACTTGCCCTCGTAGGTGTCGAACTCTCCGTGGTACTCGCCCGCCACGACAGCGGTGATGTAGGTCGACATCTTCTTGGTCGTGGGGAAGTTCCAGATGGCGACGCCCGCGCTCACCTCGACCGGCTCGGGGGTCTCGGAGTTCGAGATGACGAGCCAGTGGGAGGGTGCGGTGACGTTGAAGGTGTAGACCGACTTGAGGTCGGGCTGCTCGAAGGTGGTGAACACGCGACGGGCGTCGGGCACCTCGAACTGGCTGTAGGTGTAGACGCGATCGTCGACGGGGTCCACGAACCGGTGCAACCCCTCACCGGTGTTGGAGTAGGCGCAGTCGGCAGTCACCACCAGGGTGTTGCTCGCCTCGAGGTCATCGAGGGCGATGCGACTGTCCACGTAGACGGTGGCCGGGTCGAGCACGCGGCCGTTGAGCGTGATCTCGCGGACCGTCGGCGCGACCAGGTCGGCGAAGGTCGACGAGCCGGGCTCACGGCAGGTGAATTCGAGAGTCGTGACGGAGGCGAATGTCGTGTCGCCCGTCGTGAGGTCCAGGTCGATGACGTACGACGTGACGTCGAGAAGCAAGGCGCGCGCGGCGGCCTCGTCCCGAGTGAGATTGGTTCCAGGCATGCCCACGATCATGTCAGGCTGTCGAGAGGACTGCTCAGGAGGTGCCTCTGGAGTCAGCGGTGGAGTCTGTGGGCTTGACCACGCCGCGATACGGACGCACGTCGCGAAGCTGTCGTATGGGGCAGGGAATAGCCTGCCGTTCTCAACCCTTGGAAATCACATGGACACTGCCGACTTCTGGTTCGACCCGCTCTGCCCCTTCGCCTGGATCTCCTCACGCTGGTTGCTGGAGGTGGAGAAGGTGCGTGACATCGAGTCCCGGTGGCACGTGATGAGTCTGGCCTACCTCAATGGCGAGAGGGAGATCTCCGAGGAGTACCGCGACATGCTGGCTCCAGCGTGGGGTCCCGTACGAGTCCTGGTCAAGGCGCAGCAGCAGCACGGTGACGAGGTGTTGCTGCCGCTCTACACGGCCATGGGCACACGTATCCACGACGACGGACGAGGCCTCACCGCCGACAACGCTCACGAACTGGTCGCCGAGGCACTCCTCGAAGTGGGACTGCCGGCAGAACTGGTCGAGGCGATCGGTGACGCTTCGCTGGACGAGGCAGTGGCCAAGAGTCACCACCGGGGGATGGATGCAGTCGGCGACGACGTCGGTACGCCCACCATCCATATCGAGGGCGCCGCGTTCTTCGGCCCGGTGCTCTCGAAGATCCCTCGCGGTGAGGAGGCCGGGCAGCTGTGGGACGGGTGCGTGGCGGTGGCCAAGGTGCCGTACTTCTACGAGCTGAAGCGCAGCCGCACCGGCGACCTCGACTTCACGTGAGGCCCTCGGAGCGGGCGGCAAGCATGGCGCGGTCGGCAAGCTCTGCCCCTGCCGCCTCGTAGATCGGAACGACACCGGCCCGCTCGCCCAACTGCGCAGCTTCGTCGTCGTAGCGGGTGACGGCGGTGACGGTGCCGTCGAACTGGCTCCGCTCGACCTGCTCGAGGGCTCCGAGGTTGCTGCGATGGAACGGCATGGCCAGCACCACCAGATGGACCGTCCGGGCTGCAGTCACCCGTTCCCAGAAGAGGGCGTCGGTCGCATCTCCTTCCATGACGTCGAGTCCCATCCGGGTCAGTTCGTGGACCCGGGCAGCGTCGGAATCGATGCCCAACACCCGCAGGCCATGGCCATGGGTGAGTCGTTCGAAGGTGGCCCGTCCCAACCTCCCCATCCCCAGCACGATGGCATCTGCATGGGTGAAGTCCACCGGTCGCTCCTCCGCGTGGAGCCGCTCACTGGACGGATCCGCGAGCCAGCGCGAGTTGAGCCGCGCGAGCGTCTCGACCTTCTCGCCCAGGACGACCGACAACACGAAACTGAGGGCCACGGCCGTGGATACCGGGACGAGCCAGTCCTGATCGAGAACCCCTGCCGAGGTTCCTGCCACCACCACGATGAGGGAGAACTCCGAGTAGGTCGCCAGAGACGTTGCGGTGTAGGTCGAGGTGCGCACCCGCAGCCCGGACACTCGGAGGAAGAGAGTGAAGAGGATTCCCTTGAGGGGGACCAGCGTGAGCAACACCAGGGCCAGCGCGAAGTCGCCCAGGCCGGGGGTGCCGCGCAGTCCGACCGAGAGGAAGAACGCGACGAGCAACAGTTCCTTGACCGAGAAGATCGACTTGGACATCTCTTCGGCCCGTGCGGAGGAGCCGAGCAGCATGCCGACGACCAGAGCGCCCAGGTCGCCCTTGAGGCCGACCGCCTCGAAGAGCGCGTAGCCGGGCAGCAGGGCCAGCGCCACCGCCACCAGGGGGAGGAGCTCGCCGTGGTCCAGGCGCTGGAGGAGTTTGTGCACGGGCCAGGCCGCGGGCACCAGCAGCACCAGCGCGATGGCCCACCAGGAAGGGGCGCTGCCCCCGACCAGGACCAGCACAGCCACGGCAAAAAGATCCTGGACCACCAGGATGCCGATGGCGGTACGACCCTGCAGCGACCTGGTGGCGTTCTGTTCCTCGAGCACCTTGATCGCCACGACCGTGCTGGAGAAGGACAGTGCAAGCGCCACCAGGAGCAGTGCTGCCGGCTTCGCCTCGGTGACGAGTGCCACCCCGGCCAGTCCGAGCCCGCCCAGCATCAGGCCGACGAGCAGGACGCTGACGGCAGCATGCACGGTCGCCACACCCGTCACCTCGAGACGGACGAGGTTGCGCGGATCGAATTGCAGCCCGATCGCGAAGAGCAACAGCACCACGCCCAGTTCGGCCATGGCCTCGAGCGTCGAGGTGGTCTCCACTCCGAGCCCGGCCAGGACGAAGCCGGCGATCAGGAAGCCAACGAGCGGCGGCAGGCGTAGGAGCGGGGCCACCAGGCCGCCGAGCAGCGCCAGCGTCAGCATGAGCAACACGTCAGACGACATCTCACCTCCAGCGCTACGGCCGGGCGTGCCCCGGACACACAGCACCCTAGGTCTTCGCAGTCAGGTCCCGGACGGTTCGGTCGCGGACTGGCCACTAGTCTTGCCGCCATGACTCATGTCTTGTCTGCCGTCGCCTGGCCATACGCCAACGGCCCGCGCCACATCGGCCATGTGGCCGGTTTCGGTGTGCCCTCCGACGTCTTCAGTCGCTACATGCGGATGGCGGGCCATGACGTGCTGATGGTCTCGGGCACCGACGAGCACGGCACCCCGATCCTGGTCGCTGCCGACAGCGAGGGCGTGAGCCCCAAGGACCTGGCCGACAAGAACAATCAAGTCATCATTTCCGACCTGACCGAACTGGGTCTGTCCTATGACCTGTTCACCCGCACCACGACCGGAAATCATTACGGGGTCGTGCAGGAGATGTTTCGCGTCTGCCTTGCCAACGGCTACATGGTCGAACAGACCACGCAGGGCGCGATCAGCCCGTCCACGGGGCGGACACTGCCGGATCGCTACATCGAGGGCACCTGCCCGATCTGCAGTTACGCCGATGCCCGTGGCGACCAGTGCGACAACTGTGGCAATCAGCTGGATGCCACAGACCTGATCGACCCGCGGTCGAAGATCAATGGTGAGGCACCGAAGTTCGTCGACACCGAGCACTACCTCCTCGACCTGCCGGCGCTCGCGGATGCCCTCAAGGCGTGGCTCGACGCCCGCGAGGCCGAAGGTCACTGGCGGCCCAACGTCATCAAGTTCTCCCAGAACATCCTCAAGGAGATCCGTCCCCGAGCGATGACGCGTGACATCGACTGGGGTATCCCGGTACCGGGCTGGGAGGACCAGCCCACCAAACGTCTCTACGTGTGGTTCGACGCTGTGATCGGCTACCTCTCCGCCTCCATCGAGTGGTCCCGTCGCCTGGGTGAGCCGGAGAAGTGGCGCGAGTGGTGGAACGACGCTGACGCCCTGACCTATTATTTCATGGGCAAGGACAACATCGTCTTCCACTCCCAGATCTGGCCTGCCGAACTGTTGGCCTACAACGGTCAGGGCTCGCGCGGCGGCGAGCCGGGGGAGTACGGCGTCCTCAACCTCCCTACCGAGGTCGTCTCCTCCGAATACCTCACCATGGGCGACCAGCAGTTCTCCACCTCGCGCGGTCACGTCCTCTACGTCGGCGACTTCTTGGCGCGCTACGGCCCGGATCCGCTGCGCTACTTCATCTGCGCCGCCGGCCCGGAGACTGCCGACGCGGCGTTCACCTGGACCGACTTCGTGACCCGCAACAACTCCGAACTGGTCGCGGGGTGGGGCAACCTGGTCAATCGAACCGCCACGATGATCTCCAAGAGCTTCGGGGAGGTCCCGCCGTGTGGTGAACTCGAGGAGGTCGACACCACCGTTCTGGCTGCCGTGTGCGCCGGCTTCGACACCGTGGGCGACCTCCTGGGTCGACACCGCCTGCGCGCGGCGACTGCTGAGGCGATGCGGGTCGTTGGCGAGGTCAACAAATACATCACCGTCACCGAGCCCTACAAGATGAAGGACGAGTCGCAGCGCGCGAGGCTTGCCACGGTGCTGCACGTGACGGCCCAGTGCGTCAGCGACTGCAACACGTTGCTCTCGCCCTTCCTGCCCCATGCAGCCAACAAGGTGCACCAGGTGATGGGCGGCGAGGGTGAGTTCATGCCGATGCCACGCATCGAGCAGGTCGACGAACTCGACCCCGACAACGGCGCTGGGTTGACGTCGTACTCGGTCATCACCGGCGACTACGTCACCACCCCTGCATGGGAGTCGCGACCGATCCACGTGGGGGCGACGATCGAGAAGCCCACGCCGGTCTTCACCAAGCTGGATCCCTCGATCATCGAGGAAGAACTGGCCCGCATGGGTGGGTGAGGATCCGGACCGCACGCAAGTCGGCCCGGGTGAGGTGCCTAGGGTGGCGCCATGACGGCACCGATGCACCTGCCCAGCTTCCTGGTCAAGCAGAAACTCACCATGGTGGTGAACCGGTACGAGATCTCCGAGGTCGACCAAGCAGGCAATCCGGTGCGGCTGATGGCACTCGCCGAGCAGAAGCGGATGGCGTTCAAGGAGCAGGTGACCTTCTGGTCCGACGCGGGCAAGAGTCGTCCGGTCTTCGGATTCAAGGCGCGCAAGAAACTCGACTTCAACGCGGGGTACGACATCACCGACGAAGCGGGCAACCAGATCGGTTTCTTCCGCAAGGACTTCGGCGCTTCGTTGTTGCGCTCCACCTTCCATGTCGAAGGACCGGGATTCGAGGGGACGGGTCAGGAACGCAACCAGTTGGTGGGCATCCTGCGTCGGTTCACCGAACTCGACTTCCTGCCGATCCACTTCGACTTCATCGACCCGGCGGGGCAGCCACTCTTCGCGGTGACCCGCAAGATGAGCATCGGTGACCGCTACCTGGTGACGGTCCCCGACGACCGGGTGGACTTCCGTGTCGCGGCCGCGGTGGCCGTCGGTCTCGACGCGCTCATGTCGCGCTGAGGCAGTGGCCATGAGCATCGACACCAAGTTTCCGGATGCCTGATGTATCCCGACGTACGCGCCGCCGTGGCGGCGGATGCCTCGCCGAAGGTGTGGGCGAGCAGTTTCGACATCGAGGCACACCGCGAAAAGGTCCGGCGCTTCAACCTCACCCAACCGCGTGAGGAGGTGGCGGCGGTGGAGAAGATCGATGCAGACGGGGTGCCCTGCCGTCTCTACACGCCGGCGCAGGCCGCGGGTGGGCTGATCGTCCACCTCCACGGGGGTGGCTTCGTATTCAACGATGTCGACGTCCACGACCAGGTCGCGAGGCGCTTCGCCAACCGTGCACGACGGCGTCTGCTCAGCGTCGACTACCGACGACCACCCGAACACCGCTTCCCGGCAGCGCCGGACGATGTCGACACTGTGGTGCGCTGGCTCGGCGACAGCGACTGGTCCGGTCCCATGGCCATCCACGGGGACTCCGCCGGTGCCAACCTGGCGCTGGTCGGAGCGTTGCGTAATCCGGGAGTGTTCGCAGCGCTGGGACTGGTCTACCCCTTTCTTGATCCGCGGGCGAGTTTCGCGTCCTACGACGTGGGGGAGAGCAGTGGTTTCGACCCGCGCGAGGCGCGGTGGTACTGGGAGCAGTACGCCCGGGACGAGGCCGACTTCGACGATGCCGACCTTGCTCCGCTGCTCTCGGACCGGCTCGCCAGTCTGCCCCCCACCTTCGTGGCGAGCGCGGAGTTCGACCCACTGCGCGACGAGGCAGAGGAGCTGGCCAGGCGCGTCGCCGAGACTGGTGTGACCACCGTTGCAATCCGATGCCTGGGGCAGACCCACGGCTTCTGGCGACACGACGACTTCGCAGCCTCCGACTCCTTGATCCGTCAGGTTGCCGGCTTCTTCGACCAGCATCTCGCGTGAGCATTGCCGGGCCTGAGAGGATGCGGGCATGCGCGTTCATCTGGGCTCTGACCATGCCGGCCTCGAGCTGAAGGACCACCTCCTCACCTGGCTGATCGACCACGGCTACGAGGCCGTCGATCACGGTCCCTTCGTCTATGACGCGGTCGACGACTATCCGGTCTTCTGCCTGCGCGCAGGCGAGGGGGTCGCCGCGGACCGCTCCGAGGGTCTGGACAGTCTCGGCGTCGTCATCGGAGGCTCTGGTAACGGTGAGCAGATGGCGGCCAACAAGGTCGAGGGCATCCGCTGTGCCTTGGTCTGGTCCGAGGAGACGGCCGCACTGGCGCGCGAGCACAACGATGCGACGATGGTGTCGGTGGGCGGTCGGATGCACTCGGTGGGCGACATGACCCGGTTCATCGACGTCTTCCTCACGACTGCTTTCTCCGGCGATGAGCGGCACGTGCGACGCATCGACCAGCTCTCGGTCTACGACCAGACCAAGGAACTCCCGCCACTCCCGGACTCGGCGCTGAGAGGTGCCGCCCCTGAGCCGTTGCCGGCCGACCCCTCGGATGCCTGAGGGTCATACTCTCCGGCGCCTGGCGAACGACCTCACGGCCGCATTCGCGGGTCGAACGGTGGGTGTCTCCAGTCCCCAGGGACGGTTCGCGGCTGACGCCGCGCTGCTCGACGGCAGCGTGCTGGTGAGTGCCGAGTCAGCAGGGAAACATCTCTTCATCGAGTTCGACGCGGAGCGATTCGTCCACATCCATCTCGGTCTCATCGGCGCGTTCGATGTGCATGACTCGGTCGCAGGCATCGAAGCTGCCCGCGGAGCCGTACGTCTGCGGCTGGTCGCGACCGACGCCGGGCGCTTGTCCTATGCCGACCTGCGTGGGGCGACCCAGTGCGAGTTGATCACCCTTTCCCGCCGCGAGGCGATCGTGGACAAACTGGGCCCCGACCCGTTGCGAACCGACGCCGATCCCGACCGGGCGTGGCGCCGCATCTCGCGCAGTTCTCGCGCCATCGGCGATCTCCTGATGGATCAGACCGTCCTGGCGGGAGTGGGGAATGTCTATCGTGCGGAAGTGCTTTTTCGTCACCGCATCCACCCGCTGCGACCGGGGAACACGCTCCGCGTGGGTCAGTGGCACGACATCTGGGCCGATCTCGTCGAACTGCTGGCCCAGGGCGTGGTGTCCGGGCGAATCGACACGGTGCGCCCCGAGCACACTCCTGAAGTCATGGGTAGGGACGCTCGCGTCGACGACCACGGTGGTGAGGTCTATGTCTATCGTCGGACCTCCATGCCGTGCTATCTCTGCGGTTCGACGATCCGTACGGGTGAGCTCGCCGGGCGCAACACCTTCTGGTGCCCGCGGTGCCAGCCGACCTTTCGATCCCGCGCTCGTCCCGCTGCTGACAGCCCCGCTGGCGAGACGCGCGGGTCTCGGCGATGAGTGCCGACCGGAGTCGGTGGGTCGGCGCCGCCTCCGTGAGTTCTGCAGGCACGACCATCTTCAACCGGATCGTGCCGCGGGGCACCCGCATCCTCACCCTTCTGGTGCTGACGACGCTCCTGATCGGGATAGTGATCTGGCGGTGTCCCCAATACGCGCCACTGGTCTCGCTGCTGATTCCGATGGTGGTGTCGAGTCTCATGCTCGGGCCACGCCAGTTGCCCTGGCTGGTGCTCTTCGTGCTGGCGGTACTGGCGGTGGTCGTGCCCAGCCAGCCAGAGATCACCGCGAGCCTGGCGGTGAGTGTCCTGATCATCTATGGACTTGGTCTCGTGGTGCTGCTGGCCTCGTTCCGCCGCACCCGGCTAGGGGTGGCGGGGATCCAGGGCGAGTCGATGTTCGTCGACCTGCGCGACCGAATCCTGCGTCAGGGCGGGATCCCCAGACTTCCCGAGGACTGGTACGTCTCGGCAGAGCTCCGTTCCGCCGGAGGGACGCCGTTCGCGGGCGACTTCGTCGTCGCCTCGCGAGTCGGTGATCGCCTTGAGGTGGCAGTGGTGGATGTCTCAGGCAAGGGGCCGGGTGCAGGGACCCGCGCGCTCCTGCTCTCGGGGGCGATCGGCGGTTTGTTGAGCGCACTGGCGCCGAGTGATTTTTTGGCCGCAGCCAACACCTACTTGCTGCGTCAGGAATGGGACGAGGGATTCGCCACGGCGATCCATCTCTCGCTGCACCTGCCCACGGGTGGCTTCGACCTGCGCAGCGCCGGTCACCCACCAGCGGCCCTACGACACGCAGGGTCAGGTCGTTGGGAGGTGGTGGAGCCCGAGGGACCGGTACTCGGCCTGATCGGCGGGGCTGTCTACGACGCAGTGTCGGGCTACCTCCGCCCCGGTGATGCCCTCCTGCTCTACACCGACGGGATGGTCGAGACCCGCCACCGCGACATCAGCAGTGGCATCGACAAGATGCTCGGTCAGGCCGAGCGCTTGCTACGCGGAGAGTTCGAGGGGGGAGCCGCGCGGCTGATCGATGCCCTCGGCTCGGCCAACGATGATCGCGCGCTCCTGCTGGTGCACCGGCGCTGAGATCTGGCTCGGTTGTGGCACAGGCGCGGCGATGTGGCACCATGACCTTCGCACCGGCGACGACGTTGTTGCTGGACAGCACGCGGATGTAGCTCAATGGTAGAGCCCCAGTCTTCCAAACTGGCTACGCGGGTTCGATTCCCGTCATCCGCTCCAGGCAGGTGATCTATCGTTGACCCAGACGATATGTCACTGGTCTGACGGGGCGTAGCGTAGTGGCTAGCGCGCCTGCTTTGGGAGCAGGAGACCGCAGGTTCGAGTCCTGTCGCCCCGACGTATTTGTGGTCCGCTTGTCGGGACCAGTCTGAGGGGCTGCCGAGCCCGGGCAAGGCGTGATTCGGCCCGGTTCGCCGCTCTCGTTAGACTGGCGAGGTTTGCGGCCGCTGTTGTGGTCCGCAGCATGACCGCACCACTTCCATCGCATGACTTCCACGGCATGGCTTCCCTTGCATGTGCCAGTCCATGACCTCAGCAACAGGAGACATTTGTGAAGAGCGCCGTCGAGAACTTGAGTCCGACCCGGGCCAAGTTGACCGTCGAGGTGCCCTTCGAGGAGCTCAAGCCGAGCCTCGACGCGGCGTACCAGAAGATCGCCAAACAGATCAATGTCCCCGGCTTCCGCCGCGGCAAGGTCCCGCCGGCGGTCATCGACCGTCAGGTTGGTCGTGGCCCGGTGCTGGACGAGGCGATCAACTCAATCCTGCCGGAGTCCTACATGGCTGCCCTGCAGGAGCACGACCTCGAGCCGCTGGCCCAGCCGGAGATCGAGGTCACCAAGTTCGAGGACAACGAGTCCCTCGAGTTCACCGCCGAGGTCGATGTCAAGCCGACCTTCGACCTCCCTTCCTACGACGGTCTGGAAGCAACGGTCGAAGACATCGAGATCAATGACGCGGATGTCGAGGAGCAGGTCGAGGCGCTGCGCGAGCGCTTCGGCACCCTGGTGACCGTCGAGCGCGCCGCTGGCGAGGGTGACTTCGTCACGATCGACCTGGTGGCAGCGAAGGGCGACGAGACCGTCGAGGGCGGCGAGGTCGTCGGCATGTCCTACAAGGTCGGCCGGGGCGGCATGATCGACGGACTCGACGAGGCGCTGGTCGGGCTGAGTGCCGATGAAGACACCACTTTCGATTCTGAGCTCGTCGGTGGCGACCTGGTCGGCGAACCGGTCCAGGTCACTGTCAAGGTCACGGCCGTGCAGGAGCAGCAGCTCCCCGACTACGACGACGAGTTCGCCCAGCTGGCCTCCGAGTTCGACACCGCGGACGAGCTCACGGTGGACGTGCGCGAGCGCCTGGGCCGGGGCAAGCGCCTCGAACAGGCAGCTGCCGCCCGTGACGCTGTTCTCGAAGCCTTGCTGGAGAAGGTCTCCGTGCCGCTTCCCGAGACCATGGTCACCGATGAACTCAACGCCCGTCGTCAGAACGTCGAGCAGCAGCTCATGATGGCCGGGATCACCATGGACAAGTACCTCGAGGACGAGGACCAGACCCAGGACGAGTTCGAGGCGGACCTCGAGCGTCGCGTGCGCGACGCGGTCGCGGCGCAGTTCATTCTCGACAAGATCGCCAAGGCCGAGGAATTCGGCATCGATCAGGCCGAGTTGTCACAGCACCTCGTCATGCGGGCCCAGCAGGCCGGTCAGGACCCGCAGGAATTCGCCAACCACATGTTCGAGCACAACCACATTCCCGACCTCGTGCAGGAGATCATGCGGGGCAAGGCGCTGGCGACGGTCGTGGAGTCCGCGACGGTCACCGATGCTTCGGGCAACGTGGTCGAGCTGAAGAATCTGCGTCCCGACGGCACCATCGGCGAACCCGAGGCGGAGTCCGAGGCAGAGCTCGAGACACAGTCCCTGGCAGACTCCGGGGACGAAGAAGTGACCGACGAGGTCTGATCGTCCCTTCCGGTTTCCGAGCCGCCCACGCACCGCGTGGGCGGCTCGTGTCATGTCAGCCGCAGGCAACCCGACACGGTTGCTGGCCGGAGAGTCCGAGAATCTGCTGTGGGCGAACAGGGTGGGTCTTCGCGTGGAACTGTCCGATCTTGCGGCTAGTGTCGCCAGCGTGAACCAGAACTCCAGCCCAGGCCTCTCGCCGGAGATGAACGGCGCCGGTGGAATGTACGGTCTCGACGACCACATCTATCAGCGACTCCTCCGCGAGCGCATCGTCTTTCTCGGTTCCGAGGTCCGCGACCAGAACGCCAACGCGATCTGCGCGCAACTTCTGCTGCTTTCTGCCGAGGACCCGGAAGCCGACATCTTCCTCCACATCAACAGTCCCGGTGGTTCGGTGGACGCCGGAATGGCGATCTACGACACGATGAACTACATCCCCAACGATGTCGCCACCGTGGCCATGGGTCTGGCCGCGTCGATGGGGCAGTTCCTGCTCTGTGCCGGCACCAAGGGCAAGCGGTACGCCCTCCCGCACGCGCGGATCATGATGCACCAGCCCTCCTCGGGCATGGGTGGCTCTGCCTCCGACATCAAGATCCAGGCCCAGCAGTCGCTGCACATCAAGAAGGTGCTGCTCAACCTCATCGCCGAACACACCGGTCAGAGCGTCGAGCAGGTGGTGGCCGACGCCGATCGTGATCGTTGGTTCACCTCGGACCAGGCCGTCGAGTACGGCTTGGTCGACAAGGTCATCACGAGTGCTCGTGAGGCCGCTGACGAGGGTCGCCCGGCCCGCAGCAAGTGACCCCACCAGTGATCAGGACAAGGACCTCAGAGCGATGAACTATTACATTCCGCAGTGGGAAGAGCGCACCTCCTACGGCGTGCGGCGAATCGATCCCTACACCAAGCTCTTCGAAGAGCGCATCATCTATCTCGGCACTCCCATCAGCGATGACATTGCCAACGCGGTCATCGCCCAGTTGATGTGCCTGGAGACAATGAATCCCGACACCGACATCAGCATCTACATCAACAGCCCCGGTGGCTCGTTCACTGCATTGACGGCGATCTACGACACGATGCGCTTCATCAAGCCCGACGTGCAGACGGTGTGTCTGGGTCAGGCGGCCTCGGCTGCCGCGATCCTGCTGGGTGCTGGCGCCAAGGGCAAGCGGATGGCGCTGCCCAACAGCCGTATCCTGATTCACCAGCCCTACACCGAGGGCACGTTCGGTCAGACCTCCGACATCGAGATCCAGGCCAACGAGATCCTTCGGATGCGTGAGTTGCTGGAGAGAATGATCGCCGACTCCAGCGGCCGAGACATTGATCAGGTCAGTTCCGACATCGAGCGGGACAAGATCCTGACTGCAGCGCAGGCCGTCGAATACGGCCTGATCGATGCGGTCATCGAGTCGCGCAAGGGCACTCCCGCCCTCACCTGATATCACCCGAATCATAACCCTCGACATCTCGTGTCCGGCCCCGAGCAGGGGCCGGCACGGGGTACCGTCGTGTGGCTTGCAAAGCCGGGCTCCCGCCCGGTGAGACTGGAGGACGAGACTCGTGGCACGTATCGGTGACGGTGGAGATCTGCTGAAGTGCAATTTCTGTGGAAAGAGCCAGAAGCAGGTAAAGAAGCTCATCGCAGGACCCAACGTCTACATCTGCGATGAATGCATCGAGCTGTGCAACGAGATCATTGAAGAGGAGTTGGCCGAGGGAGCCGAGGTCAACCTCGAGGAACTTCCCAAGCCGCGCGAGATCTTCGAGTTCCTCAACTCCTACGTCATCGGCCAGGAACACGCCAAGAAGTCGTTGGCGGTCGCCGTCTACAACCACTACAAGCGCGTTCAGTCCGGGATTCCGCCGGTGGGGACCAGGTCGAAGGAAGATGTCGTCGAGGTTGCCAAGTCGAACATCTTGGTCATCGGCCCCACGGGCTGCGGCAAGACCTACCTGGCCCAGACGCTGGCCCGCATGCTCAATGTCCCCTTCGCCATCGCTGACGCCACCGCCCTGACTGAGGCCGGCTATGTCGGAGAAGATGTGGAAAACATCCTCCTCAAGCTCATTCAGGCGGCCGACTACGACGTCAAGAAGGCCGAAACGGGCATCATCTACATCGATGAGATCGACAAGGTGGCCCGCAAGTCGGAGAACCCCTCCATCACCCGCGATGTCTCCGGTGAGGGCGTGCAGCAGGCGCTGCTCAAGATGCTGGAGGGCACGACTGCCTCGGTGCCTCCTCAGGGAGGTCGCAAGCACCCTCATCAGGAGTTCATCCAGATCGACACCACCAACATCCTGTTCATCGTCGGTGGAGCATTCGCCGGCCTCGAGCAGATCATCGAGCAACGAGTGGGCAAAAAGTCACTGGGGTTCATGGCCGACGTGCGTGGCCAGGCCGAGCGCGACACCGACGACCTCCTTGGGCAGGTGCGACCCGAGGATCTCACCAAGTTCGGTCTGATCCCGGAATTCATCGGTCGGCTGCCGCTCATCGCGAGTGTCAACAAGCTTGATCGCGAGGCGTTGGTGCAGATCCTGACCGAGCCTCGCAATGCCCTGGTCAAGCAGTACCAGAAGCTCTTCGAGCTCGATGGTGTCGAACTCGAGTTCACCGAGGAGGCGATCGATTCGATCGCGGATGCTGCGCTGGAGCGCGGCACTGGCGCGCGCGGGCTGCGCGCCATCATCGAGGAGGTTCTCCTCTATGTGATGTACGACGTGCCCTCCCGCGGTGACGTAGCCAAGGTGATCGTCACTCGCGACATGGTCGAGGGCGACGTCGCCCCGACACTGATCCTGCGCGCCCCTGAGGGCAAGAAGAAGAAGTCTGCCTGACGTCCGCCATGCCCGAATGCTGACCGCACTGGTCTAGACCGGTACGCCAAGCCAGACCCCCTACGCGTCACGGGCCCGGCCCGATGCCGTCTCATAGGCATGGGGCAAGAAGAGCCGGTGCGAGTCCATGCCGGGCGAGCGTTGTGGGGGTTCGCTGCGGTGAGTGTGGGGTGCGCGGTGGCGATGCTGATTGCGATCGGTGGCACGGAAGCGATCGTGGGTCACTTCCATGCAGCCAGGCCGATCGCTTCGGTCGCCTCCTCGACGAGCGCTTCCTCCACGGTCGCGACTGCGATGGATGCCGAGCCGGTCGTACCAGCCACGCGTCCCGAGGTGGACCTGCTGGTGCGGCCCAGAGCGGTGCCTTCATTCGCCCGGCTTGGCCGCGCATGTGCATCGGGGGGGAGCACGGAACCCCGACTCCAGAAGTCGGGGTCTCCGTGCCCGCACTTTTTGCCTTGGTGGGTCCCGATCACTCCTGTGTGGGAGCCAACTCTGCGCTGATCCTGAGTTCGGTGAGGTGTTCGTCGGCGGTGAAGATCAAGTCCCCGACGATGGTCCCCACGGCCCGCAGGTCGTCGCTGGCCTGCGCCGCAGCCTCGATCATGGCAGTTGGACCGGTGATCTCCACTCGTGTCATCGGCGTGCGCATCTTGGCCTTGGCCTGCGACTTCGCGGCACGGATACCGGTGAGGGCAGCCGCGACCGCATCGAGGACGACCGGATCAGTGGCACCCACGGCACCGAAGTCGCTGGCACTCGGCCAGGCAGCGCGGTGGATCGAGCCCTCCTGCCACCACGACCAGACCTCTTCGGTGACATAGGGGAGGAACGGCGCAAGGAGGCGTAGTTGCACGTGCAGGGCGATGGCGAGAGTCGCCCGGGCGGATTCGGTCGCGACGCCTCCCTCTTCGTCGTAGGCACGGCCCTTGACCAGTTCGAGGTAGTCGTCGCAGAACTCCCAGAAGAACTTTTCGGTCCCCTCAAGAGCGCTGGCGTAGTCGTAGGCGTCGAACGCGTCAGTCGCCTTGCGCACCACCGACTCCAGTCGCCCCAACAAGGCGCAGTCGACCGGGGCGCTGACAGCACTGGGGGTCAGTGCGGTGGCACCAACGTTGCCCAGGACGAACTTCGAGGCGTTGAGAACCTTCATGGCCAGCCGTCGACCGACCTTCATCTGGGTCTCGTCGAAGGGCGAGTCCTGGCCGGACCGGGCAATGGCGGCGCGCCATCGGACCGCGTCTGCGCCGTATTTGTCGAGGATCTCTGTCGGGACGACGACGTTGCCCTTCGACTTCGACATCTTCTTGCGATCCGGGTCGGTGATGAATCCGGAGATCATTGCGTGGGTCCACGGAGCAGCGTGGTGCTCAAAGTGGGCTCGTACGACGCGGGAGAACAACCAGGTCCGGATGATGTCGTGCGCGTGCGTGCACAGATCCATCGGGAAGACCCTGGCGAAGAGATCCTCGTCGCTCAACCAACCGCCGGAGATCTGTGGGGTGAGGGAGGACGTGGCCCACGTGTCCATCACATCGGGATCTCCGACGAAGCCCCCGGGCCTGCCGCGCTGGTCCTCGTCATAGCCACCGGGGGCCTGCGTGGACGGGTCGATGGGAAGATCGGCCTCGCTCGGCATGAGTGGGTGGAGATAGTCGGGCTCGCCGTCGTCGTCGAGGGGATACCAGACCGGGAAGGGCACGCCGAAGAAGCGCTGACGTGAGATCAGCCAGTCGCCGTTGAGTCCGCCGACCCAGTTGTCGTAGCGGTGTTTCATGTGTGCCGGGAGCCACTGGATCTCGGTGGCGCGGTCGAGCATGTCGGTGCGGATGTCACTGTTGCGGCCGCCGTTGGTGATGTACCACTGGCGGGTCGAGACGATCTCGAGCGGCTTGTCACCCTTCTCGTAGAAGTTGGCCATCCGCTGGGTCGCCTGGGGCTCGCCGTCCAGTTCACCCGAGTCACGCAGCATCGTGACCATCGCCTCGCGGGCGCTGAACGTCGTCTTGCCGATCAGTTCGCCATAGGCGGACGCAGCCTCCGGTGCCGACAGCCACTCGGGGACGTCTCGCAGGATCCGACCGTCGCGTCCGATCACGGTGCGCACCGGCAGGTCGAGCTCGCGCCACCACATCACATCGGTGAGGTCACCGAACGTGCAGCACATGGCAATGCCGGCACCCTTGTCAGGCTCTGCGGCGGGGTGGGCAAGCACCGGGATCTCCACACCGAAGATGGGCGACGTCACGGTGGTGCCGAAAAGTTCGGTGTACCGCTCGTCATCGGGGTGTGCGATCAGCGCCACGACCGAGGGGACCAGCTCCGGCCGGGTGGTCTCGATGTGGATCGGGCTGCCGTCCGGGCGGTGGAAGGCGATGCGGTGGTAGTGGCCGGGGTAGTCGCGGGCTTCGAGCTCGGCCTGGGCGACTGCAGTCTGGAAGGTGACGTCCCAGAGGGTCGGTGCCTCCTGGAGATAGGCCTCGCCGCGTGCGAAGTTGCGCAGGAAAGCAGTCTGGCTGACCCGTTGAGCCTTGGGCCCGATCGTGGTGTAGCTCTGCTCCCAGTCCACGGAGAGACCGAGCCGTCGCCACAGGGCCTCGAAGACCTTCTCGTCCTCTTCGACGAGTTGCTCGCAGAGCTCGACGAAGTTCGGCCGGCTGATCGGCACCTGCTTCTTGGCGTCGGGCTTCTCGGGTGGCGTGTAGTCGGCCTCGTAGGGCAGGCTCGGATCGCAGCGGACACCGAAGTAGTTCTGCACACGACGCTCGGTCGGCAGACCGTTGTCGTCCCAACCCATGGGGTAGAAGACGGTCTTGCCCTGCATCCGCTGGTAGCGCGCGATCAGGTCGGTGTGGGTGTAGGAGAAGACATGCCCCACGTGCAGCGACCCGCTGACGGTCGGCGGCGGCGTGTCGATCGAGTAGACGTCCTCGCGACTGCGGGTGCGGTCGAATCGGTAGGTGCCCTCGGACTTCCACGAGGCGGCCCACTTGTCCTCCAGACCCTCGAGCGCCGGACGCTCGGGTACGTCGGCAGCACGCGGATCGGTGCTGGTCTCGTCCGTACCTGGGGAAGCGGGGGTCTCAGTCATGGCGCGCAGTCTATGGAGGGCGCAGCGGCGTGGGAAAATCAGTTACCCCAGCACGGCACTGCTCGCTAGCGTGCGGTCATGGATCTGGAGTTCTACGACGCCCCGCAGCCCTTCCTCGATGCGGCCGGCGTGCTGCTGGCCTCGGACCCGGTCCTGGGCAGTGTGATTGCGAGCGTCTCCGAGAGGACTGCACGGGAGATTGCGGCCGGTTCGGACTCCTGGTCTGCGGACGGAAAGCCGTTCACGCGCTGGTGGGCGATCGTCCGTGACGATGCTGGAGAGGTCGTCAGCGCGGCGATGCGAACCGCACCATTTCCACCGTACCCGACGTTCGCCACGGTGATGACCGATGCTGCTGCCGCGGCGCTCGCGGCGGCACTGTTCGAACGGGGTGAGTTCCTCGGCGGCGCGAATGGTGCCCTGCCCGGCGCGCGGGTGCTGGCCGAGGAGACCGCGCGGCTGAACGACGCCACGCTGGTGATGGGTAAGCAATCACGACTGTGGGAGGCCCGCACGGTCGAGGTGCCGTCGGCTCCGGCGGGAGCCCTGCGTCGAGCCACCGAGGAGGACGCAGAGCTGGTGCTGTCGTGGTTCCGCGCGTTCCACGCCGAGGCCGACGAACAGGCCGGGCGTGAGCCGGATCCCGATGCAGGTGACCACAACACGCTCGAGTCAGTCCTCGTGCGGATCCGGGAGGGTGTCGAGTGGCTGTGGGAGCTGCCTGGCGGAGAGATCGCCCACCTCAGCGGTGCCAGTCTCCCCGCCTACGGTGTGAGCCGGATCGGGCCGGTGTACACGCCGCAGGAGCACCGCGGGCGTGGCCTCGCGTCCCACGTGGTGGGTGAGCTGACCCGCCGTGGACTCGACGAGGGCCACCGGATGTGCCTGTTCACCGACCAGGCCAACCCGATCTCCAACAAGATCTATGCCGGGCTGGGATATGAGCCGGTCGTCGACATGGCCGAACACCTCGTACAGAGACTCGACCCGAGCCCGGGTTCGGGGGATGCGGCGCCCGAGAGCGGCGTACAAGGCACCACTAGGTTCATTCCCATGGAAGCCGAACTGCTGGATCGAGCCGTCGAGGCGTGCCGCTCACTGATCGTGCAACGTTTCCCGGGAGAAGAGCACGCTGGTGCCGCGGCCATGGTGCTGGGAGACGGGACAGTGCTCACCGGCACAGCGCCGGAGGTCATGAATCCTTCCGTCGAGGTGTGCCATGAGCTCGAGCCGTTCTGCGCGGCCTTCCGGTTGGACCAACCGATTGTCGCGTCGGTGTGTCTGCACCGTGGGCCGGACGGTCGTGTCATCGTGCTCAGCCCGTGCGGGGTGTGTCGCGAGCGGCTGGCCGTGCACGGTCCTGACGTCAAGGTGGGCGTGGCCGATCCTCGCGATGTCACGGCCATCGTGTGGAAGACGCTCAAGGACGTGTTGCCGGACTACTGGATGACCGCGTTCCCCGACGAGGTCGACTCTGGGTGGCTTGCCTGAGGCAACCGGTACGACAGTTCCGTTCCCGCGGAGCGACCGCCCAGGACGAGCCGAAGAATGGCCTGGCCGGTGGCCTCCGGATGAGTGAGCAGACCGGCGTGAGCGGCTCCTGGCACCACTTCCACCCGAGGATGACCCAAGTGCTCGGTCAAGGCATGCGCCTGGCTGGGAGGGAACAGGGCGTCGTGCTCGAAGTAGACCAAGGCGACTGCCACGTTCTCAGGCCACGGTCGGCCTCCTGTCGAACCCAACTCGACCCAACTCCTGGCC